>NZ_JMGB01000002.1:0-551019 GCF_000692055.1 Staphylococcus sp. TE8
CTCAATAAAATCAATCTTTTCAATCATATCTTTTCTGAGAAGAAATGTCAATGATTTCTTAAGATTACTTTATTTATTTTAAAGTGTTTTTATAATGTTTGCAAGGGTAATTTTTACACTCGCTTAACAATTAAATTAAATACTTTACAATCGCTTTTCAGCGACTTTTATATAATATCAATTTCATGTTTTTAAGTCAACATTTAAATTGAATTATTTTTTAATTTTGTGAACAGCTAATTCGTAGCTCACAAAGAAATATTCTAGCACGATTTCTAAATTTTGCAATAGAAAAATCACACAAAAACAAAATTTGTTTCTGTGTGATCAGTATACCTTTGGTTAAATTACATTGAGATACTATTTTTGAGTACTGGCTATAACTTTTCTGGCGATTGATGTATAAATTTCTCCTAAACGATCTTCAGGCTGATAAATAGATGGTGAAAAATCTTTAGGGTTCCACGTAGGTTGTTCAAGAGGCAACTCTCCAAATAGCTGTGTTTCTAATTCATCAGCAAGTTTAGTACCTCCACCTTTACCAAATACATATTCCTTATTACCAGTTTCTTTACTTTCGAAATAACTCATATTTTCGATTACACCTAAAATAGAGTGTTCTGTATGTTTAGCCATAGCTCCAGCTCTAGCTGCTACAAACGCTGCTGTAGGGTGCGGAGTAGTAACTATGATCTCTTTACTAGAAGGTAGTATTGAATGTACATCTAAGGCTACATCTCCAGTGCCAGGTGGTAAATCAAGTAAAAGATAATCTAAATCTCCCCATTGAACCTCTGTAAAGAAATTAGTAAGCATTTTTCCTAACATTGGACCTCTCCAAATAACAGGTGCGTTTTCCTCTACAAAGAAAGCCATTGAAATAACTTTAACGCCATGACGTTCAACCGGAATAATTTCTTTGCCATCTACTCCCGGTCTTTCATCAATCCCCATCATATCTGGAACGCTGAAACCATAAATATCAGCATCTACGAGTCCAACTTTTTTACCTTCTCTTGCCAAAGCTACAGCTAGGTTAACAGCTACAGTTGATTTACCTACACCACCTTTACCGGAAGCAATTGCAATAAATTCAACTGGATTATTTTGAGAAAGTAAACCTTCAATAGTTTTAGGTTTTTCTGTTCCTTTACCACGATACTTTTCTACTGTCTCCGGTGGTAATTCTTCAAAACGAATACCTACTGTATTAGCACCATTTTCTTTTAGAGCTTTTACAATTGCCATTTGTAAATCTAATTGTGGTTGTCCCCCTAATTGAGCCATTGCAACTTTAACACTAACGTGCTCAATATCTTCTTTGATGGTAACGTTAACTATACCATCAGTTTCTTTCAAAGGTACATCAATAATTGGGTCTTTTAATGCACCTACTATTTCTTCAACTTGATTTACCGTTAACAAAGTAAATCCCCCTTAAATATAATAATTTATCTACATAATAACAAAAGTTATTCGATTACGTAGTTTATCTTTTTTATTATAAGTCTTTTTTTATTATAAAAAAAGAAGTTAGCCCATAATAATAGGCTAACTTCATATATAATTTAGACTTCTCTCATATTTTGAGATTTTCTATTAGGTTCTTTAATAAATAACGCAAATAAGAATGCAACAACAACAAAACCTGTAACTAGAGCGAATGAAACATCAACTCCGGCAGCAACACTTTGTCTTTGTAATAATTCTTTACTAGCATGTTCAGACGAGGATGGTCCAATCCATTTCGAACCAATACTCATAAACGTTACCATTAATGCGGTTCCTAATGAACCAGCCATCACACGACCAAAGTTCATAATAGCAGTACCGTGTGAAATATCTTTATTGTCTAATGCATTAATACCAGTTGTATTAATAGGCATCATTAGTAGAGAAACAGCAAACATCCTAATCGCATAAATGACAATAAGATAAATATAAGATGTGTCTGCTTTTAAGAAACAAAGCAATAATGTGCAAATCGTTAATAAGCTAAAACCAGCATATATTAATGGTCTCGGACCATATTTATCATAAAAACGTCCAGTAAATACTGACATTATTCCATTTATAATCGCACCTGGCATAATCACTAAACCTGATAACAACGCAGATAAACCTAAAGCGTTTTGTACATATAGAGGAATAAGTAGTGCAGGTCCAACCATAGATAACATAATAATCATTGATGTAATTGTACTGAAACAAAAGATTCTACCTTTAAATACATTGAGGTTAAGTAATGGGTTGGAAATCGTTAGTTGTCTTCTAACAAATATTGAGATAATAATAATACTTATGATCAACGATCCTATAACTATTGGATTAGAAAAACCTAAATTTCCAGCACTACTAAATGCATACAGCATAATACCAAAACCTATAGTCGAGTATACAACAGAGCGTTTATCTAATTTTGAATCCTTCGTTTCGTTATAACTAGAAATTGAAATTAAACCAAAGATAAAAGCAATTAAGGCGATACCGACTATAATAATAAATGGCACTCTCCAACTTGCATTATCAATGATTAAGCCTGTGAATGTAGGTCCAATAGCTGGAGCGAACTGTATGACTAAACCAGCTAGTCCCATAGCAAAGCCACGATGTTCTTTGGAGAATAAAGTGAAAAGTGTAAATTGCATTAAAGGCATCAACACACCGGCGCCTATTGCTTGAATAACTCTTGCTGTCATCAACACACCAAAATTAGGCGCAACCGCAGCTACAATTGACCCTAATAAAAATGTACCCATAGCTCCTAAATATAAAGGTCTAGTTTTAACTCTATCCATTAGAAAAGCTGTAAGTGGTATCATGACACCATTTACAAGCATAAATCCAGTAATTAGCCATTGGGAAGTGCTTTCATCAATTTTTAATTCTCGCATAATGTGAGGTAAAGCAGTGTTGAGTAAAGTTTGATTTAAAATTGCTACAAACGCACTCACTAACATCACTGCTACAATTAAATTCCGCTTCGTTTTGGGTAAATCGATACTAGACATGAACGTTTACTCCTTTATTATTTTTATAACAGTGTTATATTCAATCAAATTATAATTATCAAAGCAAAATAAATGCTTAATTACTATTTCTTGTTATTCAAGTTCTCACTTTCAGGATAAAATATCTCCTTACAAATAAATAGAAATCCTATGATTAACATAATTACCCAAAATTGAATATTAATATATACATAGTGAATATGTACTATAAAATAAAACATCACTGTCGTTACTATATAAGAAATAAGATGAAATGTAATACCCTGAAAATAAGGATTGTTAGGCAATTTCTTCTTAAAGTAGTCCATTAAATGCTCAACAGCAAAGAGAGTAAAATATCCCAATACTATATAACTACCATAGTAAAACAAATTGTCATAAAATCCTTTATTGTAGACAAAATAACCTAAATGAAAAAATATTAAAATCCTACTTAATCCATATAATCCAAAACCAAGAAATGTTAAGAATATCGCCCCGGATAATACAAAAATAGCGAGAACAATAAGTGTTACAGCTAAATTATAAAATTTATTTTTAAAGAATTTCATCACTCATTGTCCTCCCCTCTTTTTTAATACATATTTATAGTATCACGTATTCATCACCTTATAAAATTTAAAAACGCCTACTCTTATAGTAGACGTTTTTTGTATTTGAAAACCTTTTTAATTATTAAAATTTGAAGTTTTATTAGATTTATAAAATAAAATCCACATCATTGACAAGCAAATTGAAATGACGGCAATCAAACCTAATACATTGTGTAGATGAGTGCCGAATAAACCTGATTTTAAAGCATACATATATCCCATAATTGTAGAACCTACAGATGAACCTAGGTTTTTAGTTAATGCATAAAATGACATCATCTTCTTCATATTTCTAGGAGAGCTTTCCTCTTGTACAATTACGCTATCTTTAGTGTATACATATCCAAAACTAAGTCCAGCAAAGATAACTGAAAATGCTATCAACAATGGCACTTTCATGCCAAATAAAATAATAACACTGCAAATTAAGAGAACTGTAAACGCACTAATATATAATGCTTTTCTAGTAAAGTTTGCTTCAATCTTCGCTAAATTAAAGTTTAATATAATCCATGCAACTGATAGTGGTAAAATAACAAACCCACTTTGAAGAGGTGATAAACCTAATTGTTCTTGTAAATATACTGGTATATACAGGTTATATCCTATTAATGACATAGCTATAAATAAATCAGTAATGAAAGCAAGCATTATTGATCTATTAAACTCATTAGTCGGAAGAAATGGATTATTTTGTTTTTGTTCTATTTTAAACAAGCCAATCAATACTAATAAAGCCAAGATGATTGCAATAATATTGAGATATAAATGTTGTTGATTTAATAATCCAAACATAAGCAATGCTATAAACATATAAAAGATTGATAATCCTTTCACATCAAAGTGTGTTTGATTACCATGTTCTTCCTCTGGAAAATGAAATGTCATTAGTACTAATACAATAGCAATAATTGCTATAGGTATATTAATAAAGAACAGCCAGTGCCATGTCGCGAATTCTAAAATCGCACCACCGAGTATGGGTCCAATGATACTGGAAATTCCCCAAACACTACCTACAATTCCCATAATTTTATATCTTAAAGGAATTTCAAACGCTAGTTTAGGGACTATCTGAGATAAAGACATCATGACCCCTGCCCCAAAACCTTGAATCATTCTTGAGATAATTAAAAAAGTAAATGTTTCACTTAAACCTGACATCAAACTACCAATTGCAAATAAAGAAACACCTGCAACGGCAATATATAATATCTTAAAACGAGATAACAGCTCACCTACAATAGGGTTAGCTATGACCAAAGCAATAAAATAAACAGTAAAAACTAAAGATACTAAATTACCTGCATGTAAATTTATCTTAATCGTTGGTAAGGCTAGAGATATAATAGATGTCTCAATTGCAGCCATAAACATGATTAGTATCAATGCGGTTACTGTTAATATCGACCTAAACTTCATTTATATTTACTCCTTTTGTTCTATCTATTTCGAACCCTTAAAATATTAATACGATTATGTTTAGTTCGCAATCATGCAATAGTATTAATTTTCTAGGTTAAAATAAAACGGCAGAGCTATTTAAACTCTACCGTAAACTTACTTTACATAAAATATAATATCCCTATCATGTGTAAAACCGATGCAATCACAATAAAAATATGCCATATCATATGAAAATAAGGTCTATTCTTTTGCGCGTAAAACCAGGCTCCTATTGTATAAGAAAGGCCACCCAGGAATATAAATAAAATAAATAACCAAGAGGTGCGCATGATAATCACTGGTATAAATATCACACCAACCCATCCCATCACTAGGTAAACAATAAGACTGAGCTTATGATTAACTTTCGTAGCAATGGATTTATATAATATTCCCCATAATGTAGTCCCCCATAAAAATAGGGTCACTACCCATCCTATCCATCCACCTACTATAGTAAGTAATACTGGCGTATAAGTACCTGAAATAGCTACGTAAATCATGCTATGATCGATAATACGTAAAATATACTTATGAGCTGTATAATTCTGCATAGAATGATAAATAGTTGAAGAAATAAACATCATAAAAATACTAATAATATAAATAGACACACTTACCGATTCCAATGTGCCACCATGATTGTAGCTATGAACAGCTGCATAAGGTAATACAAACAATGTTAATAATGCAGCCGCACCATGTGAGGCTGCATTACCTATTTCCTCGCCAAAAGATAAGGGAATGATGTCCTTAAATGATTCAACTACCGATGCTTTTTTATGCTTAGATGTATGAGACATCTATTCCACCACCTTTTATTTAAATCAAACTCATACGTTTTAAATCTTCTGTAGCAGTTTCCACACTATCTTTACCTACTTTATTTTTCAGTGGTGAAAACTCCTCTTCTCTAGGAACTTGTAATGTAACAAAACTTGTTCCATATTTGAAAATATCGAAATAAAACAATTCAAATTTTAATGTTGGTAACTCTACAACGCCAAAGTCTTCATCTAGTTGTTTTAATTTTTTAATAGCTAAATGATATGGTAGTTCCCTATCTACTGCACTTTTAATATAGGCCAGTTTAAATGCATGGATACCAATATTAGCATTATCAAAATCATTGGCTACTTCGGGATCCAATTCTGAATACTCAAGAACTGTATCTTTACTATCAATGTTGACTAAACGTCCAACACTCTCTCCATGTTTAGGTTGAATTGTTTTAGATGTAACATCTTTATTATTACTTACAGTGTAACCAGCAAATAATGGATCTAAGACTTTCACAAGAACATTGTCAATATTATTTAAGAAGATATATTTTACATGATCCTTTTCCATTTTATCTAAGTATCCAGCCTCTTTAAGAGATTTAAATACTCCACCATTACCATTTGGTGTTTCCATAATATGACCATCTCTGTCAAGTACAAGTTTGCCGTCTTCACCTAAGGCTACAATATTTGCTTGTTTAAAGAAATGTACATGTTCTGGATCATAATCAAAATATTGATGTTTCTTAAAATACTCTATTGTTTCATAATGATTTATATCACTAGTCATTATATACCAATTAATTGTATGACCCGTTTGATTCTTTAAATTAATGAGTTGGCGAGCCTGTAACTCAAATAAACTTACACCCTCAATTTCAAAAGAACCTTTAGGCCCTTTATAACCTAATCGCGTTCCTTGACCGCCAGCCATAAGAAGTACCGCGAATTCACCATTTCTAATCGCTTCATAACCCTTTTGTTCATATGTATGCTTATCTTCATCAGAAAGTTGAGATTTCACTTCATACTTAACTTCTGATACCGATGATACATCATCTATTGATTTTCTATTAACATATAAATCATGATATAGTTTTTGAATTCCTTCTAAATCAAGCTCATCAACTTTATTTTCAAGTGCATCTTTTTCATTTTTACTCATTAATTTTTCATATTCATACAAATGCTCTTGGTTATATTTCTCCAATTGGTTTTTATCTAACATGATTACTCTCCTTATGTATAAATGATTCAAAGAATTAATTTAGCCACTGTAACATAAATTCATTAAAAAAGGGTTTAAACAACGTGTATACTGTTCCAAAGCTAAAAGCTGTAGCTAAAGATAAATCAACTAATCCGCCTGTTTTAAAATGAAGCGGCGATACAACATTCAATGGTAAAGGATAGAATAATTTAACCCCTTTAGGTGTTAATATATCTAGTATAACATGTGAAGCTATTCCAATAACAATTGCAACCATATAATAAATGGGTGTTTGAATTAAGTACAGTAAAAAACCAATGATAATGATGAAAGCAAGAGAGTGAGTAAATGTCCTATGGCCAAATAGAAGCCTAATAACAAAACTTAAAACTCTGAAACGTCTGCCAATTTTACTTTGGGTATGACATATGTCTGGCAATAGGCTTGCTAGAGTTGATAATACCAATATAGTGACTGAAGTAAATAAATCAGTATGAAAATATTGAGTTGTCAAAGCTCCTGTTAAAGCCCCACAGGAGGCATGTGTTTTACCTGTCATTTCTAGTTCTCCTTTTCAAAACATTTTAACACACAATTACATATAAAGCGAACATACTTTCGTATTAATATTTTATTAGTATGACATATTATATTCAAAAGTATCACATAAATCCTTGAAAACGATTTCAAAATCATTTATGATGATTATACAAATTATTTAAAGGATGTGTTTTGAATGGCAATGACAGTAAAGAAAAACGATAATGAAGTACGTATTCAATGGAGAGTAGCAGATATTAAAATACCTAATAATGAAATTAAAAATATCTCACAAGACCAAGATATCCATGCAGTACCTGAAAAAAATGGTAAAGAAATCTCTCGTATTGGTTCTACATTTGGTAAAACAAACCGCGTAATTATCGATACTGATGACCATGAATACATTATTTATACTCAAAATGATCAAAAAGTTTACAATGAACTGACTAAGTAATTAAAATATATATAATTAATAATCCATGCAAAAACCACCAACTATGTATCTATTACGGTTGGTGGCTCTCATTTTCGATATATGAAAATTGATAAGTATAAACAATCCTATTATATTGGAATCAATAATGATGATGGAGGTGAAGTTATTGTTCGTCGTAACAAATAGAATAACCGTGAAAAAAGGTTTTGCAGAAAAAATGGCACCTAGATTTACAAAAGGTGGTCAAATCCAATCCTTACAAGGTTTTAATGGTATTGAAGTTTGGCAAATTGATAGAGATGACTATAGTGAAGATATGTATGTAAATACATGGTGGAATACTGAAAAAGATTTTAAAAATTGGGTAAATAGTGATGCTTTTAAAGAAGCTCATAAAAATACTGGAAAATCCGAAGATTCTCCAGTAATTAAAAGTGAAATTGTTAAAGCCAATGTATTATCAAAATTAGATAAATAATTTTTAATAGAAGATTGCTTATTATAATAAAGTCTATTAATAAGCAATCTTTTTAATGGATAAATAAATGCGCAAGTAATGCAATAATAGGAAGCGTGATTAAAGTACGTATCAAGAAAATCATAAATAGTTTACCTATGCTGACAGGAATTTTTGAACCTAAAATAACACCACCTACTTCTGACAAGTATATTAATTGGGATATACTTAATGCTCCAATAACAAAACGTGTTATGTCACTTTTGACCCCTTCAATTAATATAGATGGTAAAAACATATCGGCAAAACCTATGAGAATAGTTTGAGAAGCGTGTGAAGCTTCTGGAATTTGCAATAATTCTAGTAGTGGAACGAATGGTTTTCCAATAACTTCAAAAATAGGTGTATAATTCGCGATAATTGTTGCGATTGTTCCTATACTCATTACTACTGGTAAAATGACAAACCACATATCTACAACGGTTTTAAATCCAGAAATAAAGAACTTTTTGAATCCTGGAGCTTTTATACCAACCTCTGTCGCCATGTCATATCCATGTCTTAATGCCGTTTTTCCTTCTGGTAATTGCTCCGTTCTTGCATCCTCTGAAACATCTTTAGCATATTCATCTGGAATATTTTTTAAAGGCCAAATTCTTGGCATTATCATTGCTGCAATTAAACAAGAAACAATTACAGTGATATAAAAATAAAAGAATTGATCTTGCATTTTTATAGTTGAAGCAATAACTATAGCGAAAGTAATAGATACCACACTAAACGTAGTAGAAATGACTGTTGCTTCTCTTCTAGAATAATAGCCTTCTTCATACTGTCTACTTGTAATTAAGGCGCCTACCGTTCCATCACCAATAAATGATGCTAGATTATCTACAGTTGATCGACCAGGTAGAGTAAATAGCGGTCTCATTACTGGTCTAAACACAGGTCCTAATAATTCTAATAGTCCGTATTCCATCAATAACGGTAAAAATAAGGCCGCAAATAAAAATACGGCCACAAGAGTTGGTAATAGACTATAAAAGACTAGCCCCCCCGTATCTTCTGAATAAATCATTTTAGGCCCTACCTTCAAATAAGTAAGCCATACAAATACAACTGATAATACTCTTAATACTAGCCAACCTAGTTTGACATTAAATGCATTATACATTAGGCCTTGTGGATTTAACTTGTGTTTATAAATTGTTGAGCACAAAAGAGTTAATACACCTGAAATTGTAATAATTAATACAATTAATATAGGCATAATATTCCCTAACAGATCTTTTAAACAATTTGCAAGAAATGCCACAGGTAATGTTGTTTGTTTTTGTCCATCTTGAACAACTGGTATAGGAATTAAAAATAATATGATACCTAGAATGGACATTGTTATAAATTTAATTCTACCTTTTATAATTTCGCTTTTAGTATATCCGTTCATTACTTTTCAATCCGTTTCTATCTATTTATATCAACTTGAAGTAATCAAGATTCATCTACACAAATGTTTATATATACAAAAATATGAATAATTACGTATAAATACTATACGCTAATCTATCACTTTTCGCAATTAAAAATTTAAAAAAAGGCCGATTTCAATAAACTATAAATTGAAATCGGCCATAGCATACCTAAGAGCGCTCAAATTCATATTTAATGAATAAATCATTTCATTCTACGTAGTAAGAATAAGAAATATGGTGCTCCAATAACTGCAATAACTACACCTACTGGAATATCAAGTGGCGGTTGAATTCCCCTAGCTAACCCATCACCAAGCGTTAATAGTATAGCGCCTATTAAACCTGACATGATAATGACATGTATATTTTTGTGTCCGACGAGTTGTCTTGCTATATGAGGTGCTATAAGTCCTAAGAAACTAATACCACCGACAACTGCAATAGAAGCTCCAGCTAACATTACAGCCAAGATGAGTAATATCATTTTTAAAAATCGAACACGTGCACCAAGAGCTGTAGCGACATTATCTCCCAAGTTTAAGATATCTAGCTGGTAACCGAGTAATAATACTACCGGTACAGTGATAATAAACCAAGGTAAGACACTATAGAAGTTAGAAATATTATGTCCATATAAACTACCAGTTAACCAAACTAATGCATTATTTGCATCCATAGGATTACGAATAAGTAAGAACTGTACGATAGCCGTACAAATTGCGCCTATGGCTAAACCTATAAGAGCAAGTTTCGATCCTTTTACATCAAATTTGGAAATAAGGAAGGACAATATTAAACTAATCACCAATGCTCCAACAAACGATCCTAAAGGTAATACAAATAAAGGTGCCGACGGAAATATCATAATAATAATCACCGCTGCTAGACTTGCTCCTTTAGTAATTCCAATAACATCCGGAGATGCAAGCGGATTTCTAATTACACCTTGAATGACAGCACCAGATATAGCTAAACTGCTACCTATTACTAATCCCAATAATGTTCGAGGTATACGATATTCATTTAAAATAAAGTCATCTTGTGTGAAAAAACCAACAATAGCATGTATAGGGTCTATCATAACTGAACCTATACATAAACTAAATATTGTACTAACGACTAATAAAATAATCACGATTCCATAACGTATACTATTGCTACTCTTAATCATACGCGATTCACCCCTCTTACAGTAATGAATAAGAAGTAAAAGGCGCCGACAAATGAAGTCACTATACCAACTGGAGATTCAAATGGATAAGTGATTAAACGACATAAAACGTCAGATATTAGCAATAAATCTGCACCAAAAATAAACGTGAGAGGTAGCATAACTAGATAATTTTTACTTACATAACGTTTAACTATATGAGGAACAATGAGGCCCACAAAACCGATGGGGCCTGCAATTGAAACAGACATCCCTGCTAATACTATCACTAGCAATCCAATAATCATTCTTACAATTTCAGTACGTTGACCAAGGCTTCTTGCAATGTCGTCTCCGAGTTCCATAATTGTAAGCTGTCTCCCCATAAAAATAGTTACAATTACAGCAATGACTATACAAGGTAAAATCATCATAATTTGATTCCATTTTATCCCAGCTAATGATCCTACTAACCAAAACATGACAGTATCATTAGAATCCTCATTTAAAAGAATGATACCTTGGGTCATGCTACTAAAGAATAGATGTATCGCCATACCTGCTAAAGCAAGTTTCACTGGCGTAATTGATTTCGTAGATCCTGACAACGTATAAACAGTAAATCCACCAAAAAAGGCTCCAATAATTGCTAGGATAGTTGAATAAGAACCTAGGGATGGTATTAAAACTGTAATTAAAACAATGACGAAGGACGCTCCAGCATTTACACCAAATATTTGAGGTGAAGCAAGTGGATTTCTAGTTATTGCTTGCATAAGTAGACCGGCTATCCCCAATGCACCACCTATCACTAACCCTGCAAGCATTCGAGGCATGCGTACGTTATGAATTAAAAATGTTTGTTCTGATTCAATATGTCCAGTGAAGTAACTTAAAATATCATGAAATTGTATTTTTGAAGAACCAATCGCTAAATTCAAATAGATTGAAATAAAAAGAAAGCACACACCCACTATATAAGTGAGTGTAGTGCGCTTTCTCTTTTTTTGTTCAATAGCGGATTGACTATTTTTAATACCCATAGTCATTATTTTCCACCTTACTTATTATCTTTATTACTATCTTTCTTTGAAAGTTCTACAAGTTCTTTTGCCATCTCTTCAGAAGAAATTAAACCACGTGATCTAGCCCATAGGTCACGATCTAACACATCTACACGATTATGTTTAACAGCGTCTAATTTTTTCCATACAGCATCTTTTTCTAATTCTTTAAGAGAAGGTTCATTAGGACTTGCTTTATCAGTCATGATGAACATACGGCCTGGATTTACTTTAGATAATGTTTCAGTGTTCATTTGTAAGTAAGGTCCTTTAAGATACTTACTTAAACCTTTTGTCACATCATCAGTTAATGCTTCTTTGAATCCAAGTTGATTTAAGAATTGTCCTACATATGAATAACTAGGGTGTGCTAATAAACCTGATTTAGATGCAACTGCAGGTAACACTTTCTCATCTTTATTCATTGTAATTTCTTTTTTATATTTTTCAATCTTTTCATCATGTTCTTTTAGACGTTTTTTACCTTCATCTTCTTTACCTAATGCTTTAGAAATTGTTTTGAAGGCATCAATGTTTTGATTATAGTTTCCATCAAAACTCTTAAGTTCAATTGTTGGAGCAATTTTACTTAAATCTTTATAAATTCCTTTATGTCTATTACTATCTGCAATAATTAAGTCTGGTTTTAGTTTACTAATTTCCTCTAAGTTAGGTTGTTTACGTGCACCTACAGACGTATAGTTACCAATTTTATCTCTTAATGGTTTGATGATACGTTCCTTTTTCTTATCATCTGCTATACCTACAGGTTTTACATCAAGTGAAGCTAATGCATCTACGAATGAATATTCAAGTACCACGACACGTTTAGGGTGCTTAGGTACTTTACTTTTTCCTTCTTCGTGTTTAATTTCTACACCATCTTTAGATGCAGATTTATTACTTGAATTATTAGAACCATTACTTCCACAGGCCGCAACAAGAACTAATACTAGCATTAAGCCAACAGCACTAAAAAATTTTAGACCTCTCATTGTTCCACTCCTTAATATGTATATGCTTACATATATAGTTTATTGATAACGATTCTCATTGTCAATATTATTTTGTATTGTTTTATGAATATATTTTACTCAAATATAATTTAATTCATAAGTCAGACTAACTACTATGAAAGATAAATCTGAATATCACTTTATATTTGCCTTATATACAATTTAGAGAACAATAACTAACTAAAATAAATAAAACTGCTCTTTAAAATAGAAAATTAAAGAGCAGTTTAAAGTGAAATATAATTTAATGAATAAAATTGAGTCTTCTCTACGTATTGGTAAATATGTTTGTGTTAAAATTTTCAATCAAAGTTTGAATCTTTGAATCGTCGTAATATGATTTAGTTAAATTTTTCATATACATACTCTGTGACAAAGCTTCATAATTTAAACTAAATTGAATTCTATCCCCAATTTGATAGTGATCTTGATTATTCAAATCAATCATTAAATGATCGCTTGAGGCGCCAACCATTTTCAGATCATTGGCGATAGGCTTGATACCATCTGTAAATGTATCTAAATAACCTATATCCACTATTGCTTGTAAATAGGATTGGTGTGTCACTTGATTAATACGTGGTTTAATTTCAATAATTTCCGCTTCAAGTACAATCGCATCTTGATAGAGACTGGCAATAGGTTCATTCGTGGTAGTATCTATTCCCCTAAAGAGTGCTTCTCCTATTCTTAATTCATTAATCTTGCCAAGATCATTGTACATTGTTTGAGGTAACATGCTTGAGTTACCTCCTGAAATAATTTTAAACTTGTAACCTATTTCCTTTTCAACGGCACTAATGAACTTATTAATCATAAAGACATCATTTTCTTCTGGAGCTTTGGATTTAAAGCACATAAAATTAAATGCTAATCCTACTAGTTGTATATGACTCATACTCATAATTTCTTTAATATAATCTAATACATCATAAGTTAAGACACCTTCACGGCCGTCTTTCCAATCTACCATTAACATGATTTGATGCTTTACATTCATTCTTTTTGCAATTACATTCAATTGTTTAATCGTATCAAGTTCTGTTTGAATACTCAGTTTTACAGTAGAAATCATAGTTTCAAATTCTGTCGTGGGGCGTAATAGTGTAAATGTGATATTTAAATCTCTTAGTCTTTCAATATTATCAATTCTTGATTCAGCAAAGTGTGTAATTCCAAGAGATTTTATTGTAGAAACGATGCGTTCATCTCCGGCAACACATTTTACTACAGGGGTAAAGTGAATCTGTCTACGTTCAAGTAATGTCTGAAGTACTTTGGCATTGTATTGTATTTTTGATAAGTTAACTTTGATTCTAGCCATGTACTACACCTCTTTTTTAATAGGATTTTCTAATTCAGTGTTCAAATATTTTTTAACTTTATTTTCCATCCTCATACTCAATAACGCTTTAACTGTTATTGTCGGACCAAATAATACTTTCCTCAAAATGTCGGCATGGGATTTATCATCATCAATCGCTAGATCAATCTCTTCACGAACGATATCAAATAACTCTTCTTCTTTAACATCTTCATATTGATTAAAGTGATGAATCAACTCTGCTAATTGATTTTGTACAACAGCATGTTGAAACTTTGCAATAACTTCCTCAATGGATTGAGCTAATAAACTTTCATTCGTTACTTCAATATTTGTTACCTTCTGTTGTAAAGTATCTAAATCTATACGTGAACCACCTAAATCACGTACTAAGAATTTCATTTGATAGTTAGGACCTAGATTGACAATCGTATTTTGCATATGTGCTTCTAATGCAATTCCATAATCTTGAATATATGCAATGAGTGGTTGGACTAATGTTTGTGTGTAAGTTGCAATAAAATGTTTAATGTGGTCAATTGTTATTTCAGTTTCAAGCCATTCTAAATAGCTATCTACAATCGCTTTACGATCAATTGGATTAGGATTAACTAAACTTGCTGTGACCACTGTTGAGCCATTTTCAAAGATAACGGGTTTCTGACGAATAATGCATGCAAGTTGTCTTGCCAAATCAGAATCCACATCGGCATATGCACCAAAGGGTTCCATGGCCACTTGGAGTCCTGGATATTGATCAAGTAGTCCTTGTAATGCATAACTTAATTTAGGTCCATCTACCGTAGTAACCGTAGAAACAGTTCTTACTGCACTAGTTGCTTGAACATTCACAGGAAGTTTAACGTGATAAGGTTTATGAATTAAATCCATCGTTCTAAATGATAACGTTGCTTTAGATTCTACTGAGAATGGTGTTGGTATTAGTATTTTACTAGCAATCCACTGACTAAATTTTCCGCCTATAGTGTGATCGTATTGCCAAGGATGAACAATCATGACTCTATAATCCTCTAAATTTAAATTTAAAGGCTCCAAAAATGAATTAAGTTGATGACGATATTCCGGAATGACACGATTTAAAATATATTGGTCATCGTCTTCCATTGACGTAGTGACAATGTGCGTCTTTTCAATAAGCATAATTTTTAGAGGAATAACCTTTTCAAACTCTGGAGCATACGCTTTCAACTCGCTTTTATTTAATGGAAGTTTTGTCTTAGTTAAAGGATGGGTAGGATGTCCTTCAACAATCAAACTCTCCGAATAACTTAAATCATCTATAATGCCACTATCTTGTAAATGTTGCAGCCAAGATATAAAGTTCAATGATTCAGGCAATCTTGAAAATTTCATACTTTGATGTATAAGTGACTGTCTATTGTTAAAATGTTTATATGTTTCAATAAAACTGTCTCTACTATGAATCAATTCTTCATTCAAACGTTCTGAAATTTCAATATTAAAATCCTGTGTTAATGTTTCGAGCAGATCTTCTAAGCTTTCAATAGGTTGTGACTTTTGACCACAACCATACATAATATCGCCTTTAAACACATATCTTTCCATAGCACTTTTACGTTTTACTTGAACAGTTAATCTTTTGCCTTGGTACTGAATTTCCACCACACTATCATCTTTCGTTATTTTCATGCCCTCTGGTGAAATACGTTCTTTAATTATTGCGTTCATGATACGGTATTGTATATTTTTATCTGCTAACAGCCATTCATTACGCTCCATTATTACTTTCCTCCAACTTCGTCATACGCTGTATTAGGTAAAATATTACTGAAATGGCTACGGTAGTTATACCCATGATCATGAATGTCGTCAGTATTCCGAATACATCTGCAAAGAAACTCATAACTAAACTACCGAGAGGTATCATACCACGGTCCATCATAATAATACTTAATACCTTCCCTCTCTCATAGTCTTTAACACTATGTTGAAAATAAACTCTATTCGTTGTTCTTGCCCATTGGCTAAATAGTCCAATTAAAGTGATACAAATGAACATAATAACCAAATTATGTATAACGACGCCTAGTAAAGCTAACCCAAATAGCAAAGAACTTAAATAATACATTTTAACTGCGCTTAGATGATTTAAAATGGTAGGTAAAATAATTGTTGCTACGATACCACCAATAGCACAGAAGGTCATCGCTATACCAAATACTTCTGATTTTCCTGGAAAAATATGATTCGTAAGTACGGGTAATACTGTTGTATAAGAGAATCCTGTAGCCATGATTAATAGAGAAGTAATAAATATCTTACTTCCCTCTAGATTACGTTTGAAATAATTCATAACTATCTTTAATGAGAATTCTTTATTTTCGAGTTGATTTGAAACAACTTCAAAGTGAAGAGGCAGACTAAAAAGTACAGCAACTAAATAACATATCGCTTGTGCTAAGAAAGTTGAAGGCGCATGATAAGCTGCTAGAATGACTCCAGCGATTGCAGGACCTATCGAACGACAGATGTTAATGATAAACGAATGAAACGATACTGCCTGTGTTGTAGAAATTTTATCTGATAAATCAGGTAACACCGCTTGTCTTACTGGTGTTTCTACTGCACTTAGAATACCTCTTAACGATGCATAAATGAGTATTACAGCGATTGGGATAGAATCAATAGTAAATGTCAAAACACACAATACCGCAGTGACTATAAATGAAGAGGAAATGGTTATTCTAAGTAAATTTCCTTTATCATATTTATCAGCAATTGAGCCTGCCCATACACTTAGCAATAAAATTGGTACGAGTCGGCAAAAATTAACTAATCCCAGATAAACTGCGTTATGATATGTAGTAAGTACAAACCAGTTTAATCCTATTTGCCCAATCCAATTCCCCAAAAACAGAAGAAAAGAACTGGAAAAGAAAAATTTTGCCATTTAATTTCCACCTGTCTTTTTTATTGATAATAATTATCATTATCATTAATATGGATTATACAAATCTTATTTATTTTTGTAAAATATTTTTTTAGAGGTGAATTATGAATTTCAATCAATTTATTAACAAACAAGACATTGAGATGACCCAAGATGAGCAAAATGTCTTTCAGTTTTTACAACAATATGATGAACAATGGGCATCTATTTTCCAAGATAAATTATTAACTGGTCGAGATAAAGTAACAAAGCGTTTAGTTACTTCTATACATAGAGAGAATTTAGTTCATGGTAATGATCATAGTCAGTTACTTAATAGACGTAAATTTGCTGGTTATGACACTCATGTAACTGACATTTTAGAAATTCATTTTCCTAAATCAAAGCTATACTTATACGCACCAGTAACTGGTCAGCATGCATTTAATCGTATAGATGTTGAAGGCCCCTTTTATTATAAACGTGAACAATATCAAGATGAATTTAAGCGTATTTTACATCCTAATGACATTTTAGACTGGATTCTTACTGAATCACCAGAGTTGGATAATGAAGCGAGCCAACAATTCAGAGATGACCAAACGAACAGTGCAGCTAATATGACATTTGCGCTAAGCTATCAATATTTTAAAATGAAGGATGATCGAGCACCTCTATACGATATTATTAAAAATCATCAAGATAGTTATCTAAGGTCTGAGCAAGCCGTAGTAGAAGGCCACCCTCTTCATCCGGGAGCAAAACTGCGTAAAGGTATGGATGCGTTTGAAACATTTAGATACTCTTCTGAATTTACTCAGCCCATCGAATTAAAAATTGTATTATTGCATCATTCAGTGGCTCGTGTTCAAGCTTTAGATGCAAATTACAATGATACGATGAAACATATGTTTCCTGATATATACTCACACTTAGAAAAAGAATTTAGCGGACAAGTAAATTTAGACGACTATCAATTGATGATTATGCATCCATGGCAATACGACCATGTCCTACATCAAGATTACATGGAAGAACTTGATCAACGACTTATGATTGTGAGTGAATATTCTATCCCATATTATGCTGGCTTATCATTTAGAACGTTGGTTCCTGAATTACCTAATAAAGCGCCACATATTAAATTATCAACAAATGTACATATTACTGGCGAAATTCGTACACTTTCAGAACAAACAACTCATAATGGACCTTTAGTTACACACATCTTAAACGATATCTTGACTAAAGATTCAACATTTAAACAGTATGCTTCTACTGTAATTGATGAAGTGGCAGGAATTCATTTTTATAATTCTAATGATAGTGATGAGATACAAACGGATCGTAGTGAACAACTAGGTACGTTATTTAGAAATAATTTCTATCATTCTATAACGAATGATGTGGTACCTGTCATTCCATCATGTTTAGTTGCAACGTATCCTTACAACTCCGAAACGCCTATTCAAACATTAATACAAACATATCAAATTTCTAAGGGATTTCAGTCATTTGAAGAAGCAGCTAAAACTTGGATGAATGAATATAGTAAAGCGTTACTAGGTTTAGTCATTCCTTTATATTCTAAATATGGTATTGCTTTAGAGGCACACCTACAGAATTCTGTTGCAACCTTTAACAAAGACGGTTCACTTAATAAACTATATATTAGAGATTTCGAAGGCTTACGTATTGATACTGAGCGCTTAAATCAATCGGGTTATGAGACGAACCATTTTCATGAGAAATCTAGAATTTTAACAAATTCTAAGACTTCCGTTTTTAATAAAGCATTTTATTCTACAGTTCAGAATCACTTAGGAGAGCTTGTGCTTACAATAGCTAAGTCATCTCATTCTTCTTCACTTGAAAATGAAATCTGGAAGGATATGGCACTCATATTAAAGGATATTTTAAGTAATATCACAGAATTATCTGAAGGTCGTCGTAGTGAAATCGAAGAAGTTATCTTTGCCCCAACAATTGATTATAAATGCGTGACGACTATGCGATTAGAAGATCAAGCACATGAATATACGTATATTAAAGTAAACAATCCGCTTCACTAATTAAAATATTAATGTAATTGTAGTTTATAATAAGCAGTCTATGTTTAAGAAAGTCATCTTTTACACAGACTGCTTATTTTTTGAGGAAAATTAATTATTAATAAACAAAAAGCCTATAAATGGTGTGAGAACACTTTCCATTTATAGGCTAATATCATATAAGGTTCAACTTAAATGATTTATCAAATTGCAATTATAAATTATTGTAAACCTTGTCTATCACTGTGGTTGTTGTCTTTATTGTCTTTTTCATTTTTTTGTTGCCATTCTTTTTTAGTCATTACATCGTCAACTTGCATGTTCACTTCAACAACTTCTAAGCCAGTGATGTATTTCACTTGTTCTTTAACTAAGTCAGTTACTTTACGGAAGATTTTTGGTGCTGATTCACCATATTCTAAAATAACTTTTAAGTCGATAGCTGCTTGTTTTTCGCCAACTTCAACTGACACGCCAGTAGTCACGTTATTACCACTTGAGAATGCATTAGTGAAGTTGTCAGTGAATCCGCCTTTCATATCTAAGATACCTTTAACTTCACGAGCAGCAATACCAGCAATTTTTTCAACTACTTCATCAGAGAAAGTTAATTTGTTTTCGAATTGTGGTTGTTGATTTTCTTGAACTTCTTTTTGTTGTTCTTGTCTTTCTTTTTCATTTACACCAGTTTGGTTATCGTATGCTTGTTTTGCTTTGTTATTATCTACTGCCATAGTAAATTCTCCTTTACTTTCAAAATTTAGTTATTATTAATAATTAGATTTAATTAATTCCTTTAGAACTGGACTAGCTCCATCTATTGAGGAAATTCATAAAGTCTTGCGTACGGTCTTTAATATACCCGATACCAATTCCAATTAAACACAAGACAATGATTAAAATTGTTTTCCAAAATCCAAGAGTTAGGAATAATATAGCTATAAGTAAAAATGCTAAAAATCCAATAATACGCCACTTAAATGCTTTAAATATATTGATTAATTGTTGTGTAGAGTCTTGTCCGTTTTGATTATTATTTTCAGCCATGATATCCCTCCCTTACAACACACGTGGACCAGACGTTTTCTGGTCACGAACATTAACTTCTAATTTTCGTACTGGAATTTCTGTGAAATGTTCAACATTTTTCTTAATGTCAGAGCGAATACTTTCAGTTAATGATTTCACTTGAACATCATTTGGTACGAAGAAATCTGCTTTAATGTCGATAAATGATTTCTTTTTCTTACTATAAAGCTTACTTACTACATTAGGTTGTCTTACTTGATCATATTTAGTTAATGTATCGTACGCAGATTTTTCAACTGCTTTTCTTGATACATAAATATGACCATCATCAAAAGTTTTATAAAGTCCAGGTTTACGATACGTAGGTTTGAATATGCTTAATACTAATATGAGTCCAATCAATATTAGTAATCCCGCAAGTCCAATTAATAGTGGTTGGAACCAATTGAAATGAAGGAAGTAGTCTTGATAGCTTTTAATACGACTATCCTTTATGTACATAAACAATAGGAACCCAACAATTGCGACTATTAAAAGGCCGAGGATGAAATTTTTTAATCTTTTCACCTCGCACGGCACCTCCTTATGTCATTGTTGAATTTGTTTACATTTTAAATGAGTACCCTATAAATATTTTTTTGAAACATAAATAAAACAATTTTTTATTCTATTTTTAAAAATATTTAAAGAAGCACTACTTATAATACATTATTCCCATTCTAATTAGATGAAAAACGTATATTTTTATTATTATGTTAAATTTTTTTCGTTTTTAGAACTACGGTATTCTAGAATGTCAGAATTCTTATCCTTAACTAATACCTTATTGCTAGGACGTGGCTTTTCATCACTAAGCGACTTAAAGAGCGACCAAATCATAACTATGATTACGAGTGAAAATGGTAATGCAGCTATGATAAGTAAGTTTTGTATTGCTTGTGTGCCACCAGTGTAAATCATAATTATTGCAAATAGTGCCATGATAATACCCCAGCTTACTTTTACAAATGAAGCAGGATTTATATCTCCACGAGCACTTAACATGCCCAGTACATAAGTAGCGGAGTCGGCTGAAGTCACAAAGAAAATCATAATCACTACTAGAGTAATAATACTTAATATAAATCCAAGTGGATATTGTTCTAACGTTGCAAATGTAGCTGTCTCTGTAGCTGCTTTAGCAATATTAGCTATATGATGATCTTGTAAATAAATTGCTGAAGCACCGAAGACTGCAAAGAATAAGAAGCATACTAGTGCTGGAACAAATAGTACGCCTAAAATAAATTCTTTGATTGTTCTACCTCTTGAGACACGTGCGATAAAGATTCCAACAAATGGCGCCCATGAAATCCACCATGCCCAATAGAAAATTGTCCATTGTTGTAACCATTTAAATTTCTCTCCACCTGATGGAATTCTCAAACTCATTTTAAAGAAATTGGCTATGTAATTCCCTAAACCATTCGTAAATGTGTTCAAAATATAAAGTGTCGGTCCAACAATGAATAATCCGACTAAAACTAGAAATGCTAATCCCATATTGATGTTACTTAAAGTTTTAATACCTTTATCAATACCTGACCATGCTGACCAAGTAAATAATATAGTAGCAACGATAATAAGGATAACTTGTGTTCCAAAGTTATTTGGCACTTTAAACAAGAAGTTAAGGCCTTCATTAATTTGTAATGCTCCAAATCCTAATGTTGCTGCAACACCAGTTACAGTCGCTATGACTGCTAATACATCTATCGCACCACCTATCGGACCTCGCATAGCTTTTTCACCGAAAATGGGCGTTAATGTTGCACTTACAAGACCGGGATATCCCTTATGGAAACTAAAATACGCAAAGACGAGCGCTACAATGCCGTAAACTGCCCAGGCATGTATACCCCAATGGAAGAAAGAAAATTGCATGGCGTCATTAATGGCTGACTGCGTTCCAGCTTTATGTATTGGAGTTAAAGTAAACGCGTGACTTATAGGCTCCGCAGTGGTCCAGAATACTAATCCGATACCCATACCTGCACTAAATAACATAGCAAACCATGAAGGAAGTGAGAATTCAGGATCTTCTCCTTCTTTACCTAATGTAATTGATGCATATCTAGAGAATAATAAATAAACACTTACTATAAGTATGAGTAGGACAAGTAGAAGATAATACCATGAAAAATGAACTGCTATAAATGAAGTTACAGTTTGCGTAACTTGTTCAAGTTGTTTAGGTAGAATCGCACCATAAATAACAAATGCTGTACAAATTGCTAATGCTACCCAAAATACAATGCTGATTTTACTTGTATTTGTTGATTTCATAAATAAAACAATCACCTCTTTCCTATGTTTATTACCCATCCCAAGTATTATCAATCATTTATACTTTGTATTTTTAAAATATATAACTTTTTAATTGTATAGTTATGATGGCGACAAAATTGAATATAAAATTAGCAGTAAGATGATTCGTAATTAAAATCATCTTACTGCTATTCTCTCTAAGAAATATGTCGATAATTATTTATGGTAATTATTTTTCCACATTAATAACTAATTTACCTATCATCGTATTTGATTCTAAAATTTGATGAGCTTGGTAAAGTGTCTCGGTGGTTAATCCATTAATCACCTTCGTAGTTGTATGGTGATATTGGCCTCGTTCAACCCTTTCAGAAATATCTTTCAAATACTCATGATGTTTAATCATGTCATTCGTGCGATTGACTGGTCTGGCGAACATAAATTCATGAGTAAAGTTAACACTCTTTGGTTTGAGTAGATTTAAGTCTTGCTTTTCTTTAAATGCAACAATCGTTGCGATATGACCTAATGGTTTAATAAGTTCAATCATTTTCTCATAATATAAATCTGTATCAAATGTGCAGAAAATGTAATCTACTTCATTAATATCGTGATGCTCAAGTTGTGTCTTTAAATCTTCTTTATGATTGATTACAATATCAGCACCCATAGACTTCGTCCATTCAATCGTTTCCTCACGAGATGCAGTGGTAATAACCTTTAAGCCATGTGCTTTAGCAATTTGTGTAGCAATACTACCTACGCCACCGGCCCCGTTAATGATAAGAAGAGATTTACCTTTGTTCTTTTCAGGGTCATGAGATATTTGAAACACATCAAATAATGTTTCAGATGCTGTGAGACCAGTGAGAGGTAAACTTGCCGCTTGTTCAGGCTTAAGATTAGATGGTGCTTTCGCTACTAATTCTTCCTCAATTAACTGATATTCTTCATTAGAGCCATGCTGATTTGGAGAACCTGAATAAAACACATAGTCTCCTGGCTCAAACATTGTGACATCTTCTCCAACTTGTTCGACAATACCTGCCGCATCAAATCCTAATATACGTGGTGCATGGTTAACTGATAAGATGCGTTGTTTCGCATCAACCGGATTGACACTTATACTTTGAACCTTTATTAATAACTGATTCCTAGTTGGATTTGGAATATTAAATTCAATTTCTTGAAATTGATTACCATCTTCTAGATTGAACGGTGCATTAAATCCTATTGCTTTCATGATTCCACCTCTATGTTGATTTTATTAAATTAATTATAGCATTTAATTCAATTCACTCATTTGAACAGTTTTTTTGAAAATGAAGATACTAAACGTCAGAGACTTTAATTACTTGTTTACCAAAATTATCACCAGTGAGTAAATTTCTAAATGCTTGAGGTACTTTATCGAAACCTTCTTCTACAGATACTTGGGTCTTAATCTTACCCTCTTGTACCCATTTAGCGAGTTGTTCGCTTGCATTTTTAAAGTCATCAGCGAATTCGGCAACTAAGAAACCTCTCATCATCGCTTGTTTCTTGATGAGTGTCCCTTGAATACGTGGACCAATATCTTCTTCAGGATGGTTATAAGAAGAAATGGCACCGCAAACAGGAATACGTGCATGTGTGTTTAGGTGTTTAAATACTTCATCACCTATTTCACCGCCTACATTTTCATAATAGACATCGATGCCATCTGGAACAGCATCTGCTAATGTTTGGGCGAAATCATCTTTCTTATAATCTACACCTGCATCAAAATCTAATTCTTTAGTAAGATAATTTACTTTCTTATCTCCTCCTGCGATACCTACAACTCTACATCCTTTAATTTTAGCAATTTGGCCGACAACTGAACCTACTGCACCTGAAGCTGCTGAAACAACTACGGTTTCACCTTCTTTAGGCTGTCCAATGTCTAAAAGGCCATGATAAGCAGTTTGCCCTGGCATTCCTAGTACGCTTAAATATAAGTCAAGTGGCACATCTGTTGAAGGTACTTTATCGATATGCTCTGTTGATACAGTGTTTATTTTCTTCCACGGAAGCATGCCCACGACAATGTCACCTTCATTATAATCCTTAGCATTTGATTGAATAACTTTAGCTACGATATGTCCATTAAATGGCTCTCCTTTTTTAAAAGGCTGGACATAGGAATCTGCATTCGTCATACGGCCTCTCATATATGGATCCACTGAAATGTATAATGTTCCTAATTGAACTTCATTATTTTTGGGTTCTTGTACATCAGTTTCCTCATATTTGAATGTATCATCTTGTGGCATTCCATCTGGAACTTTGTTAAATACGATTTGTTCATTTTTCATATGATATCACCCTTTTTTGAATATTAATTCTGTAAATATCATACCTCGAACAAGGTCATCGCAATCATAGAAAATCACTTGTATAATAAGAGCAAGCGTTGAGAAATTGGTTGAATCGTAACGTATGGGAGGTTTAATTTTCCTAAAATGAAATTAAGCATATTAGATTATGTACCGATATTTGAAGGTAGAAGTGCACACGAAGCATTTCAGCATAGTGTAGAGTTAGTACAACGAGCTGAACAAATAGGTTATGTGAGATATTGGGTGGCTGAGCATCATCAAGTTCGTTCTGTGGCATCAAGCGCCCCTGAAATGGTCATGATGACATTATTGGAACAGACGAGTAATATCAAGATTGGAAGTGGTGGTGTCATGTTGCCACACTACAGCCCGTATAAAGTAGCTGAACAATTTAAGATGATGGAAGCACGCCATCCTCATCGTGTAGATATGGCCATAGGACGCTCTCCAAGTTTCAACAACGTGAACGCTGCATTAAATGAGAATAAAGAAAGAAAACTAGATTTTGATACACAATTAGATGATTTGAATAAATACTTTAATGATGACATTGATAAAGCGCACCGCTTCAAGACGTTATTAGCTACCCCGTTAATCCCGACCAAGCCTGAAATGTATATTTTAGGTATGAGTGAACGAAGTGCAAAGTTAGCTGGCAGACGCGGTTTGCCATTTGTTATTGCTAAAATGGGACAATCGTCAAGTGCTATTGAAGAAGTTATAAATGTCTACAAAAATGAGTTTGCACGTTGGCATGGAAGATATTGGAAATCGTCTGGTGATGGCGATAATCGTGCTTTTGGTAGGACATCTCATGGAAGTTCAGAGGAAGATTTTGCTGGGGATTCACATAGAGGTGTTAAGGATTATTCTGACGACCATGTGCATGAAGCTTCTGAGGAAGATTCTAGAGGCCATGTGCATGAAGCTTTTGAAGAACTTTCTGGTGGTGTGGAACCTTATGTGATATTAGCTACATTTGTAGTAACGGGTGATAATGAGGTTGAAGTTGAAGAGCTTTTAAGCGCATTACAACTTTGGTTGTTACGTATTAATTATTTAGATCAACCTCAGTTTTACCCATCTATTGAAACCGCTAAGAATCGAGTTTATAGCGAGCGCGAGAAAGAGAAACTTGAACAGAATAAGCGTAGAATTATTTATGGCTCGCCTCGCGAGGTATCACGTCAGTTAAAGGATATTAAAAGTTTATTTGGAGTAGACGAGTTAATGATATTGCCAAATGTTTACGGAGAAGATGCGCGTTTTGAGTTAATTGAATTATTGGCACGAGAATTAGATATTTAGTGTGTTTGCATGATTAGGCACAATATTGAATCATTTTATTTGTTGAACAGAGTAGGACTAGATAACTGTATGGAGTGTGTGGGCTGTTGGTTCACCATGATGGTGTTTTAGATGATATGGTTTTAATAGAGAGGCGCACTGATGCATTAAAATTGTGAGGAGCCAAATGCATGAGTGCGCTTCAACTATATGAATTATTTGCTCCATAGAAATTGAATGATGTCGTTTGCGATATTTTTATTTTCGTGTAATTGGCTATGTTGAGCTGTTTTACCGGTGAATTTATTTTCCGTGTAAGATTTTGGACTATTTCCTAGTAAATATTTCAAAGATTTTGATGAACTATTAGATACACGACCATCTGAATGTGTGCCATCTTGAATATCTCCATAAATATTGAGTACATCAATGTTTTTATCTTTATAAACTTCTTTTAAAGATAATAACTTTTTGAAATCATCGTTCATTTTATTTGGCTTACCATTTCGATCTAGGTTTATTTCATTTATCTTTTCATTAAGATTTAGTACGCCATTATAAGTACCTGCAATATTTACTTCTTTTTGAAGGTGTGGCAAATATTTATCATTTCCATAGTTATTCATATAATAAGCAAATGACATATTCCCCATTGAGTGTGCTACAAAATTAAATTTATTGATATTATATTGGGATTTTAATTGAGACAAGACATTTTTAATCCATCGTGCATTTTTATTAAAATCACCATTGCGATTATTTTCAAATTCGATTTTTATAATTGGATTTTTTACATTTTTATCTATAGAACCAATAAAGGTCACATTACCATTGCGAGATACTTTTGCTATCATCACATCCTTTGTAACGCCCTTTTTAACTGCTTGATTAACCATGAAACTTTCTGATTTTTCGCTTCCTCCATATCCATGCATAAATAGAGTGGCCACAAGTTTATGTTGATGTTGAGTAACAGAAGACGGAATATGTTTGCCCGATTGACGGCTACAAAGTACAGTAAATAATATCAAAGTAACAATAATAATAAGTATAAAGACCATCGCAGAAGATTTTGATTTCATCATCTTACCTCATTTTGTTTATTTTATATATTATATACGATTAGAGAGGTATTTGCTCATATTTAAAGACTCACTACATCAAATGTAATGAGTCTTTGGAACATACAAGCTGTATTTAAATGATAAATTTTTAAAAGGAAATTATTTGATTTCTTTTGTTTTAGCTAATTCTTTGTACCAATAAGCACTTTTCTTAGGATATCTTTCTTGTGTATCAAAATCGACGTAGAAAAGACCGTAACGTTTTTCATAACCATTTGACCATGAGAATACGTCCATCAATGACCATAAGAAGTATCCTTTCACATTAGCACCATCTGCAATTGCATCAGCAATCACGTTTAAATGTTTCTTAACATAATCAATACGGGCATCGTCATGTACAGTTTTCTCTTTTTCATCAAATTCATCTTTGTATCCTAAACCATTTTCAGTAACATAGATTTTATGATAATTTGGATAATCTTTCACAACCCTCATAATTTGATCGTATAATCCTTGAGGATAAATCATCCAATCCCAATCTGTTCTAGGTACATCTACATCAAATTCTCTTTGACCGACACCTTTAAGTTGGTATTTAGAACCACCTTTATCTCCAGTCGCATTGTGCGTAATCTCAGATTCACCTTCATAACCTCTCATCCAATCACTCATGTAATAATTGATACCTAAGAAGTCATTTAAATCTTTAGCAGCATCTAAAATTTTATAATCTTCGTCAGGGATATTCAATTTACCACCATTAACAGATAAGATATGTTGAACACCTTCCATTGTTTCACGAGAATACTTACCTAAGTATGTGGCATCTAAAATAAATTTATTATGGATAATGTCCTCTAGTTCTGCTGCTTTAACATCTTCAGGATTAGAAGAATCAAATGGATATTTTGTAGGTAAGGCATGAACTACCCCTATTTCACCTGAATATTGCCCATCTTTAAATAACTTTACAGCTCGAGCATGTGCAACCATCATGTTATGGTGAGATTGAAAAACCTTTTCAAAGTCATATTTAATACCTGGAGGGAATTTACCTACTAAATATTGACCATCACCGATTGGCCCTATCTCATTGAAAGTAGTCCAGAAATTAACTTCTGGGAATTCTTTAAAGCAAAATTCTGCATAATCTACGAAATAATCAATGGTTTTACGATTTAAGAAATCTCCATCTTTATGAAGTACTTCTGGTGTATCAAAATGGTGTAAAGTAACGAATGGTTCAACATGACGTTTATGACATTCTTTAAATAGCTTATGATAGTACTCTACCCCTTTAGGGTTTACTTCTCCATAGCCTTTAGGAAAAATTCTTGACCATGCAATTGAAATTCTTATACCGTTAACTCCGAATTTCTCACTTAATTCTAAATCGATTGGATATTTATTATAGAAATCACTTGCTGGTTCTGCTGTATACCAATAATTTTCCTCAAGATATGTATCCCAAGCGACACGCCCCTTACCATCAGTTTGAGTTGCTCCTTCTGCTTGATAAGCTGCTGTTGCTCCACCAAAAATAAAATCTTCAGGTAATTTCTTAGTCATGAATAAAACTCCTATCTAATTTTTAAATTGTTGTTTTACAAATTCGAGTGCTGCTTGACCATCTCTAGTTAACTTAATGTATTCAGCGCCTTGTGTTTTAGCTAATTTTATACCTAATTTGTCAGTGTCTTGTTTAATGTCTTCATAATTTGAGGCTACTTGTGGTGCTAATATAATTAATTGATATTCTTTCATAATATCCATATGTGCACCATAACCACCAGCCGCTGCTGTAACAGGTACACCGTATTCATCTGCTGCTTTATTCAAAGCATTAGCTAATAAACCACTTGTACCTCCTCCTGCGCATAATACTAAGACATTTGTTTGTTCAGTAATATTGCTGTCAGAATGATCTTGAATCACTTCTGGTTGTGAATCATGACTTTGCGAAGCTTCATTCGCTCCGGCAGTTGCTAAAATAGCATCAGCTTTTTTAGTATCAAAGTTAGCTGAAACTTTTTCTTTTAATTCATTATTAACTTCTTTATTACCTAACTCTTCTTCCAAAATCTGCTCATCATAAACCTTAACGAATGGATAATAAATAATGACATCTACTACGATTAAGACAATGGCTAATACAAATGACCAAAACGCAAAACCAGTACCCATCACGATACCTAGAGGACCTGGAGTAGTCCAAGGTAAGAAGATGCTAAAACTATTCATATTCAGAACATCAACAAAAAATTTAAATATCCATACATTGACAATTGGCGCTAAAATAAATGGAATAAAGAACACTGGGTTTAATACTAAAGGCGCACCAAACAAGATAGGTTCATTTACACCAAAGAAAGTAGGAACTACTGAGGCACGTCCAATTGCTTTATTACGTTTAGACTTAGTTAGCCACATAAACATGAAAGGTACGACTAATGTTGCACCAGTACCTCCCATAGTTACAACAAACATTTGAGTACCAGGTGTAATGACTTTATCAGCATGTTCGCCTGCTTGAATTAAATGTAAGTTCGCTTCAAGGTTAGCGTAAGTAATTACGGCAATGGCTGGTTCAACGATTGATGGTCCATGAATACCTACAAACCAGAAGAAAGCGAATGCACCAAAGATAATTGTCACTCCGACCCAACCATCAGCTGCTGTAAATAATGGTTCAAAGATTTTTAATACTGCGTTAGCTACATTGGTATGAATAAAGGCTCTAGCAATTAAATCTAACGCATAAAGAATAACGATTACTGCTGATAATGGGAATATATCTTTGAAAACTTGTGATATATTAGGTGGCACTTCTTTAGGCATTTTTATTGTAATATTATGTTTGATAAAGAAACTATAAACATTAACAGTTATAAACGCTGATAAGAAGGCTGTTAATAAGCCTTTTGTTCCCATGAAAGCACTTAAAAACCCTCCATCTTTTACAGGATCGGCTGCTAAGAACAAGAAACCACACATTGCAGCCATCATTGTTGAAATAAAGTTAATTTGATTCGTGCTTTCCAATCGTCGATTAAATGAATCAGTCAGTGATTTGGCTGTTGTCCCTGCTACAATGAAACCAACAATTCCCATCGTAAAGTTATAGGGTTTCATTAATATACCTTCCATTGTTTTACTCCAAGTAAATCCAAATACATTCGGTACATAAGTGACTAAAATAAATATACTTGAGAACAAGATAATAGGAATTGCTGCAATAAATCCATCACGAATCGCTCTTAAATAAATATTACGAGATATTTTTTCAAAGAACGGCTTTCCTTTTTCTATCCATGCTATTAACTTATTCATAAAGGTCAACTCTTTCTTTTATATAATTCGATTAAATGCTTCATTAGATCTTTTAATAAAATAGTAGTCATTAAATGATCTTGACCATGCATCATCGTTACACTATAAGCAATGTCGTCTCCTTGAGCTTCTTTTTGTAATAAACTAGTTTGAGCACGATGTGCATCAGCAATGCACTGATTACCCTCTTCTATTAAAGATTCGGCTTTATCATACTCTCCCTCTTGTGCGGCTGTTAATGCCTCTAAAAACTTAGACCGTGCATCTCCAGCGTAAGCAACAATTTCAAAACCTAATAATTGTACTTCTTCTCTATTCATGATGTGTCTGTCCCCTTTCGAGAATTAAACTCTCTCTTTCCATGATGTTGCAGTCGTTTCTAAAACTTTATTCAACTCGTCAATGTTTTTGAATCCTGTAGTACGAAGCCATTGTCTAGCCGCTTCTTCACCTTTTTCGATATATACTTGAACTGCGCCTGCCCAAGTAGCTCTACCACAAAGTACTCCATTGAATTGAGCTCCTGCGTCATGTGCAAATTTTAAAGTCTCTTGGAAAAGTTCAGCAGAAACGCCTGCACTTAAGTAAATATATGGTAATTTTGTTGAAGCGTCTTGGTCTTTAAAATATTGTGCTGCTTCTTCTTTAGAATAAGCTACTTCTCCATCAGTGAATCCTTCAACATATTTCATATTTACTGGTACTTCTACTTTTAAGACATCAACATTAAAGCGATCTTCTGAGAATAGTTTCATCGCTTCATTTACTTTTCTTGGTTTCACTTTCGCAAATTCTAGACTACTATTATCTGGAATATTATCGTCATAAGTGAGAACTTCTAAGAAAAATGGAATATCTTCAGCTACACATTCAGATCCAATTCGTTCAATGTAAGCTTTCTTCTGAATATTAATTTCTTCTGCATCGTCGACATCATAATAAAGCAAGAATTTAACGGCATTTGCACCTTGCTCTTTAAGTCGTTTAGCTGACCATTCTACTAAACAGTCAGGTAATCGACCTTTTGCGTTAACGTCATATCCTGTTTTTTCATAGGCAAGTAATAAACCACACTCTTTATTACGAGCTTCTGATGCAGGTAAACCATATTCAGGGTCTAAAAGAATAGATGACGCGTATTGCGTTAACTCTTCTGATACTAAAACTTTTAATTGTTCAATTTGCTCAATTGTAGGTTCATCTGATTGATGTTTTGCCATCATACGTTTTAACGCACCACGTTGGTCAAAAGCTAAAGCTGAGATGACACCTTTATCATTACTTAGATGTTCAATTGATGCCGTTTTTTGAGTTGTTTTTACCATGTTTTACACCTCTATAATTTCAATTTGGTCAAAGAGCTGAGAATAATTAGACATATTTACATAACCTGTTTGTGCCTCTTGAGCATTTAACATTCCTAAAGTGTTCGCCTTCTTAAGTAGATTCTCATCACTTTCATGATGAACAATTGCTGAAGCTATTCCTGCAACTGTTGAATCTCCAGAACCCACTGGATTAAGTACTTTAATCGAAGGAATGTTTACTTTATAAAATTGATTATTATGTTTAGCAAACGCACCATTCGCACCTAAAGAAACAATAATCCACTCAATACCTTTAAATAATTGATGATTTAAAGCTTTTTTCAGCTCTTCAGTTGATTCATTAAGTTCCGTAGAAATCAATTGTGATAATTCTTCAATATTTGGCTTTATCACTGTCGGTTTGTGATTATTTTGTAACGCTTCCTTTAATGTTTCTCCAGCACAATCCAGCACGACTGGTTTATCATTTTCATTACATATATCAATTATTTTTGAATAATAATTTGAATCTACACCTTTTGGTAAGCTCCCAGAAATAACAACCGATTTAGCTTTTGGTATTAGATCTTTTAAATGCTTCAAAAACCCGGTTGATTCATCCACAGTTATTATTGGTCCTTGCTCCAAAATCTCTGTTTGGTTGCCATTATGCAATATAGCAATACAATTCCTAGTTTCACCTTTAATTTTGAAAAATGAATGTTTCACTTGATTGTGATTCAACTTTTCTGCTATAAAATCGCCTATTTTACCACCCAAAAAGCCAGTGGCAACAACTTGTTCATTGAGTTGTGATAACACCCTAGTTACATTGAGTCCCTTTCCACCAGCTGTCTTACTAACGTTTTGAACTCTATTAACTGTATCGATATGTAATTCATCCAATGGATAAGAGATATCTACCGAAGGATTTAATGTTAAAGTTAAAATCATGTTGTACTTCCTTAATCGTGATATTCGCCTTTATCCCACTTTTCTAAAAATTCATCAAAGAAATGTGGATCTTCTTGTTTAGCATTATGACTTTCAAGATGATTAATTTTTGCAATTAATTTTTTATTTTCTTCTGTTGGTTTATACTCAGCATTGATAAATGCTTCAATAATGTCGCACATTAAAAGTTCGCCGATGATTTTACCACCAAAACCAATAACATTTGCATTTAATTCCTCTTTCGCATATAAAGCTGAAGTCATATCACGTACAAGTGCAGAACGAACGCCAGCAACTTTGTTAACCGCATTATTAATACCAACACCAGTACCGCAAATACATACACCTAAGTCAGCATTACCGTTTACAACTTCTTCTCCTACTTTTTTACCGAAAATAGGATAATGCGTACGTGTGAAGTCATATGTTCCAACATCAATAACTTCGTGTCCTTTTGACTTTAAAAACTGAGATACTTCCATTTTTGTATCAGTGACAATATGGTCACAACCTAAAGCAATTTTCATTTATTCTCCTCCTATTAGCACATTTTATTGAGCATATCTACGCGAATTTGGTGACGCCCACCATCGTAGTGTCCATTAACGAAACCTTTAACTACATTCTTAGCTAATGTGTCCCCAACAATTTCTGAACCTAGAGTAATCATTTTTGAATTATTATGACCTCTAGTCATATATGCTGAACGTTCATCTGAAACTTCAGCTGCAATCATCCCTTTAATTTTTGTAGCAACTATAAAACTACCTGCACCATAAGCGTCGATGGCAATACCCAAATTGTCGTCAGACTTTTGAACTTCACGTGCAACAGATACTGTTGAATCTACAAAATCTAAATATTTACCCTCTGTTACATCTAATACTTCGAAATCGTTCTCTTTCAAATAAACTTTAATTAAATCTTTAAGACGTTTACCATCTACATCAGAACCAATAATAATTGTCATTTTAAGTCTCCTTTTAAAATGATTTTGAAAGCAAACACATATCAATTAAGAAAAGCGCTTTCAATTACCTATGTTTAAATTATAAACACTATACAACAATAATTCAACATATATTGTTTGAACTTTGTTTATTTAATGTTTGTTTTCAAACATTTAGTGAACTTAGTGTTTATACTGGCTTTGTAAATCAACAAAAAAGAGCGGAAATGAAATCTCATTCTCAAAGAATGAATTCATTTACCGCTCTATAAAGGATAATTAATTAATAGATATTAAATTCTATATTTTAGTCAATGACCTCAACATATTTTTCAACTTGTTCTGTCTTTTCCGAATTATTATTATCCATTAATACCGCATTTAATTCTTTTAATTCACAGAAAGATGAAAAATCATCTTTTCCAATTTTTGAAGAATCAATAAGTAAATATTTCTCTATTGAATGTTTTAAAGCAAGTTGTTGGGTGTAAGCTTCATCTATTGAAGATGTCATCGCTACACCATCTTTAACTCCATTACTACTAAAAAACATCTTACTAAATCTCAAGTTATTCAATAATTGATTCGTCATTTCTCCCACGAAAGCTTCAGTTAAATCTCTCATTTCTCCACCTAGCAGATACACTCTAAAATGTAAGCTCTGTTTATTCATAAGAATTTTAAAAACTGGTAAACAATTGGTGATAACAGTAAGTGAATGGTGGTGAATTTCTTCTGCCAATTTTTGCACAGTAGTACCTGGCCCTAAGAATATTGTGTCACCATTTTCTATAAGCTCTACTGCTTTTTTGGCGATATAGCGTTTCTCCTCAATGTAGTGCGTATGTTTTTCTTGGTGAGACATTTCTTTATATTGAAATGCAGAATTACTACGAGCTCCACCATGTATCTTAGTGAGAATGCCTTTCTCTTCTAACTCTGCTAAATCACGTCGAACAGTCATATCTGATACATTAAGACCTTCTACAATTTCATTTGTTCTAACCGTTCCTCTTTTGTTGATGAGTTTTGTAATTTCGTCGAGTCTATCATATTTATTCATATCTATATCCACTTCCTACGATTACATCATTTACAATCTTAATTTGTTTAAACTTTAAATTACTTTTCTTATGTCTTAATATAATTTTATAACATACTTTAAATACTTTAAAATGATAAAGTAATATTTTATGTGAAGTTGTTGCTACTAAAAAATCATAACATGGAATCTATAATAATATCCCTGCTGTTATTTGAGATAAGAATTACAGATTTCCATTAATTATAAAAAAATCAAAAACTGAGGTGATTCAATGGAAAAGGAAATTCAACTGTTAAAAAGTATTTTAGAAAGATCCAATAACATTGTGTTTTTTACAGGCGCGGGTGTTTCAGTAGCAAGTGGTATTCCAGATTTCCGCTCGATGGGAGGTCTATTTGATGAGATTTCAAAGGATGGTCAATCTCCTGAGTATTTACTAAGCGTAGATCATTTAAATGATGATAAAGAGAGTTTTATTGATTTTTATCATAAAAGATTATTAATAGCTGATAAAAAGCCTAATATTGTACATCAGTGGATTGCTGCTTTAGAACGTGAACACAAATCTTTAGGTGTTATTACTCAAAATATTGATGGCTTGCATTCAGATGCAGGAAGTCGTCATGTCGATGAGTTACACGGCACTTTAAATCGCTTTTACTGTATCAAATGCTACAATGAATACTCAAAATCTCAAGTGATGGAAAATCACATAAGATATTGTGAAAAATGTGGGCAGATTATAAGACCAGATATTGTATTATACGGAGAAATGTTAAATCAAAACACAGTATTTAGAGCTTTAGAAAAATTACAAAAAGCTGACACGCTAGTTGTTCTAGGGTCTTCACTCGTAGTACAACCAGCAGCCGGCTTTGTTTCAGAATTTAAAGGTGACAATTTAATAATAATCAATAGGGATCGCACGCCATATGATCAAAGTGCTGACTTAGTCATACATGATGATATGACAGAAGTCGTCGAAAAGATCATGAAAAAATAGACCGTATACAAGTAGCGTGAAACAATCATGCTACCTTTTTAATTTAATAATTAGTAACTAAAAATATAGAAAAGCTCGCTTAAAAATGAATATATAAAATAAAAAGTTATAAACGACAACACTCGGATTCTAATTACTTATTTCTATAACTAATGATAATTGAAAATAAAAAAAACACTTCCCAAATAATGGGAAGTGTTTTTGTACGTTCGCCAAAATTAACGTTTTGAGAATTGAGGAGAACGACGAGCTTTTTTAAGACCTGGTTTTTTACGTTCTTTCATACGTGGGTCACGAGTAAGTAATCCAGCGCGTTTTAAAGAACCTCTGTATTCAGGGTCAGCTTCTAATAAAGCACGAGCGATTCCGTGACGGATAGCTTGAGCTTGTCCAGTGAAACCACCACCGTGAACGTTTACTAAAACGTCATAGTTACCTTTAGTTTCAGTAACATCGAATGGTTGGTTTAAGTCTAAGATTAATGATTCGAATGGTAAGTAGTCACGTACGTCACGGTTATTAACTGTAATGTTACCTTCACCTGGTACTAAACGTACACGTGCTACTGAGTTTTTACGACGGCCTGTACCTTTATATTCAACTTGTGCCAATGTAATTTCCTCCTTCTAATTAACCACGTAACTCGTAGTTTTCTGGTTGTTGTGCAGCGTGTGGATGTTCAGCGCCACCATATACAAATAATTTTTTACCTTGTTTTTCACCTAAGCGTGAACTTGGTAACATACCTTTGATAGAAGTTTCTAATAAACGTTCTGGGTTTGTTCTTCTTAATTCACCAGCTGTGATTGATTTTAAACCACCTGGGTGATTTGAATGACGGTGGTACATTTTATCTTGTTCTTTATTACCAGTGAATTCGATTTTTGAAGCGTTGATGATGATTACATAGTCACCAGTATCAACGTGTGGTGTATAAGTTACTTTATTTTTACCGCGTAAGATAGCAGCTACTTCAGATGATAAACGACCTAATGTTTGGCCTTCAGCATCAATAACATACCATTTGCGCTCAATGTTTGATTCATTTGCCATAAATGTTTGACGCATAATAATTGTCCTCCTAAAAATAAATGCTTCATTCTTAATTGTTTTGTTAATTGATCACATTCGAACCTATGATCAGAAAACGCACAATTTTAATATTTGTTACGATTTAAAAGCGTAAGATTTCATTTATTTTATTAACTGTTGTTCTACTTTGCTTATATATCTAGTAACACAATAAGTTTCCGGGGCTTATCGTGGGGTGATATAAAACAATACCGTTAATAATCTTATAATTTCACAATGCTTTTGTCAATGACATTCAGTCATTTTCCAATGATTTTTTAAGATGTATTTTAATATCATTTCCAAACTCTTCTGTTAAAGATTCTGGCGACAAATAAATCTTTTCTAAGTATAGTCCTTCTGCCGGAGCAGTAAAAGGCACATTGTTTCTATTTTTTTCTTCAAGTAGTTGCGGGACTTCGTCGGGTTGTCGCTTCCCTTTTCCCACCTCTATTAAAAATGCTACAAGAACACGAACCATGTTATAAAGAAATCCAGAACCAGTAACCACATAATCAAAACCTGTCTCAGTTTGAACCACTTCACTTTGGTATAACGTTCTTACTTTACTTTCCACTTCCGTTTTCTGAGAACAAAACCCCGTAAAGTCATGTGTACCAATAAAATGATGCGCAGCTTCATTCATTTTTGATAAATCTAAATCACTATTTATAAATGTTTCGAGACCACTTTTAAAGGGATTACGATGTTCACCTTGATAAACTTTATAGCGATATCTCTTGCCGACACAATCATATCTACAATGAAAGTTTTCTTCTACTGTTTGAACGTTTTTGACGTAAATATCATCAGGTAAAAAACGATTCATCGCATATTGCCATTGTTGATTATCTATATTTAACTCAGTATCAAAATGGAAAAATTGTTGATACGCATGCACCCCTCTATCTGTACGACTGGTAGGATGAATTCGTACATGCCGTTTATGCATACGTTTTAAAATCTTTTCAAATTGTTGCTGTACAGTTCTTCCTTGTTGTTGGATTTGAAATCCTAAAAATTGATTACCCTGGTATGCTATTTCTACTAAAATTCGCAATGTCTACACTCCTGAGAACTTAATAATATATAGGATAATTGCAATTGGTATTAATGTTAATAAAGCAAATGTATCTCTTAGACGCCAATGTAATAACCTATAACTCGTACGTTTAACATTCATATCATATCCTCTAACTTCCATCGCTATTGCTAATTCTTCGGCTCTTTGGAAAGCCGAAATAAATAACGGAATCATTAAAGGGATGAATGCTTTTATTCTCGTTACTATACTACCTGAACTTATTTCGGAACCTCTTGATTTCTGAGCTAAGATAATTTTTTCTAATTCATCCATTAACGTAGGAATAAATCTTAATGCAATGGACATCATCATGCTTAATTGATGCACTGGCACCTTAACTAGCTTTAGAGGTGATAATAATCTTTCAAATGCATCAGTCAAATCTATAGGGCTAGTAGATAATGTCATTATTGTCGCAATCATAACAATAAATATAAGTCTTAGAGAGATATAGATACCTTCAAGAACACCATCAGATTCTATTGTAAGGATTCCACAATGAAAAAGTATCTTACCCCCATTAGTAAAGAAAATATGCATAAAAAAAGTAAATATTAAAAAGAAAAATATAGGCGTGAGACCTTTCATTAAAAACCCGAATGGTATTTTAGCTAATTTCATAAAAACAATTATAAGTAAAAATATCCATGCGTAAGTTCCAAACGAATGGCAAAAGAAAATATAGACTATAAACACAAAAACAAAGATAAGTTTTGCTCTAGGATCAAGATGATGTACAATCGAATGATTTGGGAGATAACGTCCAATGATTAATTTATTTTTCATTCTGCCACTCCCTATATAAACTCGCAAATTCTTCTTCGTTTAACGCTAATTTAGGTAAAGTAGTATTATACTTATATTCAAAGTCTTTTTGTAATTTTACTATGTTGGGCAAAGTAATATGCCAATCTTCTAATTGGCTTGTAGACCTAAATAACGCTCTCGGCTCTTTAGTTTCTACCACTCGCCCTTTATTTAGGACTATGACCTCGTCAGCATAACGTGCGACATCATTCATGTCATGTGAAACAAGAATGATTGTCTTATTTTCTTCTATTTGGATGCGTTTAATTAAAGACATGATTTGTTTTTTACTTTGTGGATCTAAACCTGCTGTCGGCTCATCTAAAATAATAACTTCAGGATTCATAGATAATATAGATACGATTGCTATTTTTCTCATTTGCCCGCCAGACATTTGAAAAGGAGAAAGAGACATAATATCTCTAGAAAAACCTAAATCTAATAATAATTGATAAGACTTTTTCTTTACCTTTTCTAAGTCCAATTTAAAATTTTTAGGGCCAAACTCTATTTCTTTTTCTACACTATCTTCAAATAATTGAGATTCAGGAAATTGGAAGACCATTCCTACCTTTTTACGAATAGGTCTTAAGTATTTATCTTTAGTTTTATGAGATATTTCTATTTCATCAAATGTAATAGACCCTTTTGTTGGTTTTAAAAGTGCATTGATATGCTGAATTAAAGTAGATTTGCCACTACCTGTTTGACCGACTATAGCGTAATAATTACCTTGTTCAAATGTTAAATTGACATCTTCTATTGCATTATACTCATATGGCGTTCCTTTTTGATAAGTGTAGCTGACATTATTCATCTGTATAGTCATAACTTTTTGACCAACCCTTCGTAAGTAACAAATGACGAATCGAAACCTAATCGTTGATTTATTTTCATAGAGAAAGGTAAATCCAAACCTATAGCAGTAAGTTCATCTGTATATTTAAATATTTCTTGAGGGGACCCCTGTTTGAATACCGTTCCATTATTCATCACGATAACATTATCTGCTTCAATAACTTCATCTAAATCATGCGTGATTGAAATAATCGTAACGTCATTATCCTCTTTAACTTCATGAACGAGTTTTAAAAGTGATGCCTTTGCATTAGGATCAAGCATTGTCGTCGCCTCATCTAAAATTATAACAGACGGGTTTAGTGCTAGAACTCCAGCTATAGCAACGCGTTGCTTCTGCCCTCCTGAGAGCGAATGTGGTTCATAATCAGCTTTATCTAACATATCTACTTCCGATAAGGAACGATCGACAATCTTTTGCATCTCATCATGAGGTACGGCATGATTTTCAAGGCCAAATGCCACATCAAACTTTACTGTAGAACCAACAAATTGATTATCAGGATTTTGAAATACAATACCTATGTGATTTCTAACTTCTTGAATACTATTAATATCAATTTTTTTATTTTTAAATAGTATATGTCCTTCATTAGCTTTCTCAATTCCGACTATTAATTTAGCAATAGTTGATTTACCTGACCCATTGTGTCCAACAATTGAAGTCCATTTTCCAGAAGGAATTGTAAAACTAACGTTATTTAATGTAAAAGCCGCATCACTTTGATACTGAAATGATACATTATTAAATTCAATGATATTATCAAGACTTTTCACATTAAACAACTCCTTAAACTCGAATATTGAATATTACTTTAAATATTTTACAATAATTCAATTTATCTGTATATCACATATGAGTTATTTACATCGAACTAAATAGGTATTAGATAAAAATAAAAAGCTGGGACATATAGCATTAAAAATGTCTCAGCTTAAATAAAAAAATAAGTGACTGATATTAAGTCCGAATGACTATAACCTCTATATAATATCAGTCTTATTTACTAAAATTGGACAACGAAATAGAGGTTAAAACTGAATTTTTAGTCCAATTCAAATAAAAAAGCGCGCACCCCATCAAATTGTTGAGTTCACGCTTATAGAAAATATTTAGTTAGATGGGGTACTCTGAGCTAGACAATATTTGTATGTGGCAAACATTATCGTTGCACTCATTTGCTTTATATATAAGTAGTAAGTGTATTTATTAAGGTAAGGGTAAGGATAATGAAATCTAATTGTAAATTATCCTACCCTATTTAAATTATACTAATTCGATAATTACTGATTCAGCACCGTCACCGCGACGTGGGCCTACTTTAAGGATACGAGTATAACCACCTTGACGTTCATTATAACGTTCAGCGATTTCACCGAATAATTTTTGAAGAGCAGTTTGTGTTGATTCATCTTCATTTAAGATTTCAACATTACGTAAAGTTTTAGCTGCATTACGACGAGAAGCTAAATCTCCTTTTTTACCTAAAGTGATTAATTTCTCTACAACACTGCGAACTTCTTTAGCACGAGCTTCTGTAGTTTCGATACGTTCACTTACGATAAGAGATGTCGCTAAGTCACGTAACATTGCTTTACGTTGATCAGAAGTACGACCTAATTTTCTGTAACCCATGAGTTAACCTCCTTTATCAATCTTCTTTTCTTAATCCTAATCCTAAATCTTCTAATTTATATTTAACTTCTTCTAGAGATTTACGACCTAAATTACGCACTTTCATCATGTCAGCTTCAGATTTATCAGCTAACTCTTGTACAGAATTGATTCCTGCGCGTTTTAAGCAGTTATATGAACGTACTGATAAGTCTAATTCTTCGATAGACATTTCAAGTACTTTTTCTTTTTGATCTTCTTCTTTTTCAATCATGATTTCAGCATTTTGAGCTTCATCAGTTAGACCTACAAAGATATTCAAGTGTTCAGTCATTATTTTAGCTGCTAATGATACTGACTCTTGTGGAGTGATTGAACCGTTAGTCCAAACATCTAAAGTTAATTTATCAAAATCACTACTTTGACCTACGCGTGTATTTTCTACAGTGTAGTTAACACGTTCTACAGGTGAATATAGTGAATCAACAGGAATTACACCAATTGGTAAATCACTAGTATTATTCTGTTCAGCTAATGCGTAACCTCTACCCTTATTAGCAACAAGACGCACTTTAAGATGTCCACCTTTAGACACTGTTGCGATTTTAAGTTCTGGATTTAAAATCTCAACATCGCTGTCGTGAGTAATGTCACTTGCAGTTACTTCGCCTTCATCTTTAACATCGATTTCAAGAGTTTTGTCTTCTTCAGAGTAAATTTTTAATGCTAATTTTTTAATGTTCATAATAATTGTTGAAACATCTTCTACAACATTGTCTACTGCTGAAAATTCGTGTAAAACTCCTTCAATTTCGATGTACTTAACGGCTGCACCTGGTAATGAAGATAGTAGGATACGACGTAAGGAGTTTCCTAGTGTAGTACCGTAGCCACGCTCAAGTGGTTCAACAACGAACTTACCGAATTTAGCATCTTCACTAATTTCAATTGTCTCAATTCTAGGTTTTTCAATTTCTATCATTTACAAATATCCTCCTTAAATACGTCGACTAGATTTAAACTGTTTGCTCAGTGACCTGTAACAATACAATCATAAATTAGACGCGACGACGTTTTGGTGGACGACAACCGTTGTGAGGTACTGGAGTAACGTCTCTAATTGCAGTTACTTCTAATCCTGCAGATTGTAATGCACGGATAGCTGATTCACGGCCAGGGCCAGGTCCTTTAACTGTTACTTCAACAGTTTTTAAACCATGCTCCATAGCTGATTTAGAAGCTGTTTCTGAAGCCATTTGTGCTGCGAATGGTGTTGATTTTTTTGATCCTTTGAATCCTAATGCACCAGCTGATGACCAAGATAATGCATTACCGAATTCATCAGTGATAGTTACGATAGTATTATTGAATGTTGAACGGATATGAGCTACACCGTTTTCAATATTCTTTTTCACTCTACGTTTACGAGATACTTGTTTACGTGCCATTATTTTTTGCCTCCTTTACCTATTATTTTTTCTTATTAGCTACTGTTTTAACTGGGCCTTTACGAGTACGTGCGTTGTTTTTAGTTTTTTGACCACGAACTGGTAAGCCACGACGGTGACGAATTCCACGGTATGATGAAATTTCCATTAAACGTTTGATGTTTAAGTTTTGTTCACGACGTAAGTCACCTTCTACTTTGTAGCTATCTACAACTTCACGAATACGACCTAATTCGTCATCAGTTAAATCTTTAACGCGAGTATCTGCTGATACGTTAGCTTCTTCAACAATTTTGTTAGCAGTTGAAGTACCGATACCATAAACGTATGTTAATGAGATAACAATGCGTTTTTCACGTGGGATATCCACTCCTGCAATACGTGCCATATTAATTTACACCTCTCTTTTATTAACCTTGTCTTTGTTTGTGCTTAGGATTATCACAAATTACCATTACTTTACCTTTACGTTTAATGACTTTGCATTTTTCGCAAATTGGTTTTACTGATGGTCTTACTTTCATTTTTATACCTCCCTATATTATGGAGTGACGATTATTTATAACGATAAGTAATTCTACCGCGTGATAAATCATACGGAGACATCTCAACAGTTACTTTGTCGCCAGGTAGAATACGAATGTAATTCATTCTGATTTTACCACTTACGTGCGCTAAAATCTCATGACCATTTTCTAATTCTACTTTAAACATTGCATTTGGTAAAGTATCTAATACAGTACCTTCTAATTCAATTACATCTTGTTTAGCCATTGATTAACTTCCCCCTTTTTGCAATAGTAAGGTAATCGTCAATAGACAACTTAACGATACGAATCTATTCGTGACTAATTAATATAAGTTTAACAAAAATACGGGAATTAAAAATCGTTATTTGTCACTCATTTTATTAAATTTTACTCAAATATTCACTAAGCAATAGACCGTATAGTGTTGATCTATTATAAATGATCTAAGATATCAATGACATCGTTGGTTACTTCTTCAATATCTTTTGAACCATCAATGTTTTTCAAGACACCTTTTTCATTGTAATACTCTAAAATAGGTTTAGATTGTTTTACATTAACGCTCAAACGATTTGATACTGTTTCTGGATTGTCATCTTCTCGTTGATATAACTTTCCACCATCGATATCGCAAATACCGTCAACTTTTGGAGGATTAAATACAAGATGATAAGTTGTACCACATTTCTCACAAATACGACGACCTGTAAGACGATTCATAAGTTCTTCCTCAGGAACTTCGATATTGATAACTGCATCAATTTCTCTATCAAGCTCAGACATAATACTATTTAATGCCTCAGCTTGTTCGATAGTTCGAGGGAATCCATCTAGTAAGAATCCTTTTTTTGCATCGTCTTCAGAAATTCTTTCTTTAACGATACCTACAGTAACTTCATCAGGAACTAATTCTCCACGATCCATATATGATTTAGCTTCTTTACCTAAATCAGTTTCATCTTTAATCGCTTTTCTGAACATGTCACCAGTAGAAATATGTGGTATTGGGAATTTCTTAACAATTTCACTCGCTTGAGTTCCTTTACCTGCGCCAGGTAAACCCATTAAAATGATATTCATAAGTGCCCTCCTACAAATTATCTACCACCAAAGCCTTTGTACTCTTTTTGAGTCACTTGAGCTTCTAATGTCTTCATAGTTTCAATAGCTACCCCGATAACAATTAATAAGCTCGTACCACCAATTTGAATTGATTGTGGTAAGCCCATAAATTTAGTTGCTACTATAGGTAAAATAGCTATAACTGCTAGGAATATAGAACCTACAAATGTCAGTCTGTAAAGAACTTTAGTAATATATTTTTTGGTTTGTTCACCAGGTCTTATACCTGGGACATAACTACCTTGCTTTTTAAGGTTATCAGCCATCTTTTCAGGATTAACTTGAACAAATGCATAAAAATATGCAAAAGCAATAATTAATACAATATAAACAATCATTCCAATATTACTTGATGGATTAGCAGTGTCCGCAATATTCTGTGCCCATTCAGCTTTAGGGAAGAATAAAGTCAACGTTCTTGGTAATAAGAAAAACGCCATCGCAAAGATTACTGGAATAACCCCGGCTGAGTTAACTTTTAAAGGTAGATAAGTTGCTTGTGTACCTAATCGTTGAGTAGATTGTTTCTTTGCGTATTGAATTGGAATTTTACGCTTAGCTTCAAGTACGAATATAGCACCAACCGTTAGTAAGATTAATGCTACGATTAAGCCAGCAATTTTTAACCATGCTAGTGAAGTATCATCTTGACCAACAAATAAAGATTGGCCAAATTGTTCTATACTAGATGGCAATGTAGATAAAATCCCAGCAAAGATGATAAGAGAAATACCATTACCAACACCAAACTGAGTGATTTGGTCACCAAGCCAAATTAAGAAAGCTGTTCCTGCTGTTAAAACAACTGCAATCAATAAATAACTCATAATTGATTTATCCATAATCAATTTGCCACCAAGATAATTGTTAAATTGGAAAGCCATGCCTATTGATTGGATAAAAGCTAGAATAATAGCGAAATAACGTGTTACATTATTAATTTTTCTTCGACCCATTTCACCTTGCTTAGCCCACTCAGAGAACTTAGGCACAATATCCATTTGCAATAATTGCATTACAATGGATGCGGTGATATAGGGCATGATACCCATCGCAAAGATAGAGAAACGTTTCAAGGCACCGCCACCAAAAGTATTTAATAACTCAGTGGCACCTTGAGAACCCTGCGGATGGTTAAATGCTTCAGGATTTACACCTGGAGCAGGAATATACGTTCCTATTTTAAAAATTACTAACATTGCTAGAGTGAAGAAAATCTTGTTACGCACTTCTTTAGTTGTAAAGAAACGCACAAGCGTTTGAAACATTAGATCACCTCGTGTGCTCCACCTTTAGCATCAATAGCTTCTGCTGCTGAAGCTGAGAATTTATGAGCTTTCACTGTTAATTTCTTATCAAGTGAACCATTACCTAGTACTTTAATACCAGATTTTTCATTCTTAACTACACCAGATTCTACCAATAAAGCTGGAGTTACTTCAGTACCATCTTCAAATTTATTAAGTTGGTCTAAGTTAACAATAGCATATTCTTTACGGTTAATGTTAGTGAAACCACGTTTAGGTAAACGACGGAATAGAGGTAATTGTCCACCTTCAAATCCTGGTCTTACTTTACCACCTGAACGTGCTTTTTGACCTTTTTGACCACGGCCACTAGTTTTACCGTTACCAGTTGCAGCACCACGACCTACACGGTTACGTACACGACGTGATCCTTCAGCTGCTTTTAACTCATGTAATTTCATTTCGGCACCTCCTTAATTATTTTTCTTCAATTGTTAATAAATGTTTAACTTTGTTGATTTGCCCACGGATAGCAGGGTTATCTTCAACAACTACTGAACTATTAGTTTTTTTAAGACCTAATGCTTCAACAGTTTTACGTTGTGTTTCAGGACGACCAATAACACTACGAGTGAGGGTAATTTGTAATTTAGCCATAACTTATTTTCCCTCCTTAATTGTATAATTCTTCTACAGATTTGCCACGTAATTTAGCAACATCTTCTGCATTTTTTAAGTTTTGTAAACCATTGATTGTCGCACGAACCATGTTAATTGGAGTATTTGATCCTAATGATTTACTTAAGATATCAGTGATTCCAGCTAACTCTAATACCGCACGAACAGGTCCACCAGCGATTACCCCAGTACCAGGTGCAGCTGGTTTCATTAATACGCTACCTGAACCATAGCGACCAGTAATAGTGTGAGGAGTTGTACCTTCAACACGTGGAACAACTACTAAATCTTTTTTAGCTGATTCTACAGCTTTTTTGATAGCTTCAGGTACCTCTTGAGCTTTACCAGTACCGAAACCTACACGACCATTTTTATCACCTACAACTACTAATGCAGTGAAACGGAAACGACGACCACCTTTTACTACTTTAGCAACACGGTTTATCGTAACAACGCGTTCTTCAAATTCTTTAGTTTCTTCTTCTCTACGAGCCATGAATGTGTCCCTCCTTTAAATTAAAATTCTAATCCGCTTTCTCTAGCAGCGTCTGCTAATGCTTTAACACGTCCGTGGTATAAATAACCTCCACGGTCGAATACGATTTCTTTAATACCTTTATCGTTTGCTTTTTTAGCAATTGTTTGACCTACTTTAGTTGATAAATCAACTTTAGACGCAGATTCGTTTGCAATGTCTTTATCTTGTGATGAAGCTTGAGCTAAAGTTTCGCCTTTAACATCATCAATAATTTGAGCGTAGATGTGTTTGTTTGAACGATACACATTTAAACGTGGCTTTTCAGCTGTACCTGATAATTTAGTACGAACACGAGCATGTCTTTTCAAACGTACTTTATTTTTATCAATTTTACTGATCATTTCAATACTCCTTTCTTTAGAGTGTTATCTATTATTTACCAGTTTTACCTTCTTTACGGCGAACATATTCACCTTGGTAACGAATACCTTTACCTTTATAAGGTTCTGGAGGTCTTACTGAACGGATGTTAGATGCAATCGCACCAACTTGTTCTTTAGAAACACCAGATACTTTAACAGTTGTGTTTTTCTCAACAGCAAAAGTAATACCGTCTTCAGCTTTAATTTCAACTGGGTGAGAATAACCAACATTTAGTACTAAGTCATTACCTTGCATTTGCGCACGGTAACCAACACCAACAAGTTCAAGTGATTTTTCGAAACCTTGAGAAACACCTAGTACCATATTATTTAATAAAGCACGAGTTGTACCATGGTCTGTTCTATCTTCTTTAGAATCAGAAGGTCTTACAACTTCGATTGTGTTTTCTTCTTGTTTGAATGTCATTCTTTCATTTAAAGTTCTTTCTAATTCACCTTTTGGACCTTTAACAGTTACATGATTATTATCAAAAGTTACTGTTACGTCACTAGGAATGTTAATAATTTTCTTACCAACACGACTCATGTTATGGCACCTCCTTATTAATTAATTACCAAACGTACGCGATAATTTCTCCACCTACGTTACGTTTTCTTGCTTCTTTATCAGTGATAACACCTTCAGAAGTTGAAACTAATGCAATACCTAAACCATTTAATACTTTAGGTACTTCGTTAGCTTTAGCATATACACGTAAACCTGGTTTAGAGATACGTTTTAATCCTGTGATAACACGTTCATTGTTTTGACCATATTTTAAGAATAAACGAATAACACCTTGTTTATCGTCTTCTACGTATTCAACGTTTTTAATGAAACCTTCGTTTTTTAAGATTTCAGCGATTTCTTTTTTAATATTAGATGCAGGTAATTCTAACTTCTCGTGACGAACCATGTTTGCATTTCTAACACGAGTAAGCATATCTGCGATTGGATCTGTCATTGTCATTGATTGTTGCCTCCTTTCAGACTCTTAATTATTACCAGCTAGCTTTACGTACGCCAGGAATTTGGCCTTTGTAAGCTAATTCACGGAAACAAATACGGCATAATTTAAATTTACGATATACAGAATGTGGACGACCACAGCGTTCACAACGAGTATATTCACGTACAGCGAATTTTTGTTTTTTTTGTTGCTTAGCAACCATTGAAGTTTTAGCCACTTAATTAGCCTCCTTTTTAGAGATTATTTACGAAATGGCATACCGAAGTTTGATAATAACTCACGAGCTTCCTCGTCAGTATTAGCAGTTGTTACGATAACAATATCCATTCCTCTAACTTTACTTACTTTATCATAATCAATTTCAGGGAAAATTAATTGTTCTTTAACACCTAAAGTGTAGTTACCGCGTCCATCAAAAGCTGTTTTAGAAACGCCTTGGAAGTCACGTACACGAGGTAATGATACTGCAATAAGTTTATCTAAGAATTCATACATTCTTTCACCGCGAAGTGTTACTTTAGCACCGATTGGCATACCTTCACGTAAACGGAATGTTGCAACTGATTTTTTTGCTTTAGTTACTAATGGTTTTTGACCAGTAATTAATTCTAACTCTTCTACAGCATTATCTAATACTTTAGAGTTTTGAACTGCGTCACCTACACCCATGTTCACTACGATTTTTTCGATTTTAGGTACTTCCATTACTGAACTGTAGTTGAATTTTTTAACTAAGTTCTCAGTAACTTCAGAGTTATACTTTTCTTTTAAACGGTTCAAAGTGGATCCTCCTTTCAACTAGTTATTAATTATTAGATTTGATTTCTTCGCCTGATTTTTTTGCAACGCGAACTTTTTTACCATCAACAATTTTGTATCCTACTCTTGTAGGTTCGTTTGTTTTAGGGTCTAATAATTGTACGTTAGAAACATGGATTGCTGCCTCTGTTTCTAAGATTCCACCTTCAGGATTTAATTGAGTTGGTTTTTGGTGTTTTTTAATTACGTTAACACCTTCCACAACGACACGGTCTTTTTTAGGTTCAGTCGCTACAACTTTACCTTCTTTACCTTTGTCTTTACCTGCGATAACTTTTACGTTGTCACCTTTTTTGATATGCATGTGGGCACCTCCTTAAATAGTATGATTGGTAATTTTTGTATTATAGTACTTCTGGTGCTAATGATACGATTTTCATGAAGTTACCTTCACGTAGTTCACGAGCAACAGGACCAAAGATACGAGTACCACGTGGGCCTTTGTCATCACGGATGATAACACATGCATTTTCATCAAATTTGATATATGAACCGTCGTTACGGCGAACACCTGATTTAGTACGAACTACAACAGCTTTTACAACGTCGCCTTTTTTAACAACGCCACCTGGTGTTGCATTTTTAACAGTACATACGATGATATCACCGATATTCGCTGTTTTGCGACCAGATCCACCTAATACTTTAATTGTAAGAACTTCACGAGCACCAGAGTTGTCTGCTACTTTTAAACGTGTTTCTTGTTGGATCATTCGTTAAACCTCCCTTATCTCTAATCTTGATTAAATAATTACTGACTCTTCAACAATTTCTACTAAACGAAAACGTTTTGTTGCTGATAAAGGACGAGTTTCTTGAATTTTAACAATGTCTCCTAATTTAGCTGAATTGTTTTCATCATGAGTTTTGTATTTTTTAGAGTATTTTACTCGTTTACCGTATAATTTGTGAGTTTTGTAAGTTTCTACAAGAACTGTAATAGTTTTGTCCATTTTGTCTGAAACAACTCTACCTACATAAACTTTACGATCGTTTCTTTCGCTCACTTTCGTAACCTCCTCTTTCAATTATTATTGATTAGCCTTACTTTGTTCAATTTCTCTTTCACGAGCAACAGTTTTTAGACGTGCAATCGTTTTTCTTACTGTGCGAATACGTGCAGTTTCTTCTAATTGACCTGTAGCTAACTGAAAGCGTAGGTTAAAAAGCTCTTCTTTTGAAGATTTGATTTGTTCTTCGATTTCTGAAGTGGTTAAGTCTCTAATTTCCTTAGCTTTCATTTGTTTCACCACCCAATTCTTCACGTTTTACAAACTTAGTTTTTACTGGAAGTTTGTGACTTGCTAAACGTAATGCTTCACGTGCAACTTCTTCAGATACACCAGCTACTTCGAATAAGATTCTACCAGGTTTAACGACTGCAATCCAGCCTTCAACCGCACCTTTACCGGCACCCATACGTACTTCTAAAGGTTTTTTAGTATACGGTGTATGAGGGAAGATTTTAATCCAAACTTTCCCGCCACGTTTCATGTAACGTGTCATTGCAATACGAGCAGATTCGATTTGACGAGATGTGATCCAAGACGTTGTAGTTGCTTGTAAACCATACTCACCAAATGTTACGTAGTTACCGCCTTTAGAACGACCAGTTGTTTTTGGACGATGTTGACGACGATATTTTACACGTTTTGGTAGTAACATTATTATTTTCCTCCTTCACTAGTGTTCTTAGTAGGAAGAACTTCTCCACGATAAATCCATACTTTAACGCCTAATTTACCATAAGTAGTGTCGGCTTCAGCGTGTGCGTAATCGATGTCAGCACGTAAAGTATGAAGTGGAACAGTTCCTTCTGAATATTGTTCAGCACGAGCGATGTCAGCTCCGCCTAAACGACCTGATACTTGAGTTTTGATACCTTTAGCACCAAGTTTCATAGCTCTTGTTATAGCTTGTTTTTGTACACGACGGAATGAAGCACGATTTTCTAATTGACGTGCGATATTTTCAGCTACTAAACGAGCATCAATATCAACTTTTTTGATTTCAATTACGTTAATGTGTACTTTTTTATCTGTTAAAGCGTTTAATTTATTACGAAGTTTTTCAATTTCTGAACCGCCTTTACCAATTACCATACCTGGTTTACCAGTGTGAATAGCAATGTTGATACGGTTAGCAGCACGTTCAATGTCTACATGAGAAACTGATGCTTCTTTAAGTTCTTTATCAATAAATTTACGGATTTTTAAATCTTCGTGTAATAATGAAGCGAAGTCTTTTTCAGCATACCATTTCGCTTCCCAGTCACGGATAACTCCGACACGAAGTCCGATTGGATTAATTTTTTGACCCACAGTATTCCCTCCTTAGAAAGTTATTAAGCTTCTTTAGCTTCTTCTTTACCGTCACTTACGACGATTGTAATGTGGCTTGTACGTTTATTAATTGCACTTGCACGACCTTGTGCACGTGGGCGGAAACGTTTTAAAGTTGGTCCTTCATTTGCATATGCCTCTTTGATAACTAATTCATCAGTGTTCATGTCATAGTTATGCTCTGCATTTGCTAAAGCGGACATTAATACTTTTTCGATTACTGGTGATGAAGCTTTGTTAGTTAATTTTAAAATAGCAATAGCTTCAGCAGCATTTTTACCTCTGATTAAGTCAAGAACTAATCTTACTTTACGAGGTGCGATTCTTATTGTTCTAGCAACCGCTTTTGCTTCCATTAGGATTTCCTCCTCTACTTATTAAAATTATCTTCTAGTTTTCTTGTCGTCTGCAGCATGTCCTTTAAATGTACGAGTAGGAGCAAATTCACCTAATTTGTGACCTACCATATCTTCTGTTACATATACAGGTACATGTTTACGTCCATCGTATACTGCAAAAGTATGACCGATGAAGTTAGGGAAAATTGTAGAACGACGAGACCATGTTTTAATTACTTGTTTCTTTTCACTTCCGTCTTGTGCTTCTACTTTTTTCATTAAGTGATCATCGACGAAAGGTCCTTTTTTAATACTACGAGCCATTTGGGCGCCTCCCTTCTTATTGTGTGCGTGCAGCTTTTAAGCCGCACACCCAAATAAGTTGTTATTATTATTTTCTCTTACGTCCACGAACGATAAGTTTGTCTGATGATTTTTTACCACGACGTGTTTTCTTACCAAGAGTTGGTTTACCCCATGGTGACATTGGAGATGGTCTACCGATTGGTGCACGACCTTCACCACCACCGTGTGGGTGATCGTTAGGGTTCATAACAGAACCACGAACTGTTGGGCGAACGCCTTTCCATCTAGAACGTCCAGCTTTACCAACGTTAACAAGTTCATGTTGTAAGTTACCAACTTGACCGATAGTAGCACGGCAAGTAGATAAGATCATACGTACTTCACCAGATCTTAATCTGATTAATACATATTTACCTTCTTTACCTAATACTTGTGAGCTAGCACCAGCTGAACGAGCAAGTTGTCCACCTTTTCCTGGTTTTAACTCAATGTTATGAATTACAGTACCAACTGGAATGTCTTGTAGTGGTAAAGCATTACCTACTTTAATATCAGCTTCTGAACCACTTTCAACAGTTTGACCTACTTGTAATCCTTTAGGTGCGATGATATAGCGTTTTTCACCATCAGCATATACTAATAAAGCGATGTTTGCTGAACGGTTTGGATCATATTGAATTGAATCTACTTTAGCAGTGATTCCATCTTTATTACGTTTGAAATCGATAACACGGTATTGACGTTTATGTCCTCCACCATGATGGCGAACAGTCAATTTACCTTGGTTGTTACGTCCCGCTCTTTTCGGTAGCGGTTGTAATAATGACTTTTCAGGTGTTGTCTTTGTGATTTCTGCGAAATCCAAAGTAGTCATATTACGACGACCATTTGTTATTGGCTTATATTTTTTAAGAGCCATTGTCGCTTACCTCCTTATTGGTAATTTATTTTTAGTTAAATAAGTCGATTGAACCTTCTTTTAATTTAACAATCGCTTTTCTTCTTTTATTTGTATAGCCTTGATAACGGCCCATACGTTTTTTCTTAGGTTTATAGTTCATGATATTAACACTTTCAACTTTTACATCGAAGATTTCTTCTACAGCAATTTTGACTTGTGTTTTATTAACACGAGTATCAACGTCGAAAGTATATTTATCTTCTGCCATAGCTTCTGAAGATTTCTCAGTGATTACGGGGCGCTTAAGAATATCTCTTGCTTCCATTATCCGAGCACCTCCTCAACTTTTTTAGCAGCAGCTTCAGTGATTACTACACTGTCAGCGCTTGTAATATCTAAAACGTTTAATCCTTGTGCAGTTGAAACTTGTACTCCAGGGATGTTGCGTGCTGATAATTCAACATTTACATCTTCGTCTTCAGTAACAACTAAAACTTTTTTAGGTTGTTCAAGAGTAGATAAAACATTTTTGAATTCTTTTGTTTTTGGAGCGTCAAAACCGAAAGAATCAACAACTGTAAATCCATTTTCTTGAACTTTGAAAGATAATGCAGAACGTAAAGCTAAACGACGCATTTTCTTAGGCATTTTGTATGAATAACTTCTTGGAGTTGGTCCGAATACGATACCACCACCGCGCCATTGTGGAGCACGGATTGTACCTTGACGTGCACGACCTGTTCCTTTTTGTCTCCATGGTTTACGTCCGCCACCACGTACAGCTGAACGATTTTTAACAGCGTGTGTACCTTGGCGTAATGACGCACGTTGTAAGTTAATAGCTTCGAAAAGAACGCTATTATTAGGTTCAATAGCGAATACTGAATCGCTTAATTCAACTGAACCAGATTTAGATCCGTCTACTTTTAAAACATCATAATTAGCCATTATGCAATTTCCTCCTTTCGCTTCTTGAATTATTTATTACCTTTTTTAATTGAAGTTGTGATTTCTACTAAGCCTTTTTTAGGTCCAGGTACGTTACCTTTAACTAAAATTACGCTATTGTCAGTGTCTACTTGAACGACTTCTAAGTTTTGAACAGTTACAGTGTTTCCACCCATGCGACCTGGCATTTTTTGTCCTTTAAATACTCTTGAAGCGTCTGAAGCCATACCTACAGAACCTGGCGCTCTGTGGAAATGAGAACCGTGACCCATTGGTCCACGTGCTTGACCATGACGTTTGATAGCACCTTGGAAACCTTTACCTTTTGAAACACCTGTAACATCAATGATGTCACCAGTTTCAAATGTATCAACTGAGACTTCTTGACCTACTTCGTATTCGTCAACGTTAACGTTGCGGAATTCACGAATGAAGCGCTTAGGTGCTGTGTCAGCTTTTTTAGCGTGACCTTCAGCTGGCTTATTTGCATATTTATTAGATTTAGAACCTTTTTTATATGCTTGTTTGTCTTCAAATCCAACTTGGATTGCGTTGTAACCGTCAACTTCTTCAGTTTTCTTTTGTAATACAACGTTTTGGCTTGCTTCTACTACTGTTACTGGGATTAATTCACCGTTTTCACCGAAAACTTGTGTCATCCCGATTTTTCTTCCTAAGATTCCTTTGGTCATCGAAAGTCCACCTCCTAAAAATTTCTATTATAATTTAATTTCGATGTCTACACCTGAAGGTAAGTTTAAGCCCATAAGAGCATCAACTGTTTTAGGTGTTGGGTTAACAATATCGATTAAACGTTTGTGAGTACGTTGTTCGAATTGTTCACGAGAATCTTTGTACTTATGCACGGCACGAATGATTGTATAAACTGATTTTTCAGTTGGTAACGGAATTGGTCCAGAAACATCTGCACCAGAACGTTTTGCAGTTTCAACAATTTTCTCTGCTGATTGATCAATCACACGGTGATCATAAGCTTTTAATCTGATTCTGATTTTTTGTTTTGCCATAATTTTCCCTCCTTGTTCGTCTACATTTAAGTGATAGACTTCTCCACGAAAACTATCTCACACAACGCCATGGCAAAGCGGCCGGGTGTGTCAGTAACCTTTCGCTTCATCGCTTTTCATAAAGTCCAACATTAGATATGTTACATGAAAAACACCGATAAATCAAGGTTTTTCAGTAACTTTCTATATATCTGTCTAACACATACTTGATTATTGTACTTGAAATAAAGAGCTTGTTCAACCGTTTTATTGAAATTTTTTACTTTTATTTTAGTTCATTTCCTAAATGGAAACATATTAATATATTTATAACGTTAGCTTTAATATAATAGGAAGAGAATAGGAGTGATTAGATGAAAAACGGAGTTAAAATGACTTTAGCAATTTTAGGGGTTTTCCTTATCATTTGTGAATTTTTCTATGGGATTCCTTTTTTAGGTGGTAGTGTCATTTTAAGTTTTGGTTGGCAACCATTATTACTTAATGCATTCCTCTATCTTATTATTACAATTATTTTACTTGTAGATACTCAAAATTCTATTAAACCAATGGTTATTATACCGATTTTAGGTATCGTAGGATCATTTATTGCATTTATCCCAGTGGTTGGTATGGTAGTACATTGGATTTTATTCTTCTTAATGATATTTTTTGTATTCATTGTTTTATCTGCTCCAACTTATCTACCAAATAAAGATGCTCGAGTAATCTACACTCAATATAAGAACGATAATAGAGAAAAAGAAGAAATTCATAGATAAATATCACTTATAATAGTAGAAAAAGGTCGGCCCATATATGGGTCGACCTTTTTTATTATTTATGAACAAACACAAAGTAAAGTATAAATAATGCCATGAGTACATACATAATAGGATGTACTTCTTTATGTCTTTTTGTAATAACCATTGTAAGTGGATAGAATATAAATCCACACGCAATACCTGTAGCAATAGAATATGATAAAGGCATCATAATAATGGTAATAAATGCAGGAACCGCAACTTCAAATCGTTTCCAATTGATTTCAGCAAAGTTAGAAGCCATTAACACACCTACAACTACTAAAGCAGGTGTAGTCACAGCACTTGTAACCACTTCGATAAGTGGACTAAAGAATAGTGCAAGTAAGAAACAAATACCAGTTACAATACTAGCAAAACCTGTACGGGCACCTACCGCTACACCTGATGTAGATTCTATGTATGAAGTAGTTGTTGTTGTACCAAAAATTGCTCCCACAATCGTAGCAAGTGAATCTGAGAAAAGCGCTCTTCCTGCTCTAGGTAATTTATTATCTTTCATGATACCAGCTTGTGTTGCAACAGCTACAAGTGTACCTGCCGTATCAAAGAAGTCAATGAATAAAAATGTTAAAATGACGATTAAAAATTGAACTGTGAATAATTGACCAGGATCTTTAAATGATTCAAACGCTACACCAAAAGTTGGTTTAATACTAGGAATATGACCTACAATTCCTGATGGAGTATGGATTTGACCTGTAATCATACCTACAATCGCTGTAATAATCATCCCTATAAATATAGAACCTGGTACTTTTTTAGCGTATAAAATAACAGTAATTATAATTCCAAATATCGCTAATAATACTGGCGCTTTAGTTAAGTGACCAAGTGTAACAAGTGTTGAATCATTTTTAATAATGATTCCAGAACTTTGAAGTCCTACAAAGGTGATAAACAATCCTATACCTGCTGAAACAGCCATTTTCATCTGATAAGGTATAGCATTAATAATGATTTCCCTTAATCCTGTGGCAGTTAAGATAGCAAAGAACACCCCAGAGAAAAGTACGCCGGTTAAACCTACTTTCCATGGAATTCCCATTGTGAGCACAACAGTAAATGCGAAGAAAGCATTTAATCCCATTCCTGGCGCTAAGGCTATTGGATATTTAGCGATAAGTCCCATAAATAAAGAACCAACGAAAGCAGCTAATGCAGTGGCAACAAAAATTGCTCCTTGGTCCATTTTCATATCGCTAGAAACACCTTTTACCCCAGCCAAACTTAAAACTTGAGGATTTACGGCAAGGATATAAGCCATAGATAAAAACGTCGTGATACCACCTAAAATTTCATTTCTATAATTTGTTCCATGCTTATCGAACTGAAAGTATTTTTTCACGGTAAATGCTCCTTTATTTGAAATACTTTAATATTTTAATACCTAAATTCACAAAAAACAATACCAAAAGCGAACCTTTAACTATATTTATTTTTTTTCGTTCGCTATTTTTTAAAGTTTTAAATTTTTTAAAGCGTCTTTAAATGGATTATTATCTATCTCTTCTGTATTATTCATATATTTCTTCATTTCTTTACGTGAAACTTTACCGTTAGTTTTCTCTTTCATACGCTTATTCATTTGAGCTTGTGTTTCAGAATGACCACAAACACATCTGTATACTGCCTCTTTCCCTCTTCCAAATAAAGTCATTTTCTTCTTACAATTAGGACAACGCGCATTCGTTTTACGTTGAACATTTTTCTTAGTTTTACAAGAAGGATCTTGGCATACAAGCATTTGACCATTTTTAGTTTTTACTTTGATCATGAACTTACCACATGTAGGACATTCGGTCGTAGTTAAATTATCATGTTTATATTTTTGTTCACTATTTTTAATTTTGTCTACAATTTGTTTAGTGAAGTCTCTCATTTCGTTCATGAATTTCTGAGAGTTATATTTCCCTTGTTCAATAAGAATCAACTTTTCTTCCCACTGAGCAGTTAAAAGAGGTGATGTTAATTGATCAGGTGATAACTCTAAAATTTGTTTACCTTTAGATGTAACTTTGATTTTACCATCTCTTGATTCAAGTGCATTCATATTAAAAAGCTTATCAATAATGTCTGCACGAGTTGCAACTGTCCCTATTCCTCCAGTTTGTTTAAGAGTTTGAGCATACTTTTTATTACTAAAATTAATATAATCTTGTGGATTTTCCATCGCTTTTAATAGAGAACCTTCATTAAAATAATCAGGTGCTTTCGTTTCATGTTCATGAATATTCACTTTTTGAACTTTGAACTTAAGATTTTTAGTAAATCGATGTGATGATGTTTGACGTAATTCCTCTTCTTTAAGTGCCTTAAAACCTAATTGTTTAGGAATGTTTTCTTTCAATGTAAAGATTAAATCTTTTATACCAAAGTTAATCACAACATTTTCATATTCGTAAGGTTTCATTAAAGTTTCTAAAAATCTTTGAACAATAATTGTATAAATTTTTAATTCTCGTTGACTGAGTTGATCAAGTGATGGTCTTACTTCCGTAGGTATAATGGCATGGTGATCTGATACTTTTCCATCATTAAATATATTCATTTTAGGTGAAAATGACTGACTCATAAGTTCTCGCACATGGGCTTTATATTCAGTAGCGAGTAAGGCCTGTAAACGTTCCTTAATCGTATCCACCATATCATTCGTTAAATAATTAGAGTCAGTACGTGGATACGTCACAATTTTATGTCTTTCATATAAGTTTTGTAATGTATTTAACGTGTCCTTCGGTCCCATTTTAAAACGTCGATACGCGTCTTGTTGTAAATCCGTTAAATTATATAACATTTGTGGGTACATTTTCTTATGCTTAGTTTTTATATCTAATATTTTGCCTTCTTGGTTTTTTACTTGTTGTGCAAGTGCTTCTAAATCTTCTTTATTTTTATAACGTTTATTTGAATCTAATTGAAAGTCGTACCCATCTACCTTAATTGAAAATGTATAGTACTTCTCTGGTTGGAAATGATTAATTTCTTCCTGTCTAGATTGCACTAATTGTAATGTTGGTGTTTGAACACGTCCTAATGATAATTGTGCATCATACTTTGTTGTCAGCGCACGTGTGGCATTAATTCCTACAATCCAATCCGCTTCACTCCTCGCTAATGCTGCCTGATAAAGACTATGATATGCACGTCCATCTTTTAAATGTTTAAATCCATTCTGAATGGCCTTCTTAGTTACCGAACTAATCCATAAGCGTTGAATTGGTTTCTTGTTGCCAACTTTATCAAGTATGAGCCTTGCGACAAGTTCCCCTTCTCGCCCCGCATCAGTTGCTATAATGATGTTGTTCACCTTTTTATCCATTATTAATGATTTTACAGTTTTAAATTGCTTACTCGTTTTACCAATAACAATAGTCTTCATATGTTTAGGTATAATAGGTAAATCCTCAAGTTTCCATTCTTTATATGAAGCATCATATTGTTCTGGTGTTGCATTTGTGACTAAATGACCTAATGCCCAAGTCACGATATACTTTTCATTCTCAATATATCCATTCTTTTTCTGCTTGATATTTAATGCCTCAGCTATATCTCGAGCTACCGAAGGCTTTTCAGCTAATATTAAGGATTTCATGATAACTTCCCTTTCTGAAAATGAATTTGACGTTAGCTTAATTTTTACAATAATAATTTTTGAATCGTAAAGAAGAACTCTCTCAAAATTTTTTTCAAAATTAAACTTATTCATTGAATAGTATTAGTCATATTGTAACATGTGTATCTATCGATAAACTTTCATTTCTCTATAAATATAATATAATTGAAGAAAGACTATAAGAGGCGGAGGTAGAATGATGAATATCGTTCAATTGCGTGAACCACAAAAAATAAAAGCTTTTATAGACTCATCTCGTTACCTATCAACATCTTATTTATATAAACTACCTCAAGAATATGAGGATTTTGACACATTATTAAATGAAGCTATTACTCATCCAGGCGTGATTGCAATGACTGAAAATAATCAAATTCAAGCGTTGATACTTGCTTTCTCATATGATAATCATCGGTACAAAATAATAGGACCATTTATTGCACAAGACTTTACTTTGACTGATAATCAATTCAAATTACTGTTTGATAAATTGATAGAACAACAACCGGATGAATCCATATTTAACTTTTCATTTGAAGAAGGTGTCCAAGAATATAAAACCTATATGAAGACAATCCATGCTAGTTATAATTTTACTGATTATTATTTGGAAGCACAAAAAGACCTTGGAGATCATTTTAATAATCAAAATATCATCGAATATCAAAAAGGTTTCTATCGTGCATTTAGCAAATTACATATGATTACCTTTAAACATAACGCAATGACTCCGGATGAAATTATAGAATCACTAGATGAACATAATCGATTATTTATATTTGTAAGTGAAGGTCTATTGAAGGGGTATTTATATTTACAAGTCGATACTGAACGCAACAATGCCGAAATTAAGTACTTTAGTTCCCATATGGATTATCGACTCAAAGGGATTGCTTTTGATTTACTTGAGTATGCTTTGAAATACGCTTTCGAGCATTATACTATTCACAAAGTCTACTTTAAAATACGTAATAAAAATAGCAAATTGGTTGAACGTTTCAACGAGTTGGGCTTCCAAATTAACTATGAATATAAGAAATATAAATTTGAACCTAGACATTTGCACCAGGATTTCTCAAGTTGATTAGTACACTTACACATAATTAATTTTATACTTTAACCGTAAACGACTGTTTATAAATATCTTGTATACATAGAGTGTTTATAGACTTAACTTAGTTTACGGTTTTTTTATTAGACATTTCTCAAACTTTTACTTTGAGTTGTCATTCGTAAGTTTTTGTTTTTTACTTATCAAATTTTTTGATTTAGAATAATTTCAAGTGTTAAAGAGTACACTTAATTAAGTTTTTTTAGGAGAGTGAGTAATAAGTGCAATTTTTAGACTTTCTCATCGCACTATTACCAGCCCTGTTTTGGGGTAGTGTTGTAATTATAAATGTGTTTGTAGGTGGTGGACCCTACAATCAAATCCGTGGAACGACTTTAGGTACTCTAATTGTCGGTATCGGTTTACTATTAACTGGTAATGCTGCTTTTGATAATTTAACAGTTATTATTGTAGGTTTAATCTCTGGTGCGCTTTGGGCCTTTGGTCAAGGTAATCAGTTAAAATCTGTTAACTTAATAGGCGTTTCAAAGACGATGCCTATTTCTACAGGAATGCAACTTGTTGGTACTACTCTATTTAGTGCCATTTTCTTAGGAGAATGGAGTACCATGGTTCAAGTTGTAATGGGCCTCATCGCAATGGTTTTACTAGTGGTTGGTATTGCTCTAACATCACTTAAAGCTAAAAATGAAGGCACATCCAATAATCCAGAATTCAAAAAAGCAATGGGTATCTTGCTTATTTCAACTATTGGTTACGTAGGCTATGTTGTTCTTGGAGATATTTTCGGAGTCAGTGGTACTGATGCCCTATTCTTCCAATCAATCGGTATGGCCATCGGTGGATTTATTCTCTCTATGAATCATCAAACTTCTATTAAATCTACTGCATTGAATTTAATACCTGGTGTAGTATGGGGTATTGGTAACTTATTTATGTTCTACTCACAACCTAAAGTTGGTGTAGCCACAAGCTTCTCATTATCACAATTACTTGTTATCGTTTCTACTTTAGGTGGTATCTTTATTTTAGGTGAGAAAAAAGATCGTCGCCAAATGATTGGTATATGGTCAGGTATCGTTGTGATAATCATCGCATCAATTATTCTAGGTAACTTGAAATAAAACGTTAGGGGGACGTAAAATGTTTAAAGAATTAGAAAATAAAGTAGTTGTTATTACTGGAGCTGGTAGTGGTATTGGTAAATCATTTGCCGAAAACTTTGGGAAAGCTAAATCTAAAGTAGTATTAAACTATCGCTCTGATCGTCATTTAGATGAAATAGATGAACTAAAAAATACGATTCAAAATGCTGGCGGACAAGCTATTGCAGTTCAAGGTGATGTTGCTGTAGAAGAAGATGTTAAAAATCTTGTTCAATCAGCAGTTGATCAATTTGGTACATTAGATATTATGATTAACAATGCTGGTTTTGAAAAACCAATCCCAACACATGAAATGTCTAATGCTGAATGGCAAAAAGTCATAGATATTAACTTAACAGGTGCATTTACAGGTTCTCGTGAGGCGATTAATCAATTTCTTAAAGAAAATAAAAAAGGTGTCATAATCAATACCTCAAGCGTTCATGACACAATCCCTTGGCCTAACTATGTTAATTACGCTGCAAGTAAAGGCGGATTAAAGTTAATGATGGAAACTATGTCAATGGAATATGCTCAGTATGGTATTCGTATCAATAATATTTCTCCAGGCGCCATTGTCACTGAACATACTCGAGAAAAATTTTCTGATCCTAAAACACGTGAAGAAACGTTAGAAATGATCCCAACACGTGAAATTGGTGAAGCTCAAGATATTTCAAACGTCGCATTATTTTTAGCCTCTGATTTAGCAAGCTATATTCATGGTACAACTATTTATGTTGACGGTGGTATGACTAATTATCCAGCATTTATGGGTGGTAAAGGATAACCCCTTTTAAAATTCACACTCAAAAAAGCATGCGAAGACTTTTTATAAGTCATTCGCATGCTTTTTTCATACATTGCTATTAGATTTTATTTTTCAAAAATGAATGAACAAACAACTAAACAAAAAGTGCCTGATAAACATATAGAATAACAATACTAATTATTATAGTTAAGTTAGTGACCATCCCTACAAATGGCAACGTCTTATACTTAAATTGAATGGAGTAAGGTATGATAGCTACACCTACTGGTAAGAGCCATGTAATTAATAACGTCGTCTTAATCATTGGATCTGATACCGGTAAAAAGAAATGTACAAGTGTTCCTGCTACAATAGCTAATCCATAATGTAAGCAAAGATACTTAATGGTTACAGGTAAGTATTCTCTATCAATGCTAAAGCTCAACATAACACCTAGTAATATCATAGATAATGGCATATTAGCTTTAGAAAGAATGCTGAAGAAGTCTATAGCTGGCTTCCATATATGAATATTAGACATATTTAGTGTAAACATAACGATATATGTTACTAATGGTACAGACTGAATCAATTTCTTCCCTAAAAATTTAAAATTGAATTGGTCTCCACCTTCACTGAAATAACTTCCCACAAAGTATGTCAAACCGAACATAATCATTGCCCCACCAATATCAGCCATTCCAAAATATACCATACCCTTTTCTGGCCAAATAGCATTAACTAAAGGATACGCGAACAGACCGATATTCATTGAACCTGTCATCATTCCTACAGAACCACGCATTTGGTTACTATACTTCCTAAAGAACCATATCACAATGATTTTGGCAACAATACCATAGACTATCATCATGATTGGTAAGATTGAGAATGACATATTTAGGTCAGCACTATTTAAGTTAACGATGACAAGAGAAGGTAATGTGACGTTTAATACAAGCGTTGAAAGAACTTGACTATCAGTTGCTTTTAAATAATTAATGCGCTTAAGAAAATAACCGAGCGCAATAAGTAATATAATCATGACAAATTGTTCAGTCACATCTATACCTTCTTTCTCTGGATTTTCATTTTTACAGTTGATAACTTTAACATATTTCTCACAATTTTTAGAAGCGTCTTGTTTCGTGATATAATCTAATTTAAATATAGTTACTAAACAATTTCAATGATAAAAGGAGATTTGTTTCTATGGATTTAGAATCTAAATTAACAGAACTAAAATATGATTATGTACGATTACAAAATGATTTAGATAAAAAGGAATCGCTTAATCAAAATGTTGATCCACTACTAAAACAGCTAGAAGATATTGAACAACAAATTTCTGACATTCGAGCTAAAATGAATGAGTAATTTAATGGTAGACAGAAATTTAAAATTTAGTTATTACAAATTAAATGTTAGACATAAATGAGAACAAGACTTTTCTTTAATAATTTATTGACAATGAGCATATTCAAAATAACTTACATATGAATTATCAAACATCCTAGTCATCAATTTTTGAACGTGCTAATATATAATTCGTAAAAGAAAGGATGTCCCAGATGCAATTTTATCTAATTTTGTTGCCCATTTTATACTTAATTGTCGCATATATTAGTATTTTTAAAATGCACTCGATTTTCACAAGAATTTTAAGAATTATTATGGGTATTTTATTATTGTTCGTCGTTGCGATTACGACGCTACAATTTCCGAAAGAAAATTGGTGGGTATTTATCGTGTTATTACTCCTAGTTGGTAACATTGAGGTTACAGGCTTTAAAGAACTTAAAGGCGATAAAAAAGGTGTTAACATTTTAAATATCATTTCAATTATTTTGATAGTAATTTATGTAATTTTAACGCTATTTTTATATTAAAAAATATGAAAATCGACTTAGGCTATAATATGAGGATGCCTAAGTCGATTTTTTCTATTTATTATTCCATTTTCTAGAAAGTTTATTCTTCAAGGTGAACAAGATTTCGTAAATAACTGGAACGACAATGAGTGTCAATATTGTTGAAGAAACTAAACCGCCTATTACAGTAGCTGCCAATCCTTTTGAAATAAGAATTGAACTATCTTGACCAAATAATAATGGAATTAATGCACCAATTGTTGCTATTGCAGTCATTAAAATAGGTCTGATACGAGTGCCACCCGCTTCAATCAATGCTTCTTTCATTTCCAAACCATTCTTCTCATTGTTTATTACTCGGTCAATTAAGACTATTGCGTTAGTTACCACAATACCTATAAGCATCAACATACCAATTAAACTTGGTACGGAAATTGTTTCGCCAGTTATAACAAGAGCCAATACAACACCTACAACAGTAAATGGTAATGAGAAGAGTATTGTAAATGGAGCTAGGCCACCTTTGAAAGTAATGACAAGTATTAAATAAACAATAATAATAGCAGCTAACATAGCTATAGCTAATTGAGACATCGCCGTATTAATATCATCTGTCGCACCACCAACATTCATTTTAACGTTGTTCGGTTTATGAATATCATTTAGTTGAGACATGACTTCGCGAGACTTACCTCCGACATCTTTATCAGAAACTTTACCTGTCACAGTCGTTGCATAGTCTCCATCTTCTTGCGTTAACTTACTTGGTGTCGTAGTTTTCTGTAATGAAGCTATTTTACTTAATTTAATTGTTCCACCTGTTGGTTTTTTCAATTCTATATTATTCAGTTTCTTCGGAGACCAATCAGTTTGCTTATTCTGTTTAACTTTAACATCAATTTTCTTGCCTTTATCTTTAACTGTAGTAATTGTCTTTTCAGGCAAGTTCTCATTAAGATTCATAGCTAATTGACTTGCCGAAATACCATTATCTGCAGCCTTATTCTGATCTACTTTAATTTCATATTGATCATATGTTTGTGATAAATCGGATTTAACATTTACGATACCATCAATATTTTTCATTTTCTTCTCGATATTTTCAACCGTATCTTTAATTGCTTCTGGTGAAGGACCTTTTACAGTCACTTCTATTGAATCATTACCTGCACCAGTTCCTAAATCCTGATTTTTCCAATCTCCTGGTTGCTTAAACGTCTCAATGTGTTTAAGCACTTTATCTGGTTCCTCATCAAAGTGAGGTGTATTTGAATCATATTTAACCATAATTGCCATACTATTTGTGCTACCTGTTGGATCTTGAGGTGTCGGTCCTCCAACAGAATATTGTACGGTTTGAACTTTATCTTTACTATCTAAGTATTTTTGTACTTCCTTCGCATGATTTAAAACTGACTTTTCAGTTTCGCCGGGTTTGGGCGTATAAGTTAATGCTAAGAATTTATTATCTCCCGATGAAATATAGCTTGTTCCTAATGTTGTCGCACCTAACCCAATACTACCAATCAGAATCACTATACTAATCACAATGACTATCCATTTATGATTGAGTGACCATTTTAGTATTCGTCTATATTCTTTGCTAATCACACCTAAACCTTCACGCTGACGCTTCGTTTTCACACCTTTTCTGAAAAGTGTAGAACCTAAAGCCGGCACAACTGTAATGGAAACAAGGAGTGACGCTAAAAGACTAAATGTGATTGCCAGCGCAAATGGTCTAAACATTTCACCGACGGAACCTGATACAAAGACAAGTGGTAAAAATACGACAATTGTCACTAAAGTAGAGGACATGATAGGTTTAAATACTTCAGTTGTCGCATTTATTATTAAATTTTCACCTTGCATTGTCTCATTGGAATCTGATAGTCTACGATAAATATTTTCAACTACGACGATAGAGTCATCAATCACACGTCCTATTGCGACAGTTAATGCACCTAATGTCAGAATATTTAATGATACATTACTTAACTTTAAAGCCACCATGGCTATTAGAATGGACAATGGGATTGATACTACTGAAATAGCTGTTGTTCTAATATTACGTAAGAATAGAAGAATTACTATAATAGCTACAATCGTACCTAGAGCTGCTTTTTCTACCATGGTATAAAGGGAATCTTCAATGGGTTTAGCTGTATCCATCGTCTTCGTTGATGTCATAACCTTATTATTCTTAACAAATTCATCTACTTTTTTCTGGACTTCTTTGGCAACTTGAACAGTATTAGCATCTTGAGATTTCATAATTTGTAAGTTAACTGCGTCTTTATCATTCGTTTTAGATATTGAAGTTCGATTATCTCCTACAGAAATGTCAGCTAAGTCTTTTAAGCTTACTGATGGCATTTTCCCATTACTACTTGCCATTTTTGATCCTGATTGCGAAGAGTTGGAATTTTCTTTAGGCATTAAGCTCTCATTATCAGAATCGCTACTATTATTAGAATCATCACTACTTTGATTGCCTTGTCCTGCTATAGATAAAGGAATCTTTAGATTTTTTAAAGCATTAACTGATTTAAATTGACCGTCAACGACAAGCGATTTATCAGTTTTACCAAATTGGAATAACCCTAACGGTGTTTCACGAGTAGCAGTTTTTATGTAATTTTCGACATCATCAGCAGTTAACCCTTTATCATCTAGAGCATCTTGCTTAAATTTAAGTGTTACTTCACGATTAGTTTGACCATTTAATTGAGCATTTTGAACACCATTAATCGTTTGTAATTTAGGGATAAGTTGTTGATTAAGCTCTTTAGTTACATCTTTTAAGTCATGTTTATTACTTGTAAATGAATATGCAACGATTGGAAAGGCATCCATAGAGTTTCGAGTTAATTCCGGATCTCCCACTCCGTCTTTAAATTTAATTTTATCAATTTCTTTTTTTAGTTGTTCTTCAGCTTTATCCATATCTGTGCCATCATTATATTCAACTGTTACAATTGATGCATTCTGTATGGATTCTGTCTTCACACTCTTTACATAAGCCAAGGAACGTACTTGATTATCTATTTTCCTACTAATTTCATCTTCAGTTGATTGAGGGGTAGCACCAGGCATAGTAGTTTGAACAGAAATCATCGGATTCTCAACATCTGGTAAAAGTTCGAGTTTTAATTTTGCACTCGAATAAATCCCGCCTAAGATGACTAAAACAACCATTAAAAATATAGCGAATTTATTACCTAGCGAGAACTGTAATAATTTTTTAATCATTCTAGTATTCCCTTCTATATTAAAAATTATATTTAGTAAAAAAATCTGAACGATCTAGTTGAGTCACAGAAGCGTTCAGATTTTTGTTGCATTATTTACCTTTTAGTTTACGTGATAATTTAATCTTAGCCTTAGTTAAACGAGGTTTTACTTGTTCAATCAATTGATATAGCGGTTGATTAAGGACATAATCAAATTCACCTATTTTTTCACTTAAGTATGTGCCCCAAACACGCTTAAATGCCCATAATCCATAATGTTCTGAATCTTTATCTGGATTATTATCAGTTCCACCAAAATCATACGTGGTAGCACCGTGCTCTCGAGCATACTTCATCATTTCGAATTGCATATGATGATTTGGTAAGAAATCACGGAAATCATTTGAAGAGGCACCATATAGATAATATGACTTATTACCTGCGAACATCAATAATGCACCCGATAAATAGATGCCATTTGGATGTTCTTTTTCAAGCTCTGTTAAATTCACTTTTAGTTCATGCGTTTTCTTAATTTTATTTTCAGCATCGTTTATTTTATTTAATGTTTTTTTGTCTTGCTTTTTCTGTTGTAGCTTTTCTTTTTCTTTTGAAAGATTATCTAAGTCTTTATTAACTTGTTCTAAAACTGGCTTAGGTTCTAATTTCACTAAGAAAAGTTCTGCATCTCCATCTTCATGTAATGCATCATAAATATTTTCAAAGTAACTAATATCACGCGTTAAGAACCCATCTCGTTCACCTGTAATTTTCATCAAATTAGCGAAAGTTTTTAAGCCCTCACGTCCAGTACGTTCAACTTTAGTACCTCGTTTAAGTGCTAAACGTACTTTAGAACGATTGCGTCGTTCAAAACTTTGGATAAGTTCATCGTCAGATTTATCGATAGGCGTAATCATTGTCATTCTAGGTTGGATATAATCCTTTGATAATCCTTCTTTGAACCCTTTATGTTTAAATCCTAAATCACGAAGGTTTTTTAAAGCCTCTGCGCCTTTATCAACCTCAACGTCAGGATCAATTTTAATTGCATAAGCTTTCTCTTCTTTAGCTACCTGTTTAGCAATTTCCAACAGTGTCTCTAAAGCTTCTTTATTATTATAGTCAGTTACAAAACCTCTTGATATATAGCATAAAGTGAATGGTAATTTAGGTATTTTTTTGAATAGTAATTGTCCTACACCTTTAATTTCACCATTTTCACCAACCGCAATTCGTCTTGAGTACCATCCAGTTAATTTCTTAGTATCTGCCCATTTAGATAATTGCAGTAAGTCGCCATTTGGATGAGATTTTACAAATGCGTCATGTTCTTGATTAGTGATATTCATCTTTTCCATGCTTTATAATATCTCCTTTATTTTACAGTAATTTTAATTATACATCCTAACCTTGATACTGTCGATTAAGGACGTTATAAACCTTTTAGTTATGTCTATACAGTGTTGCTTGTTATAATGATGATTATTATTAGATAAAGAGGTTTTCTTAATGAGAAAAGTCATTCTATTCTTATTTATCATTTTAAACTTATTAGCTATTATAACATCGTTAGCTCAACCGCTCACTGTATCAAATTTTAGTTTGAGAGTAATGTTTGTAGCATTATCATTTGTTTTATCTATTTTCTTCTCACTTATAAGAACATCTCGTTTTGACACTATTTTAAGTATGATTTCAGTAATCATTGCATTCATTCACATTGCAATCATTGCTCAAAGTACTTATGAATACCTATATTAATTTATAGGTTCAAAGCGATATTTTGCACCTCTAATTATTATAGAATATGGTGATGTGGCTTCTGAATCTTTAATTACTAGAGTGTGATAGCCTGGGTCTTTTCCATCTTCAATTCTAAAAAGGATATCATCATCCGCTAAAATGAGGTCAGTATACGTATCAGTTTCATCTACAACTTTCATGTCATACCATTTGATCCAATTGTCTACTGTTAAGTTGCGTTTTTCACTACTCACAACAAGCGTTTCTATTGAAAATTGCTTCTGATACAAGTCTTTTAAACTTTCATTTTTATATGCTTCACTCTCATCCCATTGAATGAAGAATGGAGGTTTAACATTATAGCTAGGATCTGCTATATATAAAAGTTGCCATCCTACTTTATCCCCTTTTTTATTTTCCCTTTCCATACGAATAGGTCCTATGACATCAATATTTTTCTTTTGTAAAGTTGCTTTAACTTCTTCTATGTCTTTAGTTCGCAAACAAATTGTCTTGAACCCTTGATTAAAGTCATCTTGGGCTATTTTAGTAGCAAATGAGACACGTCCCTCTTCTGTTTTAGCTACTTTCTTAAGTTTTTCTTTATCTTCAACATCTAACAATTCAATATAATTACCATTAATATAAGATAACTGGTTATACGTACCAAATTGATGATGTTTCCCACCATTATGTAACTTTAATAATTTCCTAGGAAATTCAAATTGATTGAGTTGATTAATGTAATGAATAATGTGATCAAACTTAAGCTCCATCAACCTTCCCCCTCTACCTATAATTAATTTTTATTTTAACAAAAAGCGTGCCATTTTACTTTAAATATCTAAAAGAATAAAAAGGTATTGCAATATTCATATATTAGTTATATAATATTTCTTGCGTTCAAAAAGGTTAGCCAAGCTAACTAAATATCATGAATGAGGTGCTATTAATGTTAAACAATGCTTTCTTCAATAGTTTCATAGGTGTATACAGACCATACACAAAATTAACTCAACCGATTTTAGATAAACATGATATTCATACTGGGCAATGGCTTGTTTTAAGAGACATAGCAAATTTTCAACCAACCACATTAGTAAAAATTTCTAATCGACGTTCTATCGAAAAACCAACTACTCGTAAAATAGTTAAAGTACTCCTTGATAACAAATGGATTAGTACAGAACAAGGTAGTGATAAGAGAGAGAAATTACTAAGACTAACCACTGAAGGACAAGCCCTGTTTGAAACTATAAATAAAGAAATTTCGGTAATACAAAAAGATATTATAAAGAAAGTAGGCTTAACAGAAGCACAACTAACAGAAATTACAAAAGTTATGTCTCAAATACATGAGACACTTATTAAGGAGGAAAAATAATGAACGAAGCGATACCTACTAAAGATCCCATATTTACTAAAAGCTTTAATCTCAATTTTGTAATTAACTTTTTCGTATATTTATGTATGTATCTTTTGATAGTAGTCATAGCTGGTTATAGTAAAACAGAATTTCATGCTTCTGATTCACTTGCTGGGCTGGTCGTAGGTTTATTCATAGTTGGCTCACTTATTGGACGATTTATCACAGGAAAATACGTTAACTCTTTTGGGCCAAAAAAGATACTCATTTTCGGATTAATTTGTTTAATCATTACTCAATTACTTTACTTCATTCCGGGTTCAGTGTGGTTCTTGATGATAGTAAGATTACTTAACGGTATTGCTACTGCAATCGCTACTACCGCAACAGGTACCATTGCTGCTTACGTGACACCAACTACACGTAAAAGTGAAGGAATTAGTTTATTTTCTTTAAGCTTAGTTTTGGGTACAGCGATTGGTCCTTTCTTCGGCATGTTGCTAATGAATTCATTTTCAATTCAAATTCTATTTATGATTTGTGTAATATTAGGAGTATTGAGTGGTTTACTATCACTCTTTATAAAAATTGATTTTAAAAATGTTGCATCTAAAAATGATACGTCTAATCGAAAAACATTTAGTTTGGGGAATTTTATCGCAAAAGAAGCAATTCCTGTTGCGATTGTCATGATGTTAATTGGTGTCACATACGCTGCGATTCTCACTTACATACAAGCATTTGCAGTTGAGAGAAACTTAGTAACTGCCGCAAGTTACTTCTTTATATTTTATGCAGTGGCCTCACTTGTGACACGCCCAATTGCAGGTCGATTAATGGATGATAAAAATGAAAATGTAGTTGTTTATCCTGCATTTATTTTCTTAATCATAAGTTTTGCAATGTTAATGTTTAGTTTTGATGGCTGGGTATTACTCATTGCTGGTATTGCATTAGGTATCGGGTATGGTAACTTATCTTCCTCAATGCAAGCCATTGCGATTAAAGTATCACCTTCAACGAAGTACGGTTTAGCTACATCAACTTATTTTATTGGTTTAGATATCGGTATTGGCTTCGGACCATCATTCCTAGGCCTTTTCACACATATGATTACTTATAGTCAATTATATGGCATTATGGCAATATTAGGCATAATTACGTTATTTATTTATTTTGTAGTTCATGGTCGTAATGTTAAGCATCAATCGATTTAATAGGTTTTAAACTATAAAAGCGCCTATCCCTTATATTTTGGGATAGGCGCTTAATCTATTAATTAGCAATACTAATTGTTTCAATTTCACCAGTCATTTTATCTAATAATTTCTTTTGTTTAGCATCAAAGAAATAGAATACTTGTCTTTCATCTGTTTCAGAACGTAATTTAGAAATTAACTCTTTTTTGTAAATCTTTCTTATAATTACATCAATTTTACTTGTATCCCATAACATTTCAAAATGTAATGTATCACGGAGTTCTTTACCACTAATCTTAGTATCTGCATAAACTTTGTATAAAACCACAAATTCTTCAATCGAAATGCGATAAGTCGTCTTTAACCAATGTTTAAGTTGACTTAATTCTCTTTCAGATGCGATAAAACGTTGTACTTTGTTACTCATAATAAAATGCCTCCTAATGTTGATTCTTAGATGTTATGTTTGCATTATAAAATTCAATTGCTTAACTTTATTATATAACAAAGTTTGCATTTAATCTATTACAAATATTAAAATAGCGTCTAAATCTTGTTAAGAATTTAAACATTTTAAACAATCAGTTATATATTGAAAGGCATATAAAATATCTAAATAGATTTTGCTATAGCTATGTTACATAATTAAACGCTTTAAAATATAAACATTTAAAATTAAAACAACACACAATAGTTAATTTGAAGCTATAAAGCGAAAATCGCCAGACTCTAAAAAGTTTGGCGACATAAAATGAGGAGTTAATAAGGAATTCCAATCTTTTTTGACTAGATACAGTTTTCTATGAAATACTCTGTTGGTCTGGCTACTATCCTCCGATATAATTCATATTTATTTTTTTACGTTTGCGATTAGCAACAGTTTGTTCTGTTCGTTCATCAGAATATCGGTCATCTCGAATATGCCACAGCGCTTTGAATTGTTCTTTTAATTCTTCATCTGTTGCTCCAGATCTCATGAATGATTTAACGTTAAATCCATCCACAGTAGCAAATAAACATCCGTAAAATTTACCATCTGATGAGAGTCGTGCTCGAGTACATGTAGAACAGAATGATTGAGACACACTAGTTATCAAACCAAACTTCGCTCCGTTATCATTATGCCTATAATATTTAGCAACTTCTCCAAAATATTTAGGTTCTAGTGGCTCAATATTAAAATGTTCTTCAATCATATTTAGCATTTCATCTTTGGTAACAACTTTACTAAAATCCCAGCCATTGTCATTACCAACATCCATAAATTCTATAAATCGAATTTCAATCTGCTTATCTTTAAAATAGTCTATCATTGGTATGATTTGGTCATCATTCACACCTTTTTGTATGACGACATTCACTTTAACGTGAAATCCGATTGAAACTGCATAGTCTATTTGTTCTAAAATAGTAGAAGCTTTAATATTACGGTTATTAATTGCTTGGAAAACCTCATCGTCAATCGCATCTAAACTTACATTGATGCGACGGAGTCCTGCATTATAGAGATTTTGGCCATGTTTCTTTAAAAGCAAGCCATTTGTCGTTAAGCCAATATCCTCAATACCCTCAATCTCATTGAGCTGTTCAATCAATTGATATAAATTACGACGTAATAAAGGTTCGCCTCCAGTAATTCTAATCTTTTTGACACCTAATTCAGCATAAATACGTGATATACGAGTCATTTCTTCAAAAGTTAGTAGCTCTTCTTTAGGTAAAAAGACAAAATCATCTCCAAATATCTCTTTAGGCATACAATAATCACACCTAAAGTTACATCTATCTGTGACAGATAACCTTAAATCACGTATAGGGCGGCCTAATTTATCTTTAATTTGCTCTACTACCATATTTGGGCCTCCTTAATTTCTTATCTTCGTTTTTAGAGAGTCCAAGTCTTGCTGATAGTTAATATTATCGTACCAATAATGAGGAGAATGAATTTCAGAAACGTCTAACCAGTCAGTGGATAATTGATTGTACACATGTCGCAAACTATAGTCATCTGATTGCAAAGCTGCCTCTATCGTTTTCAATGCATGCGGACTATAAAAGGCAATCGTGGGTATTTTTGTTTCTGCGTCTTTAAAAGCCGCAATATCTAAGTGATCCTCAATGAGATGAGAAATCATAAACTGATATAATCCACTTATAGCTTTACTTGTAATCATAGGTGTATCAACTGAAACTACAAAAAATAATTCCTCATTAGAATATTGTTTCATTACTGAATAAATTCCTGCTAATGGGCCCTTATTTCTACTATTATTATCGTCAATAACAACGTTTTGATGTTCAAATAAAGGCGCTAATTGTTCATTGGTGCTAATAATAACCTCGTTAAACATATTTGTTGAAGTCAAAGTGTTTATGATTTTTTTATAAAATGGTTGCCCTTCTATTTCTGCAAATGCTTTAGGTTTACCAAAGCGTTCAGAATGACCACCTGCTAATATCATTGCTTTCACTAAACTTAACCTCCACTAACTGGTGGAATAAGTGCTACAGTATCTTGAGGTTGTACAATATCATCTTTTCTGACAAACTCCTCATTCACTGCGACTTGAAATTTTTTACTTTCAATTTCCGGATGTTGTTCAAACAGATATGCTTCAAATTCTTGAACTGTCATCGTTTTTTGAGTATCTATCTCTTCAGATGATTGATTCAAAATTTCTTTCAATTCTGCGAAGTAAAGTACTTTCATAATGTTCTCCCCCTCTTCGCTTCTTGATGGGTACCCTTTTGGTGGCCTTGCCACTCTTCACCATCTTCCCAAATTTCTTTTTTCCATATAGGAACAATTTCTTTTATGCGTTCAATTGCATACTCATTTGCTTGATAAGCATCTTTTCTATGTGGTGAAGATACCGCTATAAGCACTGCGATATCAGAAATTTGTAACGGTCCGATACGATGCACAATTGTAGTTATCGTGCCGGGCCAACGTTGCTTAATTTCATCGCCAATTTGGGCTAGTTTCTTCTCTGCCATAGGAGTATAAGCTTCATATTCTAGATATTCTGTTCGAACTCCCTTTGTCCATTCTCTAACATGACCAGTAAAAACCACAACTGCACCTTGATGTTCATTAAGTGTGTAATCTCTGTATAGCTCAGTTTGAATCGGTTCAGTCACGATTTCAAATTGCTTCATTAATTTTTCAATCCTTCTATCTTAATCAATTCTAACAATGCAATCTCAAATTTTTCATAAACATTTGATTCGTTCAAATTGATAGTGAAACATACATTGGTTAGCTTAGATAACATTTCTAAGTCGCTATCATCTCTATATACAACAACTTTTTTGAACGGTTCTTCTTTAAAACCTTCTACCAAGATGATATTACAATCAATTGTAACAAATTCTTTAATAATATCAGTAAGATTCTGTTTACTTATACGTGTTACTGTTTGTTGAAATGTTTCACCTTGTACAATGCTTTGATCAGCGCCTGCATTAAAATGTTTCATATGATCAACATCATCATTTTGCAGTGTAATATCATTACCCAAATGGCCATGATGTTTAATTGTCGCTACAGTAAATCCCTTTTCTTTTAGAAATGAAACCGCATGTGCCATTAAAGTTGTCTTTCCTGAATTTTTATATCCTACAATTTGTATAATCACAACAACAATTCCTCTTCAAACGCATTGGATTCTGTAAGTATTACATCCACCGTGTGCCCTGCTTTGAATCCTCGTGTTCCACTAGGTAACATAATCATCGCATTGGCATGTGCAATCGCTACAACAGCACCTGATTTATTAAAACCTGAAGGGACAACTGTAGTACCTGAAGGTGTTAAAGTCGCTTTAGCTCTGATAAAACGAGTAAAAGGATTAGGCTTAGTAAAATCTTCCATAAGTGTCGCTTTGATTATTTGAGGATAACACTCACTTGCGCCTATCAATTTATTAACAGCTGGTTTAACGTATAATTCAAAACCAGTAAAACAAGCTGAAGGATTCCCAGATAAACCAAATAAATATTGTCCATTACTAAATGCGACTGTTGTAACACTTCCTGGTCTTTGAGCAACCTTATTAAATAAGACATTTGCATCTATCGCTTTATATATTTCTGGTAGATAATCGAAATCACCTACTGACACACCACCTGTAGTAATGACGATATCATGTTGAGATAAAGCATCTTTAACTACTTGAATGCTACTTTCCAAATTATCCTGTTGTAATTGATATGTGCCTACTTCTAAACCAATTTTTTTAGCTAACGCTTTAATCATAGGTCCGTTTGAATTTCTAATCTTACCAGGTTCTAATTCATCTTCTACATCTAACAACTCACTACCTGTCGCTATAATTGCTACACTTGGTTTAATCGTTACAGGAACTTGTGTATAGCCATACGTTGCTAATACTGCAATCGCACCAGGATTAATATGTTGTCCTTTTTTAAGTACGATATCTCCAGTTGTCGTTTCTTCGCCTTTTAGTGATATATTTTCAAGATGATCAAACGGCTTACGTATAGTAAAAGTTGATTCAGATTCAATAGTTTGTTCAAACATCACAACTGCATCAGCACCCTCTGGTATTCGCGCACCAGTCATAATACGAACCGCTTGATTTTTCCCTAAAGTCTTAGTTGAGACTGAACCCGCTCCTATATGATCGATAACCTCAAATTCAATGCGATGTTCACCGCTAGCATCTTTAGAATCTTCACTACGTATGGCGAACCCATCATATGGTGACTTATTAAAACGTGGAATATCATACGTTGCAACAATATCTTCTGCAAGAACATGCCCCAAACTTTCATCTAAATCCACTTTCGTAGTACGAATCGACACATTTTGTTTCATTATGCGAGAAATCGCTTCTTTTACTGGAATAGGATTTCTTTTTTCAACTGGCATATTTTCATCTCCAAAAATAAATTATTTTCATGATATACTAAATCCTGCTAGGAGGAATAGTATGAATAACTTTACACATATAAACGAACAAGGGAACGCTAAGATGGTTGATGTTTCTGACAAAGAAGTAACTAAACGTCAAGCACGTGCCCATTCAAGTATTACTGTAAATGAAACGATTTATAGGCAAATTATCGATAATACTAATAAAAAAGGTAATGTACTCAATACTGCACAAATAGCAGGAATTATGGCTGCTAAAAACACATCTACAATTATACCTATGTGCCATCCTTTACCTCTAACAGGTATAGATGTCAATTTTGAATGGGATACATCTCAATCATCTCACTATATATTGAATATCACTGCAATTGTTTCAACAACTGGTAAAACGGGCGTTGAAATGGAAGCACTCACTGCCGCATCAGCAACAGCTTTAACTGTTTATGATATGACTAAAGCAGTCGATAAAGGGATGGTCATTGGTCAAACCTATTTAGAATCTAAGTCTGGTGGTAAGTCTGGTGACTATCAAAGAAAAGTATGAGAAATACATTCATGTCTTGATTGTTGATTGAAATAAGGGATGGTAATGTAAATCAATGTAGTTTACCTGCTATCCCTAAATCTTTATTCACTATTATTTCGTTAATTCATGAACAAGGTGATTTAATTCAGGTTTAATTAGTTTTTCAATTGCAAGTTTGACTGCCCCAGTTGATCCAGGTAAAGCAAAGATTAATTTATCTTTTGCTGTGCCTCCAATAGCGCGTGATAATAATGCGCGTGTACCCACATCCTCTGTGTAACTTAAATAACGAAATAATTCTCCAAATCCTTCTATTTCTTTAGTTAATAGTGGTCTTACCGCTTCAATCGTAACATCTCTTTGAGAAATACCAGTACCACCTGTTGTAATAATGACATCTATATTTTCATTGTCTTCTAACCATTGTTTTATCTGTAATGTAATTGCATTTTTATCATCTTTAACAATCTTATAATGGTGTTCTTCTATACTTACATTAATCTCTTTTAGAAGTGATTGAACTAATTGCCCGCCTTTATCACTATCGAAATCCCTTGTGTCAGAAACAGTTAGTATTGCTACATTAATATTTCTTTCTAATTGAACATGTTCATGTTGATGATTGTTCATGATAATTCCCTCCTTTATTATCCAAACAATTGATTAATTAATTGTATCGCTTGTTGAGGTTGAGTCATATTATGAATAAGGAACCTGCCCCCATTGAATGCAACAATACGATGACCCCTAAATTTGAAAATAGTCATATAATGATTCGTGCGATAATGTATATGATGCTGTTCTAGAAAGGTAGTAAGTATTTCCTGAGAAATATTTTTATTCTTATACTGTACTGTATCTCGCCCACAAAGTGTGGCATAATTTTGGCGTTCCTGATTTAAATATGGAAAATGAGGGCGACTACCGCATGTCGGGCATTGATCTTGATGCATTTTACTAAACCCAATCCTATAATGATCACCTTCCCATATATCTCCATAAGTCAACTGAGGTTTAATGTCATGACCTGTTAGCAACTTTAATGCGTCTTTTAATTGAAGACTTGTAGTCATAGTCACCGCAGGTTGAATCACGCCTACAGTATCACATGTTAAATTTACTGAAGGCAATTGAGGCATAAGACAATTAAAACAAGGTGTTTGTTCTGGGATAAATGTAGCCTCGGCGTAAGTACTTTGAACTACTCCACCATATATCCAAGGGATATGATGCTTATAAGCGAAATCATTGATTAATTGTCTTGTATCGAAATTATCAGTCGCATCAAGTATTAAATCTACTTCTTTACCATGTTGTTCTAAAAAAGGATAATCCACATGTTCTATCCATGTCTCAATAACGACATCATTACGTATTTGAATTAGCCTGTGCTTTGCAGCTATCACTTTAGGTAATGCTTCATGTGCATCATTTTCTGTGTAAAGTGTTTGTCTTTGCAAGTTACTATATTCAATATAATCTCTATCAACTATAGTTAATTTACCAATGCCTGCTCTAACTAACCCTTCTGCCAAGTGCGTACCCAATGCGCCCATTCCAATAATAAGGCCATGTTGATTTTCAATCTTTCTTTGTCCTTCTTGCCCAATATGTTTAAATAACATTTGCCTAGAATAACGTTCTTGATTCATATTGGATATCCTCTCATCAATATTTGTTTCTATTATAATGTCTATTTTTATAAGTAACAAAATTTATACACACAAACACCTCTCCCATTATAGAAAGAGGTGCTAATGATCATTTATTCATTGCCAATATTTACAATTTCGTGTGCCATCTTCTTAGCTTCATAATTTGAATGTGTAACAAAAATAATAGGTATCTTCCACTCATCAAATATCTTTTGCACTAGTGCAATACTCTCATCCTTCGTCACATCATCTAAACTTGAGAAAGGCTCATCAAGTAATATCAAATCAGGCTTCGTACTTAATGAACGTGCTAATGCAACACGTTGCGCTTCTCCACCAGATAAAGTCATTGGATATTGAGTAACTAAGTGAGAAATGTTTAGTGTCTGAATTAAATTATTTATATGCTCAGATGGTTCAGTCATAAAAGTGATATTTTTATACACGTTCATATTTGGAAAAAGCTGATAATCTTGAAATAGATATCCAACATTACGTTGTTGAATTTTGACATTAATTTTATTTTCCGTATCAGTCAAGATACGATTATTCACTTTAATTAGTGCTCGGTCAGCTTTCTTTAAACCAGCTATGATATTTAGTACAGTAGTTTTACCTATTCCCGACGGACCTCGAATGGCATATATTTTAGGGATTTCATCATTAATGTCGACACGGATATTGATATCTTTTAATAAGTATTCTAATTGAATCTTCAACATCTAATCGACCTCCCTATATTTATCATGATTGATTAAATTAATCGTAGTAATAACGACTACAGAAAAGGCGACTAGAACGAGTACCCATAGCCAAGCTTCATTTTCCTTACCTTGTTCAACTAAGAAATAAATTTCAAGCGGCAACGTATTTGTCTTATTAGGAATATATCCAGCCACCATTAACGTCGCACCGAACTCACCAATCGCGCGAGCAAAGCTCATCATAATGCCTGCTAATATAGAACGTTTGGATAAAGGTAATATCAATTTGAAAAATATTTTAGTTTCGCTTGCACCCATTGTACGCGCAGTATTTAGCATTTTCTTATCTATCATTCTAAATCCACCAATTGTATGTTGATACATTAGAGGAAAACTAACAATGACAGATGCAAGTACTGCACCTGTCAAAGTAAAAACTACTGGTAAGTGTAGAATATTGGTGAAGAACTGACCTATAGGTCCTCTTGTTGAAAAAACTATTAATAATATAAAACCAAGTACTGTAGGTGGAAGTACTATTGGTAATATTATAAAACTTTCAAGGATTTTTACCCAATGCCCTTTTTTATTATATAACCATTTGGAAACAAATATTCCTAAAATTGTTACAATAATTGTACTTGTAATCGCGACACGTAATGATATCCAAAATGATGTTAAATCAGGCATAGTTTAATACTCCTTAAGCCGAGAATTGGTATTCTTTAAGAATTTTTTTAGCTTTATCAGATTTTAAGAATTTCATCCATTCTTTAGCTAGTTTCTTCTCAGAAGTTGCACCAGCTTTATAAGTGATTGGTTTACTTAATTTAACTTGTTCAATCTCTTTTACTTTATCGGTCTTTTTCTTTTGATTGTATAAGTCAGTTTTATATACAAAACCTTCTTGTGCATTACCTTTTTCAACATAATTCAATACTTGTTTAACGTCTTTGGCATTAATGATTTTATCTTTTACTGAATTATATAAATTATTATCTTCTAAATATTGTTTAGCGTACTTACCTGCTGGTACAGTTTTCACTTCACCTAAAGCAAGTTTATCACCATCTTTTAAATCTTTAACTGATTTATAATTCTTATCCTTGTCACCAATTAATACAAGTTTATTTTTAGCATAATTATATGTATCATGCGCTTTCTTCTTGTCTTTTAATTGATCCACATCTTTAGTGTTTGCAGACATAAATACATCTACAGGAGCACCTGTTTCAATTTGTTGTCTTAACGCACCAGAACCACCGTAATTAAATTTAATATCAGCGTTATTGTGATCCTTTTTAAATTCTTTCGCAAGTGCTTTACTAACATCAGTTAAACTCGCTGCAGCAGAGATTTGTAATTCTTGCTTTTTACTATTATCAGACGAGCTTTCATCTTTTTTATCACTATCTTTACTACTATTGCTAGAGTTCGAACATCCTGCTAACACTAGACACAGAACTAACATAGCAACTAAAAAATGTTTTATTTTCATAAACTAATCCCTCCACTCTATTTACATTATACTCTGAAGGAGAACCTTGAAAAGTCCTTTTTTTGAAAAATAATTACAATTAATAGAACATTTGAATGAGCATTTTCTTTTATAGTTCTTACATTAATTATTAAAAAGTTTACATAAACAAAAGCATTTAAATTTTTAATATTTAGCATTATGATTGTATTATGACTAAAATGGGGAGCAAAACAAGATGAATAATGATGTTTCGAGTAATCAATCAATTATAAGATATGAAAACGGGCAATTATTTGCAACCGAAGACTTTTATGTTACAGAATTCCCTTTAACTATCATGGTCAACGGCGAAGAATTTGCTACTATTATTTGTAGCCCAACCAATATGGAAGAACTTGTACTAGGATTTCTCGCTTCAGAGGGAGCCATTCTAAAGAGAGACGAATTAAAATCAATTCAAATTGATGATAGTAAAGGGTTTGCTCATGTAGAATTAACTAAATCATTGGGAGATCGTTTTGAATATTCTACGAAACGTATGATTGCCTCATGTTGTGGGAAAAGTCGTGAGTTTTACTTTCATAATGATGCCGCCATTGCTAAAACTTCGATGTCTAAAATCGAATTACATCCTCAACAGATTTTAAGGATGATGACTCAACTTCAAAGTGCTAGTGTGATCTTCAAACAAACCGGCGGCTTACACAACGCAGCAATTAGTGATGGTAATACCTTTTTTGAACATAGACAAGATATTGGACGTCATAATGCACTTGATAAGTTATATGGTTATTGTATACAAAGACATATTTCGGTAAGAGATAAGGTATTAATATTTAGCGGTCGTATTTCTTCTGAAATATTAATTAAAGCAGCAAAAATTGGCGTAGGTGTGATACTTTCTAAATCAGCCCCAACAACATTAGCTGTGCAATTAGCGAAAGACTTAAACATTACAGCAATTGGATTTATTAGAGATGGTAACTTTAATATTTATAGCCATCCAGAACGTATAAAAGGCTAGTGAAATATAGGAAATTTGTTTTTCCTAAATTCACTAGCCTTTTTATTAGATGTTTTCTTTTAAAATTTGATACCTAAAACCCAAATATGTATAACCTTGCTTTATGTACATATCCTTAGCTGTATCTTCACCATCTGCGACAAGAATTACTGGCTTGGTTTTAGCTAATTTACCGACGTGCGATTGAATTGATGAACCAATAGCGTTATGTCTGTATTGCTCCATCACACCTAATCCATCTATTTCCACCGTATGTGATGTAATAATTAAATCAACAATTCCAACAGGCTTTTTCCCTAAGTACGCAATTAACCTATTTTTTCCATCTGACAAGAAGCATTCCTTGATTTGCTTTGCACTTTCTTTGGCATACTGTTCTCCAAAAGGTAGAGCAAAGTAGTTATGAATATATACATAATCATCAATGTTTTGCTTTGTCACTTGCTGAATTATCACTTGATTATTTTGAGGCAATTGCCTTAGTTCATTAGCCTCTATTGCATACAATTCCAAAATACCTAGTTCAAAACCTTGTTGTCTAATAATATCTAACCATTGTTTACTAAGAACTTCATTTTCAGGAAAATAAAACGACAAATGATTTGAACCTTGTTTAAGATGATATTCCTGTTGTTCTTTCAAATCTTCTGTCCATTGACTTATTGTGGGCATTTTTTTATAGATCCATGTATTACTATCAAATTTAAGTGGATGTCCCGGCGTTAAATAAATGATTTTACGGTTGTCTTCTGAATATTTCACACCATCGACATAGATATCATTTAACGTGATGTGAGTCATAGATTTCTACCTCGCAAAGTTTGATATATATTAATGTTATTGTATCAAACTTTTAAAACGAGTGTGATTTAAGATGGTCGCACCAATCAAGCTAGATATAATAGCTTTAATAATATCTCCAGGCATAAATGTAAATGATAGTAAAAATGCCTTAGAAATCGGTATATGTATAATGAATCCCATAATGATAGTACCGATGATATCTAATGCTAGAACCCCGATAATTAATGTAGTGACGAAGAGTATAAGGAAATTAATTTTCCCATAATAACGGTCTCTAATTAATCCAATAAAGTAAGCTATAAATGGATATAAAAATAGGAATCCTGCTGATGGGCCAACAAATACACCTATTCCTCCACGTCCTCCGGATAAAACTGGTAAACCTGTGGCAGCTAATAATAAAAAGACAATCACACTCAATGCGCCCATTTTACGCCCTAATATGATCCCAGCTAAAAAGATACCAATGTTCTGTAACACAATTGGTACCGGCATAAACGGTAAAGGCACACCAGGTACTAATCCTAAAATGCAAATAATGGCAGTCATCAAAGCTGTAAAAACTAAATTCTTTGTACTCACTTGTTCATCCTCCTTACATGAGAATGATTATAACACCAATGTAAACTTTAATAAATAAAAAGTTTACATATCCTGAAATTATTAATTCTACTTATTAAGCTTTTTTCGCTAAATAAGAAATATAATCGAAAAACGCATTATGTTCAACATAATTAACTACATTCACTTTACGCCCGTTATCATCTTTGTATGTCTTTCCTTGACTCGGCCCATGACTTATTACATTAACATTCATTTTTACTGATTTTACTAGTTTAGGCATACCAACATATGCAGTTGTTAGAACATCCCATAAAAAGTATGTAGAATTTGTAACGAAATGCGTTAATGGTGGTACTGCAGCATAACTTACTCCTAAAAAATCAATCCCTACAAATTCTCTCTCGTCCGCCCATTTTTGGCGCACATCTAATGTCAAAGGCACTTGATTTGTACTTTCCAAAGCTACCATATCAATCTTAAGATTACTATCGAACACCGTTTTAACCGCTTCAGGGTCCCAGAACGCATTCCATTCTGCAGTGCCATCGTGTTCTGGTTCTTCAACATTGCCTTTATCTAGAAAAGTTCCACCCATCCATACTAATTTTTCTACATTTGATAGGAATGATTGATCATGACGCATCGCTTTAGCTAAGTCGGTAAGTGGACCAGTAAAGAGTAATGTCACCTTTTCAGTACTTGCGTTTACTTTTTGGATTATATCTTCATAAGCTTCATAGTTACTTTCATTAGCTCGTTTAGGCGTTTGGCTTTCATTTAAAATTGGTAATGCATCCATAAAGAAGGCGTGCATTCTCCATTCTTTAGGAAATGGATTTTTACCTCTTTCGTAAGATGGTGCAACTTGTATCGATTGATTAGAAAATCGATTAATAATTTTTACTGATGCACTCAATGAAGGTTCAAGATAACAGTCGGCTCCAATTGTACTCACACCAATTAATTCAACATCTTCCATTTGCAGTAATAAAAATAAAGAAATTAAATCATCAACTCCACCATCATGGTTAAAATAAACTTTAGTCATAATTATCTCTCCTCCATTCTTAATTATTATTTTATCAAAATTCTCATAGTGTATTAAAAACAGGTTGCCACTATTGTAGCAACCTGCTATATAACCAATTGATATTCGTTAATTCCCGTTTTTGAATATTATTTTGCATCCATTAATTTTTTCTTCAAGTCTTTACGCATAAAGTCTAACGTATAAGGATCATTATACCAATAAGTTTCAGCTTTTACCTTAACAATGTGGCCTTTTTTAACTGCAGGTAAATTTTTCCAGATATTTGTTTTTTCATAACCTGGAGTAGATTTACCGGCACTTGTTGACACGATATAATCCCCTGCAACTTTCTCAATTTGCTCTTGATTTACTTCTGCCCAACCTGCTTTTTTAGTTAAATCATTTTGACCTTTAGACATCTTTAATCCGAATGCTTGATATAATACTTCGCCACCACGGCCCCAGTTATCACCGTATGTATATAATTTTTTATCAAATTCATCGAAGATTGAAACTGTAGCATCTTTACCTATCTTGTTCTTGATTTCTTTACCGTCTTTAGCTGTTTTTTCTTTCCACTGTTTTTCCCATTTTTTAACTTCGTCTTCTTTACCAAGTAATTTACCTAATTCCTCTTGTTGCTCTAGGTATTTATGCTTTTGGTAATTGAAAGGTACAGTAGCTGCAATTTTTTTATATTTTTTAATATTTTTATTTTGATCTAAAACGATGATTAAATCTGGTTTTTGCTTGGCAACTTTTTCAACATCGTCGTCTCCCACTTTAGTAACACCTTTAAATTTATCTTTTAAAATATGACTTTGATCAACTTGATTACTTACTGCAACGATATTTCCACCTAATTTTTTAATTCCACCTGCGTATGAAGGTGCAACAACTGCAATACGTTTTGGATCTTTAGGTATTTTAATTGTTTTACCATCATCTGTTTTATATGACTTAGTTTCTGCCTTTTTATCTGAGTCCTTCGAACTGTTTCCTGAGTTGTTTCCGCATGCTGCTAATACTAGGACTAAGACTATTAAAGGTAATAATAATTTTCTCATAGTTCCCTCCTAAGTGATAACGATTATCAATTTCGATATTAATTATACGAAAATCATTGTAGTTTTACAATAGTTTATTAAATTCGTATTTTTAAAAATTAAAAAAACAACATGTTATCCGAGAACGATAACATGTTGTATTAAGACACCCCTTACATCTTACCTGTAATACTTTTAGCAATATTCGTATAAGCCATGTCTTCCATAGGAGGATTATGCAATCCAGCCCTCATATCTCTATAATAACGTTGCAACGGTCGATCCATCTCTAAACTTTTAGCTCCAACGATTCTCATTGCTAAATCTATGACTTCCATCCCTTGATTCATCACCATTACCTTACTAGCTGAAGTTACATTCCAAATTTGCGCATCTTCTTCATATATTTGGTAACCTTGTGCAGTACTCCATAAGAAATGGCGCGCCGACAATAATAAACTTTCCATTTTACCTAAATTCTGTTGAACGGTCGGCAAATCTGCTATTGTTCCTTCGATGCTATTGGGGCTATAATTTTCCGCAAAATGAACTGCATAATCTCGAGCAGCTTGCGCAATACCCAAATAACAACTTGGTATATGAAGAATCCACCCATTCGGTTGAGGTTTACGACTAGCTTCAACAAAATACTCGTATGGTATATGAACATCATTAAGAACTAAGTCATGACTTTCAGTGGCACGCATTCCTACCATATTCCAATTATCAGCAACTTCAACGCCATCAAATTCTCGAGGTACTAAGAAGAATCCAACTGTATCGAGCTCTTCTACATAAGCTCCAACAATGTAATGCGTTAATGCTTTACTCATTGAGGTAAATGTTTTAACTCCATTTAGCACATAACCATTGTCTTCTTTAACAGCATGTGTACCTGGCCGCCCACCTCTAGTAGGACTACCGGTTTCTGCTTCGCTAACAGCACGATTAACTAGCGCTCCATTTACAATCTCATTCGCAAGTGTATTGAGCATACTTTGCTCCCACATATTTTGTTCATATATTTGACCAACCACACTGAGATGCCATCCAATTGATAAAGCCGTTGCGCCATCTATTGCACCTAAATAACTTTGTAAGATGACCATATCTTCTATTGTTGCACCTTCTCCACCGTACTCTTTAGGTAAAGTCAATTTAGTATATCCCTCATCGACTAACCATTTTATATTTTCAAATGGAAATTGACCTTGAATATCATTTTCCGCAGCTCGTTGTTTAAATATATCTTCCACTTGTTTAAACTTTGCGATCCATCTTTTTTGAATTTCTGTGCGTACTAGAAACGACTGTACCACTTCTCTCACCTCAAATACATTCCCTTTTAATTAATCCTAGTTTAACACTCGACTTTTATATTTGAAAGTCTCCTTTTTGAAAATGTTTCTCACGATTAAAATATATTTCCGAACTCTCTAAAAAAGCCTTGAATGATTTCCAAATTGTATCATCCAAGGCTTCATCTTCTACATCACGTAATTAATATTTAACACTTAACTTAGCGAACAACTTTCCTAAATCGAACTACATTTTCAGCAAAATAATTTAAGTGCGATGTTTCTCTCCTGCAAACAGCATCAACCACGTTGCTAAAATAAACGGCATGGTTAATGCAGGCAAACCAAAAGGTTCAAGCAACGTATTTAATCCAAGATGTATAAATACTGTTAACAATACACCACAACCTGTAACCAAATAGCTATTCATCGTTGTTTTAAAAGTAACACCTAGTGCAATTGCCGTTAAAACTAAATTATAGCCGAATAAACCTTCATTGATGTCTGTATAATTACCACCTAATAATCCAACGATGACGAAACCCACAAGATTAGCAATAACTGCGTAAATGCCAGCCTTCCTAGAACCTATAAATATACCAACTAGGATAAATAAACCACCTATAAAATTTGGTACAAGAAATACTTGGCTAAACCCTTCTATAAGAGATTTAAAAAATTGGATATGTTCATTCCCAAGATCAAATGACGCTTTTTTAATATGACCAGGAATGATATCTAGTTCAGTAGTTAAATGTTTAACTTGTCCAGGTATTAATACAGTAATCCAAGTCATAATGACAAAAGGTGAAGTTAGCATAGATACACCATATGGTTTCAGAAATTCTCTAATTGCTGAACCCATAGGTAGTGTTAATATTGTTGCAATTAACGTAATTAATACACCACTCCAATTATTGTCTATGAATAATATTAATGCTATAGCAGTTAGTACCGGACTAAATCCTGCTAACCCATTGTCAATTTCTTCTTGTGAGTAGTTCATATACGGTGCAAGTAAGTAAGCAATACTACTAGCAAGAAGTGCACTTAAACCCACTTTCCAATTCGCAACAAATAAACCAATCAATACTAATAAACCAGTCCATTTACTATTAATCAATAATACCTGAGCGATATTTTTCAATATTACTTCAATTGTTTTCAATTCTTTCACCTTAATTCTTAAAAATTTTAAGTATATTCTAGTGCTAAAATAAAATATCTTAAATATTAATAATCCTTTTTCTAATAGAATATTTTTAAATATTAGATAAAAATTATATTCGATGTTATTTGTACACTAATTGTAAAACATCTTTATTAAAATAACAAAATTATCTTACCGCATTACTTGTTTATTCAATTAAATCGTTCTAAGATTAATTTTGCAAGGCAAATTTTTTTGAAAGAAGGGATTATTTTTGCATTTCACACAACGAGAGCAAGATAAGTTAATGATAGTTGTGGCTGCAGAAGTTGCTCGTCGCCGTAAAGCACGAGGCCTTAAACTCAATCATCCTGAAGCACTTGCTTTGATTAGTGATGAACTACTTGAAGGAGCAAGAGATGGTAAAACTGTTGCTGAACTAATGAGCTATGGCAAAACGATTTTAAATGAAGACGATGTCATGGACGGTGTTGCAAGTATGATAAAAGAAATTGAAATCGAAGCAACATTTCCAGATGGAACTAAATTAATTACTGTCCATCATCCGATAGTTTAAGGAGGACTATATAATGATTCCTGGTGAAATAAAAGTTAAAAGTACAGAAATAGAAATCAATAAACATCATCCTGAAACTGTTATTGAAGTAAAGAACACAGGTGACAGACCTATCCAAGTTGGTTCTCATTTTCATTTCTTTGAAGCTAATAAAGCTTTAGCATTTGATCGCGAAAAAGCTTATGGAAAGCATTTAGATATCCCTGCTGGAGCTGCTGTTAGATTTGAACCTGGTGACGAAAAGGAAGTTCAACTTGTTGAATATGCTGGTCATCGTAAAATCTTTGGTTTCCGCGGTTTGGTCAATGGTGATATAGACGAAGAACGCGTCTATCGTCCAACTGGTGAAAATGACGAAAATGCTGGCATTTTCGGTGATGAAGGCGAACAAAATGCGAATAAAAAAGGTGGTAAGCAATAATGAGTTTTAAAATGACACAATCTCAGTATACAAGCTTATACGGTCCTACCGTTGGTGATTCAGTGAGATTAGGAGACACAAACCTTTTCGCACAAGTTGAAAAAGACTATGCTAATTTCGGTGATGAAGCTACTTTCGGTGGTGGTAAATCAATTCGCGATGGGATGGCACAAAATCCGAATGTAACCCGAGATGATAGAAACGTAGCAGATCTTGTATTAACGAATGCCCTAATTATCGATTATGACAAAGTTGTCAAAGCAGATATTGGCGTTAAAAATGGCTACATTTTCAAAATTGGTAAAGCAGGCAATCCTGATATTATGGATAATGTAGATATTATTATTGGTTCAAACACTGACATTATCGCTGCAGAAGGTAAAATCGTTACAGCCGGAGGTATAGATACACACGTACACTTTATCAATCCGGAACAAGCTGAAGTAGCCCTTGAGAGCGGTATTACTACACATATTGGTGGTGGTACTGGTGCATCTGAAGGTACTAAAGCAACTACTGTGACTCCAGGCCCATGGCATATACATCGTATGTTAGAAGCCGCAGAAGAACTCCCTATTAATGTAGGATTTACTGGTAAAGGTCAGGCCGTAAATCATACAGCGCTGATTGAACAAATTCATGCTGGTGTAATCGGTCTTAAAGTACACGAAGACTGGGGTGCTACGCCTTCAGCATTAAGTCATGCATTAGATGTCGCAGACGAATTTGATATCCAAATCGCACTTCATGCGGATACGTTAAACGAAGCTGGCTTTATGGAAGATACGATGGCAGCTGTTAAAAATAGAGTGTTACACATGTACCATACTGAAGGTGCTGGTGGCGGACATGCTCCAGACTTAATTAAATCCGCTGCTTATCCAAATATTTTACCGTCCTCTACGAATCCTACCCTACCTTATACACATAATACTGTAGATGAACACTTAGATATGGTAATGATTACCCATCATTTAAATGCTTCTATACCTGAAGATATTGCTTTCGCAGATTCAAGAATTCGTAAAGAAACGATTGCGGCCGAAGACGTACTTCAAGATATGGGCGTATTCAGTATGATTAGTTCTGACTCACAAGCAATGGGACGTGTGGGTGAAGTGATTATTCGTACTTGGCAAGTTGCCCACCGCATGAAAGAGCAACGCGGATTACTAGAAGGTGACTCTGAATATAACGACAATAATCGTATTAAAAGATATATTGCTAAATATACAATTAACCCTGCTATCACTCATGGTATTTCAGATTACGTTGGTTCAATTGAACCGGGTAAATTTGCCGACCTTGTCGTATGGGACCCAGCATTCTTCGGTGTTAAACCTGAACTCATCGTTAAGGGTGGTCTAATTAATTCAGCTGTGAACGGTGATGCCAATGGTTCTATACCAACCTCAGAACCACAAAAATATCGTAAAATGTATGGTCAATACGGTGGTAACATCACTCATACAGCAATGACTTTTGTATCAAACACTGCTTACGAAAATGGTATATCCCGTCAATTAAATTTACAACGTGTGGTTCGTCCTGTTAAAAATATACGTCAGTTATCTAAAGCAGATATGAAAAATAATAATGCTACACCTAAATTAGATGTAGATCCACAAACCTATGAAGTATTTGTAGATGGTGAAAAAATCACTAGTGAAGCTGCTACTGAACTACCATTAACTCAAAGATACTTCTTATTCTAGGAGGCATACAAATGATTATCGAAGAAATTCAAGGCAACATTGCGAATTTATCTCCTGAAGAGAAACAAAAACACATTGAAAAAGTTTACTTAGAGAACTCTGATTTAGTAAAAAGAATTCAACGTGTCAAAACTGATCACGGTAATGAAATAGGTATCAGATTAAAACAACCGATTGATTTACAATACGGCGATATCTTATACCAAGATGAAACAAATATGATTGTGGTCGACGTAAACTCTGAAGATTTATTAGTAATTAAACCTAGAAATCTTAAAGAGATGGGAGATATTGCACATCAACTCGGAAATCGTCACCTTCCAGCACAATTTACAGATACTGAAATGTTAGTTCAATATGACTATTTAGTTGAAGATTTACTTAAGCAATTAGGTATTCCTTTTAGTCATGAAGATAGAAAGGTAAATCAAGCATTTAGACATATAGGACATTCTCATGATTGATCATCAACATCTAAGACTTTTTCAGTTCTGTGATTCTCAACTTCCGACTGGTGCATTTAGTCACTCATTTGGTCTTGAAACTTATATTCAACGACAGACGGTACATGATGCTGAATCATTTACACAGTGGCTTACACTCTTTTTAAATGAACAGTTGACTTATTCAGATGGTTTGGCAATGCGAATTGTATACGATGCTTTAGAAAATAATAATCAGACAAAAATTTTGGACATCGATAAAAAAATATTTGTTCAAAGTGTGCCTAAAGAAACTCGAGTTGGTACGAAACAAATGGGCACGAGAATGGTTAAATTGGCAATGGAACTTTATGATGCACCGTGGATCCAGTGGTATCATGAACAAATGAATCTAAAAAAAGCAAAGCTACATCCTGCGATATGCTTTACTATTTTAGGTCATCATTTAGGAATGAACATTGACACAATCATAGATTATTATTTATACCAAAACGTATCTAGTTTAACTCAGAACGCTGTTAGAGCTATCCCTCTTGGTCAAACTGCCGGACAAAAAGTCGTAACGAACATGATTCCATATATCGAAAAAACACGTCAACACATATTAGAGCTAGCAGAATCTGATTTTGGTATGACTGCTCCAGGATTAGAACTAAACCAAATGGAACATGAAAACGTGAATGTGAGAATATTTATATCATAGGAGGCATATTTTATGGCTGAACCAATTAGAATTGGAATTGGAGGACCTGTAGGTGCAGGTAAAACTCAATTAATAGAAAAAGTTGTTAAACGTCTATCTCAAGAAATGAGTATCGGTGTCATAACTAACGATATTTACACTAAAGAAGATGAAAAAATATTAGTCAATAGCGGTGTGCTACCTGAAGATAGAATTATCGGTGTAGAAACAGGTGGTTGCCCGCATACTGCAATCCGTGAAGATGCTTCTATGAACTTTGCTGCTATTGATGAATTATTAGAACGCAATGATGACATTGAACTCATTTTCATTGAATCTGGTGGCGATAATTTAGCAGCTACTTTTAGTCCTGAACTTGTAGACTTTTCAATTTATATTATTGATGTGGCTCAAGGTGAGAAAATTCCTCGCAAAGGCGGACAAGGAATGATTAAATCTGATTTCTTCATTATAAATAAAACAGATTTAGCTCCTTATGTTGGTGCTTCGTTAGAACAAATGGCAGAAGATACGAAAGTCTTTCGTCGTAACCGCCCTTTCGCTTTCACTAATTTGAAAACGGATGAAGGTCTAGATGAAGTGATTGAATGGATTGAGCGAGATACACTACTTAAAGGATTAGCTTAATGGCACAATCTAAATGGACAGGAGAACTCGACTTAACAGTCTTTAATAACGGGCATCGTTCCGTTGCTCGAAATATCTTTTTTGAGAAAGCACTGAAAGTCCTTCGTCCTGTGTATCTTAATCAATCTACAATTCCAACATTTTATATTGTTAACGTCGGTGGTGGCTATTTAGATGGAGATCGGTATCGTCTAAACATAAATCTTGAAGAAAACGCCCAAGTTACCTTGACATCCCAAGGCGCCACAAAAATATACAAGACACTAAATGATCGCGTAGAACAATATCAATCTTTTAATTTGGCGAATCACTCTTATATGGAATTTGTAGCCGATCCAATTATCGCTTATGAAAATGCAAAATTCTATCAACATAATACGTTTCGTTTAGAAGCTGAAAGTTCTATGTTTTACACAGATATTCTAACGCCTGGCTATTCTTCAGACGATCATGATTTCACTTATCAATATATGCACTTAATTAATGAAATATACGTAGAAGACGAGTTAGTCACATATGATAATATGCTATTAAACCCTGAGAAAAATCAACTTAGTTCAATAGGCTATATGGAAGACTATACACATTTAGGCTCAGCTTATTTTATTCATCCAGAAGTAAATCAGAATCTTATTGATGATATTTATAAACAAGTATCGCATTATGAAAATGAATTGAATTGTAGATTAGGCATTACACAGTTACCCACACACGGACTTGCAATACGTATTTTAGCGAATCGTACACAAACTATCGAAAAAATATTAACGAAAGTTCAATCATATATCGCTCAAGTACTTTATCAGCGCGAAATAGAATTTTTAAGAAAATATTAACTATTATTCACATTAAAAGACTAGGCATACTATTCCGATAGTAGACCTAGTCTTTTTTTAGAAATCTTCATCCTTAAAACACACATGAAACTTCAGTTCTCTAGTATTTTTTAAATATATTGTTCTAATTCAACAATTAATTTTTTAATTTTCTCTCGTTGCTCCGCTGTTACAAATACAATAACTGTTCTTTCATCATGCACGCTTCGTTTTTTTGATAATAAATTCAAGTCTTTTAATTTTTGTAATGCTTTAGTTAAATAATAAGGTTTAAATTCTGAACATGTAGCAATTTCTTTAGAAGAGATTTCGTTAGATTCACTTTTTAAAATGTGATTAAGAATATAAATTTCTTCATAATTTAAATTATATTGCTTTTTAGTATCTCTGAAAAACTTTTTTACTTGAAATGTAGCATTGACCAAATCATTGATATCTTTGATTTTTCCCATATTAAAACCACTCCTCTGATGCACATCTTGTTGTAGCAAGGTTCACATGTATTTTATCTAACCGAAAATTTCTCCGCCCATGTTACAAAATACATTTTAAACAAATAGGTATAAAAATTCAATATTTTTATTACTACAAAATGCATTTATAGATTTATTTCTTAACCTATACATTTATATAAGTGAATTTGATGTAATTAAAAATTATAATCCAATTTATATAACACTAATTGCATCATAGTAATTTTAAAATTTTATATAATTCCTATCAGTTTAATTAGCTTTATCGCATAGTCGACAAGAGTGGTTTTTATTGTTTACTATTCTTTACTGTTCATAAGCATACCAATATTTTGGAGTATTAATGAATAACTGAGCATATACTAGTTATTGAATTTTCTGTTTAACATAATCTACAAATGCTTGAACATCTTCAGTTTTAATTTGTTTCATAGGCACTTTACCGATATTAAATTCAAACATAATATCTTTGCCATCAAATTCCACTTGATTTACTTCATCATATCTAATATTTCTATAATAGAATTGACCATTCATATCTACATTCATAATCAAACGTTCATTAGTAGCAATGAATGCCCCTTCAAATTCACTTTGCCCCTGTACATTGTATTCAATGATACCTAAAACAGAAGGTCCTTTCTTTTCTGTTGGGAACAAATCGTCCGGATTTACATTATCTAAAATCATTATCTATTCTCCTTACTTTATCAAATCAATTTTGTTTTATAGTCGTTCTATTCCCGTTTCCAAGCTATTGTAACATTCACTAATGGTTGATTTAATGTAGTCCACTTTTTCTTCATTAACACTTAAAACAATATTTCTCTCATCTTCAGTACTTCTACTTTTATTAATATATCCTTTGGCATACAATTTTTTGATAATAGGGCTGACTGTAACAACCCCTTTTAATAAATGAGCTTTAATATTTTTATAAGTGGATGGTTCATTACTAATAATCAGTAGCCCTAATATATATAATTCTTCTAAAGATAACTGGTCTTGAAACGGCACTTTTTCAATGCTTTCAAATTGGTCATGACAATTTAAATAATAAGGAAGTGCAGTATGTTGATTAATGTAAGCGATGGATTTAGATTTTAATTCTAAAAATGATTTAAAATCCTCAAACATAAGGGCTATTTTTTCATGTTGCACTGCTGATAGACAAATAATTAATCGTCGTTGATCAAGCGGATCACGTTTTTTAGTGAGCCAATTAAAATCATATAGTTGATTTATTAATTTAAGAAGATGGTTTTTTGAATAATTTCTATAAAAGATAATAGCATTCAAACTTAATCCTTCTTTATGTTTCTCAGTAAAATGGTATATGAATTGTAATAATTTTAATTGTTCCACCGTTAAATTATAGGAAACTCTCAAATATTCTATCGAAATGTGATCTAATACAAAGTGAGCTAGAAAACTTTTAATCTTCTGTTGATGCATATGATGACAATCCTCTCTTAGCAACCAACCACGCTCTACAATGAAATAAGAAATTTAATATGGGCAATACTATCTTTAGGAATTTCTATCGAAGATGTTGAAATTTCTTTGAAATTTAATTTTGCTAACCAATGGTGTTGATGATAAAGCATTAGATTGTCCAGACTATTGTTCTCACTTATCGCATACCTTTGAATATCGAAATACTCTACCTCTGCATGGTTGAGTTGTTTAATATCTGAAAAAATTAATCGATATTGATTCACATTCATCTTTGATTTGATATTTAAAAAATATGTAATTACTTGATACTCGTGTTTATATCGAGTCATTACTATCTGGTTATTTCTATAAACTATTTCGCCTCTCAGTTGGTTTAACATACTGATTACATAAGATACTAACTGGAATGCATTCGGCTCTTGTTGAGCTATATTAACTACCACATATTTTTCTAAATAAGGTAACGATAAACCACTCACTTTATCATATTGATTCATTAATAATCTTATATAATCAATTGTTTGTATATTTAGTAGTTTTTCCTTATTTTTTATTAATTGGTCTACTTCAATAATTATTTTAGACTGGTGAATATCGAGGTCCTCTAATAAGTTAATCGGTATCATTATTTTATCCACATAATTTACTATTCGCGCTAAACCTAACTCTTCATATTGGCCAGGTTTTACTCGATAAATCAATTGATAATCATCAAAATACTTATTAATAGATTGTTGTAACTGGTGGATTAAACTACACTTAACTTCTTCTATTAAAAACCCTAATTGAAAATGATTAAATTGACGCAAAAATATAAATAATACTTCCAATGCTTGATGAAATGACATTTTCTCTGTTGAGTTAAATACATCTGGCCTTGAAGTTGATACTTTAAATATAGGATGCATATTTAAATCAGATATAAATTGAAGAAGTTGTAACAACTCTTTTATAAACGACTCTCTATCTTTAAATATATCTTTATAATTTAAATCTACTATATAATGTACATTTCCTTTATTGATATTTAGTGCTCTTTTCATGTTTAGAAATGAACATTGGTCAAAATAATTATTGTTAATATGTTCAATATAAAAGTCCGGTGATTGATATATATTGTTACTTTCTGCCACTTTAATTGTATGCTCTTCTATTTCAAGTGAAGTTTCTTCTCTGAATTCACTTAGAGACTTTAGAATATGTCGATTTAAATCAATTTCTTCAGATTTATTTTGGAAGATAGACGTTGCTATATAATCTCTTCTAATTAATTTAGGTGTGTTACCATAAGTATCTTTAAATAATTGTATAAATCGAGAATAATGGTGGAAGCCATGATCAATTGCTATCTCTTCTATAGGTCGACGTGTAGTTAAAATATCATTTAGACAAAACTTTAAACGTAGATGGTTAAGGTATTGGTTAAATGTTTGAAAGGGCGTTTCTTTAAACATACTTGTAAGTGTTTGATTAGATAACTGAACTGCATTAGCTAAGTCTTGCTTATTTATTTTATTTTCATGGTGATTAACTAAATATTCATGAACTTCTTCTGAAATGTACATTTTTTGATTAAATGGGTGGTCAGTATTCTCAAAATGACTTAGTTCAACAATTAAATACAGAATTAATTTATTGGCCTCTGTTTTGTAAGCTTTTTTTAGAGTATGTAATTCCAATAACTTTATTATCCAAAATTTAACTCTTTCTTGCTCATTTTTATTTATTTTTAGACCATTAGATAACATTGAGTTATTCGCAATTCTAAGATATGAATCATAAGGTATATCAATAACACAGCAAATTGAATCATTTTCACTTTTATATGAGTATGTATCATTTAAAAGTACGAATGCAATTTCATCTTTAATTAATTCATACTTGTTCAAATTAATAGTTAACTCACTCTTACCTTGTAAACAATAGAATACTCTTACATTTAATGCTTTAGTTGTTTTAATAGCTAATTGATTAAAAACACGTATCGAATAATTCTCTCTCATATGTCTGCCTCACGATGTAGTATTGTGTTTTTGTTTATTAAAATTCTCCCCGATTGTTAAAACTAAATTTAACTAGACAACATCTATATTTCATTCTTAATTATACAATCTTTAAATTTTTAGCTGTAGCAAATTAGATTAATATTATATCAATTTTCTTTTTAATTTAAATAGCTTTACCTAATATTTTTCGATTAATATCCTTAATAAATCTTTCAATATCCACACAAACGATTTATTGAACAGGCAAACATCATCTAGTTTATTCAATATATAATTCAATAAATATTTAAATACATTTGCTTTAAAGAATTTTCTGTAAATTTACAGTGTTGTAACAACAAAATATGTTTTTTAATTCAAACAAAAATAAAATGCCGTCATAATCGTTTTCCAACAGATTCGACTAAAATGTTGGATTATAACAAACCGTGTAACAATATTAGCAAAAAATTACAAAACGTTAACAAGCCACACAAGCATACTTTTTTCTGATAAAGTATTGCTTGTCGTTAAAAAAGAACGAAAGAAATTAGTAACTCATTGGTCACATGACTATTAAATAAAAAAGATAATTTAATTCTCAGGAGGATATTTAACAATGAAAAAAATCGCTACAGCTACAATCGCAACTGCGGGAATCGCTACTTTCGCTTTTGCACACAACGATGCTCACGCAGCAGAACAAAATAATGGTGGTTATAATCCAAATGATCCAACTTCATATAGTTACTCATACACTATCGATCAACAAGGAGATTACCACTATACTTGGAAAGGTAACTGGAGCCCAGATCGTTTAAATTCTCATAACAATTATAGTTACGGTAACTACTCAAATAATAATTACAATAGCAGTAATTATAGTAATTCTAATAACCAAACTGGTGGCTTAGGTGCTAACTATTCTTCAACAAGTCGTAACGTACATGTAACAACAACTTCTGCTCCATCTTCAAATGGTGTGTCATTATCAAACGCATCTTCAGCAGGTGGTAACTTATATACTTCAGGTCAATGTACATACTATGTATATGATAAAGTTGGTGGAAAAATCGGCTCTACTTGGGGTAACGCTAATAACTGGGCAAACGCTGCCGCTTCAGCAGGATATACAGTAAATAACTCACCTTCACAAGGTGCGATTTTACAAACTTCACAAGGTGCATTTGGTCACGTTGCCTATGTTGAGAGTGTCAACAGCAATGGTTCAATTACTGTTTCAGAAATGAACTATGGCCACGGTGTAGGTGTTGTAACATCACGTACCATCTCAGCTAGTCAAGCTGCTTCTTATAATTATATTCACTAATAATGCAATTATATTTAATAACGTCAAGCATTCATTCCATTTTAGGTATGAATGCTTTTTTTATTCATTGAATGCCTTATCAATTTAAAAATAATTAAACATAAAAAAGGCCTATTACTTAGAAAGTAATAGGCTAAAAATAGTTTTTTCTAAAACAAATTCAAATGTTCTTGTTTAGTCTTTCTATATCATTTTAAAATTGATAATTAAGATGTATAAAAGAATTCGTTACATACAGTCAAGTATTTATTCCGCTACAAAATAAATACAATCACTATATAGAAGGATATTAATATGCTAAAACCAACACTAGATATAATCGCTACAAGTTATATCTATGTATATTGTTTCAACATATTTAGTATATTCCACTCTGTAAAAATATTAAACTTAACTTTTATTTAATTTCTTTATACCTATACCTGTAAAACCGTAAGTAATTGCTATTAGTGCACACAAGTAACAAGGTACTGTCCAAATAAAGAAATCTCCTACTGACACATTTAATTGGTGTGAATAATATATACCTGAAGTTCCCCATGGAATAAGTGGTAAAATCATAGTGCTTGAATCTTCAAGTGTTCGAGATAATACCGATCTTGATAAATTCATCTTTTCAAACATTTCTTTCATTAACACACCAACCATGATAATTACAATAGAAGCAACACCTGCTGCAAAAACAAGCATCAAACTACAAACCACTGTAATAAGTATAAGAGTTCCAACTGATTTTACACCTTTAGATACAGTATTTAACATGACATCTAAGCATCCTGCTTTTTCTACAATACCTGCAAAGGCATAGCCACAAAAAATAGTAACAATAATTTCTGTCATGCTCATCATACCACCTTGTTCTATTAAAGTGGTCACATTCTTAGATAAGTGTGATTGATTTACCATACTATGATTAAAACCTTCAAACATTGCTTTCAAACCATCAACTATATTGAAATGATTATTAAATGTTCCAACAATTAAAGCACTTAAACTAGAAATGAGCATGGATGGTACTGTAGAGACTCTTAGAAATAAACAAACCGCAATTACAACTAAAGGAATCCATACAATTAAATTAATGTTATAAACTTTATCTAACTCATGGAGTAATGTCTGTATTTGTTTAGGATTCGTATGACCTTTTGAATGCAATCCCGCAAAGAACCACACAATCATGCCAATGATGGATGCAGGAATTGTTGTCCACATCATTGATTTGATATGAGCAAAGATATTCACTTTAGTAACTAATGCGGCTAAATTAGTTGTATCTGATAAAGGCGACATTTTATCTCCAAACACTGCGCCTGCAATAATTGCACCTGCAGCCATACCAGGCGCTACGCCTAACTGATTTGAAATTGAAATCAATGCTATACCTGCTGTGGATGCTGACCCCCAAGCTGTACCTGTAGCGACCGAAGTAATTGCACTAATGATAAATGCAGAAACTAAAAAATAACTCGGATTTAAGAACTTTAAGCCATAATAAATCAATGCTGGCACTGTTCCAGAAAACATCCAACTGCCAACTATAATCCCTACGGCTAAAATGATAAAAATAGCAGGCATAGCTGTAGTAAGCCTCTTAGTTATACCTTCTTCTAATTCTTCCCATCTTAACCCAACTCGATATGCAATAAATGCAGCATAAGCTGATGATATTAATAATAATATCTGAATAGGTATATTAAAGAAGATAAATCCTATTACTACCACTATTACCATAAATATAATCGTAGATAAGGACTCCAAAAATGTGGGTTTCCTGTACTTATGCGTCATATTAATTGCTCCCTTCAGCAGTTTTTTGATGCAAAACCTCTTTTCGTAAACTTGTGATTAAATTTTTATTCTAAATCTAATTTTTCTAATCCTAATTCTTCTATTGTCAACCCTTCTTCAAAGAAGTCTCGTTCGAGAATTGTTGATGCGATAACTATAACCGCATCAATATTAGGTGTTGGTACATCTATAACTCTCCCTAAACTAGACCATAAGACTAATCCATAAGCGATATCTTCAGTTAAATATCTATTTTCTACATGGTTAGGTCCCGGTATTTTAGAAAATACTGGACTCGTATTAAATAGACGATTTAAAGGTTCATCTTCATCTTGTCGTTCTAAATAACCTCTTTGAATACGAGATTCTTTTGCTGTAGATAACTCAAACCCTAATTTTCTCCCTAAATTCAATCGTTCAAGTTCAATCGCATGTAATAATCGAACTGTATGTTTAGTTATCCCTTCTTTATATAATGAGAAATTCTCAGCATAATCTATTCGACCTACGTTTAGTAAAGTAGGACCCGGGTGTACTTCTGGGTTACCATTCTCTAGATTTGTCTTTAACAGACTTTCCTCTTTAACTAGATATTCATAAATTTGTGATACTTTTTCGTAACTATCATTTAATTCACTTCTATCAAATGTTGAGAAAAATACTCTACGTACATTAAGTGATAAATCTACTCGCGCATTTTCAAAATCAACACGTGTACCATAAGTAAGCGTGTTGGCTTCAGCAAAATTAGGGTGTACATCAATGTGACGATCCTCTAAAACGTTCATAAAACGAATAGACCCCATAGAAGCAGCTATGTTGAAAAAGATAAGATGTTTATCTGTCACAAAATGAGACATGACTTTAGCATAATATTCAATAAAGGATGATGGAATAATGACTTGAACGATATCTGCATCTTCTAGAACATATTCAATATCATCACTAATATTTGTGAAAGGTATAAATTTTTCTTGTCCTTCATTATTAAAATCAAAACCGCCTTTTTCGAAAGCAGCATTAAATTTTTCAATTGACTCGTTACGACAATACAATCTTACGTCATGACCTTTGTCTACCATATCGACAGCCGCAGTTACTGCACCATTACCTGAACCTACAATAGCTATTTTCATAATTTTCCTTCTTTCTTCATTAAAATAGTTGTGTTCATGTTTGTTAATTTAAATAATCCAATAAAAAAGGAGTGGGTCTGAATTCAACAATCGTATGGGAAGAATTCTGCGGCCCGCCCCGCGATAACTATAAATAACGTGTTTAATAAATATGAGTCAAAGCCATTCACTTACTCAAAAACATGACTTCTTCTGTATAATAACAATACTATATAACCGAATAAACCATTTTTTAAACTTATTCAATATTTAAAGTTGAAAATTTAAATTTATCATTTAATAATATATTCTATTTTGATATAGTAATAAGTGTATTATGTATATAAATAATAAATTCGGAGGCTATTCATTATGAATAATAGTGAAAATCATCGTTTTGATCATTCAGAAACAACTTCAGAAGGTCAAATGTCATCTCAAAACTTAAATAGTGAAAGAAACCAATCTAATCAAAATAGTGATTACCAACAATATAATAGAAGCAATCAGTATACTTCACAAGAAAACAATCAAATCGCAAAAGATGAAGAGCAAGACGAGCGATTAATGTCAATGTTAATTTATCTATTAGGTTTATTTACAAGTTTTATTGGTCCACTTGTAATATGGTTAGTAAAACGAAAAGATTCTAAACTTATAGATACAGCTGGAAAGACATATCTAAATTACTACATTTCTTATTTTATATATTCTGTAGTTGCAGTGATTTTAGTCTATGGCTTTCTTTTCATATCAACCTTGAGTGATAATAATACAGGTATTCAAATTTTTGCATTAGTTTGTATGTTAATTCTCACTCTTGCCTTACTTGTTTTATCAATTATTAGTATAGTATGTACTATTATTGGGTGCGTTAAGTATTTTTCAGGCAAAACCTATAAAATACCATTCAGCCTCCCTATCATAAAATAAAAGTTAGGTCTTATTTTATTACAATAACCTGTAACAAAAGCTTAAGTTTTTAAACAACAAAACCTATTTAATTTTAAGAACAGTGCTTCATTGAAGTTTTGTAACACACTGTAACCTTGACTAACGTTTATTACAACGATGGTCAAGGTTTTTTTAATTGGTTTACGAAAGCGTAACATCAATCACAAACATAAAATATTTTGTTAGAGTTGTTGTGTCGTCAAAGATGACGAATAAATAACATAAAATGATATATTCTTACTTATTGGTCGCTACACCTTTAAGACATATCATATTATTGTTTTATTTTTGGGAGGACTTTTATTATGAAAAAATTAGTTACAATTACGACATTAACAGCAGGTATTGGTACATCTTTATTTGGAACTACGACAAACGTACATGCTGCAGAAAATAGTCATGGTAATCAACAATGGAATCAGCATTCTCACCATCCAATGAACAATGGTTGTCAAGAACATGATACTCAATTGAAGCATTTTAACAATCACCCACAACGTCCATTTAACTACTACAAGGATCAGCATAGCTTAAATCAAAATACACGCACACACACTTTTAAAAATACAATTACAACATCAGCTGACTTAAACTCCTCATCAAACTCTAATTCAAGCAGCTCATCTACTACTTCAACTAAGACAACGTCTTCTTCAGGAAACTTATATACAGCTGGTCAATGTACTTGGTATGTTTATGATAAAGTTGGAGGTAAGATAGGTTCAACTTGGGGTAACGCAAATAACTGGGCAACATCAGCTCAATCAGCTGGTTATACTGTTAATCATACTCCAGAAAAAGGCTCAATTCTTCAATCATCTGCAGGTGCATATGGACATGTTGCTTATGTAGAGAGTGTTGGTAGTGATGGTTCAGTTACTGTATCAGAAATGAATTATAATGGTGGACCATACGTTGTAGATACACGTACAATCTCATCTAGTGAAGCAAGTTCTTACAATTACATTCACCTCGACTAAACACTATATTTTTAACTATCTTATAGCTCTAACTCCCGTCAAAGTTGCGATTTATATCTAAGTAACTTGACGGGTTTTTAATTCAAAATACTAAATTGATACTTAACTACTACGTCAATTTTTAAATATTGCTACACTATCACTTATTTGAGAAAATAGTGATATCACTTTAAATTGGAGGCAATTGATAATGCAATGGCTGAAGGTAATTATAGCTGGATTTGTAGAAATCATCTGGGTTACAGGATTAGATAATGCGCATTCTTTATTAAGTTGGGTTGTTACGCTCTTTTTTATTGCCCTCAGTTTCTATCTTGTCATTGATGCATCTAAACATTTACCAGTAGGTACCGTTTATGCTTTTTTTGTAGGTATAGGTGCTGTAGGTACGGTACTTGTAGATATGATTTTCTTCAATCAACCCTTTACACCTACCAAGCTTATATTAATCATAATTCTTATTGCAGGTATTATAGGCTTAAAACTCACTACTAATGAAAATGAAGAAGGAGGTCAATAACGATGGCGTGGATTTTTCTTTTAATAGCCGGAAGCTTAGAAATACTCGGTGTGGTACTACTGAATGAATTATCACGTACACAAAATAAATTATTCATCATATTACTTGGCCTTGCCTTTATTTTAAGCTTTAGCACTTTAAAACTTGCCATGCATGAAATACCTATGGGCACAGCTTATGCTATTTGGACAGGTATAGGAACCGCAGGCGGTACCATAATCGGCATGTTATTTTATAAAGAATCGAAACACTTTAGTCGAATTATTTGCATTTTAATGATACTTGTAGCTGTAGTCGGATTACGTTTGATTGGCTAATTTATATAGTGAAATAGTTCATAAGAATCTTATATACTGCCATTAGCCAAGCTATTTTAATCTTAATGTGGTTGAACGCTTTCTATTGTTTGCGCTTTCTTCTTTTACTATACTATTAATAAAGAAGGAGTGATAATTATGGAAAAAGTATATATCGCAGGCGCAATTCCTGAAGTAGGATTAAACTTATTGAAAGAACATTTTGAAGTTGAGATGTACGATGGCGAGGGAATTATTGATAAAGAAACTTTAAAAGAAGGCGTTAAAGATGCCACTGCTTTAGTAAGTTTACTCTCTACTAATGTGGATAAAGACGTAATAGATAGCGGTAAAAATCTTAAAATTATTACTAACTATGGCGCTGGTTTCAATAATGTTGATGTCGATTATGCAAGGGAAAAAGATATCGATGTGACTAACACACCTAAAGCATCCACAAATGCCACTGCTGATTTAACAATTGGCTTGATACTTAGCGTTGCCCGTCGAATTGTTGAAGGTGATGAATTATCAAGAACTAAAGGCTTTGACGGCTGGGCGCCTCTATTTTTCCGTGGAAGAGAAGTTTCAGGCAAGACAATTGGAATTATTGGTTTAGGAGAAATTGGTGGTGCTGTTGCCAAACGTGCACGTGCATTTGATATGGATGTATTATATACAGGCCCACACCGTAAAGAAGAAAAAGAAAGAGAAATCGGTGCTAAATATGTAGATTTAGATACTTTATTAGAGAATGCAGACTTCATTACTATTAATGCGGCTTATAATCCTGACCTTTATCATTTAATTGATAGTGAACAATTTAAACAGATGAAATCCACAGCATATCTAGTTAACGCTGGTCGAGGACCTATCGTCAACGAACAAGCACTTGTACAAGCGCTTGAAAATAAAGAAATCGAAGGCGCTGCCCTAGATGTATATGAGTTCGAACCTGAGATAACAGATGAGCTCAAATCGTTTAAAAATATTGTTCTTACACCACATATCGGTAATGCGACATATGAAGCTAGAGATATGATGGCTAAAATCGTTGCTAATGATGCAATTAAAAAATTAAATGGTGAAGAACCACAATTCGTCGTAAATCGAAAATAATATATCACTCTGAACGTACAAAAGGTGAGCGGAACATTTAATGTCGTCCGCTCACCTTTAATTATTTTTCTTTTGATTTATATAAAAATGTTGCTTGTGATGATGCATATGCGTTAGGCATCATTTTCATAATTGAATTGCGTATGTTCACAATTAATTTATTACGTTTCTGTGCAACCTTTCCAATTTTTCTTGATCGCTTAATTACCTTGGCAGTGTGCTTAACACGTAATTTATCATATCGTTCAAGTGCTTTGTCGAAATCATAAGCTTCCAAGCAATTGACTAAAACGATTGCATCTTCCATCGCTTGTCCAGCACCTTGCCCCATATTTGGCGTAGTAGCATGGGCAGCATCTCCTAATAAAATTGTTCTTCCATATACAAAGGTTCTTAAAGGTTTCATATCATAAATGTCATTTAATAATATGCCCGTCTCACTTTGCTTATCAAGTATTTGTCGTACTTCATTTGGAAAATGATTAAAATATGCTTGTAAATGCGGTTTACCAAATGTTTGATATTTAGGATCCCTTTCTTTAGCTGGAACCGTAATGAACCAATAAGCTTGGTTATTTAATAATGGAACAACACCAACTCTTCCCTTTGCACCCCAATATTCATTAGCTACATGTTCATCTTTAAGATTGACATCATCAACGATTCCTCTAAAGCAAGTATAGCCCTGATAAATCAACTTGGTAGAGGCACCAACAGCTTCCCTTACATTTGAGTGAATGCCATCTGCTCCGATACACAAATCAAATGCTTCACTTTCTTGTGCTGAAAAGTGAACTGTTACTTTAGAATTTGTTTGTTCTAAACCAGTCACTAAATGATTAGTATATATTGAAGAAGACTTAACATATGATTGAATAATATCTATTAAAGTTTGACGCGCTAACGTTACATTTAAAGTATTATTTTTTAATTTAGCGGACACTAATTCGTGCCCACGTTCATCATATACATTCATAGCTGTTAGATTTTGACCAGCGTTTTTAATGCCCTTTTGAAGATCATGATTACCCAATTTTTTTAGTACATTATCCCCTATTCCTATCCCTGCACTTACTTCACTAATTGAATTATTCTTCTCGAAAATTTTCACTTCATGACCTTGCTCTTCTAATAATGCAGCGACAGTCAAACCACCAATTCCTGCACCTACAATTGCAACTTTCATTGTTTTTACACCTCAAATTTATCATTCGTTAATATTTTATCATATGTCTAGTTGTTTAAAAGTTTGTCGTCACACTTTTAATGGTAAATTTTACATATCTAAATAAGGTTAGCGACATTGATGACCATGTGCTAACCTCATTGCTATCTATAGTATTTTTTTCTTATATTTTCTTTTTTAATACCAAAGTTGTCATAATATTTTTTCATCATATCAGCAATATTGTCTACCCACTTAATATCACTCGCATATTGGTGTTGCCCAGGATTCTGTGGATTCCAACGCATTTGATATAAATTAAGTTGTTTATTTTCAAAATAATGATTACGTAGGAAAGATGCGCCACCCATAATTGCTTTACTAGGTGTAGTCCATGATTGTTGTTTAGCATAGCTTTTACCAGTATGGACAGCATTTTCATCGAAAGCGCCAATGCCATAAAAGTTGTAGTATCTATGACTTCCATCCTTAACGCCTTTAGCAAGTTCTGATTTTCCGTTCCCAGTTTCTACTAATGCATGACTTATTAAGTAAATAATATTAACTTCATATTTATCTTGAGCTTTTATAAAGGTATGGCCTTGATCTTCAAGGATACCTTTACCTTTTAAAATATGATTGACTTCTGATTCAGACATAGGCACTTTTTCAGAAATATCCATATATTTCAACGGATTGTCTCCATGGCTGATACTCATGGCTTGTTCAACATCTTTTTCTTTCGCATTGACAAACTTTCCATCTCTCTCTTTAGTATTTAGCGTACCTTCACCTATCTGTCTTTCTACAGCTTCATTGAAAGTATATTTGATATCATTTTTGAAAAGATTAGTATCAAAAATTAGGAATAGAATTCCAAATATTACTAAAATAGCAATTATTAAGATTGTCGTTATACGAAATCTAGTATTCTTCATTGTTATCTAACTCCCAAAGCTTTATTTTGATAAAACGAAATATGCGATAACAATTGCAATGACAACAATAAAGAATGATACATTGATTGCAATCTTCATACCTGTGCGATCTCTAAACATGACATTAAATATGACTAGACTAATAGCTAAAGATACTGCGAAGAATGCTATTGCAAGCATAAGTTTTAGCATAATTAGAAATACAATACCAATAACTAATAAGACATTGGAAGTGATTGCCATGGATTTCAAAATATTAGGATTGATACGACTTCACTCCTTTATTTAAACTTTTCAATATACATTTCATCATACATGAAAATTTATAGATATGCGATATTAAAATAGAGGCTCGGAAGTCATTATAGAATGCTTCTTCGCCCCTATGCTCACATAATCATTGATATGATTTTATTCTCGTGACATGCCCTTAAGTAAATTAAGCATGTAAGTTAAACTACGATTCATGTCGTCATCTTTAAGGATACCCATTAAGTTTCTAATAGATGTACGTGCATTAGGACTTGCTTGGTTTGCAACATGAAGACCTTTGTTAAGACGATTAAGCATTTCACTTAAATCTTTCACATTTAAGTCACCAAGTAAAAAGACCATTTGTGCCATATTAGATAATAATCCTGTGTAAATATCCTTATTTAACTCCACTGCAAACTTATTGATAATTACTTGTCGTGCTTTAAATCCACCATTGAGTGCATCTAAAATTTTCGCTTCATCTAAAGTATGAATTAAACGGATTGCTTTAAGAATGCTATCTTTATTCTCAGCAATAGCATCAAGGACTTCGTTTAAATTTTCATTCTTTATTTGCTCAGGTGACTTTTTTAGACGTTTAATTTCAGTAATTCTTTCAGCCATTATTTATCACTCTGCTTCCCTGGGAATACGTAATCAGAACGATTCCATTTTTTCTGTACTTGAACACTATATTGAGGATGACGATGTTTATCAACACGGAAGTTAGTTGGATTTAATGGTGACTTACCACGTTTAGATATAACCTCCATGCGTGCATTTGTTCGCTTGTATGACGGTGTATCAGTGTATTTATCTACATCACTATTTGTGAGTAAGTTAATTGCTCCCATATCTCCATTTTCTAAAGCATCATTATTTAGTGGAATATAGATTTCTTTACCTTTAACTCTATCTGTAATATGAGCTACCAACGTTGCTTCACCAGTTTCTGAAATCAATTTGATTTCAGCACCTTCATGTATATCACGATCTTGTGCTAGTTCTGGTGAAATCTCAACAAATGGATGTGGTACTTTATATCTAATCATTTCAGTTTGATAAGTCATGTTACCTTCATGGAAATGTTCAAGTAAACGACCATTATTAACATGAATATCATAAACTTCATCTTCTTTGAAGAAATTATCAAATGTTAATGGATAAAGCTTTGCCTTTTTATTTTCAAAGTTAAATCCATCTAAATAAAGAATTGGAGAATCTTTCCCATCTTTATCTACAGGCCATTGAAGACTATTAAAACCTTCTAAACGGTCGTAGCTTACACCTGCATATGACGGAGTAAGTCGAGCGATTTCATCCATCACTTCTCCAGGGTGACTATAATCCCAATCTGCGCCTAATTTATTAGCAATAAGTTGGAATATTTCCCAGTCAGGTTTAGAATCCCCCAGTGAATCTAACGCTTTATATAAACGTTGCACACGACGTTCCGTGTTGGTAAATGTACCATCTTTTTCTAGAGAAGGACTTGCAGGTAATACCACATCAGTATAAGTAGCAGTGAATGTTAAGAATTCATCTTGTACAACCATGAAGTCTAATTTCTCAAAAGCTGCTTGAACAAAATTAATATTAGAATCTACGATACCTGTGTCTTCACCATATAAATAAAGTGAATGAACGTCTCCATTATGAATACCTTCTATCATTTGATGATTATCGCGACCAGGAGTTGCACTTAATTCTACGACATATTCTCTTTCGAATTTAGCTCTAATTTCATCATCAGTAACAAGCTGGTAACCAGGGAATTGGTCAGGCATACTACCCATATCACTACAACCTTGTACATTATTATGACCACGTAGAGGATATGCTCCAGCGCCAGGCTTTCTATAATTACCAGTTACAAGTAATAAATTAGAAATAGCTGTACTTGAATCACTACCGATGTCTTGTTGCGTGATACCCATCGCCCAGCAGATTGCAACTGATTCAGCTTTCGCAACTTCATGAGCGAACTTAATTAATCGTTCTTTTGGAATACCTGTTGTTTCTTCAGCGAACTCCATTGTGAATGGTTCTAATGATTTATAATATTCATCAAAATAATCGACCCATTCGTCTAAGAATGCCTTATCATGTAAATCATTATCGATAATATACTTTGTCACCGCGCCTAACCATACTAAATCAGTACCTGGTTTGGGTTGATAAAATTCATCTGCACGTTCAGCCATTTCATGTTTTCTAATATCAAAGACATGAGATTTTTGACCGAATAATTTTTGAGCACGTTTCATTCTTGAAGCAATGACAGGATGTGCTTCAGCAGTATTTGTACCAATCAACACTGTCATAGCTGCCTTTTCTAAATCATCAATACCACCAGCGTCGCCGCCGATTCCTACTGTACGAGTCAAACCTTTCGTAGCTGGTGCTTGGCAATAACGTGAACAATTATCTACGTTATTTGTTCCTATCACTTGTCGAGCAAATTTTTGCATTAAATATGACTCTTCATTCGTCGCTTTAGAAGATGAAATAAATGACAAGCTATCTGCACCGTGTTGATCTTTAATATTGTTAAAGTTATCTGCCATCACTTGCAGTGCTTCTTCCCATTCTACTTCATGGAAAGCACCATCTTTCCTTACTAATGGCTTAGTAATACGTTGATCAGAGTTGATGTGCCCCCATGAGAATTTACCCTTAACACATGATGCAATTTTATTAGCAGGAGAGTCATGAGATGGTTGAACTTTTAAAATTTCTCTATCTTTTGTCCAAACTTCAAATGAACAACCAACACCACAATATGTACATACTGTTTTAGTTTTATTTATACGTTCTTTACGCATTTCAGATTCTGAGTCAGAAAGTGCCAATAATGGACCATATCCTGGTTCAGATTTTTTGATTAAGTCGATCATTGCTACAAGTGATCCTGGCTCAGTATCAGTCATGTAACCAACGTTGCCTTCCATATTCACTTCCATCATGGCATTACATGGACATACTGTTGCACATTGACCACATGATACACATGAAGATTCATTAATTGGTACATCATTATCCCAGATGACACGTGGATGTTCACGATCCCAATCAATGCTTATTGTTTCATTTACTTCTATGTCTTGGCAGGCTTCAACACAACGACCACATAATATACATTGGTCTGGGTCGTAACGATAGAATGGACCATAATCTTTCTCATAAGGTTTTTCTTTATATTCATATGTTTGATGCTGGATGCCCCACTCATCCATAGTATTATGGATTTCACAGTCTCCATTATTATAGTCACATACCGTACAATAAAGCATATGTTTTTCTAAAATACGATCTAATGCTTCTTTTTGACTTGATTTAACATCGTTGTTATCTGTTTTACATTCATTGGACGGTCTATTGTTGTGCCACATGCACGCGCAATTTCTCCATCAATTTCAACCATACATGTATCGCATGTTTGAATTGGCCCCATCGATTCATTGTAGCAAATCGCTGGAACGAAAGTATCTCGAGATCGAATAAACTCAAGTAAATTTGTGCCTGGTTCGACAAGATAATCTGTGCCATCAAGTGTGACTACCAAATGTTCTTGCATAGGCTCACCCCATTTATATTAATTTTACCGTAATAGACTTTTCATGTTAGCTAGATCTATCTGAAAAATACCCCACATATATTTCAAGATAGAATTATCTAAATTGTATTACTTTACTTGCAAAAAGTTAAGTATTTATAAATAATTTATATTCATAAATTACTTATTTGAAAATCATTATCAATTAATGATCCTTTTACTTATTACATTTAATACTTATATACCTTGTAAAAATACATTATAAACACAAAAACACTGTGAGAATGGTTCTCACAGTGCTCATATACAGTTTATAAATCTAAATTATCTCTTAGTAGTTGCGTGTTGCTATTTTTAGAAGCATCACTTGGGACAAAGTAATATAAACCATCACTTTGAATACCACCTTCTCCGTCAAGTTGATGACGGTTTACGTTATCGTTAGCATCTTTATAATTTTTTCTGACAAGATTCAGATCACTTAATGATAAATCAGTTTTAACATTTTGCTGTATTTCGCTCATTAATGAATTAAAATGTGTTATTGATGTTGGACTTGTCATTTTATTAGCCATAGCTTCAAGTACAAGTTGTTGGCGTTCTTGTCTACCAAAGTCCCCACCAGCACCTTCTTCCTTGCGGCTACGTATAAATCTCATTGCAGCATCCCCATCAACATGTGTTTTTTGCCCTTTTACAAAATGTAAACCACTAATTGTGAAAGTGTCATTACTTACCACATCCACACCACCTAAAGTATCAATCATATCGTGTAATCCATCCATATCAATTGTTGCATAGTGGTCAATTGGTACATTCATTAATTTCTCTAAAGAATTTACCGCCATATTGGGTCCTCCGTAAGCATAGGCATGAGCAATTTTTTCTGTCGTACCTCGTCCTACAATTTGAGCTTGAGTATCACGAGGAATACTAACGAGTTCTGTTTTTTTCTCTTTGGGATTAATTGATAAAACCATAATGGTATCGCTACGCTCTCCACCACCTTGATGTTTTCGCTCCGCATCTGAATCCACACCAAATAATGCAATTGTGAAAGGGTCGCCTTCTTTTAAATTAACCTTTCCTGAGCGTAACTCTGAATGGCTTCTATTTAGAGGATTATGTATCTTATCCCCTGTAATAAATATCTTGGCACAGATGTATATTACTGCAATAACAGCGAATAAAAATAATACTCCTACTATCCAAAGTAAAATTTTAGTTGGCAGGCTAATTTTTCTTTTATCTGAACGTTTCACTCCTACCACTCCTTTACATTTATTTCATATTCATATTCCATAGATAATTATATTATAAAATAAATTATTTACTATACATCTGTAGACCTATTCATTTATACATTCCGAATAACTTAAAAGTGTATTTTAACTCACATAATTATAATTGAGGACAATAATAAAGCCTTAAAAAGAAACTCTTTCTAAGGCTCCGACATTAACAATTCACTTATACAATTATATTAATATAATTGTACTTATTTTTGATAGCCCTTACCGCTATTCAAAATATCCAGTACATCTTGATGACAACCAGGGTTACTAATTATAAAAGGGCCACCCTTACCAAAATCAACTTTGCCACCATCTAAGCTAGTCATTTTCAAATTAAGTTCTTGCGCAAAAAGAAACTGAGCGGCTATATCCCAAGGTTTAGGATTCGTATTCATGTGAGCGCCGAATTGACCTTTAATGACTCTAATTGAATCTAAACCACATGAACCAATAATTCGATAACTAAATGAAGTTTGGAAAAGTGCGTTTATCGTTCTATCATTTAAAACATGTGGGTTAAACGACAATATTGCATCTTCAATGGATAATGTAGCAGGCTTTAACATCGGTAAATCATTCTCATATGCTCCCTCACCTGCTATTGCTTTATATAATTTATTATGAGGATAATCGTAGATATAAGATAGTTTTGGCTCTCCATCCACAAAGTATCCTAGTATAATACAATAATCTTCTTGTTGCTTTACAAGGTTAGCCGTACCATCAATAGGATCCATAATCCAAACATGTCCATGATAAGGATCAATATCATCATTATTTTTTTCTTCAGCTAATAGTAGATGCCCAGGTAATTGATTTGACAAGAATGTTTGAAAATGGTCTTGAATCTGTTTGTCTACGTTAGTAACTAAATCAAAACGATCCTTTTTAGTATCTGTATGCATCTCTTGAATAAGACGCGGTAAAATATCATCAACAATTTTTAACCAATCACAAATTAAACGATCAATCTGCTTTAAACTTTCTGTCATCCTATGTTTCACCACCAAATAAAATAAATTTATGTAGAATTAATAAATCAGTTATATATTATAAGTAAACTTTAATTATCGAAATCTCTCTATTTACTTATATTTATTTTATACGAAGTCATCAAGATTTTGGAATAATAATTAATAAGTTTTTAAAAAAGAAAAAATCGGCTAGTCACGAGCTAGCCGACAAATAGAAAGGAAAGTAAGTAATAAATATTGAAGATGTTTTGATGTAACTCGAACGATTACACAGCTATCTGTTATATAGCTCTACCCCTTTGTCTAATCGCTCCCCCTGTTACAAATATTATAGTAACATAATGATTTTTATATTGTAAGCGTTTTCTAAAAGAAAAATAAGAAATTTTACACTTTTGTACCGACCAAAAATAAGAAAATGTCATCATTGTCGCTTATATGTTATAATAAATGTAATATGTAATGTTTATGGAGGTGACTTTCATTGAATAAATTAGAACGCCAAAATCAAATCATTCAGTCTATACAAAATTCAGATAAAATGACCGCTTCACAACTTGCAAAACTATTTAAAGTTTCGAAACGTACTATTTTAAGGGATATTGATGATTTAGAAGAACAAGGTGTAAAAGTGTACGCACAACACGGTAAACTCGGTGGTTATCAAATTAAAGATGCTCAATCAAAAATTTCTTTATCTTTAACAGAAAATCAACTGTCAGCGTTGTTTCTTACACTAAATGAAAGTCAGTCTTATTCTACTCTCCCTTATCAAACAGAAATTCAAGCCATTATTAAACAATGTTTAGGTTTACCTCAAACGCGATTACGTAAGCTATTAAAAAAGATGGATTATTATATTAAATTTGAAGATAGTAATAGTTACTCATTACCACAACTATTCTCGGATATATTAATATACTGTACAGAACGAAATGTCATGCTTGTTGATTATATTGAAGAAGGAAAAGCGCACGCTGAAAATGTTATTTTTATAGGTTTATTGTGTAAAGATGGTCAGTGGCATGCAGTGATCTTTGATATAGGTCGTGGTCATACACGTGAATTATCAATCATGGACATACACGATATTTCTTACTCATTCGAAAAAACTATTAAAACTCAAGATATCTCAATAGATAACTATCAGCAATTTTTAAACCCAGCTGACATAAACAGTTAATGTGAATCAGCTGGGTTTTTAAACTAATTATAAAATATTGACCATAGAGTATAAATAAATGACACTAGATTATTGAACATATGCAAGCTAATCGATGCTGCCAAATTTCTCTTTGAAATTAAATACACAGAGACTAAAGCAATGGCTAAAATAAAGTATGCTCCGAATTCAAACGGTGATTTCGCATCAGTTACATGTATGTAAGTAAATAATACAGCTGATATAATCCCCATTACAATAAAATTAAACTTCTTTCCTAACTCTCCTATTAGTATGTGTCTAAACACTAATTCTTCGACGATAGGTCCTACAATCACGATTAATAAAAATGTGAAAGGTATAAATGCATGTACTTTGAACAATTGATCTAAAGCCATCTCATTTTGCGTATCAGAATATTGTAGATGCTTAGGTAAAAACTGCATTAACCATTCATATAAACTTGACAAACCATACGCCAATAAAAAAGCGATAATAATAATGAACCATCGTCGTTTCAAGTATTGTAAACCTTTTTTAAACCTCTCTCCAAATGTATGGATGTGTAAAAAGTAAAATACAAATATCACAACAACATAAGCCATTAACTGCGCTAATGTACTAATCATCGCTAATTGTAACTGTGACATATGTTTTAGAAAAAGCGCTCCTAGCGCCATACCTGCAACGCTAAATAGAAAAAGTCCCACCAATACTACTGCAATTAGACTTAAATCTCTCCACGCAATATCACTAAATTTATATTTTTTCTTAACTTTTTTCTGCATCATAGATGTTTCCTTTCTATTACTCAATCATTTTTAAAATTTATTGGAGGAATTATGAATTATTTAGAAATCACACGACACATTGAACAACGAATTATAAAATTGCTCTCTCTGACTGAAAATGCTAAATATTATGTACTCAATCATCATAACAAATTTGAAGAAACTTTGAACGTATTTAATCAAGAAGTAGAAGTTGAAAAAATTTGGATAGAATCGCATAAATCAATATTAAGTACCACACCAGAATTAACATCTTACTATTATGTCATTCTTCATTTATCAAAACACCCTCTTATACCAATCAAACAAGGAGACATGCTTTTTTATATTCATATCAAACAACTTTTATTACATGAACAACTTTTAAAAATCAAACCTTCGACTTCCTAATTATTATAAATTTATCTTTAATTTCGTTTATCAACGTTTCGATACATTGCACTTATTTAAATCTCACATAACTTAAAACATCATGTGCTTTAAATTTTAATATTATATTATTCAAAAAATACCTCAAATTGTAAACGTTTAATAATAGCGTTATAATCGTACTGATTAAGTAATTAAAAGGAGTGTTAGATGTGCTTGGCTTCTCAGTTTATTTAGGAAATGCTTTAGATAAAGAGTATATTCTTAACATGGCTTCTATAGGTTATGATGTGATCTTTACATCTTTACAAATCCCTGAAGAAAACAAGCAACATCAGTTGTCATATTTTGGGGAATTATGTCAACTTCTTTCATCATATAATATCACTTATATTATTGATGTTAATCCTTCTTTACTTAATCCAACGCTTTACAGTTATTTAAATCAATTGCCACATGGGGCATTTTCTATACGTATTGATGATCAATTGGATGTTGAACTCATCCATGAAGTTCAAAGTCATGGTTTCCAATGCTGTCTTAATGCGAGTAATATCACAGAAGATATGTTGAAGCGCATTTATAAACAAGATTATCAGTCTCAACTATTATACTGTCACAATTATTATCCACGACCTGATACAGGTCTTTCATATTCTTTCATTGAATATAAAAATCAACTTATTAAAACTTACGATAAACATGCAAAAATATATGCCTTTATACCAGGAACAGAGCTAAGAGGCCCTTTACATAAAGGGTTACCAACAGTTGAGTCACATCGTTCATCACATCCTTTAGTTGCTACGCATGAATTACAATCTCTAGATATCTCTCATGTTATTATCGGTGACACAGCAATCAATTTATTAATTGCTCAACAATTGTCTGATATGATGCATCGTCGACATTTTACGCTCAAGCTTAAAGACTTGGATCCATCATTTTCTGAGAGAGTCTTAAGAACACATACATCGCGCATTGACGCACCAGAGCATATCATACGTTCTCAACATTCACGTGTAAACAATGATACTCCTATAAATCCTATAGGAATAAGTGAAAGAGACATTGGGGATATCACTGTAGATAACCAACTAAATGGTCGATATGAAGGTGAAATTCAAGTCGTTAAAACACCACTCAAAGGACATTCTCATATTAACCATATTGCAACAGTGAGCGATGAAGATCTTCAATTATTAACACTGATTCAGCCTGGAGATACTTTTAAATTTACATATACGAAGGAGAATGACAATGAATCGTTTAACAACAGAAACTCGTAACACTCAAACGATGCATTTAGATGAAATGACTATTCAAGATGCACTACTAACAATAAATCGTGAGGATCAAAAAGTACCCAAAGCCATTGAACAAGTGATTCCTCAGTTATCACAGGTTATAACTAGTGCTATCCAACGTTTTAATCGTGGAGGAAGAATAATCTATATAGGCGCTGGTACAAGTGGACGTCTTGGCGTTTTAGATGCTGCTGAATGTGTACCAACTTTTAATACACGTCCTGAGGAGGTCGTTGGTATTATTGCGGGTGGTCAAAAAGCGATGACCATAGCAGTAGAAGGGGCTGAGGATGATAGCGAGCAAGGCGCGCAAGACTTAAAAGATATTCAGCTAAATGATAATGATATTGTTATTGGGATATCTGCAAGTGGTCGCACACCTTACGTTAAAGGTGCCCTCACTTATGCAAACGATATTCATGCTGATACTGTTGCTCTTTCGTGTAATACAAATAGTGAAATTAGTGCTTGTGCAGAGCATATTTTAGAAGTTAATGTAGGACCTGAAGTTTTAACAGGGTCTACTCGTTTAAAATCTGGCACTGCTCAAAAACTCATATTAAATATGATTTCTACAATGACAATGATTGGGGTCGGAAAAGTATATGATAACTTAATGGTGGATTTACGACCTACGAATAAAAAATTGGTCAATCGTTCAATCACCATTATTCAAGATATATGTGATTTAAATGAACAAGATGCACAAACATTGTATGAAGAAGCGGGAAATCATATTAAAACGGCAGTTGTCATGTATTTATGTAATACAACTAAAGAAGACGCTGAGACGCGTTTATATAAAAGTAATGGAGTGATCAAGCAAGCCATCAACGTTTAAGGGGGAGTTTCCATGAACAAAGAAGAACGTCTTGCTAAAGATATCACTAACGCCGTTGGTGGTAATCATAATATTGATAATATTATTCATTGTATGACTCGTGTTCGAATTAAAATTCATGATTACGATAAAGTTAATTACAATGAATTGAAAAGTATTGATGGTGTTTTAGGTGTTGTTGAAGATGAACGCCTCCAAGTTGTAGTTGGACCAGGCATTGTTAACAAAGTTGCAAATTATATGTCTGAAACAAGTGGCGCACCTTTAGATGATGATACTTCTCATACTGAAAATAAAAGCTATAAAGCGCAAGCTGAAGAACAAGCACGACAAAATAAACAGAATTTTCAAAGTCATCGCAAACAAAGTAAATGGAATAAAGTTTTAAAGTCCATTGCTAATATTTTCATACCTTTAATCCCAGCATTTATAGGTGCCGGGTTAATAGGTGGTATTGCAGCGATATTGAATAACTTATTAACAGCTGGAACTCTATCTGGAGATTGGCTTAAACAAGTTGTTTCAGTGCTGAGTGTCATTAAAGATGGGATGCTCGCCTACTTAGCTATCTTCACTGGAATCAATGCAGCGAAGGTGTTCGGCGCTACGCCTGGATTAGGTGGTGTAATTGGTGGTGCAACCTTACTTACTGGTATAACTGATGAAAACCCAATTAAAAATATCTTTACTGGTGAACACCTCGTCGCTGGTCAAGGTGGAATTATTGGCGTTATATTTGCAGTATGGTTGCTTAGTTTAATTGAAAAAAGATTACATAAAATAGTCCCAAATGCTATCGATATTATTGTAACTCCAACTATTTCATTATTAATTATTGGTTTATTAACATTGTTTATTATAATGCCAGTTGCTGGCTTTATATCTGATGGATTGGTGCATGTCATTAACTGGATTATTGGTGTAGGAGGCATATTTAGTGGTTTCATCATTGGTGCTTTCTTCTTACCACTAGTCATGCTAGGATTGCATCATATTTTCACACCAATTCATATCGAATTAATTAATAAAACGGGTTCTACTTATCTGTTACCTATTGCAGCTATGTCTGGTGCTGGACAAGTCGGTGCCGCATTAGCTTTATGGGTTAGATGTCGTAAAAATACTAAATTACGTAATACTTTAAAAGGTGCTCTACCTGTTGGTTTCTTAGGTATTGGAGAACCTTTAATTTACGGAGTCACATTACCATTAGGTCGACCATTCTTTACAGCTTGTATTGGCGGCGGTATTGGTGGCGCTGTTGTTGGTGGTATTGGTCATATCGGTGCTACAGCTGTAGGGCCTAGTGGTATTTCTCTTCTACCGTTAATAGATAATCATATGTACCTCGGTTATATTGCAGGTTTACTTGCTGCTTACGCTGGAGGTTTCATTTTCACTTATTTCTTTGGCACGACTAAAGAAATGAGAAATTCTGATCAAATGGGTGATTAAATTGCCAAACATTTTAAATGAAATTGACAACCAGTACCCCTACCTAACTAAAAATGAAAAAAAGATAGCTCAATTCATACTCAACTCACCTCATAAGGTAGTTAATATGAATTCTCAAGATATAGCAGAAGTTTTAGATACCAGCCCCTCCTCTATAATAAGGTTTAGTAAGAAAATAACTGAAGGTGGCTTTCACGAACTTAAAATTGGTTTATCTAAATTTCTGCCTAAAGAAGCATCTGTATACAATGTTGAACTTGTAGACAATGAAAATACAGATTCTCTCAAAAAGAAAATGCACTCTCGTGCTAAAGGTGCGCTTAACAACGCCAATGAAAAAATTGACGATAAGACGATAGACCGAATTTGCGATTTATTTAAATGTGCAGAAACCATTTTCATCTATGGTTATGGTGCTTCATTTGTAGTGGCTACAGATTTATATCAAAAATTATCTCGCATTGGTTTAAATATACAATTGGTACAAGAAACACATATCTTCACGACCATGTTAGCGACACATAATGCTAAAGACTGCGTCGTATTTATTACAAACAATGGTATGCAAAGTGAAATGCGTTCAATAGCCAAAGTTGTTTCAGACTATCATATACCAGTTGTTACTATTACTAGTACGAAAGATAATCCAGTAGCCAATCGTTCAGATATCGTCTTGTCTTACGGCCAAACTGATGAAAATGAAATGCGCATGGGTGCAACGACTTCATTGTTTGCACAAATGTTTACAATAGATGTACTTTATTATCGTTACATTGCTCTAAATTATCAATCATCCTTAGATTTTATAACACAATCTAAAATGGCTTTGGATAATTACCGTAAACATTTATCAAATATTGAATTTAAACATTAAATAAATAAAAAAAGCGATTCGTCATACTCTAAATTTCTTTATATTAGAGTGTATGAACGAATCGCTTTTTTGTTTAACTATATAGCTATTATTCTAAGCCTTTTTGGTTTTTCTGAGTTAATGCTGCTTTTTTAGCTTGTTGATCCTTTTTATTATAACGAACGAAATAATAAAGTGTCACAACTGATAGGAACACAATACCAATAACTACAGAAACAACTGTTTCTTTATTAAATAGCATACCGATTAAGACTAAAATTAAGAATGCTATTGTAAGATAGTTAGCAAATGCGCCTCCTGGCATTTTGAACGGATGATTTTTAACTTCTTCAGGATGTAACTTTCTAAAACGTAAATGACTGAATAAAATCATAAACCAAGGAATCATTCCTGGTAATATAGATGCACTATAAACATAAACGAAAATACTTGCTGCACCTTTAATAAATAAAGGGAGAATGACGTTTAGTAATGCGCCGATTAAGATACCGATTGATACTGCAAGTACTGTGTAGAACGGAACACCATTTTTTAATACTTTCGAGAAAATCTTAGGCATTTGTCCTTGCTTAGATAATGTATAAATCATACGGCTAGCACTAAATATACCTGAGTTACAACCTGACATAGCAGCTGTTAATACAACAAAGTTTATTAAACCAGCTGCGAAAGTAATCCCTACTTTAGCAAATGTCGCAACGAAAGGACTTCCTATGTCACCTAATTTGTCCCAAGGATAAACAGAAACGATTACAAAAATTGCACCAAGATAGAAGATTAATATTCTCCAAATAACTCCATTCACTGCTTTAACAATATTCTTTTGAGGATCTTTAGTTTCTCCAGCAGAAATACCAATGAGTTCAACCCCTTGATAAGATCCAATAACTATTGACAGTGCGAAGAAGAAACCAACGATTCCATGTGGCATAAATCCACCATGAGACCATAGATTTGAAATCCCTATTGCGTGACCACCATTACCAATTCCGAATAAGATTAAACCAAAACCTGCGATAATCATTAAAATAATTGTAATAACTTTGATTAATGCAAACCAAAATTCAAATTCCCCAAAGGCTTTAACTGAAACAAGGTTTGCTCCCATTAATAATGCTACTGCAACGATACCAGGTATCCAGTTTGGTAAATTTGGGAACCAATAGTTCATATATTCACCAACTGCGATAACTTCACTCATCCCTACTACAACCCATTGGAATATATTACTCCAAGCCGTCATATAACCCGCTGCTGGGTGTATGTAATCACTTGCAAATGTTGCGAATGATCCAGTTGTAGGATTAAGATAAATCATTTCCCCCATTGCTCTCATAATTAGGAATAAAAATATTCCAGCGATTAAGTATGCAAAAATAACTGATGGGCCAGTCCATTTGATTGTACTTGTTGCCCCCATAAACAGACCGACACCAATTGTTCCCCCAAGTGCAATCATTTGCATCTGACGTGCACTTAGTCCCCTTTGTAATTCATTGTTTTCCATAACTTTACCCCATCTCTAAATCTAGATTATTATTTTAATGATAATCTTATTTCCGTAATTATACTACAAATTGACGAAATTGAAACAAAATTTTTACAATTTAATGAAATCGCTTACACATGTATCATAGCAAGCTTTTTGATTTTTGAAAACACCTATTTTGATATTTTTCTGAAAATTAAAGCTATTTGCATTTTTATTACATAATTTGCTTTCTTTCTAAATGAATTATGGAGTATGATATACTTTTTCTAAATAGTTTAAGGAGTTCGGATATGAATAAGGCACTCATTAATCGTTCAATTAAAGTTACATTAATATTTATGATTATATTTTTCCTACTTAATTATTTTACTATGAAACAACCTGATATCATGTCTGTCGTAGGTCGAACACTTCTTGCTACGGTAGCCTTCTTCATTCTTTATTTAGTTGCCTTTACCATTCTAAGTTCTCCAGAACGAAAAATGATTTATGGCACAACCATTCCAATAGCACTTATAATTTGTATATTAGTTGGAGCTTTGTTCTTCACACCTCAAATAGGAATCATTAGTGGTTTAATTATTGGAATTATAACAGGCGTTATATGGGAGCTTATAACAAGAGGAAATCATGGAGGTAAGTAATCATGACAATAATTATTGGTGTAGTCATTATCATACTATTAATAATTAGTTTGATACCAAATTATCAAGCAATGAAATTAGCTAAAAATCAAGGTCAGAAACCTACACGATACACAATTATGGTAGGTATCGATTTAATTTTAATCGTACTCATCGCTATAACATTAATTTTAAAAATGAATAGTTAATACAAAATAAAAGTCTATAAATGAATTTAGTTATCCAAATTCATTTATAGACTTTTTTAATTTAAGATTCCACTAAGAAAAGATTTCATTACAGTGTTAAATTATCATTTGCTAAAAAATTTATAATTCTTTTAAAGCTTTCCTTGCAATAAAAGAAAATATCCTATGGTTGCAAGTAAAAGATAAACAATAGATCCAATTATGAATGATCTAACTTGAACATGAAATGGTGTACGTTTATTAAAAATAGGACCAAGAACCAGATTCCCTATTGCTAAAATAATTGGACCAGCTATAAAGAAAAGTATAATGTAACCCACGCTTATACCTCCTATTTCTTCTCAAATAAAGATGTCACAATATCTTCAATCGACATATCTTTTCCGACGTAATTAATAGTTGAAAAATTCTGTTCAGCTGTCATCAAATTCGTGTTAACGACAACATCTAATCCTGCCATCATAGCAGCTGTAGCACCATTCAACGAATCCTCAATTGCTAAACAATTTGTTGGATTATAATTAAGGTTTTGAACAGCCATTAAATAAGGTTCTGGATCTGGTTTAACGTTATCAACGTCTTCTCTACCAATAATGACATCAATATAGTTATCTAAACCCAACTTTTTAAATGTTGGATATATATCTTCTCGATAACTACTAGTTGCAATTGCCATAGGTATATGACGCTTTTTAAGATAATCCATTAACTCTTTGATTGTACTGATAATTGGCAAATTACCACTAGTTTGATGATGTTCTTGATATATTTTTTCTTTATTATCTGCGCCTATGGCCTGCTCGAGATGCTGATGTAAATCTGTAGCTGTCCCTCCGATAGATTCTCTATAAAAATCTACTGAAATAGGTTCAGCTTTATGAAATTTGAGATGTTTATTTATTGTCTCAAATAAATGACGTTCTGTATCGATAATTGTTCCATCGAAATCAAAGATAACTGCTCTGTACATTCATTTTTCTCCTTGTAAATGTAGCTATTTATTTCCCATATTAACATAAAAAAATGACTATCGTGACGAGATAGTCATAAGCATTATCAAAGTCCTTACGTAATTTTTAGCGTTTTGACCAATATTTAGCAAGAATAGGACCTGAAATATTATGTACAAAGCTAAATACTGCACCTGGCACAGCTGCTAGAGGACTAAAATGAACAGTTGCCAATGATACTGCAAGACCTGAATTTTGCATACCTACTTCAATTGATACTGCTTTTTGATCACGGCGTTCAAGTTTAAATACACGTGCTAAAATAAAGCCGATAGTATATCCTAGAACATTATGCACTATGACAACTAAAAATATAAGTAAACCAGTTTTAAGAATTTGTTCCTTACTGCCACCTACAACAGATGCAAGAATAAGCGAAATTGCTATTACAGAAACAATTGGTAATATAGCCACAGTTTTCTCTGCAACTTTTTTAGTAATACTTTGGAAAATAAACCCAATTGCTATAGGTATTAAAACGACTTGAACCACTGACCAAAACATACTCAGAAATGAAACTTTTAACCATTCATTTGCAAAAAGATAAATCAATGCAGGAGTCACTATTGGCGCTAACAATGTGGAAACACTTGTAATAGCTACTGATAAAGCTACATTAGCATTTGCTAAGTAACTCATAACATTGCTTGATGTCCCACCTGGACAGCATCCTACTAATATTACACCTATTGCAATTTCAGGTGGTAGATGAAAAATCTTTGCTATTATAAAAGCTAATGTAGGCATAATTGTAAATTGTAGTATCACCCCAATTATGACCGGTTTAGGTGATTTAAATACCACCTTAAAATCCTTTGGATTAATTGTCATTCCCATTCCTAACATAACGATACCTAAAAGGTATGGCACTAAAGTTCCCAAGTGCGCTAATGATTTCGGAAAAACAAATCCTATAATTGCTGCAATCAACATCCAAAATAAAAACGTTTTAGTCGCAAACTGACTGACTCTATTTAACATAATGAACACTTCCCTAAATGCGATAATTTCACATATTATCACAAGACAAAGACAAACTCAATATAATTTTCAGAATTTTCTTATTATTTAACTCGAAATAACTTTTACATTTATATATTTTGTAAAGAAAAGATTACAAAAGAATAAGTTTTTAACTTCGTTCAAAAGTCTTAGTGATTATATAAAAAAAGAGTGGTACAATCTATTTAAACGAACATCGTATGCTTCAGTTATATGCCAAATTCACGGGAGGTCATAACATGTTGATTGATAAATTTGAAACCTACATTATCAATATTGCAGGTTTGAAATCTCGCTCAACGCGAAAAAAATTAACTCATTTATGTAAAGAAATAAAATTTTGTGAGTCATTTCAATTTTTGATTTTCAAACAAAATAACATGTTTGCACTTGAGGTCAGTTTACCTAAGCAACAGTTACCATATTTAATAAGCTTTTTGAGCTTCCACAATTATTCTATTTACCAAATTTTGTCTCCTAAGCATTTCGATGAACTTCTTGATTCAGAACATCTCTATCAATCAGCCAAACGTTTTGATTTAGCTATCGATGGTTTACAAGATGCTTTCATTAAAGACAAAGTAATTGATATCATGAATATGTTTGCTAACCATCACGATGTAAACTATACATTGAATAACAATTGTGCAAGTGTCGTATGTTCTCCAGAGATATTCGCTCAATTGCTACATACAATTGCAACACGTAATATAGATATTTTATCAGCAAGCTATCGTGCCAAAATGCTTCATAAAGCTAGAATTTCATAATAATTTAAAGACCAGTGTTGTTAATAGCACTGGTTTTTTTGACAATAAAACATCTCAAGAAGATATAATTCTTTCTCCTTGAGACGCTTATTGTGATATTTAATTACTTTTCTTCCTCGTAAACTAAATGTTCAAACGCTTCTCGTACTTGAGGTACAGACATACCGACTACAACTTGCACACTTTTACCACTTTTCACTAAACCGTGAGCCATTTGATTATGTGTAAAGTAACTACTATCTTGAACTTTACTTTCATCATTCACTGTTAAACGTAGGCGAGTTGTACAATTTGTTACGTCTTTAATATTCTCTTTACCACCTAGGCCTTTTAAATAGTAAGCTGCTTTGTCATCATATTCATTCCCAGTTGATTTTGGTTGTTCTGATGAAGCAGTGCCACCTTTCTTGTCTTTATAATCTTGTTTAGAAAATAGTTTTACTTCTTCTGTTCCTTTTTTTCGTCCTGGAAGTGGTATATCAAATTTAAGAATTAAAAATCTAAATAGGAAGAAGTAGATTCCCACAAATATAAAACCAATCACTACTTGAGCAACATATGTCATCCAGTGATCTTTACCTAACGGGATCCAGTTTGTAGCTAAGAAATCTAGCACACCGCCTCCCATATTACCTACAACACCAAAAGCATACATTAAAGTATCCATTGTAGCTGCCAAGATAGCATGGATCACAAATAAATATGGTGCAATAAATAAGAATGTAAATTCAAGAGGTTCAGTAATACCAGCAACAATCGCTGTTAGCGTTGCAGGTATGAGTAGTGCTGCCACTTTCTTACGATTTTCTTTCGGTGTTGTCGAGTACATTGCAAGCGCAATTCCTAAACATCCAAATACTTTACCATTGCCTTGTAACATAAAACCATAATGGAATTGTTCTTTTAAAGGTTTACTACTTTCAGCAAATTGATTCAAATGCTGTAACCATTCTGCTTTTAAACCGTGATTTACTACCACAGGTCCTACCTCAATTGGCGCGTATATAAAGTGATGTAATCCTGTAGGGATTAATACGCGTTCTAAGAAATGGTATAACCACACGCCAACGTATCCAGAAGCAATGATAAAATGCTGAATTGATGCAATACCATGTTGAATTGTTGGCCAAACCACACATGTTATTGCTGCAATAGGTAACATTACAAAGAATGAAATGGTAACTACAAATGTGAGGCCTTGGAAAACCCCTAACATTTCTGGCAATCTTTTACTATAGTATCGATTATGTATCCATGTAATAATCCCTGAAATAATAATAGCCCCTAAAATATTTGTATCTAACGTTTCTATCCCTGCTATAGCTTTTAATCCAGTGACGTTTTCTACGCCTTTCTTTAAGTTAGCACCAAAAGTATGAGGCCATTGCGTTAGAATCGCGTTAATAAATGTGTTAAACATTAAATAACCCATCAACGCGGCTAATGCTGCATGCCCTGGTGCTTTTTTAGCTAGAGATAGAGGTAAACCCACAACAAAGACGATCTCCATGTGATTAAAGATGACCCATCCGCCTGACTCTATCACTGACCAGAATTTGAACCAGAATGTATGCTGATCTGCTAAACCGCCCATGATTGTTGGATTTTTGAAAAGTGTCGCAAACCCAAGTACGATACCAAAGAAAGCAAACATCAACACTGGCACGATCATCGCACTACCGAATCGTTTGATAGCATTCATAATTAAAACCTCCACATCCCAATTTATTTCACACTATCATTTACTTATATGTTTGTTAGTAAGTGTTAGTATCTCTAAATAAGTTAATTTCAATATATAGTAAACGCTTACATAATAACAACGACGTTGACGCATTTTGAAACTATTTTGTATAATCAGATTATATTTTCATTGAACGGAAATTTTTTCATGCAAAACAATGAGGTGCTTAAATGATACTAGATGAACGTGTGAACACTCATTTCGATAAATTGAATGATAATGATATACAAATCGCAAGTTATGTTAATACACATATAGAAGAATGTAAAAATATGAAAATTCAAGATTTAGCTGTACATACGCATGCATCAAATGCCACTATCCACCGTTTTACACGTAAACTAGGATTTGATGGCTACAGTGATTTTAAATCATTTTTGAAATTTGAAAATGAAAAAAAGAATCAGCTTCCTTCTGATTCAATGGAACAATTTAAACAAGAAATAGCAAATACCTTTAGTTATTTAGATCGCATTGATTATCAATTATTAACGAATAAAATGCATGAAGCCACTACGATTTATCTTTACGGAACAGGACGCGCTCAAATGAATGTGGCTGAAGAAGCACAACGTATTTTACTTACAATGCATAAAAACATTATAATCCTACATGATGTTCATGAATTAAAAATGGTGTTAAATAAAACTGTTCCAGAGGATTTATTCTTTATTATTTCATTATCTGGCGAGACATATCAATTGACCGAAGTTACACAGCTTCTTCAATTAAGACAGAAATATTTTATCTCAGTAACAACGATGAAAGATAACTCACTCGCTCAACAAGCAAACTATAATATATATGTATCAAGTAATACATTTTATTTAAATGACGGTACCGATTATTCAAGCTTTATTAGTTACCATATCTTTTTTGAAACACTTTTAAGAAAATATAATGAACGTAAAGAAAAAAATGAATTATTATAAATTAAATCGCAAGCATTATTTGTAACACCTAGGGGCTACTCATTTAATGCTTGCGATTGTTTTTAATTATGCTGTTGTTCTTCTAGTTCTTCTAATATATGTTGCATTTGATCAATCATTAATTCAAAACCATGCGCAGTTGAATCATGATATTCTTTCTTCTTCTGTTTGTACTCCAACGCAGTTAAACGTCTTTCCTTTTCAACTAATGAGCGGTAGTAAAACAACATTTGAGTACCACCATTTTCACGTTCAAAGAATTCTACTTCTATGACATCCTCTTCAGCGCTTAAACCAGGCATACCTATTGTCATTTTAATGTATTCATCCATTACAAGCTCTTCGTATTTACCTTCGATAACATTTTGCTTCCCATTTCTACTATCTACTATACGATATGTACCGCCTTCTTGGACATCCGCTTCAAAAGTCTTATTTGTACGTGGTGTTGTCATGAACCATTGTTTAAGAATCTCCACTTTTGTCCATGCTTCATAAACAACTTCTGGAGTAAATTTTAGTAAACGTTCGATGTCGATTTCTACGTGTTCATTCTCTACATTATATTTTGCCACTCTCTTTCACCTACTTTCACTCTTATTTCTATTTTAACGTATTTAAGCTATGTCACAAACTCTGAAAGCTCTGAAAAAGTTAAAAGGAAGCTAAAATCTAAATGAGTAGCTTCCTTTTAATATATATTTATTTTTGAGGTTTATCTTTCAAACGAGGGACTCTCAAAATTATAGCCACTAAACCACAGATTCCTAATAAAATTGGATAGATACTATATGGAACAAGTAAGAATGGAGAAATACCAGCAACACCAGCTGCTGAAATAACTTGAGGACTATAAGGGAGTAACCCTTGGAAACATCCTCCGAATATATCTAATATACTAGCTGACTTACGCGGATCGACATCATACTCATCAGCAATATTCTTGGCTAAAGGTCCTGCCATAATAATAGAAATTGTATTATTAGCAGTAGATATATCCGCGGCACTTACTAAACTGGCAATACCTAATTCTGCACCACGTTTAGATTTAACTCTAGCACGTACAAACTGTAGTAACCAATCTATGCCACCATTATGTTGAATGATACCTACAAGGCCACCAATCAGTAATGCTATCATTGCAATATCTTCCATTCCAATTATACCTTTAGATACGGCACTGAGAAGTCCTTTCCAACCAAAGGAACCATCAATTAATCCTATTAAACCTGCTAAGGCTGTACCACCAATGAGTACAATGATGACGTTTACACCTACAAGTGCGAGTATCAGTACTAATAAATATGGAATAACTTTAATTAAGTTATAATCATAACTTTTGGCATGATCGATTGAAATACCATTCGTTAAGAAAAATAAAATTATAATCGTTAAAATAGCACCTGGTAAAACGATTTTAAAATTAACTCTAAACTTGTCATTCATCTTAGTCTTTTGAGTTCTTACTGCAGCAATGGTAGTGTCCGAAATCATTGACAGATTATCACCAAACATTGCACCACCGACTACCGTAGCCATAGCTAAAGCTGCGGGCACATGTGTTGCTTGTGCGAATCCAAATCCTACTGGGGCTATCGCTGCAACAGTCCCAACTGATGTCCCCATCGAAATAGACACGAACATACAAATAACAAATAGGCCTACAATGATTAAATTTTGAGGAATCAATGATAAACCTAAATTAACAGTTGATGTAACACCACCCATTTTTTCAGCAGTAGTTGAAAACGCACCTGCCAAGATAAAAATTAACATCATCAAGATAATGTTCGAATGTCCAGCACCTTTAGTAAATACTTCTACCTTCTTGGCAAAAGATTCTTTTCTATTCATAAGTAAGGCAACGATTACTGTAATTGTAATTGCAACATTTAAAGGCATAGTTGTAAAATCTCCTGAAATAATTCCTACACCTAAAAAGAGTAATACAAATAGGAGTAATGGGAGCAGGGCCCACGCGTTACCTTTCTTTACTTTCTCCATAAATTTGACCTACTTTCCATAAAAATAGGAGCGAAACAGAAATTTCATTCTCAATGAATCATTTCTTCATTCCGCTCCGGCAAGTGACTTTATTTGAAAACTAACCCAAGTGTGTATCAATAGAGTCAACTCATACCAACAAGTGATTAAAAGATATGTTATTTCACCATTTATACTCTGTTGGCATAGCATTTCAGCTTATCTTCTAACCTTAGCGGTTACTGGAATTGGCACATGATAAAATGTTGCCGAAGCTTCCTAGGGCCAGTCCCTCCACTTCTCTCGATAAGTTATTCGAATTGTGTCTAACGTTACAAGATAATTATAGACACGTCAATACATAAAGTTTATTGTATTTTAAAATTATTCTTCAATCTGTGTAGTGAAAAATTTCTCATAAATCGTGATTGCTAAAGCAACAATAATCAATAACACAATAGCTACACCAAAAACAATCCACCATTTCAAATAAAGACTTATAAATATGAGTAAAATGCTTATAATTGTTAAACATAAAGATACCCTTTTGAAAATTTTTTCAGTTCTAACCGATACAATTTTATATTCACTCATTTCGTCGCCATGAAGAAATTTACCATTTTTTGCTTCACTAATTTTAAGCTTCACTTCAAGGACGTAAGCAATACTTCCAGAACAAATAATGATTAGTAGCATCGTAACATTTGAAACAGGTTGTGTAATAATCCAACTGAACATTCCAAAATAAGCAAGTGCAGAAACAATTGCTAAAATATAATCAATCATAGGATTAAACCAAGTTATACCTTTTTTTACATTCTCGTTAACTAAATAAACATTAACTGCAGAAATATATGTACAAATAATCACAGCTATAGCTAATATTACTATTAGATTATGATGGCACAATATTAGTGACGGTAAAGCTAAAGCAATTAAGATATTAGGTAACCATCTGATTAAAAAATTCTTCATTTTATAATCACCTTTATTCTATATTTCACCAATCACATACATCTTACATGAAAGCTTCAACTATTATCAAATCACCATTTAATATGGTGCAAACTTTCTACTCTCACACAAAAAAATGGGAACTCAGTCGAGTCCCCATCACCTTAAAATAAACAATATATAATTTGCCTATTAAAAGTAAATCAATTGTTAGTCGATTTGCGTACCACCTGTTACACCAAAGACTTGGCCAGTAGTATAACTTGAATCTTCTGAAGCAAGTAAAACGTAAGTACCTGATAATTCAACTGGTTGACCGGCACGACCCAGTGGCGTTTGTTGTCCAAATGTAGGAATTGCACTTTGAGGTTGACCTCCAGTAATTTGAAGCGGTGACCAGAATGGCCCAGGGGCAACACAATTCACTCGAATACCTTTCGCACCAAGTTCTTCAGAGAAACTTTTCGTTAATGAAATAATTGCTGCTTTAGAAGCTGCGTAATCATGTAAAATTGGACTCGGATTATATCCTTGAACGGAAGACGTCGTCGTAATTGATGCGCCAGGTTTTAAATATTCTAACGCTTTTTGAACTGTCCAGAATATTGGATATACATTCGTTTCAAACGTCTCTGCGAAAGCTTCAGTATTAAATCCGTGAATATCATCATGATATTGTTGATGGCCGGCAACTAACGTTACATTATCTAAACCGCCTAACTCATTATAAGCCGTTTCTACCATATCATAGTTAAACTGTTCATCCCTTAAATCTCCAGGAATTAGAATACCTTTCTGACCAGCATCCTCAATCACTTGTTTTACTTCTTGTGCGTCTTCTTCTTCACTCGGTAAATAGTTAATAGCCACATCTGCACCTTCTTTAGCATAAGCGATTGCAGCTGCGCGTCCAATTGCTGAATCTCCTCCAGTCACTAACATCTTATAGCCTTTTAATCTCTCATGACCTTTGTAAGATGTTTCACCACAATCAGGTTGAGGTGTCATTTTCGATTGTAGACCTGGTAACTCTTGCTCTTGTTGATCATAATCAGACGTTTTAAATTTATTTCTAGGATCTTGTGCTGACATCATTCATCATCTCCATATTTAAGATTTAATATTATTTACCCATCATAAAGTATATTTTAATCATCATTTTATCTCTGAAAATGAATTCAATAGCACTTTAAATAGCTACATGGCAACTATTGCCGTATAGATTAACCATTCAATAATTTTTTAACGAGCGTTACAAAATACGTTGGTACTTTCTCTAAAATACGTTCGTCTGGGTCATATTTAGGATGATGCAAATCATATTCACTATTGGAGCCAATGATAGCAAAGACACCAGGATAATCTTTCGTATAACCTGAGAAATCTTCACCAATCGTTAGTGGTTCTTCCATCATTTGAATGTTGTAACCTACTTCCTTAGCTGCTTCAATCGCTTGACGGGTAAGTGTTTCATCATTTACGACAGCACCCGGTAATTGTGTATATTCGAATTTAATATCTACATTAAATGCTTGAGATAACCCATCTGAAATCTCTTGCATACGTTGCTTTATAAGTTGACGTTTTTTAGAATCAAATGAACGAACAGTACCTTGAATATAAGCTTGATCAGCGATGACATTCCATGTATTCCCACATGACACTTCCCCTATCGTAACGACCGCACTATCAAATGCTGATAAATTACGACTCACAATAGATTGTAGGCTGTTAATCAGTTGACCTACTACAATGACCGGGTCATTTCCTTGTTCTGGTTTTGCTGCATGAGCACCTTTTCCTTGAATATGAAACTCAAAACGATCTACAGCGGAAGTGATTACACCACTTTTAATCGCGAATTCACCAATGTCTAGTGAAGGATAATTATGAAAACCTAAGACTGCTTTAACGTTCTTAAGTACTCCAGTTTCACTTAACCTAATTGCACCATGACCTAATTCTTCAGAAGCTTGAAACAATATTCTCACTCGTCCGCTTAATTCGTTTTCAAGCTCTTTAAGTTGAGTTGCTACGCCTAAAATACTTGCCATATGGATATCATGACCACATGCATGCATTACTCCTTCATTTGTAGATGTAAACTCGTGCACAACTTGTTCGTTTATCGGTAATGCATCAATATCAGTTCTTACTGCAATCACCGGTTCACCTCTACCTATTTCAGCCACTAAACACGTTTCTAAAGGTACATCTAAAATGGTTATATCAAAACTTTCAAGTATACGTTTAAGTCGCTTTGTAGTTTCATACTCTTTATCAGAAAGCTCTGGGAATTGATGAAATGTACGTCTCCAATTAACATAATCTGAATAATATGGCATAAGCTATTCAGTCCCTTCTTTTTTAAAAAATAAACGTAAAATGTAGTAAAATAACGTGCCTGCAATAACTCCAATAGCTAAATTATTAGTAATTAAAATTAAAATCATCGTTAATCCCATAACCAATCCACGTTTAACTGGTGCACCTTTAATATGTTGAAAAGTGCGTCTATCAAAGGTATTAAAAGAAATAGTAATGAGTACCGAAGCGAGTACCACCATTGGTATTAAACCAACGAGTTGTCCTAAGACGAACACACATAATAATAAGAAAATACCGGTAGTGAGCGTCGCTACTCGTGTTCTTGCTCCCATACGATAATTAAATTTCGATTGTCCAACTAAACCGCTTGAACCATATCCTCCGAATAAACCAACGATAATATTTGATAACCCTTGTCCTACAATCTCTCTGTCTTTATTAGTTGGATGTTGTGAAATCATATTCATCATATTATTTGTTAAGTTGGTTTGGATTACTGAAATAACGGACATAGTGAAAGCATATTTTAAAGCAATGAAGAAAGCACTCAGTTCAAACATTTCTTGAGGTATATGAATCGATGGCATTGAAAAGTGTATATCCGCCATATCATGTACGTATTGCAAATTCGGATGAATAAGCCATGTCGCAAATGTTAATACGATAATAGTAATCAGCGGTGCCGGAATTACTTTAATTGTTCTAGATGAGATAAAAATAATTATAAAAGTGAGTGCACTTACCACATAAGTTGCTATTGAGATACCAAATATATACTTCATTTGTGTCCACAATAATAGAAGTCCCAAGGCGTTCATAAACCCCATCACAACAGTATTAGGTATGAGTTTTAATATTTTATCAATATGGCATAAACCATATATAAATAAAATCATTCCCATGAGTATTGTTGCAAGAGCCAAATAATGAACCCCATATTGTTCTACTAAAGGCCCACCTATGATAGAAATACCACTACTTGGTCCTGAAACCATTGCTAACCTTTTTCCGAACAAAGAAATGAGACACATCATTAAACCACAACTCATCAGTCCTAACGTTGGCTTAATATGTACTATAAAAGAAAAAGCAATAGCGACTGGTAATAGTGCTAATGCCATGAGTATACCTGCTAAAATATTTTGACCATAATGACCTTTCCATTCCTCTATATAAGCAAATTTATGCAACTCGGTCATTAATACATCCCCTTTTTTCTAAGCTTTAGAGGCTTCATTTCAAACTATTAAACCTCTCATATCGATATAAGTATAATCATTATTTTCACTTTTTCACTATATTATAAACCTCTCGTTTGAATATAAAAAGGCGAGCCCTCAAAGGACTCGCTAAAGACTATAAACGAACGCTTTAACTCTTTTTGATAACATAACCGCCTAGCTCATTTACAAGTAACTGATTTACTTTAATCTAACTTAAATTCATTATCCACGATAACTTTACCATCTTTAATCACTTTTTGAGCGTGATTAATACCGAAATGATATGGGATATACTCATGGTTTGGCGCATCCCAAATTACAATATTTGCTTGGTCCCCTTGATTAATCGTACCTGCATCAGCATCAATTGCTTTAGCTGCGTTTACTGTCACGGCATTCCAAACTTCATTTGGTGATAATTTTAATTTCAATGCAGCAATCGCCATCGCAAGTTGTAAATTATTTGTTACGCTACTACCTGGATTGTAGTCAGTTGCTACTGCAATCGCACCACCATTATTCAACATACCACGTGCATCTGCGTAGTCATTTTTATCTAAGTAAAATGTTGTAGCTGGTAATAATACCGCCACAGTATCACTATTTTTAAGTTTAGCTTTACCTTCTTCACTAGAAGCAACTAAATGGTCAGCTGAAATTGCACCTTCATCAATAGCCAACTCTAATCCGCCTAATGGATCAATTTCATCAGCGTGAATTTTAACTTTAAATCCAACTTCTTTAGCCTTTTCCATATATCGCTTAGATTCTTCAACTGAGAATACACCAGTTTCACAAAAAACATCAGCAAAATCTGCATATTCTTTAACTTCTGGTAATAATTTAATCATTTCTTCTAAGAACGCTTCATTAGATTCAGCTTCTTCAGGCACTGCATGCGGTCCTAAGAAAGTGTGTTTCATGTTTAGGTTATATTTTTCAGCTAAACGGTTCGATACTCTTAACTGTTTTAATTCATTTTCTTTATCTAAACCATAGCCACTTTTACTCTCTACTGTTAACACACCATGTTTAATCATTGTTAGTAAATCATGCTCTGCTTTTTTGAAAAGATCTTCCTCACTAATTTCTCGTGTAGACTTTACAGTTGAAAGAATACCTCCACCAGATTCCAATATTTCTAAATAGGATTTCCCTTGGCGTTTTAATGACATTTCATGTTCACGTGAGCCACCAAAGATGAGGTGTGTATGCGCATCTACAAGTGCAGGAGATACCACTTTACCACTAGCATCAATGACCTCTTTAGCCTCATAGTCATCTGTATGAGGTCCAGAGTAAACCACTTTCCCATCTTTAATTACAACTGTACCATTATCTACAACTTCTAATTCGTCCAACTCTCTCCCTTTTAAAGGTTTGTCAGTAGATTTAGGTAAAATTAATTCTTGAATATTTTGGATTATTAAATCATTCATTATTTATCACCTGCTTCATCAATCATTGGAATTTGGACACCTTTATCTTTAGCCGTTTTAATAGCGATGTCATATCCTGCATCAACGTGTCTCGCTACTCCCATACCCGGATCTGTAGTTAAAACTCGTCCTAATCTTCTATCAGCACGTTCTGAACCATCTGCTACTACTACCATGCCAGCGTGTAATGAATAACCCATACCTACACCGCCACCATGATGGAATGAAATCCAAGAACCACCAGCTGCAGTATTAATCAATGCGTTAAGTACAGCCCAATCACCAACTGCATCACTGCCATCTTGCATACCTTCAGTTTCACGGTTAGGACTTGCTACTGAACCAGAGTCTAAATGGTCACGTCCTATAACTATGGGTGCTGAAATTTCTCCATCACGTACAAGCTTATTTAAAGCTAGACCCATTTTCGCACGTTCACCATAACCTAGCCATGCAATTCTTGATGGTAAACCTTGATACGAAATTTTTTCTTCAGCTAAATCTAACCATCTTAATAATTTTTCATTATCTGGGAATAATCTTCTCATTTCTTCATCAGCACGTTCGATATCTTTAGGATCACCACTTAATGCTGCGAATCGGAAAGGTCCTTTACCTTCACAGAAGAGTGGACGGATATATGCTGGAACGAATCCTGGAAAGTCGAAAGCATTTTCAACACCATTATTGTATGCAACTTGACGAATATTATTACCATAATCAAATGCTACAGCACCAATTTTTTGGAATTCCAACATCAACTCAACGTGCTTAGCCATTGAAGCTTCAGATAATTCTACGTATTTTTTTGGATCTTCTTGACGTAATTTCTTCGCTTCCTCAACAGAATATCCTTGTGGCACGTAACCATTTAATGGGTCATGCGCACTCGTTTGGTCTGTAATGATATCAATTTTGAAACCTTTATCTAAAATTGCTTTATGAATATCCACTGCATTACCAACTAAACCAATTGATAGAGCTTCACCTTTGTCTTTTGCCTCTTGAGCCATTTTTAGAGCTTCATCTAAATCCGTAGATTTAACATCACAATATTTTGTTTCTACACGTTTATCAACACGTGTTTCATCAACGTCCACACAAATTGCGACTCCGTTATTCATAGTTACAGCAAGTGGCTGTGCCCCACCCATACCACCTAAACCTGCAGTTAAAGTAATTGTTCCTGTTAAATCACTTTTATACTCTTGATTAGCTAATTCAGCGAAGGTTTCATAAGTTCCTTGAACGATACCTTGTGAACCTATATAAATCCAACTTCCAGCGGTCATTTGACCATACATGATTAACCCTTTTTTATCTAGTTCATTAAAGTGATCCCAGTTCGCCCATTCTGGAACTAAAACTGAGTTTGATATTAAGACACGTGGCGCTTCTTCATGCGTTTTAAATACGGCAACTGGTTTACCAGATTGCACTAACATCGTTTCATCTGCTTCAAGATCACGTAAAGTGTTTTCAATTGCTTCAAACGCTTTCCAATTACGAGCAGCCTTACCAATACCTCCGTAAACAACTAATTCTTCAGGATGTTCAGCAACTTCTGGGTCTAAGTTGTTATATAACATTCTTAATACCGCTTCTTGCTCCCAACCTTTACACTCAATATCTAAACCCTTTTTTGCTTGAATTTTTCTCATATTAATCTCTCCCATCTGGAATAATCGTTCAAACCAATTTAAATGAGCTTAGCAGTCCTATTTGAAAAATGAACCCCCTTCTAAACGAATATTAATTAAGAAGCTTTAATTTCATTAGAAAATTAATTAAATATTCAAATAATTCAAATTCCAAACATTTAGACTGCTTTAAATATCTTACATTTATAGTATAATGTACTAAGATATAGACAACAAATATAAATAAACTAATTATTTATAACTTAAAACTATAAATAGGGGTGTCACTCTTGAAGATTATTCAACTTGAATATTTTTTAGCTATAGTTAAATATAATAGTTTTACTAAAGCGGCTAATTTTCTTCATATAAGCCAACCTTCGCTAACAGCAACAATTAAAAAGATGGAAGCTGATTTAGGTTATGACTTATTTATGCGTACAACTAAAGACATTAAAATCACTGAAAAAGGCATTCAATTTTATAAGCATGCGACACATATCGTACAGGAATATCGTTCCACAGTTGAAAAAATGTATGACTTAAATATTACATCTGAACCTAGAATTAAAATGGGAATGTTAGAATCCACAAGTCAATGGATGGGTAAAGTGATAAAACAACATCATAATGATTATCCTAATCAACAATATCGTATGTACGAAGTACATGACCGTCATTCATCTATAGACAAATTGCTTAATTTTGATGTTCATTTTGCACTAACGAATGAAGAAATCACTCATGAAGATATCGCATCTATTCCATTGTATAAGGAACCTTATGTGTTAATTACTCCTAAGGATGAATTTCCAAATCAGAAGACAATTACTATTGAGCATCTTCCTCTAATAATGCCAAACAAAAATTCACAAGTACGTGACCATTTAGATGATTATTTCAATCGTATGAATCAACACCCTAATATAGTCTTAGAAGCCGATCGCTTTGAATCAGCAACAAACTTTGTTCATTTAGGATTAGGTTATGCAGTGATACCTCGTTTTTATTATCAATCAAATTTTACTAATGATTTGGATAGTATTAAAATTCGCCCGAATTTAGGACGTAAGATTTTTATTAATTATTTAAATAAGCGTAAGCATTCTGAACAAGTAATGTCTTTAATACAACTTTGTATAGCGTATTGGGATACTTAAATAAACTTATATTAAAAAAAGCCCAATTAGCGTTAAAATTATCTTTGTGACGCTAATTGGGCTGTTGTATATCATGAATATTTATTTTTTCAATATTAGTAATCCATTTTTTAAAGGTATTAAATTAAGAAATGATGAACTAAGTTTGCTACTAGTTTTGCAGTACGATTATCTAAATCATACTCAGGATTCATCTCTGCTATACTAATCGAAGCCACTTTCTCACTAGGAATAATACGTTTCGCTAGCTCAAATACAGTATGAGGATAGATACCTAAAACGGCAGGCGCACTCACACCAGGCGCAAATGCACTGTCTACAACGTCCATACACACAGTAAACATGATGACATCATGATCATGTATAAAATGTTCAATCATATCTTTAATCGGGGGAGAAACTTGGTGTAGCAACTCATCTGCGTACACATATTGAACATTCTTCTCTTTAGCATAATCGAATAAACCTTGAGTATTACCACCTTGAGAAATACCTAATACCATGTAATCAGCATTATCGTCTTGATCTAGAATCTGTCTAAAACTAGTACCCGACGTAGACTCACCTTCGTCACGAGTATCAAAATGTGCATCAATATTTATAACACCGATAGACTCATTTGGATAAACTTTACGCGTGGCTAAATATTGTGCATAAGCAATATCATGTCCACCACCAAGTAAGAAAGTTTGTTTATGATTTTGAATTGATTTCGCTGCAAGCTCAGCATACTCTTGTTGCGTATCTATAAGTGAATCATGATCATGTTCTACATTACCGTAATCAATGAGCTCTTCACATTGATTTAAATCTGGCAATCCAGCAAAGGCTTGTTTAATTTTATTAGGTCCTTCTTTAGCACCTACACGACCTTTATTTAATTCAACCCCTTTATCTACAGCATATCCAAGTATACCTACACCTTTGGGGTTATTAGTTTTTTCAACTTTAGTTAAATCTCCAAATTTTACAGTTTGGAAATGTCTAAATTGTCTTGAATCTGTTTCACTATCTAAACGACCTTTCCATAAATCCGGTTCCGCAAGTCTATACATGATATTTCCCCCTTAATTTATTTATTATATAAACTATTTAAAGTATAACTATTGATGTTATCGAATTCAACGCTAGTAGTTAAGTGATACCCTCTATTAAAATTGATTAATTACGATTATCTAACAAAATACTTCAGGACTATTACATTTTTATGATAATTAAAATAGACAATTTAAACATATGCTTGTAAGATGTATAATTGTAAATAAAAGAAATTTGGCTGTTACCTAATGGAGGTTACAAAAATGAAAAACTCTCGAATTTCTGGGTTTCAATGGGCAATGATGGTCTTTGTCTTCTTTGTTATTACAATGGCCTTATCCATTATACTTAGAGATTTCCAAGCGTCCATTGGAGTTAAAAGATTTGTTTTTGACATCAAAGACTTAGCTCCATTTATTGCATCATTAGTATGTATTTTAGTATTTAAGTATAAAAAAGAACAATTAGCCGGATTAAAATTTTCATTCAGTCTAAAAGTTATTGAACGTATCCTATTAGCACTCATTTTACCGCTTATCATTTTTATGATTGGTATGTTCTGTTTCAATACTTTTGCTGACAGTTTTATCCTTTTACAAACATCAGATTTATCAGTATCTTTAATTACAATTCTACTTGGCCATTTATTAATGGCGTTTGTTACTGAATTTGGTTTCCGTTCATACTTACAAAATATTCTTGAATCTAAGATGAACACATTCTTTGCTAGTATTATTGTAGGTGTAATTTATTCAATCTTCACCGCAAACACTACTTATGGTATTGAATATGCTGGTTACCATTTCTTATATACATTTATGTTCTCGATGATTATTGGTGAATTAATCAGAGCAACACATGGACGTACAATCTATATTGCGACTATATTCCATGCAGCAATGACATTTGCCTTAGTTTTTCTTTTCAGTGAAGAAACTGGTGATCTTTTCTCAATGAAAGTGATTGCACTTTCCACTACAATTGTAGGTGTATTGTTTATCATTATCAGTTTAATTATTCGTGCCATTGCTTACAAAACAACGAAACAAAGTTTAGATGAAGTGCAACCCAATAATTATTTAGACCACACCGAAGAAGATGATTTTGAAAGTCATAAAAATGATGATTCAAAAAATCATCAATTTGAAAATGATAGCGTTACTAATAAAGAAGATAATAATTCAGAAGCGAGTTCAGAGCATTCAAACACGAGTGATACAGATTTAAAGGACAGCGCTAAATATACAGAAGATCGTCATTCATCTGTTGTTAGCGATGTAAAGAAAGAAATTAATCAAGTTGATAAACAAGACATGAGTGATTCAACTAAAAAAGAATAATTAAGTATATTAAAGGCAACTTCTAAATTAATTCAGTAGAAGTTGCCTTTTAATTTTGTTTATTCAAATTCCAAATTTCATTTGCAAAACCATATTTTGATACCAGAATTAATGACAATACACCTATATAAGTCATTTCAAAAATTTATCTCATCATCTTAGCTCAATTTATTTATCCATGATTTTTACGCCATTTTGGGTACCTACAATCACTTGATCAGTCATATCGAGAAAATATCCTGTTTCTAATACTCCTGTTAAATGAATCAAAAATTCATGCATTTCATACGGATCAATGCCTTCTGGTAAATTACAATCTAATATATAATTTCCATTATCTGTTGTAAATGGAACGTCTTCATTCACACGTCTATTCACTTTTACGCCCTTAATACTCTCAATCTTTTTGGAAACTTGATACCAATTAAATTTATCAACTTCAACTGGTAAAACAAACGTTTGACCTAAATAGTCAACGATTTTATTTTCATCGGCAATGACAACAAATTTTTCAGCCATTTCATCAATCACTTTTTCTCTGAACAGTGCACCGCCCCCACCTTTAATAAGGTTGAGATTTGGATCAACTTCATCTGCACCATCTATAGCAAGATCAATTTTTTTTACGTCGTTGACTTCAACAATGTTTATATCTAACTCCTTGGCAAGAAAAGCAGTTTTATTTGATGTGCACACGCCTGTAATTTCGTAATGATGTTGATGAATCAACTCAGCAATTTTAGGTACTAACAACTCAATAGTACTTCCTGTACCGATTCCGAGTGTCATACCATCTTTTATTTGGCTCGTTACATCATCTAATGTCATAAGTTTAAGTTCTTTTACGTCTTTCATTAGCCGAAAGTCTCCTTTTCTCTTTAATCCTTAATATTATTTTACATGACTTTGTTTATTTTTGAATACCCGATTATTTTTAAAAAAGTCTGTACATTATTACTTCATCAATTTTTAAATTTTTGAAAGTGTTGCCGAAGCAACCTTTATATTTTGAGATAATAAATAATTTTAAAACTAAAAAATCGGATACTACTGCTATAAAGCAATGTATCCGATATGAGTTACTTTTCGTTGATTTGATAACTTGTTTTAGAAAAATATGGTGTATGGGGGTTTAAAATTGATTGTGCTTTTTCTCCATACATATTAATGTCATTAGGAATATGTTGCGTTTCTACTGTGAAACCAGAATGAGATTTATAAATATTAAAATCGCTGTCCCAATTTTGAGGTTCGTTAAATGTAAATATAACCATATTGGGCATGTCCGTTTCGATCAGAAGTTCAAACTCTTTATTATCTATAGCAAGTTGTTGGTCACCCACTTCAAATGGATGATCTAAACCTTTATAACGTTGCATTTGTTCTTGAAGCTTTTGATTCGTACTATCAAATATATCTTTAAAAAGAATGTGTTCATCTTCAAATATTTGGCTAAAGTTGAGTGGCTCATCTCCTGTCACGATATTTTCATCATCAAGTGTATACATCTTTAACGATGAACTGGACATTCGATGATTATCAACCACATTATTATCACGATTTAAATTAAAATATACATGGTTTGTAGGGTTGAATAATGTCCTTTTCGTTGATTCAGCTTCATATTGTATAGTCCATCGATGGTCAGCATCATATGTATGCGTTACCTTAATAGTCATATCTCCAGGATAATGATCTTCCATTTCTTTGATTGTTGTAGTGAATATAATTTTAATTTGTCCAATTTCATCAATAATTTCATAATCAAAGATACGTTTATCCAGGCCTTTGGAGCCACCATGAATATGATGTGGGCTATCATTGTCCTCTAATTCATATGTTTGACCATCTAATTTAAATGATGAATCTTTAATTCTACCTGCATAACGACCAATTGTCGCACCAAAGTTAAATGGATTTTCAAAATAGAATTCATCCGCTTCTACTACATTCCCTAAAATAATGTTATTGTCATGATATTTCCACGATACAATTCTAGCACCGTAGTTCGAGAATACAATTTTTGTTTCATCATTATCGATTTTAATTAAATCAACATCATGTCTTTGATGCTCAACTTCAACTATCATTACATAATCTCCCTTTCAACCACGTTAAATTAAGCTCTGCTAGGTAATAACATGACAAGCACACCGATGATACATATTATAGCGCCTATAACATCATATTTATCTGGCGATTGTTTATCTACTACATAAGCCCAAAACAGGCTCATTATAATAAATACGCCTCCATAAGCTGCATATACTCTACCAAAAGTAGGAAATGATTGAAACGTTGCAACCACGCCGTAAAGTATGAGTATGATGCCTCCCATTAAACCTAGCCAATATGTATGGCCTTCCCTTAACCATAACCATATTAAATAGCCTCCGCCAATTTCACAAAGGCCTGCTAATATAAAAATAAATACTGGATAAAACACGATACAATGCACCACCCTATCAAATAGTCTCATTCTTTATTGTTTAGAGGTAGATAAACTCAAAAGAAATTTATTTAATATGTTAAGTTACATTGTATCAATGTTAAATTCTATAAATCTATCATTAATTTAACGACGATGTTTTCACTTACATATTGTTACACTTTTTCTTTTATTATTCCATAGGTTAACCACATAAAAAGCCAAATATTTGATGAAAATTCAAATACTTGGCTTTACTGAGTTATTTATTTTTAATGAGTCGATGTATAGATTTAAATAATCCTTTCTCAAATGTGAGAACAGAATCTTTATATGTTTTTACTGCTATCCATAGTAGTAAAATAATCACAATCACTGATAACCCCATGCTGACAATAATTTCCCATATGTCTAGATCAGATGATTGAGATCGTACTAATAATTCGAACGGTGCTAAAAATGGTATAAAACTTGTAATCTTAGTGAGTAACATATCTGGCTTCATGATACTAAATATCGCGATGTAAAATGCAATCATAGCTAATAATGTTAATGGCATTAAAGTTTGATTCATATCTTCAATTCTTGAGACGAGCGATCCAAGAATAGCTGCAAGCAGCACATAAGAGAAAATACCTACAATCAGACATAGCAAGCTCACAACAATAATTTGCCATGCAAGGTGATTCATTTGTATATCAAAGCTTTTGAACAATTTCTTTAAATCAAATGCAAATATACATATTAATGCCGTAAGAATAATCATGATAACTTGAGTGAAAGCAACAGCAATTACTGCAGCAATTTTAGCAAGTATATGTACAACTGGTGAAACACTTGTAATTATCATTTCTATCACCCGTGAAGTTTTCTCCGTAGCAATTTCCATTGCCACTTGACCTGCAAAGTTGAAAATGATGAAAAATATTAGCATTAATGTTGCGTAAATCAAAATGTAATTTAGCGTTTTTTGGCCAGAATTTAATTGACTATCTTCTTTATCAGACATGATTTTACTATCTACATGACTTTGCGATTGCAATTGTTTTAACTCTTTTTGGCTTAAGTCAAGCTTTGAGGCAACTAAATGAGATTGCATTGTTGTTAATACTTCAGTAAACCGCTGTTTATCTTCAACATCAACATTGTCCTTACTTAATATAGTACCTGACAATTGGTTATCTTTATTTTGTTTAACTACATAGGCTCTATCTAATTTTTCATTTTTAACTAACTTTTCTGCTTTGTTTTCACTTACTTTTTTAAATTTCGCGTCATCTTCAAGACTATGTCCTTGTTGCTTTAACACTTTATATATTTGTTCATTCTGTGTAACTATACCTACTTTATCTGGACCATGATCAAATAACCCCATAATTTTATCTATGTTTGAAAGTCCAACCATGAGCACAACAACGATGGCCATAAATATAATAAATGCTTTTGATTTAATTTTACTCATATAAGTGAGTTTGAATGTTGACCAAAATTTACTCATGTAGTTCACCTACTTTATCGATAAATATATCATTAAGCGATGGTTCTAATACTTGAAAACGTCTCACGTATCCCTGTTTAATTACAGTATTATAAATCTTTTCCGCAACCGCTTCATTTTCAATCGTTAAACGAACATCATGTTTACGATGCTCCTTTTTCAAGATTCCTGGTATATCATCAAGACCATCTATCTGGTGATCTGATTCGACGACAACTAATTTATTACCATGTTCAGAGCGAACTTTCTGTATATCTCCTGAAACAACAAGTTGTCCTTTATCAATAATACAAACGTCATCACATAGTTCTTCAACGTGCTCCATTCGATGTGAGCTATATATTATAGTAGATCCTTTATCATTTAAATCTTTAACTGCACGTTTAAGTAATTCAACGTTAACGGGATCTAGCCCACTAAAAGGTTCATCTAAAATAAGTAATTCTGGCTCATGAAGCATACTTGCAAGTAATTGAATTTTTTGTTGATTACCTTTAGATAAAGATTGAATACGTTTCTTTCGATTCTCAGTAATTGCAAATCGCTCTAACCAATAATCAATACGTTGTTGAATATCTCTACTTGATAAACCTTTTAAAGTGGCAAGATAAGTGAGTTCTTCATCTACAGTCATTTTGGGATGTAGGCCACGCTCTTCTGGCAAATAGCCAACTTTGTTATACATATGTTTGTTAATATTTTTCCCCTCATATGTAATATGGCCTGTTGTAGTTTCACTTAAGCCAAGAATCATGCGAAATGTCGTTGTTTTTCCCGCACCATTTCTCCCTAAGAATCCCAACATTTTCCCCTTATCAAGTCTTAGCGAAATATCATTTACTGCTGTAAAATCTCCAAATTTCTTGGTGACATGTTCAATTAACAAACCCATCGTTTCTACTCCTAACACTAAAATTTCTATTTTGAATTCTTTTTCAATATAACATTATTTAATTGCATAATATAAGTAAACTTCATAAAATTAATAAACTTTACAAATAATTTTGAAAGCCCTATTATTATTCACAAACAATCCATCGTTAAATAGACGTTGCTTATCTTCATAAAATAAAGGGGTTAGTAAAATGAGCTACAGTATTGGAATTGATTATGGCACCGCTTCTGGTCGAGTGATTCTGGTGGATACATCAAGTGGCGATATTATTTCAAGTTATGAGGAGACATATCCTCACGGTACTATTGCTGAATCACTATACGGGGAAACGTTACCGCGTAATTATTTTTTACAAAATGCTGATGATTATCAGTACATACTTGAAAATGGTGTTACGCATGTATTAGAAGAAAGTCAAGTGAATAGAGATGAGGTAATAGGAATTGGTGTAGATTTTACAAGTTGTACTATTGTATTTTTAGATGAACATTTCGAACCTCTACATAGACATGAGAATTTTAAAAGTAATCCCCATGCATATGTCAAATTATGGAAGCATCATGGGGCTCAAGATGAAGCAACACAAATGGTTGAAGTTAATCAACAAGAGAATCAGAACTGGCTTGATTATTATGGTTCAAGCGTCAATAGTGAATGGATGATTCCGAAAATACTTGAAGTGAAACATAAAGCTCCTGAATTGTTAGAACACACTCATTATATTATGGAAGCTGGAGATTACATTACCAGTTTACTTACATATAAAAATATACGTTCCAATTGCGGTATAGGTTTCAAAGGCTTTTGGAATAGAGAAAATGGTTTTAACTATGCGTTTTTCGAAGCTGTAGACAAAGATTTACCTAATATTGTAAAAGAAAAATGTGAAGCACCAGTAATTAATATTGGAGAAAGCGCAGGCACTTTAGCTGAATATTATCAGGAATTGTGGGGACTTCCCTCTCAAGTTCAAATTTCTCCATACATGATTGACGCACATTCAGGCGTTCTAGGAGCAGGTGCCATTGAACAAGGCGAATTCACAGCTGTAATTGGAACGAGTACCTGCCACCTTATGCTAGATCCTAAACAAGAACCTATTCCTGCAATTACTGGTTCAGTCAAAGATGCTATTATACCCGGTTTATATGCCTATGAAGCAGGCCAAGCCGCAGTTGGTGATCTATTTAGTTACTCAGAACAACTGGCTCCAAAATCAATTACAGATACTGCTCTTGAAAATAATGTCCCCTTACTTGAGTACTTGGAAGAGTTAGCAAGTAATATTAATGTAGAAGATCAACATGTTATAGTACTTGATTGGCACAATGGTAATAGAAGTATTCTAAGTGATAGTCACCTTACAGGTAGTGTGTTCGGTTTAACATTACAAACACCTTTCGAAATGATTCATCGTGCTTACTTAGAATCTACTGCCTTCGGTACAAAAATGATAATGAATCAATTTGAAGACCATCATATTCCTGTTCATACCGTTTATGCTTCTGGGGGTATCCCTAAAAAAAGTAAACTCTTAGTCGATATTTACGCCAATGTGTTAAATAAAAAAGTAGTTGTGCTGGAATCATCAAACGCAACAGCATTAGGCGCTGCTATGTTAGGCGCAAATGTTGGTGGTGCTTATTCGACGCTTAAAGATGCTGTAAAACATATGAAGCAACCTATTCATTACGTTAAAGAACCTGAAAGCGAAAAAGTGAAAGCTTATGAAAGACTCTTTGATAAGTATCGTCAACTTCATGATATTCTTGGACGTGAACATCCAACTTTATCTTATATACACAAATAATAAATAGTGGTCAAAGTAGATATTTTACTTTGACCACTATTATTTTAAGCTTTTTTTATCTTTCGTACTTTGAATAAAGCAATGGCTATAAAAATGACAATTATAAGAAATGTAATCAAAGGTGCATACGGCATATGGTGCATAACCACTGAAATGATGATATCTACAATGGATATGATTAATAATGCAGGTAATAACCATATACAATTTTTGGCATATTCCATTTCTATTCTCATTCGTTCATACTCATCGCTAAAATTGTATTGAGAGATTAGATTAAGTAACCTATCTGTGGTATTCAGCTTTTCCTTAGCTGGTGCGGTAGGTGTCTTTGATACTTTAATCCTTTTATCACTTGATATCATATTTATAAATGGTACAACAAATGGAATAATTAGCGATAATTGAAACCTATAGATATGACCCTTAGTTACTAAAGGCACAATGATTAAATTTACTAAAAGTAAATAAATGCTAGTGAGACAGAAAGCTATCATACGTTTTTTAAAACTCATTTTTTTAAGCCACTTTTTCTCTTCTTCATTTCTAACATATATTTCTTTCGATTCTACACTATATCCATTTGTCATTAACATACATGCTAATACGATGAGACAAAGCAATACGCCAATTAAATAAGGCGATAAATAAGACCTCTCAACATCAAAAATAGCTTCAAAATATAACAAAGCCAACATTAAAATAGATACAAGGGCACTTATTTTGGCAAATAAGCGATTAAATTGTTCTAGTTGATACTCGTCTTTGACATTAAATAGCTTGCTAACCATTTTTATCCTCCCAAAACAAATCGTTCAATGTGACATTGAGTTCTTTAGCGATGTTTATACATAATTTCAAAGATGGATTATATCTATCATTTTCTATCATATTAATCGTTTGTCGAGAAACGCCTACTGCTCGGGCTAAAGCAAGTTGCGATATTTTTTGATGTGCTCTATATTGCTTTACTCTATTCAATGTTACAGCCCCTTTTCCTCAATCATAATTACTTTTATCATAATAAAATGAACAATGAATAGTCAATTATATACGACATCCTTACCTAAAAAAACGACCTCATAAAGAGATCGCTTAAAATTTGAAATTATTCATCTTTATCTAATGGATTATGATTTTCGCCATCTAAACTATGATTGAAATCTGTAAATTTAGGACTCGGACCATACTTATTAGTTTCTTTTTTACTATTTAAACATGTCATCACTAAAACATAAATTGAGAAAACCCAGATGAATATATTTAATATCATAATAAAAGTTAAAGCATATCCATTTTCAGACGTATTAGGATTTTCCACAATAATATTAGATATGATATATATGATAAAATTGGCAACAATAAAACAAATAGGTATCAACATTGAAAGTGACAAATCATGAAATCTACGCACTAATATAGCTAAATTGGGAATTAATGTTGCGAGTAAATAGATTAGATACCATAAACCACCTATAATAAGACACGCTCCACCGAAGAGAAGACTACCTTCTTTATTACTTATTGCACCAGAAATAATAAAAACGTACCCAAGAAATAGTCCTATGATGCCAGGAATCATAAATATTAAATTCCACAACATAGCATACCAAAATTCACTACGTCTTGAGCGTCCTTTGAAGTTCACATAGTTAGACCAAAATAATTTAAGCGCTTGTCCAAATCTCGCTTTTTGTCGCATATTTAAATCTCCTTTATGCTCTGTTATGTAAAAGTGTTTTAAATTTATTTACTCTTTGATAAATTAAGAAGAGTACACTTGGAAAGTAACTAGCATTTTGAGTATATCAAAACATAAGTTTAATCAAAATATATAATTAAATTTATTTCTCAATTTTAAAAGTCAAAAAGAATTCTTATTATAAATTTCTAAGGTGAGATCACAGTGGACTTTATTAATAAACAAACGATTCAAACAGCAAAAGATTTATTAGGGGTTAAAATCATATATCAAGATGAATACCAATATTATTCTGGTTACATTGTAGAAACTGAAGCCTACTTAGGTTTTAAAGACAAGGCTGCACATGGTTATGGTGGAAAGCAAACTCCCAAAGTCACCTCACTATACAAAAATGGTGGGACCATATACGCACATGTCATGCATACTCATTTATTGATTAATTTTGTTACTCGCACTAAGGGTGTTCCAGAAGGAGTACTCATTCGTGCAATTGAACCAGAAGACGGTATTGAAGCAATGAAAGCTAATCGTGGAAAAACTGGATATGAGATAACTAACGGTCCAGGTAAATGGACTAAAGCTTTAAATATACCAAGAGCTATCGATGGCTCAACATTAAATGATTGCAGATTATCCATAGATACTAAAAACAGAAAATTTCCTAAAGAAATAATTGAAAGTGAAAGAATAGGCATCCCAAATAAAGGAGAATGGACTGATAAACCCTTACGTTATACTGTCAAAGGAAATCCCTATGTATCACGAATGCGTAAATCAGACTTTCAAAACCCAGATCATACTTGGAAATAATTAGAAAGCGAGGAACTCGTTAAGAGCACCCTCGCTTCTTTGTATTTAATTCACTTTAATATCTCCTGAATCATTTTTTCGCTCATTTCTTCAAAGCAAATACCCTTTACTACTAAACAATAATTTAAACTAAAACAGTAACACACTACTGTACATTGCAAGGTACTGATTTTTAACATTATGTAAATTTAACGTGCATTTTTTAATTTATTGTTAAATTTACATTTAATTCAAATTAAAATGTTCTGAATACTAGATTTATATAAATAATATTATTTGATTTCCTAGATTTATTTAAATTCTACATGTATAATGGTTATTATGGCTTTTTATAACGCTTACATAATTATATAGATTAAGTATTAAACATAGGTTTTGGGACTACTTCTAAGGGGGCATTTTTATGATAGAGTTAGATGCAATCACAACCTTGTGTTTAGCATGTGTTCTATATTTAATCGGACAATCAATCATTAATCATGTATCGATATTAAGGAGAATATGTATACCTGCTCCAGTTATAGGCGGTTTACTCTTTTCAATTCTCGTAGCCATTCTTGATTCTTTACATATTGTTAAAATCAAACTCGATGCATCATTTATACAAGATTTCTTTATGTTGGCCTTTTTCACTACTATTGGTTTAGGCGCATCATTAAAGTTGTTTAAAATTGGCGGTAAAGTCATGCTTCTTTATTTCATGTTTTGTGGAATCATGGCGATATGTCAAAATATTATAGGTGTATCTCTCGCTAAAATTTTAAATATCCAGCCTTTATTAGGGTTAACTGCTGGCTCTATGTCAATGGAAGGTGGACATGGTAATGCAGCTGCATACGGTAAAACAATCCAAGACATGGGTATTGATTCCGCTGTAACCGCAGCACTTGCTGCCGCAACACTAGGTCTTGTTTTTGGAGGATTAATCGGCGGACCAGTTGTTAAATACTTAATAAAACGATATAACCTTACTCCAGAACATCGTGATGAATCATATAAGAATTATGGTGAAGTAGAATATAACCAATCACTTCATAATAAATTTAAACCAACACAAATATTTTTCATTCAATTTACAATTCTAGTATTTTGTATGGCTTTAGGGACATATATCGGAGATACATTCACTCACATGACTGGCGTCAACATTCCTATGTATGTTGGTTCAATGTTTGTTGCCGTTATCATTCGAAATGTATCAGAATTTGCTGGATTAAACATTGTTGATTTAAAAATTAACGACCAAATTGGTGATATCTCACTTGGTATCTTTTTATCTTTAGCATTAATGAGTATTCAGCTTACCGAAATTTATTCACTCGCTATTCCTTTAATCATCATTGTATTGATACAAGTCGTCTTCATGGTACTATTCTCTATCTTCGTATTATTCAGAGGACTAGGTAAAGACTATGATGCTGCAGTAATGGTTGGTGGATTTATTGGTCATGGTTTAGGTGCGACACCTAATGCAATGGCTAACCTTGACGTTATTACTAAAAAGTATGGTAGCTCACCTAAAGCATATCTTGTAGTTCCTATAGTTGGTGCATTTTTAATAGATCTAATCGGCGTTATTATTGTAATGAGCTTTATACAATTTTTTAGTTAATACGTAACGTCTAATAGCATGAAAACAATCGTGCATATAATTAAACTAAAAAAGGCTGAAAGAAAGCTTCGTAACGAAGCCTTCTTTCAGCCTTTAATTTATATTTTCGTACATTTTATATATTAAACTTTAGCCTCTGTGAATATCTAAGCCACGTTGTTCAATCCAAGAAAGTAGTTTAGGACTAAATACAATATCTTTGTGAGTAAGTGAATCAATATCTTTAGCATCTAACATCGTCATAATTTTTTTCATATGATTTAAGAAAGATTCTACATATTCAATCGTATTAGTAATACCTGATTGCTCTACTTGATTTAAAAATGGTCTAGACATACCAACAGCTTTAGCACCTAAGGCTAAACTTTTTACTGCATCTAAAGGTGTACGTAACCCACCACTTGCAAATACATTTAATTTATCTTGATAATCTGTACTTTCAAGTAGAGATTCAACTGTCGATTGCCCCCATTGGGTTAAGTAATCCATATCTTTATTTGAACGACGTTCATTTTCTATATCAACAAAATTCGTTCCACCACGACCACTTACATCTACATATTGAACGCCAATTTCAGCTAAAGACTTAAAGGTCTCTTTACTCATACCAAACCCAACTTCTTTAACAATTACTGGTACATCCACGCGATTCACAATAGCTTCTATATTATCCATCCAAGTTACAAATTCACGGTTACCTTCTGGCATAACCAATTCTTGTGGTGAATTCACATGAATTTGTAACGCCTGTGCCTCAAGTAATTCAACTGATTGTAACGCCTTTTCAACAGGCACATCTGCACCAACATTACTAAATATCATACCCTCAGGATTAGTCTGTCTTACAATGTTAAATGTATCTGCCATTTTAGGGTTTCTTAAAGCAGCATGTGTAGATCCCACCGCCATTGCTAGTCCAGTTTCTCTAGCGACTACTGCTAACTTTTCGTTAATTTGCTTCGTCCAATCACTACCGCCCGTCATCGCATTAATATACACTGGGGATTGCATATCAAAGTGAGAAGTATGACTTGTTAAATCAACTTGATCGACATTAATGCTAGGAATGGAATGATGAACAAATCTTAATTTATCAAAATCAGATTGAGGCGCATCATGTTGAGACATAGCAATTTCTACATGTTCATTTTTTCTTTGTTCTCTCAGTGAATCACTCATTGAAATACCTTCCTTTGTTTAAATTCAAATATTTTTGTTAAAGTTTTAGAACCATTTTTTCCTTTTGAAAAAGACGACTAAAACAATTGTTATCACAAGCATTACGCCTAAACATATAAAATAAGCATAATGCCATTTTAACTCTGGCATATAATCAAAGTTCATTCCATAAACACCAGCTATAAATGTTAAAGGTGAGAAAATAACTGATACAAGTGTGAGTATTTGCATAATACTATTCATTCTAAATGAGGTGAATGACTCATAATTTTCTCGAATTTCATTTGTCATTTCTTGAGCTGTTCTAATGACATTTCTCTGTTTAATAAGGTGGTCATCAATATGTTGAATGTACATTGAGTGTTTAGCATCTTTAATGATATTACCTTCACTCTTAATCGTATCAACAACTTCTTGCATTGGAAACATAACTCGTTTAATTTTAATCAAATCTGAACGTAACTGAAAAACGTTTTCCATCACATTCTTACTATAGCGATCATCAACATGACGAGCTTCAAAATTATAAACTTTATCTTCAATACCATATACGAAATCGAAATATTTATCTACCATACTATCAAGTATATGTATCACTATATCCGCGCAATCTAATTCTGAATCATGGTTTTCAGCATTATATTCGGCGACCCTCTTTAAAGATTGAAAAGGTTTATGATGATACGTGACAAGTATATTATTTTGAAGAAATACATTTAATGCGATGGGTGAATAATCTTTATCAATAATACTGTGAAAAATCATATATTGATATTCTTTATATTCTTTGTATTTAACTCGTGGTATACCTGTAATAGCATCATCAATTTCTAAATAGTTAAAATCGAATTTATTTCTTAGAAATTCATTTTCTTTATTTGAAGCATTTTCAAAATCATACCAAATAATTGTCGCATCACTAGGGACGTCTTGAATATTTGATACTTCCGTAAGAGGTTGTGTTAAAGATTGATATCTTACGGTCATTATCATCTTACTTCCCCCTCCAATTATCTCAGTTACATTCTATCATGAAATCAATCACGTGTATGTGTTAATTTAATTTAGTAAGATAGAGTTATATTCAAGGGGGATAAGAGATGTCTAAAACATTTACTGTAACACGAAAAGTAACTGAAGATTTGATTGATAATAATAACCATATGCATGATGCATATTATAATGTAATTTTTAGCGATGTAATTAATGAGTTTAATTATAGTCATGGGCTATCTCTTAAAGAAAGAGAAGAAAGTCAATTTACAGTATTTACAATAGAAGCACATACTACATATTTAGCAGAACTGTCTCTTGATCAGTCATTCACTGTAGAATTATACCTTTACGACTATGATTATAAACGTACGCACTTATTTTTAAGAATGTTGCATGAAGATGGAACTATAGCTGCTACAAATGAAGTAATGATGATGGGTATCGACAAGAATCAACGGCGCTCTGCACCATTTCCTGAGAAATATATGGAAATTATAGAAGCTTATGATTTAGAACAGGAAAAAATTGAGTGGCCTAAACAAATAGGACATCGCATTGGTATACCTAAGAAAGGAGAATAGTTATGCCTACTAGGAAACGTATAAAAAACGAGCTTATAGATTTGAAAGATGACGTTAAATTTGAGTTGAGTGAGTTAAACAATCAGAAAGAATTAGTCATCAATGGGCCTGCATCTCAACTTTTTAAACGAGCAATTCATATGAGTTATTTACAAGGACAAAAGTTTGCGATTGATGAAATATTTACGCTTATTGATGAGAACCAAATCGATGAAGAATTTCTTATTCAATATAATAATTTTGAAAAATATGTTCAAGATCAAAACTTAGAAAAGAAATTTACTTTTAGTAATTTTACTGACATACCACGTCAATTTGATGATTTTATGGCATCTTTTTACTATTTAAAGGGACAAAATTTTATTGTCACACATATTAATTCGATAATAGAATAACAATAAAGAACAAGGACTTTGGTAGTTTGATTTAACCAAAGTCCTTGTTCTTTATTTCCGAATAGCCTTCGTAATTTGTTTGATGACTTTATGTGATTGTCTTATTGGATATAATGGAAAATCATGCACCATTTTTGGGTATTCATTAAACTCAACATATTGACCATAATCTTCTAGTAAACGTGCGAGCTCTTTCATATCAGGATTTTGTATTTCCTTGCCTCCTCCATACATGTATACAGGAGGTAATCCTCTTAGCTCACCATAGAGTGGTGAAACACGTTTATCCGTTAATGGTAGACCATTAGACCATACTTTCATAAGTTCATTCACACCAAATCGACTTACTAATATATCTTCGTCTTCTAAGTCTTCGGTAATCATTTTATTTGATAGTGTCGCATCTAAAAGTGGTGAAATTAAGAATAGTTTACTTGGAACAGGTTCATTTTCCTCAATTAAGGATTGTACAAATCGCATAGCTAATCCGCCACCTGAACCGTCTCCCATGATGACGATATGATCAACACCAACTTCAGCTACTAATTCATCATAAACTTCCTTAATCGCGTTGTATGTATCTTCTAGGTGATATTCAGGCGCTTTAGGATAAATAGGTAGCACAACTTCATGTAATGTATTTAATGCTAATTTATCTAACAATCTCCAGTGGAATGGTGAGGGTTGCAATGTATTGTATCCCCCATGTAAATACAGAATTTTATTATTAGACTCATGTCTGAAATTAAATCTGAATACTTGCATATCCCCTAAAGATAATTTATCAAGATTTGCTTTTACATTTAATGATGAGGGTTGTTTATGTTTTTTACTATTTTCGTCTCTTCTTTTTTCTAAAAATTGCTCTACCTCATCGTCATTTTCGAAAAATATTGATCTGTTATGAAGTATATATTTATTGACTACTCTATTCATTAAACGATTTTTCATAGCTTGCTTGACCTACCTCTTTTCAAATTTTAAATTTAGAAAACAATTTGTTTAAAGTGCTATATTCATTTTTCTAAAAAAGATATAATATTATATGAGTTAGATGAATCTTAAACCACTTTATGTTTGCGCGTATATGTCTTGAATAAAGCCAATTATAACAAACATAAAGTGAAAATGATAAATATAGGACAGCAAAATTAAAGGAGGCATCTTAGTGTCTGAACCTAATCAAAATCCAAGTAACTTCAACGCTCAATTTCATGAGCAAGAAATACACCGAGGCAAAAGATATGGGAAGAAAAAGCGTTCATGGGTTAGTATTATCATCCATCTGATCATACTCATTTTAACTGCTATAACAGGTTATAGTATGTTGAAACAACCTATTTTTAACCTTGCTTTCGCTAATAAAACAATTAATTTCCATGAAATTCAAAACTTCCAAGATACTCTAACTAAAATCGGTAATTTAAATATTAATTTGGGCAATATGGATGATCTACAAAAATCTATAGATAACCTCATAATGGTGTTTAATATATTCTTTATTCTTTGTTTAGTTAGTATGTTTATTACTGTAATTACAATTATTCTTAATAGAACTTTATTGAAGATTTTCAATTTATTTATTTTAGCAGCTATGTTACTGATTACTTTGTATTTTAGCTATATTATTCATACAATTGCGCAAAAAATTTCTGAATCTCTTAAACAATATTATTTAACTGTTTCTCCAGACCAAGTAATTAATGAAGCTGATGCAATACATAATGCACTCATTTTACTTGCTTGTAGTATTGCACTCTTATTCATTAGTTTATTCTTCCGTAATCGACTAGCACGTATAAGATAATGCAAAAGGCCAATCCAGAACTTGATTAAAAGTTCTGGATTGGCCTTTTATTCGTATTAATAGTTTAAAGCGGTTCGCCTGCGCTCTCGCGCATGCATAAGAGCCACTAACAATCTTCCGATTGTAAGTGGCTCTAAGTGTCCCCACAACACATTTTTATCTCTTAATTAGTTTTTATTCTTGGTGAGCTGTTTTATCTTCTGCGTTAGCTTTTTTAGCTGACGCTTCTGCTTTTTTCTTACTTTGTAAGAATAAGCTTAAGATTAATGCAATAGCACTAATAACAGTAGCAATGATAAATGCATCATTAACACCTTCAACAGATGCAAGTTTATTAACATATTGTAATAACACTTTTAATGCACCTGATTCGCCACCATATTGTTGTGCTAATTCACGCATATGATCTTGGATAACAGGATTGGTTTTATCTAATTCATCCCCGAATGCTGCAACATGATTGGTTTGTTGAGTCGTCATTACTGTTACCAATATAGCTGTACCGATAGAACCTGCTAATTGTCTCATTGTATTAACAAATGCGTTACCATGTGAGATCAATCGTGCAGGTAAAGCATTCATACCTGCTGTCATAATAGGCATCATAATAAATGCCATACCGAACGAACGCAATACATATATGCCCATAATATGAAGATATGGCGTTTCTAAGTTCAATTTACTTAATTCCCATGTAGCATAAGTCATAATACCGATACCAAAGATTGCTAATGGTTTAATACCTATAGTATCTAATAGCTTACCAGCTATAGGACCTAAAGCACCCATGACTAAGGCACCCGGAAGCATGAGTAAGCCTGAGTCTAATGCTGAGAAGCCACGTAAATCTTGTAAATATAAAGGAAGTAAAATCATACCGCCATATAAACTCATCATTACAATCATATTGATAACTGTTGTCAGTGTATATGTTGGATATTTTAATACTTCAAGATTTAACATTGGAGCCTTCATTCTTAACTCTCTAATTACAAATAGAACAATGAAGATAATACCAATAACAAACATTGTTACAATTTCAGTAGAACCCCAGCCTTTATTACCAGCTTCGGAGAAACCGTATAATAAAGCACCGAAACCTATTGTACTATAGATAATTCCTGGTATATCGGCTTTAGGATTTGTGGTACGTTGGTAAAGTTTAAACCAAAACATACCTACAATAATTGCAACTAAACCGATAAAGAACATACCGTAGAACATGACGTTCCAATGATAGTTTTGAACGATATAACCTGATAGTGTTGGACCAATGGCTGGCGCTAAGATCATAGCTATTCCCATTGTACCCATTGCGACACCACGTTTTTCAGGTGGGAAAATCGTTACAATAACGTTAGAACCTAATGGCATTAAGATACCTGCACCAATGGCTTGTAACACACGTCCTCCCATCATAATTGGGAAGTTAAACGAAATCGCACAGACAAGTGAACCAATCGTAAAGAGCACTAAGCCCACAATAAATAATTTTCTATACGAATATTTGTTAAATAAGAAAGCACTAATTGGAATTAAAATACCATTGACTAACATGAAACCTGTCATCAACCATTGTCCAGTTGATGCAGAAATATTAAATTCAGTATTAATTTTAGGCAATGCCACATTTAATAATGTTTGGTTTAAAATCGCAATAAACATACCAAATAACATTGCAGCTAAAATCTTACCTCTTGAAATACCTTTACCAAAAATGAAGTTAGATTCTTGGTTTTTAATCTTCTCATTAACTCTACCTTCTACAGAATTAGGGTTAATAGGATTTAAAACTTCATCTGATTCTTCATTTGATTCTGTAGAATGATTATTTTGATTATCGTGTTTCTCTACGTTTTCTTCTTCATGTTGATCTGAACGACGTAAAGAACCAGGATAGTCATCATATCTACTTTCTGAATGTGTTGCATTAGAAGATCTTTGATCTCCCTCTTTAGTAGATTCGAAGTGATGTTTTCTTTTATCATCTTCGATATTATCAGAATGATTTCTGACATGACTTGAAGCATTGTTAGACTCAGATTGTTTATCTAGATCACTTGCTTTAAATTTAGATTGATAACTTTGATTCTTAGAATCCTTAGTCGAACGTTGTTCCGCTTTTTGACCTTTTGCTTTTTTCCTAGATTTAGAAAGAAAAACATTAATAAGACCAATAAGTATGAGCGCTATAACAATATAAACAATAATGAAGGTCGCTGTCATAAAATGACCCCCTTAATTTTTATGGATTTTAACTTCAGCGTTCATACCTGGAACAACATTTTTAGATGGTTCAGAATCTAGAGAAATTTTAACCGGCACTACTTGAGACACTTTAGTGTAGTTGCCGTCACTGTTTGATGAAGGCATTAATGAGAAACTAGCTGCAGTTGCTTCACCAACTTGTTCAACTTTACCTTTGATAGAAGCTTTTTGACCGTCGATATCAACGTCTACATCGTTTCCTTTTTCTACATCAGAAATGTCTTTTTCATCTACGTTAGCAGTAATGTATAAATCATCTAAATTGTATGCATAAGCGATTGGGTTACCAGCTTGAGCCATAGACCCTTCCATACCATCAGTTTTTACGATAGTACCTTTTTGAGGCATTTTGATGCTCATATCTTTAGATTGACCACCTTCACCTTGTGCTGAAACTTCAGCTACTTTATCACCTTTATCAAGTTTATCTCCTTGTTTAATATCAAGAGATTTAATTTGTCCTGAAGCTGGACTTGAGATTTTAATTTGATCTCCGTCTACTTTTGCGTTGTCAGTAGTTACGTAGCTAGTCGCATTGTTCCAGAACCAGAAAGCTAGAACACCTATAACTACTAAGACAATGATAGTAATGACATTCACTAATACCATTTTCTTCATGAATATATCCTCCTATTTGCTTTTAAAATTCACTTTATCTATTATAGAGATGTGAATCTAAAAATAACACCAACAATTTTTATAATTGTGTTGGATAAAAACTTATATAAAAAAATTAATCAGGTGAAACAATGAAGCAACGTGCTAAATATAAAATCATTCAAAGTCTTATTGAATTACTTGAAGAATATCCATTTGAGGACATTACTATCAAAATGATTTGTGCATATAGTAACGTAAATCGCTCAACTTTTTATGATCATTTTCAAGATAAATATCATTTATTAGAACGTATACAAAATTATCATCTCAATAAATATAAAGCTTTACTTAATTCTTTTTATCATGACTTTCATAGCATTAAACAAGATCAAAAGAAAATGTATAAATTCTTTTTACTTGTTGCAAGTTATATCAAACGTAGGGAAGCTTTTTATAAAGCAACATTAATTACTCATCCTAATAAAGATATTGCTTTGGATTATATTAATGAAACTAGAGGTTGTTATGAAAAGGTGATGAATAGATATGAAACCTCAATTCAAAATAAACACATGTTTGTTGTTTATTCTGTAGGAGGTCAAGCCGGTATTATTATCGATTGGTTACGACGTGGTTGTGTAGAGTCTCCAAAAGTCATAGCAGAAGTCTTACTCGCAAATACTATTAAACTGCAAAGGTAAACATTTAAAGCTAAACTGAAGATGAAAAAAGTCTACTTCGAAGTTAATTATAACTCTGAAGTAGACTGCTATTAAATCATCTTAAACGGTTTAGCTTTTTTTAAATACGCGTCTATTTAAAAGTTGTAATATAATCAGAATTATAGCTGTTATAACAATAATAATAATGTAGGGTGTTGGATCATTTTCCCCTTTAATACCTACGAGCGGAGACATCAGTCCACCTAACAATGTTTGAAATAGTCCAAGAAGACTTGAAGAACTCCCCTTTCCACTTTTACTTTCATCCATTGCAATAGAGAAACCAAGTGTTGCTACACCTGTTACAGGTGCTACAAGTATTACAAAGCCAAACGCTAATAACCAGAAATTCCAATGATTGATTAATGTCATACTTACTATGATGACACCTAAAATTTGGATTACAGTCATCATTCTAAGTATAGATTGTCTATCAAAGTAATCTACTAACTTACCTGTCAGTTGACTTGAAATAATTAAAGTAATACCTATGGATGCAAACATGATACTAAACTGTAAAGGTGAAAATCCATATATTTTTTGAACAATAAATGGTGAGGCTGAAATGTAAGTAAATAATAAAACAAATGACACGCCTTGTATCAACATAGGTAATACAAATCTTGGTGTAGCAAATAAATCTTTAAAGTTCTTAAACATTGTGCCAATGTTGCTATTAACACGGTGTTCATTTTCAAGGGATTCTGGAACTTTGAAGAGTGTTCCTATGAACATAAGCAAACCGAAAATGGTCAATATAATAAAGACCATTCTCCAACCAGTAAAACTTAGTATCAATCCCCCAAGTGCTGGTGCGATAACTGGTGCAACACCGTTAACTAACATTAGAAGTGATAAGAATTTGGTTAAATCATTTCCTGAGTATTTATCACTTGCCACTGCTCTGGATATGACTGCACCTGCCCCACCAGTTAGACCTTGTATAAGACGTAATATAATCATCACCCAAATATTCGTAACAAAAATGATTCCTAAACTTGCCAGCGTGAAAATAACCATCGCAATAAGAAGAGGCTTTTTACGACCTTTAGAATCGGAAATAGGACCAGCAAACAAGTTACCGAATGCTAATCCCACCATGAAAAATGAAATTGTTAATTGAGCATTTGATGCTGTTGTATGAAAATCATTCTTAATGTTAGGTAGACCTGGTAAGAACATGTCAATTGACAATGGACCTATAGCAGTAAGTGCACCTAAAATGATGATAAATAATAGGGAATTGCGATGTTTGGGTTGTGATTGCTCCAAAGTGAAGCCTCCTTTATACATTTAAAAGGAAATCAAGCTTTTTTCTTAAGCTTTTCCTGATAATTAATTATATTACTAAATAGCTATAATAAAAGCCAAATGCATTTTGCATTTGGCTTTTATTCATCACCTTTTGTGAGTTGCATATTACTATTATCAGAGTCAATTTCTAGTTCATAGTCTTTGTTAACAAAGTTACCTGAGTTATCAATTTGTTGAATCGTGGTTTTAATTTTATCTCCGCTTCTACTCGCACTTATTACTTGTGGTGATAGCATTGAAACAGTTGTATGATTTGCAAAGTTATTTTTCATTTGTTTATAAATAGAAGAATTCTTTTTAAAATAACTTGATATAAAATCAAAATTATTCATGTTAAAAGCTGAATTAATCGCCATTGAGTAACCACTGAAGAACTCCGTTAATTTATTTTTGAGACTGTTCTCTTCTTTTTCTTTTTTCTCAACATAACTATTGATTTTATCACTTTCAAAATTTAATGTCACAGTCGTATTATTTTTTAAATCATCAGCACTAATTGTTTTGGTTTCTGAACTAAATTTTCTACCTTTTGCTTTACCTGTGGCAGATATAGTAATATCTTTCGTTTTCGGATACGGACCATACTCTTTAGAATTTGAGTATGACATTTCACGATCATTAATTTTTACTTTTTCTGAACTATCACTTAATTTACTTGCACCTTTTAATTTGATATTTAAATAGGTTTGATCAAAATCTTCCGAAGCTTCTACTGTCTCAGAACTACTTTCTCTAAAATCAAAATTTAAATAGCCATTGAATGTACCATTCTTAGTAATCTTTTTAGCAGGCATGTGATAAGTACCCGGTATGAAATCACCTAATGGTGTATTCTTGTGTGCATCTGCAATGACAGTTTTGCGTTTACCACCTGTTTTAAATTCATATTTTGTTTCTTCTTTAGGTTTAATAATTGGTTGCTTCGTGGGTGCAGTAAAGCTCATATTATCAAAGAACAAATATCTCGTACCATTTTTACTAATTCTCAGTACGTCTTGACCACTTCTCGTTTGGATATACGATGCGACACTTGAATTATTTTTATTCAATTTGTCCACTGTCTCTCGAATATTACTAATAAAACTTTTCATACCTACTTCGTTTTTAATATATTTAATATATTCTTTCGCCTCATCTGGATCTACTTTATTATCTTTAGTACTTAATAAAGTTGCTACTTTTTGCGTATCATTATTATCTACTGCATTAACAAGAATCTTAGCTTGTGCATCTGGAGAATTAAAGTTCTTTAATAGGAAAAATAAAACCACAATAAGTATTAAAATAAAAAAGACGATTCCTAGTGGAACAATTCTACGTAATTTGAGGTTCGTAGCGTTATTATTTTGCGATTGAGATGATTGCTGTTTAGTTTTATTTTTTCTTTTCTTATTTCTTGATAATGATTGCCCACAATTTGGACAGCTTTCATTATCACCACTAACTGTATGTCCACAGTTTGGGCATTGATTCATTATATCACCTCTTATTCCCACACTACATTCACTTAATTTTTATATTATATAATTATTTTATCCACCTGGTTTATTTTACAGATTTTGATTTAAAATTACAATTTCTAATATATGTAGTTTTCATTTTATTTTAATTAAAAAGCATTTACGCACTTATTCGAATTATATTAATAAAACAGCTTAAGTTAAATACATAATTAGTCCTAAATACATAAAATAATTTACACTTTTCATTATATTCCTATCAATGATTCAGTGTATAGTCTAATTCTCAGAATATTTATAATTTAGAATTAAACGATTTGATACGATGATCAATGACCTCTAAAACATGTCTAACTTTTTCTATTTCCTCTGTTGAGAAATCACTTGTCATATCATTAGCAATATTACTTATGATTGCTTTTCTTTTTACAATATATTCTTTGCCTTTTTCTGACAAAATTACAATTTTTAAGCGTTGGTCAGTATTGGCATTTGTTTTTTCAAGTTTAACTAAGTCAGCATCTAATAATTTTTTAACTCTTCTACTTACTGCTGCTTTATTGACGCCTTGTTTTTCAGTAATTTGACTCACTGTTAATGATTCATTACTTAACATATTCAACACATTAGATTGCTCTATAGAAATGCCATATTCAATTTGTAAATCTTTAAGAAGCTTTGCAGTTAATGTATTTACGTCATTTATGAATTTTTCCAAAAAAATGATATGATCTTCTATTCGTCTTACCATGTAGAATCTCCTAATTTATTTTATCTATTTATATAAAAAAATTATTTTTCATACTTTTAAATAATAGCAAGAATACTATCAAATTGAAACCTCTAATGAGCTCACGTATTTTATAGCTAAAAGATTGCTAATTATGAATAGCTAGTCTACATTATATATACAATAAATGTAGAGGTAATCCATTCATGATATCAATTATACTAACAATCATTGCTTTTATCCTTATTACATCTTTGTATGTCAATCAACCACTCACTCTTAATTTAAGAGCTTATATTTCTACTATTATTATCGGATTTATCATCACAATTTATCATTTAATTCATTTAACTATTCCGTATGATTTAACAAGCTTAATGTTGATTGCTTCATTATTCATTCTCATTAAACATCGACATTTATTTAACTTTAAACGTGGACGTCTATTTTTGAAACACATGTTTATTTACCTTTATCGCATCATGTTATTCCTATCAGCATGTATATATATTAGTACGGTAGACATCCCAATTATTAATGGATTGGCCTTATGGTTCGCCACCATCGCTTATAGTACTATATTCGCTTTTATTTGTTATATTTCTTGGTCATCAGCTTATGGTAGTCATTTATTTTCTAAAAATGTAGACCTAATTATGGTACTAGGAGCAGGTATTTTTACAGAGGAAGTCACTCCTATGCTTGCTGAACGGTTAAATTGTGCAATCAAAGTTTATGAATCTCAAAAGCATTCTCCATATATGTTAGTAAGTGGTGGGCAAGGTCCCGATGAACCCATTACTGAGGCGCTAGCAATGAAACGCTATCTCATCGCGAAGGGTGTGCCGGAGAAACGTATTCTAATGGAAGAACAATCTACTAATACGTATACCAATTTTCAATATTCAAAGCCAATCATAGAAGAACTTTTTGGAAGACGGGCACAATTCTTATGTGTTACAAGCCAATTCCATATTTTAAGATCATTGCGTCTTGCTAATAAAGTAGGTTTAGAATTCTATGGTCTCGGGAGCCATACACCCTATCATTTTTTCAGTATAGCGCTTATCAAAGATTTTTTAGGATTAATGTATCAATATAAAGTAATTCTAACTATTTATTTTGCGATTATCTTTTGGGTAAGTCTTATACGCATGATCATCGTCTAAGAAATGAATAAGCGAGATAACGAAAACTACTATTCAAGTAGACTAACGTTACCTCGCTCTTTTTATTAGTTGATTATTTTACCGTCATAAAGTTCTATAACACGGTCTGCATATTTAAATAAACTTTCATCATGTGTAATCATTATACCAATCATACGTTTGTCACTAATCTGTTCTTTAATCATTGCTACGACATCTCTAGCTCTCTCTGCATCTAAACTTGCGGTAGGTTCGTCAGCTAGTATGATTTTAGGATGATTCATAAACGCTCTCATAATCGCTACACGTTGTTTTTCTCCACCTGATAACATATAGGGATAGCTTTTCACCCTATGTGTTAAACCAATCTCATCAAGTAATTCATTAGCCCGTAACTTTGCTTCTCTTTTAGACATTCCCGCTTCTTTACCAACAGTGATCAGTTGTTCTTCTACAGTGAGGTACGGGATGAGATATGACGCTTGAAATATAAAGCCGATGTCGTTGAGCCTCATTTTAGTATTGTTGTTGTTATTAAATAAAGGGCTTTCTTCATAGATGAGTTTACCAGATGTAGGTGATAATAAACCGCCTAGTATCGTTAATAATGTAGTTTTGCCGGAACCAGAAGCACCATTTAAGATAACGAATTCTCCATCCTGAACTTCAAAATTGATTCCTTTTAAAACTTGCGTTTCAGATTCATTTTCTCCAAAAGTTTTAACAATATTATCTACCATTAATGTCATTATTCATTTCCCCCTATCGCTTCTATCGGATCAATTTTTAAAAGTTTAATGAACGAGAGTGACGCGCCAATTAAACCAACGAATAAAAATATTATTAATACAACTAACATGTTGCTCACTTCTAAATGAAATGGCATTGTAACCGGTAAAATTTGATTTATTAATATAATTAAAGCTTCAGATATAATTACACCAATCAGAGTAATTACTGAAATTTGAACGATTAATGAAATAAGTAAATGTGGTGTGGAAATGCCTATAGCTTTAAGTATTCCTATCTCGGAAATTTTCTGTATCGTCATTACATAAAAGAATGCGCTTAATACTATTGCTGTGATAATAAATAAACTATAAATCATCATTTTCAATGGACTTTGCTCAGCTTTGTAGCTAGCAATATGATTCGTTAATTCTTGTGCTTTTACATGTTGCACACCTTTAATTGAATTGATTTCATGCTTCTGTTTACTAGATAAATGACTCAATGAATAAAATGAAGCCACACCATTATTTTTATTTTGAAATACGTTTTGATTCATAAGAATCACATTACTATGCGAATACATAGCATCTTTAAGAATTCCTACGACTTTATATGGCTTACCTTCTTTTGTGAACTTCACTTTATCTCCTTTTTTAATCCCTTTTGCGATAAGTTTTTCATTCACTACAATTTCATTTTTATGATTTGGGTATGTTCCAGATTTTAGATTAAATTTATTTTCGGTCGTATAGTTTAATGCAACGACATTTTCTTCATTACCTTTTATATTTAAAGTTTTTGACATCATTTTTATTGGTTGCTCGTTAACGATTTTGTTTATTTTAAATTGTTGTTTAGAGTTTAATGAAGATTTTTCTAGTTGTGGTTCCTTCATTTTCTGAATAATAAATTGGTTCCCTTTAAGGTGATCAAATAGAGAAATGTTTTCCCTGGCAAGTCCTTGAGCCAACCCACTGATAAATAAAACCATCGTAGACATTAAAAATACGATAAGCATTATAAGTATAAATCTGAATTTATAAAATTTAATTTCCTTCCATGCTAAATTCATTTATAGTCACTCCTTTATCTTTGTCACAAGAATTTTAAGAAGTGAATGTGAACTGAATATGAACGAACTTCGATATGTTAAATTAAAATTGGAAATAGTATAATAAATAAAAAACTTAGGAGCGAAAAGATGATGGCGAGCTGTTTAGTTGTTGATGATGATCGAAAAATATTAGATTATGTAAAATCTCATCTAATAAATGAACATTTTGAAACACACGCTTTTTTAAGTGGTGAGGAGGCACTTCATTTTCTTGAAAAAGAGAATGTCGACATAGCTATCGTTGATATTATGATGAATGGCATAAATGGTTTCGAATTATGTAAAACTTTAAAAGAGGATTATGATATACCCGTTATTATGTTAACGGCAAGAGACGCTTTAAGTGATAAAGAACGTGCTTTCTTAAGCGGGACAGATGACTATGTAACTAAACCATTTGAGGTGAAAGAATTACTATTTAGAATCAAAGCGGTGTTAAGAAGATATCAAATTAATGCTGAGTCTGAACTTAAACTTGGAAATTTAACACTCAATCAACCATATATGGAGATAAGCGTTGATGCTAAAACGATAAATCTTCCTAATAAAGAATTCCAATTATTATTTTTATTAGTGTCTAATCCAAAACACATTTTCACTCGAAATGACATCATTGAAAAGATTTGGGGCTTTGATTATGAAGGAGATGATCGAACTGTTGATGTACACATTAAAAGACTGCGTCAAAAGTTGTCTAGATTAGGTGCATCAATTTCAATACATACGGTCCGTGGACAAGGGTATAAGGTGAATCAAGATGTTTAAAACACTTTATTCTAGAATTGCAATCTATACCATCACAGTGATACTTTTTAGCGCCTTTATAAGCTTTGTCCTTACAAATATCTATTATCATTTTAATTTAAAAGCCTCTAATGATGCTAAAATTATGAAAACCTTAAAAGAAGCACGCAATTATGAAAACGCACAAAACACTCAATCACTCTCCTCTTATTTTAAACATTTGGGAAATATGAATTATCAAATACTTACTGTAGATAATCATGGTACAAAACATTTTTATGGAGAACCATTCCGTCGAGATACATTACCACAATCTGCTATTCAATCTGTAATGAATGGTAAAAATTATCACGGTATTAAAAATAAGCCATTTGAATTATTTGTCACAGGTTTTTTCGATAATGAAACGGATAACACGGTAGGCTTACGCTTTAAATCTAACGATAAACCAGTTGCAGTATTTATGCGTCCTGATATTGGTGAAACATTTAGTGAGTTTAGAATATTTTTAGCCGTGTTACTTGGGCTATTACTTGTCATCTCAATTTCATTAGTTATTGCTTCTACGTATTCAATTATTAAACCCGTTTCTGCTCTGAAAAGTGCAACCCATAGACTGATGAAAGGCGATTTTCAAACTCCTATCAATCAAACACGTCAAGATGAAATTGGCACCTTACAATCAAGGTTTGATACAATGCGCAAACGTTTAGGACAAGTAGATGAAATGAGACAACATTTTGTCCAAAATGTATCTCATGAAATCAAAACTCCACTCACACACATTCAAAGTATATTAACTCAACTACAATTATCTAAAAGTAAAGAAGAAAGACAAATGCATGTTAATGAGCTATTTAATATTACTACTCAAGTCAGTGATTTAACGCAAGAACTATTATTACTATCTGAATTAGATAACGCAGAACATTTAACTTTAGATAAGCGCATCCACTTAAATGATTTAATTAAAGATATTGTCAGACATGAGCAATTCCATATTGAAGAAAAAGATTTAGTAATTATGACAGAATTAGATGAGGTATATTTCCTAGGAAATGAAAGACTTATTCATCAAGCGTTGAGCAATCTTATCATCAATGCCATTAAATACACACCACAATATGGCTTAATCCAGATACATCTATCAATAGAAGCATCCAATATAATTTTTACCATCGAAAATGAGGGCGCAGTCAGTGATAAAGATATGTCTCACATTTTCGAAAGATTTTATAAATTAAACAATGATCAGAGTAGTAATGGTTTAGGTCTCGCAATTACAAAGTCTATCGTAGAATTGCACAATGGTAATATTTCTGTTCAATCCAACGACGCTACAATCTTCACAATTCAATTACCTATTAAAAACACTGTATAAACTAACTCCTAACCATGTTTTAGTTTATACTTTATCTTCATAAAAAAGGCTCTAAGATGATTTCAAGTTTGAAACCATCTTAGAGCCTTTGTTTTTAATTGACTTACTTTATCATTAACTTAGCTTCTACAAATTATTTAACATTTAAATACTTTGTAATTTCTTTATTTACGGCATGGTATACATCTTTATGTTCTGAGAGTTTCAAGCCAAATGAAGGTACCATTTCTTTGATTTTAGATTCCCAACCACTAAATTCTGATTGATAACAAAGTTGTAATACATCAAACATAATATCTACTGCTGTTGACGCACCTGGTGAAGCACCTAAAAGAGCTGCTAGTGTACCATCTTCAGAAGTAATAACTTCCGTACCAAACTGTAGGTTACCTTTAGATTTATCAGTATCTTTAATCACTTGAACACGTTGTCCTGCAGTAATTACTTCCCAATCCTCGTCTTTAGCTTCAGGGAAGAACACACGTAAGTCATCAACACGTTCTTCATTAGATAACATTAATTGAGATACAAGATATTTAGTTAAATTAAACTCTTTAACACCTGCACTTAACATCGTTACTATATTATTTGGTTTAACAGATTTAATTAAATCTAAATATGAGCCAGTTTTTAAGAATTTAGGTGAGAAACCTGCGAAAGGTCCAAATAATAAAGAACGTTCGCCGTTAACAAAACGTGTATCTAAGTGAGGTACAGACATTGGAGGTGCTCCCACCTCTGCTTTACCATACACTTTTGCATGATGCTGTTTAATAACATCAGGATTTTTACATCTTAAGAATAATCCACTTACTGGGAAACCACCAATGTGTTTAGATTCTTTAATACCTGTTTTTTGTAATAAGGGTAAACTAGCGCCACCAGCACCGATAAATACAAATTCCGTTTCATAATTTGTTATTTGACCAGATGTTAAATCTTTAATAACAACATTCCAATTACCATTATCCTGTTTCTTAATGTCTTGAACTTCATGCTTATAATTCACTTCGACATATTTCTCTTGTAAATTGCTAATTAATTTTTTCGTTAAAGCACCAAAATTCACGTCTGTCCCTGTTTCATCATAAGTGATAGCAATAGGCTCTTCTGACTTACGCCCTTCCATCATTAATGGTACCCATTTCTTAATTTTTTCAGGATCTTCAGAGATTTCCATTTTTTCGAAAAGAACATTCTTTTGAAGACTATCTACACGACTTTTCAAGAAACGCACATTATTTTCGCCCTTAACAAAACTCATGTGTGGTACAGATTGGATAAACTTACCTGGGCTATCTAATTGACCCGTACGTACTAAATACGTCCAAAACTGTTTAGACACTTGGTATTGTTCATTAATCTTTATCGCTTTAGTGATATCAACTGAGCCATCTTTACCTTCTTTAGTGTAATTCAGCTCGCATAATGCTGAATGCCCTGTACCAGCGTTATTCCAAACGTTTGAACTTTCCTCACCAGGTTGGTCCAATCTTTCAAATAATTTAATTTCTTTCTCAGGTGATAATTCTTTAAGTAATGTTCCTAATGTTGCACTCATAATGCCGCCACCAATTAAGATGACATCTGTTTTGCTATGTTGTGTACTCATAACAAATACAGTCCCCCTTTTCAATGAATAAATGGAACGATTGACTCTAATGGATTTGTTTTAATATAGATTCCTATATTAAAGCGCTTTCTAAACCTATAAAAAATATATCCCAAGAGTTATTTAAGGAAGACTTGATTCTCCCTCATCATAACCATTGATTAAACTAGTTTAATTATATACTATAAATTGCTATTCACAAAAGGATAAAAAGTCAGATATCTATAAATTGTTAAACTCTTACCCTTAAATAATGCTATTAATCCATTCTAACATATTACCTTTAGTAGTCTGACTAATGTTATAATGAACTACAAGATTATAGAAACAATGAGGTGTTTTACATGAAATCGTTCACGTTTTTCATGCATAATATATATGCTATGGGTGGAACAGTAAAATCTATTTCCCAGCTCGCTAATACTCTGTCTCAAAAAGGTCACTCAGTTACAATCATCTCAGTATTTAGAGGCGCACAATCGCCCTATTTTAAATTAAACAAAGATATTAATATTAAAGTATTAGTTGACTATCGTTTTAAAGCCAAAAATTTCAAAGCGATTGTCGCTAATCGTGTAAAATCTTATACTCCACTTTTAAAACCACAAAAAATTTCTCAACATGAACCAGGATTAAATCAGTTTTCAAGTTATGTCGAAAAGAAAATGATTAAAGCCATCAAAAATGTGTCTTCAGATGTATTAATTGGTACTCGTGCGAGCTTCAATATTTTAATCTCAAAATATGCCAAAACTCATATCACCAAAATAGGTATGGAACACATGAATTTTGATGCTCATCCTGAGCAATATCAAAGAGAAATTATTGCTGCCTATAGAAACTTAAATAAAGTCACTACATTAACTGAAAGTGATCAAAAAAAATATCAATCTCGACTTAAAACTCCTGTATACGTCGTACCAAATATGGTAACTGAGAAAAAAATTGCTGCGCCGAAGAAAAATATTATCTTGGCCGCTGGTCGTTTAGAACATGAAAAAGGATTTGATTTACTTCTTGAGAGTGTGAGACTTATACAAGATTATTTAAGAAGTTTAAACTATGAAGTACATCTTTATGGGGATGGAAAAGAACAACACCAATTACAAGAATTTATCGATCAATATAATTTAAGCGATATTATTCAAATCAATGCGTCTACACAAGAATTAAATAGTAAATTAGCGCAAAGCAAAATTGTTGTTGTACCTTCTCGTAATGAAGGTTTTGGGATGATTATTTTAGAAGCGATGCTTCAGGATAATATAGTTATTAGTTTTAAAGGCAATGTAGGTCCTGAAGCTATTATAAAAAATGGCCATAATGGTTATCTTGTAGAGTATGAAAATGTATCACAATTAGCCAAGCAAATTGATTTAACAACACATAATTATCATGAACTTGATCATATTATTCAAAATAGTAAAGAAACCTTAAAATTATATCACCCGGATACAGTATATGAAGACTTTATGAATATGTTCAAATAATTAAACATCTCCAAGCCTACTAAGAACTTTTAAAGGCTTGGAGATGTTATTTTTTATAGTAATAATGATAAGATGAATGTCCATAAACATACGAATACGAGTAAACCGATACTGTATCGTAATGTCATTTTAAGTAACTCAGATTCTTTACCAACCTCTTTAACGGCAGCTGTTGCAATCGCTATAGATTGTGGTGAGATGAGTTTGGCTGCTACACCACCTACAGTATTTGAAGCAACAAGCAATGATCCACTAGTACCTATTTGTTGAGCAACTGATGCTTGAATAGGTGCAAACAATGAGTTGTTGTTGACGACGGAACCTGTCATGAATACGCCAATCCATCCAAGTATAGGTGATAAGATTGGGAAGACACTACCTGCTTTAGAAATACCTTGACCCATCGCACTACTTAATCCACCATATGTTGTAATTTTAGAGATTGCCAGAATAAAGCAAATAGTAAGGACTGGTAGCCAAAGTTCTTTAAAAGTGACACCAAATAAACGACCAGCATCTCCAAAGTTTACTTTCTTAGACATCAATATAGTAATAACGATCGTTAGTAGAATAGCTGTACCTGTTTGGCCAATAATATTAAGTGATAATACAATTGGTTTGTGTGCTATATCACTGAATGTACCTGGTAGATTAAAGTTAAACACAAGTGATGATAATTTACCTTTTGGTAAGAATAACCCTTTAAATGATGGAGAACTCCATATCATGACAATGATTGTTAAGATAACGAATGGGCTCCATGCATATAATATTTCCTTACCTTTATGATGTTTAACTGGTTCTGGTTCAACATCTTGTTGAATTCTAAAGATATGTTTAGGTTGGAACTTTTTAGAAAATAAAGCTAAAGCTAGCATAGATGCAAGTGGCGGAATAATATCTGCTAACTCTGGTCCATTGAATACAGTTAATAGTGCTTGTAAAACTGTATAAGTGACAGAAACAACTAAAATAGATGGTAATGTTTCTTTAATACCTTTGAAGCCATCAATAATAAAAATTAATAAAAACGGAATAAAGAAGTTAATAATGGCTAATGTCAGTGTTGCGGTTTGTGAAACACCCATAGCTGTAACATTTCCCGGTAAATGTAATGTATCGACCACTCCAACTGGTATACCTATTGCCCCAAAGGCACCTGACGCTGCATTAGCTACTAAACATAACATTGCTGCTTGAAGTGGTTTAAAGCCAAGTTGTGATAATAATAAAGCACAAATTGCAATTGGCACCCCAAAACCTGCAGCACCCTCTAAGAACGCATTAAACGAAAATCCTATCAGTAATAATTGAATACGTTGGTCTTGAGAAATACTTGTTATACTATCTTGTATAGTTGAAAATTGCCCAGACTCTAAAGTAATTTTATAAAGTAATACCGCCATCATTACAATATAACCAATAGGTATCACCCCTTGGAAGAAACCTTCTACAACTGCACCAGAAGCGATTCCCACTGGTAATTTGAAAAATGGAATTGCAATGAGCAATGTCACTACAAGTGTAGTTATCGCTGCATAAATTCCTTTCATTTTGAAAACTGTTAAACATAGTAAAAATAAAATGATAGGTATTGCTGCTACTAAACTTGATAATATTAAATTACCAAATGGATTAAATGTTTGTACTAACATATTTTGACTCTTCTTTCCTAAAAATTTTCTATGAATTTAACTAGCAACATACTAATTTTAAACAGTTAACAAAAATTAAATAAAAATTAGTATGTCATCCCCACAAATATTTGTGAACTTTTTCACAAGAAAAATATATCATCTTTCTTTTAAAAATACAATAGACTTTTTATAGTTTATTCAAGAAGATTTCAAAACCTCAAAGTTTAATATTTTCCTAAAAAAATATAGTACTAAGTTTTTAGATTTATTACATTGAAAGTCATTTTTAAGCAGTGAATTCATGAATTATAGTGAGCCACATGATAAAATAGTAGTAATAAAAGTTTAATAGATAGAAGGAAAACGAATGATAAAACAAATAAACATTTCACATATGGAGAAGTTGGAAGGACTATTAGAAAAAGCTTTACATGAGGGTTACACACATTTTGTACCCTATTCAAATGAAATTCAGATTCATCAATCAATGTTAAAATCCATTGAGCTACCTTCAACTTCATTTGTTGTCGATTATACAATACATAATACGTATCTTAATGACTGTAGATACTTTGGTAAAACATATATTAACTTTGAAGATTGGGTACAAAATATTAATTTATATCCTAATGTTATTTACGAAATCAATTCAGCGCTTAAGATATTGAATAAATTTGAGGTTGAAACGATATTTGACTTAGCTTTATTTACTATTCTTAAGGGCCATGTAGCTGTAGAAGGACATGTGGCACTTGATTTTAAAGACTCCCTCCGAACAAGCAAGGTATTCTGGAGAAGTTTTGACCGTAATGGATTAAATTATAGAGATCAATTCTTTCTTAATAAAATTGCATATGAACATCAACGTAGAATCCCTTTCACACGTGTACCTTTCAATGATCATGATAGTATACGTTATTCTGATTCCGTGTTATTAAGTACTAAATTCAAAGCACCAAGATGGCTCGTAAATCCAATTAAAAATTATTCATTACGTAAACATAAGGAAATTAGTTATATTTATGATAAAGATGATTCTAAAATTAAATCACATGTCGTATTTTTAGGTTTTGATTATCATTATAGAGGAAATTCTAAGTATCTATTTAATTACTTTGTAAAACATAACGCTACAGTAGAATCATATTTTATTACTGATGATAGAACTGGCCCACATTTCATATCTCCTAATGATGAGAGTGCAAAGGAAGTCATTGAAACTGCTAGTGTTGTAATCATAGAAAGCTATCTACCTGATGATGTTCGTCCTAATGGAAAGGTCATTCAATTATGGCATGGAACACCTATTAAGCGTCTCTTTTTAGATAGTAAAGAACCGCATCAAAATCTAAACATTTATAACTATCGAGCACGTAAATATAATAAATGGGTCCATCAAGATTATCTTGTCGTTGATTCTACAGAGGTTGTAAAATATTTTGAATCTGCTTTTCCGAGTCATAAATTAGATATCCTACCTATCGGTTATCCAAGAGTCAATTATTTATTAAATAAATCTCAAGATCTCACCCTAAGAAAAAGAATTATCAAAGGGTTACAATTAGATACCTCTAAGCCAGTTCTGTTGTATGCCCCAACTTGGAAATCAAATACATCTGAAGAAGATATACTACCTTTATCTGATAAGTTACTCAATAAATATAATGTGATATTCAAAGGGCACGTTGAAAGTAAAGATAATTACATTCCTGATGGCGTGATTGTCCCACCTGAAAGTGTAGAAACACAAGATTTAATTATGATAGCTGATATTGTTCTAACCGACTACTCTTCTATTATTTTTGATGCACTCACTCTTAATAAAAAGGTATGTTTATATACGCCAAATCATGCTCAATATGTTGAAGAACGTGGTGTATATGAAGATGTACTCAATAGCTTAAAAGAAGTATGGTATACAGATGCAGAATTACTTACAAATCATTTAATTTCTGATTCAATACCACATGTAAATAGTAAATATATTAATAGACAAAATCATTCATTAGACAAACTTAGTCATTTAATAGCTCAGCAAATAAATTGATAATTACTTAAATAACGCGCTCACTTTTAAATTAAGTGAACGCGTTATTTATATACTATTGATGATAGTTTGGATCTATAAGTGTTGGTTGACCTTGTCGATTCACTGTGACTATCGAATAACTATTGTCTTTTGAGTCATCTTTAAAGCTAAATACATATCTAAATCCATCATTAGTAGCCTCGAGGGAGTAGTCATTATATTTTTTATGTGAGTTACCAAACATGTTTGCCTCATTCTTTGCTATATCTAGGGCTGTTTCAAAATTTGGAAGTTGTTGTAGTGCTTGACCTTCATTTCCATTAAATGGAGACAAGCTTCTAGCGACCTGTGTCGCGTGATTGCTTTGATAAGGTGCAACATAGTCCTTATTTTTACTATTATCTTGGTTAGATTGAGGTTGCTGTTTTGATGTATTAGTATTTTCAGTTGGTGAATCAGACGACGAAAGTTCATTATTATTACTACTAGATTTAGATGTACTGTCTTTATCTTTATGATTTTTAGACTTATCCTTTGAATCAGTTTTAGACTTTTTCTCTTTTTGTTCCTTCTTCGAACTATCATCATTTTTCTCATTTTCATCACTTCCACTATGAGAACATGCTGCTAGTATTAATGTTAGAACTGTGATACTTGCGAATAATCTCTTCATGAATATCTCCTCCAGCTTTTGAATCTATCTACCATTACTCTCATTTTATAACATCATATTTTTATAAAAAGCATAAAAAAAGAGTATAATATTAATTCCTTATTAATATTATACCCTATATTTATTAATTGAGTATTAAATTTATATACAGACTATAAGAAGTCCTTTCCCTTCTAATTAGCATCAAATATACATTTTCAAATTACTTTCGAGACATCTGTCCCATATATTGATTTAACTTTCAAATGAATTTTCTTAAGTTTAGATACAAAACAGACTGTGACAATAAAATTAGTCACAGCCTTATATATAAATATTATATTTCTACTTGTTTTCTTCGATATCTTTGTGAATAAGCTCTCCGATATATTGAGAAGCTTTACCATCATCAACTGAACAGAATCTATCATAAAAAGCATCAATTTGGTCTTGATATTCATCTTGAACTTTATCTAAGTCTTTGAGTTTTTTAGCCAATCCATATGGTTCAGTATAAATTGGACCTGGTAAATCTTTCATATAGTCCATGTAGAATCCACGTAATCCTTTATCATATTTATCAATGTCATATGCAAAGAAAAATTGAGGACGTTTTAAAATACCATAATCAAACATAACAGATGAATAATCAGTGATTAAACAATCACTTACCAAGAATAACTCTGAAACATCGTTATAATTAGACACATCAACTGCAAAGTTTTCATATCCTGTTAGATCAAGAGCATTAGAGATAAGATAATGCATACGTAATAAGATAACGTAATCATCCCCTAGCTCATTGTATAGATTTTCTAAATCAATTTTTAACTCAAATAAATATTTACCCTTACTAACAAATTCATCATCTCTCCAAGTTGGAGCATACATAATTACTTTTTTATCACTTGGTAAGTTAAGATTTGTCTTGATTTCATCGATATAGTCTTGATCGTTTGCACGATTCACTAATACATCGTTTCTTGGATAGCCTATTTCTAATATTCTAGGTTCATCCATCCAGAATGCACTTCTGAAAATTTCTGAAGAATATCTATTAGGCGAAATTAAATAATCCCAACGTGACGTTTCACGGTTGAAGTTTCGTTTATATCTTGAAGTTGTTGTACCAGGCATACGAACGACTTTCATATCATTTGCAAGTCGTTTTAATGGCGTACCGTGCCAAGTTTGAATATAAGTTTGGTTATCCTTTTTGTTTAAATATAACGGTGTACGTGCATTTGATACCCAATGACTTGCTTCAGAGTATGCTTGATAGTATTCAGCAGATCCACGTTTCACTTTTTTAGCATTACCTGGAATTACACTCTTATCAGGTTTTTTAAGTGACCAAACATAATTGTAATTTGGATAGTATTTTTGCATATATTCATATATATATTTCGGACTATCACTATAATTTTTACCACCAAATGCCTCGAAAACAATCGTTCCTTGATTAACATTTTCTTCTTTATCAGTAAGTTCATATATAGAACGATCTTTATTTTTTCTTCTGAGTAAGACATTTTTAACGTGACGCAATGTCTTTCTAAATTGGTTCACTTTAAAAGCATTCTCTGTATCTTGATTCATCAATAAAACCGTTTCTATGATATTGATGAGTTTTTGATGTTTAACAAGTTGGACGTTAAGATATTGTGCTAATTCAACAAGTGTATCTTTGTGAGCCTCATATCTTGCTTTAATATCATAATGAGTTGGATCAAAATCACGGGAAATTCTATTTTCCATTTTATTAATAATAAATGTTCGCGTCATTTTATTCGAAGTACGTTCTAAAGCATCATAGAAGCTCTTTACATATTCTTCAAAAAGAACATCAAAACTTTGCTCACTTAACGTCACTGTTTCAAAAGGATCGTAAACTTCTCCACGGAAGTAGAACGGGAAGTTAAAAATACGCATAAACTTATTAACATACTTCATATATTCAAGCGTAAATGACCAATCAGTATAAATACTTAAATCTTCGTTGAATTTCAGATGATGTGCTTTGACGATTGCAGTTCGGAATATTATATTACAAGCTGTTTGCTTTCTTAAAAATGAATTAACGTTCGCGTCAGCATTGTAATACTCAACTCTAACACGATCTAAATCAACGTATTGAGGACGTTGAAGTGTAAATGAATGAATAGGCGCTATCAAGCCATCAGTATAATTAAATTTATCTAGATAAAATGTGATTGCATATGAGGCTAAAACGTCATCTGAATCAAGAAACATAAAATAAGGTGTTTCCACTTGTTCTAGAGCAACATTACGTGCATGTGCATGTCCTTGATTACTCTCTAATTTGATATAATTAATATCTTTATCATAATCTTTTAAAGCTTCATTCATTAATTGTTCACTATTGTCAGTAGAACCATCATTAACGATAATCACTTCAAAATCCTGAGTTCTCTGTTGTTTAATACTTTCAATACAACTTTTTATGTACTCTTCTGAGTTGTAATATGTGACAATAATTGTCAGTGTACTCATGTTATACGTCCTTTCTAATAACTCTATATGAATATAACGTGATTTGGCAGACATGCTATTAGATTTTATAAATCTAATATTTGTAATTCCTCTTTCACTTTGTATTACGTATTTAATTCTTCATAAGTGAAATGCTTAGGATAATTAAAACTAGTATACTCATTAAAATAAAATGTACGATTATCATAAACACATTTTAATTCAATGATTAACTGTCATCATAGCAACTGAAACATTGACGATAATGATTACTAGTTATAACAAAATCAACGCCTTGCTTTTACTAAAATTTTACGTAAAATTCATAAAAATTTAACGTGATAATTATATCTAATTTTTAATACCTACGCTAATAATAACAAGTTCAATGTTCAAATTTTATATACTTTTTGGTATATTTTAAATTAAACTTTTTTCCATAATTAAATCTTTATCTACGACATCACCAGTATAAAATTCATGTGAACCTGTAACGACAAACCCTCTTTTTTCATAAAATCGAAGTGCTTGTGGGTTGTGCTCCCATACACCAAGCCAAATCTTAGTTTTATGATATTCCTTTGCTTTTTTGACAGCCAAGTCAATGAATTTTTTACCTCTCCCGCCACCTTGATACGCCTCATCGAAATAGATTCGTTGAATTTCTAAATAATCTTCTCCCTTTTTTTCTGTTTGGGCATGATTAATATTTAATTTTAAATATCCTACTACTTTTTGTTCATCTTTAAAAAAATAGTGAAATGAATCTTTCTCTTGAAGTTCACGAGATAATTGATTAATGTTATACGCCTCTTCAAAAAATTTATTAAAATCTCTATCATCATAAGACGATTTAAATGTATGATAAAAAGTTCTCTTAGCTATATCTTGCAATATTTCAACTTCATCACTTCTTACCTCACGGATACTTTCACTCATACCAAACAACCCCTTTTTGTCGTTTAAACTACTTTAACTTATTTTATTGGACGAGTCACGCTTTTTTATTTTATAATACTATCATTTTTCTATTGATAATCTTTATCAATGAGTATAAAGTTATAGATGAAAATTGTTTAAAAAATAGAGTGAGGTTATTATATGTTTGAAAATATGTTTGTCGTAGGTATCACTGGTCCTACAAGTTTAGTCGTAATCGCAATTATCGCATTAATTATTTTTGGACCTACAAAATTACCACAATTTGGAAGAGCTGTTGGTTCAACGTTAAAAGAATTTAAATCCGCAGCAGAACATATTGATGAAGATTCACACGAGACTCCCAGTAAAGCTTCTAAATCACAGCGAGAACAATCAAAATAGTTCTTCACTATTAGAGCATTTTGGAGAGTTACGTCACAGGCTTGTCATTGTATTGATCGCACTTATCGTTTCAGTCTTCTTAGTTTATATTTCATCACATTGGTGGATGCAACCTTTTATAAAATATATTAAACGAGCACATGTTACTTTACATACCTTCTCGTTTACCGAAACGATACAAATTTATGTAATGATTATTTTCACAGTAGCAATATGTTTAATTGTACCTATTATTTTCTATCAGCTATGGTCTTTTATAGCACCAGGCCTACATGTTTATGAACGACAATTTATTTATAAATATAGTTTTTTCTGTGCTTTATTATTCATTATAGGAGTAGCCTTCGCATTTTTTGTTGGCTTTCCAATGATTATTAATTTCTCTGAAAAACTATCTCATATGCTCAATATAGACCAAGTTATTGGATTTAAAGCATACCTAGGAGAGCTAATTAGATGGCTCCTCGTTTTTGGATTTATATTCCAATTACCTATATTATTTATGGGATTAGCTCATTTTGGACTTATAGATGTTAATCAGTTAGGTCATTATAGAAAATATGTTTACTTTGCTTGTTTTGTTGCAGCAAGTATTATTGCACCACCTGATTTAATATTAAACTTAGCATTAACACTTCCATTAATTCTCTTATTTGAAATCAGCATGTTTATCGCAAAATTCACTTATAGAAAACAAAAAATCACAAATGAACTCTAAATGAGTCTCATTTGTGATTTTTCTTTATTGTTGATTCTTTTTACGTTGTTTAAATACAAATAATAGTATTAAAATAACTAAAATGATTTGAGCTACTATTGTTTCGACACTAGGATAGAAACCAATCCAACTCACTGTAGGCAAACCTTCGATACTATGTTGAGGTATCCAACCTAGTAATTGAGCTTTTTGGATACTTACACCTAACATTTTAAATGTCATAATGAAGATTAGTATTGAAAGCACTCGAAATATATAGTGAACTGGAATTAACTTGACAATAAATCTAAATAGTAAAGCGAAGATGATTAAAATTACAATCGCTATTACTATTCCTATTATAAAGTCTTGCGTTTTAATACTACCAATCATACCCATATAGAATATGATAACTTCAACACCTTCACGAAGTACTGATATCAAGCCGATTGTTCCCAATAAAACAAGGTTACCGTTACTAATTGCATTTTGGTACATCGACTGAATCATTTCATTCCAACGTTTTGCACTTGATCGATTATGCATCCACACACCAACCACATACATTAAAATAACGGCTACGATACCAAGTACCGCTTCCATACCCTCACGAATAATACCATTATTGCCAATTGTTGAAATCAAAACAACTGCTAACGCTATACTTAATACTAATCCTAAGAGTGCACCACCTATCACACTAGATGTACCTTTATGGTCTTTCACCTTGCGGGTCATGGTTGTTAAGGTCATGACGATTAATAGTACTTCTAAGCCTTCACGTAAGAAGATTACCATTACATCAACGAAAGTATAATCTCCTGTTCCAACCGTATCTTTAATATCATTATTGATCTCTTTTAAACCGTCTTTGACACGCTCTTTGTTGCTGTCATCTAAAATACTTTGATAATAAGGTATTTTATCTTCAATAGTTGTATATAAGCTACTATTCTTAGTTTGAATTTTACCTTCGACATATGGCCAAATTTGAATAAATTTAGATAAAGCCGCATCCGTTTGTTTTAAATCATTTTTATTGATACCAGTTATCGCCTTATCTAACTCATCATTTAATTGTGTCACTTTGTACTTACCATTTTCTTCTGATGATTGTTTTTGGTCCACAGTATCTATACTTGATTTGAACGTATCCCAAGCGTTCTTAACTTTCTTTGGATCTAATGGTTCCTTTTGTATGGCTACACGAAGTTGCATTAAATTCACTTCAATCGTGCCATATTTCCCTTCATCGTAATTACGAATGACAGTTTCATGACTAGTCCAAATTTGGTTCAAACTATTATTAATGGATTCGAGTTCTGAGCGATTTTTATTTTTAATCGCTTTTTGAATAGGTTCATCTTTGGCGTCTACTGCTTGCTTTAATTCTTTAATTTGACCTGATGCATCTTTAGAACTTTGTGTATTTTCATATGTAATTAATGCTTTAGTTAAGTCTGATAACTTATCAGCTTGGTCATCTGAAGTTTTAGCACTTTCAACTTCCTTCAGTTTATTCTTGACTGCTTTACCTTCTTTATTATCTTTTACTTTTAAAGCATTAATTTCTTTTCTAACTTGCTTGATAGCTTTTTTCTTATCGCTATCCTTTTTTGAATTATCACTAATCGTTGATTTAGCATCCGTAATTGAAACATATGCTTCACTCATTGAGGCATTTTCAGCATGTACTGGTGCTATTTTAAATAAACTTAATATTAGAATTAAGACGATAAGTATCTTAATCGAATAGTGTTTCACCGAGGTATCCTCCCTTTTTCACACCAGGTAATACGATAAATGTTGCGGAGGCACGATGTGTAATGTATTCATTTAATTTATCTTTATGACCTAAATGGTTTTGAATATCAATAAATTGTTGAGTCGCCTTTTGGAAACTAATAAATAATAACCCTGTTTCTAAAGCTCCAGTTTTGTCATTTGTTCCTGCAGTGTAGTTATAAGCACGACGTTTAATGGACGTCTTCGCTTCATGCGCTAAACGTGCATGAGCATCTGCAGGAATTACATACTCTCCACTACTATCCTTTGCACCGAGATCCATTTCATCAAATTCTTTCTTACCAGTTAGCGGAGCACCAGAGATTCGTTTACGTCCAAACGTCGCTTCTTGTTCTTCGAGTGCAGTGCGGTCCCATGTTTCAATATGAATCTGTATGCGTCGAATAATACAATATGTACCATTTTTAGCCCAACCGTCATCAATAAATACATAATCCTTGTACTCGTCAGTATGGCGAGGGTTAACAGTCCCATCTTTAAATGCCATTAAGTTACGTGGCGTTTCATGAAGTTGTCCTGAAACAAAACCTGTTTGAGACCATTTAACTTGTACAATATCTCTAAATGGTCTTATTAAGTTATGGATAGCATGGAAAGTAACTTGATCATCCATTGAACATGCTTGAATCATGATATCTCCATCACTAAAATCATCCGATAATTGATCATTAGGGAAATGTGGTAAATCTTTATAATCTTTCGGTATCTTGTCTTTCATACCAATCTTTTTCAAGAAAGATTTACTTACTCCGAACGTAAGCGTTAATTTACTCGCACTTAAGCCAATTGCTTCACCAGTATCAACAGGTGGTAATAATGGGTTACTACTCTCTTTACCGACAGAATCTCCGTCCGTCATCTGCGCTGCCATTTTCGTCCACTGTTTGAACATATCTTTGATTGCAGCTTTATCTTTCGATTTTAAATCTAAAGCTACAAAGTTAATTGAACGTTGTGTGGGTGTAGTAATACCAGCTTGAACTTTGCCATAAAACTCATATGCATCTTTCTCTTCATCTTCTGGTGTATCAAACATTGATTTAAAAGAGAATATACTTCCTACTCCACTTGCACCAATGACTACACCAGCGCCACCTATGCCTAACATTTTTAAAAATGATCGGCGTGACATTTGTGATGATTGGTCTTTGTCTATTTTACTCATTCTGTAACCACAGCCATCTTACTTAATGGTTCACCTAAAGCATTTACAGCATCAGCCAATGCTTTTCTATCTTTCTTAGTTACATCATTATAAGATTTATAACCATCACCGTCTTTATATTTATCAAGTAATTTATTTACCTTGTCAAAGTTCTTTTGAATATTTGAACTTAACTTTTTATCTTTTTTCTCTAGAGTAGGTTTAAATAACTCATATATTTTTTGCGCGCCTTCAATATTAGCTTTAAAGTCGTATAAATCAGTATGAGAATAAATTTCTTCTTCACCTGTAATTTTAGATGTTGAAACTTCATTTAATAAGTCTACTGATCCTTGAAGCATTAATTTAGGTGTAATATCTAACGTATCAGCTTTTGCATGTAATTCTTTAGCATCTTTTAACAATTGACCAGCATCCTTTTTAGTTGTACTGTCAATTTTATTATCTTGATAAAGTTGTTTTTCAATTTTATGATATCCAGTCCATTGATCTTCTTTTTTTTCTTCTTTCATATCTGCTAAACGAGCGTCAATCTTAGGATCTAAATCACCGAAAGCCTCGGCAACTGGTTCTGAACGTTCATAATACATACGTACCTTAGGATATAATTCTTTAGCCTTTTGCATATTGTTATCTTTAATTGCATCAACGAATTGTTGCGTACCTTTTAAGAATTGATCGAGTTGCTTATCTGTGTACTTTTCATACTTCTTAGTAGCTTCATTTAATTCCTTTTTATTACCACCACTACTATTATTTGTTGAACTTGAACTATCTTTACTATTATTGTCGTTTCCACATGCTGCTAACATTAACGTTGATGCTAATAAAATAACCGGTAACTTTTTCATTACTTCACCTCATAGATTGATAAATAAATGATTAACCTATTGTGACTCACATCGAGTTGGAGTTAAAGTTCTCAATTGATAATCATTATCAAGAATATTATATTCGTGGGTGATATTTGTTTCAATAACAACTCTTTTGATTTTTTATCTAAAAATCCTTTTAAATTTTAAAGAAATTAGGAGACATTTATGTGTTATTTATTTTTAAAAATAAAATGACTAGGTAAACTATGAATAAGGGAATTTAGAGTTGACGATTACTATAATTTTTAGAATTTAAAAAGATACTTATAGGAGTGGCTATACTATGGTAGAAAAGTTTCAAGCATTTATAGTTGATCAAGACGACAAAGGTAACGTTTCTCATGATTTTAAAAAGATAAGTAAAGAGGATTTACCTGAAGGTGACGTTCTCATTAAGGTTCACTATTCTGGAATTAATTATAAAGACGCTTTGGCTACACAAGATGACAATGCAATTGTAAAAAGTTATCCTATGGTGCCTGGTATTGATTTGGCTGGTACTATTGAAGAAACGAATGCACCTGGATTAGAAGTTGGAGATGAAGTCATTGTTACAAGCTATGACTTAGGTGTAAGTCATTATGGTGGTTTCAGTGAATACGCACGTGTGAAATCAGAATGGGTTATTAACTTACCAGAGGGACTTACTCTTGAAGAAGCTATGATTTATGGAACTGCTGGATATACAGCTGGCTTAGCTATTGAAAAATTAGAAAAAGCTGGCATGACTATTGAAGGAAAAGAAGTTTTAGTAAGAGGAGCAACAGGTGGCGTTGGCACACTTGCTATGCTTATGTTAGATAATCTGGGATATGACGTGATAGCTAGTACCGGACGAAAGAATGTTGACGCTGATTTAAAAGAACTTGGTGCTACTGAAGTAATCAATCGCCTACCAGATAATGATGAAAAAGCATTGGCATCACGCACTTGGCAAGCAGCCATTGACCCTGTCGGTGGTCAAAATTTACCTTATATTGTTAAACGTTTAGATAATAATGGCAGTGTAGCAGTAATTGGTATGACTGGTGGCAATGAGTTTGAAAGTTCGATTTTCCCATTTATCTTAAGAGGTGTAAGTATTATTGGCATTGATTCAGTTTTCACACCAATCAAGTTACGTCGTCGTGTATGGAGAAGATTAGCAAGAGATTTAAAACCAAATCAACTTCATGATATTAAGCATGTCATTTCTTTTGATGAACTTCCTCAAGCTATTGATAAAGTGATTAACCATGAAAATACTGGTCGCATTATAATAGATTTTAATGCTTCAAAATAATTAATATAAGAAAAAGAGCGCGAGTACACCTCATAGTCTACTCGCGCTCAAATCTTTAATACTTGATATACATTCCTTTTGAATGTGGCTCGGTACTTATGAACCCAAACTTTTCATAAAGTTTATCAGCTGGATAATCTGCCATTAAACTTATATATGTTCCTTTTTCAGCCACTCGATCAATATACTTCATAATTTCTTCCATTATAGTACGCCCATGTCCCAAACCTTGGTATTCTTTATTTACTGCGATATCTACAATCTGAAAAGCAGTACCACCATCAACTTTAACACGCCCCATACCAATGAGCTTATTGTCATCATAAATTGTGACATTAAAACAAGCATTGGGTAACCCCTTTTCAGCAGCTTCAATTGACTTAGGACTCATACCAGCGTTGAGTCTTAAATCACAGTATTCTTGAACTTTAGGGGCTTCAAAATTAATTTCTACCATCACTATGCTATCCTTTCAATAAACTTAGTATAGATATTGGTTCACAATATCTTTGTTTGATTCCTTAAAGATATCGTTATGACTTGATACATAACCTTCAGTTGCTGCATGAGGTTCGATGTACGTCTTAGCTAAATTAGCAGCATTACCAGCATCACTGAATGCGCTCGCAATTAAATGTACTTTAGCATCATGGTGCACGATATCGCCACATGCGTAAATACCCTCTACACTAGTAGTCGTATTCCCAAAGCCTTTAACTCGGTATTCATCATAAAGTTCAAATTGTGATGTACAATCTTTGAGTAATGGATTCTCATGATCAAAGCCATGACTAATTATGACTTCATCAAAAGCTTGATTTTCGATTTTACCGCTCTCAACATTCTCCAGTTTCACTTGATGAATACGTGTATCATTGTCATTTCCAATAAGTTGTTTAATTTTAGTGTTTGGCAGTAATTGTACACCAAGTTCTTTTAGAATCCCATTCATAGCTTCATAACCACTTGTTTCTGATTTTCGATAAATCATCGTTACGCTTTTGGCAATTTTCGCAATATCTCGCGCCCAATCTAATGCAGTATTTCCTCCGCCAGAAATAAGGACATCTTTATCTCTAAATTTTGAAAATGACTGAACGACATAGTGAAGATTTGTAAGTTGATAACGTTCTGCACCTTTAATATCAAGAGGTTTTGGATTAATGATTCCTCCTCCAATAGCGAAAATAACTGCTTTGGATTCATAAATGTGCCCTTCACTTGTTTCAATTTCAAAATGTCTTTCTGAAACTTTACGTATATCAGTAACACGTTCATTTAAATTTACTTTAGGATTAAAATGTAAACCTTGTTCAATCATATCTTCTATAATCTGGTAGCACGGTTTAGGTGCAACACCACCAATGTCCCAAATAATTTTCTCCGGATAAATTTGCATTTTACCACCTAACTTATCTTGCACATCAATGATTCTAACTGACATCCCTCTCAACCCAGAGTAGAAACTTGCAAACAAGCCAGCTGGACCGCCACCTATAATCGTAACGTCTTCCATATTGCTTCCTCCTATAATATGTAAAGCATATTAATTAATTCCCAGTGATAATTATTATCATTTATTTCATCAATATTATACTATATGTGAAATGCGTATTGAAGATATTCATATTAGCACTACATAAAAAAACTCGTGAGTCATTAAAAACTCACGAGTTAAAATTAATCCTTAGGTTCAGTAATAATTGCTTGTCTAAGTAAAAAGAATAATAATAACAGTCCTGCTAGCATTCCCGTATGACCTATACCAGCAAAGCCTGCTAAAGCTTCTGGTGAATATTTTGCACCAATCACTTGTAAAGTACCTTTATAAGTCATCATGCCTATTGTCACTATGACACCTAAATGATAGACGATAAAGAACCAATTAAATAAATAATAACTACTTAATTTAAATACCTTTTCAAGTGGTAATAAAAGTAAGAACATAAACATTCCGAGTATAAGTGTATGAGTATGTACTAATGCTAATTGTGTATCACCCGTAAAATGATGCGCTTTAGTTAATTCTCTGTAATAGAAACCACTTAATAGTCCTATAATCATATAGAATAAAAAAGAATATAGTAATCTACGCATGATGAATCCTCCCTCACGGTTATATTATAGAACATATTACTAAATATTAAAGTGACAAAATCACGAAGAATATAGATGATTACAAAAAATTCCTAAAAAGATAAAGTAAACTTTTTAGGAATTTTTGAGCTCTTTATTTTTTATTGCGTGCATGTTTAAATAGAGCAACTAATGAAATAATTATTGCAAAGATGGACACAATCCATAAAGCGATTGAGCCTCCACCATTTGAAGTAGATGCTTCAGATTTATTACCATTTGAACTTGCACCTTTTTTCACAGTAGTAGTTGGAGCAGGATGTTCGCTATTTTCTTTACCAGTCCATTTTACAACATCACCGTTATCATACGTTTGATATGCTTTCCATTTAAATGTGCCCTCATCTTCAGGATTAGCTGCTACAATCGGAAATTCTATAAACTCGTTAGGTCCTATTCCTTTACCAGTAGCTTTCCATGTAATTTTTGTGATATTGCCTTTCTTATCTTTTTTAAATTGATGTTTAAATCCTTCAACAGGTGCAACGTTTGCTACGTTGACACCTTTAGGGACATTCAATTCAACTTTGACAGTGTTATTATCTTGCTCAACTGGAACCCTCACATCATATTTGTCATAAGATCCTGGTTCACTTTGGTTGGGATTTAGTGTCACGTGCGCATCGGCGTATTTAAAACATCCAATCGCAAAAAATAAAACAATTGTCATTGATATCAATTTGCGTAACATGATTTTCCTCCTCAACTTGGGATATTAATTTGACTCATCATCACACCGGCAAAAATTAAAATAATGCCGATAATAAGTTCTGTAAATAGAGTTACTTTGTTTACATGATTTCTTTTACCTAAAGCACGGTATGTTTGGTAAAATCCTAAAATCATCATGATTAATGTACCAATCACTTTAATAATGATAAATACTGTCCAAGCTTGTATATTATTCCATATAGCTAAGACATTCGTTTCATCAATAGCCATCAGGACACCAGAAATTATCAATATAGCTACCGCTGTAATATTCGTTTTCAAAAGCATATGTCTAACATTTGTTAATTGATTGCCACGTCCATTTTTAGCGTAACAAATCAGATAGACTAACACGCCTAACCATAGTGTCATTCCTGCTAAATGTAGCGTTCTAATTACTATAGACCAAAGTGGCACATGTTGTGACCACGCATGACCAGACATTGCTATAGCTAATATCATTGCAAACGACACAAGCCAGTACCATAATTTTTCCATATCTTTAAGAACCATTAATATAAATAATACAATAAGCGCAATTGAACTAATGATATATGGAAATTGCATAATGACGTTAGCTTTAAAAGATAAAATATCGTTTAACACATCTGATGTGAGTGTCATCATATAAACGAGTATCGACATAAGAATCGACATCCCCATTATCCATGCGACACCGACCTGTTTAGGTAATATGTTAAATTGCTTTAATCCTCGACGTTTAGCAATACCATTCATCCAGAACAAGCCAACTAAAATAATCGTTGCACCTTCTGTAAGGTATCTAAATATACCAAACCAAAAGCTTGGTTGTTCATAAAAAGAATCAGAGGTATCAACATTTTTAGCAGTCACCTTGCCTACTGAAAACTCAAATTTATTACTCACTTCATGACCATCTGCTGAAATCGCATGCCATTCAACTGTATTTGTCCCTTTAGCAATTTGATCTCCAGGAAATTCTAAAGTTTTTGACCATCCTGAAGTTGTAGGTTTAACTTCACTTATTTTTTTACCTTTATCATTATATAAAGTTATATTTGAATACTTTGCATTGACTGGCTCATTATATTCCAGCTGTATGTCTTCTGGTTTATCTTTAACAACTCCTCTATCTTGCGGTGTTGTTTTTTCTAAAGTTGCATGTGCAGAAGCTTGTTGCTGAAAGGCTGGAACCAATGTCATTAATATTATAACTATCAATGCAATCATGTACTTTGTCATTCTACTATGTACTAACATTGAAACCTCCCCATATATGTGCTTTTAAATTTTGCCCTGTTCCCAATAATATAGCTTACATTTCCACTTAACAATAACAATTCTAATTTTTCACTATTTCGACAAAAAAGAAGACAAGTAAGAAACCTTATCCTCTAACGTCTCTTAAACTTGTCTTTTAAAATTATACTTCTGGAAGCAACTCTTCTTTATCAACTACTAAATAAACAACGTTAGCTCATTATAAACTAACGCTGTTTAATTCATATTATGAAGGTATTTCAGTACGTTTAGTACTATGTTTTCTAACTATTGCTGCGATTAAACTTGAAATGATACCGAAAATCATAAAGCCAATTAGCATCCAAACTGTACTGTTTAACTCAATTGCTTTATTCATATAAATAAGCTCTTTGAGTGTAGTAGTGTAGTGTGTAAATGGATTCCATCCATAAGCCCATTTTTGATATCCTTCTGGAAGCATTTGTTTTGGTAAAGTAACCATTTGCATACTGAAGAACATGAGTAAGATGAAGATAGGTAGAGATTTCATACCTAACCAAACCATAATTCCTAGTATTAATCCAACAAATCCCATTATTGCTAGAGCAATGAACAAAGCAACTCTATTAGGATGATCGAAATGGAATCCTAATACACCTTTCATAAAGTACACATATGCAAAGCTGCCTAGGAAAGCTGCAAGTACTGCAGTTACCATTTGTCCTACAGATGCAATAATTCTATGTTGTATCGCAAAGTTATTACTAGTTCTAAACGCATAGAATAATAACACTGAAGTAATCATTGAGCCCATCCAAACTGGCATAAACATTAAGAATGGTGCATTACCGCCACCTTGATGATCTTTAACTTTATTTACTTTGTGATCATCAACTTTAACTGGATTAGTAATGCCTTGGATATCTTTAGGACTTACATCTACGTTCTGTTTTTGAAGTGTAGATAAACTTTGTTTAGTAATTTGTTTAGTAATTTGTTTATTTAAGTTTTGTCCGACACCTGATAGTACATTTGTAACAATGTTTGATGCTTGTAAATTTGAACCTTGGCTTACAATCGTTTTAAGTTTTGCTTGTTTTACATCAACACTTTGATTACCCATTTTTTCTTTCATTTTTTGAGCTTGTTGTGCTGGAATTTCACCAGATTCAACTTTTTCTTTCATCTCTGACTTTTTACTATCCATAACAACTTTTTGAGTTTTACTCATTGCATTTTTTGAAAAGTCTTTTTCAAATACAACTGCCCCATAATATTTCTCATTATCGAATCCTTTTTTCAAATCAGATTCTTTATCAACTTTAACCCATTTAATTTTATCTGAATCACTATCTAATAATTTATCTTCTATTTTCTTACCAATATCAACTTTATTACTTTGAATAGTTGTACCTTCATCATTATTGACGATGGCAATTGGTAAATCTTTAGGTTTTGGATTAAATGCTGGATAAAATGCTAGTGAAAAAATAACTAAGATTAAAATCGCAGCAATTGGTGCTAACCATAATAATTTGCTTTTAAAGATATTCATGAATTGACCTCCTTTTTTTATTGAACAATGTGTTGAATATTTTTTACGTTGTCTATTATAATAGGTAAGAACAATTTAACAATAATCAATTTAATAAAATACGTCTGTTATTGAACACTTTGTTGTAAATTGTCTATTAAATCATTGGGAGGTTATATTTAATTGAAAGAAGATAGGCGAATAAGAAAGACAAAATCTTCCATTAAGCAGGCATTTACAACATTATTACAATACAAAGAGCTCGATAAAATTACGATTAGAGATATTACAACTGAAGCTGATGTGAATAGAGGAACCTTCTATTTACATTATGAAGATAAATATATGTTGCTTTCAGATATGGAAGATGAGTGTATTTCAGAGCTAGCTCATCTAACGGATTTTAATCAAATAGATGGGGACACTGTTGAAGCTATTTCAGAACTCTTTATAGATAGAGTTCTTACTAAAATCCTTCAACATATAGATGATAATTTAGATTTTTATCAAATCATTCTACAGTTAGATCGTCGAAGTAAACTTGAAGAGAAAATAAGTTTATTAATTAAACAAAATATGAATCGATATATGAGTATTAATCATGAAATAGATGGTATACCAGAGATGTATTTTCATAGCTATGTCGCAGGCGCTACAATAAATACTATTAAATATTGGGTTTTAGACCGAAATCGTATTTCAGTTGATGAATTAACACATCATATTTATAAAATTGTTTATAATGGACCATTACGAATTATGGCAGAATATAAATATAAAATGAATCATGCCTAACTTAATCGTTCAAATACTATCTAACTGTTAATCAAATTGAATATAGAAGACTTTGAAAGGAATTATAGTTATGATTACTGCTTATAAACATGAAAGTATAAATTCAAATGAAATCATTGAAACTAAAGTGGATCATAGCGCGTCTTGGATTAACGTTGTTGAACCTGAACGTGAAGAAATTGAAGAATTAATGGAATTCTACAACATTCCAGAGGACTTTATCCGTGACCCATTAGATTCTGAAGAAAGTGCACGTATAGAATATGACGAAGATACTGGCTATTCACTCATTATTATCGACTTACCTATTGTCAACTCTACAAACCGTCGCGTACTTTCGTTTGTTACTATTCCACTAGGTATCATTATAGGTAATGGCATTATCATGACCGTTTGTGATGCCGAAAATGAATTTCTTGAAAATTTTGCAAGACAAGATGATATTAATTTAAAATTTCATAGTCGCTTTGCACTTGAAATTTTATTAACAATTGCAAATCACTATAATAGAAATTTAAGATTATTAAATAAATCGCGAATTCGTATCGAGAAAGATTTAAAGAATAACATTACTAACAAACAATTATTTAAACTTATGGAAGTTGAAAAAAGCTTAGTTTATTTCTTAGCGGCATTAAAAGGTAATGATACAATTATTAAAAAACTATTTCGTTTACCTGCAATCAAACGTTTTGAAGAAGATGAAGAATTACTTGAAGACTTAGTAATCGAAAATAATCAAGCTATTGAAACAACCGAATTACATCAACGTATCCTTGAAAGTATTACAACATCCTATGCTTCATTATTATCTAACGACATGAATACAATAATGAAGACATTAACACTGTTTACTGTACTACTTACTCTTCCTACGCTCGTGTTTAGTTTCTTCGGTATGAACGTACCATTACCTATAGACGACCATAGTTATGTCTCATGGGTAATCGTTGTAGGTATATCATTGATACTTGTCGCAATAGTGAGTATCTATTTATGGCGTAAACAAAAGCTTTAAATCATATTTTATTTAAAAAGTCCCACTTGAATTTGATTTTAAATTCAAGCGGGACTTTTTAATTATTTAGCTGCAGCTTTATAGGTCTTTCTTTTCGATAAAACAAATGTAACAACGATTGACACAATAAAGGCAATCATCATACCTATGAGATAGTGTAACCAACCTGCATGCGCTGGATTAATAGATATAAATCCTGGTAAACCTGCAGTACCCAGTGCAATAGCTTTCACTTTGAAAAATGAAATATAAGCTGAACCTAATCCAGATCCCACAACAGCACCTATAAATGGATATCTTAATTTAAGATTGACACCAAACATCGCTGGTTCCGTAATACCTAATAATGCAGAAATTCCAGCTGCAGATGCCACACCTTTTAGTTTTTTATTATGTTTAATTATAAAGAATGCTGCAATGGCTGCACCACCTTGAGCAACATTAGACATAGTAGCAATTGGAAAGATGAACGAACCTCCCGTTTTAGTGGCGTCAGCAATCAAGGTCGTTTCAACTGCGATGAAGCTATGATGCATGCCAGTAATTACAATTGGTGCATAAAGTAAGCCGAATATGAGGCCTCCTATAGCCCCACCAAAATCATACAACCAAGTTAGTCCATCTGATAACCAATATCCTAATTGACGTGTAATAGGTCCAACGAATAAAAATGTGATAAAAGCTGTAACAAATATAGATAACAATGGTGTCAGTAAATTATCCAAAACAGTCGGTATCACTTTACGTAGCCACTTTTCAATTGTAGCTAAAATATACGCAGCAACTAACATGGGAAGCACTTGTCCTTGATAGCCCACCTGATTAATATGTAATCCAAAAATATCCCAATGGGGAATAGCTTTCCCTGCTTCCACTGCTTTAGGAAAATCATAAGCGCTCATTAAACTAGGATGAACTAATATCATGCCTAGTGCGGCACCTAAGAAAGGATTACCCCCAAAACGTTTAGCTGCACTAAATCCTATTAAAATAGGAAGTAAAGTAAATGGTGCATTTGCAAAGACGTTTATCATTTCAGCCAAGCCAGCAAATTGACTGTGAACATCAATGAATGATTGTCCTTTATAGAACAAATCTTTGGCAGTTAGAATGTTATTCAATCCCATCAATAAACCACCAGCTACAATTGCTGGAATAATAGGAACAAATATATCAGACAACATTTTCACAAATTTTTGTAAAGGATTCATATTTTTAGTCGACTTATCTTTAACATCTGATGTCGTTGATGCCTCTTTGCCAGTAATTTTCTCTAATTCATTAAATACTTTGTTAACAGTCCCAGATCCAATAATGATTTGATACTGTCCCCCAGTTGAGAAAGTTCCCTTTACTACATCCATATTATTTAGCGTTTCTTCATCTACTTTGCTTTCATCATTAAGAACTAATCTTAATCTTGTAGCACAATGTGCAATAGCATCAAGGTTTTCTTCCCCACCTATTGCTTGTAATATATCTTCAGCAGATTTCTTATAGCTCATTAAATAAGCCTCCTTATTTAGAAACCGGTTCCATTTATTTAACTTTATTGTAACCGGTTCCAAACTTTTACGCAATAGCTCATCAATCGTTTATTAGTAATCATATTAATTTAGAAACTTAACTTCTGGGTAACCTTAATAATATAAGATGAGGTGAATAATTTAATGAAAGAACGTGGAAAAATAGAAAAGCTTTGGCGAGAAGAGAAATATCGCGTATTACTACATGATCAAAATGCCTATAACAAAATTAGAGCACTGCTAAAAGAATCACCCTCTCTTGAGGAAGTACAATTTCAAATTAATGAAGCAATTAATCATTCTCCAACAACTGGCTCAATTATTAATGCCTATGAACACATGTGGGGTTATTTTAAAAATATAGCAACTGATAATGAAAAACATAAGGCATTGATGTTAAAGGATGACTTTATGAATCATCAAATTGAATTGGACGCCCTACTAAGTTATTTGAGTCAACTTGCTAATAAGTATGACATTAAATACCTTCAAGAAAGTACAATACTAAATAAAAAAAGACCTAGGTGAAAACACCTAAGTCTTTCGCAATAATGTACGTGTTATATTATTTCTAAAAAGAGTAATTGTCAAAGTTGTTTCACACTGTAATAGCATTAAGGCTTGTTAATAAAACACTAATGGAATATCTTGCCTTATAGCTATGTCATTCGAATAATTAAAACATTAAGCTGATAATTAATAAAATATAAAACTTTACCATGACACTACACGAAATATATTTCTTTAATTTAATAGTACTTCGGGGGAGAGTAATTTTAATTAAAAATTTTCTAATTGTTGCTACTAAACAATTGTTGTTGATCGATTATACTTTAATGTGCATAGATGTTGATTCCTGTTGTTGAAATAGTAAGTATTTCATGTGTTTCAATAATTTGTCTTAACATTAATTAGTCTTGATGTTGATTCCTGATGTTTGAGAAGAATGAATTTTATTCTTGTTGATCTTATTCTTCGATGTTATGCATTCTTCTTATTCCATGGTGTCATTTCTTTCTAGATGACTTAACTTGAGTTGGTTGATGAATAAGTTTCGAGAAAATTATTAAGTATAACTGAATTTTTCTAGTTGTTTATTCTATTAGTATAGTTAAACAATTAAATAATAGAAAATGTGTGCTATTCTTTGTTGTCTCTCTCTTTATGCTGTTGATTCTTGATGTATTAACATACATAGTACATTTATTGCTACGATTTCCATCCAAAAATTAATTCACTATAAAATTAATCGCAAATCGTCTAAAAATTTACATTAACTTCTTTTTAGAATTTCAATTGGGTCGAAATCTATATTTATTATGTACTAAAAAATTCGTTTGCACTCTATCCAAAATTTTCAAAATAAGAACTCTATATTTCTAAATAATTATTTGTATTGTGTGCTACTTATAATTTTTGATTGGTTGCTTAACTTTACAAGGAAAAATTTTTATATTTCTCTATTACTATTTCAAGACGAATCGATTATAATAACATTTATTATTCTATAAGGAGCACAGTGCCGAATTATGACATGTCATTTAAATATTTATCAACAGTATCATTCACCCCCAACTCGAAATATCAATCGAATCATTTTAATGTTCTCACTTACAAATCATCTAGAAATTACGATTAATGGTGAAACTAAAGATTTAGATAATCATATTGCTATTATTAATCAAGCTGATATTTTTTATGTAAATCAATCCTCGAACTTGGTTATGCTCTCTATTCCTGTATTTTATTTCTATAGTGAGGATGAAAATTTCTTCAAATGTTATTTTGATCGACATTTACTTCAATCTAGCGGTTTTGTAAAAAATATTATTTTACAATCAATTCATCATTATATGAACGAAGAAGAGCAAGATACTCAAGCTATTTCAAAAATTATTCAGACTTTATTTAAGGAAACAGTGATAAGATACAAGGAAAAATATATCCCTCAAGTTGCTATCAATCATCCAATATTTATCCAAGGACTTAGCTACATTCATTCCAAAGTTTCAGATACGTTATCATTACGCGAAGTTGCAAATTATTGTAATATTTCTGAATCATATTGTTCAAATTTATTTGTTCGCTACTTAAATATGAACTTTAAAGATTACTTTACAAGTTTAAAAGTCATTTATGCCATAAAATTGCTATTATCTACAGATGATTCAATCAATGCGATTTCTGAACGCTCTGGTTTTAGTAGTCATACGAACTTCACTAATCAATTCAAAAATCATCTAGGCTTTAGTCCCAAACAATTCCGTTCTATGATCTCTAAAATTTCATTAAATCCAGTAATGGATTTTAGCCAAACTCATTTTTTAGATTACAAAGATTTAATCAATCAATTTGAATTTAATGATCAATTAGCAACTGAAATTACTGAGATAGATCTTAATCAATTTAATCCTAAAGATCATACCAAAAGCTCTAAAGCATTTATCCGATTTGAAAACTTTAACAAATTATTCCAGTTCGTTTTTAACGAGTACTACGATATCGATTTCTCTTATTTGCCACAACCCGTAGTATTTATCCAAGATATTAACGATATCGCAATTAGTCATATTAACCTTAATTTGTTAAATCGTTGTTTTGAAAAGTTATTCGAAATGGATATCGGTCTAGCAATGCAAATTAATTCTACGCAACAATTTGAAGCAATTAATCAAATCATATTATCATTTTTACAAAGCAATCAAGATTATAAGAATAATAAAAAGCTAGTTAAACTCATGCTTGTTTTTAATTCAGAATATATGACTGTAAACGAAATCCATTTATGCCATTTAAAAATTAAAAATAAAAATCGTGAAATTAGGTATGGTATCACCGTTGAAGGTTTACTTCGTGATTCGCCTTCCATTGATCAAACTTACGATATAATGAAACGTCTTAACTTTGATTACTATTTCATTGACATTGAGAATCTTGAAACTAAAAATTTGTTATTAACCAAACGTAAGACATATCATCATTCATCTACTCATTTTGAAAATTACAAGCAATTTATGCTAGATTCAGGAATTCCAACTACAAATTTTGTATACAATAATTTATCACTTAAGTGTTTTAAGTATACTAATAATGGCACTAATCCATTACAGTTATCAGATTTAGTATGTCACCTTATCGCCCTTATGAGATACGGTGGTGGCATAAGTTATCAACTTATCGACGATCACTCACAATATATAGCTTTATTTAACAATTATGGTAGCCCTTTACCTTTAATGCACATTTATAAAATGGGTGATTCATTTGTCGACGAACCTTTAGAACTTGGGAATAACTATCTAATAAGCCGTAAAGATGGAAATTATCATATCTTATTATTTAATAAAATCAATGATCGTTATTTATCTGATAGTAAACAGAAGTTCATTTTCAAAAATAATTTAAAACAGAATTCACTCATTATTATAAAAACGTTAAATAATGAGCACGGTTCAATCCAAAATCTACTTCCTAAAAGCAAAGAATTATTATATATAGAACGTAATATACTTGAAGAATTAGATAAATGTAATCGCCCTAAAACAGAATTAGCTATTCAAGAAGAAAACAACAAACCATTCCAAATGACTTTGAAGCATGATGAAGTTAAATATATATGTTTTAAACCCATTTAAGTGTTACAAGTGTCTGAGTTTATCATCATCAATGAATGGATATAGTAACTATTAAGGAGATGATGATTTTGGATAAACAAAAAGCAACTCAAGCAATTGAAAAAGTATTAGAAACTTCTAAAGTTGGCGTATTATCAACTGCTTATAATAACAAACCTAATAGTAGATATATGGTTTTCTATAATGATGATTTAACTTTATATACTAAAACTAGTATCAATTCAGTAAAAGTTGATGAAATTGAAGATAATCCACACGCTTACATTCTTTTAGGCTACAATGAGACAACTAATAATAGCTTTGTTGAAATTGATGCTCAAATTGAAATAGTTAAAGATCAGAAAGTCATTGATTGGTTATGGGAAACACAAGATAAGACATTCTTCGATTCTAAACAAGATCCAGAATTGTGCGTCTTAAAAGTAATTCCTAAATCAATTAAATTAATGAATGATGATGAGTTAGATACTCCTATCACAATTGAAATTTAATATTTTAAAAGATACCGGAGAGGACAATGACATTGATTTGTTCCTCTCCCTATTTGTTTTTAAAATTTCTTTTGTAAGAAACTCTGTATATTGGTGGCCTTACCAGTAAGGTTTAATATATTTGTAAGAAGAATAATAAAGACGTATTTTCAATTTAGTTATCTATTCCGAATGTTTTAAAATACTAAAATAGTTTATATATTAGCCAAGTTTTACGTTTTAAATATTATAATTTTATGAATTTTGAAAGTGTTTTATTTCGTGATTTTTGAAAATATGATTGCAATGTAATCTCAAGTTCTGTATAAATGAAGTAACAAAAATAAAGGAGTTTTATTCAACTATGAAAAATAAAAAAGCTTTAGGTTTTGGACTTATCGCAATTATGCTTGTGCTGTGTATCGTACTTGTCATTATGATGATGGTAGGTGGTAAAAAAGATACATACTACGGTATTATGAAAAATAGTACTACTATAGATAAAATGATTAGCGAAAAAGATGAAAAAATTGAAAAGAATGTTAAATTACCTTCGAACGCTAATGTTTCTGTAAAAAAAGAAGACTTTGTAATGATCTTTAAAGATGAAAAGTCAGGAAAAATCACAAAAGTTAAAAAAGTAAAACACGATGATGTACCTCATGGTTTAATGTCTAAAATTCATGATATGAAAGGCATGAACCACGGCATGTAAACGAATATTGAAAGAATTAAAAAGACCTTGAAGTGGAATAATGTTCCCCACCTCAAGGTCTTTTTAATTTATTTATGTATATTGTTTTCATTTGTCTTGCGACAAATGCATAAGCGAATCTAAAAACTTAAGTTTTAAGATTCGCTAAAAAAAATGTCAGATATAGATTTTTATAGTGAATTAAGATACTTTTGGCCTTTTTCTTTATCGTATACCTTCTCCCATTTCGCAACAACAATCGTTGATAAAGCGTTACCCATTACGTTAACGCATGTGCGAACCATGTCTAGTAATCGGTCAATTCCGATAATTAATGCAAGACCTTGTGCTGGCAAGTGCATAGAGCCTAATGTTGTTAATAAAACTACAATAGAAACACCTGGAACCCCAGCCATACCTTTAGAAGCAATCATTAACGTAGCCATTAACACTATTTGTTCTGTTAACGATAAATGTACATCATACATTTGAGCTACAAATAATGCTGCAATTGATTGATATAATGCGGATCCGTCTAAGTTGAATGAATAACCTATTGGAATAACGAATGACGTTACATCTTTTGGCGCACCAAAATTTTCCATTTTCTTCATAATAACTGGTAATACTGCTTCTGAACTTGAAGTTGAAAATGCTAGTAACAACTCGCTTTTTAAAATTTTCATGATTGAGAAGATACTAACTCCAACCATTCGAGCAACAATTCCTAATACAACTACAACAAAGAAAATCATTGCTCCAACTACTACTAATAGAAGTTTTAATAATGGAACTAAAGCTGATACTCCAAATGTCATAACAGTTGTACATATAAATGCAAATACTCCTATTGGAGCAAGTTTTAAGATTTTATTAATCATCCAAAACACTGCTTCTAATGTGCCACTTAGAAAACCTTTAACTGGTTCAGCTTTTTCTCCTATTGCTGCGAGACCTAAACCAAAAAATACTGCAAAGAATATAATTGGTAATAAATCACCTTTAGCTAATGATTCAAATAGATTGGTTGGCACAATATTTACAATAGTATCAATTAAATGATTACCGTATGTAGAAGCTTGTTCAGCTGAATGTGCAGAAGATTGATATTTAGAAATGTCACCTTTAGGTAGTTTATTATAATCTAATCCGGCACCTGGTTTGAACAGGTTACCAATTATAATACCTAACCCAATAGCAACTGTCGTTATAATTTCAAAGTAAAGGATTGCTTTCCATCCATAACTGCCTACCTTTTTCGAATCCCCTAAATTCGATATAGACAAAGCAAGTGCACAGAATACAATCGGAATAATGATCATTTTTATTAAATTTAAGAATATGTCACCAAAAGGCTTTATATAATTTGCTAAATTATCTTGTTCAAATAATAAAAGTCCTACGATGACACCTAGTACCAAAGCAATAATAACTTGCGTTGGTAAACTTATTTTTCTCTTGAATAGAGCCATAATGCAAACTCCCCTTCATCTGACATCACTTAATTATATCAGATAATATTAAAATAGCTACTTAAATTTTAAAGCTATTAATAAATAAAATATTTATGACTTGAAGTCAAATATGTTCTTAATAGTGAAAAAACACACGACTTCAAAGTGAATCATGAAGTCGTGTGTACTCTAAATTATTTATTTTGATGGTTTATAATTTTTATCAAAATCACTATGTTTCGCTTTCTTTATGCTTTTCTTCGTTTCACTATCAAAGCCTTCTACAAATATACCTTTATTCGTACTAATTGGTTGCATAACATAAGTGACATTAGATTCGCCTTTGAAAACGATTTCTTTGTAATACATCCCTTTTTTAGCACTATATAAGTTATCTTGCTTTTTAATTTGATCTTGTAAATGATGTTCTTTGATATAACTATCCATAAGTTCGATATTTTTATGACCTTGATAACTTTTTAGACCAAAGAAAAATACTATAGCTAAAATAAGTGAAATGATTAATATAATAATTATTCTTAAAATGACTTGTTTTCTACTCATGATAGAAACTCCTTTTATACTTATCTTATTAAGTATGAACTAAAAGTTGGTTATATAAAAGAGATTATTCAACATTGTAACAAAATGTTCTCATCTCATGAATATTACTTTATAAATATTCTCTCACTTCATGAACAGGTAATCTTACAGAACCATGAGCTTCTTGAGCTTTTTTACCAATAGCAATTGCTAATACTGGGACATATCTATCTGAATCATAACCAATAATCTTAGCGATATTTTCTTTATCAAAGCCACCAATAGGATTTGTGTCATATCCATAAGCTTTAGCAGTTAGCATAAATTGCATAGCCATTAAACTACTATCAATATTTACAATGTCCTTCATACCTTCTCTTGACAAACTTTTATAATAAGGAAGAATCCATTCTAACATTTGAGTTTTAATTTCCTCTGTCATATGGGCTTGGTCTACTGCATCATTATAAATTTGTTCAGCTTTTTCGTAATTTTGTAAATCTCCGAAAATAATCACCATAGCCGAAGAAGTAGTAAGTTGTCTTGAATTAAAACCAAAAGCTTCTTTGATTTTTTCTTTTCCTTCGTCACTCTCTACAACAGCAATTCTCCATGGTTGCATATTAACTGATGAAGGCGCCTTTGTAGCTTTAGTAATCATTTCATCCATTTCTTCATGAGGAATTTTATATTCACTATCGAATACCTTTACTGATTTTCTTCCGTTAAGTACTTCATTGAAATCATTTAATCTTGTCATGAGATAATACTCCTTTATTCTGTATTTATTTGAGTTTCAAAATCAAACAAAATATATTCAAATGTCGTCTAAATTTAATTTAAAACAATTTGATTATAGTGATGAAATCGGCACTTGACAAGTCATACACTTCATAATATTGTTACTTTAACAAGGAGTGATTAAATGTATGTAGAGAATAGTTATTTAAGTAAACAATTATGTTTTTTATTTTATGTTTCTTCAAAAGAAATCATAAAGAAGTACACAAATTACCTCAAAGAGTATGAATTAACATACACAGGGTATATTGTACTAATGGCGATCGAAAATGATGAGAAACTTAATATTAAAAAACTAGGTGAGCGAGTCTTTTTAGATTCAGGCACACTGACACCACTGCTCAAGAAATTAGAAAAGAAAGATTACGTTGTTCGAAGTCGTGAGGAGAAAGATGAACGAAATCTTCAAATTTCACTAACAGAACGAGGTAAAGAAATTAAAAAACCGTTATCTGAAATATCAATGAAAGTCTATAGTGAATTCGATATTAATCAAGATGAAGCTAAAGAATTAATTGAAAACTTGCAAAATTTTGTATCTAAAAATTTTGACAATAGTATAGAAAAGTGATACTTGTAGAGAAAAAGACAAAAGTAGACTTTTTGAAAATCTTAGGCAAATTCAACTTCAGCATTAACGACACAATTTAATAACATCAGTATGTATAGTAAGCTTTTGTCTTATTCTCTCGTACAATTTTTGACTTTTTTTATCCCCTAATTCCTACTAAACTTATAGAATACCTATTTTTTATTAAGTGTTATCACTTTACCTCTTTTCGCTCTCTTAATATAATGTAGTTGAAAAATTATTCTAATATATTCTAACTACTCATTTAACACTTTAAGGAGTGAATTCTAATGAATAATAATGATTTTTTCAATAATAATTTCTTCAAAAATGATCCTAGTGAATTATTTAAAGACTTAAGGAAACAAGTATACAATCAATTTTCATCAAGAGCATTTCCTACTAATATTTATGATAAAAATGACGCTTATGTATTAGAAGCTGAACTTCCTGGTTTAAGCAAAGAAGATATTTCACTTAAATTTGAACAACATATTTTAACTATTAAAGCATACAAAAAAATCAATAATGAAAATTATAAATCACAACTTAATGAACGTTCTAATGGTGAATTAGAAAGACGCTTTGAATTCGATGATATTGATAAAGAAGGTATAGTAGCTAATTACACTGATGGCGTATTATATGTCACATTACCTAAACAAATCAATGAAGATGACAAAGCTACTACAATTTCAATTCAATAATAATAAAAGAACCCTCAACTCTGAAAAAAAGTTGAGGGTTTTTACTGTATAATATGCATAAATATGTTAAATACAATTATTTATCTACATATTAACTAACATTAGTCACTATAGAGTGTTGTACCTATTTCAGTTTCTTTTTTATATAAATGAACCATTGTGATTAAAGCGATAAGTGCAAATAGTACTAATAAACCAAATGCAAGATGACTTGAACCTGTTAGTCCTGTGACAAATGTAATCACTAAAGGTGGGAAGAAACCACCCAAACCTCCCATCATAGAAACAATTCCATTTGCAGAGCCTGCTTCTTTCGAGAAATAAGAAGGTACTAACTTAAACACGAGGCCATTACCTATACCTGCACAAACGCTTATAGTTAAACAACCAATAGTAAAATAGATGATTCCATCGAATAAAGTTAAAATTAAACCTCCAATAATCATTATTACAAAATCTATAATGAGTACTTTCACAGCATTAAATTTATCCCCTAAAACGCCACCAAGTGGACGTAAAAATGTTGCAAGAGCTATAAAAATACCTGATCGAATCCCTGCATCTACCTTATCGATAGTAAAATGATGCACTAAATAATTTGGTAAGAATAATCCAAATGCCACAAACGCACCAAATGTTATGAAGTACCAAAAACTCAAATAGTATAATTTATAATTTTTAGCCAATACTTTGACTTGAGATATTAACGGTACTTTGACTTTAGGTTCTTTATTATCTCCCAATAAGAACATTAATACTGCAAACAAGCTGATAATGATTAAATAACTTCTTACGGTATTTTGCCACCCTATTAATCCTGCCAAAACAGGTGCACAAAAAGATGAAATTGCTGTTCCTATATTGCCCATTCCATAAATTCCGTTAGCTAATCCAACTTTATCTTTTGTAAAATATTTAGGTAGCGCAGTTACTCCTACTGAGAATATCGCCCCACCGACTCCTAGAAAGAAGCCACAAATTATAAGCATCGTCGTACTTTGGGCTTGTCCTAAGAAAAATATTGGGAATAGCAACACTATAAAACTACTAAAGAATACCCATTTGGCACCTATAATATTAGTAAGGTACCCAAAAGGAACTCTTAAAACTGATCCTAAAATAACAGGTATAGCTAAAATAATAGAAATTTGACTAGCAGAAATTTTAATATCTTGAGTGATAAATGGCATTAACGGAGATATAATACTCCACGCCATAAAACCTACTATCAAACTAAACGTTTGTAATGTAAGCTGGTAAACTCCTTTTTTCATTTCTTTTTCACCTTCATTAAGTTGATAGAATAATGATTAGTACCATGTCTATTTTTAAGAGAGGTCAAAATAATGAAATCTATAAATAATACATACGGGAATAGACATAGTACTAATTACAACTTTATTTTAGTTTTATTGTGAAAAAATGAACATAAGGATTTACCCTTAATATACTCAGCTTTTTCCCTATAAAAATAATTAAAAGTGTAACTCTAAAAATTAACATCGTATGATACCTGCTAATTTTAAAGCACAAAAAATCCTAAAAAATGATAAGCTTATCATCTTTTAGGACTTGATTAATCAACAGTATGTTTTTAAAACTCGAGTAATTTCTTTTTTAATGCATATTCTACAAGCTCAGGTTTGCTCTTAAGGTTGAGTTTATTCATGATGTGCGTTTTATGTGCTTCAACTGTTTTCACTGAAACAAATAACTTTTCAGCTATATCTTTATTACCATAACCTTTTGCAATAAGCGGTAGTATTTCTAGTTCTCTTTTTGATAATATCTTAAAGGGATCTGAAGAATAACTCACTTCTTCCTGATGAGATTGATTAATAAACTCATTTACTAAAGAAGTGGTCATCTTCATATCTACATATGTTTCTCCTTTATATACTGTTCTTACAGCTAAAATTAATTGCTCATCAGGTGCATTTTTTAAAATATATCCTTTCGCTCCACTTTTTAAAACGTGAAATAGGTATTCCTCATCATCATACATCGTTAAAATAAGAATCTTAGTTTCTGGAAAACTTTCTGAAATTTTACTTGTAGCGACTAACCCTGATTCACCAGGTGGCATGCTCAAATCTAAAATTAAAACATCTGGTTTATACTCTAAAACCTTTTGATATGCTTCAACACCATCAGCTGCTGTTGCGACAACCTCCATATCTTCTTGGTAGTTTAATATCATCGAAAATCCTGTTCTTACTACAGCGTGGTCATCTGCTATAACGATCTTCACATTCATTCCCCCACTATTTTAAATAGGTATGTCTAGTGTGACTATGGTTCCTTTATTGAGGTGTGATTCAATATTAATATTTCCATTTACTAATTCCGCACGTTCTCTCATACCGTAAAAGCCTAGTCCTGATCCTCTGGGCTTGTCATCCAAATTAAAACCTTTACCTCTATCTACTACTTCCGCTAACAAGCGATGTTCACTTTTACTAATATGAACCTCTATTTCATTTACTTCTGCGTACTTTAACGCATTTAGAACCGCTTCTTGAATCACACGATAGACAACAGTTTCAACTTCATTATCAAACCGTAATCCTTTAATATTGGAATGGTAATTAATTTGAATACCATAATTCTCTTCAAATTGCTTAAAGTAGGAATTAAAAGCGGCTTCTATGCCTAAATCATCTAATGACGAAGGACGTAGTTCCACTGAGAGATTACGAATGTCATCGATGAGTTGCGACACTAAACCTTCTATTTGTTGCGTACTTTCAACAACTGTTTCATCTTGAAACTTGTACTTTAATAGTCGTAGTTCAACATCAATATTTAACATTTCTTGTATCACGCTATCATGTAACTCACGAGAAATGCGCTTTCTTTCATTCTCTTGAGCTTGTATAGATTTGTGAAGCATTTTCTGTTGATACATTTTCTCCTGTCTTTCAATTTGTGGAGAAACATTTTGCAAAGTAAAAGCACTAATTCCTCTTTCATCATCAATAGTTTGATAAGTCGCTGTATAAGGTTCTATTTTATTGTCCTTTGTCTTCATAAATACTTGGAAGTTTGATTTCTGCAAATGATTCGCTTCTAAAAAGCATTCTTCACATGACTGTAAATCGTATTCATTGGAATATCCTTCACAGCGATTGCAAATGGCATGCGTCATTGCTTTATAATTATCTTCTTCAGATAATATATCTCTAGCAGCTCCGTTCATTGCAATAATTTTGCCAAGACGATCGACAAAGACAATCTTTTCAGTCGTAGTATCATAATATTTATGCAACAAGTCTTCTACATTTAATTCAAATTTATTTAGCATCCTATTCACCTAATTCGTTTCTGTAAAAAACCCTATTTGACTTTGAATATCAAGTTGTTCTAAAGACTGTGGCAGAGGATGATGATTTCTTTGACCTAACAATAATACTCCATACATTTGATGTTCAAGCCATAGTGGAACTGCTACAACAGCTGTTAACGATTCATTCAAAATAATTGGAAAGGCAATTTTCTCTGCTTGAGTTAGTGCTGTATCTACATCAGCAATTACCATGCGTTTTCCAGTTTTCATTACAGTCCCAGCTAAACCTCTTCCTTTTCTTAATATAATTAATTTATATCGTTCATTCGTATTACCTGAAACATATTTCCATTTTATTGGCGATGATCTAAGCGAACGTTCATACATCGCAATCCCCCCAAAATCATAACCACCATCTATTCTCAATCGGTCTAAATTATTCTGTAAACTTTGATTGTTTAATAAGGATTCTGGTCTCAATTTTCCCATCCTCTCGTCATCAAACTTTATTCTTGCGGTAAATAATATATCTTCTATTCATATATGAAATCGGTACACTCCATACGTGGACTAATCTTGTAAATGGCCAACAAGCAAATATTGTAAATCCTAGTAAAATGTGCAATTTAAAAGACCAAGGGACGTGAATCATAAAATCAGCATTAGGTGTAAACATAAACAGATGTCTAAACCATATCGCTATAGTTTGACGATAATCAAAATCAGGTTGAACCGCGTTGGTGAAAATTGTTGAATAACAACCCATAATTAAAATAATCACTAATAAAATATTAACGAAAATATCAGAAGTTGAACTAAGTTTCCTAACATTTTTAATAGTTAATCTTCTTGAAGTAAGAAGTATCATTCCTAACAATGTTATTATACCAAAAATACTACCAATATATACTGCTCCTATGTGATAGATGTGATCATTAACACCTATAGATTCAAGCCAATTTGCTGGAATCAACAAACCTACAACATGACCAAAGAATACTGGAATCACGCCAAGATGAAACATTAAACTTCCCCATTTTAACTGTTTCTTTTCAATTAATTCACTTGATTTAGCCGTCCAAGAAAATTGATCATATTTATAACGAGCAATATGTCCAATAACAAAAATACTTAAACATAAATAAGGATAAATGACCCATGTAAATTGATTAAGCATGATTCCCCACCTCTTTATTAGAAACAATACATGCTTTTAAAGTTTGTCTTAACGCTTTGATGACATACGCATAAGGGTTGTTATTTTTAGCAAGATGATTAGCCATCTCATAAGTTCCATCCTCAATAATCATGATGATTAATTTTAAATTGTCTTCTGCACGAACATCATTTTCCCAGCGAGCTACTTGCAAAAATTGAAGCATTAATGGTAAGTAATCCGATAATTCATTGTCTATCATTTTAAGACCAAACATTTCATATAACACTTTAAGTTTAGCTAACATTTGCCCACGTTCTTTTTGAGTATCAAATCGATTATATGTCATGTAAAGAGGATAGTTTTTACTGAAATCAAATGTGTCTGTATAAATTGCTTTAATTTCGGACAAAGAATAATTCATTATAATTTCTCTAAATGCACATAAATCTTCGTATGCTGGGTGAGATGCTTCAATTGTTTCTTGAAACACATTAGGGTGAAAGGTTAACTTTTCTGGAAAGTTAATTTGTTGGCCCAAGTAACCTAAACTTTCTTGATATTGAGCTAATTTCTGAAGATTAATCACGGAAAATCCCTCCATAGAAGTTATCATTGTATATCTCTTGTCCTGATTTACCTGAGCCAACTGCTACACCACAACCTTCACAATTTGCACCAAAGTATTCTCCACCATAACCTTGACTACCTTGTGCTCTATAGGTATCTAAATATGTTTCTTTGTGCGAAGTTGGAACAACAAAACGATCTTCATATTTGGCAATTCCTAATAAACGATACATGTCATTTAATTGACTTTCTGTTAAATTCAATCGTTCAAGCTTAGACACATCGAATGGTTGTTGAGTCACTTTCGCTCTCATATAGCTTCGCATCATCGCCATTTTTTGTAACCCTAATTTTATTGGTGCTACATCACCAGCAGTTAATAAATTAGCTAAATATTCAATAGGTAATCGCATCTCTTCTATTGCTGGGAATATCATATCTGAGTTATTTCCAGCATTTTGCCCTTCAAAATAGCTCATAATTGGACTTAACGGTGGACAGTACCATACCATCGGCATCGTTCTAAATTCTGGATGTAATGGAAAAGCCATCTTATATTCCACTGCTAATTTATACACTGGAGAATTTTGAGCTGCAGTAATCCATTCATGACTGATACCTTCTCTTTCGGCTTCGGCAATCACCTCTTCATCAAATGGGTCTAAAAATAAGTCTAGTTGTTTTTCATATAAATCCTCTTCATTAGTTGCAGAAGCCGCTTCTTGCACTCGATCTGCATCATATAACATCACACCTAGGTATCTCATTCTACCTGTACATGTTTCAGAACACACTGTTGGCATGCCCGCTTCGATTCTAGGAAAACAAAACGTACATTTTTCTGCTTTATTCGTTTTCCAATTAAAATATACTTTTTTATAAGGACATCCTGTCATACAATAACGCCAGCCTCGACAAGCGTCTTGGTCAACTAATACAATCCCATCTTCATCTCTTTTATACATTGCGCCTGAGGGACAAGAAGCAACACAACTTGGATTAAGACAATGTTCACACAAACGTGGTAAATACATCATAAATGTTTCATCAAATTGGAATTTGATATCTTCTTCAATTTGTTGAATGTTAGGGTCTTTAGGGCCTGTAACGTGTCCACCGGCTAAATCATCTTCCCAGTTAGGCCCCCACTCTAAGTCAAGCTTGTCACCTGAAATGAGAGAGTGTGCCTTAGCAACAGGAGAATGTTTCCCCTCCTTAGCAGTAGTTAAATGCTCGTAATTATATGTCCAAGGCTCATAATAATCTTTAATCAAAGGCATATCTGGATTGTAAAAGATTTTACCTAAAGCAATTTTTGACCATCTATTTCCAGATTTTAATTCAAGTTGACCTTTCTTATTTAACACCCAACCACCTTTATAATGGCTTTGATCCTCCCAACGTTTAGGATAGCCAACACCTGGCTTCGTTTCTACATTATTAAACCACATATATTCAGCACCAGGTCTGTTAGTCCAAGTGTTTTTGCATGTCACACTACATGTATGACAACCAATACATTTGTCTAAGTTCAGCACCATTGCTATCTGCGCTTTAATCTTCAAGCCAATTCACCTCTTTCATTTTTCTTACCGCAACATATACATCTCTTTGGTTTCCAATCGGACCATAATAATTAAAGTGATAACTAATTTGAGCGTAACCTCCAACTAATTGTGTAGGCTTTAGGTGAATTCTAGTAGGTGCATTATGAGAGCCTCCACGAGTATCTGTGATTTCTGAACCAGGTGTTTCAATATGTTTATCTTGTGCATGATACATAAACATTGTTCCTTTAGGCATACGATGTGATGTTACAGCTCTCGCGGTTACAACACCATTTCGGTTGTACACTTCTAACCAATCATTGTCTTTAATGTCATGTTCTTCTGCATCTTCGTTTGATAGCCATACTACAGGCCCACCTCTAAATAGCGTTAGCATACGTTCATTGTCCTGATAAGTTGAATGAATATTCCATTTACCATGTGGGGTTAAATATCTAAGTACTAAAGCATCTTGCCCACCTTTAACCTTCTTATCTCGTGTTCCAAATACCATTGGTGGTAATGTTGGTTTATAAACGGGTAAGCTTTCTCCAAACTGTTGAAATATTTCATGATCGATATAATAGCTTTGTCTACCTGTTAATGTTCTAAATGGTACGAGTCTCTCAATATTAGTTGTGAAAGGAGAGTATCTTCGACCATTTTTATTTGAACCTGGAAATACCGCCGTTGGAATTACTTCTCGTGGTTGTGATGTTATATTCAAAAATGAAATCTTCTCTGAAGCACGAGCTTGAGAGATATCCTTCAATGGCATTCCAGTTTGATGTTCTAAATCTTCATAAGATAGTTGTGATAATTTCCCATTAGTCGCAGAGGAAATATTTAATATTGCATCTGCGACTTTACGTGCAGTGTCAATTCGAGGTCGATGATTTCTTACCGAGTTTTTATCATTATCATTCCATGTACCGAGCATGCTTTTCAGTTCTTCATACTCATCTTTTACACTGAAACTTACTCCATGAGCACCTACTTTGGCTTTTTCAAGTAAAGGACCAAGCGTGACAAATTTATCGTAAATTTTAGTGTAATCACGTTCTACAATGGCAAAGTTGGGCATTGTTTTTCCTGGAATACCTTCAATTTCACCTTTCGACCAATCTTTAACAATTCCAAATTCAGAACCTAATTCTTGTTTAGAATCATGACCTAGAGGTGTTGTTACAACATCTTTGAATGTTCCTGGTAAATAAACCTTTGCCATTTCTGAAATTGCTTTACTTAAAGTTTTATAAATATCCCAATCTGAGCGTGATTCCCATAAAGGATCTATCGCAGGATTGAAAGGATGTATAAATGGATGCATATCTGTTGAAGATAAATCGTGTTTTTCATACCAAGTTGCAGCTGGTAGAACGATATCGGAATATAAAGGCGTCGCAGTCATTCTAAAATCTAATGACACTAATAAGTCTAATTTACCAACAGTATCTTCTCTCCATTTAATTTCTGAAGGTTTATCATCTTCATTAGGTTCAGCCATTAAACCTGACCGTGTGCCTAATAAATGTTTCATGAAATATTCTTGTCCTTTAGCGGAACTGGATATTAAGTTTGATCTCCAAACAAATAGTGTTTTAGGATGGTTCTTTCTTAAATCTGGATCTTCAATTGCAAATTGAGTCTCTTTATTTTTTATTGAGTCAATTGCTTTTTTAAGAATAGCCTCATTAGAGTCGTTCCCTTCCTCTTTGGCTTCTTCTCCGAACAACAGACTATTTTTATTAAATTGAGGATATGAAGGTAGCCAACCTAATCGGGCAGCTGTCACATTGTAATCTGCTGGATGTTGATGTTTAATATTCTCAGCTAATGGTGATTTAAATTGATCAACATTTGATTCCTCATATTTCCATTGATCTGTTGCAAAATAGAACCAACTTGTACCATTTTGTAAACGTGGCGGTCCTTGCCAATCCTTAGCAAAGGCAACAGTATTCCATCCTTCAATAGGTCGACACTTTTCTTGACCTACATAATGTGCCCAACCGCCTCCATTGACTCCTTGACATCCACAAAGCATTACTAAATTTAAAATCGAACGGTAAATCGTATCTGAATTAAACCAGTGATTAATGCCTGCGCCCATAATAATCATAGACCGTCCATCTGTATCAATTGCATTTTGAGCGAATTCTTTAGCAACTTGAATGACTAATCCTCTATTGATACCAGTAATAGATTCTTGCCATGCTGGTGTATATTTGGATTTAACGTCATCATAGGATTGAGCTTCAAGTCCATGGTTAAAACGTTGAATACCATATTGACTCGCCATAAGGTCATAAACAGTAGATATATATACTTCTTGATCATTAGACAATCTAATCTTGCGAGATGGAATAGGTCTCTTAAACACGCCGTCACCCTTACTATCAAAGTATGGGAACTGGATAGTTTGTAATTCATAATCTTCTTCAACCATAGATAAAGCCGGATTAATTTTTGTTCCATCTTCATTCTCTAATTTTAAATTCCATTTCTTACCTTCTTCCCAACGCTGGCCCATCGTTCCATTTGGTACTACTAATTGTTGACTTTCACAATCAAAAATAACTGGCTTCCATTCACTATTCTCACTATCAATACCTAAATCACTTGCTCGTAAAAATCGACCTGCTTTATAACCATTTTCATCTTGATCTAACATAATAACGAACGGCATATCAGTATATTGCTTCGCATAATTGATAAACATATCGTTAGGTTCATTTTCATAAAATTCCTGTAAAATAACGTGCGTCATAGCTTGCGCTACTGCAGCATCTGTACCTGGATGAGGCGCTAACCAATTGTCAGCAAATTTCACGTTTTCTGCATAATCTGGTGCAACTGAAATGACTTTAGTCCCTTTATATCTTACTTCAGTCATAAAATGTGCGTCTGGTGTTCGTGTTAATGGTACATTGGATCCCCACATGATAATGTAAGCAGCGTTATACCAATCACTCGATTCAGGTACGTCTGTTTGTTCTCCCCATATTTGAGGTGAAGCAGGAGGTAAGTCAGCGTACCAGTCATAGAAGCTAAGCATTTCTCCGCCCAATAGATTAATAAATCTTGCTCCTGAGGCATAACTAATCATAGACATTGCAGGTATAGGAGTGAATCCTGCAATTCGGTCAGGACCATCTTTTTTAATCGTATATAAAATTTGTGCTGCAATAATATCTGTTACGTCTCTCCAGTTTGCTCTAACATGACCACCTTTTCCTCGAGATTCTTTATATGCTTTAGCTTTATTTTCATCTTCTACTATAGAGGCCCATGCTGCGATTCGATTGCCGTTATTTTCCTCTAATGCTTGAGTCCATAAATCTAATAATTTCCCTCTAATGTATGGATATTTTACTCTTAGAGGACTGTACTCATACCATGAAAATGAAGCGCCCCTTGGACATCCACGAGGTTCAAATTCCGGCATATCAGGTCCGCAACTTGGGTAGTCAGTTTGTTGATTTTCCCAAGTAATCACTCCGTTTTTAACAAATACTTTCCACGAGCATGAACCAGTACAATTGACGCCGTGAGTCGTTCTAACTACCTTATCATGGCTCCATCTTTCACGATACATTTTCTCCCATTCTCTACTCTTTTGCTCTAATACTGACCAATTTCCATTAAACTTTTCAGTAGGCTTAAAGAAATTTAATCCAAATTTTCCCATTAATGACATCCTTCCACTTTGAATGCTTTTATCATTTCGCATTTATATCGTAGTATTCGTGTTCACAATGATTGTACATTTTTTCACAAAGTTTTAATATTAGGGAAATACCTAATTGAATAGTTTTAATCCCTAAAAAAAGGGACGACAATATTGAATTCGAGTGAATCCAATTTGTCGCCCCACGCTTCCGAGGAGTATCAAAATTAATTCTATTTATGCTTGAATATAACTAATATCATGTTGGTCCATTATATTTTTGTATAATACTTGTTGAGTATGGTGGTAACTGTTATCAAAATTGAGTAAACAATTCTTCCCTTCTTCATACAATGCTTCAGCTTTTAACATAGCGTTCTCTTTATCTCCATTAACCACGTACAAAATATGATTGACATCTTCCATGGTGCTATCCAGTACCATTTTATCTATTTCATTCACTAATGGACCTAATATACAAATTCCCGGTTGTCCCTCTGAATTATCTTCATTTAATAGTTGTTCAATCGTACTTAGATTCCCGGTAATCACTTTTTGATTATAGCAAGTAGCATTAAAAACGACAGCTATTGGATAATCTTCACTAGTATAATTTTTAATTTGTTCGATGATTGCACCTAGTCGTTTAATTCCCATGTAAATGGCCAAAGTTCCACCATTCATTAAATTTCTTATATCAATATCTTTATTAGTAGACTCTTTAAAATGTCCAGTTGAAAAAGTTACACTCGGCGCTATTCCTCTCATAGTTAATCCTATATTGAGAGAAGCCACTGCAGCACTTGCTGATGTCACGCCTGGTATAATTTCATGTTCAATGCCATATGATTTTAAAGTATTAATTTCTTCAGTAACCCTGCCAAATATAGCAGGATCTCCACCTTTTAAGCGTACAACACATTGGTATTTTTCAGCCATTTGAACTATTTTTTGATTAATATCCTCTTGTTGAATGTGTTTGCAGTAAGGTTTTTTCCCTACATCAATCAGTTCAGTTTGAAAACTTGAATACTGTAGAATAAGAGGATTGACTAAACGATCATAGAGAATGACATCTGCATTTCTAATGATACGTTCTGCTTTTTTAGTTAATAAATTAGGGTTACCAGGTCCTGCCCCAATTAAATATACCTTTCCCATTGATTTTAAAGACATATATAAACCCCATTATCGATAACCTCAACAGTATAGGTTTGGACACAACCTGAATCTGGCTCTTGTACTTTTCCAGATAACAAATCTATTTTTTGGTCATGTAAAGGACAGTAAACATAATTTCCACTTACAGTCCCTTCAGACAATGGACCTTTTTTATGCGGACAGATATTACTTACAGCGTAAACATCTCCCTTTTCAGTAAGAAATATTCCAATTTCTTTATTATCTACAATGACTTTTTTACCTATAAGTGGTGTTAACGCATCTAATGTTGTAACTTTCACCTTTTCCATTGCTTTCATCTCTTACACCTTCTCAACTTCAAAGATTTTTTGTGCATTTTTATTTTCTACAATGGCTTGCCATGGTTCATTTTCTATAGCTTTTTTCGCTTCCATAATTCTATTAAATAATTCTTCTTGTCTTTCTTTATCTAATAAAACTTCTTTCACATTTTCAAAACCTAATCGACGAATCCACGGTGCAGTTCTCTCGGCATAAATACCAGTTTCTCTATAATATTGCATTAAAGCACCGCATAATTGAATGACTTCATCTTCAGTTTCTACTGTTGTTAGTAATTGTCCGACTGTAACATCAGTACCTCCATTGCCACCAATATATATTTGGTATCCATTTTCAACTGAGATGACACCGAAGTCTTTCACACCAGATTCTACACAACTTCTAGGGCAACCGGAGACGCCCATTTTAAACTTATGAGGTGTATCAATATATTCGAAAGTTTTTTCGAGACGAATACCTAGACGAGTTGTGTATTGTGTACCAAAACGGCAAAATTCTTTTCCGACACAACTTTTTACAGAACGCGTTTTTTTACCATAAGCGGAAGCTGAACGCATTCCTAAATCCTTCCATACATTAGGTAATTCTTCTTTGTTTAAGCCATATAATCCAATACGTTGTGATCCTGTTACTTTTACGAGTGGCACATTGTATTTCTTAGCAACTTCTCCAAGTTTAATAAGCTGGTCTGGATCTGTTACGCCCCCTCTCATTTGAGGTATGACAGAAAATGTACCATCATTTTGAATATTGGCATGATAACGCTCGTTTGCAAATCGAGAGTCTTGTTCATCTTGATGCTCAAATGGATATACCATATTTAGATAATAATTAATTGCAGGACGACATTTAGGGCATCCATTTTTATCTTTAAAATTCAACACATGTCTTACTTCCTTGGATGTTTTAAGACCTTTAGCTCTGATTTGAGTCACAATTTGATCTCTAGTAAGTTCTGTACAACTACATATTCCTGAAGGTTTTGCAGCTACAAAGTCATCCCCGAGGGTATATTGAAGTATTTCTCCTATTTGTTTTTTACATTTACCACATGAATTACCTGCTTTAGTAGATTGGGTTACTTCATTGACAGATGTAAGACCTTCTTTAGTAATAGCATTCACTATCGTACCTTTATTGACACCATTACATCCACAAATTGTTTCATCATCTGCCATATCAGCAATTGAAACTGAACCTGTATCATCACCTTTGTGTAATAATGAGACAAGCGTATAATCTTCGAGGGATTCATGTTTCTTCATCATATTATAAAATCGAGATCCATCATCTGTATCTCCATAAAGTACTGCTCCTACAACTTGTCCTTGATTTAAATATACCTTTTTATAAATATTGTCAATGCTATTAAAAATCTCGATACCGTGTATGTCATCATTTTCAACAATCTGACCAGCACTGTATAAATCACAACCAGAAACCTTTAAAGAAGTGAAAGTTGTTGAACCTTTGTAACCCTCTGTTTCATTTCCAGTTAAATAGTCAGCAAGAACTTTACCCTGTTCATAAAGTGGTGCAACTAAACCATAAACTTTACCATTGTGTTCAGCACATTCTCCAATTGCATAGATATTTGAATCGGACGTTTGTAGAAAATCATTGACTACAATACCTCTTTGAACATCTAATCCAGCATCTTTAGCCACTTCTGTATAAGGTCTAATTCCTACAGCCATAACGACTAAATCTGTCTCAATCACACGTCCGTCCGCTAATTCAACAGCTTCAACATCCTCATGACCTATAATGCGTTTTGAGTTGGCTTGCAATTCAAATTTCATGCCTTGCTTTTCAAGATCCGCTCTCAACATATCGCCAGCTTTTCTATCCAGTTGCATCTCCATTAACCATTCAGCAAGATGAAGTACTGTGACATCCATACCTTGGTCTAATAAACCACGTGCGCACTCTAATCCAAGTAGCCCACCACCGATGACAATAGCTTTTTTCTTTTTACTAGCGATATCGATGATTTGTTCTGTATCTTGTATCGTTCTCCACCCGATAACACTCGGTAAGTTAGACCCCTCAATGGGTAACACAAAAGCTTTAGAACCTGTTGCGAAAATACAAATATCATATTCTAGTTCTATACCTTTTTGTGTAATAATTTTTTTAGATTGTCGATCTACCTTTTCAACTGGGTCATCATTGATAAGTGTAATATGATTTTCTTCATACCATTCATAACTGTTCATAATCGTCTCTTCGACAGTCATTTTATTTTGTAAAATATTGGATAACATAATTCGATTATAGTTTGGATAAGGTTCTTTACCGACTACTGTGATATCATAGCGATTCGCATCTCGACTAATCAGTTCTTCTATAGTTCGTATACCTGCCATACCGTTACCAATCATTACTAATTTTTGTTTAGACATATATATGCTCCTCTAATGTAAAAATTAATCTATAATTTATTACTAAAGGATTGGTAAAAGAGTCTAAACTAAGGAAGCTGAGTATTTAGTGATTATTTATACAGCTAATTGTTCTATACGTGCGCGAATAATTAATTTTAAAATGTGGTCAAAATTAATAGATGGTGTAATATGAAGATTACAATGAATATCCATTTCTGATATTAAACGCTTAACTTTATTAACTAAACGGCCATCAAATAAAAATAGCGGTACGATGATTAAATCATCGTATTTTTTAGATATTTCATCCAAATCATTTTTAAAAGTCATTACACCATATAGTGCTCTCGCGTATACTGGTTTATTTGAATCAATACTTTTCACAAATTCTTTTAATTCTTCATGGGCTTTTGTGAAACGACCACTACCGTTACCATGTGCAATGATGACTGTTGCTACATTCGCATTAGCTGGTAAGTCTACATCTGCCATTCTTCTTTCAACTAAATCCTTCATATAAGGATGCGTACCAAGTGGCTCACTCATTTCACTATTAACATGAGGATATTTCTCTTTCATGCTTTTTAAAATCTCAGGTATGTCGCCTATATAGTGCATCGCTCTGAATATAAGTAAGGGTACAATTCTAAATCGTGTCACACCTTGCTTAATCATTTTTTCCATAGTCAATTCAAGATTTTGCGTATCACTTTCTAAAAATGCAAGCTCATAATGATAATCTTCATCTTTTAAAAGTGTAGTAATAAACTCCTCAAGTGCCTCATTTTGTTGACCTTTCCTCATACCGTGTGCCACTAAGATATTACCTATCACTATTACCAATCCTTTCATCTGCATTGTATAATAATTTTTTGATTAATTGTGATTTTATTCACATTATTTTCGAAAAGTAGGGAATACCCTTATCTCAAACATGAGGGGAATTCCTCATAATAAATGTCATGTCATTAAATCTGACGAAAATTTTAAATTTTTCTTTATAAGTTATATAATCAATATATTGGTAGTTAACAAATATGTCTAAAATTAAAAATAATAAGGTTTAACATCATAACGCAATCACTTCAAACATAAATACTAAATAAATGTTACTTTTAATGTTAGACATAAGTTGCTTCAATAAATTCAATGTTCATGTTAAGAAAGGACTTGTTTAATGAAGAAAATTTTAATCCTTACCATATTAGTATCTTTTATTTTAGCAAGTTGTGGAGGGAAATCAAACTCTGATAAAAATACATTAAATGTTGAAATTCCCTTGAAAACAAAATCAATCGCCCCCTATGAAACCGATATTCCTGTTAAAGTAGGTGCTTTGGAATCACTTTTCAAAATGTCAAAAGACGGTAAAGTTAAACCATTACTAGTTAAAAGCACACATCAAAAATCTGATAACACCCTCGAATTGACATTAAAAGATAATATTAAATTCCAAAATGGTCATAAATTGACTGGGAATGCTGTGAAATCAAGTTTAGAAGAGGGAATGAAAAAAAGTGATTTATTAAAGGGGTCTTTACCTATTAAATCAATTTCTGCTAAAGGTCAAAAAGTGACGATTACTACAGAAGAACCTTATCCAGAATTAAAATCAGAACTAGCCAGTCCGTTTGCGGCAATTTATGATACTAAAGCCAAAAGTAAAGTTACCGACAAACCAGTCGGAACAGGTCCATACCAAATAGATAACTATAAACGCGCACAGAAGCTTGAACTCACAAAGTTCAAAGATTATTGGCAAGGAAAACCAAAACTCAATAAAGTAAATGTCACTTATCATGAAGATGGTAATACACGCGTTGATAACTTATTATCTGGTAAATCGGATTTAACCACAGATGTTCCTATCGATCGTATAAGTGATGTAAAAAATTCTAAGAAATTTAATATCCAAAGTACGTCAGGTTTCCGAACACATCTACTGTTATACAATCATCAAAGTAAAAAGATTAATAAAAATGTTCGAGAAGCATTAGACATGGTTATTAATCGTAAAGAAATCGCTAAAAACATTTCTAAAAATTATGCTAAGCCTGCCTCAACTCCATTTAATGATCGATTAAAAAATGTGGAAAACGATAAAGTTCAACCCCAAAATATTGAAAAGGCTAAAAAATTATTAGCACAAGAAGGATTTAGTAAGTCACATCCACTTAAAATTAACATGGTCACATACGATGGTCGTCCAGAATTACCTAAAATTGGCCAAGTAATCCAATCAGAAGCTAAAAAAGCTAATATTGATATTCAGTTACGTAATGTAGATGATATAGATGGTTACCTAAAAGATCCAAAAGCTTGGGATGTGTCTATGTATAGTTATTTAACTATACCTCGAGGAGATACTGGCTATTTCTTCAATACTGCATATTTGCCTAATGGTGCACTCAATAAAGGACATTATAATAATAAAGGAGTCACTCAACTTATTAAAAAATTAAACACCTCTTTTGGTGAAAAACAACGTGCATCAGTAACCAATGAAATTTTAGAAAAGTCTAAAGGAGACATTCCAAATAGTTATATTACGTACAATGATCAAATTGATGGCGTAAGTAGTAAAGTTAAAAATTTCAATGTCACTCCTGAATCAATTTACCTTATTGATTACAAAGTAAGTAAAAAAGAATAATTATATAAAAAACTCCCTATAAAGTATTCACTTTGAAATGTCTACTTTATAAGGAGTTTTTTATTTTACTAATAAAGACTTTTAATACTTAGACAATGATACTCATAGTTGTCTTAAAATGGTGGTTGCCCTAATATTTGTTCTTCAAAACGTTCAGGGATTAAAATTTTACGCATTATGACTCCTAAATCACCATCATCATTTTCATGTTCAGCATATACTTCATAGCCTCTTTTTTCATAAATTTTAAGTAACCAAGGATGGAGTCTTGCAGAGGTACCTAAAGTTACAGCTGCCGCTTTTAATGTATCTCTTAAAAAATTCTCTTCAACATAACGTAGCAATTGACTACCATAGCCCTGACCATCATAAGATGGTTTAGTCGCAAACCACCATATAAAAGGATATCCAGAAATACTTCTCACACTGCCCCAAGGATAACGTACAGTAATTGTGGAAATAATTTCATTACCCTTTACCATAACAAAGGTCGTATTGTTTTCTAAATTATTTTTAACCATTTCTAAATCTGCATTGACTGAAGGCCAATCAATTCCTAGCTCTCTTAATGGTGTGAAAGCATCATACATTAATTGATGTAGCTCCTCTGCATCTTCCTTGTTGGCAATTCTTATATTTGTCTCTGACATAATTTCACTCCCAAAATCTAACATTCTACTTGAATAATAGGCTAACTTTTAATCAAACGAACGTCCATTGATTAAGCTTAAGAAGCTCAAACTATATTTAAAGTTGTTTTCAATTTTAACCATCTTTAAAAAAAAATAAGCAGATCCATCTATATGAACCTGCTTAACCAATTATTCAGTTAAACTATCACGTTTCCCATTAAGATACGCGTAAACTAAACCAACACATATACCGCCACCGATATAGTTACCAATAAATGCAAAAACAATATTCTTTAACACGTCTAACCAAGACAATGCCTCGATATTAAAGAATATCATTCCTGCATAAAGACCTGCGTTAAATACTACGTGTTCATAACCCATAAATACAAAGACAATTACACCACAAGCGATGAAAAACGCTTTTGCTAAGCCCTCTTTAAATTGTAGAGAAATGAAGATGCCAATATTGATAAAGAAATTACAAAATATACCTTTAATTAATATACTCAACCATGTAGATTCAACTGTTTTCTTATGTACCAGTGTCGTTAAACTATTGGTCATCTCTGGTGTCATTACATGAGAAAATTTAAGTAAGAAGAATAGTATAAATCCACCAACAATATTTCCTATAAAACAAAAGATGAATATCCACGTCACTTTCTTCATACTTATAACTTTATAATACCAGCCGACGGTTAAATACATGAAATTACTTGTAAGTAATTCAGAATGAGTTAATACAACAAGCACTAGCCCTAAACTAAATGAAATTGCACCCATCAAATTGATTAAGCCGTCAATATGTGTTGAAGCAAATTGGGCTTTGATTGCTAACATAAACACTGTAACTATTGAAAGTAAAAAACCGGCCATCATTGATTTTAAAGCATATCGACTCGGAGTTTTATCAGCCATAACCTCTTTCATTTGTACTTGACCGGCAATATTTTGAACAATTGTCTTTGTTGCATGTGTATCCTGAACATTTTTATTATTATGTATCATGCGATCTCTCCTTAATTAAACTCAACATTTATTATAATACATTATATTAATTCATCTATGTATTGTGTATCTCTATAATAAAATTTCTAATAAAAATATCGCCCTGTACCTAGGGCGATATAAAGCTATTCACCTTTAGTTATAGTTAATGTTTACGTTGTGCTAAAAAATGTAAACTATACGCGAAAATGCCATAACCCAATGCAGTTCTTAAAATAAATCTCAGCATTTTATTAGATACACAATTTGAGTTAATTACGATAGACGAAATGCCTGTAGTAAATGTGTACAATCCCAATACTTTTAAATATCTTTTTTTCATAATAATACCTCTTTAACAAATAATTGATTTCTATACCAATTATAATTGAAAAAGAAGCGACTGACTCTGACAGATTTTTGACAACTAAGATTTAAGTAACTTATCTAATTGATCTAAAGTTGAGTCCATCCCTTGCTCAACGCCCATATCTAATGCTTGTTGAGCTGCTTCTTGAGTTGGAAATACTGATGTTGAGGTAACTGTTGTTTGGCCATTTTGCTCTTCAAAATTCATGAAAATTTGCATACCAGGCATTGAAGTATCTTTCTCACCTTTAGAATTAGCAAAGTAATCTAGATATTCAATATGATTAGGTTTCTCTACTTTTTGATATTCAGTAACAGTATAACTTGTCATGTTAGGCGCTTGAATCGCGAAAAACGCCTCTCCACCCTCAACAGCGTTAAAATGATAAACCTCTATTGAAGCGCCTTTAGGATGAAACCACTGTTCAAATAATTCTTTCTTAGTATAAGCATCAAATACTTTTTCAATAGATGCTTGAAATGTTCTAGAAAAAATAATTCTATTTTTTTCTTTTTTAATTGGCATAACGAACCCTCACACTTTATCTTTTATTTTAATGATTATATAGTAACAAAATTCGTCAAATAACAAATAATAAAATGCCCCCACTCATACGAATGGAGGCTCTCAGTTTAACCAACGTAATAAAAAATCATGCTTCGGTGGTTAAGAATTAATTATTGTTCTTTCACATTGCTTGATAATGACTTATCTAAGTTTTTAATATTTTCTTTCATTAATTTTTGATAAGACAAGTCTTTTTCTTCTTGTTGATCTTTATTTAAAGATTCCATGTTGTAAAACTTAAGCGGTTTAGCATCTGTTTCTTTACGAATTGTATCTGTAACTTTATTTGCTACATTATCCTCATAAAGAATATATTTCGCTTTACTAGCTCTTATCTCTTTAACAATTTGAGTTAATTCTTTTTGCGATGGATCCTCTGCATTCATATTTTGAACACCTTCTTGCTTAAATCCGTATCTATGAGCTAGATAACCGATTGACTCATGAGAGATAAATACAACATTATCTTTCTTGTCTTTAGTTACTTTCTTCATTTCTTTATCTAAATTAGCAAGTTCTTTGTTAAGTTTTTTGTAATTCTTTTCATATTCTTTCTTATGTTTTGGATCTTTCTTAATTAAAGCATCTTTGATTTCTTTAGCGAATGTTTGATCCATTTTTGGGTCTAGCCAAATGTGCGGGTCATATTCACCATGATGATGATGTTCGTGTTCCTCATGCTCTTCTCCATGATGGTGATGATCAGGAAGTAAACTACTTTTACTTAATTTATCTTGTAAAGATAATTTCTTATCTTTATCTTTGATTGTTCCTGCTACTTTTTTAGCAACTGGATCTAAATCATCACCTGTATAGATAAATAAATCTGCCTTACTCGCATTTAAGATATCCTTTTGTGTTGGCTCATAGGTATGTAAATCAGTACCTGCTGGATAAATTGATTTAACGTTTACATGTTTACCACCAATTTGTTCTGCAAAAGATTTAAGTGGATAAACTGTAGTATTGATAGTAATCTTACCATCTTCTTTTTTATTATTATCATTTCCACACGCCGTTAAAATGAGGGCAAATAAAGGGAGAATGACTAATAAACTCAATAGTCTTTTCATAAACAACCTCCTAAATAGTAATTATTACGATTTAAAAGTATATACTTTTATTTCTTAATTGACAAGGGCTTTTAACAATATTTCTCACAATCATTTGGAAAATAGAACTATTGGTAGTTTTATAGTGCATCATCTGCAAGTAACTTTTAAAAATAAAAAATGCCGACAAAAGCTTAAGCCTTGTCGACATTTGCAAAGAAGATTGACATATTATATTCTTTAAAATTATTTATGCCCTACTCTTCATTAAAGAAAATTACTATTCTAAAAGTTTTTGATAACTACTAAAATCATATGGATCTTTAACTTTTTTACCTTCAATGAATACTGTAGGAGTTTGTTTTATATGATGTTCCTTACCTAGTTTTTTATCTTTTTCAGCAGCTTTCCATGATGTTGAATTTTTAGTTTTATAATTTGCTTTAATCTTATCTTTAGTTTTATTACTAATGTTTAATTTATCAATTTGTTTATCTATTAATGTATGTGTAATCCATTTCTTATCTTCGTCTTTTTGATGTTCAAACATTAACTTTTGAAATTGGAGTGAATACTTTGGTGCATAATGATTTACTGCTTGTTGTGCTCTTGAACCAATAATTGAGTCCTTTCCTATAAAGGCAAGGTTCACATATTGAAACTTAACTTTATTTTTATCAATATATTTATTTCTCAACTTTGGCATCACTTTATCTTCTACTTTTTTACAATATGGACATTTAAAATCTCCATACATAACTATTAATGGCTTGCCATCTTGTTTAGCTTTAATAGAACTTGGTTGTTTTGAACACCCATATATAAAAATGATGGTTAAAATGGCTATAATTCCAATTAATTTTTTCATTAGTACTCCCTTTGTAGCTATACAACGATTAATTCATGTTTTCTTCCTTGTAATCAGGTTCATGTTCTTCATAATAACCTTTGGAGTTAAAGTTTTCTTTGTAATGCGCTTTTTTGCCTTTAAACTCATATGTGTAATAATGCACTTCAGCATCATCACTCAATGGTTTATATGCAAGAATAACGTATTTCCCTTTTTTAAATACATAAATATTCGCATCTTTCTTATCAAAGTGTTTTACTTCATCTCCTGTATCGTGCTTAGCTATTTTTTCTTGTTTTTTGTCTTGCATTTTTACAGCTTTATCAATTTTATCAGTATATTTACCACTACTACATCCCGCCAATATAAGTGCTACTACTGATAAAGCAACTGCTAATTTCTTCAAACTACTCACTCCTACCTTTTCAACCTATTTTATCTATAGAAAAAATAAATTACCTTGAAAATCTATACATTCTTCATTTATTGTCCCATGTTAGATTCCATTCTTTCATTATAAATATTATCACATAATGAGTGTTACAACGAAGCTAGTTGTTTTTATTTTTTGTGATTTTTCTATTAATTAAATTTAAGTTGGGGTAAATTTATCTCATACAAAAGTATGATGCAATGTTTTGTGTTATTATGTGTAATGATGACTTGGGTTTGGTAAAATAGATAAATCATGACAATTTAGATAACTAAATAGATTTAGAGGGGAAGATTAATGATGAAATTTGTTAACTTATCTTCTGAAGAATTCGATCAATTTACTTCAGAAATTTTTTCACATTATACACAATCAAGTATACATTTTGATAACCGTAATAAAATGAAAGGCGATGTTCATCTTGTAGGAGTTAAAGATGAAGATGACAAAGTCATTGCTGGTTGCCTTTTAACAGAGGCACGCTCGCTTAAATTCTTTAAATATTTCTACACACATAGAGGTCCAGTAATGGATTATAATAATCAATCATTAGTTCGTTTCTTCTTTAAATCTCTTACAGATTACTTGAAAAAACGTAACTGCTTATACGTTCTTGTTGATCCTTACCTACTAGAAAACTTGAGAAACGCTGATGGTGAGATTATCGAATCATTCGACAATCGACCATTCATCAAAACAATGGAAGATTTAGGTTATAAACATCAAGGTTATACAGTCGGCTATGATACAATGAGCCAAATTCGTTGGCTATCAGTATTAGATCTTAAAGACAAGACTGAAGATCAACTATTAAAAGAAATGGATTACCAAACACGTCGTAATATTAAGAAAACTTATGAGATGGGTGTTCAAGTTAAAACACTTCCTATAGAAGAAACAGACACATTCTTTGAATTGTTCCAAATGGCTGAGGAAAAACATGGTTTCAAATTCCGTGAAAAACCTTACTTCGAAGATATGCAAAAAACGTATGAAGATCATGCAATGCTGAAACTTGCTTATATAGACTTACAAGACTACCTAAATACATTACAAGAAAAACATGATAACTTAGAAAAACAACTAAAAGAAGTTGAAAAAACATTAGAAGAAAATCCAAATTCTAAGAAAAATAAAACTAAACACACGCAAGTAAAACAGCAATATGATAGTAATGAACGTAAAATTAATCAAACTAAAGATAAGATTGCTGAAGAAGGACAAGTACTTAATCTAGCCGCTGCGTTATATATTTATAATGACCATGAAGTATATTATCTCTCTAGTGGTTCAAACCCTAAATATAATGCTTATATGGGTGCTTACCGTTTACAGTGGGAAATGATTAAATTTGCTAAAGAGCATGATATTAATCGTTATAATTTCTATGGTATCACTGGAGACTTTAGTGAAGATGCTGAAGACGTAGGTGTACAAAAATTCAAAGAAGGTTTCAATGCTGACGTTTATGAATATATTGGTGATTTTGTTAAACCAATAAAACCTATATTCTACAAACTAAAAGAAACCTTAGAAAATCGCAAATCATAAATTAAAAAGGATCACATCTAAACTGCCCTTTAGATGTGATCCTTCTATATTATACAAGCTCTATTTTTAAAGCAACTACACCATAATTTAATTCATCAGTTTGGTTATAGATGGAATAAATACTTGCTACTTTTTGCGCCAAGGTCGCGTCTGTCTCATAACCTATTTCAGCATTATCATAGTAGTTAAATAACTTCTGAAATGTATCGAAAACTCGCTTTTCAGTTACTTTGACTCTCAATTTTTTCTCCGAGTCGTCTATATTTGTAAAGACAATCGTGTCACCAATTTTAACTTTTTGTCTTTTCTCATCATTCAGTCTAATTTCTACCGTTTTCCTATGATTACGAATGGCTTCGAATGGCTTCACATTTAACTTCATCGAGTGTTCCATTATTTCACTCCTCAAATCTTCTTTGTGAAAATTAATTTATAATTATTTTAACATAAAAAAGCTATGCAAACGTCAAATAACCGTCAGCATAGCATATATCAAACTTATTTAATTACATTTAAAAAGCGTTTTAATTCCTCAGTTTGAGGTTGATTAAACATTTCGTCTGGCGAGCCTTGCTCAGCAATTTTACCTTCATGAATAAAAACTGTATGATTTGAGACTTCCCTAGCAAATCGCATTTCATGCGTCACAATGACCATCGTCATACCTTCATCAGCGAGTTCTTTAATCACCTTCAAAACATCATTAACTAATTCTGGATCAAGTGCTGATGTAGGTTCATCAAATAGCATGACCTTAGGATTCATTGCTAATGCTCGAGCAATGGCAACACGTTGTTGTTGTCCACCTGATAAAGCATGAGGACGTTGGTCTTTCACGTGATCAAGTCCAACTTTTTCTAATAATTCCATTGATTTACGTTCGGCTTCAGACTTTTTCATTTTCTTAACCGTAACAAGTCCTTCCATCACATTTTCTAAAGCAGATTTATGTGGGAATAAATTATAATTTTGGAAGACCATTCCAGACTGTTTGCGCACTTCGATTTGAGATTTTTTATCCTTTTCAGTATAAGTTTTACCATTAACATAGACTGTACCATCTGTTGGAATCTCTAAAGCATTCATCATACGAAGTAACGTTGTCTTACCAGAACCTGAACGCCCTATTAAAGTTACAACTTCACCTTTATCTACAGTTAAATCAATGCCTTTAATCACTTCGGTTTCATTAAAAGACTTATGGATATTTTTTAATTCAATCATGAGCGATACCCTCTTTCAATGCGTGATTCATACCATCCTTGAATAATTGAGATGATAAAGCATACAACCCAGTACATAATTGCTACTAAAATATAAATAGTTAAATATTCGTATGAAGTAGACGCAACTTCTTGTGCTTTTCTGAACATTTCAGCCACAAGAATGAAACCTAATAGTGAAGTATCTTTAATTAATCCTAAAAATGTATTACCTAATGCTGGTATGGAAACACGTATTGCTTGAGGTAATATAATTCGTTGAACTGTTTGGTGATAATTCATTCCGATTGAATACGCCGCTTCAGTTTGCCCTTTAGGAATTGAAATAATACCACCACGAATAATTTCAGATGCATACGCTCCCACGTTGAATGATAAACCTATAATAGCAGCTACAACCGGTGCTAAAGTCCATTGATTATCCGCATCATTCGTAATGAGTCTTCCTAATTCTGGAATACCATAAAATATAATAAATAATTGAACAATCATCGGTGTTCCACGAATAATTGATACATATACGCGTGCTATGCCTCTTAAAATTTTACTTGTTGAAATACGCATTAATGCAGTAAACAAAGCAATAACAAGGCCTAGAATAAATGTAACTATAGTAATAGGGATTGAATATTTCACCAATCCCTCTAACATTGGACCAAATGCTTGCTTAGCTGCATCTAAAGCGTGTTGCTGTTCATTATTTAGACTTAGAAACATCTTGACCAAACCATTTCTTACCTATTTTAGCTAATTCACCATTATCTCTGATTTTCTTAAGACCATCATTGAATTTTTTAATTGTTTTATCATCTACTTTCTTAGAAAATGCGAAAGCTGATTTATTTTGTTCAGCGTTACCTTTAATAGCTTTGATCTTAGCATTAGGTTTTTGTTTCTTATAATCTAAATAAGATAAACTATCATTAAACGTAGCATCCACACGTTTAGATAGTAATAAATCCATTGATTGGTTGAAACCATCAACTTTAGTGATGTCGGCACCTTTATCTTTTGCTAATTTACCGTAGTTAGAAGTGAATGTTTGTGCTAATTTTTTACCTTTAACATCATTAAATGATTTAATATTTTTCTCATTATCACGTACAACTAATACTGCGCTTGAATAAGTGTAAGGATTAGAGAATTTATATTTCTTCTCTCTATCTTTATTAATACCAACTTGGTTTGCAATGACATCAAAGCGCCCTGCATCTAAACCTGCAAACATAGAATCCCATGATGTTTCATTGAATTTTAATTTGAGGTTTTCTGCTTTCGCTACAGCTTTAATAACATCAATATCGTAACCAGTTAATTTATCTTGTTTATTGTGGAAAGTGAATGGTGCGTAAGTACCTTCAGTACCTACTCGTAATGTATTATCATCTTTATTACTTGATTTGCTATCTTTATCACTTGATGAATCGTTATTACCACATGCTGCCAATACAAATACTAAAGCGATAATGCAAAATAAAAGTCTCTTCATTTAGTTAAACTCCTTAATCTTATTATTCTAATCGGAATAAAAATATTTTATCCCTTTAGAGTGTAATAGTCAATAAGAAGTTCCCTTATATCAAGTGTTCAGAAAGTTCTAATATATTTTTTATACCGTTCATGATGTTTGTTCTTTTTCTTTTTTAGTACGTTTTTTAAGCATAAATGTGCATAAGAAACTGATCACCGTAATTATCACTGCAAATAAAAATCCTGCATGATAGCCATGCAACATCGTATCTATTTTAATTTGACTGACCATTTCTTGTTTATTCATACCTTTATAATCACTCATTTTAGGTGAAAAATGTTGACTCGCTTGACTTAAAATAGTAATTAATCCAGCTGTTCCAATTGAACCTGCCACTTGTTGTACGGTGTTAGTCATAGACGAGCCATGCGCATTCATTTCAGGAGTTAATTGGTTCATGGTATGTGTCATTACTGGCATTAATCCTAATGCTATACCAATCATACGAATCGCGTAAACTGTAGCTAACATTACTGTTGAGGTATGTTCATCCATCACCACAAAATACGAAGTTGTTATGATTACAATTAACATTCCGATGATAGCTAAAGGCTTAGCACCAAACTTTTCATACATTGCTCCTGAAGTCATTGACATGATAGCCATCACGATTGCGCCAGGTAATAAAATGAGTCCTGAGTCTAATGCGGGCTTATTTAATAAATTTTGAACAAACATTGGTAATACTGTTTCTGAACCGATCATAGAAATCATTGTTACTGCCATAATAAGTAAACCAATTGCAAATTGTTTATTTTTAAAGACACCAAAATTGAGTAAAGGCGTATTCAAGCGTGATTGTCTCCAAATGAATAACACCACTAAAATAATACCGCCGATAATCGTAGACAAGACTATTGGATCGTCCCAACCATCATGTGAAATGGAGCTCGTACCATAAAGTAAACCACCGAATCCTAATATAGATAATATAATTGAGATTACATCAATGGGAACTTTAATATTTTGTCCTACATTCTTAACAGTGAATAAGGCGATAATAAACGTGATTGCTGCTATCGGTGCAACAACATGGAATAAAGATCTCCAATTAAAATATTCAACTAAATAACCAGATAATGTCGGACCAATCGCAGGTGCTAAACCGATCACAAGTCCGAAGAATCCCATATATTTACCGCGTTCATGAGGTTCAAAGATATCTAGAATCGACGTCATCATTAAAGGCATCATAATACCTGAACCTAAAGCTTGAACAATTCTTGCAAATAATAACGTTGTAAAATTGGGACTAAAACCTCCAACAATTGTACCTACAAAGAAGATTAAAATTCCTGTTAGGAAAACTTGTCTTGTAGTAAATCGTTGTATAACTAATGCTGATAATGGAATAACCACTCCATTGGTAAGTAAAAACGCTGTTGTTAACCATTGAACTTGAGAATACTGAATGTGAAAATCTTTCATTATACTTGGTAAAGCTGTTGTTAATAATGTCTCATTTAACAAACCAAAAAATCCACCAAGTAACATAGTGATAATCATGACTAACTTTGTTTTTAAAGACATGACCTTCCCCCCTTTTATAACATCAAACAGATATTTGCCTATTATACATATTTTGAATAAGTTAATCATTTAGTTGGCTCACTTTTGTTTCTAAAAAAATACTACGACTTATGTATTTCTGTTAAATCGTAATAATTACTATTTACAAAAGCATTATTTTCTTCCATAATATAGATACACAAGGAGGAAGATAAAATGAAATTAGATTTACAAACTGCTAGACGCAATTTGAATAGCCCGAATATAAAAACAAGAAAACGTGCTCTGAAAATAATAAAACAACATAAAAGAGCAAAATAAAATCTTTTAAATTCTAACACTTATATTTAATTTGATATGTTAATCATTTACCCGAAATGAGTAAGACATATTTCCCAGACAATTTCCTTATTATTCTTTCAACTTATAACTTCACATAATAAAAGCCATTAAATGATTTAAACTTATCATTTAATGGCTTACTCTATTCTGGTTTATTATAAATAGTATTTATCTTTCACTTCCAAATCATCAGTTAATTCATAAACAAGTGGCGCACCTGTTTTTATTTCATAACCAACAATCTCTTCACTAGATAAATTTTCAAGGTATTTAATTAATGCTCTAATGGAGTTACCATGTGCAGACACAAGTACAGTTTCACCATCTAATAGATGTTGTGAAATTCGATCAGTCCAAATAGGCACAACGCGATCTAATGTATCCTTTAAACTTTCAGAATATGGCATCATTCTTTTATCTAAATGTCTATATCTACGATTGTTTAAATATTCTTCACGTTGTTCTTCACTTTCTGCTGGTGGTTGCACATCATAAGAACGTCTCCATTGATGAACTTGTTCTTCTCCCCATTTTTCACGTGCATCATCTTTATTTAAACCTTGTAATCCACCATAGTGACGTTCATTTAATCGCCAACTTTTATGCACTGGAATCCACTGTTGATTAGAACCTGCTAAAATATATTGTGTTGTTTCTAAAGCTCTAGTTAATAACGATGTATAGGCAACATCAATTTCTAATTTATTATCTGCTACTTTTTCACCTGCAGTTTTAGCTTCTTCAATTCCTTGTTCAGACAACTTCACATCTGCCCAACCGGTAAATAAGTTTTTAGCATTCCATTCACTTTGTCCGTGACGACATAATATTAATTTTGGCATAAAAAAACACCTTCCTAATTTAAAATTACGTAATCAACCACTACACAATCTCAAAACATGAGCGTAAATATAACAATGAGATTGCTAACATGACTTAATGATTACATGAATAACTGACCTCATTTTTCTCTCTCACTACTATTATTATAGACCGTTAAAACTTATTTTCCCAAGTAATTGTATGGCTATTTTCGTAATATATTGTCACAAGACATTGATATATTGAAATGTTTGTTTTATGAATAAAATATCTGACTTTGTATTTTTACTTTGATGTAACCTATGAAAACAATTGCGATGATATAGTGTATTTACAACTTTAGAAAGACACAAATCAAAATAGATCTGTGATATTTGCATCATGAACTGCATTTTCAGACAGATTCTAGTAAAAGGAGTTATTAATTATGAAAAAATCAATACTAGCAATTCTAGCTACAGTTTCAATAGGCGCTACAGGTTTAGAAGCCGGTAATGCACATGCTGCTGAAAATACTAATCAAAATTATAATTCTACAGCTACTCAAACATCATCTAGCCATAGCTCAAATGCAAGTAGTGAGTCAACAAGCGAAGTATATCAAGAATTCATAAAAGCTGGAGGTACAAAAGCACTTTGGGAAAAAATCGTACTTCCTGAATCAGGCGGAGACCCAAATGCATCTAATGGACAATATCATGGATTAGGTCAAACTAATCAATCATGGGGATATGGTTCAGTCGCTACTCAAACTAAAGGCATGATTAATTATGCCAAAGAACGTTATGGTTCTATAGATGATGCTATTTCTTTCCGCGAAGCTAACGGGTATTGGTAATATATAATTAGGTTAAACCTATAAAAATATAATGATTGTTTAAGATACGATCTACTATTAACTAAAGCTATATTTCAACTATTATCTTAATAATTAAACATCTCTCTACGTATTAATATAGCCAAAACCCCTAAATGAACTTTTTAAATTCAATTCATTTAGGGGTTTATTTTAAATTATTTTCTCACTCTAATTATGTTTTTACTCTTTAATCGTTTTACTATTATCTTCTTGATTATAAGGTTCGGGATGAACATATACTGAAGAAATACCTTTTTCATGTAAATGATGCTCTACTCTATCACAAATTTGATGAGCTTCATACAATGACAGATTCGGTTTCACGACGATAGTTACATCAAGAAAAATACTACTTCCATGATAACGCCCTTTAATATTATTAACGTCGATAACATCTTTTACTTCTAATATATCATTACGATAGTCTTCTAGATCTCTTTCATTAAATCCGTCACTTAAAGTAAAGATTGACTCTTTAAAAATCCCAAACCCGGTATAAATTATTAATAAACCTAGAAGTGTCGCTAAAATAATATCTACAATTGGAAATCCAATTTGCGTGAATATAAGACCTATAGCTGTACCGATACTGACTAAACTATCGGATAAGTTATCTTTTGCTGCAGATCGTAACGAACTGCTATTAGTTTTTTTAGCGAGTCTATGATTAACATAAAATACACCTAACATAATCACACCACTGACTACACTGACAATAATTGTAATTACATTAGGTACATGTCTATCTTGTGTAATAAGTCTTGGTGCATTTTCCGTTACAACCTGTATCCCGACAAACATAATAATAAAAGATACAAGTAATGTCGAAATATTCTCAGATTTTAAATGACCGTATGGATGATTTTTATCTGCAGGTTTAATAGAAATTTTTAGTCCGACAATAACTGCAATTGAGACGATAATATCTGTCATATTATTTAACGCATCTGCTCGAACCGCTGCAGATTGGTATATATATCCAGTAACATATTTGGCTATTGAAAGAATAATATACACGACTAAACTAAGATAGGCACCACGTTGAGCAATCTTCAAATTTTCACTTTGAGACATGCTTATTTACCACCTTAATATGCTTTAATAACTTTAGTATGAAACAATAACTGAGGTATTACAACGTTTTTTTATTTCTATATTTTTTATGAAAATAAACTAATGAAATTTTTAGATTTGCCTAATTTATAATTTATATTTATTCAAATTTAATCACAATCTCAAATCTCTTTTTAAAAAAAAACCCACTCAGTACAACGTACTTAGTCGGTTGCTTTATCTAAACTCAATTAATCTCGTAAGATCCACTTAGACAAAATAAATGTTACCGGTATCGTAATAATTAATCCTACAAATGGGACTATCTCTGAAGGGAAATGAAACCACTGCACAAATATGTATAAAAGTAATGTTTGCATTCCCATATTAACCACCTGTGTAAGTGGAAAACTTAAAAACTTTTTTAGCGTTGGTTTTACCCTATAAACAAAATAACAATTTAAGTAATAAGAAATGATGAAACTCACAATAAATCCTGTGATATGACTGACCAAGTAATTAACACCTAATAACTTTAGAAGTAATAAATATACAATATAGTAATTTAAAGTATTGATTCCACCCACTATTACAAATTTGATAATTTCAAAATGTGTCTGGGTTAATCTCATTCTCTATCTCCTTTAATTATTCTCCATCATAACCAAATGGTACTACTTTAAACTTTAGATCTTTTGGCAAATCATAATATGCTTTAAAGTCATTGAAATCCGTCTTCGTTGACGGTGTTGTTAAATGCGTATATTTTTCGAAAGGTAATCTCTCTAATATAATACTTTGATGACGCTTACCATTTTTTAATTGTTCTTCAACATTTTCAATTCTATTGACACTACTTTGATAAATCAAGCTAAATCCTATTACTAATATCAAACTATGAGCACATGCAATTGCCTTAACGATAGTCGTTACTTTATTGATATTTCCATCAAATTGCTTTACAAAACTAAGTAAAAATATTAACCACAGCACGTATATGAAATAAAAGTTTCTATTTCCTATTGGAGCCACAACCAATAATGGTAGCGTCGATAACACGATTGAAATTAAACATCCTAAAGCGATGGCTCTTAAATATTTTTCTGATATTAATATGACTGTACTATATATTAAGACCGCAAAGAAAACTGCACAAATCAAGAAGTTTAATAAAGCTATTGAAAATGATTTTGTATATATTTCAAAATGGAATTGATCATAGATGAGTAATTTATAAAACGGTAAACTGTACAAACCATACATAATTGCAAATTTAATAACAACATGTTGGTTTACAAAAATTGTATTACGAACCAAAAGTATTGTAATGATTACCGAAATAACTACGAGTATTAAATATTGATTAAGAAATATATACTTAGGAAAGTCCATTAATAAAGTCGTTCCTATTTTATGTATAATGCCTACTTTATCTGAAATAGAATGGTAGATTGTTTTACCATCGATGATTTTAAAGTAAATAGGATTTAAAAACATAATGATTGCGCCAATGCAACTTAGCATAAAGCCCACAATTAAATAGTAGTTTAGCTTTTTATGTTGGATGGCATATATACTAGCACCAATTAAAATGATAAGACTATTGTATATAGTGATATTTTCAATAAATAACTGCCCAAACAAACAAGCTGTGAGAAACAGCCAAAGATGATTAATACTAGCCTCTTCATCTCCATAAAGAATATAAATGATAGTATATAAGATGAATAATGAGATTATTGATGAAGGAATATAATTGTAGAATCCTGCTATCCATCCATAAGTTTCACTATAAACTCCACTTGGAATCATTATTAAAAATGTAAAACATATCAAAATATATATAAACTTTTTATTTACATTCACTATCATTGAACAAAAGTAAATCATTAAACACGATAAAGCAGTATAACTTAAATATTTGAAAATAGCGCTATGCATCGCGAGAATCTCTAAAAAATTCCCGAGATATCTTGCATTCGTTTTCATTAAATCTTGCCCAAGTGAACTTATGTGTGAATTTAAATACCAATGCCAGTCAACAAAAGATAATGGTGTTAGAATAGCCATAATGAAATAAAATAATATAATACCTATATACCAACATAATTGTTCGTGTTGTTTAAGTTGTTTCATAAGATGTCCTCTCTGCATGTTCATGATGTTTTATCGTAAGCTTAATTTATTTAATTTTATTATAGACTTAAAAACATATAAATGACTATCCCTTTCCAAAAGATAATGATAAGTGTGACTTTAGTTGAAGTTTATTTTAAAAAAAATAGCAATAAAACATAATAATAGGAAGTGATTGCGTGTCACAATTTAAAATAGTTATTGCCCCAGATTCGTTTAAAGAGAGTATGACAGCGAAAGAGGCAGCTACTGCAATTCAAAATGGCTTTCAAGAAGTGTTTAATGATCAAGTTACTTACGACCTTATACCTATGGCGGATGGTGGGGAAGGAACAACTGAAGCTTTGAAAGAAGCTTTAAAGGCGACTTCCTATACCGTTCAAGTTAAAGACCCTCTCTTTAGAAATATTGATGCAAGTTATGCAAGAAGTGATCAATATGAAACAGCTATTATAGAAATGGCTGAGGCATCTGGCCTTCATTTATTAACCCATGAGGAGAGAAATCCACTTCAAACTTCCTCCTATGGAACTGGACAACTCATTAATGAAGCACTTAAACATGGTGTAAAGAAAATCATTTTAGGGATAGGAGGAAGCGCGACCAATGACGGTGGCGTGGGTATGTTGCAAGCATTAGGAGTTTCTTTTAAAGATGTTGAGCATAATGAAATTAAACCTGGTGGAGCAGCGTTAAACACAATTGATAAGATTGACACCTCTCATCTCAATCCTTTGCTACAAAACGTTGAAATTAAAGTAGCTTGTGACGTTACAAACCCATTATTGGGTGACCAAGGCGCTACTGTAATATATGGACCTCAAAAAGGCGCTACTGAAAAGATGATACCAAAGTTGGATTCCGCATTAAGTCACTATCATGATAAAATTAAAGAAGAATTACAAAAGTCTGTCAAAGATATACCGGGTGCAGGCGCAGCTGGTGGCATGGGTACTGCTTTACTAGCTTTTCTTGATGCTAATTTGCAAGCAGGTATAGATGTAGTTCTAGATGAAACACGTTTTCAAGAGAGAGTGAAAGATGCTCAAATTGTTATTACAGGGGAAGGTAAAATGGATAAGCAAACGATTTATGGTAAAACACCCATAGGCGTTGCGAAAGTTGCAAAGGCATATGACATCCCGGTTATTGCAATTTGTGGTAGCCTCGGTGATCAGTATCAAGAAGTTTACCGCCACGGCATTGACACTGTCTTTAGCATTACTGAGTATCCTTCTGATTTAAAGACCACCCTTGAAAATGGACCACAATTCATGCAAAGAACTGCAACAAATATCGCCCGTCTCATCAAATTGAATTTGAAATTAAAACCATAAAATTGAAGTTTACCATTACAATGAGGTGACATTATGAAAAGAACAGATAAGTATAGAGATTCATACAAATACGATAATCAATATCAAAACCACCGACGTCGAGCTGAAGAAGACGAATTTCGAAATCGAGCTCAATCTCCAAATAAAATGAACGGTCAACGTTCTAATCAACGAGAATTTGATGATGAACCAGAACGTTACTATAATGGTCGTGATTATCGTCGTGAACAACAACTTGAAGAGGAAAATGAAAAATCAGGTCGAACTAAAAAATGGCTTATTGCTATCATAGTTATTTTACTTATTATAGTAGCCATTTTTGTTACCCGTGCCATCATGAATCACAATGATGATAAAGTAAATAATGATCCTAATGTGTCTCAAAATTATAAAAAACAAGTTGAAAGTCAAAATGATGATATCAACAAACAAGTTGACTCGGCGAAAAGTGATATTAAAAATAATAAAAATAGTGAATCTCAAATTAGCAAATTACAAAATGAAATTGATAAATTAAAACAAAAAGAAGAAAATAATGCTGATTCTAAATTCACACAATTTTATCAAAAACAACTTGATAAATTAAAAAATGCTAATAACGCACAACAAAACAATGAAAATCAAAGTAAAATTAATAGTATGCTTGAAGATATCAACACTAAATTTGATAGCATTAAATCAAAATTAGAAAGTATATTAAACGGTTCAAGCTCTGATGGACAAAGTAATTAATCATACTAACCTAGCAAGGTCGTTTAGGGTAACGACTTTGCTAGTTTTTTATGTATACACAAATTAGTATTTAAGTTTAGTACTTACAAACACATGTAAAACGTATATAATTGATGTTGTAATTTGTTCAAAGGAGATTATTTATGACTCATTCAAGTGCCAAGCACTTTTCAATAATATTAATCATTATCTTAGGTGTCATGACAGCATTCGGTCCACTTACGATCGATACATATACACCTTCTTTACCTAAAGTACAACATGATTTTGGAACTACAACTTCAGAAATCCAATTGACACTATCCTTTGCAATGATAGGACTCGCGCTTGGGCAATTCTTATTTGGACCTATTTCAGATGTCTTTGGTCGTAAACGAATTGCCACGATATTGATGATGATATATTTAGTAGCCACTTTTTTATCTATATTTACCGGTCACTTAACGGTATTTTTAATTCTACGATTGATACAAGGTTTAACAAGTGGCGGTGCTATCGTCATCGCTAAAGCGTCTGTTGGAGATAAATATCATGGTAATGAATTAGCTAAATTTTTAGCCTCATTAATGGTAGTTAACGGTATTATTTCCATATTAGCACCTTTGCTTGGCGGTTTTGTATTATCTATATCTAACTGGAGAATGATATTTGCATTTTTAACGCTTATCGCTTTTATAGTTTTAATTGGTATTTTCTTAAAAATGCCAGCCCATACTCAAACAATGCAAACACGTCTTCAATTTAAAGATATACTTAAAGATTTCTTGTATTTACTTAAAAAACCGACATTCGTTATTCCTATGTTGCTACAAGGTTTAACCTATGTGATGTTATTTAGTTATTCATCAGCATCTCCTTTTATTACTCAAAAAATTTATCACATGAGTGCACCTCAATTCAGCGTGATGCTTGCTATTAACGGTGTAGGATTAATCGTAGTTAGCCAAATTGTTGCACTACTAGTAGAAAAAATTAGTCGTCAAAAATTATTAATTTATTTAACGATTGTGCAAATTGTAGGCGTAATATTACTTATTGCGACGTTAGCTTTACATCTTCCTTTATATGTATTACTCATCGCATTTTTCATTAATATTTCGCCAGTTACTTCAATTGCGCCATTAGGCTTTTCAATGGCAATGGAAGAGCGAACAGGAGGTAGTGGTAATGCCTCTAGCTTGCTAGGTTTGTTCCAGTTTATATTAGGAGGGATTATCTCGCCATTAGTTGGTTTAAATGGTGAACATGATATGACTCCCTACTTACTTATAATTAGTGTTACTGCTATCTTACTAGTTTTACTACAATTCATTTATTTTAAGCTTTATTCAAAAAACACTATATCTCATTAAAAAGTAAAGCCTCACTTCAAAATGTAGAAGTGAGGTTTCATTATAATTATTGAATTGGCATCCATATCTCAGTGACGTAAGATTCACTTTGTGTATCACCTGGTCCGTATAGCTCAAAGAATGGAGCTTGTTTTATTTCAATATTTTCTCTAGGAATAAGTTCATGATGTATATCATTCATTGTTTGCTGAACACTTTTAGGGACAGGTCCTTTAGCTTCGACAACTAAATACTTTCCACCTTCTAAGTTGAATGTCTCTAAACCATCATGAGGATCTTCTGTACTTGTCACACCTATAGCGTAATCCATTGTTCTATCTTCTTTAGGCAGACAAACACCTAACAAACCGTTCAATTGGTTATCGCTTTTTTGCAATAATCGTTCATCTAATTTCATAGTATGCACATCTTCCCAGAAATCCGGAATATTACTTTGAGCGTGTCCTCCGCTTTTATAATGCCTATAAGCGCCTATGACTTTTGTGCTTTCAAGATTTTCTATTCTATAGTCCATGTTCATCTCCCCCATTTTAATTTTACTCAATTATCTTATAACCCATTTTCAAAATAATAACCTCATCAAATAGAACAAACATTTTAATATACTAAATGAATGGCACGTTATATAATATTAAATATTAAATGAATACCAGTTTGTTGAGGAAGAAATTATGAAGAAAACCATTTTACCAGTTAAACCTATAAGTCAATTATTTCCAATCCCTATGGTTATGGGATGTGAAGGCGTATCTGCAGCAATGTTACTACAATTTAATCATCATTCAATTAAAGCAACGGAAATTATGAGCAAATGGCCTAAACATCCTAACAATCCATATAAAGGTTACGTAGGCCACCCACTGTTAGTGAAGTTAGGTTACCACCAAACCATCTTTCCTGCTGCATTCGTTCCTTTCCTCAAGCAATATGACAATCGTGTTAAAGATGGTTCAGGTTCTAGCTTAAAACAACTTGAACGCATAATTGATCAAGGACAACCTGTCATTATATATCATACAAGTTTAGGTGCTAGACCCTTTCACCGCGTGTTCCGTCTTGATAATAAACCTACTAGACTTGTATCGAACATTCATGTCACATTATTAATAGGTTATGATGATACTTATTACTATTATATTGATCCTTTGTGGACACAACTAACTAAAGGAATTGTCATACCTTCAATCATTCCAAATCAAAAACAGATAATCAGAATTAAAAAACAAAAATTAGAATGTAGTTATAACGCACCAGGCCAAATGTGTGTATTCGTTCAACCATAATAAAAAGTAAAATCTCGAGACAAAGCGTTGTTGTCTCGAGATATTTTTTAATTACAATTAAATTTTAAATATGGAAATCTATTAACGCATGATTGATTTCTTTAGCTAAATCTAATGTTCTCCATTGTCTTTGATAACCTAGACATGGGCACATGTAAGTTGTATCACTATCTCTTAGTTCTTTTCGAAAATGAACATGCCCCATAATACTATATTTAATAGGATATTTCTCATAAATATAATCAAAATCTTGCGTCCCAATAAATGCATTAAAAAAATCAAAAATTCGATGTGGTGTAGGTACAACAAATTGTGGATGTGTAACCACATGTGTCATTAAAATAATATTACGGTCATCAACGTTCTTGATATCTTCATCTACCATTTGGGCAGCCACTTTTGACAACTGTTGGTCTGACGTAGTCCAGTCAATTCTTACTTTATCTTGCCATGTCGCCCCGTAATGTTTGCCTTTTTTAATTTTGTCTAATGAAAATCGCTTATCTGCATAACTATAATCATACCAACCTGTATGACCAACGATGGCCCACTCATCATTAACAATCAATGGACGTCCTATTAAACATTCTTCTTGTGTTTTATAAAATTCTAAAATCTCAGTTGATGATTTATCCGAGCCATCGGACCACAAGTCGTGATTCCCAGGTATAAAATAAGTTGGAATTTGTATCATGGCTTTTAAATGGACAATAAACTGATAACTCATTTTATAATCATTAGAAATATCTCCGGCAATCAATAATATATCCAATTTCCTCTCATTAACTACCTCTGCCAAAATATTGAGATAGCTTTCCGGTTTGAGTTTTGGGTGGCGATCAATATGTAAATCTGAAATTGTACCTATTTTCATGATTTGACCCTTCTTACATTAGATTACAATAATTTTTATTATTACATATCCAGAAATTAAAGTTAATTAATCAGTTTAGTAATATTACTTGCTATTTACAAAAATAAGATTATAATTAAGTATATTTTTTAGCTTTACTGAATTTTTATAGATACAAATAATATCAATCTAATTTTTTGATTATTCTAAAAAATCATAAGTATTTATTATCATAAACACTCTTATAAATGTATTTACTTATATTTCTGTAAATCATTGCTTTATCAAAATTGTTTCTATAATATTAGACGAAAGAAAACGCTTTCATAAACATTTGTTTTTCTGAGGAGGAAGTCTATGGCTAGACAATTGCATAGGGAGTTAAATAATAGGCATATCCAATTAATTGCTATTGGCGGTGCTATTGGAACTGGATTATTTCTAGGTTCTGGGCAAACTATTTCTTTAACTGGACCGTCACTATTATTTACTTATATGATTATTGGGATTATTTTATTCGCATTTATGCGTGCTTTGGGAGAATTGTTATTAAGTAACTCTAAATTTAATTCATTTGTAGATATCGCAAATGAATATTTAGGACCTTTTGGAGGATTCGTAATAGGTTGGACTTATTGGATTTGTTGGGTCGTTTCGAGTATGTCAGATTTAACAGCCATGGGGCAATATTTCGCATTTTGGTACCCTCAGGTCCCTCATTGGTTAACTGTGTTATTTATTGTACTGATTTTAATTTCATTTAATTTATTAGGCGCCCGTTTATTTGGAGAACTTGAATTTTGGTTCTCAATTATTAAAGTTGTAACTATTGTAGCGATGGTAATTGTTGGGTTGGTTTTAATTTTCCTATCATTTAAAACGCATTATGGTCATGCTTCATTCACCAATTTAGTTAAGCACGGAGGCATGTTCCCACATGGTCCTTTCGGATTCTTAATGTCATTTCAAATAGCAGTCTATTCCTTTATTGGTATTGAGCTTATCGGTGTAACAGCTGGTGAAACGAAAGATCCTGAAAAGACCATCCCTAAAGCCATTAATAATGTTCCTATTAGAATTTTACTCTTCTACATCGGTGGTTTATTAGTCATCATGTCAGTCATTCCATGGGATAACATTGACCCAGATAGTAGTCCTTTCGTAAAGCTATTTAGTATTATTGGCATACCTTTTGCGGCTGGTATAGTGAACTTTGTTGTCCTAACTGCAGCCGCTTCAGCTACAAATAGCGGTATTTACTCAAATAGTCGTATCTTGTTTGGTTTAGCTAAACAAGGTTTGGGACCTAAAGTATTAACTAAAACAAATTCTAACGGCGTGCCCTACCTTTCAATGTTCGTGTCATCGATTACTTTACTTGTAGCAGCGTTGTTAAATTTTATCTTCCCAGATGCAATCAAACTATTTATATATGTTACGACTTTATCAACTGTACTCTTTTTAGTAGTTTGGGCAATGATTATCGTGTCATATATAGTTTATGTTAGAAAGGACCCTGAAGCACATAGAAATAGTAAATTTAAATTATTCGGTGGTCAAGGCGTCGCGTTTGTCGTATTAGCTTTCTTCTTCTTTGTATTTATATTATTATTCTTTAGTGCTGATACACGTGCAGCAATCTTTATTTCGCCAATCTGGTTCATATTCTTATTCTTCTACTATAAAAAATATAAATCAAATGCCAAAGCATTAGCTGAAAAACAACATTTAAGCAATCAAAAGCAAACTAAAAACATATAAATGTTCTCTTTAAAAACATCTTAAAGAATATAATTTGTTATTCTTGCGCTTATATAAGATGTCTTCAATTATTACTCTTTGAGTGGCGGAACTATGAAAGAATTATAAACAATTCTTTTTGTTCCGCTTTCTTTTTTTGGGGTAATAATTAATACAAATTAAAGTTAAATTCTGCTAAAAGTTGTGTATATGTGATTTACATTTTTAAATGGTAAAATATATGTTATTGATTTATAGAGGAGAATCATATGGAATTATTAGAAGCTTTTTTAATTTTTATATTTGCAGTCATTGTAAGTTCTGTCTTACATAATATGTTTCCTAAAATTCCAACTGCATTTATTCAGATTGGTTTAGGTGTTGTCATCTTTACTCTACCTATTCCAATGCATTTCGAATTTGATTCAGAAGTATTTATGATGGCCGTTATTGCCCCATTATTATTTGTTGAAGGAACGCATGTGTCTCGTTCTAAATTATTGGAATACCGTAAACCCGTCATTTTAATGGCAATGGCCTTAGTTTTTACAACGGTTATTGGCGTCGGTTACTTTATACATTGGATTTGGACCGATTTACCAATGCCAGCTGCTTTCGCGATAGCTGCGATTTTATGTCCTACTGATGCTGTGGCCGTATCAGCCATTACAAATGGGAAAGTTTTACCTAAAGGATCAATGTCTATTCTAGAAGGGGAATCATTGCTGAATGACGCAGCAGGTATCATTTCATTTAAAATTGCGGTCACTGCGCTTGTCACTGGTGCATTTTCAGCAATTAACGCTATCGAACAATTTATTATTTCGACAATCATCGGAATATTAGTCGGTGCCATCTTCGGTATTATTGTCGTGAGAATACGTATCTACCTTACAGCGAACAAAGGATTAAAAGATAATAACACATTAACATTTATACAATTATTGACACCCTTCGCTATTTACTATATAGCTGAAACATTGCATGCATCAGGTATTATAGCTGTAGTAGTAGCAGGTTTAATTCATGGTTTAGAACGTGATAGATTAATCCGTGCACAAACAGAATTACAAATGAACTTTACACAAATTTGGAATACGTTTAGTTATGCACTGAATGGCTTTGTCTTTGTTGTACTTGGATTCATCGTACCTGAGGTTGTTATGGAAATTGTTAAAGATGAACCTGAAAATATTAAATTCTTAATTATGATTACCCTACTCATTGCGCTTGCTATTTATGTATTTCGTTTTATTTGGGTATTTGTATGGTATAAAGACTTTTATTTCCCGAAAAATATTCAATATTACATGGATAACTCAGATGAAGAAGAAACACCTCCCAATCGAGCACACTATGCTTTTATAATGACAATGTGTGGGATTCACGGAACGATTTCACTATCTATGGCATTGACCTTGCCGCATGTAATTAGTAATGGACATCGTTTTGAATATCGCAACGATTTATTATTTATTGCATCATTGATGGTATTAATCAGCTTAATATTAGCTCAAGTCATTTTACCGCTCATCACGCCTTCTGAAGAAGTATCTCATTTCAAAGGCATGAGTTACCAAGAAGCGAAAATATTTATCGTTCAGAATGTGATAGATCATTTTAAAAATGAATCTAAAACCAATCCTTCCATAGATTATAGACAAGTGATGAACCAATACTTTCAAGAATTGGGATTTCTATTAAATATTGAACCTGATAGTAAAAATACAAAAGAGTTGCGACGATAAGAAGATATTGCAGAAGATGTGGAAACAAATACGTTACAAAAGCTTATCGATAATGGGAAAATTGATGCTACAAATGTTCGAGACTATCGTAATGTCATGGATGCTACTCAAGCTTATAATGAGAAAACGTTTGTAGAGAAATTTACTCGACTCTTTAAAATGATTTACTTGCGTTTTAAAGCTAGAAAAAATCGTAAAAAAGAAGAACGTTTAGTTCATAAACAAGAGCATGCGAGACTTAAAGAATCACACCAATCAACAAGTGACAATAAAACTAGAATTCGTGAGCAGCGTGAAGCATATAAAAATGCAAGACAAGAATTAAAAGAAGAACGAAAATTGAGAAAACAGCAGTTCCATGATAGTTACAAACAAGTTCAAAAAATCTTGCGAATCGTTAATCACCATATCGTGTTGAGATTACGAGAGGAACAAGATAGCTCGAATGTTTTAGAGGTAAGTTTAGTAATCAATCAGTATTATTCATTATTACGTATGTTACGTAGTCGTTCACGCCAAGACTTTAAATCCACTAAATCCCAAACACAAAGTAAAAATGACCTTGTTCCGGAAAATTTAAGAAAGTTAAAATTAGAAGGTTTATATAAACAAAGAACTATTCTGGATAAGTTAATCCAACGTAATAAAATAACGAATGATGTTGCAACACAAATTCGTGAAAATATTAATTACAATGAAATTGTTTTATCTCATGAATCAAAAGAATAAGGCGTATCATTTCAAAAATATGACTTTAAAATAGCTATGTATATAAAAAGGCTCAGAAAGAAGATTGTGATCAATCTTTCTGAGCCTTATTTAGTATTGTTACTTGTTCTCTCATACTGTCTCACATTATTTAGTTAATTTAAATGGAATGGTACATAATATAACGTTTTTTTGATAGATCAAATGCATTTTCAATCTGAAGCTTGTTTGATTGTGAAGTAGATTGTGCCATGGTTTTTTGGGAATGAATTCAGGCACAACTACTGTGATTAAATAGTTTTGATCATTCGCTTTTTTACGAATTTTGTCGATAAATCTTGAGATTGGACGAATGATACTTCTATACTCTGAATGTAAAATAACTAATCTTACATCTGGGAAGTGTCGTTTCCATTTCTCCATTAATGCTTTATCATCTTCATCTCCAAAAGTGACATGGACTGCGATAACATCATTATCAGCTAACATTTGAGCATAATAAATTGACTTATCAACCGCCGTCGTAATACTAGGTATTGGCACAATAGCTAAATTACGATCTACAACAGGAATGTCATGTACATCGATATCTGAGCGTAATTGTTGAGCTATATTCTTATAATGCGTATTAATTCTCATAAATACAGATACTACAAATGGTAAGAAGAATAATATTGGCCATACTTGAGTAAATTTAGTGATTAGAAGAATCATAAATACGATAAAAGTAATTGTTCCACCCACTAAGTTAAATGATAGTTTAATACCCCAACCTTTAGGACGTTCTTTTACCCACTTCAAGACCATACCAAATTGTGCTAATGTAAATGGAATAAACACACCTACAGCATATAATGGAATTAGATTTTCAGTCATTCCGTTAAACACAATAATTAATATAATCGCCAAGACACCTAAAACAATAATTGAATTTGAATATCCTAAACGATCACCACGAACTATGAACATACGTGGCATATACTTATCTTTAGACATTGATGCAGCCAACATTGGAAATGCAGTAAATCCAGTATTGGCAGCTAATACTAATATCATTACTGTTGTTGCTTGAACGAAATAGAATGCAACGTTATTACCAAATATTTTTGAGGCCAGTTGCGATAACACAGTAGTCTCTGTTTGAGGCATTACACCATAAACGTAAGAGAGCCCCACGATTCCTACAAGTAATACTGCTAGAATAGTCCCCATAGTTACTAATGTTTTGACTGCATTTTTCGGAGCAGGATCCTTAAAGTTGGTGACAGCATTAGAAATAGCTTCCACACCTGTTAAAGAAGAAGCTCCAGAAGAGAAAGCCTTTAACAGTAAGAATAATGTTACCCCCGGTACTGCAGTGCCAACAGTTGAATGCATATGTGGTTGCACGTCTCCTATAGCAACACGATATGTTCCTACAATAATTAATACAATTAATCCTATTATGAATAAATAGACTGGATAAGAAAGTACAGTGGCTGATTCTGTAAGCCCTCTTAAATTCATAATTAAAATGAACAAAACTAATAAACAAGCAATTAAAACTTTAAAATGGTATAAGCTTGGAAAAGCAGCGACAAACGCATCTGCACCTGATGAAATACTAACTGCAACGGTTAGAATATAGTCTACTAATAGTGAACCACCTGCGAGCAATCCCCATTTCTCACCGAGGTTCGTTTTAGAAACCATATACGCACCTCCACCTTTAGGATATGCGTATATAACTTGTCTGTATGACATGATTAAAGCTGCAAGTAAGATAAGAACTGCACCAGCGATTGGTAAAGTATACCATGAAGCAACAGCACCAATTACTGATAAAGTGATCAATATTTGCTCTGGTCCATAGGCAACAGATGATAAAGCATCGGAAGACAGGATTGCTAAACCTTTAAATTTAGTAATTTTTTCATCCTTTAAGTCTCTATTTTTCTTGGGACGCCCGATTAAAAGTCTTTTAAATTGATTAAACATAACGCTTACCTCTTTAACTCTTTATCAATGGCTAAACTATACTCCCATCTCTATAAAATGTATAGGTTTTCAAGTCATCTTTTAATATATCATTTACTCCATTAGTGTTAAAGTACACTTATTTTTAGTTGCATTTTACAAATTTTTTTAACTATACAAAAGATTGATAGCAATGTAACGAGTCTTTTTATGAAGTATTTTTCAAGAAAGCTGGTATAATAATAAACACTTATCGCATTTGGGTTGTACACAATCTAATGTAAATACCAAGATTAATTGAGGAAAGCGCAATGAAAAAGAAACATTTTATCATCACTATTGTAGCCATGATGATTCTTATATTAAGTGGTATATTAACAAAACATTATACCGCTCATAGTAAAACGGAGAGTATGCTTACCCATCATTCACAGAAACAAATCGATCATATCGTTCACTCAGCAATGAATAATGGTAAGATACCTGGTGTCTCCGTGCTTATTGTTAAAGATAATAAAGTCTTTTTAAACAAAGGTTATGGTTATGCCAATGTGGATCAAAAAATGAAAGTGACCCCTCAAACAAAATTTGAAATTGCTTCAAATACGAAAGCTTTTACTGGATATGGGATTCTTCAAATTGCTGAAGAAGGTAAATTAAATTTAAATGATAAAGTATCAAAGTACATTCCAGACTTTTATATGACATATAACGATGAGAAAAAAGATATCACTATTAAACAATTGCTAGGACATACAAGTGGCATACCGAGTGATATTACTGAAGAGGATCATTATTCGGAAGATTATAATAGTCTGAAACATATCGTTGAATATGCTAAAGGGAAAGAATTGAATAATGCGCCTGGTGACAGCTTCGAATATTCAAATATGAATTATGATATCCTAGGTTTAATTATTCAAAACGTCTCACATCAATCTTATCAATCATATATTAAAGAACATATATTAGAGCCGTTACACATGCGACATACTAGTTTCAAAACTACAAGTAAAAAAGGTAAAAACGAAGCTACTGGCTATGAATTAGTAAGTGGTGAAGCTATAAAGACTACACCTGAATTTAATATTGGTGATACCCCATCAGCTTTTATGATGACGAGCACCAAAGACTTAGAAAATTGGGTTAAACAACAATTAAAACCTTCATCTAAAATGAATTCTATAATCAAACACTCACATCAAAAGATTTCAGAAACTGAAAATCAATCAGACGATGATGGTTATGCTGCAGGTTGGTTTATTAATTCGAGCAGCCACATTATTTCTCATCCAGGTACTCTTAATAATTTCTCGTCAGAAATTTTACTCAATCCTACTAAATCTTACGGAATTGTCGTGTTAGGAAATATGAATTCATCTCAAGTGGCAAATCTAGCTGAAAACTTAAGTTCACAAATTTTAAATAATGATCACTATACAACTATTGAACAAAAAATTGATGAGTCTAAAAGTTTTAATCATACGATAACTATTATAACCGGTCTTGGGGCATTCATGTTTTTACTTCTGAGTTTAATACGACTTAATCACTTAAAACACCAACGTGTAATCTATGATAAAAGGAAAGTTCCATTTATAACATTCCTCCTGATCATCACATTATTTGTCATATTGAGTATTGTTATTTATTTACTTCCTTTGTTTATATTAGGAAATGTAAGTTGGACATTTGTATTATCATGGTTACCTGCACATGCGAAGTGGCTGTTAACGAGTGTTTACCTTTTCTTGTTAATGATGATGATATGGTTAGCCATTAATGTTTTGACACGTCATCCCAAAAGTTAAATATCAGATTTTAACACTTAAGCAATTAATCTTTACATTTAAGAATGATTGCACATTCTAAAGTTTCAATTTTGATACTTTTAGAGTGTGCAATTTTTTATATATATAAATACTTTGTACGTAATTTTTTGTTAAAATTCAATTATATTGTTAGAGATAGAGATAAAAAGGAAGATGACTATGCACAAACGACTTGCTTTAATATTGTTAAGTTTAATAATATTTTTAGCCGGCTGTGATTACTCGAAAAAAGAGAATCAAACAGGCTTTTTCTATAATTTATTTGTTAAACCAATGGACAGCTTACTTCACTTTTTAGGCAGATTATTTAATGACAATTATGGTTTAGCTATTATTGTTATTGTTCTTATTGTACGATTTATATTACTACCTTTAATGGTAATTCAAGTGAAAAATATGCATATGATGCGTGAGAAAACGAATGTGGTAAAACCAGAATTAGATGCGATTAGAGAGAAAATCAAAAAGGCTGACACTCAAGAAGAACGTAATGCGGCTAATCAATTATTAATGAAGAAATATAAATCATATGGAATTAACCCTTTTAAAAACATGATTGGATGCTTTCCGGTAATTATTCAAATACCAATACTAATGGGGTTATACATGAGTTTGAAATATCCAACAAGTGATGGAATCACTAAGTATCCTCATTTCTTGTGGTTTAACTTAACTGAACCAAATTTAATTATGACAATTATCGCAGCTAGTATGTACTTTATTCAACCATTAGTCAATTCAATTCATTACCCTAAAGATCAAAGAAAAACATATTATGTAATTATGGTAGTTTCGCCGATATTCATTACATATGCTTCTTTAACTTCCGCTTCAGCACTTGGTCTATACTGGAGTATCAGTGCAGCATTCCTAATAGTTCAAATGCATCTTGCACACTCTTATTATGGAAAACAAGCTAAAAAAGAAGCAGCCAAACTTAAAGATCAATTAGAACTAAACCAAGCTAATAAAACAGAGTAATAATTTGAATTAATAAACCATATAAATAGCACTATTTAGAGCGTGAAGACATCTATACAGAAGACGAACTAAACACTCTAAATAGTGCATTTCTTTTATTCTATAGGATTCATACCATCTTTCCACGTTGAATAGATGAGTTTACCACCTTGTGCTTTGAATTTGTCATTCGCCACACCTCGTTCAAATGGTTGTGCGGGTTGTATTGTTATTTTTGGATTAACCTGTAATTGATTCTTATACCATTCAGCAAAATCAGAACCTTTTACAGGTTCATCGTCTGCTACATTGTAAATACCATTATCAAAATTAATCGCTTGAATAGACGTTTCTACAGCATCATCAAGATGCACAAATGATGTAACACCATCGCTTAATGTAACATCGCCGTCGATAAATTGGTTATAAATCATGCCATCTTTGCCATACCAAGTTCCTGGTCCATATAACCAACCAAAACGTAAAACAACATATTCTCCTAGACGTTTAGTTTCATTTTCAAGACCTTCTACGCCATCGACTGTGACTTTTCTATCTCCGGTAGAATTATAGTCTAAAGGCGTTTCTTCTGTAGCTAATCCTTCACCAGCTTCATAGGTAAAAGCAATGCTCTGCGCGATTACTTTTCTAACGTTATGCTTAATTGCAGCATCCATTAAATTTTTAGAACCATCAATTCTCACTTTAGTATTCGCACTCATATCTACATTTTTTAAATCAGTAATTTGATTGATAATGATTTCAGGTTTAAAAGCTTCTATAGCTGCATCAATTGTGTCGGCTTTAAGAATATCACCGACATAAGGTTGCACACCTGCATTTTCCAATTTCTGTTTACCATGTTCTGATGTAGTAAAACCTGCGACTTCATGTCCCTCTTCTTTAAGACGTTTTACTAATTTCGTGCCAATTAAACCTGTTGCTCCTGTTACAAATATTTTAGTCATTTTATTCACCTTTTCTTTCTATTTTTTAAAATGAATTTCCTCAATAGCTTTATTTTAAAGCTGATCTAACGTAATCAATAGTATTCATCCAAACAATATGACCTAATAATTCAGAAATACGTTCTTCTTTAGGTAACTCATCAATTTCAGGAGTTAAACCTACACGAGGTAACAAGTATTCATGAAATGCAATATTTATAGCTATGCCAAATAAACTCCCTCTTAAAACAGTTACTTTGGAATATCTTTCAGCAAGAATCGCATATGCGAACGCATGTGCAATTGAAAAGCCATAATGAATGCCCATCACAGCTATTGGTATTTCATTTTGATTGTAGTTATAAGTAGCATGTTTAACCTTCTCAGGTAAGCCTAATTGATTTAATAATGTCATAGGTGGCGGCTCTTCTTCACGTTCAGGAGTTCTCGGCGGTACTAACGCTTCCCATCCCATTTTAATAGCGCCTCCAATGAAGCCTCCAACAAGGCCTGTAACCATGATTCTTTTACATGTACTAGACATCATAACATCTCCTTTTTTACTCAGTTTTGTGTTTACCCTTTTCAAAAAAGCTAAAGCATATTGTAAAAAAAGAAGTAGCACATCGATTAACTTCTTCATCATCTTATAAAAAAGTTAAAACAAATGTCCTACTTTATTATTTATTGTGCATTTAACTGGCTTTCCTTTGAATGAATCAGATTTGTCACAAATTCATTCACTGGAGCGGGTATATGATTTTCTTTGCCTAATCGTGCAACTGCACCATTAATATAGTCAATTTCAGTTTTACGATGATCTTTGATTAAATCTTGATACATAGAAGGATAGTGCGGACCTACCTTTTCATTCAAGTCTATTAGATATTCAAATACTTCATCAACATTAAGGTGAACATGATCAGATGTTGCAACATGAACAATTTCTTGTGTTAATTTATAAATTAAATTTTTGGCATAGCTACTTTCATTTAAAGTGGCTAAGTTACACTCCAAGATACTGCACAATGCATTCGCTGTGCCGTTAACACAAATCTTCTTCCAAATTGATTGATGTAAATCTTCGCTTACGACTCCATTTAATTCACTTTGATTGAGGATATCTACGATAATTTTTACGTTATCGATCCCCTCTGGAACAAGACAACCAACTTCTACGGGACCGCTTCCCATAAGGTGAGTATGACCCGGAACGTCTATACCCGCTGTCCATGTAGTGACACCACGAACAATACGGGCATCTTCTACATAATTGCGAATGAGTCGTTCATGTTTTAACCCATTCATCGTACAAACCACAATGGTTTCTTTATGAATATGAGGTTTGATTGCATCTAACACTGACTCTAATTGCATAGATTTAGGAAATAAAAATATAACATCGTAAAGTTCATTTGACGGAATTTGTGAGAGACAATGCATAGGAATGTCAAAATGATATCCCTCACCATTAATATCAATATGTAAGCCTTCCTGTTGAATAGATGTGACTTGGGGTTCCCAACCATCTATAAGAGATACGTCATAACCATTTTGAAACAGTTTGGCTCCAAACCCACTTCCAAGTGCGCCAGAACCCGCAATTGCTATTTTCATTCCTTACATCCCCTTTATTAAGTGATATTATTTTTAAACTACTACTTAAAAGATAAAGCGTCAATGCACATTTGCTCTTTTTTCTAAATTTTCTGTTAATTTTTATTTTAGAAAATGGATGGCCAATACGCCATCCATGATTTTTATAAATTTGATTGTTTTTTCGGAACTAAGAACAAGATAGCTACTAGAGCGAGGAGTGCTACAATTGCGTTAAATATCACACCCATAAAACCACCGAGTGATAAATTTAATTGCGCAGCAAGCACACTATAAACTGTACTTGAAATAGCGACACCAAAGGCATTCCCTAAAGAAGAAGCCATTTTGTATACACCTGAAGCTACACCTACTTTTTCGTCTGGTGCTTGAGCAACAGCTGTATCTGTTGAAGGCGTCGCATAGATACCTAGACCAGTACCAAATAATAAATACCCTACAACACTCGCTGCGATGTACCATGCGTCAGGTAAAAATGTTAAAGAAAGTAGAATTAAACCTATAACTGTAAAACCACTTCCCATAAGTAGTGGTCGTTTAGGTCCTAATGCTTGTAAAATCTTTTCACCTACACGAATCATAATTAATACCGCTACTAAATATGTAAGTGAAATATAGCCTGTTTGTTGAGAATTAAAATCTAATTGCTGTTGATAATAAGTGTTAACCACAATTAACGTACCACCTGCAACACCATTTAACATAAAGTTTGAAACTGTTGCACCGGTATAGCCTTTATTTTTAAATAAATCAAAGTCAACAAGAGGATGTTTGATTCTATTCTCATACATAACGAATACGATGAGTGAGATAACGAAAACGGCAATTAAACCTAATATAAGTGGAGACATCAAGCCATAATTAGATGTTTGAGTAATAATAACATTAATACTTAACATACAAATCACTAAAATGATTAATCCAATAACATCAAATTTCTTAGGTTCCAGAGGTTTATTGCCGATAGGTTCAGCTTTCGTCTCGGGAGTATGTTTCATTAAAAACATTGCTAATATCGTCAAAATAATAGAGATAATAAAAATAGAACGCCAGCCAAAATTTGTCGCCATTAATCCACCAAATAATGTACAGACGCCACTACCACCCCATGAGCCAATAGACCAATAACTGAGCGCGCGTTGTCTAGCTGTGCCGATGTAATATTCATTAATAATCGCTAACGTCGCGGGCATTATACATGCAGCAGAAAGTCCTTGAACTGCACGACCAATAATTAATAGACTCGGTAATGGTGTAATAATGATAAGAATTGAACCAATGATATTTAATGCTAATCCAATATATGTAAGTTTAACGCGTCCAAATTTATCCGCGATATCACCGGCACCAACAATAAATAAGCCAGAAAATAATGCAGATAAACTCACAGCAATATTTATCGTACCGATATCACTGTTATAAGATGATTGTAACGGGACAACCAAGTTAACCAGTGACTGTGCAAATAACCAAAACGTGATAACTCCTAATATGATCCCTAGTAAAAGGCGGTTATCTCCCCTAAATTCTTTTGAAGTATTCATCTATCATTTATTCCTCCTACTTGAATTAGAAACCCTAAATCTGAAAGACTAACTCACTTTAAATATATTTATTTATCTTAATTAACGAAAATACCCCTGATTATTTTTTCGTAATTTTACATTAAGAAACTTTATCACATTTAAATTTACTTTTTAAATGATACCAACAAATATGGTAAAATTTTTAAATTAAGTCTTATTATGTATAGTACCTTCTATCAAGAAATGACTTCTTATAATTTTTAGAAAATTTGTAAATATAGAAACTTATTCTACACTATTTACTTTAATATTTCCATACTATAATGTTTGAACTTATAGGTTTAAGATATGTAAGGGCTTAATTTATTGATTGAATTCTTGGAACTCACAAAAATAAGTCAAAAAAATATAATTTCCATGACAATTTATTTACGTTTTTAGTATTATTTCAATAGAATTACCCTTAAAAAATAAATACATATTACAATGTGTTTTATAGAAAGCAAAGGAGGAATTAAAGTTGTCAAACTCTAATTCAAATAAGGAAGATAATAAAAACCCCCAAGAGAAAACATATAATGTTTTTCAACAAGCCTTAACACTGGCAGTTATTTTATTAATTTCTAAAATAATCGAATCATTTATCCCGATTCCTATGCCAGCTTCAGTTATTGGTTTAGTATTATTATTCATCGCTCTATGCACTGGCATAGTCAAATTAGGACAAGTTGAATCTGTAGGAACTGCTTTAACTAATAATATTAGTTTCCTTTTCGTTCCAGCTGGTATTTCAGTTATTAACTCATTACCAATCTTAAGTAAGAGTCCTGTTTTAATTATTTTATTAATTATTATTTCAACTATTTTATTACTTATTAGCACTGGTTTTGCTTCACAACTTTTAGTTACGAAATCACTTTTCCCATCTAAAGAAAAAAATGAAGAAACTAGTCAAATCGGAGGTTAAACAATGCTTGATCATTTAGGAATTCACACACCATACTTTGGAATATTACTTTCATTAATTCCTTTCGTAATTGCTACATACCTATATAAAAAAACAAATGGTTTCTTCTTATTGGCACCATTATTTGTCAGTATGGTTGTAGGAATTGTGTTTTTAAAGGTAACTGGCATTAGCTATCAAGATTATAAAATTGGTGGTAATATCATTAACTTCTTCTTAGAACCGGCTACTATTAGTTTTGCGATACCTTTATATAAAAAACGTGATGTATTAAAAAAATACTGGATTCAAATATTTGGTGGAATTGCCATAGGTACAGTCGTAGCACTTATTCTAATATACCTAGTTGCTAGATTATTCCAATTTGGTTCTCAGATTACAGCATCAATGCTACCTCAAGCAGCAACAACAGCAATCGCTTTACCTGTATCTGAAGGCATTGGCGGAGTAAAAGAATTAACTTCCTTGGCTGTTATTTTAAATGCAGTAGTTATTTCTGCACTAGGTGCTAAAATAGTTAAAATGTTTAGAATTTCAAACCCCATTGCGAGAGGATTAGCTTTAGGTACTAGTGGCCACACTCTGGGTGTAGCTGCTGCTAAAGATTTAGGTGAAACAGAAGAATCTATGGGAAGTATCGCCGTTGTTATTGTAGGCGTAATTGTCGTAGCTGTTGTACCTATTCTCGCACCAATCTTATTATAAATTTTTAAACTTTATAATATAAAAATAGAGCTACATTTCCTTATACTTTTAATAGGAAATGTAGCTCTTTATTATTAACAATTACAAATCACTGAATATTATCCTAATTTTTGAACTTGGTCTTCTTGTGACTGAGTTTTTTTATTTTTGCGAGTTGGATCTAAACGCTTCTCTAAAAAGCGTAATCCAATGTCAATAATTATAGCGATTAATGCAATAGGAATGGCACCAGCTATAATGAATGTTGTTCCATCTGTAGAATTTGTACCACGAATGATAATATCCCCAAGTGTTGGCGCACCTATAAATGAACCTATCGCTACAATACCAATTGCTACTACAAGTGCGATTCTAATACCTCCAATAATCACAGATAATGATAAAGGAAGCTCAATCATTCTTAAAATTTGGTTGCCCGTCATGCCCATACCTTTACCCGCATCTTTAATGTTATCATCAACTTCTACGATACCCGTGTACGTATTTTTAATAATTGGTAGTAAAGAATATAAGAACACGGTCACAACAACAGTAGTTGGTCCTAGACCCATAGCTAACATTAGAATCGCTAGCATCGCAATGGCAGGTACTGTTTGGATAATGTTAGCAATCGTAATGATTGGCCATGATAAGCGTTTATATTTCGCTATAAAAATCCCAAAGGGTATACCAATGATACAAGCGAATAACACACCATAAACAGACATAAGTAAGTGTTTAAAGAAAAGTTCTAAAAGGAAGGCCCAGTTGAGTGAATAATACTCTAGGATTGAATGCAATAAATTGCCTTTCATTATTTTTGCCCTCCTTTCTCATCATCAAAATAATGATGTTTCTTCAAGTACTCTTCCGCAATCACGGCAGGTTCTTTGCCTTTACCATCCGCTTCATAATTTAATTTTTGCATTTCTTTAGTATTAATTTTACCTTGTAGTTTTTTCAATGCTTTATCAATTTTAGGATTATCTTTAATTAATTTCTCCGTAGCTAGAGGACTGCCATCATATGGTGGGAAGAATTTACGATCATCTTTTAAGATTTTTAAATCATAGGCTGCAATACGCCCATCTGTAGAATATCCTACTGCTACATCTAATTTTTTATTTTTAAGTGCATCATAAACTAAACCAATTTGCATTGGACGAGCACTATCAAATTTAAAGCCATAATCCTTAACGAATGCAGGATAGCCATCTCCTGCACGATTCATCCATTGCGTATCCATACCTAAACGCAATTTATCTTTATACTTTTTAAGATCTGATACTTTTTCTAAATGATATTTCTTAGCTGTTTCTTTAGTAACCATAAAAGCGTATGTGTTAGCAAACCCTAGAGAATCATAATATTTTTGATCATATTTCTTTTTAAATAAGCGTTGCGTTTCTGACATCGCCTTTTTAGGGTCCTTCGTCGGTTTAGCATCAAGTACACTTGTTAGTTCCGTACCTGTGTATCGAACTGACGACATATTCACATCTCCGCGTTGTAACGCATTATGCTGAATAATACTTGATCCTAAGTTACCAATTAAAGTTGGTTTGATTTTGCCATTTGTTTCATGCTCAATCATTAATTTTTCCATATTACCAATAATTTTTGTTTCACTTGTTTCAGTCGTCGTAATTTTTACATCATCTTTTGCATTGCCATCACCAAGGCCTGGCAAACTACACCCAGATAATACTAAGAGGGACAATGCAATGAGAATGACTGTATATTTCATATGTTTCTTCAAAGACGTTTCCTCCCTTTTTAATTATCTAGATACTCTGAGACCTTTAGGCACTGCCCACTTTTCAACTAATGAAAGTAAGAAGTCAACAATTAACGCTAAAAGTGTTACTAAAATAGCTGCACTTATAATCATAGGTGGTTGATAAAGATTTAAACCGTTAAATACCAAGTCACCTAATCCGCCAGCTCCGACATAACTTGCAAGAGTTGCCCAACTAATAACATACACACTTGAAAGTCGGATACCACTAATGATAAGAGGTAATGCAAGTGGTAATTCAACATCTTTCATTAATTGCATCTTCGTCATCCCCATACTTTGACCTGCTTGAATAACATTTTTATCAATATTTTTTACACCTAATACTGTATTATTCAAAATCGGTAGTAAAACATAGATAAATAAAGCTACAATAGCCGGTGTCTTACCTACACCAAAGATAGGAATCATAATTGCTAATACTGCAAGTGTTGGTATTGTTTGGAGTACACCTGCAATGGTTAATACAACATTAGCTGTGCGAGTCGTTTTAGAAAGTAAAATACCCAGTGGCACCGCTACAACAATTGCTATTAGTAAAGCAATAATTGAAATATAGAAATGCTCAATTGTTTTCGATATGAGTTGACCGCCGTATTCTTGAAAGAATGCTCTCATTATTGATCAACTCCCGTTTTCTGAGTATCATCAGGCTCATTAGCTCCTTTATGTGAGTCAGACTCTTGAGCTACGTTAGCCTCTTGCTCCTCTTGAACACGGTTGTGGGTAGGATGATTATTTAAATGAGATGAGTCATTCCTTAAGCCCTCATCACTCTCACCCCAAATTGAATCGTAAACAATGTCCACTAAGTTTGCACGAGTAATTAAACCAATTAATTCATTATCATCACCCACTACCGGTACGTTTCTTACATTACGTTTAAGAATCGTACGCACTGAATCTTGTAATTTTGAATCAATATGTACCTTATAAATATCACGTTGCATTGTATCAATTAATTCTTTTTTTGCTCTTAAACCTTGATTGATATCTTCAATATCTAAGAAACCTAATAATTTATTATGATTATTCACGACAAAGATGGTATCCACTCGACGTTCTCTCATAATATTAACTGCATCATTTAATGAATCATCCGCCTGTACTGTTACAGGTTTAATCATCGCACCTTCTACCGTCTTCATATTCGGACGATCTTGTATTAAACGATTTTGACCGATAAAGTCTTTAACGAAGTCATTCGCAGGATTTCTTAATATATTATCTGGTGTATCATACTGCACAACTTGCCCTTTAGACATGATACAAATTTTATCTGCCAGCTTAATCGCCTCATCCATATCATGTGTAACGAAAATAAATGTTTTACCAAGCTTTTGTTGTAACTCTTTAACTAAGTCTTGTAACGTATCTCGAGTTATAGGATCAAGTGCACCAAATGGTTCATCCATTAAAATGATATCCTGTTCAGCAGCAAGTGCACGCACTACTCCAATACGTTGTTGCTGTCCACCTGACAATTCAGCTGGATAGCGATCTAAGTATTCTTCAGGTAAATCGACTAATTTAATTAATTCTTTTGCCTTACTATCTTTCTTCTCTTTAGACCATTTTAAAAGTTTAGGTACTAAAACAATGTTCTCTCGAATGGTCATATGTGGCATTAAACCGATTTGTTGAATGACGTAACCAATGCTACGGCGTAATTCTACTGGATTCATATTACGTACATCCTTACCATTCATCGTAATCTGACCGTCAGTCGCTTCAATCATACGATTAATCATACGTAATGCGGTCGTTTTACCACTACCACTTGTCCCAATAAAGGCGATAAATTCACCAGATTCAATATCCAAGGAAATATTATCAACTGCTTTTTTATTCCCTGAATAAATTTTGGTTAAGTTTTTAATACTTAACATAGTTTTGTTCCCCTTTCCAATTGTTAAAGTGACGAAGTTTCCTCAAATTTCAAAAAATAAAAGGCCTCAAGAGCAGTTGTTAAACAAATAGGTTCATAAGTTAAACAAGAGCACAGAGGCCTTTGCTTTTAAAATTTTGAATATGTAATATTTCACATAATTATGTTAGTAATCTGAATATCATACTAACACTAATATGTGCACACGTGAACTTCGGCAGTTATATAAGTCTATACCCTATATTAATTTATTAAACATCAGTCAACTTACAAAGTCATATTTTTCTATGTTAACTTTTTTATAAAATAGAGCCTAAATAAATATTTACCATCTAAAAGTTAAATTTCGATGAAAAAATAAATCAAACCGCAAAAATTCGTGAATTTTTTCACATAAATTTGCTTTAACCTATTGAAAACATACTATAATAGTATTATTCTCAAAGTGTGATAAGAATTATTACACCAAATGAAAGACTAAAGATGTAGTTTCGATGTCAAATAAACAATTGAGGGGTTGTTAAATTATGAAAGCAGCAGTCTGGTATGGACAAAAAGATGTTCGTGTAGAGGACCGCGATCCAAAAGTATTAAAAGATGATGAAGTTCAAGTGAAAGTCTCATGGACAGGTATTTGTGGTACAGATTTACATGAATATTTAGAAGGACCTATTTTCATTTCAACAGACAAACCTGATCCGTTGTTAGGTCAAAAAGCACCTGTAACATTGGGTCATGAGTTTTCTGGCGTAGTTGAAAACGTTGGTAAAGATGTCACACGTTTCAAAAAAGGTGACCGAGTTGTCGTAAACCCAACTGTTTCTAAACGTGAAAAAGAAGAAAATGTTGATTTATATGATGGTTATTCATTTATAGGTTTAGGTTCAGATGGAGGGTTTGCAGAGTTTACTAACGCACCTGAAACAAACGTGTATCATTTACCTGACAATGTATCAGCACGTGAAGGCGCACTTGTTGAACCTACAGCTGTAGCTGTTCAAGCTGTTAAGGAAGGCGAATTATTATTCGGTGACACAGTTGCGGTATTTGGAGCTGGACCTATTGGTTTACTAACTGTTATAGCAGCTAAAGCAGCTGGTGCAAGTAAAATCTTTGTCTTCGATCTATCTGAAGAACGCTTAGAAAAAGCAAGAAGCGTTGGAGCAACTCATACCTTTAACTCTGGAAATGTAGACCCAATAAAAGCTGTATATGATAACACTGAAAATGGTGTAGATGTTTCATTCGAAGTAGCTGGTGTTGGTATTACATTACAACAATCTATTGAAGTGACACGTCCACGTGGTACTTCAGTTATCGTAGCTATTTTCGGTCACCCAGTAGAATTTAATCCTCTTCTTCAAATGAATAGAGGGGTTAAATTAACTACTACAATTGCCTATACACCAACAACTTTCCAACAAACAATCGATTTAATCGCTAATGGCAGTTTAAATGTTAAAGATGTAGTTACCGATGAAATTGAATTAGAAAATATAGTCGAAAGTGGTTTCAATCAACTTGTTAATGATAAATCGCAAGCTAAAATTTTAGTCCGTTTAAATGGTGATCAAAAATAATTCAACAATTAGAGTGAAATAAATAAGCGAACAGGGTGGAATCTGTTCGCTTTAAAGCTGTCGGCATGGTCTCTGACGATGTCGACAGTTTTTTATTTATGCTTAGAGAATAAAATCATGCGCCTGCTCTTTCTTTTCATCACTTATCTTGCATGCCTTTTCCATTTAAAATATGCTCATAATACTTTTCAATGCGATTAATTCTAGTTTGACTACGTTTCGCTTGTGAAATGTGATATATGTACTGATGCTGACGACCTGGAGTCAGATTATCAAACGCCTCTTTAAATTGTGGATTTTCTGAGAATTTTTCCTCTAACTCTTCAGGCACTTCATAATCTTTAGTTTTCTTCATTTCAACTTTCTTACCTGCTTTTTCAGTTTGAATGGCTTCATTTATATAAAATAAAATCTCATCTTTTCGTTCTTTAATTTCGTCTAAACTTTCAAAACGCAATTGACGGGCTGCTTGAACTTTCTCAGTTTGTTGCACTAACGTATGATATTTATCCTCTAAGATAGCCCCTTTATGAAATAGTAGTGCTACATAATGTTTAAAACCATGAATAAGCACTACATTCTTATTATTTAATGTGTAACATGGGTGCATCCATTTATATGTTTCTTCAAGTTCAGTTTCTTCAAAAATTAACTTTCTCAAATATTTATAACACGCCTGCCATTGACTATCTTTTTGTAAAAATTGTTCAACCTTTTCATTTTTTTGTTTATTCATCATTAGCTACCCCCTTCAATCCTTTTATTAAATATTATTAGCTATTGTATAATTAATTTTCAGAAAAATCTAATTATGTAACGTTAATTAAAATTTTACAAAAACACAATTTGACTATTAATTAAACTCGCGTATAATTGTACCAGTAATTTGTTGAAAAATCTTTCAGCACATAAGAAGGAGTAAATATGGAAAATAAAAATAAATCAAAAAGTAGTAAGATTAACCTCTCGCAACTCGTCTTACTAGGGCTTGGTTCATTAATCGGTTCTGGTTGGTTATTCGGAGCATGGGAGGCATCTTCTATCGCTGGTCCAGCCGCCATTATTTCATGGATCATCGGTTTCATAGTTATTGGAACGATAGCTTATAACTATATTGAAATTGGGACAATGTTCCCACAATCAGGTGGCATGAGTAATTATGCTCAATACACACATGGATCACTACTTGGATTCATAGCAGCATGGGCTAACTGGGTTTCACTCGTAACAATTATTCCAATTGAAGCTGTTTCAGCTGTACAATATATGAGTTCGTGGCCTTGGGAATGGGCTAAACCTATGGGAGCTTTAATGAAAGACGGCTCAATCAGTACAATTGGTTTATTCGCCGTTTACGTTATTATCGCAATATTCTCCCTTTTAAACTACTGGTCTGTCAAACTATTAACTTCTTTCACTAGTTTAATTTCAGTGTTTAAATTAGGAGTACCTTTATTAACTATTATTATGTTAATGATTTCTGGATTTGATACAAATAACTATGGTCACTCAGCAAGTGCATTTATGCCATATGGTAGTGCACCAATCTTCGCTGCAACGACTACATCAGGTATCATTTTCTCATTCAACGCATTCCAAACTATCATTAATATGGGATCTGAGATTAAAAATCCTGAGAAAAATATCGCTCGAGGTATTGCGATTTCACTTACATTAAGTGCAATCTTATACATTGTACTTCAAAGTACGTTTATTACATCAATGCCAAGTTCAATGATTCATGAACATGGTTGGAATGGAATTAATTTCAATTCACCTTTCGCAGATATGGCAATTTTATTAGGTATCAATTGGTTAGCAATTCTACTTTATGTTGAGGCTGTTGTTTCACCATTTGGTACAGGTGTATCATTCGTAGCTGTTACTGGCCGTGTGTTACGCGCTATGGAAAAGAATGGTCATATTCCTAAATTCTTAGGTAAAATGAATGAACAATATAATATTCCACGTGTAGCAATTGCATTTAACGCAATCATCAGTATGATTATGGTTACACTTTTCCGTGACTGGGGTACATTAGCAGCTGTTATTTCTACAGCAACATTAGTAGCATATTTAACAGGCCCAACAACAGTTATTTCATTACGTAAAATGGCACCAAAAATGACACGTCCATTTAAAGCAAATATATTAAAATTTATGGCGCCATTATCATTCGTACTTGCGTCACTAGCAATTTATTGGGCTATGTGGCCTACGACTGCAGAAGTTATTTTCATTATCATTTTAGGTTTACCAATTTATTTCTTCTATGAATATAAGATGAATTGGAAAAACACTAAAAAACAAATCGGCGGTAGTTTATGGATTATTATTTACTTAGTCGTACTCGCATTCTTATCATTCATCGGAAGTAAAGAATTCAAGGGTATGAACTGGATTCATTACCCATGGGATTTCTTAGTTATCGCAATTGTAGCTTTAATCTTCTATCAATTAGGTACAACAAGTTACTTCGAAAGTATTTACTTCAAACGTGCCAATAAATTAAACAAGAAGATGGGCGATAAATTAAGAAAACGTCGCAGAAAAGCAAGACGTAAAGACTGGAAAGAAAGAGATCGTCAAGAACAAAATAACTAACGCATAACTTATAGCGCTCGAGATGAATGTCTCGAGCGTTTTTTTTAATGGTATAGTTTAAATTAAGAGAATGATAAGGAGATGGGAATGTGGTTAAAGTAAATATCAATAAAGGAACGGTTATTGGAACAAGTGACGATCATATCGATACATTTCTAGGTATACCTTATGCCCAATCATTTAATTCTAAGACACGTTTTCAACATTCACAGTTATACAACATTATCGATGAAATGATTGATGCCAAGAAAGCTAAACCTATTCCTCCCCAACCTTATAATTCACTTGAAGATTTCTTCTCAAATGGTGTTCAGACGTTTGAAACTTTTAAACAAGATGAGAATTGTCTTTATCTTAATATTTGGCGAGCAAGTAATACCAAAAATTTAAAACCCGTTGTTATTTATTTCTATGGAGGAGGATTTACTCAAGGGCACGGAACAGCAGATTTATACAATCCCTATCATCTCGTAGAACAAGAAGATATTATTGTTATTACCTTCAATTATCGTTTAGGTGCTCTAGGTTATTTAGACTGGTCTTATTTCAATAATCATTATGATTACAATAATGGTATGTCTGATCAAATCAACCTTTTAAAATGGGTACACCATCATATTGCCTACTTTGGTGGTAATCCTCAAAACATAACGTTGATGGGTCAATCTGCAGGAAGTATGAGTATAATGGCACTCATGCAAATACCAGAATTAGACCAGTATTATCACAAAGTGATGTTGCTCAGTGGCACATTACACAGTGATTCTCCTCTAACTGCAAATAAGAAGGCGCAACAATTTGAATCTTTAGTTCACATGCATTATCTTGATAAATCAATTGAATCATTAACTAGTAATGAAATTTTAGATTTAATGAGATTACATAAAGTAGAACGAGGGCCATCGAGAAGTCTTGATTTGATTTATCAACCTATCCAAAGCCCTGAAATGACACGATCTGTAACTGCATTTTCAAAACCAGTATTCGTTGGTTTCACGAATTCTGAGGGAGATATTTATATAGAGAATGATTCACGGAAACTGTCACCATTGCGCTTTAAAGAAATCATGCGCTTATTCGATATTCCCATTTTAGAAGATGTTCAAAATGCACAACAACAAAGAGAAGTAATAACGACATCTTATTTTAAAAATATGGCATTGAACTTTCTACAATCTTCGCATTCTCAACACAAATGGTTAGCACGTTTCGACTGGTGTAAACCTAAAAGCATTCATTTTAAATCTGCTTACCATATTCTCGATATGATATTTTGGTTTGGCAACTTAAATATTTTATCAGCAAATAACTATCATTATACGCAATCAGATATTCAATTAAGTCATGACATGATGGCAGATTTAGGTCACTTTGTAAGATATAATAAAATGCCTTGGTCTAAATACCATGAAGATACTGAATACTTTCATATATATAAATAAACCTGAAACGCTCATCCACTAACATGAGCGATTCAGGTTTTAATTTTTAGCGTAATGAATATTCTTTAAAGTTAAAACAACAATAAGTCCGAGTAAGCCAATTATAGCACTTGTATAGGTTATGGCTTGAACATTAATATGAGATATCACTAATCCTCCAACGATGCCACCAAAACCAATACCGGCGTTCAGACATGACATATTCCAACTCATTACTTGGCTTGTATCACCTTCAACGTGTTCAATAATCCCACTTTGAATCGCAGGGTTCGTACTCCACTGCATAATATTCCATACAAACAATCCAATGAGTAGAATAACAGTTCCTGCAAGTAATTGGTTTAACACAAGCATCATGATAATGAAGATTGATACTGATATCATCAACCAACGCTTACTTGTAATTTTATCTGCAAAGACTCCGCCGAGTGATGTTCCGATTACTCCAGCAACACCGTTGACTAACAATGCTAGAGATACAAAAGATAACTCGTGTCCCTTAGACAAAATTAATGGGTTAATATACACAAAAGTGACTGAGTTTGCTACTAAAACTAAGAAAGTGATAATTAAATATTTTACGATTTCCATAGGACGTAAGATACGTGAAGGTGTTTCGGAATCATGGTCCGATGAATGATTAGAACGATTGGCATGTGCTAATTCGCTTTCTTTAGGAAGATAGATAATCATCAATATACCTACTAAAACACTAACTGCCATAATAAATAGAAATGTAAAGCGCCAACCAACCCAATCACCTACCATTGTTCCAATAGGGACACCAAATACGTTAGCACCACTAAATCCTGTATACACAACCCCTATCATCTTACCTCTATTCTTCGGTTTCGTTAACATTGCAGTTAGGGCTAAGACCTTAACAATGATTAATGATGCTGCAGCTGACGATAGTATACGTCCTATAACTAAAATAGTGAAATTCGGTGCAATTGCGATGATTCCGTTACCAATGATAAAGGTGAATAACGTCCATAATAAAACTGGTCGTACAGCAAATCGATTCGTTAATTTAACTAAAATCGGACCACAAATTGCAAATGTCAACGCGTACATCGTAACTAGCTGACCTATAACCGCTTCGGAAACATTAAGATCATGGCTCATTAAATTCATAATACCAGCTACCATCATCTCCACCATTCCCACGATAAACACACTCAATATAAAAGTGGCAATACGCACGATAGACATAAATAAACTCCTTTCTTTTAAAACTAAATTGTATTGCAAAGGTTTGTAGCAAAAAATAAAACAGCTACAAACGCTGTAATGTTCATAACTGTTTCATTATATAATAAGAAATTATGTTTTGTGTAGAATGGATTTAGATATTATTCGTCCCCTACTACATCTGAGTTTCGCGCTATCAACTGATGTCTAGCGTTAAAGAATTGGCCATAACTCATGTAAGTTGCAATTAATGCTGACATAATCGTTGCTGTCGTATGAATAAAGACTACTAATAGTTGGAATTTAATGGCTTGTAATGGAGGTACCCCACCAATAATTAAGCCAGTCATCATCCCAGGAATAGATACAAGTCCATACGTTTTCACAGAGTCAATAGTTGGTACAATGGCCAAACGGATACTTTCTCTAATAGAAGACTTTGATGCCATCTTCGGAGTTGCTGATAGCGTTAATTTAGATTCAATACCTGAAATGTCTTGAACAAATGACCGATCTAAGTTTTGATAAGCTAAGTTAATGGCAATCAAACCATTATTCGCCAACATTCCGCCAATTGGAATAACTTCATTCGCAGTAAATTTAATCGCTCCTGTAGCTAAAGTGCCTGCTAATGGTAATGCTGTACCGATAAATATAGCTACGAATGAAATCCAGAATACGTGATGCATCACTGGTGAAGCACGACTTATAGTATTCCATGATGCATTAATTATAATCACTAGCACACATAGCATGAGTAGCCATTTTTCATTAATTTTAAAAATGTAATGTAGCAAGAATCCTAAAATAAGTAATTGTATTGCAGCTCGTATCGTTGCCACTACTAAATCTTTAATGATATGTAAACCTTCTTTATATGAAATAAAGATTGGAATCAATAATAGTAGTGCTGTTAAACATAATGCTGTATTACTCATCATTATTCAACTCCTCGTCCTTAGTGATTTTACCGTCAGTAATGGTGATTCTTCTTTTAAAATGTCTCATACTCTGATCATCACTATGAGTAATCCAAAGAATGGCTACGCCTTTTTTAGCAAAATCAAAGATAATATTTTCAATATTTTCTTTGTTCTTAGTATCTAGTGCACTTGTCGATTCATCCAATAGTAACACTTCTGGCTCATACATTAATTGACGTGCAATCGTAATTCTTTGACGTTCCCCACCAGACATATGTTCAATTTCAGCATCTAAGTCATAATCTCCCAGTCCGACTTGTTTAATAAGTTGTTTTGCTTTTTCCTTATCAAACTTATCCCCTCTTGCCTCACAAGGGAATTTCATATTATGTTCAATCGTTGAACCTATTAAGCCACTTTGTTGCATAAGATAACTTACACGTGATCTTAATTCTTCCGGCGAATAGTCATTGTAATTTTTGCCATCTAGATATAGCTCACCTTCAGTAGGACTAATTAAATTATTAAGTTGCTTAAATAAGGTGCTCTTTCCGCTTCCAGATGGCCCTATAACTGCTATGGTATCCCCTTTTTCAATATTTAAATTGATGTTGTTTAATATTGTACGTTTATCCGCTTCATATGTAAGATTCTCAACTTTTAATAGCAAGACTAACGCTCCTTTCTATGAAACTATTGTTGTTTATATTCCCTATTTTAAGTTTTATATTAACATTAAATAAATATTTATATTTTCTGAATATTATATTTATCATTAAACAAAAAATGAGTACACACTCACAAATGTGTACTCATTTACATTATAAACCCATTACCATTATTAGAAATGAAACAGCATTGTTTATAGTATGCATCGTAATGGTAGCTGCTAAATTTCTACCAGTTTTATGATAAACAAAAACGATCATGGACGCGATGATAATATAAGGTCCTATTTCAAATGGTGATTTAGCGCCCACACAATGTAAGCTAGCAAATATAAGTATCGAGACTATATACATGAGGCCGTAAGTTAATTTTTTACCTAATTCATGAATAATCAAATGTCTAAATATTAGCTCTTCAACAAAAGGTGTGAGTATAACAATATCTAGAAAAAGAAATGGCACTAACCATCCATGTGTAAACATTTTCGCTATATCTTTATTATTTTCAGTATCATTAAATTGAAACTTTTCCGGTAAAAACTGCATTAAAATCTGATAAAAAGATTCAAATACATAAATCATGATGATAGATCCTATAATTAATATAATATGTTTCTTAAGTGCTTTGAATCGTGATATAGCTATAGGTTTAATGTTGTTTTTATGCATGAGATAAAACACAATTAGTAAAATGAATGCTCCAATTACACTTCCAATAGATAAGTTGTTCAATCATAGGGCGTAAAATTACCATTGATATAAACGTAAAGCATAAGGCGATTGGGTGTAGAAATAATCCTTCCACTCGCCGTTCATATTGTGTTACACCAAATCTTAATGAAGCAGGTAGCCACTGAACAAGCCACTCAATAAGTAACATTAGCACAAATGTAATTATAACTACAATAAGTATTTGACGTACATACTTTTTAGCGTTTTTAAACTGTCTCCTTGCGACACTGGCAATATAAAACTTATGTAAGGTAAAAAACAGCATGAGCACTAAACCTTGTGCCAGAACAAAGCTTATACTTAATGAAAGGTTGTAAAACCAGTCAGGTGGTGCATGCTGTGTAATCATTGCAGTAATACCTAGTGTTCCAAAGACTACGATGATAGGTATTATACTTTGACAAAATATGTATGCTGGTATAAGTAGAATGTCTTTTTTAACAACCTTTTTACTGTTCCATAAAGGAATATGTCGTTTTCTCTCTATTGATTGTGTCTCTCTATTCATAGCTCACCTCTTATTACCTATCACTTAAACATTATCACTAAAGTACGTAAATGTAATAATTTAATTGAAATTTTAAAATTAATTTTATACGCTTTCATTGTAAAACGCATACATTGATGTATCATAATAATGAAGAAACTAGTTTAGGGGGAATGTTTATGTCTATATTGACAACGATGCAATTTATAGTCAATATCATCATAATGATTGTGCTATTAGGTATTGTTATCATGAGTTTAATTTGGCTATTTAAAGATAAAGGTCAAGATCAACATAGTGTACTTAGAAATTTTCCAGTTTTAGGACGTATCCGTTATATCTCTGAAAAAATAGGCCCCGAACTTCGTCAGTACTTCTTCGCTGATGATAATGAAGGCAAACCATTTTCAAGAAATGATTATAAACATATTGTTCTTGCAGGTAAATATAACTCTCGCATGACGAGTTACGGTACTCAAAGAGAATATAAAGATGGGTTTTACATACAAAACACAATGTTTCCATTACAAGCCTCAGAATTACATGTCGATAATTCAGATTTAATCTCAACATTTTTATATCAAATTGAAAACGAACGATTATTTAGTCGTGATGAACATAGAAAAAGATCTCAAATCGATCCTTTCTTCTTATCAGATGAACATGCAGTTGTCCTAGGACCTGAACTTAAACATCCATATAAAGTAAAACGTTTAGTAGGACAATCAGGTATGAGTTATGGTGCACTCGGTAGAAATGCTATAACTGCTTTATCAAAAGGGTTATCTAAAGCAGGCACTTGGATGAATACAGGTGAAGGTGGGCTATCAGATTACCATCTTAAGGGTGATGGTGATATCATTTTCCAAATTGGCCCAGGACTTTTTGGCGTGAGAGATAAAGAAGGACACTTTAATAAAGACATGTTTTTACAATTGGCTGATCGTGAAAATATTCGCGCATTTGAATTAAAGTTAGCTCAAGGCGCTAAAACACGTGGTGGTCATATGGAAGGCAATAAAGTTACAGAAGAAATTGCTAAAATTCGTAATGTTAAACCCCATGAAACAATTAATTCACCAAACCGTTTTGACTTTATTAAAAATCCAGAAGACTTACTCAAATTTGTTGATCAAATTAAGAATCTAGGTCAAAAACCTGTAGGATTTAAAATCGTAGTAAGTAAAGTTGATGAAATCGAAAAACTAGTAAAAACAATGGTTCAACTCGATACTTATCCAAGTTTTATCACTGTCGATGGCGGTGAAGGTGGCACGGGGGCTACTTTCCAAGAACTTGAAGATGGCGTCGGATTACCTTTACTTACCGCACTACCCATCGTCTCAGGTATGTTAGAAAAATATGGTGTCAGAGATAAAATTAAAATATTTGCATCTGGTAAACTCATCACTCCCGATAAAATTGCCATTGCGTTAGGTTTAGGTGCTGATTTAGTAAATATTGCTAGAGGTATGATGATTAGTGTTGGTTGCATCATGAGTCAACAATGTCACTTAAATACATGTCCAGTTGGTGTCGCTACAACTGATCCTAAAAAAGAAAAAGCGCTCATCGTTGATGAGAAACAATACCGTGTGACAAATTATGTAACTAGTTTACATGAAGGTCTATTTAATATCGCAGCGGCTGTTGGTGTTAATAGTCCGACTGAAATCACATCAGAACATATTATTTATAGAGAGCTTGATGGAGCTACTCAAAAAATTAAAGATTATAAACTTAAATTAATTTCATAACTAAAAAAAGAGTGCGAGATTCACGTCCCGCACTCTTCATCATCTAAAATAATTGTTCAATCAACTTCAACAATTATTCATCATTCATTTTGCTTTTCTCTTTCAAACCATTACGTTTCAATTGTTTAACTAATTTCTTCATACTTACATAATCTTTTTTCTTAGCTTTAGCAGACTCGAAACCTAAATTCTTTTTCAATTTATCTACGTCTACTTCTTTATAATCGACATCTATATGCTCGACAGCTTTTTGATCTTTGTAATCGACTTTATACGTTACACCTTTAACGCCTTTAAAAGCTTTCTCATCTTTTTTTAACATTTCTTTAGCTTGTGATTGATCAATTCCTAAATCATCATATTTAACCGTTCCAATGGTAGATTGCTTAAGTACTTCGTCATCCTTATATGTTAATGACGTAATGACATTCTTACCATTAACGTCTCCCTCATATGTCTTCGTTTGTTCCTTACTACACGCAGAAAGTGCAGCCACACTTAGAACTAACACTGCTATAAGAGAAATCACTTTTTTCATTGTTGTCGCCTTCTCTCGTCTTTTTTTCAAATAAATTATACCACCATCGATACAAATATGTTACTCATATTATTTTCCACTATTTGATTTTATTTCTTGAAAATGAACTCAAAAGCTACTGCCACATCATAAAGAATGTCACATGCATGTTATACTAAAATTGAAAACTTATTATTGGAGGAGATAGCTATGTCTGACTCAAAGGAACTACTTAAATCATTAACAGACGTTAACGGCATTGCTGGACATGAAAAAATTGTTAAATCACTAATGAAAGATTACTTAACTCCTGTAAGTGACGAGATCGTCGAGGATAATTTGGGAGGCATTTTCGGGAAAAAGCGTGCCCAAAATGGTTCAAAATCATTATTGATTTCAGGTCATCTTGATGAAATCGGATTTATCGTGACTCAAATCGATAAAGACGGCTATATTTATTTCACACCTATCGGGGGCTGGTGGAACCAAGTGATGTTATCTCAGAAAGTAACAATCACTACTGAAAATGGTAAAGAAATTAGAGGTATTATCGGTTCAAAACCTCCTCATGCGCTCTCACAGGAAGAACGTAAGAAACCAGTTGAAATTAAACATATGTATATTGATATAGGTGTAGCAAACAAAGAAGAAGCTGAAGCTGCGGGAGTAGAGCTTGGAAATATGATTACACCATATAGTGAATTTGAAACACTTGCAAATGATAAATATTTAACTGCGAAGGCGTTTGATAATCGGTATGGTTGCGCATTAGCTATTGATGTCCTCAACCGTTTAAAAGATGACAGTATTGATATCAACTTATTCGCTGGTGCCACAGTTCAAGAAGAAGTCGGTTTACGTGGTGCTAAAGTCGCAGCTAATCTTATCAAACCAGATCTTGCAATTGCAGTAGATGTCGGCGTGGCATATGATGTTCCAGGTATGACTAGTGAGAAGAATCAAGGCAACTTAGGTGATGGCCCTCTTGTTATCATGATGGATGCAACAAGTATTGCACATGATGGTTTCCGTAAACATATTAAAGAGGTTGCAGAAGCTCATCATATTCCTGTTCAATGGGCTACAACTCCTGGAGGCGGTACTGATGCTGGTAGCATTCATGTAGCCAATGAAGGAATTCCGACAATCACTATTGGTGTAGCATTAAGATATATGCATTCTAATGTTTCAGTCATGCACACAGATGATTATGAAAATTCTGTTCAACTGATTACTGAGATCGTACGCTCGTTAAATGACGACAGCTATCAATCATTAATGTGGTAACAAAAAGACAAGGAGGCAAATCATGTTTTCTAAAAATGATGATAAAAAGACAACTATTTTTGGAGCAATGAAATGTTCTAATTGTGGCAAAGAAATCAATAAAGATGAAAATCTTACAATACAAGTTAAAGCGAAAGACTTAAAAGGTTATACCCATCTAGCAAATTGGGCTGATTCGCAATATAAATTATGTGAAAACTGCGCCCAACAATAGAATAAATGCCTAAATCTGAAACGCATATAACCCCCAGTTCCTCATTTATGGAAACTGGGGGTTTGTGATTATATCATATATGATATGGTCATCATTATTTCGTTGAATTCTTCCAACTATCGTCACTTAACATTTCACCAGGCCATGTATATGCCATCACACCACCATCGATACGAATCGTTTCACCTGTAATAAATGAACTGTCATCAGAAGCAAGGAATGTCACTAGTTTACCTACTTCATCAGGCGTACCCAAACGACCTAAAGGTGTAACCCATTTTTGATTTTCACGGAATGTTTTACCCGCTTCATCTTCTGAGGTACCTGCTAAATTATCAACTAATGGTGTTTCGATTGTACCAGGTGCTATCGCGTTTGCGCGAATATTTTCACGACCATATTCAATGGCAATAGATTTTGTAAAGTTAATCACGCCACCTTTAGCAGCGTTGTAACCAGAACGATACAAGTCAGCTGCTTGACCTGAGAATGATGCCGTATTAATGATAGAGCCACCATGATCCATCATTAAAGGTAATAAGAACTTAGTTACTAAGAAAGTTCCTCTCATATCTACAGCCATAATTTTATCGAAGACCTCTACTGGATATTCATGAATACGACCCGCACCATGATCTACACCTGCATTATTAAATATCACGTCGATACGACCATATTTATCTTTAGCTTCTTCGGCAAATTGTTCTACTTGATGTTCATCGGAAATATCTACTTTATAGGCTGTAGCTTGACCACCAGCCTCATTAATTTCCTTCACTGTGTCATCTAACTTATCAGAAATGTCTAATGCTAAGACATGTGCACCTTCATTGGCTAAGACCTTTGCAGAACCTTGGCCTATACCTGTACTTGCGCCGGTTACTACTACAATTTTGTTTTCTAAACGTTTCATCGCTCGTCACTCTCCCGATTTTTTAATTCCTTCATAAAACTTTCTTCATTATTTACAATATATATCTTCCACTTTTAAATTCTTCTTAAACGCTGTTATATCAATGATATCGCTTTAGTTTATGATATTTATTTTCCGGAAAATGAACTTTAATATTATAGATAGCGTTTACATATATGTATTAATCATGTAAGCTTAGTTTTAAATTTCAGAAAATTCTTACCTAAAGATGGTATTGATGGGTATAGATTCAATAATGAATCAAAGGGGGCAAATAACTAATGGGGGCAAATGCAAAGGAGAAAAAGTCTTTCGTAAGTAAATTTTTAAATGGAGTCGAATTTGTGGGGAATAAATTACCAGATCCTGCGGTACTCTTCTTCTTTATGTGTGTAGGACTCGCAATCATTACTTGGTTTGTATCATTATTCAACGTATCCGTAAAACATCCTGGTGATGGGAAAGTCATACATATTAAGAGTATATTAAGCCATGACGGCTTCGCTTATATCATGAATAACGCGATTAAGAACTTTTCAGAATTTCCCGCACTAGGTTTAGTATTAGGCGTGATGATTGGAATTGGCGCTGCTGAAAAGTCTGGCTACTTCGACAAATTAATGATTTCAGTCGTGAACAAAGCACCAAAAAAGTTAATTGTTCCAACGATTATATTAATTGGCATATTAGGAAGTACTGCTGGAGACGCGGCAACAATTATCTTACCACCACTTGCAGCAATGTTATTTATTAAGATTGGCTACCATCCTATCGCTGGTTTAGCCATGGCCTACGCTTCAGCAGTTGGAGGTTTTGCTGCAAATTTAGTAGTAGGGATGCAAGATGCACTCGTCTATTCTTTCACAGACCCAGCAGCACGTATTGTTTCTAAAGACATTAAGACAAACGTGGCTATGAACTGGTACTTTATTGCAGCAAGTGTTGTTGTCTTGTTACCAACAATCCATTTGGTTACGACAAAACTCATTATTCCTAGATTAGGACGCTATGATGAAAGCCAGGCCCATGAAGACACAGAAGAAACATCTTCTCATATCACATCGCGAGAGAATAAAGCACTCTTTTGGGCAAACATAAGCTTTGTAGTACTCATCGTTTTACTCATTATATGCGCAATACCAGAACATAGTTTCTTAAGAAATGCGAAGACTGGAAGTCTACTCGACGATGCACCGTTAATTAATGGTGTCGGATTAATTATTTTAGTTGTGTTCTTATTACCAGGCACAATTTATGGGATATTAAGTGGAGAAATTAAAAATACTAAAGATTTAGGCAGTATGATTGCAGAATCATTAGGTTCTATGGGGTCATTTATTGTCATCGTATTCTTCGCATCACAATTACTTGCCTTTTTAGAATGGAGTAACTTAGGTGTCATTGCAGCCGTTAAAGGTGCCAAATTATTACAACATCAAAATGGAATAGTTTTAATTATAGGAATTATTTTACTAAGTGCTTTAGTCAATATGTTGGTCGGTAGCGCTTCTGCCAAATGGGGTATTCTAGCACCTATCTTTGTACCAATGCTCATCTTAGTTGGATTCCATCCAGCATTCACACAAGCAATTTATCGTGTAGGCGATTCAATTACAAACCCTATTACACCGATGATGCCATATCTACCATTATTACTTTCATATGCACAAAAGTATGATAAAAATATGAAACTCGGTACACTACTATCAAGTTTGATGCCTTACTCTATCGCCCTCACTATTGTATGGATAGCCTTTACATTAATATGGTTCCTACTTGGTATACCAGTAGGCCCCGGAGGACCAATTAAGGTGTAAAAAAGGTGTGGAAGTGAGCGGTTAGGTTGCGAGCAATTACTAGCATCAAGCGAAAACTGTTCTTTAGTTTTTGCGCGATGCGTATAATTGTTGAGCAATCTGCTCACTGAAGCCCGTCTATCAAGGTGCGGAAGTGAGCGGTTAGGTCATGAGCAATAACTAGCAATGATCTAAAATTGTTCCTCAAATTTTTGCGAGTTGTGTATTATTGTCGATTGACCTGCTCACTGAAGCCCGTCTATCAAGGTGTGGAAGTGAGCGCTTAGGTCATGAGCAATAACTAGCAATGAGCTAAAATTGTTCCTCAAATTTTTGCGAGTTGTGTATTATTGTCGATTGACCTGCTCACTGAAGCCCGTCTATCATTCCTGGCATTTTAAACTCACTTACAATAAAAATAATCGCTAGTATATCTTCCCTCTAGATGTACTAGCTTTTTCAACTTTTAAATTCAAAATTTTATTACAGACACCCTTTTATCTGCGTAATTAAATACATATTGCCTAAAATATTATAGTTTTCCCAAATTACTATAAAACTTTAACAAAAAGTTTCTTAAAAATCTTTTCAATTTATCTATATCATGTAAAATAAAATTAAACAGGGGTAATTTCAAACTTCCCGTAAGAATCACAGGAGGCAGAGATGGAAGAAAGAATAGGTTTAATAGACATTGGCTCAAATACGATTCGACTCGTTATTTTTGGTTTCACTACAGAAACAGGACTAAATGAAATCCTCAACATTAAGACACCTGCACGTCTTAGTCAATATTTAACTGAAGACACAAAAATGAACGATGAAGGTATTGAAGTGTTAAAAGAAGCGCTTCGTAGTTTCAAGAAAGTTGCTGACAAGTTTGATGTTCAAGAATTACATCCTATTGCGACAGCAGCAATACGTCAATCGAAAAATAGAGATGACATCATTAAGCAAATCAAAAAAGATTTGAATATTGAAATTCAAATTGTGCCTGAAGAAGATGAAGCTTTCTATGGATACTATGCCATTTCACATACGACAGATATTGAAAATGGTATTTCTGTAGATATTGGTGGCGGATCTACAGAAGTGACGCTCTTCAAAGACAAGAAACTTAAAGAGGCACATAGTTTTCCATTTGGAGTAGTAACATTAAAACGTCAATTCTTTGGCGACAAAGACCATAACGATAAACCAGCCATTAAAAGTATGGAAAAGTTTTTATCCGAACAGTTTAATCAACTTGATTGGTTAAAAGATCAAGAGATTGCACTCGTTGGTGTAGGTGGCTCTGCACGTAACGTTGCGCGAATCCATCAATCAGAACATTCCTACCCTATTGGTGGCGTTCATAACTATACCATGTCACTTAAAGACATCGATGAAGTATATGATATCATCCGTAAAAGCTCACGAGATGATTTAACTAACCTTGATGGCCTAAGTCGAGATCGCGTAGATATTATCCTACCTGCCGTCTCTGTGTTTAAAACACTTTTCAAGAAAATTGATGCTACACAATTCACTTTCTCAAGAAACGGTATTCGTGAAGGCTATGTTATGAACTTAATACGTCAACGTCACCCTAATGAGTTTAAAAAAGATAACGTACGTCAAGATGCATTAAGACATCTTGCGAATGAGTATAACATTGAAGAAGATAGTGCGAATCGTCGATTAAAATTAGCTCAATCTTTACTGGATCAACTATTAAAACACGGTAATTTGAAAGTTTCAGATCAAGAAAAAGCTTTATTCGTCGAAGGTGCTTACATTTATTACCTTGGTAGCTTTATAGATTCAGATTCAAGTTCACCACATACCTATTACTTAATTGCGAATTCTATGATTAATGGATTTTCTCATAAAGACCGCGTGAAGCTAGCATTACTTGCAAGTTTTAAAAATAAATCATTACTTAAGTTCTATGTTAAAGAAACAGAATGGTTTAGCGGTAAGGAAGTTGATACCATTCAGGCTTTAGGTGGCATCATTAAATTTGTGAATGCGTTAAATATTTCACATACCAGCTTTGTAGAAGAGGTTAAACTTAAAGAAAAAAAAGACGATAAATATGAACTCTATGTTTACTACAAAGGAGAGCCTATTGCAGAAGAATATCAAGCCAATAGACAGAAGAAACATATCGAAAAGATTTTAAAGGGGAAAGTTTCAATCGTCTTTACAAAATCTTAAAATTCATATGATATTTTTAGACTACACAACTATAAAGACTAAATAATGAGGTGTATTGAGAGTTATGCAAACTCAATTGGGAGAAAAGGCTATTAATTTACCACAGTACTATAATAACAGGGAGTTAAGTTGGTTAGATTTTAACTATAGAGTCTTACAGGAAGCTTATGATAAGAATAATCCGTTACTCGAAATGCTTAATTTTGTATCTATTTTCAGTTCGAATTTAGATGAATTTTTCATGGTTCGTGTCGCTGGTTTAAAAGACCAAGTGAAAATGGGTTATGATAAACCTGAAAATAAAGCTCAAATGACGCCTCAAGAACAACTTGATGCGATTAAGATAAAGAATACAGAGTATGTTCATATGCAATATCAACGCTACAACGAACTTATTGAAGAGTTACGTAATTATGATATTGAAATGGTTAAACCTGATTGTTTATCAGAAACGCTCTTAGAGAAACTTGAAAAAGAATTCAAAATGCGTATTCTACCTACTCTGACGCCACTAGGTATTGACGCGTATCACCCATTTCCAAAATTAAATAACAAAAGTTTAAATATTTTTGTAGATATTGATACTGAAGATGCTATTAATTCTGCAATTGTACAAATTCCATCTTTAATTCCTCGCTTTTTAACACTTAACGAAGGTAATAAACAATATGTTGTAATGGTTGAAGATGTCATTACATACTTTATCAACTACCTATTTACGGGATACGAGGTTTTAAATACATTTACTTTTAGAATTACCAGAAATGCTGATTTAACGATTCATGAAGACGGTGCTGAAGACTTACTGATTGAAATTGAACGCTTTTTAAAAGAACGTAAAAGTGGTTCAGCCGTGCGTTTAGAAGTCGATGGACGTACAGCTCAAAGAGAGAATATCGAATGGCTTAATGAACAATTAGAAGTAGAAGAAAATGACGTATACTTCTTAAATGGTCCCTTAGATTTAACATTTTTATTCGGCTTAGTTGACCATCTTTCGAATAAACTTAAATATCTTACTTATGAGAAATACACGCCACAAGTACCTAGATCATTAGGGAACAATAATATTTATAAATTAGCTTTAGAAAGAGATATTTTCTTCCATCATCCTTATGAATCATTTGAGCCTATCGTTGATTTTATTCGTGAAGCAGCTGACGATCCAAATACCATTGCGATTAAACAGACGCTTTACCGTGTGAGTAAAGACTCGCCAATCATCAATAGTCTGAAAGAAGCCGCTGAAAATGGTAAGCAAGTTACAGTACTTGTGGAACTAAAAGCTCGTTTCGATGAAGAGAATAACGTTCATTGGGCACGTATGCTTGAAGATGCAGGTTGTCACGTGATTTATGGTATGACGCACCTTAAGACACACAGTAAAATCGCACTGGTAGTTAAACGTATTGGTGGCGAATTAACATCATTTGTACACCTTGGTACAGGTAACTATAATGACAAAACAGCCAAACTTTATACAGATATGGGAATCATCACTACAAATCAAGAAATTGCAGAGGATGCGATTAACTTCTTTAATTATTTAAGTGGTTACTCTATCAAACCTGAATATAATAAACTGATTGTAGCGCCATTTGATATTCGTGATGTCTTTATCGATCGCATAGATAAAGAAATCAGTAATCACTTAGAATATGGAAACGGTAAGATTATGATGAAGATGAATTCTCTTACCGATAAAGCTATTATTGAAAAGCTCTTTGAAGCCTCTCAAGCTGGTGTTAAAATTCAGCTTATTATAAGAGGTATCTGTTGTCTCAAACCTGGTGTTCCTGGAATTAGCGAAAATATTGAAGTAGTAAGTATTGTTGGACGTTTACTTGAACACTCTCGTATTTACTACTTCCATAATAATGGCGACGAACGTATTTACTTATCTTCAGCAGATGTTATGACACGTAACATGATTAAACGTGTTGAAATCTTGTTCCCTGTTGAAAATAAAACCATTGGTAAGCGTTTAGTCGATTACATGAACTTACAACTTTCAGATAATGAAAAAGGACGTTACCAAGATGAAAATGGTGTATATCACTATGTTAAAAACAACTTGTCACCATTAAATTCTCAAGTATACTTAATGCAAAAAGCAATCAAATATGGACAAGAGCTCAAGAAACAAACTGCACAGCCAACAGGTCAACCCGTTCGTTCAAAACGCGGTGGTAGTTGGATGAGTAGATTGAAAGAATCGTTTAGAAGATAAAATCTTAAATTTTTACTAATAGTAAAAGTCATTTCCGCTTGATATGAAGCAACCCCTCACTATACAAAATAGTGAGGGGTTTTTATTCACATTCTATATTACTTCTCAGGGTGCTCATACCAATGTTTCAGAAACTCATATAACACTTCGCTATACTGCTCTAATTCACGTTTCTCAACCTTTTCATCAACACTATGTGCCTCTTCCAGACTACCTGGACCATATAATATAGTTGGAATATCGAAATGCGCAATCCAACCACCATCTGTTACGGTCGTACTCATGCCATGTCTTAACGCACTACCATGCACATGTTGGTGCGCATCTTCTAGTTGTTTAAATCCAGGATGTTCTATTGGCACTGTAAAACTTGGGAAAATTTCTCCCTTGTCTTCAATCATAGATGCTCCACCCCACTCAAACTCAAGTGGATTCTCTCTCATCCAAATATCCGCTTCAGCCACGCGATTTAAGTAATCTTCAATTTCTTCAACAACATCTTCATATCGCTCATTAGGTAAATAATGTACGGTAATCCATAATCGGCATTCATCTGCAATAAAAGCTGGATGACGACCGCCTTCTATCACTGCTGGATTAATGGTATTCGCACCTGGTGGCATGCCTGGACTCTTTTTCATCACTGCCCAATGAGATTCAAGTTCATTTAATGCTTGAATGACCTTTGTCATCTTTTCAATCGCACTTGCACCAAACAAACCACCACCCGCATGAATCATCTGACTACGGGCACCATCATGAATCGTGTTTTTACTTTTAACAGTAATCCAACCTGTGATAACGCCACCTTGTCCTAAAGCTTGATTTTCACTCGTATCTAATACTAAGGCTAAATCCCCTCTAGGACCTATCTCACATGCACGTTTCGTACCTGCCTCTCCAACTTCTTCACCTACAACTGATTGTACGATAATGTCACCTTTAGGAGGACGTCCTTCATGTTTTAACCTTTCCAAAACATAAAATAAGGATGACATGCCGCCTTTCATATCACTGACACCTCTGCCGTATAACCAGCCGTCCACTTCTGTTAATTTGAATGGAGGATATTGCCAATATTGATCATCATCTACAGACGCGACATCAACATGGCCATTTAATATTAACTTGGGTGCTTCAGGGTCTTCACCCTTTAAAGTGGCCACAATGATACTATCATTGTCATAAAGGTGTTCCCGCTGAATAGAGAAACCTAAATCTCTTAATAATAATTCAATTTCATTTTGTAATGGGTCTGTATTTCTTCCTGGAGGACTCTCCGTGTTAAATTCAACAAGCATGTTTAAAATCTCGAATTGACGTTGATTCATTTGATATCCCTTCCTTTATGTAAATTAAAAGTATCAAATAGTTTACAATTCAAGTTTAACATTCTATAAGTGCTTGTCATCTTAATAGTATGCTTTTTAATATTTCTATACAGGTCTGACTGTCACTTCATTAACATTTACATGGCTTGGTTGTGTTAACGCATATACAACTGCATCGGCGATGTCACGTGCATCTAACTTTTTACGTCCGCCAAAGTCATTCCTTTCAGTCATTGGTGTTTCAACCATGCCTGGTGATACACTTGTCACTTTTACGCCGGTACGTGCGAGTTCTTTTTCAAGCGCTTGTGTAATAGTATGGATTGCTGTTTTAGTGGCGCTGTATACAGCATTTGTCTTCGTAACTTCAAATCCAGAAATAGAAGCAATATTTATTATATGCCCACTTGATTGATTTAATAAATGTGGTAATGCTGCTTGTAATACATAAAGCGTCCCTTTTAAATTCACATCAATCATTGTGTCCCATTGTTCAACTTCATAATCTGTGATTTTAGAGGATAAACTTTGTCCAGCGCTATTAACAACGATGTCGACTTTGCCATAGTGTCCTTTAACGACTTGTAGCATTTGGTCAACACTGTCTTTTTGAGTGACATCTGTAGGGATGACTTTTGTCTCAGTTTCAAGTTGTTGTGCCACGGTTTGTAGTTTTTCTTCATTTCTTCCAGCAAGCGCAATGTTAACCCCGTGTTGGCTTAGCGCTTTGGCGATAGCTTCTCCAATCCCACTACCTGCTCCTGTGATTACTGCTACTTTATTGTTTAACTCTGACATATCTTTAGTCTCCTTTTTGGAAAATGAATTTCAATATAAGTTATATCTATCTTAACGTTTTTCAATACTCTATAAAATTGTAGTGATTGCGAAAATTAAAAAATGTTATAATTTTAGTGTGGGTACTTAATAATTAATATAAAGTAGTGATATATAATTATGAGTATATACTAGAAGGAGGTAGTGAGAGAGATGTGTTATCATGATCGCGTTCTAAAATTAAGAGAAGAAAAGCACCGTACTGCATTTGAATTTCATTTCGAGGATTTATTTACTGAAGAAGAATGGTTAAATATGTCTATAAAAGAACGTCTAAAAGAAGAAAAAGCTTTTAGACATGAAGTTGAGAAAATGGAAGACGTGAGATTACCATTTGCCAGTAGAGATGCAGCAAAGAATAAGTTATTCAATATCACTTATGCATATAATGGTATTAAAAAGAACTTTAAACAAAATGATAAAAAAGAAAACCCAAGAGGTCGAATTACTCAATAGATTAGTCTAGAATGATTCATTAGAAGATAAATATAATTTGGTCATCACGCTTTCCTTGGAGACAGTCTCAACCTTGCTATGCAAGTTTTCAACTCGTCCTATTCCCAGAGGAGTCGGATGACCTTATTTTTCGTTCATCCTTCAAAAAATATTAAATACATAGAGAATTTTTAGGATTTTAATTTTTTATTTATTAAATAATTATTAATTTTAATAAACATAGCGAAGACCACATCTTACTGGGGCGTAGGATGTGGTCTTCTAACACATTATTCTAGATTTTAGGGGTATATAGAGTGTTTGTTGCTCTCAATTACTCTTTGAGAGCAAGTTCATTTCATCATTTTCGGGAGTTATCAATAGCGTTATTGGTTTGGTTAACTTGTAACAAGGGATTTACGTTCTAGACTATAATAATATAATCTCTCGGCATCAATATAAGGGATTGAGTCAATTGTTAAATATCCATCTTTAAGATCACCTATAAGACCTTGATTTACGCCAGTGTGTACATAAATTTCGTAACTACTTACATCAGAGTTAATTAAATTCTCAATTACATTTCTCATAGTCAATCACTCCATAATTTATTACTTACTCCTTACAATTCATATACTACACCTTTTCATGTAAAATAAAAGTATTTTGTGATACTTTTCACAAAATCATCACTTCTTATTTTTTATGTAAATTCTCGATAATATTTAAGCATCAACATAATTTATAATAACCTTGTGATAGTTCTTTAAAAAGTTTTAGGTAATATATCTATTCTGTTTCTTGTAAAAACGCTATTCTTGTAGTATAACTATTTTATTATACAAAAATATAGTGAGTAATATTTTTGTTTTGGGGGAGTTTAAAATTAGTAAGTTAATTTCAATTATTGTTCCTGTTTATAATAAGGAACCTTTTATTGAGAGATGTGTACAATCTTTAGTGGATTTAGAAATGGACCATTCATTAATTGAAGCTATATTTGTAGATGATGTTTCTTCGGATAGATCTTATGAAATTCTTCAGTACTATGATGATAAGTACGATTTTATAAAATGTATTCAATTAGAACAAAACTCTGGAAGTCCAGCTGAACCTCGTAATGTAGGTATCGAGGTGGCAAACGGTGAATACATTGCTTTATTGGATGCTGACGATTGGTTAGATAAAAAGGGCTTTCCGAAATTAGTATTTCAAATGTCTGAACATCATTCAGATATTGGCTTTGGACAAAGCTTTAGGCATAAAGATAAAAATGTTTCTAAAATGGCTCGTTTCGCTTCATATAAGGAAGCCAATGGTTTAATTCCATATGAAATCAATGAAATTTTTCGTGCTGTGGGTCCACCAGGTAAAATCTTTAAGCGTTCAACAGTAATAGATAATCAAATAAAATTTCAACATATGAAATTTGGTGAAGATAAATTATTCTTTGCGGAATTAATTAGTAAGTGTACAAGTGCATCAATGACAACTGAAGCTACCTATCACGTTAATCGCTTTACAGATAATGTCTCATTAGTTAAATCTACTGATGTTATTGAAAAATCAAAAATCAATTTAGAAGTTTTACGTCAAATTGTTAATTTAGATATTCCTAAAATAGCTATGGAAAGTATTTTGAGTCGTATAGTAGAAGTGGATTACATGCAACGCTTCTTAGTGACTAAAACATTTTTAAAATCTGATAATAAAGAATTCTTTTTTAATCAATTTTCTAAAGTAGAATCCATTATTAAAGAAACTGGATACAATGTGGAAGACTTACTTACTATAGATGAGTATAAAAATGTTTATAGTCTTTTTCACTCAGATAAAGAAGCTATGCAAGAATACATTTATTACAAAATTTTTGATTCTAACAAACAAAAGTTTATTAAAAATACAAGTGTTTATTTAAAATATCCTGATAAATATAACCATTTAATACCTCTACAAGAAGCGTGTATGCCTGTGTATAAAGGTACAGAGATGATAGATGATACATTTTATGAGGTAATTGAATTATTTACTAAACCAAGTGTAGAAATCAATAACGTAGAATTAATTAAAATTAGAGACGAAAGATTTTCTAAATCTGTGAATTATGAACATAAAGATAACTTCATATATATTAAAACTGATGATTTAATCTTTGATGAATTTGATTTTAATATTGCTATTAAATATAATTTTTACAAAACAGCACTTGTATTCGCTACTTATCCTAATTTCAATGATGATGTTAGTCTAAACCGTCAAAACTTTAAGTTAGAATTTATAAATAAACAATCTAAAATTGAGGATGTCCCAACAAATAAAGTAAATGATACTAAGTATTTAAGCGAAAAACCCAATTTTATAATTACTAAAAAAACTATTAAAAGTTATATTGATGCAGACTTTAAAGAAGAATTTAATACTATAAAAAAAGGTAGTTTAATTCCCATATCAGATATGAGTCAATCATCTAAGGGAACAATGAGATTAATTACTAAAGATAAGCGATTCATTACTGCTAATGTAAATTTTGTTAAACCTACTGAATTGAAAAAGAAAGATTGCTACGTTTCTACTATTCCTAAAAGAATTAGAGTATTGAAGAAGTGTAAACTTTACACTGACGTTACTTTCAAAAACGAACCAATTCAAACGATGCAACCTAAAGATGAATTAAATATTATCGATATCGATTATACAAATAATTTTACTCCAAGATTAAAAACCGTTGATGGCTATTACATTACTGCTAACGTTAAGTTTGTAGAGGTATTACATTAATACATTAAGAAGGCACGCAGAAATAAAATTTCTGTGTGCCTTTTCATATTAATCAATATTAAGTTTTTTGATGAATTGCTTAAGTTCATCTTTCATACTTTCGTCTTTTAGTGCGTATTCGATAGTAGTTTTTACGAAACCTAACTTTTCACCAACATCGTAGCGGTTACCGATAAAGTCATATGCAAATACTTGATGTTCACTATTCATTCTTTCGATAGCATCAGTGAGTTGAATTTCATTACCTGCACCTTTTTTCTGTGTTTTTAAATAATCAAAGATCTCTGGAGTTAGGACATAACGTCCCATAATTGCTAAATTAGAAGGTGCTGTACCTTGTTCAGGTTTCTCAACAAACTTTTGAACTTCGTAACGACGTTCTTTTTTAGATAAAGGATCAATAATACCATAGCGATGCGTTTCTGACTCTGGCACTTCTTGAACACCTATCACTGAATTACCAGTTTCTTCATATACTTCCATTAATTGTTTAATAGCTGGTGTATCAGATTCAACAATATCATCACCTAGAAGCACAGCAAACGGTTCATCACCTATAAATTGACGAGCAGAATAAATTGCATGTCCTAGACCTTTTTGCTCTTTTTGTCGTACATAGAAAATATTAGCTAATTCAGTAGAATATTGAACTTTTTCTAATAATTCAGTTTTACCTTTATCTTCTAACACCATTTCAAGTTCTTTTTGATTATCGAAATGATCTTCAATTGCTCGTTTATGTTTTCCAGTAACGATGATAATATCTTCGATGCCTGCACGTGAAGCTTCTTCTACTATGTATTGTATTGTTGGTTTATCCAATATTGGTAACATTTCTTTAGGCATAGCTTTTGTAGCTGGTAAGAATCTCGTACCTAAGCCAGCTGCAGGTATAATTGCTTTTTTAATTTGTCTCAATATGTAAACCCCTTTATTTATATTGTTTATCGTATTCATTTTAAAGTGTATCATTATTTAAAATGCTTTCATAGTAGAGTTAATCCCTTCACCAATTTACTTAGTGAAGGGACTGTTATTCATATCGATAATCATTCGGTTATATTTAATTAAACAAATAAACTGATAAATAGTATGAAAATAATTCCAGAAACAGAGATGATTGTCTCTAGTAATGACCACGTTAAGAATGTTTCTTTAATCGTGAGACCAAAGTATTCTCTGAACATCCAGAAACCTGCATCATTGACGTGGGATAGGATAACACTTCCTGCACCAATTGCGAGCACAACTAATGCTATGTTTGTATCTGAATGATGTAATAAAGGTATTACAATTCCTGTTGTTGAGACCGCAGCAACTGTAGCTGATCCAAGCGCGATACGTAATACAGCTGCGACAATCCATGCGAGCAATATAGGTGACATGTTGGAACCTTCAAACATTTTAGCGATAGTGTCTCCAACTCCTCCATCAATTAACACTTGTTTAAATGTACCGCCACCGCCAATGATGAGTAACATCATACCTATAGGATAAATTGCATTTGTAACGGATTCCATAATATTCTCCATCTTACGTTGCCTCATTACACCCATGGAGAAAATTGCAAAGATAACCGCAATTAACATTGCTGTACCAGCTGTACCTATAAGGTAAATGATTTGTTCAAACCAGTTTGTTGGATCTTCATGACCTGTCACTAATTGCACAATTGTGGAAATTAACATTAAAATAACCGGTAATGTTGCTGTGAGTAAGCTAATACCAAAACTTGGCATTTCTTCCTCTTTGAATTCTTTTTGAGTACCTAATGAAGTAATATCCCCTTCGCGTCTATAAGCACTAGGAATTATTTTTTGAGCCATATGATTAAAGAATGGGCCTGCGATAAGTGTCACTGGAATTGCAATGATGATACCGTATAATAATACTTCACCAATATTAGCTTTAAGCTCTTTTGCTATCACGACAGGACCCGGATGTGGTGGTAAGAAACCATGAGTTACTGATAATGCTGTAACCATTGGTAGTCCTAGTTTTAAGATTGAAACATTTGCACGTTTAGCTACAGTAAATACGAGTGGTATTAATAGTACCAAACCAACTTCAAAGAATAATGCAATACCTACGATGAAAGCAGCGATGAGCATAGCCCACTGAACATGTTTCTGACCAAATTTAGCGATGAGCGTATCTGCAATTCGAGTAGCACCTCCACCATCAGCTAGTAGTTTACCTAGAATTGCTCCTAATCCAAAGATGAGCGCAATATGACCTAAGGTACTACCCATTCCATTTTCAATCGTTTCCATAATTTTATTTAAAGGCATTCCTAGTAATAGTGCCGTAATGATTGAAGTAATGATTAATGAAATAAATGTATTTAATTTCAAGAATATAATTAAAGTAAGTAAGATAACAATCCCGAGTACAACACTTATGAGTGGCCAAATTTCTCCAAACATAACATTCCCCTTCTTTCTCTTTTAAATGTCTGAGTTGCAAGTTTATAGTTAATACTCTTAGTGCTTAATTGCTTATATGTTTACGTTGGAAGTTTGCTATTTCACTATAGCTTTCAGTTATAGAACGACTTATATTAATAAAGATTTTAACAAGCTCTTGATAAATTGCTACAGTATCTTCATTTGGTTGATGAGCGTTTGTTGTTCCTACCATTTTTTCAATAATAGAGAAGTCATCAATTTCCCCTATTGCTTTCAGTCCTAGTACACATGCACCTAAGCATGAACTCTCATAACTTTCTGGCACGATAAGATTAGTATCAAAAATATCTGCCATCATTTGTCTCCAAATCTCACTTTTAGCGAAACCGCCTGTTGCTTTAATTGTATTTGGTGTCTCATTCATAACTTCTATTAACGCAAGATATACAGTGTATAAATTGTAAAGTACACCTTCTAATGCTGCACGTATCATGTGTTCCTTTTTATGAGAGAGCGTTAAACCAAAGAATGAACCTCTAGCGTCTGCATTCCATAGTGGGGCACGTTCGCCAGCAAGATATGGATGAAAGATAAGACCTTCTGCACCTGGTTTTACTCGACTAGCAATTTGCGTTAACACATCGTAGGGATCAACACCTAAACGCTTAGCAGTTTCTACTTCGCTTGCAAGAATCTCATCACGTAACCATCGTAGAATCACTCCACCATTATTCACTGGACCACCAATGACGTAGTGTTCATCATCTAAAACATAACAAAATATACGACCTTTATAATCTGTACGTGGTTTATTTATAACTGTTCTAATGGCACCGGATGTACCGATAGTCACTGCAACTTCACCTTTTTTATAGCTATTAACACCTAAATTCGAAAGTACACCATCACTTGCTCCCACAACCACTGGAGTATTTTCATCAATATCCATGAGCTCGGCAAAACGTTTCTTCATGCCAGTTAAGATATGGGTTGTTGGTACAAGCTCTGGTAATTGGTCTCTACTAATACCTAGTAGTTTTAGCGCTTTTTCATCCCAGTCTAATTGTTCTAAGTTGAACATCCCTGTTGCTGACGCCATTGAATAATCGATGACATACTTATCAAATAATTGATAGAAAATGTAAGTCTTAATATCAGCAAATTTAGCTGTTTGATTATATATGTCAGGCTGTTCATGTTTCATCCAGAAAATTTTAGATAGTGGTGACATTGGATGTAACGGTGTACCTGTTCGCTGATAAATTTCAAAGCCATTATATTCATTTTCAATTAAATCAGCATAGCGACTTGAGCGATTGTCAGCCCAAGTAATATTCTCAGTTAAACGTTTATTTTGAGCGTCCATTGCCACTAAGCTGTGCATTTGAGCACTAAATGAAATTAACTTAATATCTTCTTTCGAAATACCAGATTCTCGAACGATGTATTTCACCGTCATTAACACTGCATCAAATAATTCATCTGGATTTTCTTCTGATACGTCTACATTGGGTGTATGTAAGTCATAACCAATATTATGTTTCATTATAAATTGACCATTTTCATCGTAAAGTACAGATTTAGTACTTGTAGTTCCGATATCAACGCCAATCATATATTTCATTATAGGGTCCCTCTCTTCCAAATCTTTACCGTAACCAAAAACTTTCTATATTTTTTCCAACGTCATCAAAGTTTAAGTGAAACGCTTCTCTTAATTTCTCAGCATCATAATGTTCAATTGCTTCTATAAATACTTGGTGGTTGCGATGAATTCTTTCAAAATCTTGTTTGTCTGTAGCCATTCGATGTCTCATAGATAGTAATATGAGCGACTCCATTACTGGCTTCAAGTGATTCCAAAATGTTTTAAGATATTGATGATTCGCAGCATAAATGATGACTTCGTGAAATTCGAAATCATGTTTTGTAAATGCCTCTGCATCCTCAAACTGAACCGCCACTTTCATCATTTCTAATTGTTTCTTCATTTCTTTAGCTATCGCTTGTGTGTCATGACCTTTTAATCTTGAAAATGCGAAAGATTCAAGCATGAGACGTAAATCATACATTTCTCTTTTCTTTTGATCTCCAAAAGATAAAACTTGAGCTCCCATACGTTCAAGATGTATTAATTGGTCAGTTTGTAACAATTTGAAAGCATCTCTAACTGGAGAGCGACTAACATTAAATTGCTTGGCTATTTGATTCTCTGTTAATAATGTGTCAGCTAAGATTTCTCCGCTTACGATTCCTAAACGTATTTCAGCTGCAATAGACTCTCCGGTTGTTAAACTTTCCATCCACTTTTTAGGATAGCCATAAGTCATTGTCTCCACCCTCCAAACTTGAACATCTTAACTTGTATACAAGTATGGTAATATACACGTTTTTATTTTGCAAGCGCTTTCTTTAGTTGTTATTATTTTTCAAAATAAAAAACCTTAACGTAATATTACGTCAAGGTTAGTATCTATTTTCTATTTAAGTTTTGGAAACTTCAACACAGAAATGTGTTTCATGACACTTTGGACATTTCAGTTTTCTGGTATTCGGTGTGTGCTGAGCTCTAATAAAGTCAAATGTGTTAGGATTAAATACATTTTGACAATTAGGACATAAGTAAGAAACATTATTTTTATAGAAGAAAGTTAATATTAAGGCATAACTAAATGTTATTGGCACAGTAGATATGAATGGTGTTTTGTCCTTTTTCACAATAGTTGCGATGAGTCCTGTATACTGAATGAGACTTATAACGCCGGTACTAAACCACATTTTCTTTCTAAAACTATTTAAATTTGACGTTTGTTTCATAACATGATCTATGTCATATAAATGTGTAATTGGTGAATTTGACGTTGTGTTAAAGTACTTACAAATATCTTTAATTTTCTTAATGATAACTTCCTTAGATTTAATATCCTCTTGAAGTTCTTCTTCTTTAACTTTTAACATAGCGTTCAATGCCTTAAGGGATTGATTATTTTTCAACAACAATCTTATATCTTTTATTGAACAACCTAATTCCTTAAGTAAAATAATTAGTTCAAGTTTCTTAACTTCTTGGTCTGTATAAAGACGCCGATTAGCGTCTGTCATTTGACTTGGGCTAAGTATCCCTTGTTTATCATAATATTGAACTGTTCTCACAGAAACGCTACATTTTTGTGCTATCTCTCCCGTTGTATAATTAGACATAGATTTTCACCTCCTAATTACACTTTATTAAATAACGTAACGTCATTAGCAACACCTTTTGTAAATTTAAGACGCCCTTCCGTCTAACTTTTTCATTTAATTCGAAATCCAATTTTTAATGTGGTCTACTACGCCTATTTGATCTTTAGAAGTTGTTTCCAACACACTAGGAAAATCGATATGACCTATTCCTGGATATAATATTTCTTTTGTTTCACCACCCAGTTGTTTAAACTTTTCAAGTGTGGCTTGTGAATCTGTGTATGGAATAATTTGATCTTCTTTACCAGACATGAACATGATTTTAGGGAACTGCTTTATTTCATCTATATCAGGTAAGTAATCTGTCTTAATAGTATAGAGTATGTCGGTAATGATGGTTTTTATTGGAGCGACAAATTGTATTAAATCTAACGCATTCTCTTTATGAGCATAAATGGTTTTGTTCAAGATGTATTGAGGAAGATTTTTAACTGCTTTCACTTCGTCCTTCAAAATATCCCTCTTACTATTATTTGTAAATAGACGCGCGAGCATACTAGCATCTGGGGTAATTTTAGCTGCGCTATGTAAATAAATAAGATGAGTAATGGGGAGAGTATTGTATTTAAGTAGACGCGTTGCAATCATACCTCCCATTGAATAACCGACGATACTTAATTCGTGAATTTGTTGTTCCTCAACCACTTGCGTTAAGACATCATAAATACGTTCAGAGTAATCATCAAGCGTGTGTGTATCCCTGTCTAAATCAGAACTCTTTCCTCTACTAGGACAATTCACAAAGATCATTTTATATTCTCTAAAATAGGGTTCGAACATTGTCATTATTTTATAAGTTAATAATGCTCCGTGGATAAAGACAATTACATTATTAGAATTCATATCTCCTGCGTATGCGACTTCGCTATATTCATCTTTAAATCGTTTCAGTGGATAAACCTTAGTTGTAAAATTCTGCTTAATCATAAATAACCTCGTATTTCTAATATATCAATTAAAATAATAATAACATATAAATAATTTTTATATAAATATAGCCAAAATAAAGTGGTTATTGAATTTAACATAATTAAAACCATCTGTGTGACCAGATGGTTAATAAAATTCATTCTATAATACACTTTAATTACTCGATATCTCTGAATGGATTTGTTGCATCTTACTTTCAACATTTGTAATATCAGTCGCACATTGTTCAAGTAATCCTTTATACTTTTCAGTGTCTGCGTCATTCTTATATCGAATCTTATGTTCTAAACTTGCCCACATATCCATACCAATTGTACGAATTTGAATTTCTACTGGCGTCACTTCTACAGCATCAGCTAAAAAGACAGGAATGGATACCACAATATGCAAACTACGATAGCCATTTTCTTTGGGATGTTCAATATAATCTTTTCGCTTCAACAATTTAACGTCTTCTTGTTTGAGTAGCATTTGTTCAATCACATAAATATCATCTAAATAATTACAAACCACTCGAATACCTGCAATATCCATGATATTCTCTTTGGCGCTTTGTGCACTCACTTCAAGCCCTTTACGACTTAGTTTCTTAACTAAGCTGTGCATTTCTTTAACTCGTCTTTCCATATGATGTATGGGATTATGTTTAAATTGATAATTAAAATTTTCATCTAAAATACTTAACTTCGTACTAATTTCTTTAAGTGCGGAAGAATACACATGGTCTAGTTCAACAAAGCCTAATAGTGTATCAAATGCTGCCTCACTATCCTGAAAGTTATTTAAACTATTTTTGAATTCATTTCTTAAGTCTTCGACATATAATGAAGGCTTTCTTTCTACGTACATATATCTCGACCTCCGTTTTCTATACACCTCCATTATATCGGAATTGAAATCGATAGAGAAACGTTAGCCCATCATACTTTCGCCTCATTTAAGTAAGCAAACTAAAACCGCATAAGTATGAGCACTTACGCGGTTCAATTTAATCTATTCATCTTTTTTATGTTCGATGACTTTAGTTCCTTTATTGTCAGCAATCTCGTTCGCACGTTTCACGGCGTCTTGCTTTTGATCGAATGTATCTGAAGCTTGTTTAGCATCTTCAGTTTTAACTTTCCATTCATTGTCTTCGTAATAAACATGTATATTTTCGTCATTTAATTTTGGATTAGCTGACTGATCTTTCTGGTGTTGTGTGATATGTTTATTCTTTAATTCATCTAATTCTTCTTTAGACGCGTCTTTATACCAATTTTCAGCTTGTTGTGTAGCAATAGGAATCACGTCGCCTTCTTTATAGCCATCTTTTAGCATAGCATTTCCGATGTCTATTGCCTTCTTACGTTCAAGTTCATCGAAATTTTTCCAACTTTGTGGGTAATCGTCCATTGTCCAAGGCATAACTTTACCTCCCAATAAAATAACTTTTAATAGTATTTACCACTATCATGAGTTATTAAACGAAAGGTACACTTACTAACCTTTTGATTGAGAGTCATTTGAAGTATGATGTTCTTCTTCATTCTCTGTGATATCTTTACGTGCGTGAACACTGTTACGCTGAATATTAATTAATGCTGATCGAATATAATTATATTGAGGTAAATGACTTAACTCTCTTTCCTCTAAACTACCTTGTAGTTGGAAATGTTTGGCAATATTTTCAAACGCTAAGAGGTACTCACCCATTTGCTCATCATCAATAGTTATACGATGTTTGTTATTCATCGCCCTTTCTAACATAAAACTAATTTCCTCTAACGCAAAGATACTAGGATAATAATATCGCACAACCTCTTTATTACTGAACAATTCTCCATTAGCAGAATTATACATTTGAGTGACGTTGCTGATTTTTACGTTTAAATTTAAACGTTCTCCCTTATCTACTTCATCCGTTTCGTATTTATTTTTAGAAAATAAATAATGAAATAGCGTGGCTTCTTTACGAACTAGTTCTGCAATCGCTCCTGGTAACATGGAGGAAGCCGTGTTTCTGGCAACTAAGAATATCCCTATAACAGTTATGACAATACCCAATATAACGTCGATGATACGTGTATAAGCAATTTCTATACTTAAATTATGCGAAGCTAGACCATTCAGCATAATTACTTGCGTAGTAATGAAAATAACAGCAAATGCATAGTTTGCCGCAACAAATGCTTCAGTCATCACTGCTGAAACACCCATGATTAATATTGCAATTAACGGATTAATATTTAAGGCTAATATGCCTGACAAAATAAGGGCGCCAATAATTGTACCTATTCCTCTTGCTAATGCACGGTCAAGTGAACGGATTGTCGTCATATTTGAGAGTAATACAGTATGTGCTGAAAGTGGTACCCAATAAGCCTTTTGAATATTAAATCCTAGCGCAATAAATATTGCTATAGCCATAATAACCGTATATTGTAGCGCATTTCTGAAGACGATTGAATCAAAAGTTAAATTTTGATAAATACGTTTACTATAAAGTGGTTTGCGAATATCGGCTTCATGTTCAATTTGATTGTCGTTCGCATGTACCATTTCATCGATTTTCAATATATGATTCAATAAATTTTCAAATTCTGAAGGTACGTCCACAGGCTTTGTCCATGGTCTTGAAGTTCGAGGTTGTTGTATTCCATTATAGATATGATCCATCATTTCAATAAGATCTTGTGGAATAGGACGAACATTTTTCTCATTTAATTCGAGTAACTCTGAATAGATACCTTGTGCTGCAGTATGTAGGAGTATTAACTTTTGGAAACGTGAACTTAACTTTCCATTACCACCTGATGTAGAAGTGATAAGGAGCTTTTCCGATGTTCTAAATTCAGTTACAGCATTTCTCGCGTATGTTTTAAACGCTTCAGGGTCATTATAATGATGTAACAAGTTATGAATTGTAGCAAAATCCGCGTTAATCGCTCTATCTTCTGCTTTAACTTTGGTAAATAAGATGGTTAACATTACAGTTATTGTCGCTAATATACCACCAATAAGAATGCCTAACCCACGTAGTAATGCTTCTTCTGGCGCATGAGGTAAATTAATAGGCAAACAATATGTTACTAAGAAGAAGGTAGAAGACGGTCCAGCTACTTTGAGTGCATTAAAAATATAATACGGTACCGCAACTACAACAAGTAAGATAAGACCAAATACTATCGGCTGTATAATCGTTAACGTACCTAACATCATACAAAGTGAGAACGACAGTGAGCAGATAATAACTGTTCTTAACATAGATTGCGTTGAGCCTTTAAACACATAGACATGTGCAAGTGTACCTGTTGATATTAATAAGCCAAAATTGAAAAATCCAAAAAAATAGCCTATTAAAGCAGGTATAATAAGTAATAATCCTTGTCTTAACCCTTTATAATAATCAATTTTAGATTTATCAACACGGGTCAGTGAATTAAGTACGTGATTCACTTTAATCTTCCTTTCTAATTTACATCCCCAAATAAGAACATAAGAAAGAACGAGACAATTGAATTTTATGAGTTGAATAACATTGTCTCGTTCATTTTTTATAATCTATGATGTTCATAAGTGTTGCATTTACTTACCAATTATAACACTGATTATTCATTTATGTTGAACGTGCGAATTGAATTATTTTTCTACTGTTCGACTTACATCTATCTTAGGTTCCTCAGTAATAAATTTACTAATATTTTGGCTAAATATTTGGAAGTGTTCAGATTGATTGTGTTCTTCAACAGCATTTTCATCTTTATAATTCTCAACCACCACAAATGTATTCGCTTCGCTTACATCTTCATAGTGATGATAGAATAAATTTCCTTTTTCTTGTCTAGAATGTTCCACTAAGTCAGCCATTAATTGTAAGTAATCTTCGCGTTTATTTTCATCAACTTTAATCTTAGCATTAATGATAATCATATGAGTCATCTCCTCAACTTCTTAACAGTTTAATACATAGATAACCTGAAACATCATGCTTTAAACTCTTGTAAATTCAGAAGAAAATAAAAAAACATACTAAGATGAGTGGTTTGGGAATCTTAGTATGTTCGAGATAAAAATATTAATTTGATTGTTCTTCATCTACAACAAGTGGTTGATCTGGTTTAACGAAGAACCATAGAATAGCAGCTATAACTGCAGGAACAATTAATAATTGTAATGTCATTGACCAACCTAGTTGATCGACTACTATACCGGCAAGTAATGGGCTAATTAGTGCGCCGATGTTCCCCCATAAGTTCATCCAACCAGACACTGTGCCTGAGAAGTTACGACCAAGGTCAGTCGCTGCTGCCCAGCTCATACCCATTGAAATACCTACGCCACCTAAACATAAGGATAACCAAACAATTGTCATGTATAAGTTATCAGTATGAACTGCTAAAAAGATTGATACAGAGAACACTACAAATCCAGCGATAGCAATCGCACCACGCGCTACAAATCGTGACTGCCCAGAATTTAAAATTTTGTCTGAGATTGCTCCAGCTGAGAGTATTAGGAAGAACATAAACAACCATGGTAATGAACTGATTGCCATATCTTTGAAATCCACATGATATTGCTCAGCCAAATATGTTGGTAACCAAATTAAGAATAATGCGATAACGAATTGTACTACAAAATATTGTAGTGCAATTGCATAGAAACTAAAGTGACTTAAGAAACGTTTCCAGGGTGGTAAAGACTTTTCAGTTGCAACAATATCACGATGCTCAATGATATATTTCTTCTCCGCTTCACTTACCATTTTGTGATGCTCAGGTAAATCTTTAGCAATGATTGCCCATAAGATAGCCATAACAATACCAACTGCACCAAAGATATAAAATACTGCTTGCCAGTTAAAGGCATTAACAATTGCAATTGTGATAATCGGTGCTAGTACTGGTCCAAAATAAGACCCAGCTAAAAGAGCACTTGAAGCTCTTCCTTTTTCATTTTTAGCAAACCAAAATGAGTTAAATACGGCATTCGATGGGTACATTGGGGCTTCACCCACTCCGAATAAAAATCTTACAAAATATAATAAACCGTGATGTTTAATCATACCTGTCAAAATTGTAAATGCACTCCACCATACGAGAGCTATAGTAATCATTTTACGAGGACCGAACTTCTCAGCTAACATTCCAGAAGGCACTTGCATAAATGCATAACCTAGTGAGAAAAATGAGGCTAATAAACCAAATTGTGTTTTTGTCATACCTAAATCTTTCATCATTGGAGCTGCAATATATGAAATATTAGACCTATCCATATATGCAATTACGCCGATGAGAAAGAACCCAATTGCAAAATACCAGCGTACATTACTGCGTTTTTCATTCATATTTGTTTCCTACTTCCATTTAAATTATGTTGTTTCTATATAAGATGTCGTTAAGTTTCAGAAATTCCCTGCGATGACTGTTAAAACTACCCTTTTTAGAACAACTTTTTAAGTTGTAGCGCTACAATTTTTATATAATATAGCACGTTGTGAAAACGGTTACAATAGTTTAGACGAAATTTCTTTAAAAAATGTATATTTTTCGTATATTTTACCGGAATCTCCAGTTTTAAGCATGTGATTTAGATTCACTTATATAATGAAGTCTAAAACCATAATTTTTATAAAATTGAGTAGCTTAAAACATTAAAGTAATTATTTTTTATTCATTATATGAAGCATATATGTAATTTTATGCATAAATTGAATATGATTAATAAAAGCTAAAGAAGTTTGAAGAATATTCCTAAAAATAGTAAACTGAATTCAAAGAAAACGTTTGAAATTTTTTTGATACAATTTCATATCAATCCACTGGAAGTGCCTTTGTTTAGGGCTGAGAGTAAAGAAGTGACTTTATAATTCCTAGAACCTGATCCAGTTCATACTGGCGTAGGGAAGTGGCGACAAAAGAGTTTTAGGACTTATATAGATGATTTAAGCGCTATTTCCCATTCAGGGAGGTAGCGTTTTTTTATTTATAAATTTGAGGTGATGCACATATTTACCGCAATAACTTACGATAAGACACTTACAACACAAGACTTAGAACACTTCTTAAATATCGAGGAAGGCATTGATGCTCTATTATTTCGAACGTCTATGCCAAAAAATGAATTAAAGAAGATTTTGATTCAACTCATTAACCAAGGTTTTCCTAAGGATAAAATGATTATTCATAGTGACACGGCATTATTAGAAGAATTAAACCTTAGTCGTATTCATTTTAAAGAAAATGTTAAAACAGCTTTTGCATATAAAAAATCACATCCAGAAATCCAAGTGGGTATGTCCACACATAGCATAGATACTATTTATACATGTATAGATGAAGGACTTGATTATGTTTTTTACGGTCATATTTTCCCTACTCCCTCACATCCGGGTGATACACCACGTTCACATGATGAAATCGTAGAAGTATTAAATCTACCTATACCTATTTATGCTATAGGAGGAATTTCTGAACATACGATTTCAAAGTTGGAATATGGATTTGATGGTATTTGTGCTATTTCATTTTTCATGAATGCGTCTTTAAAAGAAATTAAGGAATTAAGAAGGAAGTGGTTGCAACATGCATGATGTACTTATTATTGGTTCTGGTGTCATAGGTATGTCAATTGCTAGACAGTTAAGCGCAACAAATTATGACATCGCGATCATCGACCGAGATGTTCCAGGTAAACATGCTTCATATAAAGCTGGAGGCATGTTAGGAGCACAAAATGAATTTACTGAAGATAACGATTTATATAAATTAGCCATTGAATCGCGTGAGATGTTTCCTAAATTAAGCGAATCTTTATTAAATGAGACTGGAATCGACATACAGTTCAAAGATTCAGGACTTATTAAGATTGCTAACCAAGAAGATGACCTCGAATCACTCACACGTCAATATGAGTTCCTTAGACAAATGGATTCTAGTGTCAAACTACTATCCAATGATGAACTTATACAGCTTACCAATGGGAATGTTGAACCAGCTTATGGCGCAATTCATATACCAAATGATGGTCAAATCAATGCTAATAAATACACGAAAGCTTTGTTTAAATCGTTACAACAACATCACATCACACGATATTATCACCAAGAGGTTCAATCGATTGATAGAAGAAATGGCTACTACGCTGTGTGTACTGACCAAATGTCACCTATTGAAGCACATAAAGTGATCGTTGCAAGTGGTGCTTGGTCCTCTCAATTATTAAAAAACTACTCTCTTCCTAGAGAAGTCATTGGAGTTAAAGGCGAAGTTCTATTACTTGAAAACGATGAACTAGATCTTGAAGAGACATTATTTATGACTAATGGATGTTATATCGTTCCAAAACAACCCAATCGTTTCTTAATAGGAGCAACAAGTGAATTTAACAATTACTCTGTAGGCACATCAGAAGGCGGTTTGAATTGGCTTTTAGATCATGCAAGCGCTCGTGTTCCAGAACTTAAGAATAGTCGTGTTCTAAAAGAATGGTCAGGTGTTCGTCCTTACACGAATAATGAAATGCCACTGATGGATCAAATTGATGATGGCTTGTTCGTTATTACAGGACACTATCGTAATGGGATTTTATTATCTCCCGTAATTGGACGCGATATAGCAAATTGGTTAATTTCTGGCATTAAACCACCCCGTTATTCAAGCTTTAGTGTGAAAAGGAGGAACAATTATGAAGTGTATTATTAACGGAGACTCATTCAGCTTTGACCAAGAACAATCAATTTATGATGTTTTAACAGCACTAGAATTAGATCCTAAGCGCGTTATCGTTGAATTCAATAAAGAATTAATTAAACAAGATAAGTATCATGAACATACTGTTAGAGAAGATGATCGATTAGAATTATTAGAAATTGTTGGAGGCGGATAAAATGTTTAAAATTGGAAATTTAGAATTACAATCTCGTTTATTATTAGGTACTGGTAAATTTGACAATGAAGATATTCAATCACGAGCAATTGCAGCTTCTGAAACAAACGTTTTAACCTTTGCTGTTCGTCGTATGAATTTATATGATCGTGATTTACCCAATCCTTTAGCTAACGTTAACTTAAAAGACTTTATAACTTTTCCGAATACAGCAGGTGCTAAAACAGCTGAAGAAGCAATTAGAATTGCTGAAATTGCTAACCATGCAGGTGTATGTGACATGATAAAGGTTGAAGTTATTGGCGATGACGAAACGTTACTTCCTGATCCATTTGAAACATATGAAGCTTGTAAAGTACTTTTAGAAAAAGGATATATCGTATGTCCATATATCTCAAATGACCTCGTCTTGGCGAAACGTTTGGAAGAACTAGGTGTACATGCAGTCATGCCACTTGCATCCCCTATTGGAACTGGTCGTGGTATTAATAATCCACTTAATTTAAGTTATATTATTGAAAATGCAAAGGTACCGGTTATTGTTGATGCAGGTATCGGTTCACCGAAAGATGCATGTCATGCAATGGAGCTAGGCGCTGACGGTATATTACTCAACACAGCGATTTCTGCAGCTAAAGATCCTATAAAAATGGCTGAAGCAATGAAGCTTGGAATTAATGCGGGTAGACTTTCATACGAAGCTGGACGAATACCAGTAAAATATACTGCACAAGCATCAAGCCCTACTGAAGGTTTAGGTTTTCTATAATGTCACGCTACGATAGACAAACGAGATTTCACCCTTTTGGCGAAGACGGACAACATCAAATTTCTACATCACAAATACTTGTCTTTGGTGCTGGAGCTTTAGGGAGCCATATCATAGACCAGCTTGCTCGCATGGGTGCTAATCATCTTACAGTTATAGACATGGACATCGTTGAAACATCAAATTTACATCGTCAGACGCTTTATGATGAAGAAGATGCCTATCATCTTGTTTCTAAAGTTGAAGCTGTAAAAAATAAGGTGAGTCAAATCAACTCAGAAGTCACTCTTACTGCTTATGATGTTGAAGTCACTTCTTCAAATATTGAGGATATCGTAAGTGAGATTAATCCAGACATCATTATTGATGGAATGGATAATTTTAAAGTAAGATTTCTCATAAATGAAGTGTGTCATAAGTATGAAATACCGTGGGTCTATGGAGCAGCTGTAGGTAGTAAAGGAACTGTTTACGGCATTGATTACCAAGGTCCTTGTTTAAAATGTCTCATGCAAACCATACCTGAGACTGGAGAAAGTTGTGCTATTAATGGTGTTCTCCCACCTATTGTTTCAATTGTAGCAAGTTATGAAGTGGCTGAAGTGATTCGCTACTTAAGTGGAAAAGGATTTTCAAAGCAAATGATTACCATCGATGCGTTTGATCTTGGTTATAAAGCGATGAACGTAGATATATTGAAAAATAATGAATGCCCAGTGTGTGAAAACCATCAATATGACTTATTAGAAACAAAACAAGAAAATACTATTGAGCAAATGTGTGGTCACACGTACCTATTTAGAATGCCTAAACATGCATTTGATTACTCAAATCATTTCCCTGGAAATATTGTAAAAGCTACTTCATTCGCTAAACTTATCAAATATGAAAATTATGAATTTACTCTATTTAAAGATGGACGTATGAATGCTTACGGGGTTCATAGTGATGAAGAAGCTAGTGGTTTATATCATACTTTAATCAAATCTATTCGATAATTTCGTACAAAGTAAGTTTGCCTTTATTATCAATTTTAAGCAATTATTGTTATTATCTATTATAATTAACATACAATGTATTAACATTGCTTAATTTAAAGGAGAAACGAGTTATTAATGGAACAGATTATTACAGAGTTTATTAGTAAGTGGGGCTATACCGCTATATTTATTTTAATCTTATTAGAGAACGTCTTACCTGTAGTTCCTTCAGAGATTATTCTTACCTTTGCTGGTTTACTATCAGTGAAATCCCACTTATCTATATGGACACTATTAATTATTGCTACTATAGCTTCGTTTATTGGTCTACTCATTTTGTACTATATTTGTAGACTTATATCTGAGGAAAAATTATATCGATTTGTGGACCGTCATGGTAAATGGATGAAATTAAAAAGTAAAGATTTAAAACGTGCCAATGATTGGTTTAAAAAATATGGTGCATGGGCTGTCTTCTTGTGTCGTTTCGTACCAGTATTACGTGTGCTAATTACTATACCGGCTGGCATTAACCGTATGAATGTGGTTCAATTTACTATCCTTTCCTTATTAGGAACAACAATTTGGAATTTCGCACTTATTTTACTTGGACGCTTATTAAGTGATAGTTTCGGCGCTCTAATGAATGGCATTCATACATACTCACGTATCATGTATGTCATCATCATTATCGCTATTATTTACTTCGTTATCCGTTACTTCATGAAAAGACGCAAAAATGTTAAATAAGTTTAGCTGAGTAAGCCTTATTTAGGGTTTACTCAGCTTTTTTCATACAAATTAAAATTTTTAGTACGCTATCATTGAAAAAACACTACATTTTAAAGATAATTTATGTAAGCGCATTACTTTTTAAAATAATGCATATGTGATGGAAATATTTAACAGAGGTGACTAAGCATGACTCCTATTACTGAAAGTGAAATGAAACAAAAATATTTAGATTTACTCTCTCAAAAATTTGATAGTGCTGAGAAATTAGCAACAGAGATCATTAATTTAGAATCTATCTTAGAATTACCTAAAGGCACAGAACACTTTGTGAGTGATTTACACGGTGAATATGAATCTTTCCAGCACGTTTTACGTAATGGTTCAGGAAACGTTCGAGCAAAAATCAATGATATATTCGAAAATAAATTATCTCAACAAGAGATTGATGACTTAGCAGCCTTAGTGTATTATCCAGAAGAAAAATTAAAATTAGTAAAAAATAATTTTGATTCCATAGGTAAACTCAACGTATGGTATATCACTACTATTGAACGTCTGATAGAACTCATTACATATTGTTCATCAAAATATACTAGATCTAAACTACGTAAAGCTTTACCTGAACAATTTGTTTATATTATTGAAGAGCTACTATATAAAAGTAATGAATTTCATAATAAAAAGCCCTATTATGAAACTTTAGTTAACCAAATTATTGAATTAGAACAATCTGACGATCTTATTATCGGTTTATCATATACCGTCCAACGTCTTGTAGTAGATCATCTTCACGTAGTTGGTGATATTTATGACCGTGGACCGAAACCAGACAAGATTATGGATACACTCATAAACTATCATTCAGTTGATATTCAATGGGGTAACCATGATGTGTTGTGGATAGGCGCTTATGCAGGCTCTAAAGTATGTTTAGCTAACTTACTTCGTATCTGTGCACGCTATGATAACTTAGATATTATTGAAGATGCTTATGGCATTAACTTACGTCCTTTACTTACTTTAGCTGAAAAGTATTACGACGCTGAGAACCCTGCTTTCAAGCCTAAGAAACGTCCTGATAAAGATGCAAGTTTAACCAAACGTGAAGAAAGCCAAATCACTAAAATACATCAAGCGATTGCTATGATTCAATTTAAACTCGAAATGCCTATTATTAAGCGTCGCTCTTCTTTCGAAATGGAAGAACGTTTAGTATTAGAAAAAATTGATTATGACAACAATGAAATTACAGTTTATGGCAAAACTTATCCCCTTAAAGATACTTGTTTCCAAACTGTAGACCGAAACGATCCGGCGAAATTATTGCCTGAAGAAGAGGAAGTTGTAGATAAATTACTTCTTTCATTCCAACAATCTGAGAAATTACGTCGTCATATGTCATTCTTAATGCGCGAAGGTAAACTATACCTTCCATACAATGGCAACCTTCTGATTCATGGGTGTATCCCCGTTGATGAAAATGGAGAAATGGAATCTTTCGAAATCGAAGGCGAGCAGTTAAGTGGACGTGAGTTATTAGATGTCTTTGAATACCATGTACGCAAAGCTTTTGACCATAAAGAAATCACTGATGATATATCAACTGACCTAGTATGGTATTTATGGACTGGTAAGTATTCATCTCTATTTGGCAAGCGTGCAATGACAACATTTGAACGCTACTTTATAGAAGACAAAGCTTCTCATAAAGAGGAAAAGAATCCATATTATCACTTACGTGAAGATGTTGATATGATTCGCAAGATGTTGAAAGACTTTGGATTAAATCCAGATGAAGGTCGAATTATTAATGGTCACACACCTGTTAAAGAAATCGACGGTGAAGATCCAATCAAAGCTGATGGTAAGATGCTTGTCATCGATGGTGGTTTCTCTAAAGCCTATCAATCAACGACGGGTATTGCTGGGTATACACTGCTTTATAACTCATTCGGTATGCAATTGGTGGCTCATCAAGAGTTCAATACTAAAGAAAAGGTATTATCAGACGGATCTGACGAACTATCAGTGAAGCGAGTTGTAGATGAAGAATTACAACGTAAAAAAATAAAAGATACCAATGTTGGTAAAGAGTTGCAAGACCAAATTGATATCTTAAAAATTCTAATGCATGATAGATATTTAAAATAAATAGGAATACTAAGCATAAAATCCTTAGTTTCTTGTCATAAATAAAGTGAATTCTATTTAAAGGTCATCTTGCTCTCCGTGGGGACGGTCTCAATCTTGCTCAGCAAGTTTTTAACTCGCCCTATTCCCACAGGAGCCGGATGACCTTTTTATATCATAATATTCACAAATAAACCCGTAGATGACTCAACTTCATCTACGGGTTATTAGTTTACATTAAAATGACCTTAGTCATTATCATGCATGTGCATCTCTTAAAATACCATAAACACCTGTGTCATTTTCTGGTAATTCTCTATTACTACGTTTGAATGTGACTTCTTTATCTTCACTAATGTAGTAAATCAACATGTCTTTATCTGTAAGTTCATGGTACTCTTCTGCTGGCACTTCTACTATATTGTGTTGTGTAATGTAATTATTAAACCAGCGTGGGCTGTGATTTTCATCAAATAAAATATGATTACGAATCGGGCCACTCAAGTTATTTCTCGCCTGTTCATCATTGAAAGAAACAGGCATCATATCTACATTATTTAATCCGAATTCTGGTACTAATTCATTAAATGCCAAACTATTGAAAATAAATGACTGTGTCATTAAGATACATTTATTATATCGAAGTAAGTCGGAGTAAATACGATCATTACTTGATAATAAATTACCTTTGAAGACTTCAAATCCCGCTTCATGTGCTTTCTCAGATGTATTTTCAAATAAATTGAACATCATAACTGGAATACCATGATCTCGTAAATTCACCCCTAGGTGGAATGAGAACTCACTCTCACCTACTATAATTACACCTGGCGGTTCATTACTAGCGACACCGAATAATTTACTTAATGGTGTAAAGCTAAAGCCATAAATGACCACGGTAATAAATACTAAGCCGAATGTCACGGGCGTGATATACTTCGCCATAGCTACTTTGTCATCCATAAATAATCCTGAGAAGAATTGGGCCACTGTTAATACGACAATCCCTCTTGGCGCCATCATTGCAACAATCGCTCGTTCTTTCTTAGAAATTTCAGTTTTAAATGTTGAGAAAAGCACTGAAATAGGTCGAACTAAGACAATCATGACAATACAGAAAATAAAGAGTTGCCATGATACTACATTAAGTAATACATCTTTCGTAAGTGATGACGTGATTAAAATAAAGACTGTACTTACTAATATAGAAGATGCATTATCGATGAAATGATCTGATTCTTTAAAGATTAAATCATGACGTTTTTTACGTGCCATTATTAAACCAAAAATTGTCACCGCTAATAATCCAGATTCCGATAATATTGCATCACAAACACTAAATGTTAAGAGAATAAAAACGAATTGGATAGGTGGCATTAAATTTTGTGGAATCATATCTTGGCGTATGAACCAATTAAATAAATATGACGCACCAAAGCCGATTACGACAACGGCTAATATTTTCAGTACGAATATGAGAATAACAATGAAACTTATACCTTGTTCAATAATTTGGAAGATATAAAATGCTGTCAATGCAAGCATCGGACCAATTGGGTCGAGAATAATACTTTCCCATCTTAATATAGAGTCAACATTCCTCTTTACTTTCGCTTGTTTTAATAATGGTTGAATCACAGTTGGACCTGTAATTAAAAAGAGTCCTCCCATGACAAAGGATACGGAGATTGGAAAGTTTAAGATTGTATGTAAGGCTATCGCACCTAAAATCCATGCAATAACTGCGCCGACTGTTATGATTCGAATAACCGCTTTAGAAATTCCTTTAAGTTCCCTAAAATCTAAATTACTGCTACCTTCAAATAAAATAATTGCAACAGCTAAGGAAACGATTGGACTAAACACTTCAGATCCTAACGCTTCTTTAGGATTAGTGATACCTAATATCGGGCCAACGAGTAAACCAACAATCGCCATAACTACTATAGATGGCCATTTAATTCTATCTGCTAACCATTGACTAAAAATCCCTAATGCTAGAAATAGAACTATCATCAGCATAATGGGTAAGTCCAATGACATATGAACACCTTCTTAATCTATTTACTTGCCTAATATATTCAATATTGCCTAATACTATCAAAAATGATGTATAAATGCATTATTATTTGCTTAAAACTTTTGTAAATGTATAAAAATAATTAAATTGATTAAAATTAAACTTACAATTACTGAGTATCTTAAGTTTATGATACATATTAATTATACACTAAAGTCAAATTATCGTACGTCACATTTATACAATAGTACATATGTGATGAACTTTACTGTTTATTTTTTCGTCTATATCATCTACAATAGATAGATGTGATTTTTCAATTTTTTAAAATAAATGAATACATACGACATCTTTAAAATATATAAATTTGAAGGGATATGCATGTTAAATGAATACTGTTAAAGAATCCATCATCGTTGCCTTCGCTTTCGTTGGCGTGGTCGTTGGCGCTGGATTTGCGACAGGTCAGGAAATATTTCAATTTTTCACAAGTAATGGTATCTATAGTATCGCTGGAATTATCATTACTGGTCTTATCGTTACTTTAGGTGGAATATTTGTTTTACACACTGGCTTCCGTCTTAAATCTCAAAATCATTCTGAATCAATCAATTTCTATTTACATCCTTTGATTGCAAAAGTTTTCGATATCATACTGACTATATTTTTATTTTCACTTGCTATTATTATGACGGCAGGTGGTGCATCAACAATTAACGAGAGCTTTGGCATACCTTTTTGGCTAAGTTCTTTAATCTTAGTAGTGCTAATATTACTCACGTTGTTTTTACAGTTTGATCGATTAATTGCTGTACTTGGTGGGGTTACACCTTTCCTAGTCGCTGTAGTAGTAATGATTGCTGTGTATTATTTTGTTACTGGTCACATTGATTTTACTGCCGCGAATCAATATTCTAATAACAATAAATCAATTTCTCCAGGTTGGTGGTTCGATGCAATCAACTACGCCAGTCTACAGATTGCCGCTGCTTTCAGTTTTCTAACAGTTATGGGTGGTAAGTTGAAGTTTCAGAAATCGACTGTTTATGGTGGCTTAATTGGTGGTCTCATCATTACTTTCCTATTGCTAATGATTAATCTAGGATTAATTACTGAGTTCGATAAAATAAAACATGTGGCATTACCATCGCTACTCTTAGCAAAACAGATTTCACCTTCTATCGGCACAATTATGTCTGTGATTATGGTGTTAGTAATATATAATACTGTTGTAGGTCTAATGTATGCATTTGCTACACGTTTTAGCCAACCCTTTACAAAACGTTATTTTAGTTTAATTATTGTGATGGCTATCATTACTTTCATTTGTACATTTATTGGATTTATCTCACTGATTGGTAAGGTATTCCCAATTATGGGACTATTTGGTTTTATCTTGCTTATCCCTGTCATATATAAAGGTTTTCTTAGACACTAAATATGAGTCAGGCGAGCTGTTAATGCTCGTCTGGCTTTTTTGTTAAATGTATCTTACTTCCCCTTCATATTTCTCAAAGATTATTACTCTATATATGTTTTTAATTTTCAAAATTAGGATAAAAAATTTCGGGAATATAAATTGTGGAGGTGTCTTAAATGACAAATCAACTATTTATTAATAATGAATTTATCGAGAGTCAATCGAATGAAACGATGGATGTGATTAATCCTGCTACAGGGGAAAAATTCGATACAATTACATTTGCGACTAAAGAAGAAGTCAATAACGCAATTGAAAAATCTAAACATGCTCAACGTGAATGGGAACGCGTTCCTCAACCTACACGTGCTGAACATGTAAAATTACTCATTCCATTATTAGAACAAAATCGCGATGAAATAGCACAATTATATGTGAAAGAACAAGGGAAAACGTTAGCTGAAGCTTATGGTGAAATTGATAAGTCTATCGCATTTATTGATTATATGACTAGTTTAAGTATGAGTAATAAAGGCGAAGTACTTCAAAATAGCGTAGAAAACGAAATTATCCAAATTACGAAGAAACCTATTGGTGTGACAGCAGGTATCGTTCCTTGGAATGCCCCTATTATGGTTTTAATGCGAAAAGTTATTCCCGCTGTTGTTACGGGGTGCTCAGTCGTTATTAAACCTAGTGAAGAAACAACACTTTTAACACTAAAATTAGCTGAACTATTCCGTGCTTCAACAATACCAGCTGGATTAATTCAAATTGTTCCAGGCACTGGCGAAACGGTTGGAACACAACTTGCAACGCATAAAGATATTCAACTCATCTCACTTACAGGTAGTATGCGTGCTGGTAAATCAGTATATGAACATGCAGCACAAACAGTTAAGAAGGTAAACCTTGAGTTAGGTGGTAACGCACCTGTTATCGTTACACCTCATGCGGATATCGACAAAGCTGTAGACTATATTGTCACAGCTCGTATTAATAACGCTGGTCAAGTGTGCACATGCCCTGAACGTATCTTTGTTCACGAAGATGTTCATGACGAATTTATTGAAAAGGTTTCTAACAAAATGAGTCAATTAACTGTAGGAGACCCACTCGATGAGAATTCAGATTACGGCGCTATTATTAACCAAACTCAACTCAATAGTATTCATGAAAAAGTCGAAACTGCAGTGAAAAACGGTGCCAAATTAGTATTGGGCGGACAAAAATTACAACGTGATGGTTTCTTCTACGAACCAACTGTATTAGATCATGTAAATCCTGAAGATAGTGTATTTAAAGAAGAAATATTCGGACCAGTCCTAGCGGTTACAACGTATAACGACTTCGATCAAGTGATTGATGACGCTAATGATACAAATGCTGGTTTATCTTCATACATTTTCTCTGAAAACTTTAAAGAAGTGATGACCGCTTCAGAACGTTTAAAATTTGGTGAAGTTTACGCCAATTGTGAAGCAGAAGAAGTAGTGAACGGTTATCACGCAGGATGGCGCGAATCTGGTTTAGGAGGCGCTGATGGTATTCACGGCTTTGAAGAATACTATAACACTACAGTAAGTTATTTAAGATATCAGTAGTATATGAAAAGACCCTTTTAGAGTGAACATGTCATTCTAAAAGGGTTTTTAATTATTGATTTAAAGCTTTGTCTAACGATTCAATATCTTTTTTCATTAGTGATTGATAAGTGATTGACTGATTGTCTTTTTCTTTTTTAGTAAGTACTGCTAAATTATGGAAACTTAAAGGTTGGGTATCTGTTTCTTTTTTTATCACATCTGTAATTTTAGAAGTAATATTTTGTTCATATAATACATAAGGAGACTTGGAATTTTTGATGTTCTTTACGATACTCAATATCTTCTTTTGACTTGGTTCTTCATCATTCATTCCATTAACGCCCTCTTGTTTAAAATGATAACGATGAGTAAGATAGCCTAGAGAATCGTGAGAAATAATAATTTTTTCACGTTTAGGGCTTTTAGTGATTTTTTGCATCTTTTTATCGATATTTGAGATATCTTTATCTAACTTTTTATAGTTTTTTTCATAGTATGACTTATGTTTAGGATCTTTTTGAATAAGCTTATCTTTGATTTTCTCAGCGAAAATGCGATCTAATACTGGGTCTAGCCAAACATGTGGGTCGTTTTCAGTTTCAGCATGATTATGACCTTCATCTTCATCGTGATCATCGGAATGGATTAATTCTTTTTGATTTAAATCACTTGCAAGGGCTAATTTCATATTTTTATTTTCAATTGATTGAGTTATTTTAGCTGAAACTGGGTCTAAGCCATCGCTAGAGTAGATGAATAAATCACTTTTCGCAATATTAATCATATCTTTTTGCGTAGGCTCATAAGAATGTAAATCAGCACCTGGAGGATAAATAGATTCTACATCTACGTATTTACCGCCAATTTGTTCTGTAAAACTTTGAAATACAAAGACGGTTGTATATATTTTCATTTTGTTGTGACTATTGACATTGTCTTTTTTGCTAGAATTTATACTCTTACTACATCCACTTAATATTAAAATTAATGATAACGTAATAAAGATAATTGCCTTTCTTTTCAAAATGAGCCCTCCACAAAGCGTAATTATTTCGTTTATCACTATATCTATAACCTTCTAAAAAAGCAATAGCTAAGCCTTTAAAACATTAATCATGTTTTAAAATTTAAGATGAGTGATAAATATATGTATAAACATTTTAAAGGAGTGAACGTTAATGGCTGAAGAAATTAAACAAGGCGATCATAAATTTTATGTGGGAGAAGATGAGAATAATCCACAAGCAGTAATTACTTTCAAAGAAGTAGATAATAATGAAATCGATATTGACCATACTGGTGTATCTGATGAACTAGGCGGACAAGGTTTAGGGAAAAATTTAGTGAACAGCGTTGTAGAATATGCGCGTAATAATAATTTAAAAATCATTGCTTCTTGCCCATTTGCTAAAGATGTTTTAGAAAAAGATGACCATGCGCAAGATGTTTATTTAGGTTAATACATTGATAGTTAATTATTCCAAGGAGATATTATTCTTCTTGGAATTTTTTTGATTCAAACTTGCTCTTTTCACCTCCTTGTAGTATATTTATTATACTTAGTATAAATATTAAATAAAGATGACTTTTTCATCTGAGGAGGACTACACTTTGCATACCTTTCACTCATCAGAAGCAACGCAAGTTACAAATATCACTCTGAACGTTAAAGATTTAAATACAATGACTGACTTTTACTCTAATGTTTTAGGTTTTACAATCAATAAACAAACTGAGCAATAAACCATTTTTTATATCGGTAAACATGGACATACATTAACTTTGAATAGATTGATTGATGGTCGTCAACCTGGATTGAGAGAAGCTGGATTATTCCATATCGCCTACCTTCTCCCTTCGCGTGTTGACTTAGCAAACTTCCTTTATCATGCTAGCCAACTCAATATCGCGGTTGGTGGTGGCGATCATCTTGTAAGTGAGGCTTTATATTTTAATGATCCAGAAGGTAACGGCATTGAGGTCTATCAAGACCGTCCTGATGAAGGATGGCAATGGAATGATGGATTTGTCAAAATGGATACACTACAAGTTGATGCCAATGATTTAATTGCTCAACGTTCTAAAGAAGGATGGCAAGGTTGGCCAGAAGATGGGATAATTGGACATTTACATCTTAAAACACATGATCTAGGACAAGCACGCGCATTTTATATTGATGATCTAGGGTTAGAACAAATTTCTAATTTCCCCCAAGCACTCTTCATGTCCACGCAGAAATATCATCACCACATTGCGGTGAATACTTGGCAGTCAAATATAGCAAGAACTCATAATCAACTATCATATGGGTTAACTCATGTAGATATATATCAACCTAATGCAGAGATTAAACATTTAACATCACCAGAAGGCTTTGACATTAAGATTCATGGTGATAAAAACTTAGTGTTAAACACATAAAAAAGAGGGCTTTCGCCCTCTTTTAATTTTTTATTTATATTAATACATACCATTTGGTTGGTTACTTGTATCAATAAAGATATTTTTAACTTGTTGATAGTTTTTAATTGCGTCTTTATAAACTTCACGACCAATACCAGATTTCTTATAGCCGCCGAATGGTGCGCCTGCTGGAATTTGGTTATACGTATTAATCCAAATACGACCAGTTCTCATTGCTTTAGAAACATTTAATGCACGGTTGATATTAGTTGTGAAAATACCACCAGCTAAACCATATTCTGAGTCATTCGCGATATCAATCGCTTGTTGTTCATCATCAAACTTTTCAACTACTAAAACTGGACCAAAGATTTCCTCTTGAGCTAATTTGTGTTTATTATCTTTTAACTCAATAATAGTCGGCTCGAAATAATAACCTTTATCTAATCCATTGTCTGTAATACGATGACCACCAGTTAAGACATTAGCTTTATCATCATCTTCTGCAATTTTTACGTAACTTTGAATTTTTTCTAATTGATCTGGACCAGTTTGCGCACTCATTTTTACGTTTTCATCAAATGGATCGCCAACTGTGATATTTTCAAAAGCTTCTTTTAGTTTAGGTAATAATTCGTCATAAATTGAAGATTGTACTAGCAATCTTGAACCTGCACTACAAACCTCACCTTGGTTAAATAGAATTCCTAACTGAACGCCTTCAACAACTTGTTCTAAATTCGCATCATCAAAGATGATGTTGGCACTCTTACCACCAAGTTCTAATGTTGTAGGTACAATGCGTTCAGCTCCTGCTTTTGCTACGCCGTAACCTACATCTGTTGAACCAGTGAATGATAACTTATCTACACCTTCATGGTTAAAGATAGCGTCACCTGATTCAGAACCTTTACCAGTTAAAACGTTCACTACACCTTTAGGTAAAACTTCTTGGAAAATTTTAGCAAGTTCAATTAATGATAAAGGCGTTGAAGAAGATGGTTGAATAACCACTGTGTTACCTGCAGCTAATGCTGGTCCTAATTTCCATGAAGCTAATAAAATTGGGAAGTTCCATGCAACCACTGCACCTACAACACCTACAGGTTCATTGACAACTAAACTCATAGTGTTTTCGTCAATTTCATTGACTGTACCTTCATCAGTAGTTAAAACACTTGCGAAATATTTAAACTGATTTGCTGCTTGAGGTACATCAATTGTAGAAGTTTCACGATATGGTTTACCATTTTGTAATGATTCAACTGTAGCTAAATGTTCAGCCTTTTCATGAATGCGACGACTAATTTCTAATAAGTAATCAGCGCGTTCAGCTTTTGAAATTTTACTCCAGCTATCAAAAGCATCATGTGCAGCTTGCACTGCTTTATCGACATCTTCTTTGCCAGCTCTTGCAACTTTAGCTAAGTCTTCGCCATTAGCTGGGTTAGTTACTGTTAATGTTTCTCCACTACCACTTGATTGGAATTCGTTATTGATAAATAAGCCATAACTTTCGTCGATATAATCTCTTACGTTAATATTTGCCATTTTAACCCATCCTTTATAGTGATATTTGAATTGTTGAAACTACCTTGCTTAACTTAAATATATTAAAAATGTAAACGTTTACTTTTGTAGTTTTTATTTTACCTTCTTTTCTATATGATTCAAAACAATGTGTTTATGAGCATACTCAAAAAGAAGTCCTAGTCTTGAATTACCCGCATATATAAAGACTTATTCACTTCTGAAAAATTTAAAAATTTTCAAAAAAACAGACTCTACAATCTAAAATTATAGAATCTGTTCTTGAATATTTTAAATTATTATACCCAGCTAATAACGTCATCTTTGTTTTGACGAACTTTACCATGAGCAGGTTCTTCAGCTCTATAACCGAAACCAACCATTACTGAAATACCGAAATGTTCAGTATCTAGGATACCTTCATCAGCTAATATCTCAGTCACTTTATCTAAGTCAAATCCTTCCATTGGGCATGAATCAACGCCTAAGAGTGCTGCAGTCGTCATCATATTACCTAATGCAATATAAGTTTGTTTGCTAGCCCAATCATACAATGTACGTTCATTATCATTAATGTGGAAATTGGTTTGGAAATTATCAAACTTTTCATTGACTGCTGGAATTGTGCTTTCTTCGTACTGTTTAACACCACGAATTAAGTTTTGGACGTATTCAGATTGAGAAGTTACATTTTTACGTGCAAATATCAATACAAAGTGACTCGCTGTATCTAACTGCTTCTGAGCACCCCAACTGTATGGTTTAAGTTTATCTCTTAATGTTTCACTTTGGACTACAACAAAATGCCACGGTTCCAAACCTAGAGAACTCGGAGATAATCTCCCTGCCTCTAAAATTGTTTCAAAATCTTCATCACTCACTTTTTTAGACGGATCAAATTGTTTTGTAGCGTGTCTAAATTTAAACGCATCAATGATTGTTTGATTCATATTACTCATACCAGTGTTTCATCCTTCCTAAAATACATTGTTAACAATATCAATTTTCATTACATCAAAAGTATAAATGACTTTTGTACACGATAAAAGTAAATGAATTTCATAAAAAAGAGGATTTTTTATTTTAAAATGAGAGATTTTTCACATTTTTCTTTTCCTAAAGTCATTTCGTACTTGATTTGTGAAAACTTTCACAATATAATGAGCTTGTACGTTTTAGTCTTACTTATTTATTTTTATTCTTATAACTTATTATTTAGTACGATTTTTTACATTTTAGAAATGGGGTTATTTTTTAATGACAAGAATTATGTTTTTCGGTACACGCGAATATGAGAAAGAAATGGCATTAAACTGGGGTAAAAAGAATAACATTGAAGTAACTACTTCTACTGAACTTTTAAGTAAAGATACTGTCGACCAACTTAAGGATTATGATGGTGTAACTACCATGCAATTCGGTAAATTAGAAGATGAAGTTTACCCTAAACTCGAAGCATACGGCATCAAACAAATCGCTCAACGTACTGCGGGATTCGATATGTACGATTTAGATCTTGCTAAAAAACATGGTATTGTTATTTCTAACATTCCTAGTTATTCACCTGAGACTATCGCAGAATATTCTGTTTCTATCGCATTACAACTTGTACGTAGATTCCCTGCAATCGAAAGACGCGTACAAGATCACAACTTTACTTGGGCGGCACCGATTATGTCACGTCCAGTTAAGAATATGACAGTCGCTATCATTGGTACAGGACGTATTGGAGCTGCCACTGCTAAAATTTACACAGGATTTGGTGCAAAGGTTGTTGGTTACGATGCTTATCCTAATCATTCTTTAGACTTCTTAGAGTATAAGGATTCTGTTGAAGAAGCTATTAAAGATGCAGACATCATTTCATTACACGTACCTGCAAACAAAGAAAGCTTCCACTTATTTGATAAAGAAATGTTTGCGAAAGTTAAGAAAGGTGCTATTTTAGTTAACGCTGCTCGTGGGGCTGTTATTAACACACCTGATCTTATTGATGCAGTTAACGATGGCACATTATATGGTGCTGCAATCGATACTTATGAAAATGAGGCCGACTACTTTACATTTGATTGGACTAACAAAACAATCGAAGATCAAACGCTTTTAGAGCTTATTAGACACGAAAAGATTTTAGTAACACCTCACATTGCTTTCTTCTCAGATGAAGCAGTACAAAACTTAGTTGAAGGCGGCTTAAATGCAGCGTTATCAGTTATTCAAACTGGAACTTGTGAAACACGTTTAAACTAATATATTTAAAAGGGTGAGAAAAGTTGGTATATCCACTTCTTCTCACCTTTATTTATGCTCATATGTTACTTAGTACTACTTCTTCAATAGTAGTTAATACACCTTGTTTATCATTAGATGGTGCTACACCACTCGCTAATTCAAATAATGATGCGTCGTTACTATTTTCCATAACATAACTATATTGTGCGAGTTCTAGCATATCTTTATCATTATTAGCATCACCAAATGCCATTAATTCAGTAGACGACATCCCCCATTCAGTAAGTAATCGTCTTAATGCTTGACCCTTTGTCATATTAGGCATAATGACATCTATACTATCGTGCCCACTTGAGACTAGCTTAATTGTATCTTTAAAAGCTCTCTCTAACTCATCATCCAAGTGAGGATGAGTTTCTCGATTGATATTGAAAGCAATTTTAACATAATCGTCTTTAGGTAAATGTTGTAGTGAATCAATTTCTTCTAATTTATGATAATAAAAATGCGCGTCCTCTTTAAAAGTTGCTTGTGTACTTTTTAAAATATACGCACTTTTCACACCACATATAATGAGTTCATCCATCTTGTGGTCAATGCTTAAATAATCAACAACGTCTTGAAAATCTTGTCTATTGAAACTTCGATAGTTGTACAGCTTATTCCCATTATATATGACCGCCCCATTTTCAGAGATAAAGAACATATCTCTAACGCCAAAGATAGACTTCAATTTCGCATATTGATTTCCACTTGCAGCTATAAATTGTATGTTATGCTTCTTTAATTTTTTAAAAATTGTTTCAAACCGTGCCTCATCAAATTGCTTATTTGAATCTAAAAAAGTGCCATCCATATCTACTGCAATTGCGCGTATCATTTTAATATCCCCTTTAATTGACCAACTTTAATCTCATTATATCTGTGTGTGTGAATGGAATGAAGTTAAAGATAAGTCTATGAAACTATATTCACATTTAGAAATTGATTTCATCACTTAAAAATACTTAACTCATGTGAATGTTTGTTAAATGTCTATTAAACTTTATGATTTATTACTATAGTAAAAAGTAGAAGTATCTTGTATATACTCCTACCTGATCGTTCTTAATTCACTTGTGTTGCGATGAATATTTTTCGTTTCTCCCAGACACCTGTTTTCTCATTATAATCATCACAAGTAATCAACGTTAATTGATTTTTTTTACCTTTTTGTTCATCTAAAACTTCAACATCTGATGGATTAACGTCATGAATTTTTGTCATTTTATACTTACGTGTTTGATTACCTACTTTAAAATATACTTTACTTCCTTTTTTAGCTGCTTTTAGATTAGTAAATTGATAGTGCGGACGGTCAGTAAATGTGTGACCAGCGATAGAAATATTTTGTTGATCTAATGATTCATCACCTTCAGCGAAACTCACACCTCTATTAAGTTGCTCTAGTGTCGCAGGTCCTGGATAAACCGGCTCCTTAATTTCAGCATCTGGTACTTCAATATAACCAGCCATTTTGGATTTATCCTTTGGAATTGTAGGTGTCTTTTGTTTCGTCGAGGTATCCTTTTTTTCATCGTTGTCATATTTCTCAATCTTATTGTCGTTATCTTTTTCATGAAGATAATTATCAATATGTGGCTTTGTAAATAAATATATTGCTAATAATATTAATAAGACACCAATGAACGTCGTTAATCGACTCGTCCATTTTTTCATTACTGTAACTCCTTTAAATGTTTTTAAAGATTTATCGTAGTTTGAGATAAGTATAGCATTATTTTGACACGACAACACTAATATAAAAGGAGCTTATAAAATCTTTTATAAATATCGCATGTGAAATTACTTAACAAATAATTGATTTATTAGAAATAAAGGTATTTAATGGAATGTAAAAAGAGGGGTGCCCAATGATTAGACATGCTAGAAAAGAAGACCTGCCAGATATTCTTAAAATTTATAATGACGCCATAATTAATACTACTGCAGTATATACATATGATCCCAAGGAATTAGAAGAACGACTTCAGTGGTTTGAAACAAAATCAATAGCCGAAGAACCTATATGGGTATATGTTAAAGACCATCATGTTATAGGTTATGCAACATATGGCTCTTTTAGAGATTGGCCAGCCTATCTTTATTCTATTGAACATTCGATTTATGTTGATCCCGACTATCGTGGTCAAGGTATAGCTTCAAAGTTATTAGAAACACTCATTCAAGACGCAAAGGCCAAAAATTATCGAACAATTGTAGCGGGGATAGATGCTTCTAATGTAGGAAGTATTGAGCTACATAAAAAATTTAATTTCACTCACGTTGGAACAATTAAAAATGTAGGATATAAATTTGAAAGATGGCTCGATTTAGCATTTTATCAGCTTGATTTACATCAATAAAAAAGAATGAAATTTAACTAAGGAATGTCTTTGGTTAAATTTCATTCTTTGTTTTTATTTTCAATAACAAAACGAATATAGTAGAACATAAAAACGAGAATCATACTTAATGATAATGATTTAAATAATAAGTTGACCCATGTCCCCTCTGTAGTCCATAAATAAGTTATCGTTGTGTTAATGATGAATGCTAGAAAGATAAGGAATAATCTTAGCATTGCATCAACCCCTTTTAAGCTATTTTAGATTGGGGACCCACATTTTGCAATATTAAAGAAGCACTTATGATATTAATAATTCTTTAGTGCTTCTTACATAATAGTTTCTTGACTATTGTGTTCATCTAATATGCGAATTCTAATTCGACGGTGTTCTTAATGCAATAGACCATAGTCTATTGGTATCCTTTTTAATCATTCAACTATGTACTTACTAAAACAGTTAATCTTTATAACCTTAGAAAAAAGCACTTTAGTCTTGCTATATACAAAACTAAAGTGCTTAATCATTATATTTATAAGTTATTTATTATTTACCATATTTTCAGCTTCACCGAAAATTTTACGTTTAATTTCTTCACCAGTTGGTGTACCAGCTAGACCACCTAAACCTGTTTCACGAAGAGATGCAGGTAAATTACGACCAACTCTGTCCATCGCACCTATAACTTCATCAACTGGAATACGACTTTCAACGCCAGCTAATGCAAGGTCTGCTGAAATTAATGCGTTACCTGAACCAATAGCATTTCTCATTACACAAGGAATTTCAACGAGTCCTGCTACAGGGTCACAAACTAAACCTAATAAGTTACTTATCGCAAGTGCCATCGCATGACCAGATTGCTCTGGAGTACCATTAAAGATAGCTACAGAAGCTGCTGCAGCCATTGCTGACGCAGAACCAACTTCTGCTTGGCAACCGCCTGTAGCACCAGCAACACTTGCGTTGTTTGCAACTACACGTCCAAATAATGCTGAAGTAAATAGGAAATCTATCATTTGATCTTCAGTTAAATCATGAGTTTTCTCTAATTTGAAAAGAACGCCGGGAATAGTTCCCGAGGAACCAGCTGTAGGTGTAGCACAGATGATACCCATTGCTGCATTCACTTCGTTTGTTGCAACTGCGCCTTTAACGGCTTCAATCATTTCTTTCCCTGATAAAGCATGATTGTTTTCGTTGTAATCACGAAGTTTTGCCGCATCATGGCCTGTATAACCTGTAACACTTTCTACACCGTCTCCAGTAGTACCTTTTTCTACTGCATCACGCATCACTTCAAGATTTTGTTTCATGCGTTCACGTACTTCGTCGCGTGATATACCTTCTCTTTCCATTTCTTCGTTGATCAAGATATCAGCGAAGGAAATGTCATGTTCAACAGAATAATCTATTGTCTCTCTAATTGAATCAAACATTTATAATCCCCCTCTAATTGATATAGGAAACGTTTAAGTCACTGTATTTTTCTCTAATTTTGTTTAATGTTGATTCTGAGATTGCTTTATTTAAAGGTAATACAACTAGACCATTATTGTCGCTCGTCTTGACAGTTTCATCACCAAAATCAATTTCCATATCTGTCATGTCGTTGATTAAGTGATTCACCTGAGCTTTATCCATTTCGCCGTCTATTTCTAACATTGGAAGTCCATTGTTAATTTCAACTTCTAAGCCATTGACGTTAATGCCTTTAAGTTTAATTGTACCGCCACCAATTGAAATACCAATGACTTCAATGTGACGTCCACTTTCAGAGTTCGCCTTAATATAAGCACAGTTAGGATGTTGACCGATACTTTCTCCATCTTCTTCGATGATATCAACATCGATATTTTCATCCCTAGCTATATCTAATGCTGATTTAATTCGGCTATCGAAGGTGCTATAGCCCATAGCACCACCAACTACAGCTACGTCTGTACCATGTCCTTGGTGCGTCTTAGCAAAAGATTCATAATAATGAATCTCTAAAGTTTTAGGCATGTCTCCTAAAACAGCACGTGCTGAGTTACCTATTTTAACTGCACCAGCAGTATGAGAACTTGATGGTCCCATCATAACTGGTCCAATAATGTCAAAAGCACTTTGGTAATCATAGCTTTTAGCCATTATTAAACACTCTCCTTAACTCGATTCTTTTTCCCTGGTAATTTGAAACTAATATTCATTAAGTTAAATTTCTTGATAATTGAACTCATAACGAATGCTAGTACTACACTTACTATACCCACTGTGATGATAGTTATGATAGAAGTCACTGCATTATTAAATCCAAATAATACAATCGCACCTGCGATCGGTGTAGCCATACCTTTTACATTGATTACTAGTCCACTGAATGTAACGATACAAGCATTTACAACACCGATGATGGCATTCGTACCATAAAGTTGTAGTGGATATTTTGCAATTAAATCTATTTGTGTCAATGGTTCGATAAATACTGCGAACGCATTAGTTTTCTTACCAATATGCAGTCTACTGAATAGTACTGCGTTAACGAATGAAGCACCAGTACATGTTAATGCACCGATTGCCATTGGAATACCTGTAAGCCCTAATAAGCTTGTTAAGACCATTGAACTTAAAGGCGTCATGCCTGTTACAGGTATAACTAGTCCTAATATAACTGCTAAAGCATAAGGATTATCATTACCTACAGATGAGATAGCTGAACCAATTTGTTTAAGTACAGCGATAACCCCTGGTGAAATTAAATTTGCTAAACCAAATGTAATTGCTGGAGCCAATAAAATTACAACAATTAAATCTAGTCCTTCTGGAACTTTTTTCTCTATCAATTTAATCCCAAAAGCAATAATATATGCTGCTATAAATGCTGGCAATAATTTTGAGTCATGTAAAACTAAACCAACGATAACAGCAAAAACTGGAGATACACCCAAGTTTAAACATGTTAAAATACCAACTGCAATTCCGCTTAAACTCCCTGCTAAGTCACCAATTTCTTGAAAAAATTTAATGTGGAACACGCCACCGATAGCATAACTTAAGAATGCTTGTGGTAAGTATGTGGCACAAGCTGCCCCTGATAAAGCTTGTAAACCTTGTTTACCATATGGCGCAAAGTTTAAGAACAGCGTCATGATGATAAGTACAATTACTAGTGTCCCTACTCCTAAGATTATATTCATTTCCCCATAACCTTCTTTCTGTTTTTTTAGGCCATAGCTATCGTACACCCTTAAGAAAGCGATTTCAATAATTTACAACAAATAAATTAGTAGATATTGTGAAATAATTCACTAATTTATATTTTTATTGTTGCAAAAAGTACAAAAGAGAAATTATTTTGTTATTTGATTTTATTCGAAACATTTTACACCTAACCCTGACGAATGTAAACGCTATCATCAACATTAATTTACCCTTACCTCAAAATCGTCTTCATATGATGTACAAGATAACTAGTACATATCATTTAGGCGACTTATATATTCTAACGCTTATTATCTCAAAATGTAACAAATTGCTCACAATTTTTAAGGGCTTATTGCAAATTTCTAGTGCAACCAGCCCTTAAATATGAATGTTTAATTTAAAATTGTATTTTTTACCCTTAAACCTATTTTCAGATTCACGGGTGAATTTTATCATTTTCTACTCTTACCTATATCAGTTTAATTAATTAGGCGGACTTCTACCTCTATAACTTTTCAATAAGTAAAAGTTACCCTTTAATGAAAAATAATTTTTCAGCTAAGTCATAATTCTTTTGACTCAATGAAAATTCTTGTCTTGTAAGTCTTTCTGGTAATTCAAGTATAAGTAAGAAAAGTTTGTCTACATTTGTTAACACTTTTTTAGATGTAGACATAGATATTGATTCCATTTGCTCAATAAATGGTGCGTATCTACAGTAAGCACTAACAAATATTTGTAGAGGATAGATGCTTTGATTGTTTTTATATAAATTAATGAAGACTTTAACAATATGACTGGGATAGATGATTTCTATAATATTATCTTGAATAGAGAATTTTAAATTGCATTTTTTGAGTTCTGAAAGTAGTTTTTGAAGCATATATAGGAGTAAAGGAATGTCGCGATTTTCATGAGCAGGTGGAAGGTTGAGTTTATCAGTTAATGTATCTGGATCTAATGGGAATGATAATTTAAGTGGTTTAACAGTTGTTTTGATTTTTAATTGGGTCATTCTAGAGTATGCACTCAACATTTCACTGTGCTGGTTGACAGGATAGAATTGTAAAAAACGTAACTTTTCATCATTAATATCACTTTCAGCTTCATCTCTTAGATTGATAAACTGATTACTTACTTGATGCGAAGGTGGTTGATATTGAGGGAATTGAATTGACCTTTGAAGTTGGTATGTAGTGGGTAGTGTAATATCTTGGTGTTCAAGTTCAAGTAATAAATTAGGATAGTCGAGTTCATTCATATACGCAAACGTTCGTGGCGACATATGGTTTAGAAACTCACACAATTCTTGTTTCAAAATTAACATATTATCATCCTCTCGATGTCTTATTTTTTAATTGTGCTCATATATTAATTGTTAAAATATAATTTTATTAAACGTTCTATTTAGTTTAATGTCAATATTCATTTCCTTGAAAATAATTTTTCTTTTTTGTCGCTCAAACTAAAAATCAAATATTGATTCCAATCTTTTCAATAATTCATTTTTTTCAATAAATTTCTATATAAAGTCTAGGTTTTACATTTAGAGTTATCAATATAAAAAAACTCTCGCACATGAATTGTCCGAGAGTTCGTACTTTACTTTGTAATCGCTAGCAGTTCCTTTGTTAGTTCTTTCGTTTGCTTATAGACTCGTTGATAAACATTATGGAATTGTTCGTATCGTTTATGATTTTCGGCATTAGGTTTAAAAACTTCTTCAACTTTAATAAATGTCTCAACACAATCAGCTACACTTTCAAACCAACCTAGTCCGTATGCTGCAAGCATAGCTGCTCCCATACTTGGACCTTCTTCATGTTTTAATTTTTTCACTTTCATATTAAAAACATCTGCTTGAAGTTGAAGCCAGAACTTACTTTTAGCCCCTCCACCAATTGAGGTAATTGAATTGATTTCGTGTCCTGCTTCTCGCATTATTTTGATTGAATCATATAAAGAATAAGTAATACCTTCTATAACTGCACGTGCAAAATCTGCTTTTTTGTGTTGTCCACTAATACCAATAAAACTACCTCTAATGTAGGCATCCCCATGTGGCGTGCGTTCACCAGCTAAGTAAGGAGCAAATAATAAGCCATTTCCTCCTAGTTTGGCACTTTCAGCATAATCTAAAATTTTAGCGAAGGAGTCATTTTCAAAGAATGTGGTCTTCAACCAATTCAAACTATAACCTGCAGCTAATGTAACTCCCATCGCATAATACGTATTAGGAATACTGTGATTGAAGAAATGTAAATTCTGATCATACTCTGTAACATGATTATGTTCAACATTTAATACAACGCCAGATGTTCCTATACTACATAATGCCTCTTTATCATTAATTACGCCAGCTCCTATAGCTCCACAGGCATTATCCCCACCTCCGGCAAATACAGCAACCTGATGCTTTAAACCTAGTTCATCTGCCAGTAATTCGCTAACGTACCCAACACATTCATGTGAATTGACTAATGATGGATAAATATCAGGGATATTGAAAATTGAGCCCACATCTTTTGTCCACAAATTTGTTTTAGGATTTAATAATAACGTGCTAGCCGCATCACTGTATTCCATATTAATTTGATTCGTTAGACAATATCGTAAATAATCTTTAGGTAACATAAATACATTCACTTGTTCCCAAATTTCAGGCTCATGTTGTTGAACCCATAACATTTTAGGTAATGTGAATCCTTCTAATATTGGATTATAGTTGAGTCTCTCACCATACACTTCTTTAATTTGACGACACTGTTCCGAATTTCTAGTATCATTCCAGAGTATTGCATTGCGTAAGGGCTGTCCTTCTTTATTTAAGACGACTAGACCGTGCATCTGTCCTGAGAACGAAAGACCTTTCACAGCTTTATTCTTTAAAGCATTTGAAGAGATGATGCGCTTAACGCCCCGCTTAGTAGCTTGAAACCATTCATTAGGGTCTTGTTCACTATATCCAGGTTGCTCTTGAAATAATTTCAATGGTTCACTTACAGTCTCCAATACTTCGCCTTGGCGATTGACTGCGATAATTTTAATTGCGCTCGTTCCTAAATCAATACCTAAAACAACTTCTTCCATCTTTTGATCACCCTTCGTTTATGTCAAATATGTATTAAGTTATCTCTGTATATTTATATCATATATGCTTACATACTATATGAAAACTTAAAGTTTAGAGTTAATAGTATTTTAAAAAAAATAATAGCTCTAAGATGATTGTTTTAACACAACTTCTTAGAGCATTTTTTTAATTATGAATACGTAATGAAATACCTTTCACTAATTATTTATAGACATTGATTACTTCATCTCTAGTAGGAATAGCTGCTTGAGCTCCTTGTCGTTGAACAGTTAAAGATGATGCTTGATTAGCGAATTGGATAGCTTGTTCCAAATTACTCAAATCTTTGTTTAATTGACTCACAAAAGCTCCAATAAATGTATCACCTGCAGCAGTAGTATCAATAGCTTTTACTTTATAGGATGGAACAATATTGAATTCATTCTCAGTTGCATAATACGTACCTTGTTCCCCAAGCGTAATAAGTACTGTTGAAATTCCTAATTTGAAGAAATATTCTACGGTTTCTTTCATGCTATCTTGATTAGTTATAGAGATACCTGATATCAGTTCAGCTTCAGTTTCATTAGGAATAATAATATCTGTTAATGCTAATAAAGATTTAGGCAAATCAATCGCAGGGGCAGGATTGAGTATAGTTGTTACACCATTTGCTTTAGCAATTTTAAAGGCTTGTTCTATAGCTTCAATTGGTACTTCTAATTGTGCCACAACAAAGTCCGCTTCAGTAATTGGTTGTTCTGCTACCATGACATCTTCAGCACTTAAAGTCATATTTGCTCCACCATATACTAAAATTGTATTCTGACCGTCTTCTGATACTGTTATGAAAGCTTGTCCTGTTTCTTCATTATCAGCGGTTAAAATATATTCCGTATTAATAGACGCCTCTTTGAAATCTTCAATGATAAAATCGGCATTCCCTTCTTTACCTACTTTAGTAACAAAAGTTGTTTCAGCTTCTAGACGACCAGCTGCAATCGCTTGATTAGCACCCTTTCCTCCACCAAATTCTCGTTGCGCTTGATCAATGTGTAATGTCTCTCCTGGTTTAGGAAAACGCGTCACGTTAATAAATTTATCAACATTGGTTGAACCTACTATAACTACCTTGTTTCTACTCATTGAAATAGCCCCCTTTTTAGATATATAATTCTTCAATCGTGCTTTCTATCAAAAAGTGACATTAGATTCTAATACGATATTAGAGAATGGTGTGGTCTCTCCTGTTCTAATGTTCCCTTTATTATGTGGTGATTGAAGCATCTCTTTCATTTTACTATGAGAAATAAATTCAATCTCTACATGTTCCTCGATTAAGTGTTTAATTGCTTTAAGCTGAGTTGAATTATTTGTTTTTATCTCTTCTGCTAAGTAAATTTTTTGAATCTCCACTTCTGTTAAAACATTTTCAAGTACATCTATAAAACTCGGTAAGCCTTTAGTTACTGCTAAATCAATACGTCTTTTATCATTAGGTATAGGCATTCCTGCGTCGTTGATGGTAATTAAATCATAATGTCCTAAAGTTGAGATAGCTTGTGAAACATGACTATTTAATACTGCTGTCTTTTTCATAAATATCAATCCCTCACTAAGTTATTTAATAAATACAGTTACGGAAGCAGCAATAAGAATTAAAACCAATCCGACAATAGTAATCATTAATTCTTTTGGTGTTTTCTTCTGATTTAAAAAGAAAATACCTGTTAAAGTTGCTAAAACGACTGAAGTTTGGGAAAGAACGAAACCAGTAGCTAGTCCATTCATATTGGGTTGGGCTGAAATTAAATATGTTAACGCGGCAAAGGCGAAGAAGAAACCAGAAATAATTTGTTTCCAACTGACTGCTTCTTTAAAGGCATTCCCTTTGTTCATATTCATTAGAGCATAGATGACTGCTACAATTACCATACCAATAGCTTGTGGTAAAAATGCTTTTAATCCACCTATATCTGTAGCTTGTGGTGCAGCTGAATAAACCCAATATCCAATTTCACCAATAAGTAATAAAACCACTGCTTTTCTAAGATTTTGACTATACTCTTGTTCACTTTTCTCTGACCAAACTGTCATTCGTGCGCCAACTAAAATTACTATGAGTGCTACGAATCCAATCATTTTGTTTGTTACACCAGGCTAGTTACCTAAAGCGAATACGCCCCATAATGAAGCACCTAATAATTGAAAAGCTGTTGTAATAGGCATAGCTCTAGATGATCCTACTAACCCAAACGCTTTAAATGTAATAATTTGACCAAATGCCCATCCGGCACCTGAAATAATTGAAAATATGAGTGCCATACCTACGGGTATTCCAATACCTTTTACCACGGCTAATATAATTGCAAAGATTAATGTCCCGACTGTTGCACCAAAGATTTGGTTCACAGGTCGTCCGCCAAATTTAGATGCAATCGTTGGGAACAATCCCCAACCTAATAACGGTCCTAATCCTATTAATAAAGCTATAATATCCATAAGCCACCTCGAAGTCTTAAATTATATGTAAAACTTTTACTCAATCATCATACTATTTATGAATTGACCTGTATACGCTTACACCCAATGTCATAAAACTGTCGGATATGCATAAAATTTTTACGATGAGGGAAAATTAATATTGCAATCATAAATCAGTCATTTTAAAATTAAATATTTTAATCATATGATTCCACTAAATACATAAAAACACCCTCAAAGTGATACGATTTCAACTTTGAAGGTGTACTATTATTTGTATTTAATTTTTAACGGTTACCAACATCTGAACCGACGTCTACTGATTTTTTATTTTTATCATACACGGCACCTTGAACACTACCGAAGTTAGGGTCATTACGTTTTTCTTGAACGCCATAACCTAAACTTTTGAAGATGTTAATATCTTCATCGCTTGTAGCATTTTCATAATAAACTGTACCACCATCATTATAAAAACGTGGTTTATCAACAGATTCTTGCAACGTACCGTTACCATTTAAATAATCTACGATAACCTCATCTAAGATAGTAGGAATTTTGTTACCTCCAGGAGTACCAATACCCATATAGAAGTTAGGACCTACCACTACTGATGGTGAAATGAATGATCTTGGTGCTTTATGAGGTTCCCCATAGTTAGGACTCGTTGATTCTTTAGAGAAGTCTCCTAATGAGTTGTTCATATAGAATCCTTCTTTCATGAAATCACCAGATCCAAAGTAACTTGAAAGTGTATTAGTCGTGCTTGCTAATTTACCATCTTTATCAATAACTACAAAGTGCGTTGTACTTGTATTATCAGTTCTTATTTGGTTAAAGTCACTACCATTTTCTGTGTTGCTTCCAACATTAACTTTATTTAATTGACCAAGTAAGTAATCATCCGATAATTGTTGGTCATTACTTGCTTCTGAACCATTAACGATATCACGGTTTTGGTACATTAAATCACGTGATTTAATCATCGCAGTAATAAAGCTAGTACGGTCAGCATTATTTTGGTTTTCTTGTTCATCAACTTTTAAACCTTGTAAAGTTAGCGTACCACCTAATGGGTTAGAAGCTGAATAAATTTTGTTATTCTTATAAGTTGTACTTACTGGTTCTTTTGATTCAGTTTTGAAGGTTGTGAAATCCTTTTCAGTCAATTTATTTTTTAACTGTTTAGAAATACTTTTACCTACGTCTTTGTAGAAGTAATCTGGGCCTTTATCACGGATTTTCTTTAACGTGTCAGCAAGTTTACTTTGCTTAACAACGTCACCTTCACGTACTGTTTTACTTCCTTTGAAGAAAGGTGAATTACGGTCAATCTTAGAGCCGTAAATTTTCAAACTACGTTCAAGTTCTGAATCTACTTCGAAGCCATCTTCTGCTAAAGGAATGACGTAGTTAAAGATTTTCTTCTCATCCATTTTACCTTCTTTTTCATGCATATCATGCATACCTCTAACGAAGCCAGGTACACCGATTTTGTCGCCTTGTTTATAATTGTATGAAGACATTGTCTTATATTCATACATTTTAGGGACTTCTCCATCTTTACCATTGTACGTTAGCGTTGCGCCCCCACCGCCTAAACCAGACGAATGAGGTTCAGTTACAGCTAGAGCATAAGCAACACCTTCAGCTGCATCTGTTGCATTACCGCCATCTTCAATTATTTTATTACCTACTTTAGTTGCAATTGCATTATTAGAGGCAACACCATAATTTTTTTGGTTACCAGATTGTTTATGGTTCGCTATCTTATTTTCATATAACGTGTCTTTGTCCACTTTCTTCTCTGTTGTTAAGAAATAAAAGAGGAACGAAATCACAATTGTTATAACTAAAATGACACTCAAGGTCACTTTATTATATATATTCATATTTAGCTTGCCCCTTTTGAAAGATATTGCTGTTCTCCATTTTTCAATTCATTTTGTTCATAATGATCTAAACCTTCATTTGCTTTGGCAAATGTCACTAATAAGAAAATGACAATAACTAAGATGACAACGACGATTGGCAACCAATGTTTTTTAATATTCAAAAGTATAACCTCCACTATTATCTGATTTTAAATTAACTGTTTTATCTTTGATATTGTTATGGAATCTTACATGATCCAATTTATTCATATCATCTTTAGAGATTTTACCGTCTTTTGACTGAATTGGTGTGATATGGAATTTATTATGTTTTCCGTTCCAATCTTGTTGTACGACCATGCCTTTTTGATTTTTCGATAAGAAGTCATCTGAAGTTGTATTACCTAAACTATAGAAAATAGGTGTGTTTTTATATTTTTCTATTTTCTGTACAACTGAATTATGACCAACAATAATGTCAGCACCAGCATCTGATAATGCGTGCGCATATTCTTTTTGTCTATCAGTTACATTTCTTTCATTAGGAATACCCCAGTCAACATTAACTACTACGTAATCATTGTTTTCTTTTAACTTCTTAATGAGTGGATAAAAAATCTTCGGATCTAAACTGATTGAAGTCGTATTTTTTAAAGGTTTAGTATAATTTGATTCAACATCTGTAAATGATACATTTGCGATTTTCTTACCTTTAATTTCTTGTTGAACAGTTTTACTATTTATAGGATTTGAACCATTTCCTGTTAAAAAGTTATAACCTGCTTGAGATTCAACTTTTCTCATTAACTCTGTCGCTTGAATATTATCAATAGACTTGTTGATGAGATTTACACTTTTAATATTTTGTTTACGTAAGAACATGATATTTTCTATGTTTTTATTAAGATCATCTTTTTGATTTTTTGAAAATTCATTAACCAATAAAGAAGCCGAAGAAAAATCACTATTCTTTAACGTGTCTTGAATTCCTGCAAATACATCATTCAAATTATTTTGGCGAATGTGTTTATTTAAAGTAATGTTGCCTAAGTATGTAAATCGAAGGCTATTTCCACTTTTGGCATCACTTTTGACAGGATCGACATGTATTGCTCTGATCGCAAATACTAATAGAATTAAAGCTAATAAAAGGACAATCGCCGTGTAAAGCGTGTTTCTTCTTTTATGTCTTTTAGACTGTTTAAGTAACCACTCACTGGGCGATAATCGTTTTTTCTTTTTCATTAATACGCGCTCCTTGTTCGTGATTAGTTGATAAAGCTATATAAGAACAAGATGACATAAGTAATACAAGTTAATAACATTGTAGTTGATAATGTAATTACGACACCTTGCTTTTGAACCGTATTTGCAATGATTCCTGGAATGACAACACCAATACCTGAAACTTCAACCATCTCAAATGGCGTGAGAGGATAAATTAAGTCAAATATAAACTTGAGTACCATACCAGTTAAAATCATAGCAGCGAATTTTCTTCTACCATATAAAATCACCCATTTACTAATACCGTTATTAACAATAAAGTAAGTTAAACAACTAATAATCAATACTGATAATAACATTATGGGTTGATCAAAAATTAAAGCTAAGTAACCAGGAACAACAAGTCCTGCCGGGTTGATCCCGAATTTCTCAGCAAATATTAAACTGAGAATAACACCTACGAATAAGGAGAAATATAACTCTGAACCTATCATTTTTTTATTCTATCCCTTCTATGAATTCCGCTATTCTTCCACCCGGGCCGTGGATGTTTCCTACACAAAAGACAAGTGCATTTTCTGACTCATGCATAATTCCTTTTTCAATTTCAGAGAATTCTTGCCCTTCGTAATTTAAATATTTCTTATCTGGCATTTTTTGCATTAGGTTTGAAACCATTTGCGTACTCTTACCAGTACAAATTAAAACATCATAATCAACATCTTCTAAGAAATTTTCAACGAATAATTGTGTTCTATCAATTCTATCTGAACGACAATTTAAAATGATAATTTTCTTTTTGTATGGATAATTATATGATTCAACTTTATTCAAAATTGCCTTTGTAGATTTTGGTTCATTTGCAGCAAAAGCATTAACAAAGACATTTTGCGTGTTATTTGCATGGAAATATTTAATACGCACCGCACCTGGATCGGCTGGGGCATTTAACATACCTTGAAGTGCTGTTTCATAATCTACACCAACAGCCTCTGCTATACCTAAGACAATGGCAACATTATCCGGGAAGACTAAGTAGTCAAATTTTCTTAAGTATGATTCAGGTATTTCGTCTTTATCTACAACGATGATTTCCGAATTTCGCTTTTTAGCTTCTTTCGCGAAGAAATCAGTATATTCATCTTTCATTACAACTAATTTACCATTATATGGAATTGTTGCTGTAAAGGCTTGAGCTACATCTTTAAGAGTTGGACCCAATACATCCATGTGATCTTCCATCACGTTTACAATAACGCCAATATTTGCCTTTACTAAATCTTTTTGGAATGTAATTTGGTAGTCAGGGTTAACAGCCATACACTCATTAACAAGTGCGTTTGCTTTTTGCTTTACAACCTTACGAATAATATCACGCTGTTCACCAATATTTGCACCTTGAGGTTTTCTAATTACATCGTATTCTTTCTGTGTGAACCAGTACATCATTCTTGCATCTGTTCCAGTCGTTTTACCGATTACTCTGTAATGGTCTTCTCGAAGCACACTGTAAGCCATTCGAGTGATTGTAGATTTCCCACGAATCCCATTGATATTAATTCGTAAAGGGATTTTCTTTAGTCGATTCGCATGACGTCTTTTTTCTTTAATTCCTAGCCATAGAATCAACAGGACACACACTATAATGAGAATCAATCCGTCTTACCTCGCTTTTCTATGTAATATTAAATTGTTAATGGAAAATGATAAACACTAATTTAAATTAATTAACTCACAATTTTTACAAAAATTTAAAACGTTTCCATCATAGTAAAGTCTAAATAAAAAATTAATCAAAAGTCAATATAATCTATATAATTCATCATAATTCATTACAAATTTTTTTATTCTCTAACTAGTAGTAGACTATCATGTGCGTGTTGACTCAGTTTTAAATCTTTTAACCCAACATTAAGATAATGTAAATAAATGTAAAGTTATTTCATATACACTATGCATTTTTTAGAAAAAATGATAAATTTTATTTTTATATTGTAGAATTTTTTAATTCATTTCATATCTTTAGTAAAGTAATGAGAATTTTACTTTGAATTTACATTAGCTTAAAAAACACATGTTACCTTAAATATGAAAGTTACTACGACCTTAGGAGGATATGGATGGATAAACCAGTAAAACTCGCTGTTGGCGTCTATCTTGCAATCATACTAGTTGTTTGTAGTTGTTATCTTGCTTTTATACTTATCGGTAGTTTACAAGGTAAAGATATGAGTAATTCAGTTTTAGATAGTGATCATTCTCGTATCAACAACACATCTAGAAATAGTGATGAGGACGTAAGTTCAACATCAAGTCATTCAGATTCATCTCATTCACACTCTTTCACAACTTCTAACTACAAAAATGTAGATTCGAAAAACACTCAAAATAATTACCATCAAACACCAAAAAATGCGAATTCCAGTTATCAGGTATATTGATAACAGAATTCGCATTTTTATTAATGTGATAATTGAAATTGTTTAGGTGTAACTTTGTATTTATCTTTAAACATCTGTATGAAATAACTCGTTGTAGAAAAACCGCAATCCATAGCTACTTCCGTTACATTATTATGAGTTAATTTAAGTTGCTTTGCGCCCTTTTCCAATCGATAGTGTAATAAATATTGGAAAGGCGTCATACCTACATACCTTTTAAAGAGCTTAATCGTTTCTGAACTGCTAATGCAGGATATCTTACATAAGTCATGCATTTTTATTTTATATGTGTAATTACTCTGAATAAAGTTTATGCAATCTTTTATTCTTTGATCAAAGTAATAATATTGTTTGGAATGATGAGTTTGATCAATCAGCATGACGAGATATTTCAAACAAATATAATACTCACTTAATATATTAAGTTGATAATGCTTATCTTTTGCTTCAAATAATTCTCCTACATTTTTTATCTTTTCAATTAATATCTTTTCTTCTACATTGACACCATTTATTTTCATATAAGGATGCTTATCAAGCGTATTAATAATTTGATTTACATATTTATAATTTACATAGTCTGTCGCATCAGGTAAACCAATATTCCAACAGTAAAAGGAAGTATCCGCTTCAAACCCTTCTATTTTATGAACTACATTTGTATTAATAAACAAAGCTTGATCCTTTTTTAATACAACGGTTTGATTAGCAATTTCAATTTGAATAGTCCCACAAGTGACCACCATCAGCTGTAAATCATTGTGCCAATGCAAAGGGATATAACCTAGAATCGTTTGGTCAAGTTGAGTATGTAACATGATATGTTGCCATAAGGAATCTGGGTAATGAATAATTTCTTCTAAATTTTCTTTCAATCGGATATTTATTGTCATGGATATCAACCTCAATATATTGATACTTTTTTAAAGTAAAAAGATATATTTCTAATTATATACTATATATCATGAGATTAATCATCATTATGGAGGTGGCGAATTGAAAGGTTATAAAAAATCGAGATTAAAAGGTATCTTATTCGCTATTATAGGGGCAAGCTTATGGGGATTAGGGGGGACTGTTTCAGATTTTCTATTTAAGCATGCAGGAATCAATGTAGACTGGTATGTAACTACAAGATTAATAATTAGCGGTTTATTTTTATTAGTCATGTTTAAAATAATGAATTCTAGACAATCCATATTTGTCATTTTTACTCGTGTATCTCACGTGATTACTTTGATAATTTATAGTCTCTTTGGCATGTTAATCGTTCAATATGCTTACATGGCATCAATTAATGAAGGTAATGCAGCAGTCGCTACTTTATTACAATATATTGCGCCTGTATATATCATTCTATGGTTTGCATTCAGAGGTAAAGAAAAGCTAAGGGCATTTGATATAGTTGTTGTACTCTTGACACTTGTCGGTACATTTCTGCTCTTAACAAACGGTTCACTTTCTAAATTAATTGTTGCCCCTTCAAGCTTATTTTGGGGAATCTTGGCCGGATTAGCTCTAGCATTTTACACTATCTATGCGGAAAAATTATTGAATAAATATGCCTCCATTTTAGTCGTTGGTTGGGCAATGATTATTTCCGGTATAATTATGACTTTACGTCATCCTATTTGGAACGTCAGTATGACTCAATGGCATGTGTCCACGTTTCTTTATTTAATATTTGGAATTATTGGAGGCACTGCTCTAGCATATTATCTATTTATTGATAGCTTGAAATATCTATCAGCTAAAGAAACAACGTTATTTGGTACGATAGAACCTGTAGTTGCAGTTGTAGCAAGTGGTTTATTTCTAGGTGTATCATTTAAGGCTTTTCAAATATTAGGAATTATTATCATAGTCGTTCTTATTTTAGTTCTTTCTTTGAAAAAGCAACCCAATATCGACAACTAAAATGATTACCAACCACTAAAATTTTAAAAAACTCACATGAGGAACTACCATAATGAGTGATTTCTCTCATGTGAGCTTTTAACTTATCGAAATTATTTTAGGATAATACGCTTTAATTGTTCTAAGAAGCGTTCTCGTTCTGGAATAGGAAAAATAGGATAAATATGGAACAAGCTATAACCTGGTATAAATTCGTGATTAATACCCTTTTCATTCAACATAGTTGAGAATTTAACAGCATCTGGATACAATGTTTCTTTCGTACCCGTTGTTATAGTAATATGCCCCAAGTCCTCTAAATCTCCATACATTGGTGATAATTTGTAATGATCTAAAGGTGCATCGCCAGCCCATAAATTGACTAAATATTTACTACCTTCAATACCCAACATTGGATCTTCTTTTTCATATTTTCGAGCTTCTGGATTACTAAATGTTGCATCTAAAACAGGTGAAATTAATACAATATGGCTTGGTTGTGGTTCACTATCTTTTTTAAGTTGTTGAGCAAACGCTAATGCAATTTGTCCACCAGCAGAATCCCCCATTATTATCATTTGTTTTGAATCATCTATTTTATTTAGCAAATGATGATACAGCTTTGTCAGTAATTCAAATGTAGTACGATAATCCCTATGTGGAATTTTTGGATAAATTGGCATAACAACCTTCGCATTTAGCGAATCAGCCAATAAATCCATGTATTCAAAATGATAATCTAATGGGTCCTGAAACCATGCTCCACCGTGTATATACAAAATAGTACGTTGATCGCGTTGTCCTTCATCATTGACGATATAAACTAAGGAACCATCGTAGTCTTTAATTTGAACTCCATGACTAAATTCATAATCTGTTCCACTATATTTACCCGCTGTTTCGTATTTCGTTTCCTCTAGAGCTTTTTCTGCATCTTGTACATTTTCAAACGTTTTTTTCATTCCAGACATGCGAATCATTTTTTCTTGTAAAAAGCTCTTATAACTTCTCTTTTCTTTGACTCTTGCATATAAAATTGTGCCGACAATAGTGGATCCTATAATGGTTGCTAATTTTCTCAACATCTGAAAGTCGACCTCCTCATTTTCTATTTAATACCATTTTAAATCAAAAATAGAAAAACTTTGAGTAAATGGCTTCAACAGTCCCTAATTAAATAAGAAGATTAATTATTTAGTATTAATAAAACCATTACCTAAGACATCACGCACATCGTGTATAACGAGGAAGGCACTTTCATCATAAGAATTAACAATCTTCTTCACAGTACCAATCTGACTTTGTGAAACAACAGCGTATAATACATCTGTATTGTTTTGCTGATAAGCGCCTTTACCACTTAATAATGTTGACCCTCTGCCAGTTGCTTGATATATGTCAGAGCTTATTTGTCTATTGTATTCAGAAATCACTGTCACAGCCTTCTTAGGATTAAAACCTTCTACTACAAAAGCCATTGCTTTCTCCACTATGAATAGCATAACAATTGTATAAAGTACATTTGAAACCGGTAAGACAAGAAGGAAGGATAGCACGACTAAAGCATCTAAAATTAATAATGCTTGAGAGGTTTTTACTTCTGAATATTTACTTATAATTCTAGCAATAACTGATGTTCCGCCTAATGTACTTTGAGCAGCAATAACAAGTCCTGTGCCAATACCGATGAGTAAACCAGCGAAAACAGAATTGATAAAGTTTTCATGAATACCTAATCCAAAATGCTCTGTTAAATCTAGGAAAATAGAACTTGCTGTAATAGTTATTGCAGTGTATATAGCAGTCGTTCGGCTTAAAAATTTCCATCCTACAACAATTAAAATAGCGTTAATAATAAATGAACTTAGCGCCGGTGAAATACCTAATGTATAGTTCAAAATAAGCGATAGACCAATTGCTCCACCTTCACCTAAATTACCAGGAATAACAAAGCAATTGACTCCTAACGCAATAATTAACGTCCCTAGTAAACAAAAAATAACGTTTTTAAAGTGTTCTTGACGACGTTTTTTCTCCATTTGAGCCTCCTCCAAGTGTTTTCATTTTTTTATGTTTGATTTTTCTTATTCTTGAAAAAGTCACACGTCTCTAATAATAACACTAAGCTTTAGTCTACCCAATCAATGAAGTTTAAATAAAAAAAGAAATGAAACAAAAGTTGTTCCATTTCTTTATTTAAGAGAATCATGCATTAACTTAAGTTGATGTTCAAACGATTGCATATCGATAAAACGTCCTTGTCTATGCATTTCCTTACCATTTAAGAAAATTAAATCTACCGGTACTGTAAAAATTGATAATTCTCCAGCAATCTCCTCTACATGAGATTGATTGACGACACCTAATTTTGCAAAAGGATATTCTTGTAATAAGTCTTGAAGTTGTGGAAGGACAGCATGACAAACGCTACAATGATCTCTCATAACATGGATAACTGCTAGTTCATTAGATTGAATAAACTGGTTAAATGCATAAATACTTTGTAATGTTTGAGTCATGGTCATCACCTTACTTTTATTTTCTATTATTATTAATTAAAACTTTTCTTTTAGCAAAGTTTTTATTTAATTTTTAAGAATATCTTGAAATACTTGTGGCATTTTTGTGATTTTTTCTCTATCTAAATCATAAAATCCACCCATTTGAGACCCTACGCAATGCACTTTATCACCTGACGCGATTTCAAATTTAAAAACCCATTTCAATTTACTAGCTTGAACAAGCCAACATCTACCCACTGGGCGATCGTGAATCGTTATAGGCACTTTTTATATTCAATTTCAGTTTTCATAAGGATCGGCGAAATGTGATTCTTAATCATCTCTGAGTAATTCATATATTGATTAATAAATACTGTTCGTAAGTCTTCAAACCATCTGACATAAACAATATTACTAACAATACCCATAGCATCAATATCGTAATTATTCACTTCTATCTCTTTCTCAGCTACTAATTTACCTTCATGATTCATAACTCATTCTCCTTTACTATATTCAATTTTATTTTACAACGTTATTTACAGATTTTCATTTAGATAAACTGATTAAGATTAATATGAGTAAATTTACTATTTGTCATAAAGATGACTTAAACCGCTTACAAGAAGCATGGTATAATTATTGTGAAAATATTCACAATATTAGGAGGTTTTGCTAATGAAAGCATACAACTATGTTAAACCCGGAGTGGCCGAACTCATTGATAAAGAAAAACCAGAAATTACTGAAAGTACTGATGCTATTATAAGAATGGTTAAAACAACAATTTGTGGAACTGATTTACATATTATTAAAGGAGATACTCCTGAAGTTACTGAAAATACAACTTTAGGTCATGAAGGTATTGGTATTGTAGAATCTGTTGGTAGCAACGTTAATAACTTTAAAGTCGGTGATAAAGTTATCGTATCTGCTGTTTCTTCATGTGGTAAGTGTTACTACTGTAAAAAAGGTATATACGCTCATTGTGAAAATGATGGCGGATGGATTCTTGGGCACTTAATCAATGGTACTCAAGCTGAGTATGTTAAAGTTCCTTTCGCAGATAACTCTTTATATCATGCCCCCGCTTCTTTACCTGATGAAGCACTTGTAATGCTATCAGACATTTTACCAACAGGTTATGAAATTGGTGTATTAAAAGGAAAGGTCAAACCAGGAAGCACTGTTGCAATAGTAGGTGCTGGTCCAGTTGGTTTAGCTACACTGTTAACTGCACAATTCTTCTCTCCTTCTAAAATAATCATGATTGATTTAGACGATAACCGATTACAAACAGCCCGCTCCCTTGGTGCAACGCATTTAATTAATTCTAAAAATGTCGAAGAGGCTATACAAAAAGTGAAAGAATTAAATTCTCGCGGTGTAGATGTAGCCATTGAGGCAGTAGGTATCCCACAAACATTTGACTTATGTCAAAAACTCATTGGTGTCGATGGTACGATTGCGAACGTCGGCGTTCATGGTCTACCTGTTCAATTTGATATAGACAAACTTTGGATTAAAAATATCAATGTAACCACAGGATTAGTTTCTGGTAATACAACTGAAGAATTGTTAGAAGCTTTAAAAAGTAAAATTATTCAACCTGAACAATTAGTTACACATTATAGTAAATTAAGTGATATTGAAAATGCCTACGAATTATTTAGAAATGCAACTGACCATAAAGCAATTAAGTTACTTATAGAGAATGATATTACTCCAGTATAATATACCCTTTTTTATACACTAAAAAAATAAGCATTTAATTCTTACTTAATCATTATGTGACAGATGACCAAGTTTGAATTAAATGCTTTTTGCTAAATCAAAACTTTCATTATTATTTAAAATAGAAATATAAGTAAATAATTAAAAAAGGTAGCGTTGTTAAAGAATTGTTAAATATATGTACCATCATACTGTCCTTCAAGTTTCGCCTTCTATCATAAGCAATATAGAGAATAATTCCCATTAAAAAATAAATTGCATAAGAAAATATATTTGATGATAGATGTTGAGAGCTGAATATCAATGATGAAAATATTAAGGGTAGCCAAAAGCGGCATTTCATAAATAAAGTTTCCTTAAAGATTCCTCTAAATACCAATTCTTCTAAATATGGTCCTATGATACAAAGACACAATACGGTTACTAATACAATAGTGGGATGAGGTAAATGGCTTTTATCCATAAGTGAACTTAAACTGTCATCTATTGTTTCCTGATTTTGTGTGTTTGAATTACCTGTAAAAATAAACATTAAAGCATTCGCACTAATACTACAGAGTATTACGAGAAAGAAAAAACCAATATTGATAAAGATATCTTTAATACTCATCTTAAAATCTTGATATTCATAAGTACGATATAAATAATAGGATCTTATCCCCCAAATTATTAAAAGTGTAATTCCTAGAATAAACATACTCATCGCTATGGTATACCAATCATTCAGTCTTAAAGATAATGGAAGTGCAACAAGTGATAAACCCACAGGAACATGTATTACGACTATCATTATTACGTAAATGAGAACATTGATTATCTTGTTCCCTTGATGTCTAACTCTAGAATTCTTGTTTATTTTAGAATCACACATACTTTTGACCTCCAGCTTTAGTGACAACATTTATGTAACTTACATTACTACATTGCTATATATTGTTACCGTTGTCAATGTTATACAAAAAAAGTGCACATCTTTGAAATCTCAAAAATATGCACTACCAATTATGTGTTATTTAATTTTCATTATAACTTTTCCTGGATCTACAGATTTAACATCTTCAATTGTTAATGTTTTATCACCTAAATTTGTGATAATTACCGGCGTAACAATACTTGGTGCGTTATCTTTTAGGTAAGCTAAATCAATTTTCATTAAAGGTTGACCTTGTGTTACAGTTTCATCAGCTTGAACAAAGCTTTCAAAGCCCTGTCCATTCAATTTAACTGTATCGATACCAATGTGAATTAAGACTTCTACACCTGTATCTGATTCTAAACCAATCGCATGTTTCGTTGGGAAGATGGTTTTAACTGTACCATCAAATGGTGCTACAATTTCGCCTTTTTCAGGAATGAAACCTACGCCATCGCCCATCATTTTTTCAGAGAAAACTTTATCCGGAACATCCGTTAATGGAATCATTTGACCATGTCCAGGTGAATAAATTTCAGTTTCAATGACGTCTTCTACATGAACTGGTTCATCAGAAATCTCTTCAGTTACTGTTGTCTCACTAGGTTTAGTAATTTCTCCACTCATAATCTTTGCCATGTCATGCTTAATTTGATCTGATTTTGGGCCAAATATAGCTTGCATGTTATTTCCTACTTCTAGAACTCCAGAGGCACCTAACGCTTTCAATCCTTGAACGTCTACCTTCGATTTATCTGCGACTTCAACTCTAAGACGTGTAATACAAGCATATAGATGTTTAATATTTTCTTTACCGCCCATAGCATCTAATACATCAAATGGTAATTTAGCAACACTTGAATTGCGTATCTCTTGTTCTTTATCTTCACGACCAGGTGTTTTTAATTTGAATTTTCTAATTGCAAAATCAAATAAGAAATAATACACAATCGCATACACAATACCTACTGGAATAACCCAAAGCGCGTTTGTACGATGCCAGTTAAGTAAACCGTATAAAATATAATCAATAAACCCTCCGGAGAAAGTCATACCTATTTTTACACCTAACAAGTGCATGACCAAGAAAGAAGTACCTGCTAAAAATACATGAATCACATATAAAATGGGTGCCACAAATAAGAATGAGAACTCTAATGGTTCAGTAATACCTGTTAAGAAAGAAGTTAAAGCTGCTGATAACATTAAACCTCCAACAACTTTCTTACGTTCTGGGCGAGCATTTTTATAAATGGCGAATGCTGCCGCTGGTAAACCAAACATCATGAATGGATATTTACCTGTAGTGAATGCGCCAGCTGTAAATGGCACGCCATCTTTCAATTGTGCCATCCAAATTCTTTGGTCTCCACGTACTAAATCTCCAGCGTGATTTGTATAATGGCCAAATTCAAACCAAAATGGTGCATAGAAAATGTGATGCAGACCGAATGGAATAAGTGATCGCTCAATAATCCCAAAAATAAACGTAGTTAAAGTTAAGTTCTTATTCAATAAGAAGTTTGAAAGCCCATTTAAACCATCTTGAATAGGCGGCCAAACAAAACTTAATATGATACCTGTCGCAATTGCGACAACTGATGTCACGATAGGTACAAAACGCTTCCCTGCAAAGAAACCTAAGAATGCTGGTAATGTAATGTTATAAAATTTGTTATAACACCATGCAGCTAAGGCCCCCATGATAATACCACCGAATACACCTGTTTGAAGTGTCGGAATTCCAAGAATTAATGCATGAGCAGGATCTTTAGCTGCTTGGCTTAATTCCTTAGCACCATTTGCGTATGAGAATATATCATCAATAGTGATATGTAGTACTTTACCCATTGTCGCATTCATAATAAGGTAACCTACTAGTGCTGCAAGTGCTGCTACACCGTCTCCTCCTGCTAAACCAAGTGCTGTTCCGATTGCAAATAATAATGGTAAATTGTCAAAAACCACTTGTCCTGAGGCTTCCATAACTGAAGAAATTGCTACAAACACAGGATGGTTTAACCACGGTGCAAGGTGAACAAGTTGTTCATTATGCATTGCATTACCAAATGCAAGCAAGATTCCGGCAGCAGGTAATATTGCTACTGGTAGCATTAATGCTTTACCAATACGTTGTAACTGCCCAAATAGCTTTTTAAACATATTAAACATTCCTCTCCATCTATAGTTGATACATGTAATGGCATAAAAAAAGACATGAACAAACAAGACCATCATTTTCTTTAATAACTCAAAAAGATGGTAAACCTCATTTGCTCATGCCTGCATAACCAGTAACACGCAATATTTAATATTTATTTACACTAAGTATACACAGTTAATAAAGCGTTTACAAGACAATTTTTTTATTTTTTATATAAAAAGAACCCGACTTAATAAGTCGAGTTCTGTAAATCATCTATTATAAGAAACGTTTAGCTGCTACAGAGATTGGTGGGATTTGATCAAAGTCTAAGTTTTTATCTTCAGTGATTGATCTGTAAGCCCATCTACTATAACCTAATGCTTCTTCGTTAACGATTTTACCTGGTAATGGTGCAGCGTTTGGATCAACGTGTACGTCTACGATAGTTGGAACGTCTTGAGCCATAGCTTCTTCAACGATATCGTCTAAACGACTAGCATCTCTAACAACATAACCTTTACCACCAGCAGCTTCAGCGAATTTAGCGTGATCCATATCAGAGAAATCAATCGCATATTCTAATTCACCAGCAGCTTGTTGTTCATATTTAATGAATGATAATTGTTTATTGTTTAATACGAATACAGTCATTGGTAAATCATATTGAACTGCAGTTGCGAAGTCTTGCATTACCATTTGGAATGCACCGTCACCAGCGATAGCAACAGCTTGACGGTTAGGGTAAGCAATTTTAGCTGCCATAGCACCTGGAAGACCGCAACCCATAGTACCTAACCAACTTGAGATGATGAATTTGTTATTAACTGATAAGTTTAGGTAACGAGTTGACCAAACTGTAGCAGTACCAACGTCTGCTGAGATAATAGCATCATCTTTTAAGTTAGCATTGATTGCTTTCATTAAGCGTTCTGGACGTAATGGTGATTTATTATTATTTTTATCTTGTTCCATCCATTTATCCCAAACAGCTTTACGTTCTAATGTTTTATCTAAGAATTGACGTTTAGCAACGTGTTTAATATTTTCAGTTAGTTGATGGAAAGCAACTTTACTATCGCCTAAAATACCAACATTGATGTTGAAACGATGACCTAAGTTAGCTTCGTTTGTATCAATTTGGATAGCTTTAATGTTTTTCTTAGGTAGATAGTCTACGTAAGGATAGTTTGTACCAGCCATGATTAATAAATCAGCATCTTGGATTGTTTGATAAGATGTTTTAGTACCAATTTTACCTAAGTTACCAATGCTGTATGGATGATCATCAGGTAAGATTGTTTTAGCTGGTAATGTGTGAATTACTGGGATTTTAGCAGCTTCGATAAATTCACGTAATTCTTCTTTAGCGTGTTGAGTACCCATACCAATAATCATTACTGGTTTTTTAGCTTTATCAATTAATTTAGCAGCTTTTTTAATGCTCTTGAATTTAGGAGATACTGGTTTAGGTTTAGTAGTATCTACTGCACGGTTTGTAGTATCTTTAATTTTTTGAGTTAATAAGTCGTTAGGACAAATAACTACCGCTACACCTTTTTTCTCATAAGCTGTACGGATTGCTTCATTAACGATTTCAAATACGTTGTCACCTTTTTGGATTTGGTGGTTGTATACAGCAACGTCTTCACATAATTTAGAAAGATTAGTTTCTTGGAATGCTTTAGTACCTAATAAAGTACTATTAGTTTGACCTGATAAAATTAATTGAGGAACGTTGTCCATTTTAGCATCATACATACCGTTTAATAAGTGAACTAAACCAGGTCCACCGATACTTAATGCAACACCAATTTTACCTGTCATTTTTGTGTAACTACCAGCAGCTAAACTTGCTACTTCTTCGTGACGAACGTGGTAGAATTTAAATTGATCTCTTACTGTACGTAAGCTATCTACTACTGCGTCAATTGAGTCACCTGGAATACCATATAAGTGGTCAATATCCCAAGCTTGTAATGCTTTAACTAATGCTTCATTTGCTTTAATTTTTGCCATTTTTACAAATAGCCTCCCTTTCTAGTATACGAGTACATCTTTCCCTTTAGTAAAACACTAAAATCAGTATTGGTATTAAGACTGAACTTATGACAGCCGTAAGAATCATACCAATAGAACTAAATGCTCCTGATTCTATATCTAATTCCAATGCTTTTGCAGTACCGAAGGCGTGTGAAGCATTTCCATAAGTTAATCCTCTAGCAATAGAGGATTTGAAACCTCCCATACGCAATAACATTGAACCTAAAATACTGCCGATTAAACCTGTAGTTATAATAAAGAGTACAGTCATTGTATCTGTGCCTCCCAATTCTTGGGAAACTTCAATACCAACTGCTGCAGTGATTGATCTTGGTAACAGGGTGACAATCGTGTCTTTAGAATAACCAAAGATTTTCAACGTTGTAAATACTAACACAAAATTAAGAAGTACACCAGTCAGTACGCTTGCAAAAATGATAGACAGATATTTCTTTATTTTGTGTCTGTTTTCATATAGTGGATAAGCAAGACAGACGACTGTTGCATTTAATACATGGTTAATCCATGTACCACCTTTCATATACCCTTTGTAACTCACTCCGAAAACTAATAGTATAATTATTATCCCAATTGATGCTATCAGCGCAGGGTTTAATAATGGATTTTTATATTTATCTTGGAGTCGCTTAGAACCATAGTACAAAATGACTGTTAATAATATCATGAGAACGGCTTGTAAATAATCATTCATGACTGATCTGTCCCTTTAGTTATTTTGTCTTTTCCTACCATTTTTTCAGCTATAAAGCCTGAAGATAAAGCAACTACACATGTACCTATAATAATTACGATAAAGAATAATACATAATTTAACGTAATATCAGAAGCTACATCCATAATACCTACCACTGATGGGATAAAGAAAAATACCATTGTCTTGAGTAAGAAATTAGCCCCTACATCAATCCAAATTTCTGGAATAATCTTAAACTGTAAAAGTAAGAAGAACAAAATTAAACCAACTATACTACCTGCTAGTGGGATGTGTAATAATTTCTGCACTTCTGTTCCTATATAGGTAATCAGTAATATCAGTGCAAGTTGAAGTACTAACTTAACCAAAAATTTAGCCCTATACATAGTCAACATCCCTTTCTATCAAATTGTGTCTAAATTGTTACTAACTTTTTTCAGTGTTATTTACTATTATAATACTGACTCTTCTATAGTAAAAATACATTTTAAGAATGTTTTCTATTCCTCTAATCTATGAAACCGTTTACATATCATCCTCGATTCTTAATCTCTGAATCGTCAACTGTTATTAGCATTGATTTGTAACGTAAAAATACAAATTTATCATGACTCAATAGCCAACTCATAAATAAAAGATATGAACTGGCTATTGTAGTCTTAATAATCAATTACAATTGAGGCGAACATATTACTCTACTTTTGTTCAGTCAATTTTTCTTTTAAGAACTCTATCCATTTATTTGTCGCATGACTTAAACGCTTATCTTTTTTCCACACTACGCCAAGTTCCCATTCTGTATTAGCATTTTCGAGTTGAATCATTTTCACATCATCATTTAATAACTCTGAGATAGTTGCAGGTAATATTGTAATTCCTAACTTATTGATGATGAGATTCTCGATAACGTTCCATTGTGAAATTTGAGAAGCCATATTAGGAACGAACCCAGCGTTTTTAGCATTTTCGATAATTTTATCATTCAAATAAAAATCTTCATTAAATAGTATAAAATTCTCTTCAGCGAGTTCTTCCATCTTAATTTTAGTTTTATAAGCTAATGGATGTTCCCTATGTAAAACTACTCTTAAATCTTCTTTATTGAGTGAAATAGATTCAAATAAATGATGATCGACCGGTAAAGTCGTTACACCGATATCCACTTCATCATTTAAGATAAGGTTCTCTGTGGTTTTCCCTCCACTTTCGATAAGATTATAAGTGATATTTGGATATAATTGATGAAAATCACCCAAAATCCCTATAAATTTACGCATACTCATAACTGCAGACATACTAATGTTAATATGCCCTGTTTCTAACCCATACAGACTATTAATTTCTGTAGGCAAGTTATCATATAAAGAAATAATTTCTTTACATTTATTGAAGAAAATTTTCCCAGCATCTGTAAGTACTAAATTTCTTTTACTTCTATCGAATAAGGGGACAGCCATTTCTGCTTCGATATCTTTAATTGCTTTACTTATTGTAGGCTGAGCGATGTATAAAGATTTAGATGCGTTTGTCATTCCACCTTGTTTTACGACTTCGACGAAATATTTCATGTGTTTAATGTCCACGCATATCCCCCTTTTTTATAAATAATATATTAATTATACAATATGATTGACCTTTTTAGCGATTAATAATTTTCCTAAAAGAATTGCATAGTCAAAATTCTTTATTAACAAGTATTTTTAAATAATTAAAATATGTTACAATGTCTGTGGCTCATATTACATTTTTTGAGGTGAGGAATTGAGCTTTTACGAATTTATGCAAAGTTTCCATGGTGATGACACACCGTTAGGTGAATTGGTTGATTGGATTAATCAAGATATCAATTTTCCTAAAGAAGTGAAGAGCCATAGTGAAATATTGACATATTTTCGAAATAATCCATGTCCTGAAAACATACCTGTGACAGTGATCAAACGCGCACTTGCTGTTTTCAACCAATTCACCCAAAATGTATAATGACCGTTAATACATTACGTTTAACATATTCTTTATACATGAATGCATGGAGTTAATCATCTCGCAAGACGTCCTACGGGGCGTCTTTTTCATTGTAAATTGCATACAATATTAACTTTATTACAAAAAGAAATACAATATTTCAAGAACATTACATTTGCTTGTACAATTCGTTTCTTATATTGTATTACGTATTTTTAAAGATTATTATATATACGGTAAAAAAATAAATACATTTTTTGGGGAGAAGCAATGAAACTTAAAAAATTATTATCACGTATTATTATCGCTACTGGAATCATGTTCACTGGAACTTTAACATATCAAACTATAGAACATACGCACGTATCACACGCTGCTTCATATAATTATTACAGCAAACATCAATGCACTTGGTGGGCCTATAAACGTCGAGTTCAATTAGGAAAGCCTGTTTCTAATAGATGGGGAAATGCTAGGAACTGGTACTACAACGCACGCCGTTCAGGTTACTCAACGGGACACAAACCAAAAAAATACGCTGTTATGCAATCTACTGCAGGTTATTATGGGCACGTGGCAATTGTAGAGAAAGTTTACAATAGTGGAAGCATTAAAATCTCAGAGTATAATTATAATGTTCCTTTAGGTTACGGAACACGTATTATTAGTAAATCATCAGCACGTCATTATAATTATATTTATTAATATAAAATAAGCCATCAAACAAGTATGAAACCATATCAACATTTACTTATGGAATTCATTACCCGTTTGATGGCTTTTTAATTATGATTGACGTAATTTTTCTAAAATTTCTTTAGCTTTAGCTGTATTAGCGCGTGTTTCATGTTTCAATGCTTCCGCAACTTTAGCAATTTCTTCACCTTGTGCTCCAACAACAATTGCTAATGATTTATATTGTAAGCTCATATGTCCTTGCTGTATACCTTCTGATACAAGCGCACGACAAGCTGAAAAGTTTTGAGCTAAACCAACTGCAGCTACAACATGACCTAACTCTTGGGCTGACGCTACATTGAGTAAATCGAGCGAAGCTTTTGCAATAGGTAATACCTTCGTGCCACCACCCACAATCGCCAAGGTCATAGGCACTTCAATTGTACCGATTAATTTTCCACGTTCTTTATCATATTTCCAAGTCGCAATTCCTCTATATTGACCATCACGACTAGCATATGCATGTGCACTCGCTTCAGCACCTCTTGTATCGTTACCTGTAGCAAGAACTACTGCGTGAATACCATTCATTACACCTTTGTTGTGAGTAGCTGCACGATGAATATCAACTTGAGCTAATACTGAGGCACGTTCCATACGGTGTGCTACCTCTTCGCCACTTCTCTCACCTCTATTTAAATCGTTAACATCTATTTCGCCTTGCACTTTAACTACTGAAGCCGTCGCGTGATTAGATAAAATACTCATTAAAACATCTTTTTCAGGGAATTCGTTTTTAAGATGAGCAGTGATTGCTTCAAGAATTGTATTTAACATATTAGCGCCCATCGCATCTTTAGTATCAACATATACTTTCAATGATAGTAAATGTTGCTCAGGGAACGTATCTATTTCAATACGTTGGTAACCGCCCCCACGTTCTTTAATAGATGGATAAGCCTCATCAGCAATTTGATGTATTTGTGGTTCAAGTGCTTGGATATCTTTAGATAATTGTTCTGTATCTTCAATATCGTCAAACACAATTTGACCGATCATTAATCTTTGACTTGAGATTGTTTTAAAGCCACCACTTTGGTTAACAAGTTTCGCTCCATAACTTGCGGCAGCCACTACTGAAGGCTCTTCAACCATCATTGGCACCACATATTCTTTATCATCAACAATAATTTTAGGTAATAGTCCAACTGGTAGAGTGCCTTGACCAATTACATTCTCAATCAAACTATTTGCCACTTCTTCATTAATAAGAGGATGACTAAGTAATGAATCATAATTATCAGTATTGAGCCATCCATACTCGACTAATTGCTTTAATTTATCCTCTCGAGATAAATGTCTAAATCCTTTTTCTAAACTTTTCATGAGTAAACTCCTTTTATATGTATCTTTCAAGTTATTTTAAACTTTTAAATATTTATTTTCCGGAAAATTAAATTTCCAATCATACCATATAGACGATTAATTTAATGATAACAATTCATCGTGTAAAACGCTTACATTTCTATTATACTTTGATGAAATATTCTGTTATATTTCATTGTATAACATTGTATTGGTTTGATATGATACTAATGCTACTTTAAAACTGAAAGGATGATTCGCCTTATGAACATAGGTATCGATAAAATAAACTTTTATGTACCAAAATATTATGTAGACATGGCAAAGCTTGCAGAAGCACGCCAAGTTGATCCAAATAAATTCTTAATAGGAATCGGACAAACTGAAATGGCAGTAAGTCCTGTCAACCAAGATATCGTATCGATGGGTGCTAATGCTGCTAAAGATATTATAACAGACGAAGATAAAAAGAATATTGGAATGGTAATTGTAGCAACTGAATCTGCTATTGATAATGCCAAAGCTGCAGCAGTTCAAATTCATAATTTATTAGGTATTCAACCCTTCGCACGTTGCTTTGAAATGAAAGAAGCATGTTATGCTGCAACTCCTGCAATCCAACTTGCTAAAGACTATCTTGCACAACGTCCCAACGAGAAAGTTCTAGTTATCGCAAGTGATACTGCACGTTATGGTATTAACTCAGGCGGAGAACCTACTCAAGGGGCTGGTGCTGTAGCAATGATGATTTCTCATGAGCCTAGCATATTAACACTAAACGATGATGCAGTTGCTTATACCGAAGATGTTTACGACTTCTGGCGTCCTACAGGTCACAAATACCCACTCGTTGCAGGTGCACTATCTAAAGACGCTTACATTAAATCATTCCAAGAAAGCTGGAATGAATATGCACGTCGTCAAGGTAAAACACTATCTGATTTCGAATCACTATGCTTCCATGTACCTTTCACCAAAATGGGTAAAAAAGCTTTAGATTCTATCATTGATAATGCTGATGAAACTACACAAGAACGCTTAAAATCAGGATATGAAGATGCAGTATATTATAACCGTTATGTTGGCAACATCTATACTGGTTCATTATACTTAAGTTTAATTTCATTACTAGAAACACGTGACCTTAAAGGTGGTCAAACAATTGGTTTATTTAGTTATGGCTCAGGTTCTGTTGGCGAATTCTTCAGTGCAACACTTGTAGACGGTTTCGAAAAACATCTAGACATTGAAGGACACAAAGCATTGTTAAACAATCGTACAGAAGTTTCTGTCGAAGAATACGAATCATTCTTTAAACGTTTTGATGATTTAGAATTCAATCACGACATTGAACAATCAGATAAAGACAATGATCTCTTCTACTTAAAAGACATTAATGACAATATTCGTGAATATCATATTGCAGAATAAATCATGGACAAATATCAAAGCTTGGAAGTCTTACCTAAGACTCCCAAGCTTTCTTTATGGCTTTGTACTATATTTCGGTCTATAAAGCTGAGACATATCAACATTTTCAATTTCTAGCAATTTAATTTTATTATCTATCGTGCCACCGTATCCTGTTAAACTTCCATCCTTACCTACCACACGATGACAAGGTATGATGATAGAAATCGGATTACGACCTACTGCCCCTCCTACAGCTTGAGCAGACATTTTTGACTTACCTAACTTTTGACCAACACTTTTTGCAATGTTTCCATATGTTTCTAAGTCTCCATATGCTATTTTTATTAACTCATCCCAGACCTCACGCTGAAAGTCGCTTCCATGTGGTGCTAATGTAAAATCTATAACTGGATGATTACCTTCAAAATATTGTTCTAGCCACTGAGTCACTTTTTGAAATAGTGGTAAGTCCCCTTTTGTTTTAACATTTTCTATATGTTGGTTCGGATATAAAAGATGCGTAAGTGCATAACCATCACTAATTAATTGCAGTTCACCTAGTGGGGATTGAAATTTCGTTTGATATTGCATTTCAATAACTCCTTTATCATATAATACGATTGCTAAGTTTAACTCTATTATTGAATGGGAATTTTTAACTCAATAAACATAGTGGAGGTAATAATATGATTCAGCATAAAAACGATGTAGATCTTCATTTTAATAAAAATAACTTAAGTCCTAAAAGTCAAAACCATGCCAATGAAATTACTACTTTTTACAAAGCACTGTATCAAATTAATGATATCGTGTTAGGTTTAATATTTCTGGTTGGAAGCTTTCTCTTCTTTAGCGATAAAACAATGATAGCCGGCACAGTCCTCTTTGTTATCGGTAGTCTTCAAATGACAGCACGACCAATCATCTCATTTATACATGATCTCAAATTATCTAATTATTATAGACGCCTATATAAAGATGAATTAAAAAATCAATCTGAATGAAGGTTGTGTGGTGATAGCATTCTTAAGTTTGTTTTAATATACTAGTGAATCGTAATAATTTTAATAAACATAAGTTGAATACTTTAAAAGCTGAGGCAATAAATAAATGCCTCAGCTTTTCACATATCATAAAAATTAATTATTCAAAATTATATAGTTCATAACCTTTATCTTTCGCATACTCTAAAGCGACAAGTTCTAAAATATTTATGAAGGCAGGTTCATCTTTAACTTTAATATATTGGAAAGTTAAACTATGTTCTTGAGCAGTGATACTTTTTAAATCAGATTGATCTAAGTTTTTACTTTGGGCAAACCCTTTTCTAAACTTTGTTGTACCACTATCTGAATGAGAGTTATATTGTCCTAATTTAGTGTATAAGTCTTTATTTATAGGTTTATAAGTCGTTGAGTACCCACCAGTTTGTCCTACGTAAACTGGTTTCTTTTGATCAAAAATAACATAAACCCCATACTTATCTTTGACTTTCTCACGATCTTCTTTTGTGAAAGCCAAAGCTTCTTTTTTATCATATTTAAATAACTTTTTTAATTTCTTCTTATTATCCTCTAGTAAGCTATCTAGTTTCTTGCTACCTTTCATTTATTAAATCCTCCGTATTAATAAAAATTTACATTCTAAAAAAATAGTTACATATAATATATCACTTTTTAAAAAGTTTAATCATTAGAAAAGTAAATTAATAATAACTCAATATTTACTTAATATAAAAACTTCCCTACTCTTATTTATTAAAATGAGTAGAGAAGTTCTTATTTGAGGAGGATTTTTTAGTTCTATGATGGCGAAGACTTTTTAGAAGAAGAGGTATTGCAATGACATTGCGATTTACAACTTCCACATTGACCTGCTTTAGATCGTTTAAAGAACTTAAATAATGTATACACTGTATAGCTTACAATAACTGCGATAATTAAAATGTTTAATAATACATACATAGAATCACTTCCTTACGTAAATAAATGGCTAACTTGATAAAATATTAATGTTAAAATGTACGCTGTTAATACTGGATAGATCACAGCAATAAGTGTCCATTTCCAAGAACATGTTTCTTTTCTAATAGTGGCAACCGTAGAGATACAAGGTACATATAATAGTATAAATATCATAAACGCATATGCTGAAATTGGAGTGAATTGGTGTTGAATCACATTGACTAAACCATTCTCATTGGAAGAATAAAGTATAGCCATTGAACTAATAATAACCTCTTTTGCTAAAAAGCCTGGTATCAATGTTGCTCCTGCCTGCCAAGTTCCAAAACCTAAAGGAGCAATGATAGGAGCAAAAACTTCTCCCAGTATATGCATAAAACTTTGGTTAATTTTCACATCAAATCCATTAGGGCCCATATAAGTTAAAGCCCAAATCACTACTGAACCACCGAAAATAAATGTACCTGCTTTTTTCACAAAACCTTTTGCCTTTTCCCATGTACTACGCCATAACGTTCTAATTGAAGGTACACGATATGTTGGTAATTCCACGATAAAAACCGAGTCTTCATTTTTCAAAATAAATTTATTCATAAAAGTACTCACTAAAAGAGCAATCAGAATGCCAATTAAATATAAACTAAGTACGATAAGTGATTGGTATTCTTTAAAGAATACACCTACGAACAAAGCATAGACGGGTAACCGAGCTGAACAAGACATAAATGGTGCAATTAAAATAGTAATAAGTCGTTCTTTTTCATTTTCAATACTACGCGCAGCCATAATACTTGGAACATTACATCCAAAGCCAATAATCATAGGGATAAACGACTTTCCACTTAAACCAATGGATTCCATAGTCTTATCCATTAAAACGGCAATCCTAGCCATATAACCTGAATCTTCGAGCAATGAAATAAAGAAGAATAAAACTACGATTTGAGGAATAAATACTAATACTGAACCTACTCCAGCAATAATACCATCAGTAATTAAGTCTTGAAGAAACGGTAATAGATGCAATTGTTGCATCAGTAGTTTTATCCAATCGGTTAATTGACCACCGATGAAATCGTCCATTTTATCAGATAAAGGCGTCCCCACCCATGTGAAAGTGGTTTGAAATATTAGCCATATAATACCTAAGAATATTGGAATTCCTAAATACTTATTCATAAGAATTTTATCTAATTTAGCTGTGAAAAATTGTTTTTCTTCTTCCGGATATTCAACAACATTTTTTAAGATATTATCTATAAATGCTTCTCTTATAGCTTCTATACGTTCGCGTACGCACATATTAGAGTGTTTATCTAAGTTTGTTTTTATGGGCTCTAGAAGATTAATCAACTCAGCCCCTAATTCTTCGTTAATTTTGACATTATCAAGCAAATATTGAATTGCTATAAAACGTATTCGTTCATTTGGATACGACGTTTCTTTCTTGATAATTGAGCTAAGTCGTTCGATAGCTTCTTCAATCTCATTGCCATAATCAATTTTGAAGTGTTGTCTTTGATCAGATTTCAAGAATTGAAGTTCATGCAATAAAGTGTTTGTACCTTTAGCTTTTCTTGCTACTATAGGAAAAATAGGTACTTTTAACTTTCTCATTAGAGTGTCATAATTAATCTTTAAACCATGTTGAATAGCTACATCCATCATGTTTAAACCAATGATTATAGGAACATTGAGTTCTAGCAATTGAACAGTTAATTGCAGATTTCTTTTAATTTGACTAGTATCAATGATATTAATCATTCCAGTAAATGATGTTTCCATTAGAAATTCTGTAACAACTGTTTCATCTTTAGTGATTGGTGAAAGATCGTATACACCAGGTAAATCTATTAATTGTCCTAGATTTTCTTTTAATTTACCTACTTTTTTCTCGACCGTCACACCGCTCCAATTCCCAACGTACTCATAAGATCCTGTCAATGCATTGAATAGAGATGTTTTACCTACATTAGGATTACCTAAAATGCAATAACTTTCATTCATATCATCTACTCCTCTAATGCAATTTGACGAGCATCTGATTGTCTAATACTAAGATATTGACCATTGATTTCAATTACACTTGGTCCATTAAATAAGCATTTACGCTTAATACTCACTAGACTGCCCTTCTTTAAACCAAGTGCTCCCAAACGATATAACATGCTTTTATTATTCAGATTGATACTTTTAACTTTATATTGTTTATTTTTCATCCCAGTCATTAAATTCAACATCATACTCACGCTTTCTAACCTTAATTAATAATCATTATCAATAAGAAAATCATATGCCTATTACCTATGATTTACAATATCTACAAAAAGATAAATGTGTCTATTTTTAGAAATAATTATCTATACATAAATCTAAGTTATTGCGTAATGATTAATGCGACGATATAGTTTAACTATACAGTGTAGATGAGCGAGGTTATATTTATGAATGAACAAGACTTAAGAGTAGTGAAAACTAAGAAGGCGTTATCATCGAGTCTTTATCAATTGTTAGAGAAAAGAAGTTTCGAATCTCTTTCTGTTAATGAAATTTGCGAATCTGGAATGGTTCACCGGACGACTTTTTATAAACATTTCTATGACAAATATGATTTGTTAGTTTATCTATTCAAGTTACTCACTAAAGATTACTTTTCAACCGACTTAAAAGATCGGTTAAATAATCCTTTCCAAACAATTGAAGCTACATTTACAAATAAAGAAGAATTGGAAAAAATCGAAAAAGTACAAAAAGATGATGTATCATTCGGTAAAATATTTAAAGAAGTTTGTGTAGATATTATGAAGGCAGATATTAAAGAAAATATTCATCGTATCTCTGTTGATAAAACAATCCCAGAAGATTTAGTATTTTATATCTATGGTTCTACATTAGATGGATTTATGGAGTGGATTAAACAAGAAAACATTCAATGGCCCGCTTCAGAAATTGATAAAGTTTTCCATAAAGCAATCAACATTAGCATTACAGAATAGATTCTTATACTCTAAAATTAATTAGAAAAAGCCATCAATAGGAAGCATTTGAGTCAACACTCATTTTACCTTCCTATTAACGGCTTTATTTATTTTATCAGAACATTTCTGAAACAACTTTTTGTTCTAAGAAATTAAGTAAGTAGTCCGGACTACCTGTTTTAGCGTCTGTACCTGACATTTTGAAACCACCAAATGGATGATATCCAACTACGGCAGCAGTACAACCACGGTTGAGGTAAAGGTTACCTACATCATATTCATTTACTGCTTTAATCCAGTGTTCACGGTTATTTGTGATGACTGCACCTGTCAAACCATAATCAGTATCGTTTGCAACATCAATTGCTTCATCAAAGCTATTAACTTTAATAAATCCGACAACTGGTCCAAAAATTTCTTCTTGCATAATACGGTCAGCTGACTTAAGACCTGAGAAGATGGTTGGTTCGATGAAGTAACCTGTTGAGTCATCCGTGCCTCCACCTTGTTCTAATTTACCTTCCTCTTTACCAATTTCGATATAATTTTTAATTTTATCGAATTGTTTCTGATTAATTACTGGTCCCATAAATGTATTGTTTTCCGTGTTACCTAAAGTTAAATCTTTAGTTAGTTTGACTGCTTTCTCTAAAATTTCATCATGCACGTCTTTATGGATAATTGCTCGTGAACATGCTGAGCATTTTTGTCCTGAGAATCCGAACGCAGACGTTACAATTGCCTCTGCTGCTAAATCCGTATCAACGTTTTCATCTACGACAATAGCATCTTTACCACCCATTTCAGCGATAACACGTTTCAAGAAGTTTTGTCCTTCTTGAACTACAGCACTACGTTCATAGATACGTGTACCTGTTGCACGAGAACCTGTAAATGTTACAAAGTGTGTATCTTTATGATCAACTAAATAATCTCCTATTTCTTTAGGATCACCAGGTACAAAGTTGACAACACCTTTAGGTAAACCAGCTTCCTCTAAAATTTCAATTAATTTATATGCTGTAAGTACAGTGTCTTCTGCAGGTTTTAATAGAACTGTATTACCAGCCACCACTGGAGCTAGTGTTGTACCCGCCATAATTGCAAATGGGAAGTTCCATGGCGGAATTGTAACGCCAGTACCTATGGGTTTATAGAAATATCTATTATGTTCACCTTCTCGATCTAACACAGGTTTACCTTCTGCTAAATCCATCATTGAACGTGCATAATATTCGATAAAATCGATACCTTCTGCAGCATCGCCTACTGCTTCATCCCATGGTTTTCCAGCTTCATATACCATAACAGCAGAAATTTCTTCTTTACGACGACGAGTAATTGCTGCAACGCGTAACATCAATTCAGCACGATCTTTATGAGACCATTTCTTCCATGATTTATAAGCTTCGTTCGCTGCTTGAAACGCATTTACTACATCGTCTTTTGAAGCTTTAGAAACTTTAGCAATTAATTGAGATGTATCTGCAGGGTTTAGAGATTCAAACTTGTCACTCTTATCTATTTTTTCACCATTGATGAATAGCGGAATATTTTGACCAAGTTCCCCTTTGACCTTCTTTAATACTTCGTTGAAGCGGTCTACATTTTCTTGTACTGAAAAATCAATCCCAGGTTCATTTTTGAAAGGTACTACCATTATCATTAACCCCCTATGTATTATTAAGATTATTAAAATCACAAAACATTGACATACATTTCAAATGATAGTTCATATCATTTACCTTATTCTACTATGTTCACACCCGTTTTTGCAATCGCTTACATTTATATTATCTGAAAAGTCTTAAAAATAATTTGGAGTTAATGTGTCTTTTTATGATTAAATTTACAATTTTATGCATTTCAATTATTTTGTTTATTAAAAAAGTTGTTGAAAATAAGAAAATTATTGTATAGAATTAATGGTTGATCCCTATATTCTAAAAAATAAATAAATTCAGAAAGGTATAAACATATGAAAACTTATACATCAGTAATTTTTTGGATGCGCGCCATCGCGTGTTTAAGTATAGTAATCATTCACTCTATTACTACCACTTTTTCAAAAATGCATTCCGTCCCTCATAGTACATCACTTCGTCTATTCCAATTATTATTAATGTTTAGTACGCCAATGTTCGTTTTTATATCAGAATTTTTACTAGCAAAAAATTATGGCTCAAAATTAAAAAAGGGCTTCTTCAAAAATAAATTGATTTATTTGGGCATACCCTACATTATTATTAATTTAAGTATTTCTTATTTTTACTTTAGTCCAAATAATTTACATGAATATTTATTTCATGTTAAAGAAACAATGTTTCATGGAGGGGCTGTTACATATTTTATAGTTATTATTTTTCAATTTTATATACTACATTGGCTATTTTCTAAATATCTAATTGGTTTGAATCCAATTGGGATGATTGTTATATCAATTTTTATCACCACAATGTATTGGGCTATGAGATCCTTTGTATCGCCTCCTGATAATCCTATAATAGCAGCTATTTGGGATCGAGAGGGATGGATGATTTTCATAGGTTGGTTAAGCTATTTTTTACTCGGTTTCTATATAGGCACTTACTATGAAGTATTTATGGAGAGAATAAAAAATTACTCTATTCATATAATTATTGGAGCATTTCTATCAATTCTTTTCATGTTTTCAAATTATTTACTTGGTATTAGCACATGGGTAGAATCTAAAAGAATAGATACACCTATTTATGTAACAATGATTATTCTATTATTTTTCCTCTTTTCTTCCTATATTAAGTATGTACCTAAGTTTATTGTATTTATAAGTAATTACTCCTATTGTATCTACTTAGTTCATTATTTTTTTGTGCATGATTTAGGATTATTAAGCCATAACCCAATTAAAAATGTAATATTCAATACTATAGTTACATTATCTCTAGCTATTACAGTTGGATACGTTTTTAATTTATTTAAATTTGGAAAATATATTGTAGGTGGTATAGGAAAAGTTAACTACACTGCCGTTTATAAAAGTTACAAAAATAATCTTATGGATTAAGATCAAGAATGAAGAGCTTTATCTTATTTTTAAAATTAAAAGACTAAGCTAAAATCATGAGAACGTACATTTAAAAATTAGAGTTTATAATAGAATAAGCAATATAGCCCATAAATGAAATCATAGTACATTTATGGGCTATTCGTTGTTTTTTTAATATTACTTCTCAATCTTTCTAATCACTTTACAAGGATTACCTGCTGCTAAGCAATGAGATGGTATATCTTTGGTTACTACACTTCCTGCACCAATAACGGTTCCTTCACCTATCGTCACACCAGGCAGCACAGAAACATGTCCCCCAAACCAAGTGTTACTTCCCACTACAATGGGTTCTGCTAGTTCTAGACCTTTATTACGTTCCTCAAAATTAAGTGGATGTGTAGCAGTGTAAAATCCACAGTTAGGACCTATAAATACATTATCTCCAAACGTGATGCCACCGCCGTCCATTAAATAACAATTGGTATTAATAAATACATTTTTTCCGAACTTAATATTCCATCCATAATCTGTATCAAACGGGATTGAAATTCCCACATTCTCAAGTTTATAGCCAAATAATTTCTCCATTATTTCGTTGCGTTTTTCAACATTACTTGGGCGTGTATGGTTATATTCAAAGCATAACTCTTTGGCTTGTAACCTATCCTCTTTCAATTCATCATCAAAATTAGCATCGTACCACTGATGTGTTAACATTTTTTCCTTTTCAGTCATGACTACCCCTCAATTCAAATAACAATATATTAAATAAAGCTGAGATAATCATTCATATCTCAGCCTCTAAACATATTTATCTCTATGTCGTAATATAATCTCCACCATTAACATGAATGACTTGTCCTGTAATATATGAACTATCTGCTTGAGTTGCTAAGAACACATATGAAGGAGCTAGCTCAGCTGGTTGACCTCGGCGACCCATTGGCGTATCTCCACCTTGATTTTCAACCTTTTCCTCATCAAATGTAGATGGAATTAATGGAGTATATATAGGTCCTGGTGCTACAGCGTTAACTCGAATACTTTTTTCCATTAATGTTGTCGCAAGAGAGCGAGTAAATGACACTATTGCACCTTTTGTCGCAGAGTAATCAATAAGATGACCTGAACCTCTATAAGCCGTCACACTAGTAGTGTTAATAATTGCATCACCTTTTGAAAGATGTGGAACAGCTGCTTGAGATAAGAACATCATTCCAAATATGTTTGTCATAAACGTCTCTTTGACTTGATCAGGCGTAATATTCTCAAAGTTATCTCGTGGGAATTGAACACCGCCATTATTTACTAAAATATTTAAACTACCAAAATCTTTAACAACATCATCAATGAGTTTTTTAGATTGTTGCTCGTCTTTTAAATCATGTGCATATGCTTTTGCATCTACGCCTAATTCCTTTAAACGTTTAACAGTGTCTTCAGCATCTTGATGTTCATCATAATATCCTATAGCAACATTTGCTCCCTCTTTAGCATATAGTATTGCTACGGAACGACCGATACCAGAGTCACCACCAGTAATTAAAGCAACTTTGCCTTTTAATTTACCTGCAGCTTTATATTCATCTAATTCAGCTACTGGCTTAGGATTCATGTCCGCTTCTATACCAGGCTGTCTATCTTGAGTGTAGCCTTTTATTTCTTTATGAAAATCTAATAAACTCACTAAAAATCAACCTCCTCTATACTTACAAAACACATTCCCATATCGCACAACAAGCAAACACTTACACTACCACATAGAGATTTTATTTATTAAAATAGTTCTAAAGTACGATAGTATCTCAATACTATAGGCTCATGACCCTTAGAAAAAAATCACATATACTATATATTAAGAAAGAAACAAAGGAGCCACCATTATGAAAACATTACTAAAAGGAGTTATCTCAGTACTTATCATCTTAGGAATAGTTAAAACTTTTCAAGACCACGATATCCTTAACGAAGCCAGCTATTATTATGAACAAGCTAAAAGTGGTGAGCTAGTTCAAGACATCTCAAATTTAGATTTCAATAATTTTAAAAATTTAGATCTAGAAAACTTGAACCCATCAGACTTTTTCTAAGAAATGAATTGATTATTTATAAATCGAAATTGAAATAACAATCTAATAAACATTTACTAACGATATAACAAATATTCAACTATTTTTTATCCCTCTATCATTCATGATTGTAAAACAATTTCTTAAATATAGATTATAGACGCGTACCTCATCGACATTTGATGATGTGCGCGTTTTTTTATTACTAAAAGTTAGAAACTATTAAATTGACTTTAATACCTATAGGGGGTATATTGAAATTAAGAAAAACGCAGAAAGAAGGTATACCTTTGTCTAATAAAACTACCACATTGGATATTACCGGAATGACATGTGCTGCGTGCTCTAACCGAATAGAGAAGAAATTAAATCGATTAGACGATGTTACAGCTCAAGTGAATCTAACAACTGAAAAGGCAACAATTGAATATAATGCCGATGAATATCAACCAGAAGCATTTGTAGAACAAATCAAGAAATTAGGTTATGATGTTGCAACTGAAAAACAAGAATTAGATATTACTGGGATGACATGTGCAGCCTGCTCGAATCGTATAGAGAAAGTTCTTAACAAAATGGACGGCGTTCAAAATGCAACAGTCAATTTGACAACTGAACAAGCATTAATTGAATTTTACCCTAGTACAACGAATACGGATCAACTTATTCAAAGAATTCATAAATTAGGTTACGATGCTAAACCAATCACAAATAATAATTTAGAAAAGTCATCTCGAAAAGAACAAGAATTAAAATTAAAACGAACTAAATTAATGATTTCAGCAATCTTATCTGCACCACTTTTACTTGTAATGCTCATTCATGTATTTCCTGTTCATTTACTAGAAACTATAATGAATCCATGGATACAACTCATTCTAGCTACACCTGTACAATTTATTATAGGTTGGCAATTTTATGTAGGTGCCTATAAGAACCTACGCAATGGTTCTGCCAACATGGATGTTTTGGTGTCTCTCGGCACAAGCGCGGCATACTTTTACAGTATCTATGAAATGATCCGATGGTTACTAAATAAAGTGAATGAACCTCACTTATATTTTGAAACAAGTGCTATTTTGATTACGCTCATTCTATTTGGGAAGTATTTAGAGGCACGTGCTAAATCTCAGACTACCAATGCATTGGGCGAATTATTAAGTTTACAAGCTAAAGAAGCTCGAGTATTAAAAGATAATCAAGAGATGATGGTTCCTCTTAATGAAGTTATAGTGGGAGATACTTTAGTAATTAAACCTGGTGAAAAGGTTCCTGTAGACGGTGAGATTATCAAAGGAAGCACCTCCATCGATGAAACCATGTTAACTGGTGAATCTATTCCAGTTGAAAAGACAATCGGAGATGCAGTAATTGGCTCTACACTAAATAAAAATGGTTCTTTGATCATAAAAGCTACTAAAGTGGGCAGTGACACTGCATTAGCAAATATTATTAAAGTCGTTGAGGAAGCACAAAGTTCTAAAGCACCAATTCAAAGATTAGCGGACATCATTTCAGGTTATTTCGTACCTGTGGTTGTTGGTATTTCATTGATTACATTTATTATTTGGATTATTTTCATTCATTTTGGTCAATTTGAACCTGCGTTGCTTGCTGCGATATCAGTACTAGTCATTGCATGTCCTTGTGCACTTGGTTTAGCAACGCCTACATCTATTATGGTAGGTACTGGTCGCGCGGCTGAAAATGGTATTTTATTCAAAGGCGGCGAATTTGTAGAACGAGCTCACCATATAGACACTATTGTATTAGATAAAACAGGTACCATCACTAATGGTAAACCAAAAGTTACAGATTATGTTGGCGATCAAGATACACTTCAGCTGTTAGCTAGTGCTGAAAATGCATCTGAACATCCTTTAGCTGAAGCCATCGTCAATTATGCTAAAGATCAAAACTTAACACTTTTAGGCAACGAAACTTTCAAAGCTGTACCTGGCCTGGGTATTGAAGCGACAATAAATGGTCATCGTATTTTAGTTGGAAACAGAAAGTTAATGCATAACTATGACATCAATATAACTCAAGAACTCAATAACAAATTAATTCAATATGAACAACATGGTCAAACTGCAATGGTAATTGCAATTGAACATGAACTGAAAGGTATTATTGCTGTTGCTGATACTGTTAAAGATACTGCAAAACAAGCCATTAATCATTTACAAAATATGAATATTGAAGTAGTCATGCTCACTGGAGACAACAAACAAACGGCACAAGCAATTGCTAAAGAAGTAGGTATAGACCGTGTTATCTCTGATGTGTTACCTGAAGAAAAAGCTGAACAAATAGCTCTATTACAAAAAGAAGGACGAAATGTTGCTATGGTTGGCGACGGTGTCAATGATGCACCTGCTTTAGTTAAAGCTGACATTGGAATTGCAATAGGTACAGGTACTGAAGTAGCTATTGAGGCTGCAGATATTACAATTCTTGGTGGTGATTTACTACTACTCCCTAAAGCTATAAAAGCTAGTAAAGCAACAATTCGCAATATACGTCAAAACTTATTTTGGGCATTTGGATACAATGTCGCAGGTATTCCTATAGCCGCTTTAGGTTTACTTGCGCCTTGGATAGCCGGAGCAGCCATGGCATTGAGTTCAGTTAGCGTAGTGACAAACGCACTGCGTCTTAAAAAGATAAAATTATAAATTCCCGATTACCATTACTTTCATTAATCGGAATAGCGTTTTAAGATTATAATATAGATGAAGATATCGATAAAGGAGTGAAGTCTTATGACTCAAGAAATAATTCAAGTAGAAGGTATGAGCTGTCAACATTGCAAAGATTCAGTTGAATCAGCATTAGCAAACTTAAACGGTGTACAATCTGCCGAAGTTAATTTAGAAGAAAATAACGTTCGTGTAGAATTTGATGATTCAAAAGTGAACATCACACAAATGAAAGATGCTATTGAAGATCAAGGCTATGATGCAAAATAGTTATTAAATATAAATGCCTCAGAAAGATAGGTAAAATCTTACTGAGGCATTTATATTTTTTATTATATTTCAAAAATCTCTTTTAATATCTTTTCGCAACTATCCGTTGAATCGTTAGTCATTAATAAGTTAATCAATCTGGAATAGTCAACAGTTTCATGTTCCACGATTTGTTGAGCTAACAGCTCTTCGTTCTTACTGCCTATAGTAAAACTACCATAATCGAATATATTAAAGTAGTAGCCAGTTTCTTTTTGGTATAGCTCTTCATCTTCTTGCAATAATATAATTGGTTTATTTAAATGCGCATAATCAAAAATGGTTGACGAATAATCGGTTATAATACATTCACTGATTAAATATAACTCTTGGATATCAACTAATTCATTAAAGAAACAATGCACGCGTTCATTGATATGACTGTAGCATTTACGTAGAGCCCCTTCATTTGGGTGAAGTTTAATAATAATATCATACTCTGTAGGCAAATAATCTATTAATTTCTCGATATCTATATTAGTAATTGTTTCCCTTTCGTTTCTTCTCCATGTTGGACAGTATAAGATATATTTCTTTTTATCAGATAACTTAAATAGGTATTTAAGTTTAATTCTATTTTGTTCTTCAAGTGTATTATTTTTTAATAAATACGTATTTCTAGGCGCACCATAATTAAGGATGTTTAACTTAGGATTTTTAGAGGTTTGGAAAGCAGACTCAAATAATTTCTTATTTAAATCTGAAGAAACTAATAAATAGTCCCACTTTTTCATTCTAGGAAGAAAATTTTTCAACTGAATCATACGTTCTTTCTTGTTATTAAGATCATTAACCATTTTCTTCATAGGTAGACCGTGCCAAGTTTCTACAAAAACCTGATTTCGATGTTTATACACTTTATCAATAGCATTACCATTTATAAATATATATTTACTTCTACGAAATTTATTAACATAATCGTCACTTGAGAGTCTTGTTGGGATAAACCCATTCTCTCTTATTTCCATGTCGACTAATGCATTGACAGAACTTACGAAAATCTCTTTTTCAGGATACAGACGACGAATTGCATGTGCAATATATTTCGGATCACCACTAAATGATTTACCATGAAAACATTCTATAAATACATATTTTTTACTAGGTTTAATTTTATTTAATTTTCTAAGATAAAATGGTCTATGTATAACATGAAATACTTTTCTTATACATTGATAACATTGTCTAGCTCTTTCTTTTAAAGTAACTTCATTTTTATCCTTTTTCAACTTACTTTTTCTTGCTACTGCGAGTTTGTAATTACTATTAAACCTAACTTCCTTAGAATTAATAGCAATATCTATATTTTTTAAGTAAGTTTCGGCATAATTTTTGTAATTAAATTTTTCTTGTAGCATTTCACAGTCTTCTATTCTTTCTTTATCATTATAATTTTTTTGTGCAAATGCTAATAAAATCTCACTATCTTTTTCAATGTCTTTAGTTAAAAATTCAGTACAATGATATGATTGATAAATTTCTTTTAGAAGTCCATCATCTCCACCATATATCAATGCTCTGTTACCTTTAAAAATCGATTCAATAATAGAATAACCAAGCGTTTCATAAGGGGATGTAGAAATATAAATATAATTCTGAGGTTGGTACCCATTAATGTAGACGTATTTATTCAGATTATAGTAGTTAACCAAGTTTTTATATAATGTTTCTGATGGGCCATAACCAATAATATTGAGTCTGATATTTATCGTATTTTTATTTTTTATTATGTAATTAAATAATTTTATCGCGTACGAAATATCTTTAACTTCATCCTCAAATCGTGATTTAATTAAAAAATGTTTATGTGTATTTTTGGTAATTTTATCAATGGGAATGTGTTCAGTATTCACGTATTGGTTAAAAACATTTTTATAATTAAACCTTTTAATAAAATCCGATTTTATACTTTTAGTACTTACTCTCACACAGTCAATTGTATCTAACGAAAGATCTATATCTTCAGTAATATACTTTAGTGGTCCATGTATTTCTCCAACAATTTTTATTTTGGGGTTATATTTTTTAATTAATCTCGAATATTTAAAAAATGCTTCTCTAGTAATAATTAATAATTGAGTTTTTGCTAATTGCTTTAAGTTGTTTAAATAAAAAATATCAACTGAATTGTTCGCTAAGTCTTCCTCTTGGATTAGTAAATCTTTCTGTGCTTGATCGAATTTTTTATAATTAAAATAGTTAACTGTATGTTCATTTTTCAAAAAAGCTTTAATTAAATTGATATTACTTCTAGAAGTTCCCCCTTTGGCAAATATGTTAAAACCAAGTATAGTGATTTGCATTGTTGTTCCATCCTTTATATGTTGTTGAATCATAGTTAGTGTTATTCTTATAAAAGCTCATTTTAACTAATTCACTCTCAGACGAGTATCTCCGGTATTTATGACATCCATAGCAGCATCTAAGGCATCAACAATAAGATTCTCCACTGCTGCTTCAGTATAGAAAGCAATATGCGGTGTTATAATAATATCTTCCCTTTGTATTAATGAGTTTAATAATTCATCGTTCAAATCTTCTCCACGTCGGTCTGTTGTAAATACACCTACTTCATGTTCATAAGTATCTAAGGCAACTCCCTTTAATCGCCCTTGGTCTAACGCCGATATCAGTGCTTGAGTATCAACTAAAGAACCTCTTGCACAATTTACGAATACCGAGCCCTTTTTGAAGTAACTAAATAAAGCATCATTAAACAAATGATGATTATATTTTGTAGCTGGAATATGCACAGTCACAATATCCGCTTCTTCAATCGCTTCTTGCAAAGTATCTTTGTAAGTTACATACTTAGCCACATTTTCATTCGGAAATGGATCATACGCTACTACTTCACTACGATATCCTTCGGCAAATATTTGAGCTACAATACTACCTATACGTCCAGTACCAATTACAGCGACTTTCAAATCACTCACAGACTGCGATAAAATCGATGGTTCCCATCTAAAATCGTACTCTTGCATCTTATTTTGAATACGATTTGAATGACGTACGACATTAACAGCTTGAGTAACGGCAAATTCAGCAATACTACGTGGTGAATATGACGGCACATTGGAAATAATTAGATTATATTTAGTCGCTAAGTCTAAATCATAATCATCAAATCCAGCACTTCTTTGAGCGATTTGTTTTATCCCAAATGATTCTAACTTCTTATAAATTTCTTCAGAGATAGGTAAAGTTTGAGATAATGAGAGACCGTCACTACCTGAAACTGTCTCGACATTATCTTCTGTTAGTTGCTCTCTTGATAAATCAACTTCTATATTATTACGCTTAGACCATTCTTCAATATAAGGTAAATCCTCATCTCTAACACTCATAATTTTAATTTTAGTCATTCTCAATCATCCCCTCTGATTAACATTTAGCCATTATACATGTTGGCAAGGTCTGTTAATCTCTCTGTAGCTTCTTCTAGTTGCTTATCGTCTAATGCAAGAGAAATACGCACATAATGCTTGCCGTTTTTCCCAAAAGGTATACCTGGTGCTACTAAAATAGATTTCTCTTGCAATAAAAACGTTTCAAATTGTTCACTATTATACCCTGGTGGCGTACGCAACCAAGAATAGATACCACCTTTAGAATGAACAAATGGTAATTTTGCTTCTTCAAGTTTTGCTTCAAATGTGTCACGTCTTCGTCTAAATGTTTCATTTTGTTGTATCAAAAAATCATCATAATTATTTAAAGCATACGTGGCGGCATCTTGTAATGCTCCAAACATGCCAGCATTAGTATGTGTTTGATACTTTTTCAAAGCTTGAATCATGTCTTTATTTCCTACAGCAAATCCGACTCTAAATCCTGACATATTATATCCTTTGGATAAGGAAAAGATTTCGATAGCGACATCTTTACCATGTTCCGATGCAAGAATACTTGGGTTTTTATCATCAAACCCAAAGGCACTATATGCAAAGTCATGTACAATTTTAGTATCTGTATCTTTGAATCGTTGTACTGCTTCATCAAATACGGATTGTGTAGCTGTAGAACCAGTAGGATTATTAGGGTACGTTAAATAAATTAATTTAGTGTCTTTTAAAACTTGTGGATCAATTTTATTCCAATCAGGTAGATAATCTGGTGGCTCTAGTTCTAGGGGTACAGGGTTAGCATCTGCTAACATGACGCCAGCTAAATAATCAGTATATCCTGGATCTGGTAAAAGCACCGTTTCGCCAGGATTGACTACACACGTTGGTAATGCAACTAAACCATTTTTAGTACCATATAAAATGCAAACTTCTTCGTCTTTATGAAGTGTGACACCATATTGTCGTTCATAAAAATTTACAATGGCTTCTTTAAAAGACTCTTTCCCGTGAAAAGCACCATACTTTTGATTCTCAGGAATACGTAACGCTTCAGAAAAATGGTCAATAATACCTTTAGGTGTTTCTCCATCGGGAATTCCTACCGCCATATTAATAAGCGGAAGAGGTCCATGTTCAACTTTACGCCCCATTGTCTTTCCGAAATAACTATCAGGGATTGTAGCAAGTCTATTTGAAATTACCATTATAAGCCCCCTTTATTAAATCTCAATCCTCTTATTATTATCAATTTTATCAACAACATTAATTATGTCAATATTAACAATTTTCAGATAAGTGAAGTTAATTATCTCCCTTTCCCTAATTTTAGAATAACGGTAATTATTATGAATCAGCAAAAAACTTCCCACTAAATATATAAAAAATCCATAAACGAATGATTTATTTTCAAACATTTATGGACTCTTTTTCAAATTGAATGACTCCTAATTTTCACTAAATATTATTGTCTATATCTTTCAACATTTCATTTACAGTAATTTTAGCGCTAGTTAATACAATAGGTACTCCGGCACCAGGATGTGTACTCGCTCCAGCAAAATATAAATCTTTGTAATCTCTCGAAACATTTGGAGGTCTGTAGTAGTTACTTTGGGCTAATGTCGGCATTAAACCAAATGCTGTACCAAACTTCGCATTATAATCATTTTCAAAATCGATTGGTGTGTAAACAGTTTCAGATATAACATGTGATTTTACATCCTCTAATACGTCAATTGTCTCTAATTGACGATAGATAATATCTTTAACTTTCTTAATCACATTTTCATCTTTCCAATTAATATGACCTGTTTTTAATTCTGGCGTAGGCATTAAAACATAGATACCGGTTTGACCTTCAGGTGCCATACTCCGATCTCCAACTGCAGGCACATAAACGTAAATAGATGGATCTTCAGATAATGAACCGTTAAATATTTCATCTATGTTTTGTCGGAATTGTTGGGAAAAAATGACATTATGTAGCAACATCTCGCTAGTCACATCTTTATCAATACCAATATACATTAAAAATGCAGAACAAGAATAATCTAATTTTTCAATTTTACTAGGTTTATATTTTTTTACGGGTGAATGTGAAGGCATCAATTTTTCCGCTGCATAAGGAAAATCTGCTGTACATAATACTTTATCGAATCGTTGCACAAGATCATTAACCCTTATGCCATCAGCACGCTTATATTTAGGGTCGATGATGATTTCTTCTATATTAGAATTTAATTGAATATTCACATCTAAATCTTTATTTAATTTAACAAGTCCTCGTGTTAATCCATACATGCCCCCCTTAATAAAGTGAACACCAAACATCATTTCTACCATAGGAATAATTGAGTATAGAGAGGGGCCGCGTTTTGGATCAATTCCTATATATAACATTTGAAATGCTAATAATTTTTGTATTCGTTCATTATCAATATAATTTTCTATTAAATTATCAGCATTGTTTAATGTTTTTAATTTCAAACCTTTAATAAGCGAATCTACATTATAGAAATCCGTAACCTTTCTATATGTTTTCTCTAAAAAATGATAGCGCGCAATTTCATATCGCTTGTAAACATCAGTTAAAAATGACATAAACCCATGTGTCGTACCTGGTTCAATACTTTCAAGCGTTTCTTGAAGTTCGGCTAAATCAGTAGGTACTCTTACTTTGTCATTTTTCCCAAAGTAAACATCATAAATATAGCGCAATTGTTCCATATCTACGTAGTCTTCAAATTTCTTACCGCTTTCTTCAAATACTGCCTTGTATACCTCGGGAATCATCACGATAGAAGGACCTTTAACAAAGGTAAAGCCATCTTTAGTGAATTGACTCATTCGACCACCTGGATACCCATTTTTTTCAAAAATTGTTACATTATTACCTTGCGAAGCAAGTCTTGCTGCCGCTGCTAATCCAGTGACGCCTGCTCCTATTACAGCAATATTCATACTACATTCCACCTATAAATGATATTTCTTTTTTATTATTTTATACATTTTTACCTTATCTAATTTAGAAACGTAGACACGACGATGTAATGTATAGGAAGCTTTTCTCACTTCATCTAATATGCCGCGGTAAATAATTGAAGCTAATTCAATAATTGGTTGCGCTTCTTTATTGAAAACACCAAGATTTGATAGTGCAATATCATAGTCTTCTTGAGCTAGTTTCGCATGATGCTCCCATAAATCAATATATTGCTGTGACACTCCATTGTTAAAATTATTTTCAATAGAGACATCAAATCGAGACAAACTCGACTTACTGAAGTAAATTCTGTCATTCTCAAAATCTTCTCCTACGTCTCTTAAAATATTGGTTATTTGAAGTGCTTCTCCTAGTTTACGCGCGATTCGATACGTTTCTTCATTTGGTTGCTCTGCTAGTACAGGAGTTAATACTTCTCCCACTGTACCTGCTACGCCATAGCAATAGTTTAATAATTCATCATCAGTTTCAAACATCTCAAACTCCTGGTCTTCATATACAGTTTGAATGAGATTATAAAAAGATTGATATTCAATTGTGAAATTTTGAGAAACTGTATACAAAGCTTCCATAATCATTTGATTGCTTTTAAATTCGTAGTTTTCAACGTCATGATTTTTCTCGATAGTTATAATATCGTCGTGTATATTTTTAAGTATTTGAGGATTTTCATGTACGTCAATACTGTCATCTATAATTCGACATACTGCATAAATCGCCCATACTGCTTTGCGTTCATTTTCAGGTAAATAATCAAAAGCATAAGAAAAACTTTTAGAATGTTCTTTCATAATTTGATGGCAGTATTTAAAGTTTTTTTCATTCGATGTCATGGAATTCCTCCTATAATTTAATGGCCTAGTTTAAAATTCAACTTATTTCAAATGTACGACCCTTCCATTTTACCTTTTTTGAAAAATGAGCGTGTCGCCATGAGTTTATAAAGATAATAATAAAGAACACAAACAAAATTGGATGAAGAATGAGCAATATTATCGAAAAAGCACCCACTCTTCTATGTAAACTTACAAATTCCCATGTATATAAAATATAAACAATTCCGGAAAATATTAACGATATCGGTTTAGCAATCCATCCAAGTAGTAAAGCCATTGTAGATGTGAGTGAGCCCATTAACCACATTACAATCGCCAACATTACTTTAGGTTCAGTTTGATTGGCTCCTACTGAAAAATGCTTTGTCCATCCTTGTATAAGTGAGCGAAGTCCTTCTTCATACATGCGAAACTTAACATATTCACTACCTTCGTATACTGTAACTGGCAAGTCAGATTGACTAAATGCCTCTCCTAATGCAAAGCCTTCAATAATAGTTTTGCGCGCATTTTTATGACCACCTGTTTTAAAGTAGTCCTCTTTATTCATTATTGTGACAGGCCCAAAAGCCGTATAATCATTAGATTTACCCGCTAAACTTGAAAATCGATTCATTCCGACAATCGTCATTAAATTAAAGATAGCCGAAAGACTCTCATAAAATTTAAAAGTCTCATGGTAAGGTTGAATACTTAATAGTCCTTGATTCCCTTGCTGAGCAAATGAATTTAATATCGCCTCAATAGCATGACTATTAAAGATGACATCTGCATCAACAAACATCATTAATGGCGTTTGAACATGTTGGGCTCCTTGATAGCACGCATGAGATTTACCATACCATTGGCTATCTTCTTTAGTTTCATAAACAGTTGCTCCATAAGCTTTGGCAACCTCACTCGTCCCATCTTGAGACGCATCGTCCATAACTATAATTTCATAGATGCCACGTTGCTTAGTCAAAGATCTTAACAAGTTTGGTAACCTTTGAGCTTCATCTCTAGCTGGTATAATAACTGTTAATTCATTGCTATGAATAGTACTATGTTTCGAGCGAGATAATGCATGTCTTCTATTATATATAAGTTTTCCACAAATTAATGAAATAACAGATGCTAATGATAAAAGGAGTTGTATAAGTTTCAATTCTTTCTAACTCCTTCCCGCTTCAATAGCATTAATTTTGTCTGCAACTTGCATGCCACTTAACGTTACCATTGGCATACCTCCACCTGGATTTACAGAGCCTCCCACAAAGAAGAGGTTGTCAAAGTACTCACTTTGCTTAGGAAATTTAAACCCTTTATTTTTCTTCTTATCTGCGACTACACCATATATAGCTCCTCTATTTGAACGATAATTATGTCGGATATCCTCAGGCGTCCAAATATCTTCAAATATAATATGCGCTCTCAAATCAGTCAGTCCCATTCGTTCTAATTTCGTTAGCACACGTTCTTTAAACGCTGCATATTCTTCTTTTTTAAATGGTTTATCTTGAATATAGGGTATATGTGGTAAGACTTTAATATTTTCATATCCTTGTGGCGCTTGTTGTTCATCCGTTTTATTAACATTCACTAAATAGATTGTCGGATCTTGAGGTAATACCTTTTGATAGAATACTTCATCATAGTTTTTCTTAGAGTCCTTTGAGAAAAAGAAATTATGATGAGCAAGTTGAGAATAGGATTTGTCTATCCCTAAATGTAATACATAACCTGAGCTTGCAGGTTCATATGTTCTTTCGAGTTGGTCAATTTTTTGTTGATTAAAATGCAATAACTCTCTATAGGTAGGGATGACCTCCATATTGGAAATTATATAATCCGCTTCAACATACTTCCCACTACTTAAACGTACGCCCGTAACGCGTTGATGATACGTTTTAATATTTTCAACAGCAACCCCCATTTGTATGTCCACGCCTTCTTCAATAGCCAATTGTTTTAGCGCTAGTGCCAATTTATGAATTCCACCTTTGACATACCATAATCCTTGTTCTTGTTGCATATGAAATAACATTGAGAGAACTGCAGGTGCATCATAGGAAGAAGAACCTACATACTTAATAAAGTAACCTAGCATATCTCTTAATTTAGGATTCGAAATATAACGGTTAATTGCTTGTTGCATTGTTGAAAAGTAATCAAAACCTCGCAATGCTTTAAAAGGTCCATGATATTTTATAATTTCACGTAACGTATCTAAGCCAAAATTGAAATATCCCTTTTCAGTAAAACGATGTATACGCTTAGTATATTTTAAATAATTGTCGAGTTCCTTCTTATCTTCTTGACCTAACTGCAAATTATTAAGTAAAGTTGCTTCAGTATTTTCATATAGATCAATGATTTCACCATCAGGAAAGAAACTCCGCCATTGTAACGGCAATCTTTCAATTTCGATATAATCAGCCATATTTTTTCCGCTATAGTTAAAAAGACGCTCAAATATGTATGGCATGGTTAAAATAGATGGACCTAAGTCAAAGCCAAAACCCTGTTCCTCTAGACGATTCACCTTTCCACCAATATGATTATTTTGCTCAAATAATGTTACTTTATAACCACTTTGAGCCATTCGAATAGCAGCGGATATACCTCCTAAACCACCACCAATAACTAAGATGGATTGAGTCATATTACTTACCTCGCTTTTCAATTATACGTATTAAACGTTCGATTCTTGGACGATTATATCGTTGTGCTACAATCACTGGAAGGTGGCTAAACAGTACGTACGCAATGTTAATCATTTTGATATACCGTGGAGCTTTAACAAATAGCCACACAGGTAAAATGGAAATCCAATGTATCAATTCTGCACGTCTCATTTCCAATAGTAAGCGACGTGTCTCTTCAATATTTACTGATAACTTGCTTTTATCATAGATATCCTTATTAATTTGAGCACCTTCAGGTATCAATCTTTTCCACTTACTTACCTTTAAAGTATGATCCCAAAGTTCACCATTTTCTTCCCATTGAAAAGATCGAAATAAATAAGAATACTTTTCAAAAAATGATTTAGGGATACGTGTACCTATATGTGCAATAGACATTTGAACGACAAACCAAAATAGACTGTGCAAAATAATAAGGCGAGTTATAGATTTAATAGCTTTCATACTTTCACAGCTTTCTATTTACAAATAAAACCTTAAATAGTTATTCGATTATATTCCCTCTCATATCAGATGCGAAACGCAAATGCCATGTTATTCTACACTACTAAAAAATTGCATAAAAAAGAGGATGACATATTGTCATCCTCAAAGATTATAACTCGAATTGTCTTTCCAGTTATAAACTATATCTTACCACCAACCGTTAGCTTGACGGAAAGAAATTGCGTTACCGATTGAACCATAACGTTCTTTAGCGTAGCTAATCATACCTTTAGTTTGGTTAGATACTGAACCGTAACCCCAAGATTGGTTAGTTTGACCTAAACCATGGTATTGACCGTTAGAAGCGTTAACGTTACCACCTGATTCAGGCATTACAATAGCGTTCCATAATTCTTCAGTACCACCAGCAGCTAAGAATTGAGCTTTAGTAGAACCACCAGTTGAAGCTGAGCTTGATGGTGCTGAGTATGAAGTTGTTGAAGTGCTGTAATTATGAGTTGAAGTAGTTGGAGCTGAAACAGCTTTAACACTTGTATTGCTTGATTGTTGGTTTGAACTTACTGATTGGTTTGAACTTTCTTGGCTATATGATTCAGTGTAATCAGCTGATGATTGAGTAGTTGAACCAACTTGAGCATAGTTCCATGACCAGTTAGTACCATTAGAAGTGAAGTTGTATTGGAAACCATTGTTTACGAAGTGGATATCGTAAGCACCAGCTTGAACTGGTTTAGAGTTTAATTGTTCTGGGTTGTGTTGAGCTAAATCAGCTAAGTGAGCTTGATCTACGTTAGTAGTTTCAGAAGCGTGAGCTTCGTTACCTGTTAATGCATAACCTGCAATTCCTAAAGATACTGCTAATGATGAAGCGATAACTGTCTTTTTCATAATATAAAATCCTCCAAATATGTTTTAAAATTAAAATTTTTAAATTATATTCTAAGTGTTTGATTTCGTTGTGCTACATTGAAAATGTTTTTTGTTAACTTTTGACGGTATTCACTATACCACAAAAATCTCGTTTGTATATTACACGTTCCTTACAAAAAATTACAATAGAAGTTTAATTTTGTAATCTTGAAACAAAAACATTTCTCTTTGTAACATATAATTTCTTAAAAATTGTTTAAAATTACATTGGTATTTGTGGTTTTACATTAGTTTTTAGGTTGGTTTGACCCAACTTTCAAATAGTCTGTAATATTACAGATTTCATTTTTGTTACACTACCGTAATAATTCTATAATCTAATTTGACCCAACAAAAAAGTAAAAAAGATGAATTTCAAAGAAATATTCTTGAAATTCATCCTCTGATACAACTTTTTCTTATCTATAAAACGTCTTCGCATCTTTTAATAATCGTTTTGAGAACTTCGAGACGACTTGTTTTTTTATGATCTGCTTTTATCACATGCCATGGCGCTAACTTCGTATTCGTATACTTAATCATATCTTGACTGGCTTCTAAATACATATCCCATTTTTCTCTATTACGCCAATCTTCGTCTGTAATTTTCCATTGCTTATTTGGATTTTGTTCTCTATCTTTAAAACGTTGCAATTGTTCTTCTTTATCTAAGCATAAAAAGAATTTGATAATTATGGTACCTTCATCCGTCCACATTCTCTCAAACTGATTAATTTCATCATATGCGCGTTTCCATTCATGATGCTCTGCAAATCCTTCGACTCGTTCCACCAATATTCTTCCATACCAACTGCGATCAAAAATTTCGATGTGTCCTGATTTAGGCATTTTTTTAGCGAATCTCCATAAATAATGATGATTCTTTTCAACATCTGTAGGCGCACTGATTCCATTAACTTCATAACCAGTCGGATCTAACTTTTCTCTGATACGTTTAATATTCCCACCCTTACCTGCAGCATCCATACCTTCGAATACTAAAACTAAAGGGATTTTACGTTTGTACAACGCAAATTGAATTTCTCTCATACGGGTTTGTAATTCTACTATTTGATGTTGGTAATCTTTTTTCTTAATTTTAGATTCTTCAATATTAAATAACGACGTTGAGAAATGACTATTAAATTCTCCATCTATATATTCTTCATGTTTTTGGTATTTTTCAAGCGCATATTCTAATCTTTCTATTATATTTAGATACATGTTTGTTATTGCTTGTTCTCTAACCGTATAATCAATAATTTGCCAATCATTACAATTGTGTATGATACGTCTCATTTCATTTAAATAAACATCTTGGGGTATTACATCCTCATATTCTTGAACCTTCCATCTCATCAACGAGTTACTTTTAGTTTGTTGAATATGAGCTTGACGTTTCTCTTCATTTATTTCTATAAAGAACTTAATTATTTCATAATTATCTTTCTTCAACATTGATTCGAAATTACTAATTTGTTTAAGTAATGAATCATAATTAACATATTGATGATGTTTGATTTTATTTTCCTTGTAATCAAGATAATGTGAATACCAGCTTCTAAAATAAATGTTGATGTCACCTTTTTGTGGCAGAGTATTCCAATATTTTTGTAAAAATTGATATCTTAAATCGTATGTTTCTGGAGATTTCGTAGCGATAAAGTTTGTATACTTCGCGTCTAATTGAAGTAATAAATCATTTGATAAACGTGTCTTACCAGACGCGGGTATCCCTTCAAAAATAATCATGACAGGTATACCTAACTCATGGGTCTTTCTACTCAACTGTGCCACTTTTAATTGTAATGTGTCGATGTGATGCGACATGATTTCACCCTCTATATTTTTATTACAATAAACATCCGATTTTACACTTTTATTTTAGCACAGAAAAATCTCCTCAATGTATCACACATCGAAGAGACTCTACTCTATCCCATAAATTTAAATATATCATTACGATATAGATGAATTACTTTCCGTAATAATAAATCTAAAATCCAAGCAATTAAAAACGGCACTACAAAAAACGCAACTATAATCAGTAACAGACTTAACCATACTGAATCAACATGCATAAATTTAAAAGCATTAATAGGTCCTACCATACCTATAAATCCGAAGCCCGCTGATTCCTTTGTTCCACCAATACCAATGATACCTGATGCGATACCTGATAATGCTGCTGTGATAAGTATTGGTACCATAATCACAGGATACTTGACCATATTAGGCATCATCATTTTTACGCCACCAAAGAAAATTGATAAAGGAATGCCTAAGCGATTCACTTGGCTCGTACCAATAAGAAGGACAGCTTCTGTAGCAGCAATACCTATTGATGCCGAACCAGCTGCAATACCTGATAGGCCAATTGCCATTGCAATTGCGACGGTTGATAATGGCGATATAATAATAAAGCTAAATACCATAGATATCAACATACTCATAAGGACAGGCTGTAATTCAGTAAAGCTATTCAACATATTTCCAATACCTGTAGTAATTAATCTCACATAAGGTAATGTAAAAATACCTATCGTTGCTGATAGGCCGCCTACAATTGTCGGAAAGACTATCAGGGCCATACTTCCTACACGTTCTTCAATTAATAATATTAATAATACTGCAATTGCAGCTGTAATCATCGTATTAATAAGGTCCCCTATACCTGCGACGATCCATACACCATTTTTAAATTGAGCTGCACCACTTCCAACATAAGAAGCACTAGCAACTACGGCAATTGCCAATGGTGTTAAATTAAATTTCATAGCAATAAGTGCACCGATAAGGGCCGGTACAGTAAATTGGATGGCTTGCACGACTCCTAGTAAAGTTTTAAAAATAGGCTGATATTGCATTAAATATTTAAAAATCTCTCCCAAAATCGCATTTGGAACGAGTCCTGCGACAATTCCAATTGCTACCCCTGATAAAACTCTAAAAATAAAATCCTTTGGTCCGTCGATATTTCTAATAGCTGACATGACTTAAACCTCCCAATGTGCTGAGTAATAATTATGTATAAAGACAAAGTCTTGATTCGCAAAGTATGATTCAAGTAAATGATTCTTAGATGCAATAACTTAGAGGGATATTTAATGATATTCATACACGCGTCTCAAGACTATGAGTAATAGTATATCACGTTTTCAGAAAATTTAGATAATTATTTTTGCTATTATCTTACAAATTTTCAAATTATGCGAAAACCGTATGATTTAATATTTACACGAAGATATACTACAATCATTGACACAAGGGAGGTAACGTTATGTGGAAAAAAATTGCATGTTCTGTTGGTGCCACAACAGGTGCAGCTATTGTGGGCTCTTACTTATATACTAAATTAATTAAAAAGCGTAGTTATAAGAGCTTTTTAAAAGAAAAATTTAATCATGTTTCACGTGGCAAACAATACTTTATTAAGCCGAAGAAGATTGATCAAATGCTTAAAATGGCTCAAATCGAAAATAGCAAACCTTTCAAAGCTACAAAATATAGATTTAATCATAGAGTGGATATACGAGAATATTATGGTACACATACGTACTATGTTAATCATCAAAATGATCCACATCAGTTAAAGATTTTATATATGCATGGTGGTTCTTGGGTCGCAGGTCCATTCAAAGAGCATTATCAAATGCTGGATCAACTTGCTACTGATTACAACGCAGAAGTTATTGCACCTATATACCCTAAAGTGCCTCAAAGTGGCAAACGCGCAACATTTGATTTAATGACTCATATTTATCGTAATCTTTTAGATTCTGTGTCTTCATCCGATCAACTTATCATTATGGGAGATTCTGCAGGCGGTAACATCGCATTAAGCTACGCGCAGTATCTTAATGAAATTAATTTACCTCAACCAGGTCATATTATCACTATATCACCAGTGGTTGATGCCACATTTACTAATCCAGAAATACCTCATTACGAAAAGGTAGATAGTATGATTGGTAAAGAAGGACTTAAAACATTTGCTAAAATATGGGCTGAAAGTGATGAGTTAGACAATTATAAAGTATCTCCAATTAATGGAGACTTTAACAATCTCGGTCACATCACTCTTTCAGTAGGAACACATGAATTACTTTATCCTGACGTAATTAAGTTATCTCGTAAATTAAACTCTGAAGGAATTAGCCATAATTTACTTATTGGAAGTCATATGCTTCATGACTATGCGATTCAGAATATTCCAGAAGCAAAACAATTTAGAGAAAACTTAAGATATATCATCAATGACAATCGAAAAATTAAAGATAATATTATTTAAGATAAATGATTCCCTAAGAAAGATATTATTTTTACTCTTTCTTAGGGATTTTTTTGTATAAAAAACACTCCCTCTGTAATAGAGGAAGTGTTTTTAACTATTATTCTTCTGTAGTTTCTGCATCATCTTCTGTTGGAATTTCAGCTTTACGAGATTCTTTTTTGTATTTTTGATACATCAAGAATAATACTAGAACCCAAACTGGAATAAATAGAACTGCTAATCGCGTACTACTATTAATAAGTAAAATAACAAAAATGAAAGCAAAGAATACTAAAATACCATAAGCCGTGTATTTACCACCAGGCATTCTATAATTACTTTCTTTATGTTGCTCAGGATTGTGCTTTAAGTATCCAATATAAGCTACCATAATAACTGCCCAAATTGAAATATTCAACACAGTAGAGAAAGTAGTGATTTGAACGAATACTTTAGTAGCATCTTTAAAAATCGCATTTAATATTACTGCAATGCCTAATAATCCACAAGTAACTAAAATTGCATTGTAAGGAACGCCATTTTTGTTTGTTTTATGTAAAAACGGTGGACCTTGATTTCTTCCAGCTAAGCCAAACATTGTACGGCTATTCGCAAATATACCACTGTTACATGATGAAGCCGCTGCTGTTAGTACAACAAAGTTAATAATACCAGCAGCAAAAGGAATTCCTATTAATCCGAATAATTTAACATAAGGACTTTCTGCAGGATCTAATTTGTCCCAAGGAACTACTGACATAATGACTGCTAATGAACCTATGTAAAAGATTAAAATTCGGAATGGTACGTTATTAATTGCTTGAGGTATTGTTTCATGAGGATTTTTAGTTTCCCCTGCTGTAATACCTATCAATTCAATACCAATAAATGAGAATATTGCCATTTGGAATGACATAAAGAATCCTGAGGCACCATTTGGGAAGAAGCCGCCTTCTTTCCAAATATTAGTTACCGTCGCTGGACCGTAATCCGTCTTCATAGCAAAGATTACCATTACAATACCAACAATAATTAAAGCTAAAATTGTAATAACTTTTATAATAGATAACCAAAATTCAAGTTCACCAAATAATTTGGCACTAAATAAATTCAATGCTACTAATACTAATATTGTAGCTGCTGCAGTAATCCAGTTAGGCATGTCTGGATACCAGAAGTCGACGTATTTGGCTACAGCGGTAACTTCCGCCATACCTGAAATAATCCAAGTTAACCAATAAGTCCAACCAACCATAAATCCTGCCATTGAACCTATGTGATGATGGGCAATGTCACCAAATGACTTGAAACCTAAGTTCGATAAGAGCAATTCTCCCATCGCTCTCATAAACATAAATAATATAAAACCTACTATAATATAAGTAAGTAATATGGATGGTCCTGCTAAATGAATAGAAGCACCTGCGCCTAGGAATAATCCTGTACCAATAGCACCACCAATTGCAATTAATTGGATATGCCTATTGCTTAATTCTCTTTGCAGTTTATCTGCCATAACCTTTCCTTCTCCATTTCATGGAGTATATTTATGACTGAAATCGATATGTAAAATTAGATACCCCTTTTTAATCTAATAAACAATTTTTCTCAAAATCAAATCATTTATTCTTATAAGTTATATAATACCCCAAACAATCAAAAACAATCAAATACTAGAATAATTTGTCTTTTTTATCTTTTCCAATACTTCTAATAATTCCTTTATTATAAACATTTATAACAAATTGAACAATTTCATTAATATTCACCGTTTTATGGTAAATCGAACAACTTCAATATGTATCTGATGAAAGTTGATATTTTTCTTCATAATCACGTCAATTCCTCACAAATTGTGAGAAGTTTTCATTTTTTAAAATCAAACCAAAAGATATAGTAAAAGGCACCATGTACTGAATGAGAATACACGGTGCCTATTTATATATTTTTCACGCTTATTTAACAAACAAGAAAATTAAACTTATGCCCATCAGGATCTTTAAACATTGCTCCATAATACCCTTGTCTTACACCTGGTTTTTCAATAATTGTTCCACCAGCAGGTTCTACTTTCGCTAATAATTCATCAACGTCTTTATTTTCTTTAACACCTAACGAAACCATCACTTCATTAGGGCTTGAATCGACATCTTGATGTGATACAGACTCGAAGTGATTATTTTCTATCAATATCACAATCGTTTGTCCAATTGTAATACCTAACATTTTATCTAACATTTCTGGATTTTTATTAATTTCAAATCCTAGAGACTTAAAGAACTGTTCGCTACGATCTAAATCTTTTACATTTAGATTAAACCACATTGAATGCATCGTACATGTCACCTCTCATTTATAATTAGACGATTTCAAGTTTAAAATGCCGCTTGAGCAATCCATTCATCAAGTGTTAAGCGCGTGGGATTAAGACGTTCCATTTGTACAAAATCTATAACATAACCTTTATTTTCAAGCCAACTTCTTTCAGCAGTGCCACTCGTAAATTCGCCTTCAATTTCAGTTGGTTTACCTGTTACGGTTGCAAAAGTTTTGACTACTTCATTTAGAGTCAGCTCATCAGAAGCAATTTCTATATCTTGATGATTATATGTTTTAGGATCTTTGAAAAGTGCTGACGCAATTTTAGCAATATCGATAGAAGAAATCATTGAAAATTTCACTTCAGGATTAATAAATTCTGGTATTTTAATTTCTCCATCTGAAACTTTAGTGATTCTTAAGAAGTTATCCATAAAAAACGATGGTTTAATAATTGTAAAATCTAAACGAGATGCTTTTATCTTATTTTCTAATTGTGCTAATGCTTCAAAGTGAGGACCTGTTCTATCACGATTTACACCACCCGCTGTGCTATAAACGACATACTTAACTCCTTGTTCTTCAGCAGTTTCGATAATATGTTCACCTTGCTCTAATTCCTCTTCAACATGGTCTGGAATAATAGGCTGAACGCTATATACTCCATATTGGTCAGCCATCGCTTGAGTCAAGCTTTCTCTATCACTCAAATCGCCCTCAAAAATCTCTAATTTATCATTATGAATTGATGTTAATTTTTCATTATTTTTATTTCTAGTAAACGCACGCACATGCCAACCATCTTCCAATAATTGTTTAACAACAGCATTTCCTTGTTTACCAGTTGAACCAATGACTAATATACTTTTACTCATGTTTATCTCTCCTATTGTAAGAACCAATAATCTTCTTTTTCGCCTTTTAAATAAGTATATTCTTCAGGTGTTTGACCATTTTCTTTAATATTTGAATTTATAATGTCACGAACATCCCAAACGCGATGGATAAATCTTTGTAACTGATTACCAAAGAAACCGCTAGGAGTATTCATGTTTAATACCTTTTCCACTTCTTCAACCGAAATACTCATTTTATTTGCTATGTCTTCAATATTTAAAGTTGAATTATGGAAATGTTCTCGTAATTCTATAGCAGTGATACGTCTTTGCTCTTTATTTAGTGACATATTATAGTGTCCCACTTTCATCTTATTTTTTAATTAGCATTATATTTGAATTCTAAGTAAGTGAGATTTATAATAAACGGAGCATTATCCGTTTGTCAACATTAGCTCATTAAGTAGGTGAATACATTGCGTAAAGATGCTCTTCTAAACCGTCAACGTATCGAGAATAAAGCGATCGAACTATTTAAACAATACGGCGTTGAGACAATCAGTATGAATAGAATTTCTAAAGAACTTAGTATCGGTATGGGAACACTTTATCGGCATTTTAAGGATAAAAGCGATTTGTGTTATCACATTATCGAGCATGATTTCGATGAAATTATTCAAAAAATGAATGATGTAGCTACTTCATCTAATTCTAAAGAAGAGAAGATGGAACACTCCCTAGATGTTTTTTTGACATTTAAATATGAAAATAGTGATTTATTAAACTGTATTGAGGAAAGTAATAGTAAGTCTCAATTTCATCAAAGCCAATTTTTTTCTGATTTATTTAATTTTTACTATGATTTATTTAAAGATGGCGAGGATGATTCTTGGGCCATATTCAAAACTGATATGTTATTAAAATCACTTTCTACTAAAGCTTATGAAATTCAAAAAAATAAAAGACAACTTTCAAATAATGAAATAAGAGATAACTTAATAAAACTATATTTAAATTAATTGAGGTGTTCATGAATGGAAAAAGTTACGTTAATTACTGGTGGAAATAAAGGTTTAGGTTATGAGACAGCTAAAGAATTAAAAGCGAAAGGCTACAAGGTTTATATAGGATCTAGAAATGAAGAACGTGGTCAACAAGCTTCAAAAGAATTAGGCGTCGACTATGTTCAACTAGATGTAAGTGATGATAAATCAGTTCAACAAGCCTTTGAAACTATTTCAAATAAAGAAGGCCGTGTTGATGTACTTATAAACAATGCCGGTATTTCAGGAGGATTCGCTAAAGTCGCTGATTTTACTGCTAAAGACGTCGAAAAGGTATATAACACAAATGTTTTTGGTATCGTACGCATGATGAATACCTTTATTCCATTATTAGAGAAATCAGAGCAGCCTGTAGTTGTAAATGTGAGTAGCGGATTGGGTTCATTTGGAATGGTTACAAACCCAGATACTGCTGAATCGCAAGTTAATTCACTTGCGTATTGTTCTTCTAAATCAGCGGTCACAATGATGACTGTACAGTATGCTAAAGGCTTACCACACATTCAAATTAATGCAGCAGATCCAGGTTCTACTAATACTGATTTAGTTGGTGATTTCAGTAACAACTCTAAACCTGCTTCAGAAGGTGTAAAACCTATCATAAAACTTGCTACTATTGATAAAAATGGTCCTACAGGAACATTTATTGATGATAATGGCACAATGCCGTGGTAAATCATTAACAAGTTTGGCCTCATGTTTAACGGGAAAAATTTTCAATGAAATCAATGAAAATTACACATATATAATTAGTTATTAAGATATTTATTATCTTAGGGAGGAAATACACAATGAAAAGTATAAACTTTGAAGAACATTATGTTGTTGAGGATATACAAAAAGAAACAATGAAACATATGACATCTGATCCTAAAGGTGTACCTATGCAAACGATGTTAAAAGGCCTTGAAGAAAAATCTGGTTTTACTGATGCAGATGAAATCAAACATCATGATGCACGTATTCAATTCATGGATAAACATGACGTTGAAATGCAAGTATTATCTTATGGAAATGGCGCCCCTTCCAATCTTGAAGGCGAACGCGCAATTGAATTATGTAAACAAGCAAATGATACGTTAGCACAATATATCAATGAACACCCAGATCGATTTGTAGGATTTGCTACATTACCAATTAATGAACCTAAAGCAGCAGAAGAAGAATTTAAACGATGTGTAAAAGAATTAGGTTTTAAAGGCGCATTAATTATGGGACATCCTAAGAGTGGCTTCCTAGATCAAGATGAATATGATGGCATCTTTGCTGTAGCTGAAGAGTTAAATGTTCCTATTTATTTACACCCTTCTCCAGTTCAAAGCGATGTTTACCAAGCTTATTACAAAGGTAACTACTCAGACGTCACAGCAGCTACATTTGCTTGCTTCGGTTATGGTTGGCACGTAGATGTAGGTATTCATGCCATTCACCTTGTGCTATCAGGTGTATTTGACCGTCACCCTAACCTCAACATGATCATCGGTCACTGGGGCGAATTTGTTCCATTCTTCTTAGAACGTATGGATGATATTTTATTTGCTGACCATCTAGAACATCCTATTAGTTATTATTTCAAAAATAACTTCTATATTACGCCAAGTGGAATGTTAACTAAACCACAATTTGATCTAGTGAAAGCAGAAGTCGGCGTCGACAGAATTTTATATTCAGCAGATTATCCTTATGTTGAACCTGAAAAATTGGGTACATTCCTAGACGAATTAGATTTAACTGAAGAGGAAAAAGAAAAAATCAGCTATAAAAACGGAGCTAAATTATTAGGTCTTGAGTAACACTTACACGAAATATATAAGTGTGTCTTTTCTTTAATACGAAAAATATTTAAATGGAGGTTTCAATGATGGAAACATTAGAATTGCAAGGCGCAAAATTACGTTATCATAAAGTTGGCAGTGGACCACTTCTTATTTTAATCCCTGGTGCGAATGGAACTGGTGATATCTACATGCCACTAGCTAAACAATTACAAGAAAAATTTACAGTTGTAGCTGTAGATCGTCGAGGATATGGACAAAGTGAATTAACTGAATCATTACCAGAGGAAGTATCTAACCCAGAGAGTCGTTATCGCGTGAAACGTGATGCACAAGATATTGCTGAATTAGCTAAGTCATTAAGTGACGAACCCGTATATGTTTTAGGCTCAAGTTCAGGTGCTATCGTTGCAATGCATGTCCTTAAAGAACATCCTGATGTTGTGAAGCAAATTGCATTTCATGAACCACCGATTAATACATTCTTACCGAATGCTAAATATTGGCAAGATAAGAATGCTGAAATTATTGATATTGCTGTGAATGAAGGCATGCCTCAAGCTATGAAACTTTTCGGTGAAACATTAAATATTAGTTCTATTGATGCACAATCAATGTCTAAACCTGCTCAAGCAGAAGATGATGCAGAGAGTAAAAAACGTTTTGAAGAAATGTTAGGTTGGTTTAAATATGAAATCCGCCAATACACAGAATCTGATATCTCTTTAGAAGATTTAAATCAGCATAAAGATATCATCACATTACTTAATGGGACTGATTCCAAAGGTTCTTTCCCTCAAGAAGTCAACTTCTATATTAAAGATGAAACGGGAATTAATATTGTAGATATCCCTGGTGGTCACTTAGGTTATGTACAAAAGCCTGAAGGATTCGCAGAAGTATTACTCAAAATTTGGAACTAATCTTAGCTTAAAGTATTAAAGGGAGTTTATTAAATGTTATTTGAAAGAAATAAACCTTATACTCAAGAAACTTTGTTAGATAAAGAAAACATTTTAGAATTAATTCAATTCGAACGTTTTTGTCGCGATAATGCCTTATGGGATAGCATGAGAACTTGTTTCGCTAAAGACTCACATGTGAGCATTTCTTGGTTTAATGGTACTGGTGAAGAATTTGTATCCTCCTCTGAAGAAATGAATCGATACGCGCCACATCAAATTTATAATACACAAATGTGGATTAATAACCATCGTGCTGTAGCAATTATGCAAGCAACAATCCAGTTTCGAGTAGATATTAAAAACGTAGAAATGCAATTGGATTCAGACACTAAAATTATCTACTGTCTTGAAAAAGACAATGATGACGTTTGGTATATTTCTCATTTAAGTTGTATTTATGAAAAAGATAAATTAACTCCTGTCATTCCAACGACCATTAATTTACCTAACTCAGAATTTAGTGAATACCGAGAAAGTTATGCTTGTTTATCATATGCGCTCAATGAACTAGGGTATGATGTTAACCATGACTTACCAGGTATAGATAGACCTGATGAAGTTAATAAATACTATCGCCAATTAGATAAATGGTTAACTGAGAAAGTTGATGAAGAAGAGAAACATTAGAGTTATAAACCATACTCAAAATAAATAAGTAACGTTTACTCTTATATTCAGAACTGCTACCTAGTTTTAAAATATCGTAACAATATACAAAATATTTAAAATCAGTTATTTCTATAAAGGAAGTTTGCTCAATGAAGAAGATAGATTTACATGCACATTACATTTCACCTGGTTATAGCCAATTTCTTGATGACTATTTTAATGGTGAAGGTGACGGCGTTAAGACGCCCCCATTTTCAGTAGAATCATATTTAGAATTAATGAAGAAACAAGATATTGAATATGGTGTATTATCGATTTCGAGCCCGCACATTAGCGTTGCACCTGATGACGAGATGTTAAAACTTGCTGAAGAAGTGAACGGCTATGCTTCAAATATCGTGCAGGAACATAGCGAACGTATTGGTTTCTTCGCAACATTACCCCTGCCCTTAGTCGATCAGAGTGTTCAATTTATAGATAAAGCATTAGATGAACAGCATGCGTTAGGGTTCACGTTACCAACGAATGCACGTGGCGTATATTTAGGTGATGAGCGTTTAGCGCCGATATTTGAAAGATTAAATGAACGTCAAGCAACTGTAGCCATTCATCCGAATGAACCCAAGCCAGCTATTAAAGCGATGAGCGAAGAAGTACCTCCGCCACTTATGGAATTTATCTTTGATACAACTCGTACAATTATTTATATGAGTCAAAAGAATGTATTTAGTAAGTATCCGAATATTAAGTGGATTGTACCTCATTGTGGTGCTTTACTCCCAGTAATCGCACAACGCGTAGCGATGGGCAACAAGATGTTTGGATCAGAGAAGCAACCTGATGATTTAGAACAAGTAATGAAAGAACTTTACTTCGATTTGGCCGGTAAGGTTTTACCATATCAATTACCTACTCTATTAGAAATGGTTGATAAAAATAAAATTGTATATGGTTCTGATGCACCATACACAACGGACCAAGTAGTCTCAATGTTAGCGAATGAATTTGAATCTACAGATTTAATTACAATTGATTCAAAAATTCATATGCTTTATGACAATGGCAAATCATTATTAGATAAAATGGAACTTTAATTTATTAAGATGTAAAATTACCCCGCACAAGCGCTCATATATATCATCATTAGAGCCTGTGTGGGGAATCTTTTTATTTTAAAATTGTATCCATTGAGCGATTAACACTACCTGCGTACATATTACCGAATTTAACTAAATGAACCATCAATAAGTATAATCGATAAAATTCTAATCTTTTATGTGCACCTTTGGCTAAAGGAAAATGCTTTTCATATTCCTCATAAAAATCTTGAGTAAATCCACCAAAAACCGTCGTAATACCTAAATCGAATTCTCTGTCACCATATAATGGTGCAGGATCAAATAGTGCAGGGCTACCATCAGTTAAAAACATATAGTTACCGCCCCATAAATCACCATGTAATAAAGATGACTTACTTTCATGACTATCAAGTTCATTTACCATCACAGTTCTTACTTCTTCATAGACTTTATTATCTTCTTCATTCCACAACCCTTTACGCATCAATTCATCTCTTAAATGATCCATTCTTCTTTCTATGAAAAGTTCTTTCCAGCTATCAGTCCATGAATTATCAAATGAAATATCTCCGCCTTCATGTGGTAAACTGAAACCAAATTTACCCTCTTCTTGTTGTTGACTATGCATCTTAGCTACAAGCTGACCGAGCTCTCTTTGACTTCCGCTTCCACCTTCTTCTAAATAGCTCAAAATAAGATAAGCATCTCCATTAATTTCACCACTAGCAATCACACGTGGTGCTGTGATACCTGCGTTCTCAAATTCATTTAAGCCAGCTATTTCAGCCGCATAGAATGACTCTGGACGATTACGCTGAACAAGTAAAAAGGAGATATCATCCTCAGTAGTTGTAACTTTGAATGCTTCATTAACATCACCACCACTTACTGGTGAGATGTCTTTCACTCCGTCTAGGGGGAGTTTCTCTTTCCATTCTGCTTTCATACTTTCACCTTCTTAAGAAGTTTGTCGTTATACCTTATTATATTGCCAACTCTCATTATAATTAATCTTTTAAAAGTAATCGGTATATATGAAATAAAACTGACCTTAGAATTAAGTCAAATTTTCAACTTTCACTAATTTAGCTATGAAAATTTTTATTAAAATGCTAGTCTATAAAAGGAATGTATTTCAAATATATTAAATTGAGGATAGTAAGCCTCAAATATAATGAAATAGGAGCGTTAACATGTATAAATTAGTTAAACCTTTATTATTTAAATTAGATCCTGAAAAAGCACATGGCCTTACCATTGATGCATTGAAAATGGTACAAAGAGTTCCGAAAATTTATCCTATCATGGACAAAATTTTTAATTACAATCACCCATCACTCTCTCAAACCATTCATGGCATCAAATTTAATAATCCCATTGGTCTCGCTGCAGGATTCGATAAATCTTGTGAAGTACCTAAAGCATTAGAGCATGTTGGTTTTGGAGCCATAGAATTAGGTGGTATTACCCCTAAACCGCAACCAGGGAATCCTAAACCACGTATGTATCGCTTAATTGAAGATGACGCGTTAATTAATCGTATGGGCTTCAATAATATAGGGATGAATAAAGCACTTAGTCATTTACGTCGTCATGCCTATACGATCCCAGTAGGATTAAATGTGGGTGTTAATAAGAAGACGTCTTACGAAGACCGTTATCAAGATTATATAAAAGTTATCGATACATTTAAGAATGACGTGACATTCTTCACAGTTAATATCAGCTCACCTAACACTGAGAATTTACAGAATTTCCATGATAAAGATGAATTCACGATGCTTTGCGAAGCGCTCACTACTTTTAAATCTGAAAATGATATCAACGTACCTATATTCTTGAAATTAACTTCAGATATGGAACTTGAAGGATTCAAAAACATCTTACCTTCCATAACTAAGACTTTTGATGGCGTTATACTAGCTAACACGACTCGTCAACGTGACGGTTTAATTTCTGAGAATAAAACTGAAGAAGGTGGATTAAGTGGTAAACCTTTATTCGAACGCAATTTAAAACTCGTTAAATACGCGTATCAACAAACTAAAGGTAAATTCTTAATTATCGGAACAGGTGGAATCTTTAGCTCTGAAGACGCAATTAAAATGTTAAGAAATGGTGCTTCTTTATTACAAATCTATTCTTCTCTAGTCATTGAAGGTCCAGGTTTAACTAAGTCAATGAATAGAGACATTGCTAAATATTTATCTAAAAATGGATATCAAAACATAAGCGATATTATTGGTTTAGACGCATAAACTTTAAATAATTATAACGCTTTAAAATATTTCAAAAAAATGAACGTTTAGTTAATACTCCTGAAATTTCTTTACTTATAATATTTACGATTTATACTAAAGAAAGGTATATGTTTCAAGAATTTAGGAGGCAACAATATGCGTGATGAGAAGAAAGAGACAACATCTCAAACTAACCAACAAACGATTTCTGAAAAGCCCAATCATCAATCTAATGATGACAGAATAGGTTTGAATGGTTACCGTAAAACAGACCTCGATTTAGATATTGAACGTGAACTGCGTGAAATGATGGAATCAGGAGAATCAGAAACAAAGACGGAAAGTAGAAAGTTTAAGATATTCTCACTTATCTCGATGATTGCAATAGCAGGCTTAGCGATTTTTAGATTTATACACAGAATGATATAGTTTTAAAAAAATTATCCCAAATGTAATAAGATAGTATTGTCTTAAATATTATCTGTACATTTGGGATTTTATATTAATTAAAATTGTTGTAAAAATGCCTTTGCTTCTTTATTAATTTGTTTAAAATCAATACCCTGTCTCATTGCAGCAAAGACGCAACCACAATAGCATTGCCTAAAAATATGATAGTCTTTGCACATTTCAATTGAACGTTCGTATCCTTTATTCTTTTTAAAATCACTAGGCAAATATTTAACATTATAAATATTTTGAACATCCATTCCTAGTTCATTAATAAGTTGTGCGTTCTTCTTTGGAGAGAGTGTTATGGCACTTCCAAAATAGTCGTAACCATATTCAACAGCTGCTTGAGCTACAATTTCTAATCGCATTTCAAAGCATGCTGAACACCTCAATCCACCCTCTGGCTCATCAGTTAGCCCTTTCTCTTTAGCCATCTTCATAAATTCATGTGGTTTATATTCTGCTTCAATGTATTCGACATTGCTATTTGTTTTACTATTGAAATCTTTAACAAATTGTTCTTGAACTTTAGCACGTCTTAGATATTCATTCTTGGGATGAATATTTGGGTTCGCAAAGTAAATTGCAATATCAGCATATTGAGTTAAAAATTCTAGAGTATATGTGCTACATGGTGCACAACAACTATGTAATAAGATACGTGGGCGTTCCCCATCACGTTGCCACTGAGATATCATTTTTCTTAGTACTCTATCGTAATTAATCTTCTGGTTTTTCATTTTTGCCAAAATTTTATCCGCTTCAATCATAATAAAACCTCCCTTTAACACAAATTTTTATTATATATTAACTTTATTATATAATAACATGATGTATAAAGAGAGGTTGTCTATCATCAAAGTAATAATTACTAAAACAATTTACTTTTTTAATCAACTATACTTGTGTTCATGTTTATTATTTAACAAACTAGAATTCCTTTTTAACCTTAACTAAATAAATGCAAAACATTAAGCCACCAAATATTACTCCGGATATAAGCCCATTCAGTAAATGGCCGCTCCAATCAATAGGATCATTCCATAAATAATCTATTATCACACCGATGAGAGTCATGCAAACACCAAAATAAACCATAAATACAACACTCAAGATACCATATCTTCTTATTAATTTCTTATATTCTTTGGGTGAATATGCTGCTTCCTCAAAATGTTTATTCTTACTAAAGTTAATGATAAGTATAATATTAAATATAAAGAATACGGCAAATAACACTATCGTATGCATTGTAATTGTATGATGATACATATCAATAATTGTAAAGAATACAATTGTTAGAACTGTAACCAAATAGTTAATAGCAAACATGTTTGCTAGTTTTTGGTTAAGTTCTGACTTTTCTCTTTCATCCTTTTTTGTAGAGGTACTTGTGATCCAATTAAGCATCAAATCATTAAAATTACTCATCTCGTTTCACTCCTCAATATCCTTTGTTAATGTCAAATATATATGACAACATTAGAAATGTCAAATATAGACGACACTTTTATATAATCATATTATTAGAATTATTAAAATTATATAGTAAGATTGCGTTAGAAAGATATTTCATAAAAAGGGGTTAAAATATATGACACAATTACATCCATATTTATCATTTGATAAAGCAAAAGATGCACTTGAATACTATGAAGACGTCTTTGGAGCAACTAATGTAAACAGATTAGCAGTAGGCGAAGAACAAGCTGAAAATTTTGGTTTAACAAAAGAACAAGGTGAAGAAGCAACGATGCATGCAGAATTTGAGATTTTAGGTGTTAAAATCTTATGTTCTGATTCTTTTGGACGTGTAGATAATATAAATAATGGTATTTCTTTATTAATTGATTTTGATACTAATGATAAAACAGATTCTGAACGTGTTGAGAATTTCTACAATAAAATTAAAGATCACGAATCTATCAACATTGAAATGCCATTAGAAGAGCAATTCTGGGGCGGTAAAATGGGAACTTTTACTGATAAATATGGTGTGCGTTGGATGCTTAACGGCCAAGATTATTCTCAAATGAATTAATCATATTCATGCAAATTAAAAAAGTGGCACATCTCTTACAAACTTCACAATGTAGAGATGTGTCACTTTTTATCAATACTATATTAAATTCTCTTTTCTCTTCTTATAAGTGTTGCTGGACCATTATTAACGATTTCATAAAAATGTTGAATCAATTCATCTTTTGAAATTCTATTTTCGTCCTCAACCCAATGACGTATTAAAGATAAACCAGCGCCTGAGACATAACTCATAAAATACGGAAATGGAATATCTCCGATTTTATCATTATCGTTAACTACATGATTCAAATGCCCAGTTAATAGTTCGTATAATTTTTCATGTAGATTGGACTCTTTACCTAAGTTAAACATAAGTTTATAGAAATCTAGATGTTCTCCTATACTATTAATCACAAAATCCATTGTCTCTCTTAACTGGCTTTCTGAAATTTTCACTTCGTCATCATTCTTACTACTCTCGAGAAAACTTCTAATTTCATCAATTTTCTCATTTTCCATCTTATCTAATAAGTCATATTTATCTATAAAGTGAGTATAAAATGTACTTCTATTTACGTCTGCTAAATCAGATATTTCTTGAATTGTAATTTCTTCAAAACGCTTCTTTTCTAATAATGTAATGAGGACATCTTTAATTGCAGTTTGTGTTTTTCTTACTCTTCTATCATGAGACATCTTGTCACCTTCTTTTTATCTCTTTCCACAATTATAAGCATTCTGTTGGGTTTTAGACAAACTCAAGAAAATGATTATTGTTAATTATAAACACGCTTAGTAAGATGAAAGTGTATTGAAAACCATTCTCAATAAAAGGAGGTCACATCAATGAATCATTTATTAGGTAATCCAGAATTAAATGTAACTGATGTTAATGATGTTCATAATGGGCTCAATTATATCGTTGTAGATAGCGTCCAATATGGTAATCAAGAGATGATAATGGAAAAAGATGTAGAAGTTATCATGAAAGACGGTGAAACTCTATATTTAAATATTTTTAGACCTAATAAGGAAGGTCGTTTTCCAGTTGTCATGTCAGCAGACACATATGGTAAAGATAACAAACCTAAAATCACTAACATGGGGGCAAAATGGCCTACCTTAGGTAATATAGCAACATCTAGTTTTACACCTGAGGAATCCCCTGATCCTGGATTTTGGGTACCAAATGATTATGTAGTAGTCAAAGTAGCACTGAGAGGTAGTTCAGGTTCAAATGGCGTTCTATCACCTTGGTCAAAACGTGAAGCTAAAGATTATTATGAAGTCATTGAATGGGCGTCACAACAAGAATGGTCCAACGGTAATGTTGGAACGAATGGAGTCTCTTATTTAGCAGTGACTCAATGGTGGGTAGCCTCCCTCAATCCTCCTCACTTAAAAGCTATGATTCCTTGGGAAGGATTAAATGATATGTATAGAGAGGTCGCTTTTCATGGCGGAATTCCTGATACAGGATTTTTCCGTTTTTGGATTAAAGGCATTTTCGCTAGATGGCCAAATAATCCAAATATTGAAGGTTTAATTCAAGCTCAAAAAGATCACACACTTTTTGATAGCTATTGGAAAGCACGTCAAGTACCTCTTCCTCAAATTCGTATTCCGTTATTTACTTGTGCCAGTTGGTCTACACAAGGTTTACACAATCGTGGTACATTTGAAGGCTTTAAACAAGCAAGCTCAGTTAATAAATGGTTATATGTTCATGGTCGAAAAGAGTGGGAAAGCTATTATGCGCGTGAAAATTTAGAGAAGCAAAAGTTATTCTTTGATTATTACCTTAAAAAAGAGGACAACGATTGGAAAGATACCCCAACTGTGACTTATGAAGTCCGTGAGAAGTTCTATCAAGGACATTATCGTGAAGCATCTGATTTCCCTATACCTAATACACAATATACAGCTCTATATCTAGACGGAGAGAGTCATTCCCTCAATTTAGATAAACCAAAACAAACTCATGTTTCACACTATCACTCTGAAAAAGATAATGAGTCACTACGTTTCACATATACATTTTCTGAAGATACAGAGTTAACTGGAAATATGAATTTAAAACTATGGGTTTCTTCTAACGAAGCAGATGATATGGATATATTCGCAGGTATTAAAAAATTAGATAGACAAGGTAATAAAGTTAATTTCCCTGACTTCAACCATATTGAACAAGGACAAGTGGCTACAGGTTGGTTAAGAGTATCTCACCGTGAATTAGATGATGAAAAATCTACTATTATACAACCATGGCATAAACACGAACAAGAATTAAAATTGAAAAAAGGCGAGATTGTACCAATTGAAATAGAAATTTTACCTTCAAGTACTTACTTTAAACAAGGTGAAACGCTCGTTGTAGTTATAAAAGGAAATGAAATTATTAAAGGCACTAGCTCTCCTGGTTTAAGTACACGTTATGAACATCATGAAACAGTTAATAAAGGACATCACTATATTCATACTGGTGCTAACTATGATTCTCAATTAATTATCCCAATTATACCTCAATAAATAAAATGCACTAACTTAAGCAAGCGAAGCTATAAACGATAACTTACGTCATCTTTAGCTTTCTTACTTATGTTAGTGCTTTATATTAACTATTAATAACCTGATCCAACTTCATCGCCATTTTCATCATATTCTGTAACTTCTCCATCTTCAGAATCTACAGTATATGAGCCTGCTAAATCCCCATCTTTATCAGTAAATGAAAAACCCCAATTACCGTCATCTGTTTTTTCAGGTTCTTTATACGTATACTCACTTGTATCTAACTTATGTCCTTCATAAGATTCAACTTTATCAATGACATTATCACGAGTAACTTCTCCTGAACCAGAATCGTCCTCATCTGAATCCATGTCTGAGTCACTTTCAATATCATCTTCTACGTATTTATCTATGTCATCTTCATCAAATTTTAAATCAACATCTGTGACGCCACCATCTTCATCGCTAGCACTAGCAACATTTACAGAATTAGATTTAAAGGTTTTTCCTTCATATGTACCTTCTGCATGCACCACAACTTCTTCATCTGGGTCATAAGGTCCATACGTTTCTGAAGATGATTCATCCCCTATTTCCTTGCCATTTGCATATATCTTAATATGATCTAAAGCATAACCATTATCTACATAAACATTAAAACGCTTTTGCTTAAATGATTCATAAGCAGTTGATGTATTGTCGCTCATATCAATAGTGATTGCACCTTTAAATTTTTTCCCATCAATATTCTTAGTAGCTTTCAAATTATAATTACCTATTGGGAAAGTTCCTAGTTCTTTTTCTTCATTTTCATCGACTGATATCGAATGCTTCTCTCCCCCAAATTGATATGTTACCTTCCCACTATTACTTGCCAATAAGCTCACTGAATGCTGTGGAACATTAAATTGATAATCATCAAAAAATAAAAATTTCTTACCATTTTTAGAAATATTTAATATGTTATTTCCATTAGCATCGACAGTTGTATTTCTATAATGGTTATTTTTAACCTCTTCAGCATTTTGTTCGATGTTATTGGCTACATTCGTCAAATCGTCTTCCTCTTTAATAAAATTTAAATACGCACGAGCTTCTTCGCTTAAATGACTATTATTTGCGCCTGAAGTAACTTCTTTTGATAAAGCTTTCGCATCGTCTTTTTTAATTGCATGAGAAATATGGGATGCTTGCTTTTCCGGTGAAAATTGACTTTTTAAAATCAAGAATAACGCTATCAGTGCGATGATTACAACAATGATAATAGAGGCAATAATCCATGTTTTCTTATTATCATTTCTTGAGTGGTGGTTATAGTTATTGTCATTTTGATACTGGTGATGTGATTGATTACTTCCTTGTTGATAAACCGGTGTTCCACAGTTCGTACAAACTTTCACTCCATCACGAAGAGGCTTTCCGCAATTGCTACAATATTTCATTAATAATTCATACCTCCATCAAATATATCACTTAAACGATCAATCAAATTTCCAAATATTTGATTAAAGAATGATTCTCCAAAAATACTTACAATTATAAAAGTGATAATAATAAATATAACTACTCCGTAAAAGCTAGATATTCTTGTATCATGAGTTGTACTATATTTTGCAATTAAATACACTCCGGAAACTACCAATAAAATGATTGATAACATCAACATAAACGACGCGAATCTATATGAATGTAAGATATATATAATAATTGATATCATCATAACAGCAACAGATACGCTATTAATTAATACATAGTCAGATAACACCTTTTTAAATGAAATAGGTTGTCTCACTACAATGCGAGTGATTAAATATGTTGCACCTACCAAAATCGCTAAGAAGAATACTATTCCGACAAGACTTGATAAAATGATTGTCCCTTTAGAAGTGCCAATATAAATAATTTCAGTCGGAATCACCGCTCCCAATAAAAGTGCAATGATGAGTAAACCAGCAATAATAAGAGAAAATATTAATTTAAGACTAAATGTATGATTATTTTTAATCATTTGATCTGGCGATACAAATGCACTCTTGAAGAAGCCTTTGCTTTCCTGAGTCACTTCTTTTGCTTGTTCACTAAATTGGCTTGAATGTTGTCTAGTGTGTTGATTGGAGTTGTGTAAATAGTGTTCGTGTGTAGGTGTGTGATGTTGCTCGGGACTTTGTTGTTCATTAGTAGTTTGATGTGGTGTTGATGAAACTTGCTGCTTTTCAACATTAGTAGTTGATTGATGTTTATCACTTTCTGAATTTTGATTACCTTGTGTTTTATCTTGTTGCTTAGAAAGATTTGATACTTCATTGTAGTTTCTTGTTGAATCGTTTTGCGAGTCTTTAGATTCCGCATTGGATATTTCTGATTCTGCAGAATGAACAGCTTTTGATTTTTTTTCGATTTTATGTCCGCATTCCCCACAGAATAAATCGTCCGCTTCAATTGGATTTCCACAATTTGGACAATGCATAAAATTCCCTCCCAATTTTTAAATTTTTGAAATCTTTGAAAATTATACCATTACATTTATATTGTTATCTATAGTAATTTCAAAAATTTTATTGATTACTTTTATTTTTAATTTTTAATTAGTAGCCATACAAAGTACATTGGTTTCATATTATCTTTAGTTAACAAATTCAATTTATATTAAAGAAATAGATTTGAAAGCTAAAAACTAAATAAAAAAGCTTTAGGAAGTTAAGACAATTTTATGCCCAAGCTTCCTAAAGCTCATCTTTTAAAAATTATTTTAGTAATTAAATTCCTTCATAGACTCCTGATGAAATGTAGTTGTTGTCAGAGTCTGTTTTATATATAAATTTAATTGGAGTGTTAATACGGTATGTATAAACAAGTTTCCCTTTATTATTCTTTACCTTTACGATATTTTCACCGCTACTTTGGTAGGGTTGCAGCTCAAAAGAATAATCTTTACTTTCAAAATTATCATTTTCATACTTCTTAATGATATTTGTCGCTTCTGTTTGCGTTAAGTCAGCCTTCACTCTTTTCTCAGTATTATCTTCTTTATCCTCATCATCTTTACTTTTATGATCTTCAGATATACCTTTGTCGCCATCGTCCCTATCTTTCTTTTCTTTGTCATCTTTATCAGAGCCACTAGAGTCATCAGACTCATTAGATTCATCTTCGTATTTATTGATTTCTTCACTATTAAAAGATAGTTCGATTGTCTTATACTCTTCAGTTCCTTCCGGCAATCCTACACGTTCACTATTTGTCTTAACTGTATGTTTTCCAATTTTTCCCTCTAAATGAACCACAATATTATCATTTGAATTGTATGGTCCATATACTTTATTTTCATCGAAACGTTCATCAACTTTATCATTAATAAACAACTTAATATCATTTACTTTATAAGTATGATTAGGCTTAATCATAAAGCGTTTTTCTTTAAAATTCTCCTTAACGATAGAACGTGCTGGTGTCATTAAAATAGTTATATTACCCTTGAATGTTTGATTACCAACTTGTTTTTTGGCATCGAGTTGATAATTACCAAGTGGAAATGTGCCTACTTCAACGGATTCATCCTTTTTTAAATTGATAGTATGAGTTTGACCATTGTAATCATAATTAATTTTCCCATCATCATGTGAATACATTGCTATAGAATATTTAGGAATATTAAACGTGTAATGGTCAAACACTCCAAAACGTTTACCATTTTTCTCTATTTTAATAATTGCTAATTGATTGATACTTATTGTATGCGTCTTAGCTTTAGACGTCTTCAAATTTTTCAGACTATCTTTTAAATCTTGAGAAAGTTCATTTAATTTTCCTTCATTTTTTAAAAATCGAAGATATGCATGTGCTTGATTATCATTAAGCTTCTTTCCATCAGAAGTGAGTAATTTAGAAAGTTGACGATGGTCTTCTTTCTTAAGTGCATCTGAAATTTGATCCACACTTTGTTCTGGAGACAGTTGATGCTTTAAAAATATGAACACACTTATTAAAGTAATGGCGATGACTGCTACTAAAATTGAAATAATAATTAATGGTTTATTCGGTTTCTTAAATTGATAAGCATCACTATAACGCCCTGGGGGATAAGGTAGACGTACATCATTTCTAGACATAGACTGTTCAGAGTAACCTGTAGGTTTACCACAACGTGTACATACTTTATGATTGGGATTTAATGGATTTCCACAATATTTACAAAATCTCAATTAAATCACTCTTCCGAACAATCTACTTAAGTCTTGCATTACTACACTTTCAATCACGTTTTCCCCAAAGATTAAAGCTATGATGGCTATAGTAAATATCAAAATAATCACGCCGTAAACACCTGAAATTCTAGTTTCATACAATGAACTATATTTCCCGAGGATATACGCGGGTGATATTGTAAAAAATAGATACATAACAATAAAAATAAGTGCCGCAAATTTATATGAATTTAATGCAAAAATTATTCCTGAGAAAATTAATAAAGCTACCGTAAACGTATTGATGATTACATAATCTGATAATAATTTATTGAACTTGATTTCAGGAATAACTGTTAATCTTACCACCGCATATGTAATTCCAATATGAATTGCTAAGATAATAGCTAAACTTAAAACAAATCTAAGTAAGATATCTTCTTTTTGTATTTCAAATAAACCTACTTGACTCGGAATAAGCATAGTAGTAAATAAACTTATCAACAGTAGTCCTGCAACAATAAGAGTAATCAGTATTCTAAAACTAAATGTTTGATTATCTTTAATAACTTGATCTGGTCGTTTAAAAGCATTAATAAAAAATTCTTTTAATTCATTAAGAAAATCTTTCTCATTTGTACGTGCCTGTTCAAATGTTTGATTAACAGGATGATGTGTATCATTTTGATTGACTACAGATTGATTAATATTTTGATGATGATTAACATCCGTAAGTGTTGATTGTACATGCTCCTTAGTTTCTTTAGTTCGTTTATCTAATGTCTCTTTATTTGTAGTTTCTGATGATGTTATCCCAGTAGTTTCTGTAGTAGCAGATTGAAGCTTAGTACCACAGTTACCGCAAAAGACGTCTTCTGGTTGAATATTCTGGCCACATTTAGGACAATTCATAGATGTTTGGACCTCCACTATTAAGATATTTTAGATTATATACCATATTTATATTGTTATCTATATAATTTTATATTTATATAATAATATTAGTGTTATCCTAGTTTTTAATATAAAAATTGCCGAGCTACTCATTAGTAACTCAGCAATAATCTTTAATATATCTTTAAGTTTTAGGTATTACTTTTTTATAGCACAATCGAGTTCTCTTTCTCATGTATCATTTCTATAATTTCATTGTACTCATTCATAACTGCTACTTTGGGTGAATGATTTTTAACTTCTTTTTCATTTAATTGTGCATAAGTCATTATAATGACGATATCACCCACTTCTACTAAACGAGAAGCTGCACCATTTAGACAAATTTTACCGCTTCCACGTTCTCCAGCAATAACGTATGTTTCAAATCTGGCACCATTATTATTATTCACAATAGCGACCTTTTCATTAGGTAAAATATCCACCGCGTCTAAGATATTCGAATCTATCGTAATACTACCTACATAATTTAAGTTTGACTCCGTGACCCTCGCTCTATGAATCTTAGAATTCATCATCGTTCTTATCATTATTTGCCCTCTCCAATAATCATATTATCTATCAAACGTGCTTTTGAAAATTTAACTGCTAGTGAAATAAAAACTTGTCCGCTCATCCATTTCTGTTCAACTAATTCTGGATAACTGTAGATAGCTACTTCATCAACGTGTCCACTAGTATTGTTGTTTAAATAAGAAGTAATACTTTGAATGATGACACAACTTTGTCTCTCACCTTTTTCATATAAATCACGTGCAATTTGCAAACTTTTATTTAAATGAATAGCTTCTTTTCGTTCTTCTTGAGTTAAGTATACATTTCTAGAACTCTTAGCTAACCCATCCTCTTCACGTACAATATCGACACCAACAATTTGAATAGGATGATTAAAGTCTTTAACCATTTTTTCAATTATAGCTAACTGTTGCGCATCCTTTTTCCCAAAATAAGCATAATCAGGACTAACGATATTAAATAGTTTATTTACTACTGTGACTACTCCTTCGAAGTGCCCTGGTCGTTGTGCACCTTCAAGCACTTCAGCTAAACGTCCTACCTTAAGCGTAATATCTAGCTGATCAGGGTACATTTCCTCCACACTAGGATAAAAGACGTAATCAACATTAATACTTTCTACAGCTTTAACATCCTGGTCAATTTGACGTGGATATGCATCAAAATCTTCGTTCGGTCCAAATTGTAAAGGATTAACAAATACACTAATGACTGTTACATCATTGTTCTCAACTGACATACGCATCATTTTTAAGTGACCATCATGTAATGCTCCCATTGTAGGTATAAAGCCTATTGTCTTCCCTTGAGAACGGTATGACTTCACAATCTCTTGCATATCATTAATAGTTGTAACGATTTTAGTCATTGATGTCGACCTCGCTCATAATCTTTTTCTTATACGTGTGAGCTTCTGAAGGGAATTCACCTGACTTCACTTCATTATCATATTGTTTTAAACCACCCACACCAACTGAAAAGTCAGCATATTGTTTTACAAATTTGGCCTGTCGATCTATACCATAATTCAACAGATCATGGTAAACCAATACCTGACCGTCAGTCTCTTTCCCGGCGCCAATGCCAATCACTGGTATCGTTAATTGTTGGCTAATAACTTGAGCTAAATCACTAGGAATTGCTTCTAATACTAGAAGCACTGCGCCTGCTTCTTGCATAGCTTTTGCATCTTCAATCAGTTGTACTGCCGCTTCCTTCGTTCCTCCTTGTAATTTATATCCCATCACACCAACACTTTGTGGTGTAAGTCCTAAATGAGAAACAATGGGAATACCCATACGTGTTGCTTTTTGAATAAATGAAACAAGATGTGCACCTTCTACTTTTAAAGCATTCGCCTGTGTTGCTTGATAAAGTCTAAGTGCATATTTCAAATCGTCCTCATCGCATATACCTACAGTCCCTATAGGCATATCAACAACTACAAATGTGTTAGGTGCACCCCTTCTCACAGCCTTTCCATGATGAATCATATCTTCAACGGTCACTTGAACTGTACTTTCGTATCCTAATACGGTCATTCCAAGTGAATCTCCAACTAAGATCATGTCAATCCTAGCTTGTTCTGCTTGCTTTGCACTCGGAAAATCATAAGCTGTTACCATAGAAATTTTAGTTTGCTCGTCTTTCATCTTTATCAATTGACTTAATGTTTTCAATTCATTTCAACCTCAATTTCCTTTATTATTAGCAATAGTATAATGAATTGCACCAAGAAAGGAAAGAATTATATTATGACAATTGCCGTTATTGGTCCAGGGGCTGTTGGAACAACGATTGCTGCTGAATTAAAAGCTGTCTTACCTGATACACAACTCATTGGTCGCCATAATAAAACAATGACCTATTTCCCGGAAAATACTTCTCAAGCACAAAACGTTGATGTTGTTTCATACGATAACACGCATCATTCATTCGATGTCATAATCATCGCTGTTAAAACACATCAACTTCAAAACGTCATTAAGCAATTACCAACTATAGCCCATAAAGATTCACTTATAATCTTAGCCCAAAATGGTTATGGTCAATCACAACATATTCCTTACCAACATGTTTATCAAGCTGTTGTCTATATTAGTGGTCAAAAAAGAAACGATAAAATCACTCACTTTCGTGATTATCGTTTACATTTACAAGACATACCAGATACTCGTAAGTTAAAACAACAGCTTTCTTCTTCTAAGATTGAACTTATTTTAGAAAGTGATATCGAAAACAAAATTTGGTATAAACTTCTTGTTAACTTGGGAATTAATTCAATTACGGCTATAGGGCATCAACCCGCTAAAATATTACAATCAGCACATATGAAAGAAATATGTCGTTCTATTCTTAACGATGGGTTACAAGTTGCTCAATCTGAGGGGATTCATTTTCCAGATCAGACACTCGATGACATTATGAAGATTTATCAAGGTTATCCTGATGAAATGGGAACAAGTATGTATTATGATGTTTTAAATCAGCAACCCTTAGAGGTTGAAGCTATTCAGGGGTATATCTATCAAAAGGCTAGATTTCATAAACTTAACACGCCTTATCTAGATACAGTTTATACTTTCTTAAAGGCTTATCATCTTAAATTTACAGAAACCAAAGATTTATAATTGAATATCAATTCATAAAAAAATCCCAAAAGCGACATTATCTATCGCCTTTGGGATTCACTTTTGTTATTCAGCTTCTCTAATTTCATCTTCAATATCTTGATAGTCAATTTCAGCGTCAGTAAATGATTTCGCATCTACTGGGAAGTGTTGTTCAAACGTTTCAAAGTTTTGAATCTCTACATTAACATTATCTACTTCAAACTCTAATATGTGACCACCAAAGTCGCGGTCATCATTAGCAAAGTGAATGTGGAATCCTGCTGAACCCACCCCATGGAACAATTCTGGTGTGAAGAATCCAACAATAGAACCTTTGATATTTTCACGTGTTTCTTCAGGTTGTCTACGTGCTGAATCAATAAGACGTGTATAAGGTGGTTCTTGACCAGGCATCATACGTACATGCATCTTTTTAAATGTACCTGAAATTTTCACAGCAGAAAACATATTTTCGCTTGTCATCTCTTTTTTAACTTCATCAAAAACATCGTCTTGATTTTTATCTGAAATACTGAAATTTTTGTCTGCCTTAAACTGAGTGACTGTAGCATATGGTGTCATTTCATCGCCAGTTAATTCAATAAATTCTTTATGTTCATTTGCATGGTAAGCTTTACCATCTATAAAAATGACCTCACCATTTGAACCTGTAAGTGTCCCAATACCTAAATCCCCATGTTCTAGTAACTCATTAACTGAAGCAGTTCCTTCTAATAAACCTGCCATCAAAGTTCCTAGCGTTCCGTGTTGGTACAATACATTAGTCATATTACTTTTCACTCCTATTAATATTCATTTCTTATTACTTTAAGAAACGCAAACTAAAGATGACCTATCTCTCTAGAATGCGTTCTTTTTTATATCCTGGAAAATGATTTAACAAACACATACGCTTTCAAATTAATTTAAAGCATTCGGTAACATGTTTGTAGATAATTTAACATTATCTTCGTAGTTAACTGGGATATCGATTAATACAGGACCATCTGTTTCATAACCTTCTTTTATAGCTGCTTCTAACTCTTCTTGGTTAGATACACGTAAACCTTTTGCTCCAAAAGATTCTGCATATTTAACAAAATCAACGGCACCAAAGTCTACACCTGAAGAACGTTGATATTTCATTTCTTCTTGGAATTCAACCATATTATAGCGCCCATCATTCCAAATCAATTGAATAATGTTTAAGTTTTTACGTACAGCTGTTTCTAAATCTTGAGCTGAGAATAGGAAACCACCATCACCAGCTACAGAGACAACTTGTGTGTTAGGACGGACAAGTGCAGCTGAAATTGCCCAAGGAAGTGCCACTCCAAGTGTTTGCATACCGTTACTAAATAATAAATGTCTTGGATTATAACTTCTAAATTTACGTGCCATCCAAATGTAGTGACTTCCAACATCTACAGTTACTGTAGTATCATCAGTTAAAACTTTTTGCATAGATTCAATGATTTCAATTGGGTGCATCACATCATCTTTATGCGTCGCTTTAATACCAGTAGCCTCAATAATCTCTGCTCTTAATTTTTCAAGTTCATCTAAATGATCTTGATTAATAAATGGTTCATCAACATGTTCTGAAATAAGTTCAATTGTACCAGCGATATTACCAATTAATTCTTTGACTGGTTGCATGTAGTTTGTGATTTCTGCTTGAACTTCATCGATATTAATAATTTTAGTGTCTAATTCTTTATTCCAGTTACTTGCTTCATATTCGATTGGATCATAACCAATTGTGACTACTAAATCACTTTTTCTTAATAATTCATCACCAACTTGGTTTCTAAAGAGACCTACACGACCGAAGAAGTGATTTTCTAATTCACGACTAATCACACCTGCACCTTGGAATGTTTCAACGACAGGGAGATTTGTTTTTTCAACTAACTGACGAATAGCTTCTGTTTCAGCTTGGCTTGAACTTCTCATACCAGCTAATAAAACTGGGAATTTTGCATTTTTGATAGCATCAATGACTGCTTGAACATCTTTTTCAGCTGGTACACCAAGTTGAGGTTGTTGACAAAGTGAAATTGCTTTAGCTTCAACTGGTGAAGAGATAACGTCTTGTGGAATACTAATAAAACTTGCACCATTTTTACCTGACGTTGCAGTACGCATGGCATTAGTCATCACTTCTGATAAAGATTCTGGGTCTTGTACTTCAGCACTATATTTTGTAGATGATTTTAATAGTGCTGCGTTATCAATACTTTGATGTGTTAAACGTAATAAGTCATTGCGTTTAACTTGACCACCGATTGCTAATACTGGATCACCTTCAGATGTAGCAGTAAGTAATCCAGTTGTTAAATTACTCACTCCTGGACCACTCGTTACAAGTGCAACGCCTGGTTTACCAGTTAAGCGTCCGATTCCTTGTGCCATCATTGCAGCATTTTGCTCATGACGTGTAACAATTAATTCTGGACCATCATCTTCTAATGCATTGAATAAGTAGTCAATTTTTGCTCCCGGAATACCAAATACATATTCAATTCCATTATTTTTTAAAGTGTCAATTACCATATCTGCTGCTGAATATTGTTTGTCAGCCATTCATTTCATATCCTTTCAAAAATTTAATTTCTTTATTTCTTTTGAATTTTAAGCATGCGTTATACTAAATGTTTAATTGAGTCGTAAGTTTCTTCAAGTGTTTGAACTGATTGCTTAAATAATTGTTTCTCTTTATCGCTTAAAGGTGTTTCATATATTTTAACTGCACCATTTTGGTTAATTAATGTTGGGACACCTAAGTAAACTTCTTTATGTCCATATTCCCCATTAAGTTGACTTGATACAGTTAAAACACTATTTTCGTTATTTAATAATGCTTTAGAAATTCGTAAAAGCGCTAAAGCTATACCATAATAAGTAGAACCTTTAGCTTGGATGATATCGTAAGCAGCATCTCTAGTGTTCACATATATTTCTTCAGCTTTAGCTTCACTGCCTGTTTGTTCTTTTAAAGTATCAAATACTGAGATACCTGCAACATTTGCTTGAGACCAAACTGCAAGTTCAGAGTCACCATGTTCACCGATAATGCTTGCATGTACACTTGATGGCACAACATTTAGCTCTTGGCTAATTAAATATCTAAATCTCGCACTATCAAGAACAGTACCTGAACCAATAACGCGTTCAGCTGGTAAGCCTGTGACTTCTTTAACATAGCGAGTTAAAATATCAACAGGGTTAGCTGCGATTAGGAAGAAACCATCGAAACCACTATCCATTACACTTGATACAATACTTTTCATAATTTTAGTGTTTTTCTCTACAAGTTGTAAGCGTGTTTCTCCTGGTTTTTGTGGTGCACCTGCTGTAATGACAACTAAGTCTGCATCTTTACAATCGCTGTATTCCCCAGCTTTTACTACGACTGGTGATGCACTGTAGAGTGCGCCGTGATTTAAATCTTTCACGTCTGCTTCTACTTTATCTTTCGCAATGTCAATGATGACAAATTCATCTGCAATCCCTTGAGTAACCATAGCAAATGCATAGCTAGAACCTACTGATCCATCACCAATTAATACAACTTTTTTACTAAATTTTTTCATTTTAACGACTCCTTCGCAATAAAGTGACACAATTAATGTGCTTAGTTTTATTTTTATAATATTTTCATTAAAATAACTAGAATTTTAATTGTCCTTAGTTATAAAATCATTATTTCAGTGACGAAATTGTTACAATTTGTTCAAAATGTTTTATTTAGTGACTAACTTTATTACATAATTAATTATAGTACGAAAACATGTATTAATAAAATACATAATAACGATTATAAGTATTCTTAAAAGGAATGGTTTATATATAGAAAAATATAATATATCAATAGCTATGAGATCTTTTAATCATAAATCGTGGTAAATAATATACGCGTTATGGAAACATTTTTCTTTAATTTTATATTCTCTTATAAACTAAAACGACCTCTAACAAATTAATTAGAAGTCGCGTTTAAAATTTATTTAACTGGTTGGAGTGTTGAAATAAAGTCTATCCACTGGCGTGTTACATAATTTAAATAAGCATCTTTTCTCCATATGGCACCTAAATGCCATGAGAGTTCTACATTTTCTAATTGAATGGAAGTTACATTATCTCCCATTAAACGTACTAAACTTTCAGGTACAATACTAATACCTATACCTTGTTGAATCATGTTAGCAATAAAGCTAATTTGTGAGATATTAGCGACTGTCTTAGGATAGAAACCTATACGTTTACAATTTTCTATAATTTGATCTTTAAGATAATAATCATCGTGGAACAATACAAATTCTTCATTTTTTAATTCTGCTAGGTCTACCTTTTCCATATCTGAGAGATGATGATCGTTACTGACTACTAGTAATAACTCTTCATTGTATAAGGAAACAGAATGGAATAATGAATGGTCCACAGGCAACGTTGTTATACCTATATCTACATCGTCATTAGCAGTTAAGTTCTCTACTATTTTCCCTCCACCTTCAATGACTTCGTATGTCACATTAGGGTATAACTTGTGAAATTGATTAAGCGCATTTGTAAACATTTGAACATTCATCATGGGTGAAAGTCCTATCTTAATATGGCCCTTTTGAACATTGACTACATCGTTCATTTCTAATGATAGTTTCTCAAATAGAGCCAAAAATTCTAGACTATTGTCATAAAATGTTTGGCCAATATCTGTCAATTTAATTTGTTTCTGAGAACGATCGAATAAAGTAATATCATATTCATTCTCGATATTCTTTATAGCTTTACTAATCGTTGATTGAGCAATATATAAATGTTCTGACGCTTGTGTCATTCCCCCTTGGCGAACGACTTCTACGAAATATTTTATCTGTTTAATTTCCATTTCTTTACTCATCCTTATGCAAATTAATATTACTGAATATTACGTTCTCTGCGATAAATCAGAAAGCTATAAAATATTAAAACGCTAATTAAAATGAATGCAGCTATTAAAATTGTATAGATTCCCATATATTTTTGAAGTAACGCAGATATAATAGCCCCCACAACAAAACTTATTACTATTCTAATGTAAAGCAATGATTTACTCAATTGTACTTTGTCTTTATTTATAATAAATTCACTTAGCGCAATCACAGCTTTTTTTAAATTACCTGTTGAAAATGTGTTAGCATATCCTTCACCTTCTATTTTACCAAACGCAGTAGTAAGCATGGCCATACTAAATGCTAAAGGTGGAATAATATAGATGTTCGGTATTGATGCAGGTATAAAACCCACTGTGATGCTACTCATTGTGATTGGTAGTAAAGCGATAAGACGCCAATATCTTGTAGCTATTTTCGCATGTATTAATGAAACAAACATGACACCTATCATAAATGAGATAACTGAAATAATCTTTAACAATCCACCATCAAGGTTATGATGAGAGACTTCAGAAGCTAGAAAGATGAGGTTACCAGTTTGACCCGCTGCTAAAGTGCCTCCACGTTCTAAAAAGGTATAAGCATCTATATATCCACCAACAAATGTCAATGCAATAGCCATCTCTTTAAATTGATAAATATTTTGTGTGAGATATTTGTCTAATGAAATAGCTACCACCTCTTTTCTATTTTTTCAATCATATTTTACACCTTGCCACTATAGAATGTTAATTTATCCGTTTTATAACCCTTAAATGTAAATTGTAAAATATTGGTAAAAATTTCGTTAAAAATTCTATTTTTATTTTTTGTATATCTGATATAATCAAGTTTATCATTTCGTGAAATGCTTACATTTGATTTATTCATCAAAAGAGAGATAGAAAAGCTTTAATTTTTCAGAATTTTTAGACAAAATAAGAAAATTCTATGCTATGATATAAATTATTAGAAATAGCTGGTCACTCGTGTTGTTTATATAAGGACTATAACAATCTCTATAAACACCATGACTGCTCGAAATAGATGTCTTATTAGTAAGTGGAGGTTTATTATGTCTAGTTTTTTTAACCGGATTACTCGTAAAGAGAATCCAACAATTTATCAAAATAAAGATGGACACCTTAAACGCACATTACGTGTTCGTGACTTTCTTGCGTTAGGTGTCGGTACAATTGTTTCTACATCCATTTTCACTCTACCAGGAGTTGTTGCTGCAGAGCACGCCGGTCCAGCAGTAGCTTTATCGTTCCTATTAGCAGCTATAGTGGCTGGTCTTGTAGCTTTTACATATGCTGAAATGGCATCGACTATGCCTTTCGCAGGATCAGCATATTCATGGATTAATGTATTATTTGGAGAATTCTTCGGATGGGTTGCTGGATGGGCATTACTTGCTGAGTACTTTATTGCGGTAGCCTTTGTTGCTTCCGGATTTTCAGCTAACTTAAGAGGTCTTATCGCCCCGATTGGTATCACATTACCTAACGCGTTGTCGAATACTTTCGGCAATAAAGGCGGTGTAATAGACATCATCGCTGCTGTCGTAATTATATTAACTGCGTTATTACTTTCTCGCGGTGTGACTGAAGCTGCTCGCATGGAAAATATCCTAGTTATACTTAAAGTTTTGGCAATTATCTTATTTGTCATTGTTGGTTTAACAGCAATCAACTTTAGTAACTTCGTACCATTTGTGCCTGAGCACAAAGTTACAAAATCAGGTGATTTTGGTGGATGGCAAGGTATATATGCTGGTGTATCAATGATTTTCTTAGCATATATTGGATTTGATTCAATTGCTGCAAACTCTGCAGAAGCTATTAACCCTCAAAAAACAATGCCTAGAGGGATTTTAGGTTCTCTTGCAGTAGCCATTGTACTATTTGTAGCCGTGGCATTAGTCTTAGTTGGTATGTTCCATTACTCACAATATGCAGACAATGCTGAACCAGTAGGTTGGGCTCTACGTAAAAGTGGCCATGGAATTATAGCGGCAGTGGTTCAAGCGATTTCAGTTATCGGTATGTTCACTGCTTTAATCGGTATGATGTTAGCCGGATCACGATTATTGTATTCATTTGGTCGCGACGGATTACTACCTTCATGGTTAAGTCAATTAAATCATAAGCACTTACCAAACAGAGCTTTACTTATTTTAACAATTATTGGTGTGGTAATAGGTTCAATGTTCCCATTCAACTTTTTAGCACAATTAATTTCTGCAGGTACACTCGTAGCATTTATGTTTGTATCACTGGCAATGTATCGCTTAAGAAAACGTGAAGGTAAGGATTTACCAAAACCAGATTTCAAATTACCATTATATCCAGTATTACCAGCTATTACATTTGTACTCGTATTACTTGTATTCTGGGGACTAAGCTTTGAAGCTAAATTATATACTTTAATATGGTTCGTTGTAGGTATTGTTATTTACTTACTTTATGGACTGAAACACTCTAAGAAAAATGATGAAGAAGAATATCACGCACCGAAATAATAAATACTAAGTGGCACAAGTGTTGTTTTTACAGCACTTGTGCCTTTTTTATAAAAAAGATCCTCATTTAGTTTTAATAAAATGAGAATCTTTTTGATTCATTACCATCCTTGACCGGTAATTTCATACTGATCTAAGTTACCTTTTTCCAATGCTTTAAGTGCATTCTCAATGGTATCGAGTGCTGTATCAAGTTGTTCATAAGTAATTACTAGTGGTGGTTGAAATCTCAATACATTTCCTGCGACTGCAATGATTACAACTCCATGCTCAAAGCAATAATTACAAATTTTCAATGCTGCTTCTGAATCTCGTGTCTTAATTTCCTTATCAGACACAATATCTATACCTATTGATAATCCAACACCTCGTACATCTCCTACACTCTCAAACTGTGTCATCCATTGATTCATTCGCTGGCGTACGTAGTTCCCCTTTTCAGTGGCAGCGGTTAATAAATCTTCCTCTTCTATCATTTCTAATGTAGCTAATGCCGCTTCACAACTAACAGGGTTGGCACCTGTAGTAAATAAATGTGCTGGCGCTTCAAGGCTTTCCATAATTTCTTTACGACCTACCAAAGCTGACATTGGTAAACCTCCAGCTAGAGACTTTCCAAAAGTAATTAAATCAGGAGTAAAGTTAAAATGATCCACAGAACTCCATCTACCTGTACGTCCTAATCCTTGTTGAATATCGTCAACTGCAATTAAAATACCATGCTGGTGACATAAATCTTGTAGGGCTTCAAAATAACCTGATACAGGTTCAAGTAAGCCTCCATCACCTTGTATTGTCTCTACTACAATGCATGCGACCTCTTCTGCTGGAACGTATTTCGCAAACATTTCTTTAAGAGGCGCAAGATATTCTTCCACTGTATTAGATGTTGATTGTTCAAACATCCCTCTATATTTGTCTGGAAATGGAATATGATAAAAACCATTAAGTAATGGTCCATAGTGTTTTCGCATATTTAAGCTAATAGCTGACATCGATAAAGCGCCAAACGTTGAACCGTGGTATGCGTTTGTGAAACTAATCATATAGGGACGTCCGGTATATGCACGAGCAAACTTAATAATACCGTCATTAGCATCAGATCCAGTTAAACCAAACGTTACTCTTTTTTCAAAATCTCCAGGAGCTATTTCACAAATCTTCTTTGATAAACGTACAAGTGGTTCATGATACATATATGCTGGCGTATAATGAACAAATTTTTCTGCTTGTTTTTTAATAGCATCTGTGACTTTCTTAGGTGCATGCCCCACATTTTGCGAACTTGCACTTGATAATAAATCTATATATTCCTTTCCATCTACATCTACTAGCGTCGCACCATAGCCATAATCAATAGCTAAAGGATAATATTTAATACGTCCTGACTTAGCGAAATACTTTTCATCTTCATTAATTAAATTTTTTGCTTTACTCATGATAAATTCACCTTCCCTAGGCTTTATCATCCATTTCTTATACTGTATTATTCCTTCTCATAACGCTTTTGAGTCACTTTTTATCAGTCTTAAAATGAATTCCCAGTAATATGATAGTACTCAATATACTAATAATTTTCTGATTTGTAAATATTTTCTGAATTATTAAAATTGTTTGGGTTTATTAATTTAAAAATGAATTCAACCACTCAAATAGAAATGTCTAAATTGTTTAATTATGGGAATAATAAAAAGTAAAATTATTATGGAGGATAAATTTATGTGGCTTAGATATGGTTATCATTTATTAAGTGCAATTGTCATCAGCGCTATATTATTAATCACTACTATTGTGATGGACGTTCTATTTCAAAAGACGCATTTAACCCAGCTATTACTTAATATTGATTTCTTAATTGACCCGAAGAAAGTGCCTACAATTGTTGAAGGGTTGATTCATTTAAGTATAGGTATCGTAATCTATATCGTTTTTTTAATTATTTATCATTACTCCAAGCCCCTATATTACTTAGCATTTGTTCCTTTAACGATTATTTTTATAGTCATGTACCCATTTTTAATTGCGATTGCCCAACGTTCATTGTTTAAATTCAGTTGGAATGCATATGCATTGTGGATGGAAGCTCATATCTTATTCATGATTCTCATGGCTATCAGTATACCTACGATTGCTAAGAAACACTTATAATTAAAAGGCCCAGAAGCTATTTGTTCTGGACCTTTCTTACTATTTATTATTCCTCATCACCATGTTTATCATACTTAGTAACAATGCCATCTTGATCTAAAATGTAAGAGCCTGCGAGTTCCCCATCTTTATCTGTAAATGAGAATCCCCAATTGCCATCACTGTCTTCTTCAGGCTCTTTGTAAGTATATGTGTCAGTATCTAATTTGTGTCCTTCATAATCTTCCACCAAATCGATTACATTACTTCGTGTCACTGTAGTACTATCTGAACTATTATCATCATCTGAATCTGAACTTGATTGAGTATCGATTGGATCTCCATAACTTGCAGGTTCTGATGACATTAATGCACTTATTTTATTAATTTCACTATCACTTGCGTCATATAATTTTACAGTTGAAGCTTTGTCTAGTACACGTTGTGATTCTTTCTTGCCATATTCATCACCGTAAATCGGACCGTTAAATTGTGATGGCACGGGATAAATCGTTATCGTACCGTCTCCATTATTTTTATAATAGACTGACCCAGCAGCATGAACGCTTGCAGTCAAAATTTCAGTTCATTCTGGAAATTTTACAGAAACATCAGGTAAATAAGGATCAATTAATTTACCTGAAACATCCCCATGTTTAATATCTAAATCGTCAAATTTTATATCACTGTTTCCCCTATAGCTTTCTAATGCCGTTAACCATACTTTCGCATAATAAGTATTTGAATGCGTATTCTCCTGATTAGCGTCCTCTTGACTCTTGTCATTAGAACTTTGACTTGATGCATGATTTGAATTATTATTTTTAGAATTTTTATTACTTTTAGATGACTGAGATTTATCGTCTGAAAGATTTGAACTTCCTTTATTGTCATTACTTTGCCCCGTACTACAACTTGCTAATAATAAAGATGTCACTAGACATGCACTCACCATTTTTTTCATACCTATTAATCCCCTTTTTTCTGAAAATGAATAGCTTGATGCTTAATACATATAAACTACTATATAAATTAATTATATAGTGTATGTAAACTAAAGTGTATAGTTATTTTAAAATTACATATCACATGTTGATTGCACTCTATCGAAGACATTTTATGAATAAATTGATAAGTAAATATGAACAAATCGTGAGGATATATTAACTTCTTTAACTTATCTTAAAGTTTCAATAATGTTTCTTTTAAACCGGTATGATTATTTTATTCAGGTGGTACACTAAAAGCGTAGAAAACATTATTTCAAATTCTAAATTCTCAAATTCGAAATGGGGTTATCATTGTGAACAAGGTTTCTCTTATTGCAACAACTGTAATAACTGGGGCAGTATTATTTACGACTGCAAATGTTTCTGAAGCAAAAGCGGATGAAGTAACTGCAAATAATGCAAAAGACGTAGCACAACAAGCTATGAAAAACAGCGGTGGCAATCCCAACTTACAGAATTTCAATGCCGTAAAAGATAAAGGGGACTACTACGAAATCGGTATTAATAATAAATCTGGTGCAGGTGTGGGTACTTATAAAGTTTATAAAGATGGTGAGGTTCAATATAAAAGTGGAAACTTTGGTAATTATAGCACTTTGAATAGCGAAGATTGTTATACTGGCCAAGATATCACAACAAAACCTTATAAAGAACCTAAACACGTGGCCAAAAAAGAAGTAGCCGTTGATTCTACTAGAGAACTTAATTCATTCTATGTAGGAGACGTAAAATCTTCTGATTTACCAAAGCATTCTAAATCTTCACTTCCTGAAACAGGTCATAATGACACACATGTAGGGATGGATTTAATCGCTGGTACGTCACTTCTAGCAGGCGGATTATTAATTGGCGGACGCAAACGTAGAGAAAAAACTTCATAATCTAATAAATTTAAATTTTATTGATAGAGGGTCATATGATAGTGTTTCATCACTATGGTATGGCCCTTTTTTGACGATTTTTTGAAATCCAACATTATAGCAATGATAAATTGAATAATCGATAATTAAAACGGAAATAATAATAATGTAAACATTAATTCTAATAATGCTTACGCATTTTACTATAGATTAACAAAGTCTTAAGGAGGAATTTAATCATGAAATATGTAGTCGTTGGTACATCACATGCTGGTTATGAAGTGATTGAAACACTTTTAAAAGAAGATTCAAATGCTGAAATTCATGTATTTGAAAGTGGAGATAAACCTTCATTCTTATCTTGTGGTATTCAAAGCTATTTAGAAGATGTTTCACCGTCATTAGATTCATTACACTATGCTTCTAAAGCTTCTTATAAAGAACAAGGAGTTAACATCCATGTAAACAGTACTGTTACTGACTTAAATACAGATAAAAAAATGATAACTGTAGAACAAAATGGACAATCTAATGAAGTAACGTATGACAAATTGTTCTTAAGTCCTGGCGGTAAACCAGTTACTCCTCCAATTGACGGCATTGATCAGTATAATAACGTACTATTTATGCGTGGTCGTGAATGGGCAGATCAAATTAAGCAACGCATGCCTCAAGCTAAAAAAGCGGTTGTCGTAGGTGGTGGCTATATTGGTATCGAAGCTGCCGAAGCCTTCGCTAAAGCAGGTATTGAAACAACGATAGTTGACATTGCAGATAGAATTTTAAATACGTATTTAGATCAAGAATTCACTGACATTTTACAACAAAATTCAGAAAAACATGGTCTTTACTTCAAAGGCGGTGAAACCGTTCAATCATTAACTGGTGATGACAATGGAAACGTAACAAAAGTTGTAACCGATAAAAATGAATATGAAGCAGATACTGTTTTATTCGCAGTCGGTGTTACACCTGCAACTGAATGGTTAGATGGCAAAATTGAATTAGGCGAAAAAGGTATTATCAATATTGACCATCAACAACAAACTTCTGCTAAAGATGTATATGCCGGTGGCGACGCAACACTTGTACCATTCGCTCCAGTTGAAGAAGATCGTTACATTGCTTTAGCGACAAACTCTCGTCGTCAAGGTGTCGTAGCAGCAAAAAATATGACTGGTAAAAATATGACTATGCCAAGAGTATCCGGAACATCTGGATTGCAATTATTTGATTATAAATTTGGACAAACTGGTGTACACGGTACAGAAGCTGATAGTTATGATGGCAATTTAGGTCAAAAATATGTTGAAGAACTGATCCATCCAAAATTCATGCAAGACGAAACTACAATTCACATGAAAATCATTTACGATGAAGATAGTCATCAAATTTTAGGTGGACAAGTCATGTCTACAGAAGATGTTACAGCTTCTATCAATACAATTTCTATGGCGATATCAGCAGGATATACACTAGAACAATTAGCCGTACAAGATTTCTTCTTCCAACCTGACTACGATCGTCCATGGAATTACCTCAACGTGCTTGCTCAACAAGCGCTTGGTGATACGTTCGGTAGTGACAAAATGCTATTCTAAACTGATTTAGGTTGCATATATCAATACTCAGTGTGAAAAGTACACAAAACTTTTGCACTGAGTTTTTTATATTCATGGTATAGGTTTCTTAAAGTTTCAGAGCGATGTAAGGAATATTCTTAAAAACATTTGAGCTATATGAAGACCTTATGTACCCTATGAAATTTTCACTTCAACTTGATAAGAAATAAGCCTTATACTTTTACATTGTCAGCAATATAATTCTAATTTACGTCAAATTTATGACTTAATACAATATTCAGAATACTTTTACACATTTTTCGAGTTGAAAAGCTTGAGATAAAAAATATTTTTTATCATACTATAAATGAAAGTTAAGTTAAGGAGTGGAAAGTATGAATAAAGAACAATTAGAAAAAATGACTAATGGCAAAGGATTTATCGCAGCATTAGACCAAAGTGGCGGTAGTACTCCTAAAGCGCTTAAAGAATATGGCATTAATGAAGACCAATATAGCAATGAAGATGAGATGTTCCAACTTGTACATGATATGCGTACTCGCGTAGTAACTTCACCATCATTTTCACCTGATAAAATCTTAGGTGCAATTCTATTCGAACAAACAATGGATCGTGAAGTAGAAGGTAAATATACTGGTGATTACTTAGCTGACAAAGGTATTGTACCTTTCTTAAAAGTCGATAAAGGTTTAGCTGAACAACAAAATGGTGTTCAATTAATGAAACCTATCAATGACTTAGACGAAACATTAGACCGTGCAAATGAACGTCATATCTTTGGTACTAAAATGCGTTCTAATATCTTAGAATTAAATGAACAAGGTATCAAAGACGTTGTTGAACAACAATTCGAATTTGCTAAAAAAATCATTGCTAAAGGGTTAGTACCAATCATCGAACCAGAAGTAAACATTAATGCAAAAGACAAAGCTGAAATTGAAAAAGTATTAAAAGCTGAAATCAAAAAAGGCTTAGACGCATTAAATGATGATCAATTAGTAATGTTAAAATTAACTATTCCTACTGAAGCTAACTTATACAAAGAATTAGCTGACCATCCTAACGTTGTACGTGTCGTTGTATTATCTGGCGGTTATAGCAGAGACGAAGCTAACAAATTATTAAAAGACAACGATGAATTAATCGCAAGCTTCTCACGTGCATTAGCAAGCGACTTACGCGCTAGCCAAGCTCAAGAAGAATTCGATAAAGCGTTAGGCGACGCAGTAGATTCAATCTATGACGCATCAGTAAATAAAAATTAAGGTGCGGAAGTGAGCGCTTAGGTTTTGAGCAGAACCGAAAAGCGAGCAAAACTGTTTTGTAGTTTTGACGAGACTTTGAGAGTTTCTGCCGAAAAACCTGCTCACTGAAGCCCGTCTATCATTCCGGTTATGCAACATTATCTTGCTTAACCTAATATAAAATGCCGTGTGGTAATCTATTTGACCACACGGCATTTCTTTATACTTTTTATTATTTATTATCTAATTTTTGTGCTTGATGCTCTTCAAACAATTCACCAATGTGATTAAAGAAATCGCCAAATTTTTGAGCAGCGTCATCACCAAACATTTCTTCTAAATTAGCTTGAGACTCACTTGCACTCTGTTCTGAAGCTTCATACATAGATGCTTCATATTCTTTCAACGCATCTTGTAAATTATTATTCTCTTTAAGTGCTTTCGCTAATAAATATGCATCGTAGAATGCCATATTAACACCCTCGCCTGCAAATGGACTCATTAAATGCGCTGCATCTCCGATTAAAGTGAGATTAGATTGATTCTCCCACTTAAACCCTATAGGCAATTTGTAAATTCGACGTAAGAGTACATCATCACCAGCATATTCAATATATTTTTTTAAATCTTCGTCCCAGTCCGAGAAATCTTATAACAACTGTTCTTTAATTTCTGACTTACTCATTCCTTTAAATTTTTCAAATTCCTCATAATCCATTTGATAAGACATATATACTTTAATTCTTCCATTGCCATTCACTTGACCAAGAATTGCTTTATGGTCACCAAATGCCATCATTTTCCCATTTTTATTAAACGCTGCTAAATCAGGATATTGATTGTATGCATCTTCTACATTTAGTTCAACCATTGAAATACCATTATATTCTACGTCCACATTTGCTAAATAAGGTCTCACTTTTGAAAATGCTCCATCAGCCCCAACTACAAAGTCAAACTCAGCTGTATCTCCCTCAACAAATGAGACTTCAACTTGTCCATTGTCTAAGCGACGAAGTGATTCGAACGCTTTACCATATATTACTGTGCCTTCACTTAATTGTTCACTGATGATATCACATAGTTCACCACGATCAATTTCTGGACGTCCTCCCTCAACTTCAGGATCGGCTGTTTCTTCATAATAAACCTTACCATTTTTATCTAAAACGCGAGTATCTTCACCCTCAAAACGAGCAAGCTCTCTAAATCGATCAATAATACCTGTTTCTTTTAATGGTAACTGGCCACTCTCCTCATGAATATCTAAGGAACCTCCACGGTCTCGATTTACATCTAACCCAGCTTTCTCAAAAATTGACACTTCAAATCCTTGTTGTTGCAAAAGAAGTCCTAGCATTAATCCACCAGGTCCTCCTCCAATAATACCTACGCTTTTAACATCTTTTATATTCATTTGAACTCCCCCACTATCTATTTTTATTTAGAAAATTGTTCCAAACGTGCTTTTGTTTCTTCTACAAATTGGTCAAACTCTTTTTTCAATTCTTCATCTTGTAGTGCTTGCTGACTCGCTTTCATAAATCCTTGGAACACCTCATGTAATTGTTCTCTTGATGCTTTTAATTGCTCAAAGTCTATATTTTGAAACTGTTCCATTCGTTGTGTAAATTCATCATTATTAATATTCTCCTCTAAGAACTTCTCACCTTCTTCAGTGATTGAGTACACTTTCTTTTTACCATCTTTAGAGATTGATACAAATTCTCTATCTTCTAACATTTGTAAGATAGGATAAACAGATCCAGGACTAGGTGAATAGAAGCCTTTAAAACGTTCTTCTAAATCTTTAATAATTTGATATCCATGACGTGATTCTTCCTTCAACATTTTAAGAATGACAAATTGTAAATTGCCTTTCTTGAAAAAGCGGTCACGACCGCCGCCTCTCGGACCACCAAATCCTCTGCCAAAATCAAATCCTTCAAATCGCTCCATTCTTTGTCTTATCATTTCAGGTCTTCTTCTGAACATTTAAATCACCTTTCTTTATTTGTTATTTCGATATATCAATATCCTAAGCGATATATCGAAATATGTCAACGATATATCGTAATAATTTTTCGAAAAATAAATACCATTTTAACAAATACTGTTAAAACGGCATTTAGAAGTCGTACCTTCAATACATTTAGTCTTGTAATGTGATAAGTACTTTCCCAAACTTACCACCTGTAACTACGGGTACATGATCGCCATATTTATCTCGTAAATATTGTTCAATACTCTCTTTTTGTTGCGCATTCATTTCAATTTCCACTTCTTTTAACCAAGAACGTAATTGACGCATGACTTCATCTACACTTTTTTCAGCATGTTGTGTATGACGCTCAATTAAGGTTTCATACGTATAGTTATTGCAATAAAGTAGCTGCAATAAATAATATAAATCAGCAGTCATCGGCGAAGGTTCTAATTCAAGAAAAGCAACGACCTCATCCACGATTGAGTTTTCTTTAGGTCCTGCTATTAAGCTGACATAAACATATTGATGAGCTATATCTATAGCTTTTTCCACGGCTTCCCATGTTGTTACTGCAGGACACATTGATGCAAAGACTAAATCGAATTTTTTAATCTCTGTCGTTTCAATATTTTCAAATGATTCATTAATTGTTTCAATCTCTACACCATAATGTTGCGCATTATCTTTTAACATACCGTGCAATATGGATGAGGGTTCAAGACTAGTAACTTTAGCGCTTTCTTTTGAGAACGGTATACTAAACACTCCTGAAGCAGCACCAACATCCAGTATACTTAGGTTTTCAAATCCTCCTGTTTGATTCTGAATCCATGACATAATTCGTTTTACTCTTTTTTGACTCTCTTCAGTAAAAGAATTTTTATTAAAATTTTCAGCCCATTTTTCAAAGCCTGGAGCATCAGGTTGACCTAAACCTGCACGTTTCATTCTTTTATCTTGTGTATTAGGATCATTGTCCCAAGCCTCTTTCCAAAACTGTTGATCAAAGATATTTTCATTTGTCATATCATCAAACTCCTTCGACTCTAACTTTGACTCCATTGTATCTCTTACCTTTATTTATTAAAATTAATTAATATTCTAGGCATGAGGTGAAATATTTGTATATAAAAAAGACGTGTGAGACATCTTTACATCTCACACGTTAAAAATATCTATTCTATTTTTTAGCTTTATCATAATAACCTAGTTCTAGGTCTTTTGAAGTTTGTTTACGGATTTTTCTCATTAATTGTTCATCATTAATTAATGATTCTCCATAAGAAGGAATCATTTCTTTAATTTTCGGTTTCCAATCAGAAGTATATTCAGGGAAATTACGTTCTAATACTTCTAATGCAACTGAAACTGAAGTAGAAGCTCCTGGTGATTCACCTAATAAAGCGATAACTGAATGATCTTCAGAGTTCACAACTTCAGTACCGAATTGAATGAAGCCTTTACCATTCTCTTCAGTATCTTTAATAACTTGTACACGCTTACCTGCTGTGTATAATTGCCAATCTTCATCACGTGCTTCAGGATAGAATGTACGTAAGTGATTCATGCAACCTTCTTTAGTCATAATCACTTGATCAATTGAATATTTAATTAATGGCACATTCTTAATTGCTGCAGCTAATAATGTTGAGATGTTATATGGCTTAACAGATCTGAATAAATCAAGGTTAGAACCAAATTTAAGGAATTTTGGTCCAATATTCGCGAATGGTCCAAATAATAATGTTCTTTCACCATCGATATAACGCGTATCTAAGTGAGGAACTGTCATAGGTGGTGTGCCAGGTGGTTCTTTACCGTATACTTTGGCATCGTGTTGTTCAATAACTTGAGGGTTAGTACAAGCAATAAACTGACCACTAATTGGGAATCCACCTAAGTGTTTACTTTCTGGAATGCCAGTTTTTTGTAGAAGTGGAATCGCTCCACCGCCGGCACCAATAAATACATAATCTGTTTGATGTTCAAATACATCACCAGTATTACGGTTTTTAATTTTAACTAACCATTTACCATTAGATAAACGTTCAAAGTCTACAACTTCATGATTGTATTGTACTTCAACGTTTGAAGAGTCATGAAGGTTTTTAGCCATTTTACGAGTAAGAGCACCGTAGTTAACGTCTGTACCTTCATCAATTTTACTAGCCGCCATAACGCCACCGTTATTTTCACGACCTTCCATCATTAACGGAATCCATTTTTTCATTTCTTCAAAGTCTTCTGTATATTCGATATTATCGAACATTGGGAAGTTTTTCATTGCTTCATAACGATCTTTTAAGAATTTCACGTTATTTTTACCACGTACGAAACTAATGTGTGGTAATGGATGAATAAACTCTCTAGGATTTTCAATTTGTCCACTTTTTACTAAGTGACCCCAGAATTGTTTAGAAATCTCAAATTGTTCGTTGATTTCTTTTGCTTTTTCGATATCAATTGAACCATCTGGTTGTTGAACTGTATAGTTCAATTCACATAACGCAGCGTGTCCTGTACCCGCATTGTTTCGTTCATTTGAACTTTCAATACCGGGACGATCTAGACGTTCATATAAATGGATATCCCATTCAGGTTCGATGCTTTTTAACATTGAACCGAATGTTGTACTAAGTACACCGGCACCAATTAATACAACGTCTTTTTTCTCAGACTTTGCCATGTTGTTCACCTCTCAAATAATTTAAAATATATTACACCAGTACATTAGAGTTGTTCTTTTATTAAATCCCAATTCACAACTCCAAAAATTAAAGAGCATCTTAAACTCTTTACTAGTTACTACACTTCTATGTTAAAGCAACAATAAGGAAATGTAAATTATTCTAACTAAGATTATTCAATTGTTTAATAATAATTTTTTTATACTAAAATATATTAATTACAAAATATTTTTTCTCTTTTAATCCGACTACAATATTGCTCTTAATGCACACCCACATCAACATGAAATAACAGCACAAAGTTAAAGTTTTCTACTTCAACCTCGTACTGTTAAAATAAGCAATTTAACGTTGCATTAAAAACTTTTCTATATAAAATGCAGATTCTTCAATAGATTTATACTCAGTATTGATGACTGTAGCATTCAATTTTTTGAAAACTTCTTCTGCATAAGAGAGTTCTTTCTTAATTCGTTCCAAACTATTATATGTAGACTCAGCAGATAACCCTAACGTTTCAGCACGATTGCGACGAATGTTTGCAATATAGTTCGGACTTGCAGTTAAGCCAAACACTTTTAGTCCCTTTTGTTGAAATACATTGTCTGGAATGGCAACTTCCGGTACTAAAGGGATGTTTGCTATTTTATAACCTTTGTTGGCTAAATACATGCTTAATGGTGTTTTAGACGTACGTGAAACTCCTACAATTAACGCATCCGCTTCACCAATATCTGTAAAATGTTTACCATCATCATATTTGACTGAGTATTCAATAGCTTCAATACGTTTGAAATATTCATCATTAAGTTTACGTAATGCGCCACTTTCCATTAAAGGTTTAGCATCTGTATGCGTTTCAATTATTCGAATTAACTCTGACATATAATCGACGTATGGAATATCATGTTCTTTCGCAAACTGATGACCTAAAGCATTAAATGATTCGCTCACTAATGTTGTCGCTACAATTGCATTTTGTTCTCGAGCAAGTTGAAGCACATTAAGAAATTCTTGTTCATCTTTAATGTACGGAAATTTCTTAATCTCAACTTGGGTCAAATCTGGGAATTGGGTTAATGTAGCATGAATCATACGTTGTGCCGTTTCCCCAATTGAATCCGAAACAATAAATAACTTTAAAACTTGATCGTTCTTCTCTTCCACCTTATCGCTCGCTTTCCTCCGCCTGACTTTGAGCAGTAGCTAATATCGCACCAGGTACTCTGAATGGCGAACATGATACATAGTCAATAGACCATTGATTAAATTGATGAATTGATTTAGCATCACCACCAAGTTCACCACATACGCCTATCTTGATCTCTGGTTTTATTTGCTTAGCTTGTTCAACCGCGTATTGAATCAATTGTCCCACACCATCTTTATCTAATGTTTGGAATGGATCAATCTGTAAAATGTTACTTTCAGTATACACGTTTATAAATTTCCCTGCATCATCTCTTGAAAAACCATAAGTTAATTGTGTTAAATCATTTGTACCGAAACTAAAGAAATCACAATGTTGTGCGAGTTGTTGCGCAATTAAACATGCTCTCGGTGTTTCGATCATTGTACCAATAAGATAATTCACATTTGTTTTTGCGTCATTTTCCAATTGAGTAATTGTTTCTGCTAAACGGCCTTTTAGAGTAATAAACTCTTCAACAGTTGAAACAAGTGGAATCATAATTTCAGGATGACACTCTATGCCCTCTTTCTTAAGTTTCAATACACTTTCAATAATCGCCTCTACTTGCATTTCGTATAACTCAGGATAAGTTATAGCTAAGCGACAACCACGGTGACCTAACATAGGATTAACTTCGTTGAGTTCAGCGATACGCTTACGTAATACATCTTTAGGAATATCAAGTTGTTCGGCAACGCTTGCGATGTCTTCATCTGAGCTTGGCAAAAATTCATGTAATGGTGGATCTAATAAGCGCACAATTGTAGGTCGGTCTTGAGAAAGTCTAAATATAGCTTCAAAATCCTCTACTTGATACGTTCTAATCTTCTCTAATGCACCAATACGTGCTTCATGGTCTGAAGCTAAAATAAATCGGCGCATCTCTATTAAACGCTCAGCTCCAAAGAACATATGCTCTGTTCTTACAAGTCCAATCCCTTTAGCACCAAAATTATATCCTGCTTTAATATCTTGAGGTGTTTCGGCATTCATTCTGACTTGTAAGCGCGCAGTTTCTTCAGACCATTCCATAAATTGTTCAAATGCTTCACTGTGTTCTGCATTGACCGTTTCAATCTCACCTACATATAAATCTCCTGTGGAACCATCTACCGAAACCACATCACCTTCATTCAATTCGCCATCTGAATAATAAACCGTTTTATTTAGAGTATCGATTTCAACATCTGAACAACCTGTAACACAACATTTACCCATCCCTCTTGCCACAACTGCTGCATGAGATGTCATACCTCCATGAGTTGTAACGATAGCTTCACTAGCAATCATACCTTCAATATCTTCTGGGGACGTTTCCGGACGCATCAGAACTACACGATGACCTTTTTCAGCTTGTTCTTTCGCATCTTCAGCTGAGAAGACGACTTGGCCTGTTGCTGCACCTGGACTTGCAGGTAACCCTAATTTCGAAATAACAGTTGCTTGCTCTAAGGCTTCTTCCTTAAAATTAGGATGCAATAATTGATCGATTGATTTTACATCCACATTCGCTACTGCCTCTTTGCGAGTGATTAAACCTTCATTAACCATATCCACAGCAATTTCAATGGCAGCTCTTGCCGTACGTTTCCCATTACGTGTTTGAAGTAAATAAAGCTTGCCGTTTTCAATCGTAAATTCGATATCTTGCATGTCTTTATAGTGTGTTTCAAGTTGCTTTGTCACTTCAACAAATTCTTGATGAACCTCTGGCATTTGCGCCTTTAATGTATCAATATCTTGTGGTGTTCTAATTCCTGCTACAACGTCTTCACCTTGCGCATTAAGTAAGTACTCTCCAAATAATTGGTTATCACCAGTAACTGGGTTTCTGGTAAACGCAACACCTGTACCACTCTGTTCTCCACTATTACCAAATACCATTTCTTGCACATTGACTGCAGTTCCAATATCATGCGGAATATCATTTAATTCTCTATATACACGCGCTCGATCGTTATCCCAAGATTTGAATACCGCTTCAATCGCTTCCTCTAATTGCTTTAATGGTTCTTGAGGAAATGGCTTATATACCTCTTCTCGGTAAATCTCTTTAAACCTTTCACATATCGTTTGCAAGCCGTCAGCAGGTATATCCGCATCGTTCTTGTAATTATGTTTATTTTTGAAATCATCAAAATATGTATCAAATGCCATCATAGGGATACCATAAACGACTTCACCAAACATTTGTAATAAACGTCGATAACAGTCATAGGCGAAGCGTGCATCATTTGTTTTATCAGCAAGTTTCTTCACGTTGTCATCGTTCAAACCTAAATTAAGGATAGTATCCATCATTCCAGGCATAGAAATTTTTGCGCCACTACGCACTGAAACTAATAATAAATCTTCGTCAGAGGAGAATGATTTTCCTGTTCTTTCTGAAAAGGACGTTAAGTGATGTATCAATTGTGTTTTAACTTCTGTTGGCAATTGTTCATTTTGTTTTAAGTAATCAATACATGCCTCGGTTGTAATTGTAAATCCATCAGGTACCGGTAAACCTAAACGTTTCATCTCAGACAGGTTAGCACCTTTCCCACCTAATAAATCTTTCATTGAAATGCGTCCTTCGTCAAATGCATAAATATATTGTGTCATCATAGACCACCTCTTCTTTTAATATGTCATACTAATCATTTTTGAGTATGTCATATTAAAAGAATAATTACAACTATTTTTATGAAAAGGATTTCATAAAAATTACGATTACGTGAATAAAAGCCTTTAAAACAACATTAGTGAAAATATAAATATGTTATACACAAAAAACTGTCGACTCAGTTTAATACTGAATCGACAGTTTAATACATAATTATAACTTTATAGTACGAATTAAATTAATCTTGGTTATTGTATTTTGCAATTTCCGCATCACGCAGTTCGACACGGCGAATTTTACCAGAATTTGTTTTTGGTAAATCATCGACAAATTCTATTGCTCTAGGATATTTGTAAGGGGCCACTTCATTTTTACAGAATGTCTGAAGTTCTTTAACTAGTTCATCATTGCCTTCATAGTTATTTTGTAAAATGATAAAGGCTTTAACAATATTACCACGAATCTCGTGAGGACTAGCAACCACTGCACATTCCTTAACAGCAGGATGATTCGTCAATGCGTCCTCTACTTCAAATGGACCGATTGTATAGCCAGAGCTGATAATAATATCATCACGACGTCCTTCAAACCAGAAATAGCCATCTTCATCTTTATGCGCTAAATCTCCTGTGACATAATAATCACCTGCTGAAGCCGCTTTCGTACGTTCCTCATCTTTATAATATCCTTTAAATAATGCAGGCAAATCTAATGGCACAGCGATATTACCTTTAGTTTGAGGTGGAACTTCATTACCATCATCATCAATAATTGTGACAAAACTACCTGGAATGCCTTTACCCATAGACCCCGTACGTGGTTCTGTATCTTTAAGAAAACCGATAAGCAATGTACTTTCAGTCTGACCATAACCATCTCTTACTGTAAGATTAAAGTTGTTCTTAAATTGCTCTACAACTTCACGATTAAGTGGCTCGCCTGCTGAAACCGCACTGTGTAGATGTTCTAAATGATAGTCATTTAGATTACTTAATTTTGCCATCATACGATATTCAGTCGGCGTACAACATAATACATTAATTTGATAATCTTGTAATAATTCAAGATACGTTTCTGGTTGGAAACGTCCATTATATACAAAGGCTGTTGCGCCAGTTCCTAGTATTGATAAGAACGGACTCCATACCCACTTTTGCCAACCTGGAGCAGCCGTTGCCCACACAAGATCATCTTCTTTGATACATAGCCAATGTTTCGGTGCCATTTGTAAGTGCGCATATCCCCAGCCGTGAGAATGTGTAACAGCTTTAGGATTACCAGTAGTTCCCGAAGTATATGAAAGAATTGCTAAATCATCACGTGTCGTTTCAGCACTTTCAAGTTCATTACTTTCGTTAGCTTTTTCATCTTCAATAGAAATCCAACCATCTTGATGACCAGCAATAATGAATTTAGTAAGTTCCTCGTATTCTTTAACGCCTTCAAATTCTTTAGTTAATGTGTGAAATGCAATCACTGCATCAATTTCACCATGTGTAATTCGATATTGTAAATCTTTTGTACGTAACATTTCTGAGCTTGGTATAATTGCGATACCCAATTTTAACGCAGCGATGTATAATTCGTATGTGGCGATAGCGCGTGGCATCATGATTAATACTTTGTCACCTTTTTTAAGACCATGTTTTAAAAAGACATTCCCTACTTTATTTGCATTTTGCAATAGCTCTTCATAACTTACTGAAATATTATCATGTTCGTTATCTTTATAAATAATCGCTTTTTTAGATGAATCTGAAGCGTATTTTTCAATTTCAGAAATAATATTATATTTCTCTGGAGCAAGTAAATCTGATTTGTTCATAACTGTACTTCCTTTCAATTCACATTCATACTCATACTATCAGAACTTAAAGTCCATTCAAATGGATTAAACTTATATTATAGTAATTTTCTGAATTTTTAGTATTATTGGGGTTGTATTGATAATTGTTCTTGTATTACTTATTAGAGCACTGTATATGCGTAAGGAATATGATGAACAGAATCAGAAACAGTTACTTATAAGTCACTTTTAAAAATAATCCTTACGCGGTTAGGCATTAAACTAGCCTTTTGTGTCTATATTGATACAATCACTTATTTAGAGAAGAGAAACTATAGATAACTAAATAGATAATTATAATGACTATGACATGAATGGCTCCTAGAAATATTGCAAAACCATCTGTCGAAAATGGGGTGAAATAACCTGATGAATTATAAACATTCATAAATAAATGAACACATATCCAAGAGAGAAATATCCCAATGACCCTACATATTACAATGCCTATGTTATTTTTTATACCAGTTTTAAAAATAGATAAACTCACTAAGAGCGCGACAATCACAAATGGAATATAACCTATTAGTGACCCCGTATGATAATCAATATTTAGGCCGATAAACTCTATTGGAATTAAGGAACAAATTATCGTAATGAGTTTGAAAAAATTCATTTTAGATTCGTGCTCTCCTAACTATTTAAATTTGTCTATTTTTCAATATTTAATCGTATTTGGAAATCGTTAATCGACTTTATAACTATTAAAGTTGAGAAATGTCATATTGTCAAAATGATACAGTGACCTCAAAACCTTCTATTCTAATTATGAGTGAGGGGCACGTTTACCAATTTAAACTTGTAAAAGCAGTTTAGAATTAAATGCCTATAAATAAGAAGGCTAAGACACAAATGATTGTCTTAGCCTTAATTAACATATTAGCAATGGATGACTATTTTAAAACTGCGCTTACATCAATTTTCTACAATTCTAAACATTTTTATTGGTGGACTCCCAAATCAAAAATTATTTTAAAGATTTCAACAAGCTATGTAAGTTGGATGCGGGACAATAGAATTATATTTCTGCCCTTCTCTCCACCTATTTACCTATATGACGCTTTCAAAATCTATATGATGATGAAGTTTTTCAAGTTCAATTCTAACATTATATGATAAATCGCGATTAACAATGCGATGATCCACACCTTTTGATGTTCCACGTTTCTTATGTGTTTCTGCGTACTCAGCAGAATTCTGCCAATCATAAAATGCTTGTCGATCTTCCCATAAAGTTACGATTATATAATGTCGACCTACAGTTTTAGGTCTTAAAAATCTCAACGCTCTAAATCCTGGTACATTTTCTAAGTGTTTGTTTCTTTGTAAAAACTTTTGTTCAAAAGCTTCTTCGTTTCCTTCATTAACAAAAAGATGATTTAACACGCAAAATGCGTCGTTCGATAGTGTATTTATAGATTCTAGCACTTCGTAATATTGTTTATCATTATTTTTCTCTATCATAAAAGAATGATCAGTTTCTTCTATAATATATGCCTTGTATGCATCATTGATTAACATATATAATTCCTTCATTTCACTTCAATTTATAAGTATTACATCCTACTTTGTTCATAAAGGGATAATGAGCGTTTAACAATTTCTATGAGTTCATGATCGAAATCTTTAAGTTCATTGAAATAATTGAGTATATTATCAGCTACAGTCTCTTCAATTGGAAAATGAGCATCTTGGTTAATCCACGCCGCTAACTCTCCCAATGGCGTTTGATCTCCCACAAAGTTCTGAATAAATTCATAGAAACTCACGCTAACACCCCTTTTTTCGTAATATAAATTTATACTATCACGAAATGACTCATAAAACATCATATCAAAGAATATTCAGTGAAATTTATTTGCATTTTCAAAAAGAAAACTCTTTAAAACGTTTGTTTAATTTAAAGAAAATAGACGATTCTTATGAGGTCTTTTTAGTATTAGGAAGTGTGAGCCATACAATAAAGTATGCAGTGAAAGCAATCATTGTATTAAACCATAGCCCCATCATTGCTCCTAATTTTGGATCAAATAATGTTGAAAATATGCTATAAATTGAACCTGAAATGGCCACACCAAAAGCGCCACCTATTGAAGAAGCCATTTTATAAATACCTGAGGCGACGCCTACCTTTTCCTCTGGAGAATGAGAAATGGCTGTATCAGTCGAAGGCGTTGCAAATAAACCTAAACCTAATCCAAATAATAAAAATCCTATCACGCATAAAGTGATATACACTGGAATAGGTAAAAACGTAATCGACATTAAGAATATTCCCACTGTTGTCGACATCGTACCAATTAGCATAGGTTTTCTAGGACCAAACTCTTGTAAGATTTTCTCTCCTACTCGAATCATTGTTAATACTGCAATCAAATACGTGAGTGACAACAAACCTGTTTCAAATGAACTTAAACCTATACCTTGTTGGACAAACGTATTCGTTATGAGAAGCGTACCAGCAACTGTATTAATTAAAAAATTAGCAAATGTCGCACTCGTATAGAATCGATTACGAAATAAAGCAAAATCGATGAGTGGATAGCGTTTTCTATTTTCAAGGATGATAAATAATATTGTAGATAACACAAATGCAACAAATAATGACAAAATCGCTACGGAAAATAAACCTAAATGTGCAGCTTGTGTAATCATAATATTTAGACTGAGCATCATTACAACTAGTAAAATAAGACCCACAATATCAAACTGTCTTGATGATGCATGTTGATTCTTAGATTCTGGCGTACCTTTAATTAAAAGTACTGCAATGAGGGAGACGATAATTGAAAAGACAAATATCCATCTCCAACTTAAGAATGTAGCTATCATCCCTCCAAATAAAGATGCGAAACCAGAACCTCCCCAGGAGCCTATAGACCAGAAGCTGAGCGCACGCTGACGTTTGTCACCATGATAGTATGCTTTAATTAATGATAGTGTCGCAGGCATAATCAATGCAGCAGAAAGACCTTGAATTGCACGTCCCATCAATAATAACGGAATGTAGTCAGAAACGATAATAAGTAATGAGCCAAAAATATTTAACCATAGTCCAATTATCGTTAAACGTACACGTCCAAAATAATCTGCCAAACTGCCCACTCCAACTACAAACATGCCACAAAATAGAGCTGTTAGACTTACCGCAATGCTTATTGTACTTAAATAACTGCCAAATGACGTTTGTAAATTTGGAATTACATTGATTAAAGAATTAGCAAATAACCAAAATGTGATGACTGCTAATACGATTCCTATTAAAAGTTTACGAGTCCCTATGTATTCATGTTGCTGATTCATTGATGATTAAATCTCCTTTTAAGTTAAATAATCTAAAACAACAGTGCCCACTGCTTCAGCAGCAACAAGCATTGATGATTCATTAATATTAAATTTAGGATGGTGGTGAGGGTAAATATCACCATCTTCAGGTGCAGCACCTGAATAAATAAATGTACTTGGTAATTCAGTAGCATAAAATGCAAAATCTTCTGATGGTGGCTGAGGTTCACATATCTCAACACCTTTAATATCATCAATTTGTGCATTTTTGATTGTTTCTGCGACATATGAAGTGAATTCTGGATCATTATATAACGCAGGATAATCCTTTTTGAACTCGAATTCACATGTTACTCCAAATGTTTCCTCTATACCTTTAACAATTCTAGTTAATTCTTGTTGAATTGTATCTCTAGTCTGGTCAGTTAGAGCACGAACGTCTCCTTCTATTTCAATTTGATCTTTAATCACATTGAATTGACCTTTACCATCAAACGAACCTATAGTGACTACACCCGTTTCAAATGGGTTCAGACGTCTTGATACTACTGTTTGAGCAGTAGTGACAAAGTTGGAACCAGCCACAATTGCATCATTAGCCATGTGAGGTGATGAACCATGACCACCTTTACCTTGTACAACTAGTTTAAAATAAGCACGACCTGTTTGAACATAGCCTTCTTTGTAAAAGACTTTACCTGCTTCCATCGTACTCATAACATGCGCACCTAATACATGATCCACACCATCAAGCACACCATCTTTAATCATACCTTGGGCCCCACCTGGCGGCATTTCTTCTGCAGGTTGATGAATGATAACGACTTTACCTTTGAATTGTTCTTTCATTTCTATCAATGTTTCTCCGAGAATAAGCATATATGCTGTATGCGCATCATGGCCACACGCATGCATAACGCCTTTATTTTTTGAAGCAAATGACAGTCCAGTTTGTTCTTCAATAGGTAATGCGTCAAAATCTGCACGAATCGCAATCGTCTTACCTGATTTCCCACTATCAATTGTTACTTTAACACCATTGGGTCCTACATTCGTTTCAACGTCACAATCTTTCTCTTTATAAAAATCGGCAATGTATTGAGGCGTTTCAGTTTCATGAAAAGAAAGTTCAGGATGTTCTTGAAGATATCGTCTGATTTCAATCATTTTACTTTCTTTCTCACGTAAACGTTTAATTAATTCTTGATTCATTTATATCCTCTCCTCAATTCAATTATAGAACTTAATCGTCAAGGAATGTTGCACAGTGTCTTTTTACTATATTTTTTATTTATGATATTAACAACTACAATATTATACTTTTTGAAAATTAATAGAAAATGAATTACCAAAACATAAATAAAAAGCCTTTAAATGAATTTGAATTCAATTCACTTAAAGGCTTCGCTAATTATAGAATAGCTTTTGTTCATTTAATTGACGAACTTAGTTCGATTAATATTGATAAAATGGATCGTCTTCCATTGCGCCAGCTTTCTCATCATGAACACCATGTTTATAGTAATCTACATATTGAGGTTCTAATGGTTGTCTACCACGAATAATGTCTGCTGCTTTTTCAGCTAACATTAAAACTGGAGCATGAATATTACCATTTGTTGTACGTGGCATTGCTGATGCATCTACGACACGTAAGTTTTCCATGCCATGAACTTTCATAGTTAATGGATCTACAACAGCCATAGGGTCTGAAGAAGGGCCCATTTTAGCACTACAAGATGGGTGTAATGCTGTTTCGCCATCCTTACGTACCCAATCTAGAATTTCTTCATCAGTTTGTACTTCTGGTCCTGGTGATATTTCTCCACCATTAAATGGATCCATAGCTTTTTGTTTAAGAATATTACGTGCAACACGAATTGCTTCTACCCACTCGCGTTCATCTTCTTTAGTTGATAAGTAGTTAAACACGATACTTGGTTTTTCAAATGGATCTTTAGATTTAATTTTCAAGCTACCTCTTGAATTTGAATACATTGGACCTACGTGAACTTGATAACCATGCGCAACAGGTGCTTTTTGGCCATCATAACGTACAGCTATAGGTAAGAAGTGGAACATTAAGTTAGGATAATCCACTTCATCATTTGATCTTACAAATGCGCCACCTTCGAAGTGGTTAGATGCTGCGGCACCTTTACGTGCAAAGATCCATTGTAAACCGATAAACGGCATACGTTTTACATCAAGACTTGGTTGTAATGATACAGGTTGTTTACATTTATGTTGAATGTATACTTCTAAGTGATCCTCAAAGTTTTCACCCACACCTGGTAAGTGCATACGTGGCTCTATGCCTTTAGATTTTAAGAACTCTGAATCACCTATACCAGATAATTGTAATAATTGAGGTGTGTTGAACGCACCGCCTGATAAGATGACTTCGTTAGCTTTAACCGTTTGTTCTTTACCATTTTTCTTATAAGTGACGCCTGTTACCTTTTTACTATTGTTATCATCGAAATTAAGTTTCGTAACGAATGCACGTGTCTCTACGTCTAGATTTCTACGTCTCATTGCTGGGCGTAAATACGCTCTAGATGCTGACATACGGCGACCATGATGAACTTGACTATCGAATGGACCAAATCCTTCTTGTCTAAAGCCATTTACATCTGGTGTTTTATGATATCCCGCTTCAACACCTGCATTAAAGAATGATTTAAATAATGGATTTGTAGCAGGTCCACGTTTTAATTTAACCGGTCCGTTATGTCCACGTACTTTATCATAAGGTGACGCACCATAAGTTGTTTCTAACTTTTTAAAATATGGTAAGCAGTGAGCGAAGTCCCATGTATCCATACCTTCTGGCTCTGCCCAGCCTTCATAGTCCATTGGGTTACCTCTTTGATAAATCATACCGTTAATTGAGCTTGATCCACCAAGCACTTTACCTCTAGCATGGTCAACTTTACGTCCCATATGAGGTTCTTCTTCAGTTTGATATCTCCAGTCATAGAATGGGTTACCAGATGGGAACATTAATGCTGCGGGCATTTGAATAAATAAATCCCAGAAATAGTCACTACGTCCAGCTTCCAATACTAATACATTTTTATCTTTATCTTCAGATAGACGGGCACCTAGTACTGAACCTGCGCTTCCGCCACCAATAATGATGTAATCATATGAATCATGTTTTCTACTCATCAAATTCGACCTCCAAAATTGATAGTTTTCTTTGTTTTTCAACATCTCTTTCTTAAAAGGTTTTACATATTGAAGTGAGCGCCATTATGTTTTTCTAAGCGCTCACTCGCAATGAATATTTTTTAATTTCGAAAATTAAATCAGCATACTTTTTCAAATGGAAGAATTATTTACTAAACCAATTCACTGGTTCTGGATTCGTGTTTGTTAAGATGTGTTTAGTAATCAAGTATTCTTCAAGTCCTTCTTTACCAAGTTCTCTACCGATACCTGATTGTTTATAACCTCCCCATGGCGCTTGAGCGAAATAAGGATGGAAATCATTAATCCAAACGGTACCTAATTTTAATTTGTTAGCTACACGTTGTGCTTTACCAATATCTTTAGTGAATACCGCACCAGCTAATCCATAGATTGAATCGTTAGCTAAACGAATTGCTTCTTCTTCATCTGAGAAACCTTCAACAGTTACGACTGGTCCAAAGACCTCTTCCTGAACAATACGCATTGATGTATCACAATCTGTGATAACAGTAGGTTCAAAGAATAAACCTGCTTGTAAATCTTCACGTTCAGGACGTTTACCACCGATAGCAATTGTAGCGCCATCTTGTTTAGCAACTTCCATGTAATTTTCAATTTTCTCACGATGTGCAGTTGAAATAACTGGTCCCATTTCAGTGTCTTGATCGAAACCATTACCAATTTTAATTTTACTTACACGGTCGATCAGTGCCTTTTCAAACTTATCTTTAATATCGTTATGAACTAAAATTCTAGAACCTGCAGAGCAAACTTGACCTGCGTGGAAATAACCACCATTTAGCGCTTGATCCACTGCTAATTCAAAGTCTGCATCGTCAAAAATGATGTTTGGATTCTTACCACCAAGTTCTAAAGCAACTTCAGTTACATTGTCAGCAGCTTGTTTCATGATGTGTTTACCTGTTTCAATACCGCCTGTGAATGATACTAAGTCAACTTCTTCATGGCCAGACATAACGTCGCCAACTTCTGAACCTGCACCTAGAATTAAGTTGATTGTACCTTTAGGGAAACCAACCTCTTCCATTAATTCAAATACACGAATTGTTGTTAATGGTGTAATTTCACTAGGTTTCATAACTAAAGAACAACCTGTAGCTAATGCAGGTGCAATCTTCCATGATGCTTGAAGTAAAGGATAATTCCAAGGTGTGATTTGTGTAACTACACCGATAGGTTCTTTGATAACTTTACTTTCAGAATTTGGGATTGGCGTATTAATGATTTCGCCACCATCTTTATCAGCTAATCCTGCGAAATACATGAATACATTATGAATATCATCCATATCTGCATAAGATTCTTCTAATGTCTTACCAGTATCTAATGTTTCAAGTTTAGCTAATTCTTCTCTATTTTCTTTAATTTTATCTGCGATGGCTCTTACTTTTTTACCTCTAACTTCACTTGTTTCAAGTGACCATTCGCCCTCTTCAAATGATCTTCTTGCAGCTAAAATTGCTCTTTCCGTATCTTCTTTAGTCCCCTCAGCTACTGTAAAGATAACTTCTTGATTATAAGGATTTATAATATCTCTTGTATTTTTATTTGAACTTTCAACCCATTCACCATCGATATACTGACGGTTTGATAATTTATCTACAAGTTCCATCAAAACAACCTCCGTTAAGTTTGTTAAATTTTTATTTAACGAATTTTACAAATTTATGTTAGCATAGGTATTGAAAACGTGTCAATTTCTTAAAATACATTTGTAATACACAAGTAAATATCCAAACTTAACATTATTCTCCTTACTTACAACTTTAATTTGATAAATTAATTTTAATTTTTGTAAAAAGGTTTTATAATAGTTTGGCATGTAAAATTTTCAATTTTAAGTTATTTAACTTAATTGACGTGGTAAAAAAATTGAATATTAGAATTGGAGGTGCAGTGATGACACGTACGAATAATGACGCGCACCAAGTCGAACAAGCGAAAGATTTAGTGATAAACTCTATTGGAGAAACGATGGATTTGTATGGTATTAATCGTAGCGTCGGCAATTTATATGGCATCATGGTTTTTGAAGGCAGCATGACACTAGATGAGATGCGTCAACAACTACAAATGAGTAAACCAAGTATGAGTTCAGGTGTAAAGAAACTTCAAGAATACGACATTGTTAAACAACAATTTACACGCGGAAGTCGTAAGCAACATTTTATCGCAGAGAAAGACTTCTTTAATTTCTTTAGAAACTTCTTTACAAGAAAATGGGAACGAGAAATCGATACTAACATGGAAGCAATTAAAGATGCCGAAAAGATCATCAACCCACTATTAAACAAAGAAAATTTAGATGAAGAAGCAAAAGAAAATTTAGATGAAGAAGCAAAAGAAAATGCGTTAAATGTTAAAGCTCAATTAGATCATTCAAAAATATATTATGAATGGTTAGAACAATTAAGCGAGTCATTGGAATCTGGAGAAATATTCAAATACTTCCCTATTCCTGAACATGAAAATGAATAAAATTAAATTTAAATTATAACGTAAAAAAGCCAAGGGATATTCAAACGTATTTAAACGTGAATATCCCTTGGCTTTTTTGAATTAGTATTTATAAATTATCGTCTTCTGGTTCTTCTTTGACTTGAACGATTCGAAGTGATCGTCGTTCAACTTCTTTCAATTTATCTGCACGTGTTTCAAGTTTTATTCGATCTCGACCCAGTATGATGAGGAAGGAAATCATCATAAAGGTGAAAATGACGAGTAAAGGTACACTGGCCAATATTGATGCTGTTTTCAATACTTGAAGTGCTCTCTCGCCACCCACTAACATGAGTGAGAATGGAAGTAAACATAATGCGAATGCCCAGAATAAACGATTGGCTCTTAAAGGTTCCCCGATAACTTTTTTCTGTGATGCAGCTGCTAGGATATAAGAACCAGAGTCAAATGTTGTTGCTAAGAATAAGAATGCTGAGATTAAGAATAAAATAATTGTAATTGTTGGGAATGGTAACTGATGCATTACTTCAATAATTGTTGCTTCAGTACCATGACTATTTAAATAATTAATAACATTAAATTGTCCAGTAATTTGTAGGTAAACTGCATAGTTACCAAAAATACCGAAGAATAATACACATCCTAATGTACCGTAACACATTGTACCTAATACTACTTCTTTAAGTGTACGACCTTTAGAAATGCGGGCGATAAATAAACCGATGAACGGTGCATATACTAACCACCAAGACCAATAGAAAATTGTCCAATCTTGAGGGAAATGAGTTTCCTTACGACCATGAATACCGCCAAATGGTTCCATCCAAGTCGCCATGTGGAAGAAATCTCTTAACATGTTACCGAACCCAGTTACCGTTGTTTCCATAATAAACACTGTTGGACCAACGATAAACACGAACGCTAGTAATATGAATGATAACCACACGTTGACGTCACTTAATTTTTGGATACCTTTTTTCAATCCAGTATAAGAACTAATTGCGAATATAACTGTAATGGTTAATAAGATGATTGAACGTAACACCATATTAGTTCCATCTAAACCAGTTAACTTCTCAACACCAGCTGAAATCATTGGCACACCAAGTGCTAATGACGTAGCGGCACCTCCAAGTAAACCAAATATAAATAATATATCTACAACTTTACCGATAAATTTATCAGTTTGACCTTTTAAAATAGGTCGACAAGCTTGACTAATTTTATAAATCGGTTGTTTCTTAACGAACACAAGATAACCGATTGGTAGTGCTGGTAATACATAGATAGCCCATGCAATAGGGCCCCAGTGGAACATACCATACTGTGTCGCATATTGAAGTGCTTCATCTGACATTGGTTTTGCGCCATTAGGTGGGACTTGGTAGTAAAACGCCCACTCAATCACACCCCAATACAAGATATCTGAGCCGATACCCGCACAAAATAGCATCGCAGCCCATGTGAAATTATTAAATTCTGGCTTGTCACTTGCTTTCCCTAATGTGACATTGCCGTATTTACCAAACGCTATGTAAAGAACGAAACAAAAGATTGCCAGTCCCATAAATAAATACACAGAACCAATTGAATTAGAAATGGCACTATTGATGTCTGTGATGATTGTTTCACTTGCTTTCGGAAAAACCATCATAGGTATAACGGCAAAAAGTAATACTATGACTACGCCTATGAAGGTCGTCCAGTCCATAACTTTTTCCTTTTTCAATTGTGATCCCCCTAATATTATTTTTATGAATCGTGTGTTCAATTACGCTCAATATTTATTGATTCACAAAAAAGACAATAACGAAGTTTTAATAATAATGCAAATTACATACAAAGATTTTTAACCGTTATAGTGAATATTTATATAGTTTGAGGCATTTTAATGCTCATTTAAAATGACTATGACAACAGTGTTAAATTAAAATTTAACAAAATAAACGAATTTTACAGAATGTTGATTATGCATAAAAATACGCATTCAAAGAATATTTATTTATTTTCAAAACTTCGACTCTTAAAGAAATAATTCCTTATACAAAAGAAAAACTACTTTCCAATTTCATTGAAAAGTAGTTTATGTAAACCGTAGAGAATGATTTAATTTTTAATAACCTAATAGTGCTTTAATAGTGAACCCAATGATGATAGATACAGTAATCACAAAGAATCCTGGGACGGCGAAGCTGGTTGGTCTCGTTCTGCCTGTTTCATCTAACTCCACAGCAAATAGTAATGTAGGTTGAGCTGGTATCACGAAGTTAACGTTCAATGTTTGTACCATGGCTACGAAATAAATAGGTGGAATGCCTAAACTCATAACGATCGGCACCATAATCGATGCAGTGGCAGTTTGAGATATTACAATCATCGCTACAATGGAAACCAATATAATGACTAACCATGGAACTTGGCTAATCGTTTGTCCGATATCATTTTTTAATATTTTTAAATTTTGTGGCGCATTAAAGATTGTTGCACCTAACCAACCCGGTCCAAGCACAGCAAATAAAGCTCCCGTTGCTGATTGCGTAATATGAGAAGTTAAAATATCTGATGTGTTAATTTTGACTAATAGTAAATTAATTGCTGAACTTAAATACATAAAGAATTGTACTATCTCAGTCATTTCTACTTTGACTGTCTTTCCATTAACATCGAATGTAGGCATAAGATGTGGGAATATACCAAATGTTAAGATGCCTAACACACATAATAGAAAGCTTAGCACGCCTATTTTTACTTTTCCTGAAAATTGATTTTCAAGCTCGTCCTCCGGCATTTGAACTAAACGCTCAGATGAATCATGTACTTTCTCTTTACGCCCTACAAAAGTACAAAAAATACTAAGTAGCAACATACTAATAAGAGCAGTTGGTAAAACGATACTTAAATACTTACCCATCGATATATGATATCCTGCTAAAACTGAAATGATATATGCGGTAGCTGAAGCTGCAGGGCTACAAAGCAGTGCTAAATTTGCAGTTAAAACTGATGCAGTTAAGGCTCTCTTAGGTTGTATATGTGCCTTCTGCGCCGTTTTTGCAATAATAGGTTCTAAGGATAAAGCTATATTAGCCGTACCTATACCAAAGACGAAAAGGAAAACAATCATCGGAGCAATAAATATAATCGATTTTGGAAAGCGTTCAATCACACGCGAAGCAATATAAACGAGATAATCAATACCACCTGTTGCTTGAAGAGTTCCGCCTGCGATACCAATAGATAAGATAATTAAAACTGCTGTAACAGGAGCTGAACCTGGAGGTAATCGAAAGATAAATATCATTATTAACTGAGCCACAATCGCAAAGATACCACATCCAAGTGCGCCAGCTGTTCTAAGACCTAATAATATCGCAAGAATCATTATTATGATTTCTATGATAAATAAAACCATGAGAAGATCTCCTTAAACTTGGTGAACAAATTTTGTATACATTAATATTTTATCACTTAAAGATGTAAATAGTATATATATAGGTAGAATATTATTTATTATCACTTTAAATTTGATTAGGTATTATCATTTTTCCTACTTTAGTGATTAATATCTCTTTTAACATTTTAGATTATGAAATAAACTGAAGCGAGTGTTATCACCCGCTTCATTATTACACATATTCAATAATCCCATGGCTACGCAAAGAATCTTGAACGTCTATCACGCGTTGGTTAAGAGAGCCTTTATAAGGTAAATTGGGTTTATATAGCTGATACATAAATAGTCCATCAACCAAAATATCAGTAAGTTCAAGTAATTCTCGTCGTTCATCCGTTTGATGTTTCAAATATTCGAATAGAAAGCCAGTCCATATCCAAATCGTTTTACTGTAACCAAATCTCTCTCTAAACGCTCGTGCAATCTTTAAAGATATATTCAAATTGCAAAAAGGCTCTCCACCCAAAATACTGATTCCAGAAATATATGAGGGGGCACAATTTTCAAGTATTTCTTGCAAGATATCTTCAGAAAATGTTTCACCATATTTAAAAATCTGTGCTTTTTCGTTATAGCACTTTTTACATTGAAAAGGACATCCTGATACATATACACTACAACGTACACCCTCGCCATCCACAAAGCTATGACTTTCAATTTTAGCAATGTGATTTTGTCCTGTTTTAATGTCTAACATGCTCATGAACGTGGTTCCTTCATATGTTTAACTCTTGCACAAATTTCTTTTTGACGTCCTTCTATTACTGGTCGTTGTACTGGATTTCCTAAATAACCACATGTTCTTTTCACGACATCGACGGTCTTAGGATCGCTATTTCCACAGTTCGGACATTTATAACCATTTTCAGTAGTTTCAAAATCACCATCATAATCACACTTGTAACAATGATCAATAGGAATATTCGTTCCTAAATAGCCAACTTTATCATAAGAATAATCCCACACTGCCTCTAACGCTTTAATGTTGTGATTAAGTTTAGGATATTCACAATAATGAATGAAACCACCACTTGCATAGTAAGGGTAATCCTTTTCAAAATCTAACTTCTCGAAAGGTGTTACATCTTTACGCACATCATAATGGAAGGAATTCTGGTAGTATCCTTTATCGGTAATATCAGGTATTTCACCAAAGCGCTCTTTATCTAAGCGACAAAATCGGTCGGTCAAAGATTCGCTTGGCGTACTATAAATACTAAACCAAATATCATATTGGTTAGTCCATGCATTCTGATAATATTTCATTTCTCTTAGAATATCTAATGTAAATGTTTTAGCTTCAATATTATCCTCCCAATCAGGACCGTAAAACATTGTTGCGGCTTCATATAAGCCAATGTAACCCATTGAAATCGTCGCACGTTGGTGTTTAAACAGTTCTTCTACATTTTCAGAAGCGTTTAATTTGTATTTAAAAGCACCACTTTTATAAAGAATTGGCGCGTTATTAGGTATTGCATCTTTTAAGCGTTTAATTCTATAAACTAATGCATCATGCATCAATTGCATTTTTTGATCAAATAACTCCCAAAACTTGGCCATATCACCATTAGATTCTATTGCAATTCTTGGGATATTCAATGTGACAACGCCTAAGTTACAGCGGCCATTATTTTCAAAGTTTCCTGTTGCATCTTTCCAACTAGGTAAGAATGAACGGCAACCCATTGGCGCTTTAAAATCACCCAAAAGCTCAACGATTTTGTCATAATTTAAGATGTCAGGATACATACGTTTCGTTGAACACTCAAGCGCGAGTTGTTTAATATCGTAATTGGGATCATCTGGGCTAAAGTTAGTACCCTTTTTAATTGAGAAGACAAGTTTCGGGAAAATAGCTGTCATACGGTCTTTACCCAGTCCTTTAATACGCGTACGTAAAATAGCTTGTTGTATTTTGCGACTAAGTTCATCTGTACCTAAACCAAATCCTAATGTTACAAATGGCGTTTGACCGTTGGAGGTATAAAGTGTATTAATTTCGTATTCCAAACTTTCGATGGCATCGCCGATATCTTTAGTCACTTGTTGCTCTACGTAAGATTCTATTTTATCCGGTTGGACATATTGTTGTGCCATTTCACGATGATGTTCTGCATTTAATTTAGCATATGTACTTAATAATTCATCTACGCGGTCAACTGTACAACCACCATATTGGCTGCTTGATACGTTTGCGATAATTTGAACAAGTTGTGCAGATGCGGTTTGTATTGATTTAGGGGAGGTCACATGTGCATTACCTATTTCAAAGCCATTTTCTAACATATCTTTAGCATCAATTAGACAACAATTCGTTAATGGTTGAAAAGGATGGTAGTCTAAATCATGGAAATGTATATCTCCAGATAAATGTGCTTTAGCTACGTGTTTTGGAAGTAGATTTTCTAGTGCATATGATTTAGATACAGTTCCAGCTGTTAAATCTCTCATTGTAGAGAAAGTATTACTATCTTTATTTGCATTTTCATTTAATATTGTCGGGTCTTTTGTTATCAATCGTGTTAATGATTGTTCTAAAGCAGTCATATTATCACCTTTTTCTATATATGGTATCTATTTACAAAATATAACACTATATATAGTATTACAATCGATAACTTAGACGTTAACGAAAGTGTCAAAAAGATTTTAACGTTTCATGAACTATATGTAGAAAGGGCACTTTATTGCGAACAATTAGAAAACTCTAACATGTGTGATTATCATCTACATGTCAGAGCCTTATGAATAAAAAATATTCTACTTATCTATCTTTGTCTTTAAACCGTTCTTCAACTTTTTCATTATCTACTGAATGATGTGCTTTATCTTCAGTTTGATGGTGTGGTGCTTCACTCTTTTCACTTTCTTCATCTGTGTGACCTTTTGCCATTTGAAGGTTCTTTTCTGTGTTTTTACGTTTTTCTTCTTTTGAACGTTTATCGTAAGCACGTTCTTCATAAACTGAACCAACTGTTAATATAAGAATAACAGCTATAGTGACAATGATAATAACTGCTAAAATAATCCACATCCAAATGTTAAATTCCATGTTACTTCACCTTCCTTAAAGCTAAAAATAGCTCAACTCTAATCTCTTTATTTTTAAATTTCCCTTTTAAAATAACTTCAATCACATAATCATTGACTTAACTCTTTATATGTATAAAGTTTCTTATCTATATAAAAAAGCCATGAACCGTTTAAGTTCATGGCTTCAGTACTAAAAATATTTCTAGTCACTCGATTATGAAATGTAGTTATAAGCGCCAGCTTGGCTTGCTGAGATTGTACGAGTAGATACAACTCCAGGTCCACCGTTATAGTTCATTTCAGATACTTTTACTGAACCGTCATTATTTACGTTCTCAACGTATGCAACGTGACCGAATGCACCTTGTGAAGTTTGCATGATTGCACCTTGTTTAGGTGTATTGTTTACAGTGTAACCTGATGATGCTGCTGCGTTAGCCCAGTTGTTAGCGTTGCCCCAAGTTGAGCTGATTTTGCCGCCAACTTTGTCATAAACATAGTAAGTACATTGACCTGAAGTGTATAGGTTTGAACCTGAAGATGTTTGACCTGCGAATGCAGCTGATGCATTGCTTGAAGATTTTTGAGTTGGTGCTGATTGAGTTGTTACTTTAACGTTTCTATCAGAAGTTGAATAATTTGCACCTAAACCTCCACCATTATTTGAGTTGTAGCTTTGAGTTTGGTTATTTGTTCTATAATTATTGTAGTTATTGTATGAATTGTAGCTTTGTGTACTTTGGTTAGCATTTGAGTAGTTAGAGTTGTTTCCTTGTTGAGCTTGTTGTGGACTCCAGTTACCTTTCCAATCGTAATGATAGTTACCTTGTTGATCGATTGTATAAGTGTAGCTGTAAGAATAAGGATCGTTAGGGTTATATCCATTATTGTTATTTTCCGCTGCATCTGCATCGTGTTGCATGATTCCAAATGTTGCAATACCTGCTGTAGCGATTGTAGCTGTAGCGATTTTTTTCATTTTAATATCCTCCTATAATTTGGGTAAATCTTTTAACTATCTCGTGGCTACCTTCAATTATCTTTAACATTTAAGTTTAATTTTTTCTTCGTTAATTAACGACAAGAAACACTGTAACAGACACACAACCGTTTGTGTACAATGTTAATACTTTGTAAATGAATCATAATAATGTAACGCCCTCTTGTAAAAAACGTGTGTCAATTTTACACAATTTAAACCACTTTCATGACAGTAGTTATAGCGATTTAATCAACATCGTTGTTACAGTTGTTGTAATTTATCTGATAATTTTTAGAGTAAATTATTTCATTGAAAAAGGGATGAAAACTTCGTTTCATCCCTTCTGTGATAGCGCCTTCACACTAAGTATATGATTTAATTAAAATCTAAACAGTAACGACGCCCATAAGTACTGCGATGAGTAGTAGCACAATAGCAAATCCCCAAATCCAAAAGAATGCATACTTAATGTAAGTACCCATATTCGCTTCAGCAAGTCCAATGGCTAACCATAATGCTGGTGAAAACGGACTTACGAATGTACCAATAATATTACCTATCACCATTGCATATGCTGTAGAAACAGCTGAAACATGAAATTGACTAGCAGTTTGTTCAACAATAGGTAAAACAGCAAAGTAATATGCATCCGTACTTGTTAATAAATCTAACGGCACACCGAATATTCCAACAATGATATGCAAATATGGACCTACTGCATCTGGAATAATCTTAATAAAATCAGTAGCAATCGCTTTAAGCATACCCGTTTCATTAAGAACACCTAAGAACATTCCAGCTGCAATAATGACTGCCGCCATCATTAAGGCATTAGGAGCATGAGCCTTTAATCGATCCATTTGTTCATCAACACTTTTATAGTTGATAATTAGTGCGAGTGAAGTGCCTATCATGAAAGCAAACTCTGGTGGCGCTAGATTTGCTAACATGATGACGATAACTAAAATCGTTAATACTACATTTATCCATATAATATAAGGATTATTCCTAGCACGGCCTTTAACTGGAAACTTAATATCTTGTTCACGTTCATAAATATTAACTAATCTATGTATATCTACATCTTGCGTTTCTTCTACTTCGCCTTTTTCTATCGCCTTCTTAATAAGTTTCTTTTCACGAAATCCTAAGTATACTGCGAAGATGATTACGAGGACGAATCCAATAATTTGAATTGGAATCAGACCATACCATAATTCATTCACACTTTTCACTTTCAATACTGTTGCCACACGTGCCATAGGTCCACCCCACGGAACCATGTTCATAATTGCTGCACTTAATGCAAGTAATAATATTAGTAGGTATTTATTCATATTTAGCGCTTTATATAATGGAAGCAATGCTGGTATTGAAAGTAGGAAAGTCACTGCCCCAGCGCCATCTAATTGTGCAAATGAACCAATTAACGCAGTCATAACACAAACAATAATCACATTACCTCTCGTCATTAATATCAATCGCTTCACTAAAGGCTTAAATAATCCACTATCAGTCATAATGCCAAAAAAGATGATGGCAAATATAAACATTATGACAACGTTCATAACTTGTTATAAGCCCTTATCAAAGAATTTTACTAAATCTCCCACACTGTACCCCAATATCATTGCACCGATACATGGTATCAATGTCATGCCAACAACCGGGCTAATTTTCTTCGCTATGAGTAAACCTACAATTGAAACAATGATCGCTAACCCAATCATCGTTAACCATATATTATCTCCATGCATATTTAACATCCCCTTTTATTAACTCCGCTATGTCATACGTAGGTTTAATAAGTATTACTATACACAGATGTATAAAATTTTAATCATCCCCCAATAAATCATTCCTCATCATACTCGCTAAATCCCCTTGTATTTTGTAAGCGCTTTCTATAATTGTAACAAAGATTTTCAAAATAAAAAATATGTATAGACATATAACAATTCAAACATAAAGCATGTATGTTCATTGACATACATGCTTGTGAGTTAAATATATTGATGTTGCTTAAGGTATTGAATCACACGATCAACTGATTGATCAATTGATTCATGTTCAGTATCTAAAATGATTTCTGGATGATCTGGAGCTTCATAAGGGGCGCTAATACCTGTAAACTCAGGAATTTCTCCAGAGCGTGCTCTCTTATACAATCCTTTAGGATCGCGGTTCTCACATTCTTCAACACTACATTTCGTATATACTTCTATAAATTCATCATCTTTGAGAATCGCGCGTACATTATCGCGATCTTGTTTATACGGTGAAATGAAAGCTGTCACAGTGATTGAACCTGCATCAACCATGAGTTTGGCAACTTCACCTATACGGCGTATGTTTTCAGTACGATCTTCAGGACTAAATCCTAAATTTTTATTAAGACCATGACGCACATTATCCCCATCTAAACGATATGTTTGCTTTCCTTCATTGAATAGCGCTTTTTCTAAAGCGACAGAAACGGTCGATTTACCTGAACCAGATAACCCCGTAAACCAAATAACTGCACTTTTATGACCATTACGATTTTGTCTTTCTTCTTTCGTCACTTCTGAATCATGCCAAGTAATATTGTTAGATTCACTCATGCTATCTCTCCTTTTACTTTATTATTTTTCTCGTAAACCTCTAATTAGTACTTCAGCGACTTCTGGTCTTGAAAATTGAGTCGGCAAGGATTCTCCGTTACGTAATTTTTCTCTAACTTTTGTACCACTTAAATGTAAATGTTGAGAGGCATCATGAGGGCATGTCTTAGCCGTCGCCATATTACCGCATGCTTCACAATAAAAAGCATGTTCAAATTTTAAGATTTGAATATCTAGTTCATCTTCAAATTGAGTGATAAGCTCTTGCGCTTCATATGTGCCATAGTAATCACCCACACCCGCATGATCACGTCCCACTATAAAGTGTGTACAACCATAATTCTTACGCACTGTTGCGTGCAATATTGCTTCACGAGGGCCGGCATAGCGCATTGCTGCAGGATAAATCACTAGTCGTGCTCTATTTTCAGGGAAATAATTCTTGAGGATAGCTTGATAACTTTCCATACGAACATCAGCAGGTATATCATCTGATTTAGTTTCTCCAACTAAAGGATTGAGAAGTAATCCATCTACAATTTCTAAAGCTGATTTCTGGATATATTCATGTGCACGATGAACTGGATTTCTAGTTTGGAATCCGACAACCGTTTTCCAACCTAAATCATGGAATAATTGTCTTGTTTCAGATGGATCTAGATGATAATCAGAAAATTCATCATGTTTAGGGCGATTGATTAATTGAATAGGTCCAGCTAAGTACACATTACCTTTTTCATACACTTTCTTGACACCTGGATGTTGTTCTTCAGTAGTTCCATAGACTAATTTTGCTTCTTTTTCTTTATCGTACGTGTACTTCTCTTCTAATTTTAATGTTCCATATAATTCACCATCTTCACCGTATAAAGCAATGTCATCACCAATTTCTAATTGATTCGCTTCTTCTTCAGATACTGGTAAAGTAATGGGAATACTCCATACTAATCCATTTTCTAAATGAGTGTCTTCAACAACTTTGGTATAGTCTGCTTTATTCATAAATCCTGTTAACGGACTAAAACCACCAATACCAATTAATTCTAAATCTGAAATACCCCAAGGATTTAAAGTAATTGATTTATATGATGATGCTTCCTTAATTAAACGTTCTCTTTCCTCACCTTCAACAACTCGGTTAATTAATTCACCACCATGTGGTTGAATTGTATAGTTAATTACTTCTTCATTTTTAGACATCGTTTTATAACCCCTTTATCCAATTAATTATATTTGTTTACTCGGCTTTTCTTGTAAGAAAAAGACAATTTCTTGTTTCGAATCACCTGAACGATGAGTAAAACAAAAATTGCTGCTAAAATAATACATCTAACTGTATTTGAGATTGTTGTATCTTTAATGAAATAACTTAATAATGCATTACTATTTGTGAAAATAATTAACCCACCCACACATATTGCTAAAATATTTATAGGTAAAATTTTAACTAAATATGCTGAAATTGGAGCAGCAAGCATGCCACCAACACTTAGTGCAATGACAGCAAACCAGTTAATCTGAGTTAATCCTAAAAATATAATAAAACTAATTGCTGCAGAAGATGTAACAAAGAATTCACTAGCTGAAACCGTACCAATCGCATAACGTGGTTGAATTTTCTTGCTTGAAAGTAAGAGCGGTGTATTCACTGGACCCCAGCCTCCACCACCGATAGCATCTAAGAAACCTGCAATCGCACCTTGTGGAATCACTTTGAAACTACTCAAATCACCAACATGCGTATGGTGTTCATGTGTTCTTTTAAATAAGAATTGATATAAAATATAGAATCCCATGCTTAATAAAAAGAGTGCAATGAATGGTTTAATGTAATTACCGTGAATAAACGTTAAAACGCCTGCACCTATGAAGGCTGAAATAGAACCAGGTATCGCAAGCTTTAACATCGTTGGCTTATGAACATTTTCAAATTTCCAATGAGATGTACCAGAAGCTGCAGTGGTAGCAATTTCTGAGAAATGAACTGTTGCAGAAACTACTGCTGGCGCAATACCATAAGTGAGTAAAATGGATGATGATGATGCACCAAATCCCATGCCGAGTGACCCATCTACAAGTTGTGCTAAAAATCCCGCTATTGCGAATATTAATACTTTGCGCATATATCAAATGCCCCCATTCTTCATTAAACCTGTGATTGAAGCCATCGGATGAATTCATGTTGCTTATTCTCATCTAAATATGTGTCTGATAAAATTTGTTCAAGTAACGCATGTTTATCAGATGGCTCTATGCTGAGTGCTTTAATGTATTGTCTACTTTCATATAGAAATTGAACATAAGTTACATACTCCTCATTATATGTATCCTCTAAATGATTAATAATACGTTGTCCTAACTTTGGACTCGCACCTTCAGTGGATACACTAATCGTTAAGCGATCCCTTCGAAAAACATTAGGAAACGTAACATTACCTAATTCAGCTTGTTCTGCATGATTAAATAACACATGTTCAGGTACTGATAACCTTACCTCTTCATTGACCTCTGAATGATTGGTAGCAGCAATTACCATATCTGCCTCTTCAATATCAGTAGGTTCGAAACGTTTTTCCAAATAAGTGATGCGCTGAGTTTCAACCCATTGTGCTATTTGATTAGTGATAACCGGGCTTACAACGTGAATATGTTCTGTGTAATTTAACAATGTTTTAATACGTCGTGTAGCAATTTTCCCACCACCGACAACAACAACTTTTTTGTTTGTTAAATCTAACATTAATGGCATATTCACGGTAAATCCCTCCTCGTATTTGTCATATTCATCTTACTATTTTTCTTCATTTTCAGAAAATAAATGATAAAACTAAAACAGTCCTATTTAGATGTCACTTTAGGAATTGACAATTTGTTTACATCAGCTTGCTCCACAAACCAATTGATCTTCTCTCGCATATGGACTACATCACCAATGATGATCATAGCTGGGTTCGTTATTTGATGTGCCTTATCTACAATATTACCAAGTGTACCAGTAATCGTTTTTTGTCGTATTGATGTACCCATGTGAACGAGTGCGACTGGCGTTTCTGATGAACGACCATGTTTCGTTAATAAATCACAAATTTCTGGAAGTCGTTTAACTCCCATATAAACGCATAACGTTTCTGGTCCATTCGCTAAATGTTCCCAATATTGTTCTTTATCCATACCTGGTTTATTGACTGCGGTTACGAATGCGACAGATGAACTAAAATCTCTGTGAGTGACAGGAATACCTGCGTATGCTGGTGCAGCAATACCCGATGTAATACCAGGTACAATTTCAAACGGAATATTGTGATTTGCTAGTACTTCCGCTTCTTCGCCACCTCTACCAAAGACGAAAGGATCGCCACCTTTTAATCGTGTAACAGTATGCCCTTTCTTAGCTAAAGTGACCATCATTTTATTCGTTTCTTCTTGTGGTAATGAATGCTTATTAGGATCTTTACCACAATAAAAGAATTTAGTGGAAGGAGAGGCGAATTCTAAAATTTCTTTATTAATCAAACGATCGTAAAGAATCACATCTGCTTTTTTAATTGCTTTTAAACCTTTAATTGTTAATAAATCAGGATCACCAGGACCTGCACCAACTAGAAATACCTTGCCCATATTAATCACTCCCCCTTTAGATTAGCTATGGAAGTCGCGACCATCATGGACTTTTGCTACCACACCTGAACGTATGACGAAATCACCAAAGTGCTCGCCTTCAAGTCGTTCTTTACCGTAACTCATCAACAATGGACGTAAACTTTCTAATATTTCATTTTCACCGATATTTTCTTTATACAATTTATTGAGACGCTCACCTTTGAAGCCACCACCTAAATACATGTTATATTTGCCAGGTGCTTTTCCGATAAATGCGACTTCAGCAAGTGCAGGTCTTGCACAACCATTTGGACATCCTGTCATACGAATTGTAATTTCTTCTTCCTGAACTCCAGCTTCATCTAATAAATCTTCAATTTTAGAGATTAAAGATGGTAAGTATCTTTCCGATTCTGCCATCGCTAATCCACAAGTTGGAAAGGCTACACATGCCATAGAGTTTCTACGTAATCCAGTATAGTTCTTACCATCTGTAAGACCATACTTATCAATGATAGCTTGGATTTCATCTTTTTTCTCAGGTGTAACGTTAGCGATTACTAAATTTTGATTCGGTGATAATCTGAAGTCACCTGTATGCATTTCAGCAATTTCTCTAAGTGCTGTTTTCAATTTATAATCTTCAGTATCTTTGACTCGTCCATTTTGAATAAACAACGTAAAATTCCAATTGCCATTACCCTCAATCCAACCTAAACGATCACCATTATGTTCAAATTCAAAGTCACGTGCATCTTCAATATCCCATCCTAATCGACGGTTCAATTCTTCTTTGACCCAAGCTTCACCAAGACGATCGACTGTATATTTAAAGCGTGCATTTTTACGATTTTCACGATTACCGTAATCTCTTTGAATTGTTAAAAGCTTTTCACAAACATCTACAGCTTTTTCTTTTGGTATGAATCCTATTAAACGCCCTAGTTGTGGATACGTTTGAGTATTACCGTGAGTCATACCCATACCTCCACCAATCGTGACATTAAATCCTAGTAATTCATCGTTATCTACAATAGCAATAAGTCCGATATCTTGTGAATAGACATCGATATCGTTAGAGGGTGGTACAGCAATACCGATTTTAAATTTACGTGGTAGATACGTATTACCGTATATCGGCTCCTTTTCCTCACTGGAATCTAATACTTTCTCGCCATCTAGCCAAATTTCATGATATGCGCCAGTTCTTGGAAGTAAATGATTACTAATGTCAGTAGCATATGTGTTCACTTCTTTGTGAACTTTTGATTGATAGGGATTTGGGTTACACATCGTATTACGATTTACATCGCCACAAGCAGCTATTGAATCTAAGACAGAGTCGTTGATCTCCTTCATAGACTGTTTTAAGTTACGCTTTAAAATTCCGTGAAATTGAAATGCCTGTCTTGTGGTCAATTTAATCGTTTGATTAGCATGATTATTAGAGATGTCATCCATAGCAACCCATTGATCTGGTGTCGCTTTCCCCCCTGGTACACGAACACGTATCATAAAACTATATGCTGGTTCTAATTTTTGTTTACGACGTTCATCTCTTAAATCTCTATCGTCTTGCATGTAACTTCCGTGGAACTTTAATAGCTTAGCGTCATCTTGTGAAATCGAGCCCGTAATTGGATCGGCAAGCCCTTGTTCGATTGTTCCACGTAGAAAGTCACTGTCGGCTTTTAAAAATTCCATTTCATCAAGATTCTTATCAAGTTCTTCTGAAATTTGTTTATTTGTTCTAGCCATGTATCCCCCATCCTTTCTATTAATACACGTCTCGTTGATATCTCTTATCTCGTTTCAATTGCTTCAAGTATTCTTCTGCATCTTCTTCAGAAAGATTTTGTTCTTTCACTAATACATTACGAATAGCTTGATGAACATCCTTAGCCATCTTACTCTCATCACCGCACACATAAATCGCTGCACCATTTTCAATCCATTGGTTAAATTGCTCACTATTTTCAGCAATTTTATGCTGTACATACACTTTTTGATCCGTATCTCTTGAAAAGGCCACGTCTAACTTAGAGAGGGTGCCATCATCGAGCCATTCTTGCCATTCAGTTTGGTATAAGAAATCAGTAGTGAAGTGTTGTTCACCAAAGAATAGCCATGTGTGACCTTCAAATCCTAGCTCTTCACGTTCTTGCATATACGATCTGAATGGCGCAACACCAGTTCCTGGACCTATCATAATCACTGGGGTCTCTTCGTTTTGAGGGAATTTAAAATTTGGATTACGTTTCAAGTAAATTGGAACCGTATCACCTTCTTGAATTCTCTCCGCAAACTGTACTGAGCATACACCTGTACGATCACGACCATGCGCGTTATATCTTACAGCGCCCACCGTAATATGCACCTCATCAGGCGTTGCTTTATAACTACTTGAAATTGAGTACTCTCTCGGTGGTAACTTTCTGAGTAATTGATACATATTTTCTGGCTGAAGTTCAGTTGTTGCAAAATCATTTAATAAATCAATGAGGTCGCGACCTTCAATATAATTTTGAATCCATTCCTTGTCTTGAACTTTCTCGCTAAGTTCATCATTGTTAAAGAACGTTGCCGCATTCTCAACTAAAGGTTTTGTTAACTTCGTTATTTCAAAATGAGAAGTTAATGCATCTTCAAGATTAAGTGTATCGCCATCTTCATTAATTAACACTTGCGTGTCCGGACTCCATCCTAATGTACTGACGAGCAAGTCGACGAGGGCTGGATCATTTTGAGGTAAGACAACAATACAATCGCCAGGTTCATATTCTTCACCGAAATTATCAAGTAATAATTCAATGTGTCTTGTTTCTTTATTTGAACCTCTACCATTTAAATTAATATTCGTTAAGACTTCGGCTTCATAAGGATTAGACTTTGAATATTTCTTCTCCTTTGCGGATTTAATAGACTCACTTACCACTTGTTCACTGTCAGTGCCTGCTGGTGTTGAATCTATCGCATTGATGACATTCGCCATCCACTTTTCAGCATCTTCATCATAATCAACATCGCAATCGACACGGTCATAAATTCTCTCAGCACCTAATTCTGCAAGGCGGTTATCAAAGTCTTTACCAGTTTGACAGAAGAATTCATAAGTTTGGTCTCCTAATGCTAAAACTGAGAATCTTACACCATCTAATTTAGGCGCTTTACGACCATGGATATATTCATGCAATTCTACAGCATTATCTGGAGGGTCACCTTCCCCATGCGTTGCAGTCACAATAAATAAATCTTCAACTTTCTTAAGATTTTTAGGCTTGAAGTCGTCCATAGATTTAAGTGTGACATCATTTCCAATGTTAGATAAACGTTCTTCAAAGATTTCTGCTAACCCTTGTGCATTACCTGTTTCAGAACCATAAAGAATAGTAATCGAGCGTTGTTCTGGCGTTACTTCAGGCTCTTTTCGATGTAACATGGCTTCAGTTTCTTGACTTACTGAAGACGTTGAAGATGATGCTATATTGTCAGAAGCTCCCTCACTCGTAGCATTCGATGATTGGTTTGCCATGAGGTAGCCACTTAACCAAGTTTGTTGTTCTGGTGTTAAAGTTTGGAGTAATTCATTAATCTGTGCTGCTTGCCCTTCAGTAAAGGGGCTATTAGTGACACTTAAGTTCAATCATATACACCTCTTATCTTAATTATCCCGATATTTGATTATATTTATTTCTGAAAATGTTTCCAATATCGTTTATTCTAGTATGTACTAAATATTCACGACAGTAAATGAAAGAGAGTGATGCACAATACATCTATCCCTATTCATTAACCGCCGAGAATCATTTTATGTTTCAACAATTTTTAAATGAGTTTTACTATAACAAAGTAAGTTTTTGGTTATATCTTATCGGAATACTATGTTTTAAAGTCAAAAAATTTTGATTACCTTATTATGGTTTGTCTGCAACATGTAAGCCACATTCAGTTTTTTCGAAATTAGACCATCTGCCAGCACGGGAATCATTTGAGTCAAATACTGGTGCAGTGCAAGGGATACAACCGATACTAGGATAATGTTGATCATGCAATTCATTGTAAGGTAAATCATTACTCTTGATATAGTCCCAAACCTCGTCTTCAGTCCAATAAATAAGCGGACATACTTTAACTGATTTAAATCGTTCATCTTTATTAATAAAGTCCGTGTTTGCACGTGTTGGTGATTGGGCACGTCTTAATCCTGAAACCCATGCTACCGCGCCAGATAAAACTTCCTCAAGTGGTTTAATCTTGCGAATATAACAACATTGATTAGGATTATTCTTCCATAGAGCGGGATTATATTTATCAGCCTGTTCTTCTAATGTAAGTTCTGGTTTTTTCATTTTAATTCGAAGTCGTGGATATTTCTCTTTCACTCTATCAATTAAATCGTAAGTTTCTTGGAAATGTAAGTCTGTATCTAAAAAGACGATCTGTGCATCTGGTTTAATTTGATAAATTAAATTGATAAGCACCATGCTTTCAGTCCCAAAACTACATGAATAGACGATATCGTCACCATAGATTTGGTAAGCCCATTCTAATATTTGGTAGGCACCTTTGGTTTGGTCGTCAGCATCGATAGTGTCGATAAAAGGATCACCCGTAAAACTATCATACGTAATCTTATCTACTGACATCAATTTATGATCCCCCCTCATTTCATAAATTCATTCAAACACTTAAATTCCTATCTGAATTGTCAGAATAATTATGTTTACTACTTTAACTACTTTTAATTTGAAAGTCAAGATACCAGTGTAAATATTCATCATTAATTTTAAAATTAAATACTAAAAACTCTCTTAAAAGTCACTTCGACTTAAAAGAGAGCTAACACATCATCATTTATTCATTTAATAATTCTTTAATGAATTCCTCCATCTCTTCTGGAGAGTCATAAGGAAGATACTTGCCTACTACTTTACCCTCTCTATCAATAACAAACTTTGTAAAGTTCCACTTAATTTGCGAACCAAATAATCCAGGTTTCTCGCGTTTTAAAAGCGTATATAAAGGATGTTCATTGTCACCATTTACAATTGTTTTCGAGTGGATAGGAAATGTAATACCAAACCGTCGACGGTAAGTATTGTAGATTTCATCCATCGACCCAGGTTCTTGATTGTCAAAGTTATTACAAGGAAAACTTAAAACAACTAATCCATCATTTTTATATTTTTGATATAACGTTTCCAATCCTTCAAATTGATCGTTTAATGCGCAATTAGTTGCTGTATTTACGATAATAAGAACCTTTCCTTTATATTCTTCTAAAAAGTAAGTAGAACCGCCACACCTTTCTACTTTTATATCATAAACACGCTTACTCATTGAGATACACCTCTACATCATTGCGAATTTTAATAAATCAATAACGCCACTAGATGCTCCAGGGAAAGCAAAAATATTTTGAATTAATTTTTGAGCTGTCATTTTGTTATTAATAATAAATTTACTAAACCACTTGCATTATTACTGTGAATTTCTACAATCATTGCTTGTGATTATCTAAGATAATAGATATTTCCGCTTCAGTTTTATTATTATACTCAGAAATCATTTGTTTACCGCGTGATACGGCAAATGATATCGACTTCGACTCCTTTTTAAACATGACAGATACGAATTCTATACATATGATACCCGCTACAATAAAAGTTATACTTTTATGACTTCGTTACCTCGTCTTAGCGAACAGTATTTCGGACTGTTTAACATTTAATTCTTAGTTTCTTTTCATTAAATAGGTCTAATTATTTATTCATGCCATTGTGAGTTTAAGTGTCCTTAACTCATAAAACAAGTCACACGAAATATTACGAATTGGTTAAACCAAACCATTTAAATTCTCTCTTTCATAATTGCGTCAATCATCGACTCACATGATAAGTTTAAAATATAACTAGTTTTCTAGTAACATGTGTTACTTATTCACACATTCACCTCTTTTCAATCGAGTACGATTGGTTGAATTCTATTACATTGTATTTCACAATTCAAAATATTTGCATAATTTTATATAAACAAATAGAGTTGCTTTCGCAACTCTCTATAATTGATCAACATTTTCGATAACAGATATTTTCCCATTTTTAACATTAACTAATACAGAGAAATCATTATCTTTATTGCTATCATAGATTAATTGATTTGGCTTTCTGTCATCAGGTTCGTTATATTTTTGGATAAATTGATCTTCTGAAATATCATTAGGGGCCACCCCTACATGAACAACTTCATCATTCTCATACGCAACTGCTAAGTTCCCATACTTTTCGTAAGTATAATTTGAACTATCAACATTTCCATCGGATTTACCAAATTTTTCTTCAACTTCTTTACGTGTCATACCTGTATATATACCTTGATAACCACTCGTTGACGCAGATTTCATATACCCTTTATCAAATGCTGTACTAAAGACATCAATATGCGGACCTTTAGAAGTTGAATCTTTCTCACTTTTTGAATCATTTGTATTAGATGGACTTGATTGAACAGATTCTGATGTCTTATCATCATCTTTGACATAATGTTCATAAGCATAATATGCTCCGTAAAGCATAGCAGCAATGAATCCTATAAAGATGAGTGATAATAAAATAATTAAACCTGTTGGCTTCTTACTACGAGATGCACGTTGTAAGTTGTAGTTAGAATGGTTTTGGTTATAATGAGGTGGGTGATTTTGATATGATTGCCTAATATGTGCTCCACATTGATTACAAAATGATTGGCCCTCTTTTAATTGATGTCCACAATTTGAACAGTACATAACTAACCCTACTTTCAATTTTTACTCAAATTAAGTTGTTAAACAATATTTTAAAATATTTTTTATAGAAAATCTATGCTCTTAATAGTTGAAAATACTGTTATTCATCTTGCTTCTAATTTTTAATATAAATTATGAAAAGAGTTAGTTATAAACAAAGCCACTCCCAAAATTATGGAGTGGCTTTATATACAATCATTCATATTATACATATAAATTTATGTCATATTCTTATTGAGTTTTATCATGGGTATCTTCGTAACGAATACGTTGTCGATAGCCATACGTACTTTCTTTAATTAACTGATCATTTAATAAACCTGCACCTATAGCACCTGCAACTGTAGAAACAGATGCTGCAAACCAAGGAATACTTAAATAAAGATCTGGACCTGCTGGACCTTTAAGACTTACTTGTTGTCCTAAAAAGTCTGCTGGTAGCAACACTAACTCTGCAATCAAGAACAGAGTATATAAAATAATATAGTAAATGATAATGGCAATAATTAACGTCATAATTGTCGTAGCATTATATAACCAAGTTATCCTTTTATTTTTACTTGATTTAACAGATTCCCAAAGATCGTGAGACATCATAATCCATATTAACATGCCAATAATCGCGATAATGGATATACCAAATAGACGCCACATTGAAAAGTTATTGGCCATTTTCCACATCGTTGTAAAGACAAGCCCGAAAGCGCCTGTCGTAAAGGCAATGGCAACTATATTACTTAAACTTGCCATCATATTTAATGGGTTATTAGCAAATGTCATACCACTGACAAGTCTAAACATACCTCTAGAACGAGAACTTGATAAATATCTTAAATGATATGACTCAGTTTCTTCTAAATACACTTGAGTTTTATCTATTTTAGAGAGAGGAAATTGTTTTTTAACGGATGTCTCTATATTGTTATTATCATCGTAATTACGACTTTCGTGTTCTGCTTCATGGAGTTCTTGAATGATACTAAGAATTGCTTGTTTAAATCTATTTTTTACTGGGCGCCAGCCAAATGCTGGATATGAGAAGATTGCTGCGCCGTTATACATGTTGATATCTAATGCCATCACTTGATGATCAGCAAACATCGGCAAGTCAGTAATTGAAATGACGTAATCCCATTGACGCTTATCATGATAATCTGCAACTTTCTTAAATATTTCATCTACAGATTCTGCGAAGCCAGTTAATGGATCTGTAACCAAATCAAATGTCCATTCTTTTTCGTTGTTGTATTGTTCAGACAACATATCTGGCAACTCTTCCATCAAACTTTCTGCTAGACGTTCTGTAACCCCTGGCGCTACAACTAGTCCAACCGTTCTTTTCTCCAAATCTGCCATTACTCATCCTCCTCTCTGTGACCTTGTTTTTTACCTTCATATTGTTCATCTTGCTGATCATTACTTGAAGCTTGTTGTTCAACTTTCTGATGTGATACGTCTTGAGATTGTTGTTGTTCTTTTTGTTCTTCTTCTGCCTCTTTATAGCGATGATATTGTCTATATGAATACGTAATGCGTCGTATTTTTTCTTCATCTTCAACTGTAGAACCCATAGCGCCTGCTAATAGACCTAATGACGCGACAAACCAAATCAATCTTAAATAATTAGTAAAGGTAAATTGAGCCTTTGCACTTGTCCAACTATTAAATAAATCAACTGGTACAAATAGCGTAATACTGATAATGAGTAAAATGTATAGAATAAAATAATTCATTAAAGTAATCACACTCAATGTAACTAGTGTCGTTGAGTTATAGATATAACGATAAACGCGTTGGGATTTCGCAGTCTTTCTTTCTAATAATTGATGTGCGTATAGTAACCAACCTGCCATACCTAATATCGCAATAATCATAAGCAGTATAAGTCTGAAAGGTGAATAAATGACACTGAGTTCCCAAGGCATAGAGAAAATTGAAATATACGTACCTGTAGCAAATGCAACGGAGATAATCTTTTTAAAATTAAAGATATTCTTCCATGGCTGATTGGCTCGTGTTAAACCACCAATAAGTTGAATCCAACTAATGATAAATAATGTATTAATGTAACGTCTTTTTTCAGATTCATCTTCATTAGGTTCAACTGATTTCATGCGTACAAATGGATGTGGCGCATTTTTACTTTTCGGATCTTCATAGTATAACTGTTCAATCAAAGATGTCACAGTCTTAACTAATTTACTGTTCAAACCCATAAAGCCAAGTGAAGGTAGAGATAACATAGCTACTTGCTTATCATTATTATAGTCACTAATCACGACTTTATTATCAGAAATACTCGGTAAATCAGTTAAACAGATGACATAATCCCAGTGATGGTCGTCCTTTAATTGAGCGGCCTTGTCCACACTTTCATGTACATCTTCAGCTGAACCTATCATTAAATCTACTTTAATATCGAAGTTCCAATGGCTATCACCTTCGATACGTTCAGTAAGCAATTTTTTTACTTTTGGTATGATTCTCTTCGCATGATGATGTGCAACACCTGGTGAAGGTATGATGCCGACTGTATGCATATGCGTTAGAACCTCCTTTCGTTTTTCATTTTCAGGAAAATTAAATTTAATATAGATAAAGTGTACGTTAACACTACCTCTAGCGTGCCAACGTACACTTCTATTCATTCATTTATCAAGTTCCAATTGTAACATTTATTTCGCAAGTACGAGTGGTGAAAAGATGATATAACTTATTACCACTAATGCCAAGATAATTATTCCAGCAACATAGCGATATTTCCATGGTGTCATATCGACCTGTGCTTGACGTGATTTTAAGTCATATTCACTATAAGGTTTAATCTTATTGAAAATTAATACAATAATTAAATCTACAAAGAATAATACGCTGAATGTATATAGATAGTTAATTTCTGTAAATACGAGACTCACAATCGCATATATTATAATGTGTGTAGCAAGTGCAACTTTAGCACCTAACTTAGATGTCTTCTTAGAATAGAATGCGACAAACACAAGTACGAGTACTGGCATACTATAAACACCATTGAATTGTTGTACAACAGCGTATAAACCACTTGGGAATAATGAAATGACTGGCGCAAGCCCTACTACAATTGCGCCAATAACGATTGTCGCAATGTGACCTACACGTGCAATATGTTTATCAGATTTATTCTTTCCAAAGATGGGTTTATAAAAATCAAGCGTAAGTAATGTCGTTGTACTGTTTAATGAACCTACAAATGAGCTTAAGATTGCTCCGAAAATCACGGCACCAAATAAACCGAAAGCCCAATCAGGTAGTACTGAACTTACAAGCGCTGGATACGCATTGTCTGGAGTTTTAATACTGCCATTAAAGTAGTTGTATGCAACTACTCCTGGAAGCACTGTAAATAAAGGCCCGAACACCTTGAATAAACTTAAGTATATAGCACCTTTTTGTGATTCCTTTAAGTTCTTAGCAGCAAGCGCTTTTTGAACAATCATTTGGTTTGCGCACCAGAAGAATAAATTGTTGAAGAACATACCGAAGAATAACGTAGGCCATGGCACAATATCAGAATCGATTTTACCGAAGCCATTCAATTTCTCTGGCGTTTTTTGAACCATTTTATCGAAACCATGGATAAAATTACCGTCACCTAGATGTCCGAGACCTAGAATTGTAATCGCAAGTCCACCGATAATAAGCGCCATACCATAAATAGAGTCACTGAATGCGCTAAGAGATAAACCACCGACAAATAAATAGATGATTCCTACAACGCCTATGACCAAGGAAATAATGATAACGGCAGTTGTACTGCTTACTCCTAAATATTTATCAATGTTAAACATTTTGTTGAACACGAGTGAACCAGAGTAAAGTACAACGGGTAAGAATGAAACGACGTATGTGAAAATAAATAAGATAGATACAAATCGCTTAGTAAAAGTATCATATCTTAATTCTAAGAATTCAGATATAGTCGTAACACCATATTGTAAATATTTAGGTAAGAAGACCCAAGCTAATAGTACAACCGCTACAGCTGCAGTAACCTCCCATGCCATAACTTCCATACCTTGTGAATAACTTTGTCCATTCTGTCCCACGATTTGCTCCGTAGATAAATTAGTCATAATAATCGTCGAAGCAACTGTGAATCCTGTCAGACTGTTACCTCCCATAAAGTAACCATCTGAACTATCTGTTTTAACTTTTTTCGATTGTAGATAAGCGTATAATGAAATACCACCTACTACCAGAATGAATAAGAGTATCGATATCCAATTCATCCTCAATAATTCCTCCCTCAATCATTTTGAACATTAGCATGCAAAAATATATAGACTTAAATATAATCATTTAAACTTCGTTTTTAAATGTACATTGAATTGTGTGCATCGAAAAATTCTAGACTAATTCATTAACATTTTCAATAGTTGTATGTAAATTTCATTTTCGATAATAAATCTGTTCAAAGTTTTATATTATATAATAGGAAGAAACTCGTTCATCATATATTTATAGATATTGAAAAAACCGACCCACTCATTTTGGTGGATCGGTCTTTGTACTTAATAAACTTATACAGTTATTAATTTAATATTTAAATGGATTGTCTTCTTTTTCGTTTTTACGATGACGCTCTTCTTCTTTAATAAAATCATCACGTTTAGTGTCATTAGAATTAAAATCATGATGATTATCTTTTGAATGATTGTTTAAATCACGAGACTCTCTGTCACTATTGTGTGAATATTGATCTTTAATTTCTTGTTGTTCTTGCTTTTTGTCATCACCAGATAAAATAAATGAGTTATTCTTCTCATTAACTTGTCTGTTACCATTTTCATAGTGCTCATTATTTTGATAATTGTCATGAGAATGTGTATTATCATGAGCATTATGGTGATCATGATTATGATGATTGTCGTCGTGACTATGATTTCTATCATATTCATTATGATTGTTATTGTAATTATTGTTTCTGTCATATTCATTGTGGTTGTTATTTCTATGGTGCTCATTATTTGCATAGGCATTGTGATTATCATTGTATTGATGATTTGGATCATTTTTAGGTTTACGTGCTAATAGCATGATACCTGCAATTATCCATAAAATACCTGCTAAGAAACTTGAAGTAAGTAACGCAATAACACCTACGATTAATAAGATGATACCTGCAATTTTAGATTTTTTACTGATTAATAATGTAGCAATAATTGCAAGAATTAATAATACTATAAAACCAATGATGTACCATGTACCCATACTTGATAACATTCCATATGACTGATTAAGTTGGTCAGATGATACACCTTGATTTGAATCTTGAGTATTATGAATCATTTCATGTTTAAAATCTTTATTACCCATCATTGAAACCATTAAAGCAATAAAACCTAAGTATAAAAGATGGAGTATATTTCCTATCCAAGATAGAACTTTTTCAACAGTACGTTTTATCATGTTTATAATTCCTCCTTTGCAAGATATTTGTTTAATACCCTAAAAATTTAGATTTATTCTTAAAAATTAAAAAAAGAATTTAACATTTTATTTGAAGTTATTAATTTCATGAAAATATAAAGGTCATTTCAATTAAATTTAAAACAATATTAGCACTAGAAATACAAGTTTTATAGTGTATAAAAAAGACTAAGACACGATAAGCATGTCTTAGCCTTTGAAATATTAATGTTTATTATTAATGATCATATAGTAAATACGTGAAGTTACCCAGTACATAAGAGAATATATAGCGATAAATGCTAAAGTAACTCCTATAAAGCTTGTAGCAAATACTCCACTATTTTTAGGTGTTATAAATCCAAGAAGATTAAAAATAATTTTGGAAGCAACTAAGGTATGGATAATTGCTACAATAACAGGTATTGAAAATATCCATATAATTTGTTTATTGATAATTTTCTTAATTAAGTCTTGTTCAAGTCCAATTTTTCTCATTACTTCATATTCACGTCTATCATCATAACCTTCAGAAATTTGTTTGTAATACATCATTAGGAAGATAGCGATGAATAATACGAAGGATACCACAGTCCCGACAAATATCAATCCGCCATTAACGCCAGTCCACTCCTTTTCAAATCTGGGTCTATCCTCTACAAACGCTCCATTATTGCTATTTTTATTTATTTTATTTATTTGAGAAGCACTGAGTTTTTTATCCCCCATAACATTGAATTCTAAAAAAGATCGTGGATAGTAGTCATCATCTTTAGAAAAATTATTTAGGTAATTATATAACTTTTCTTTAATTTTATTATTTTTCGTTACTAAATAAGCACCGTCCATAAAATTTGATAGCGTATTTATATTCATTTTCTTAATATGCTTCAACCTATATTCAGTTCCATTGATTTTTATTTTATCTGTCTTATTTAAAACGGAATTATCTGTATTAATTGCTATCTCATTACTTTTAAGACTTAAGTTAGGGTGATATTTATTATAATCATTAAGTGTCATAAAATATGTCGTAATATAGTGAGGTACTTCTTTAGATAAATAGAATAATCGACCATCAAACTTTTTTGAGTTCGGCCTTAATATAGTGTTATTTTTATTATTTACAAATTCAGCCTTATTGCTTTTTAGACTATACATTTTAAAGGTATCGGTTTTAACGTGCCTTTGAATATCATTTTCTAATGAATCCATTATTTTTTTTACTTTTTTATCTTTATGAACGTCTCCACTCACGCTGATAAAATATTCATTTGGCCATATTTGATCTATTCGTTCATTGAAACCTCTATAAGTGTGAATTGTCATACCTAAAGTAACTATGAGGAATGTAGCTAATAATGATATAGTAGCTAAGCTTACTGCGTTAGATTTTAATCTACTTCTCAAATTAGATACAGTGAAAAAATTATTAGTCTTGTAATAAAAGTTAGGTATTCTTTTTAACCAATCTAATATTAATACGCTTAAAGATATAAAGAGGAAGTATGTTCCTATAAAAACACTAAGCATAGCTACAAATATACTTGCTAATGAACCAATCATAGTATTGTTCTGTAAGGCAATACTATACCCAAACCCAGTTAGAAGAATTCCTAATAACAATGAAATGTAAGTAAAAATTTTAGACGTTTTTCCAGTTTTTTTACTATTTTGGTTAACTAATTTAAGTGGACTTTGAAAGGTTACCTTTATAATATTTATAATATTAAGCACGATTAAAACTACCACTAGCATGATTAAAGTTATCCACATTGCTCTAATATCAAACGGGTAATCAACTAAACTTGCACTCTTCCCTATCCATATTTTACTTATAAGCATAAAAAATAAAGAACCGAACAAGTATCCCCCAATTAAACTTATACAACTAATAATTACGAAATTGATCAAAGATTCAATAACCAAAGAAACTTTTATATGTTTTTTCTCCATCCCTAAAATCATGTATACAGCAAACTCTCGTTGCCTTCTTTTAATTACAAAGTTATTAGCATATACAACAAATATTAACGTCAACATAGACATGAGTACATTACCTAAAACAGCAAATAGCGGAAGCGTGACGCTGTGTCGCTGAGTATACGTATTTTGAGTTATCGATATTAATATATACTCAATACCAAACATGATACTCACAGCAATAATAAACGGAATAATAATATGACGTTGTGTGACATACCCACGTTTTATCATTTTCCATATCATCTTGAATGTCACACTAATCACCTCTTCCATTTAGGATAGCTAAGCTATCTGCAATCCGTTTCTGATATTCATCTCGAGATTCTTCACCACGATAGATTTCATGATAAAGTTTCCCATCTTTAATAAAAATAACTCTTTCGGCATATGACGCATCGATATTAGAATGTGTCACCATTAAGATAGTTTGATTATTTTGGTTAATTTCTCGAAATAATTTCATAAGGTTTTTAGAAGTTTTGGAGTCTAGTGCTCCAGTAGGTTCATCGGCTAGTAATAATTTAGGCTGAGCGATGAGTGCGCGTGCTATAGCAATTCGCTGTTTTTGCCCGCCTGAGATTTCGTATGGATATTTGTCCAACAAATCATTAATACCTAATTGAGTGCTTATTGTTTCAAGTCGTTCATTCATTGTTTTAGGACGTTCATTAGAAAGGACAAGTGGCATTAGAATGTTGTCTTTATTGGTCATAGTGTTTAAGACATTAAAATCTTGAAAGACAAATCCTAAAGTTTCTCTATGAAAACGGGCAACTTCTTTATTTCGCAGTTTGTTGATTGCGGTTCCATTAAGCGAAATAAAACCTTCTGTTACCTTATCGAATGTCGCAATGAGATTGAGTAGCGTAGATTTTCCCGAGCCAGATTCACCCATGATAGCTACAAACTCGCCGTCATCAATTTCTAAATTCATATTATTTAATGCGGTAGTTGAGTTAAGTCCTCTTCCATATACTTTTTTTACATTTTTCACTTCTAATAACATCACGAATGCCCCTTTCTCATTTCACTTAATATCATAAAATAAAAAAGTGCCAACAACATTCATAATTTCTTACAAATATTGTTGGCAAACTTACAATTTTGAAAGTTAGCTAATCTTCGTTGGGAAAATGTATTTTAAATGTCGTACCTTCACCAAGTCCTGAATCTACATCGACCTCATGATTCAAATGATTAGAAATATGCTTAACAATGAACAATCCTATGCCGCTTGATTCTTCATTAAGTCTGCCGTTGTAACCAGAATAGCCTTTATCAAATATTTTAGGAATATCTGCTTTACTAATACCTACACCATTGTCTTTAATGATTAATGTTTGTTTAGCAGAATCAAATTCAATCCAAATGTCTTTTCCACGCGCGTACTTCAAAGCATTATTTAAAATTTGTTCTATCATAATAGACGCCCATTGTGCATCCGTTAAAACAGTTGCTTCACACTTTTCATAGTGTATTTTAGTATGTTGTTCGATAAATTGAATTCGATATTTCATGATTAACGGACGTATTAGTTCATTCACTGTCACTGATGAAATTGTCATATCAGATTCTTCGTTGAGTAATTTTAAATAACTCAATGCTAAGCTTGTATAGTTATCAATTTGAACAATTTCTTGTCTTACGCGATTGACAACATTTTCTTCATTACGTTCGAGTAATAGTTGTGACGCTGTGATAGGTGTCTTAATTTGGTGTACCCATGTTAAAAAGTAACTTTCCACATCATTACGATATTCTACTTGGCGATTTTTTACTTCAGTTAATTCATTTTCCAAATTATCTACCTTCTCTTTAAGATCCTCATTTCTCTTAAATCCAAGGTACTTTACCCACCAATGAATAACAATGATGAGTAATACGATTCCTAACGCAAGACCGAAGGCACTAAATGGTAATGAAAATAAGTAAAATATTAATGCAAATAATAAAAATATACAAAATATAATTGTAATCTCATTTCGAATCGATTTTATAAAAGATAGTAACATAATCATTAAACCCTATATCCGACATTTTTCTTAGTTTCAATAAAATCATCAACGCCTATAGATAATAACTTCTTGCGTAATCTAGTCATATTAACTGCTAAGGTATTGTCATCAATAAAGTTTTCAGATTCCCAACACTTTTCAATTAATGCTGTACGACTCACGTATTTTCCTTCATTTTGGAATAACATTTTCAAAATTTGAAGTTCTGTTAATGACAATTGAACAGCGTCATCATCCTTTACGAGTTTCGCCTCATCAAGAATCAACTTGCAACCTTTCACATCTAATTCATCATTTGATACGGATAAATCGTATGTACGGCGAAGTAACGCTTGTATCTTCGCTACTGTTAGCGATAAATTGAACGGTTTCTCAATAAAGTCATCGCCACCCATTTGAATAGCCATAATTTGATCCATATTATCGGTTCTTGAACTAATAAACATGATAGGAACATTAGATTCTTTGCGCATTTCTTGGCACCAATGAAATCCATTGAGTGTAGGTAAATTGATATCTAACAATACTAGTTGTGGTTCTGTTTCACGAAAATCTTCCATAATTTGATCAAAGTTTTCAACAACATTCACTTCATAATTCCATTTTGAAAGTTCATTAGCCAAGCTCTCAGCAATAACTAAATCATCTTCGACTATGAGAATCTTCATAACTGTTCACCTTTCAACGACATACTTTAACTATTTGTTCTCTTCTGAATCATAAACTTTATTTTTATCTTTTTCAATTTGGTCTTTTTGATCTTGAGCTTTTTTACTTCTTCTTCTTTCTTCAAAAATACCTAAAGCTATAAATCCAATAATCAATATTGGAGATAACATAACAAGTATCATTATTTCACCTTCTTTGAGGTTGTTTCGTCCTCATCGTTTTATAATAAAATTTCTATTTATCACTATTTTACATGTTTGTATCTAAAAAATACATTTTTAAATAAACACGATTCATACAATTTTTTGTCCTAAAATATTGAATGAAAAAAGGTAATCTCTGTATCTTTTAGTATAATAACTCAATTTAATTTTAAGCAATTAGAATTTAAATTCTTTTCAAATTTATATACATTTACAATTCATTTACTTAAAAATTACTTTTAATCAAAGTTCATACCCTATACTTAAAAATGCAATACATAACTTATTTAGGGGGCACATTAATTATGAGTTTCATTAATAAATTTGGTAAAACAACGATAGCAAGTTCTATTGTAGCTGCATCTGTAATAGGTGCTTCAAATGTATCACATGCTTCAGGAAGTGGTGCGGGTCCAGGTGAAAATGCTCAAGGACAGCAAGGACAAGATGATGCAGTAGCATTTGGTAATACTAAGAATCCTAAAAATGTTATTTTCATGGTTGGCGATGGCATGGGCCCATCTTTCAATACAGCATATCGTTATTATAAAAATCAACCTGGCGCTAAAAAAATGAATGCAACTGCATTTGATAAATACCTTAAAGGTACAAATCGTACATATCCTAATGATCCAAAAGAAAACGTAACAGATTCAGCTGCGGGCGGAACTGCTTTCGCGACTGGTCATAAAACATACAATGGCGCAATCAGCGTTGATAATAATAAAAAGGCATTAAAATCTGTTTTAGAACAAGCTAAAGAGCAAGGTAAATCAACTGGTTTAGTTACAACGGCTGAACTTACTGATGCAACTCCTGCTGTTTACGCATCACATGTTGACTCTCGTGATAAAAAAGATGAAATTGCTCAACAATTTTATAATGATAAAATTAACGGTCAACATAAAGTAGACGTTCTCCTAGGTGGCGGTTCTAAATACTTCGGTAAAGAAAATGGCAACCTTGATAAAAAATTCAAAAAAGAGGGTTATGATTTAGTAAGTAATAAAACACAACTTCTTAATTCTCAAAGTGACAAAGTATTAGGAACTTTCTCTGAGAAAGATATGCCTCTTCAAATTGATGCACCATCTAAAAATCCTTTACTCGTAGATATGGAACAAAGTGCATTAAGTAAATTAGATAAGAACAATAAAGGCTTCTTCTTAATGGTTGAAGGTGCTTCTATAGATAAAGCTGCACATCCAAATGATGTTACTGGTGTAATGTCAGAAATGGGAGGCTTTGAAAAAGCATTCCAAAACTCTATCGACTATGCGAAAACACATAAAGATACTTTAGTTGTGGCAACAGCTGACCATTCAACTGGTGGTATGACGATTGCTAAAGGTAAAGATTACAAATGGAATCCAGAAGCTATTCATAAAATGAAACATTCTGGTATGTATATGACTAAAGAAATTGCTGCAGGAAAAGACCCTGAAAAAGTCATCAACGAAGGTTACGGCATTGACTTCCCTAGCAAACAAATGGATAAAGTGAAACAAGCTGCCAAAGATTTACGCAAACTTCAAAAAGAAGGTAAAGATGATAAAGATCCTAAAGTAGCAGAAGCTACTACAAAATTACAAAATGCCATCCAAGAACCAATTAATGATGCGTCCCACACTGGATGGACTACAAACGGTCATACTGGTGAAGATGTGAATACTTACGCTTACGGTCCAGGATCTAGCAAGTTTAAAGGCAACATGGAAAACACTAAGAGTGCTCAAAACATCTTCGACTTTTTCAAAAATGATGTAACATCTAATCAAAATCAACAATAATTCAGATATTTAATGATAAAGACGACTTGGTATATGCCAGGTCGTCTTTTTTAATGAAAAACCAGTTAGAACATCTTAGTGTCCTAACTGGTTGATATGCTTATTAATCTAAGTTTGCTTTATATTTTTTCATTACGCTATTTAGATCATTTTCATCTGGATAGAAGTACAATAAGTTGTCATTACCAACTATTTATAATTCTGCGTTTGACATACTTTCTTTTTTCATTTGATTGCGCTTAATTAAAGCAAACGCTCCTGCTCCTCCTGCCACTAATGCAACTGCTACTGAAACACCAATAATAATATTTCTTGTCATATCTTGCTCACCTAATCCTTTCTTTTGTTTTGATAATTTTGCCATTCTATTCTTAAATATGTTCATTACCGTTTTATGGGCTTTCGCTTGTGTTAATTTATAAACGACCCATGGTAATGTTGGTTCATATTCTTGAAGGGCAATAATCCCTTCATTTGTATTTCTCAATCTGCGAAATTCGAAACGTGCATTTCCTCCATTATCCGCATGTGCTAAATCGCCACCGACAATGCGATAAACTGCCATTTCTTCACTTGAGTCATGTTCATCTTTTTTCATTTTCAAAATAAATTTATTAATAAATGGTACATTCATATTGAATTCATGTTCATTAATCGTACCTTTCACTAAGTGCAATGTAATATTATTTATGAAACGAGCATATTCCGTTGTCACATCTTTAATACTATATCCATCAGGAATTTCAAATCGTGTGATGGCGCGCACATCTTTAATTTCTTCTTTCTTAGATTTAGAGTGACTAGAACTTTGTTTCGCCTTCTTCTTTTTCTCTTCTTTCTCTTCGTCTAAAGCACGTTTCACACTATCTTCAAATGTAATATTTCCTAATGACAATTTAGGTACGATGCGTTTATCATGCGGTACCATATCATGAATTAAACTATTCATTAACGGATAAACCATTTCTTTCGGTACACTTGAAATCAATTGAACCCAATAACGACTTACAATTATCGGTATAATGGGCAAGTCAAGCATAGGTAATGGTTTGTCTAATACTTTAGCTGTTCGCTGAATCAACTCTTTATAATTCATTGTCTCAGGCCCACTAATATCGATAGATTCATTTTCAGATGGAGAGCGTTCAACAAGTGCTGCTAACCCATCTATGACATCTTCTATCGCTACTGGTGCTATCATGTTATATGCCCAACTAGGTAATACCATAGCTGGTAAACGTTCAACTAAACGCTTAAGTATCGGATAAGAACTTCCCTTCGCACCAATAATTAATCCAGCGCGTAATGTACTAACCGGAATACCATAATCACCAAGAATCTTTTCACATTCAAGACGACTTCTTAAATGAGCTGATAAATGATTGTCATCTGGAATCAAACCACTCATAAAGACAATATGTTTAACACCCTGCTTTTTCGCTGCACGTGCGAAGTTATCTGCAAGCAGTGCATCCATATCTTCAAAGTTAGCTTGTGTTAACTTTGCTGATGGCATCATTGAATGGACGAGATAAATGGCTGTATCGATCCCTTCCATTACTTCAGTAATTTCATCTAAATCAAATAAATCTGCAGATTTCCAAGTAACATTCTCCTCATTCTGTTTGTTACTCGTATTTCTAGAAATCGCGATGATTTCATGTTGATCTTTTAATTTATCTTTAAGGTGACCACCGATATATCCCGAGGCCCCAGTTAATAAAATTTTAGACATCTTTCCACCCCTCTTAACTATTGTGGATTCTTGATGCTTTTGAAAATGAAAGCCCCCTACTTCAATAAGTTGATATTCATTTCCTATATCAATATATATACCCGAAATTTACAAAAAAAGACAAAATCCAAATGGATTTTGTCTTTTATCTTCAATATAATCACTTACTTTGATAAGTAAATTTTAGTATTCGATATTTGGTGCTTGGTTAACATGGTTTTGGTATTTTTTAAAACCATAATAAGCTGCGCCAGCTAATGCTAAAATAACTGCTAATTTTTTCATCTGTTACACTCCTTTCTAGGATGCTTAATATGAACATGTAAGCTGTTCAAATCTTTAATACTATTATACACTTTTTAAAGTTAATTTTAAAAACTTCAAATTCAGATAATATTAATTTCATGAAAATAAATTGTGTACTTGTAGAAATAGGCACATATAAAATTATTTTATAGTCCATTAGGATGATTTTTAATTTAACATATTGTGAAATCTCCCTGACTAAGTATAATTATTATATCAACTATACAACATTTTTAAGGAGAACTAAAAAATGGCAAAATTATTATACATTACAGCTCATCCACTCGATGAACTCGTTTCAAATTCTATGGCAGCTGGCAAAGCTTTCATCGACGCTTATCAAGATAATCACTCAGGAGATGAAGTTAAACACATCGACTTATTTACTGAAGATATTCCTCATATTGATAAAGATGTATTAATTGGTTGGGGAAAAGCTGCAAAAGGCGAAGAACTTACTTCTGAAGAAAGTAAAAAAGTTACTCGTTTAGGAGCCATTCTTGATGAATTTTTAGAAGCTGATAAATACGTATTTGTTAGCCCAATGTGGAACTTATCATTCCCACCTGTTTTAAAAGCTTATATCGATGCAATTACAGTAGCAGGTAAAACATTTAAATACACTTCAGAAGGACCTCAAGGTTTACTCACTGATAAAAAGGTACTTCACATTCGATCTAGAGGCGGATACTATAGCGAAGGACCGACTGCAGAAATTGAATCTGGAGACCGATATTTAAGAAACATTATGACATTCCTAGGTGTACCTTCATACGAAACTGTTATTATTGAAGGTCATAACGCTGAACCTGAAAAGGCTGAAGAAATCAAATTAGCCGGCGTTGAAGAAGCAAAAGAACTAGCTAAAACTTTCTAAAATATATTAGCGAAAAATCTCAGAAAAGCATTTGCGATTCTGAGATTTTTTATTTTCTACTATTTTAATTTTTGCATTTAATATTCTTTCATATAGCCACACTTTATCTATCTTTTCCTGATTCATCAACTTGTTGTACGGCTTTATCAATGGCATCTGAAAAACGATACATCGCCGGTGACCAATTACTTCTATTATTTCTAGATTTCGCAGATAGTTTTTCATTCACAAATAAAGATTTTCTTAAAGCTGTCGTTAATTCAAGTTGCACACCTTTCCCTTTGATATCTTCATTAATGAAATTTTCTTTTAAGTCTCCACCTAAATAAGTTGGTGCGATTTTAACAACAAAATGATGTTTAACTAATTGTTTTTTAATTGCTTCTTTTAAAGGTGTATCTAATCCTCCAAGATAAATGACAGGTTTATCCCCTTTAGCACCATGTATGGAAACTGCATAATCTTTAGATTTAACCATATTTAATAATGTAGGATCATTATAATGACTTGAAGTGACATGCAAATCTTCAGCATGTTTTTTTCTTAAAACGGTAAATGAAAAATAATCATAGTGATTATCGTTAGCTATTAATTTAGTTAACTCTGTGGTACCCGCTTCAATGTTTCCTCCGTGAGGCGCAATAATTAATACATGACTTCCTACTTTTTTAACTTCTTTCTTCCAATCCACATTCCGTTTTGTATGCTTAAATAAATCAGTCATAGATTTAAAACGGTCTTTATGATGTACATCTTCTTGTGCTGATTCTGAAGGCTCAAGATTGACAGTGGATGCCTGTCCCTTATCTTCTCCTTGACCTACAATCAGTGGTACATGATGCAACTTTGAGTGATGCGTTGCAGAATTCTTATGTTCATGTGTTATAGCACAGGCGCTAGTGATTCCTATAATTAAAATGACTAAGCAAATAAGTATTGATAATTTCATTTTACTTGAGGTACTTATTGATATTCTCTTTTTCAAAATCAAACATTTCCCTTCTTACCATTTATAAAAGAAGTATTTCAAATCAATTTATTAAATTTGAACAATTTCTATTAGTTATAAATATAAAAAATAATAGGGCTATCGAAATCATCCTTTAGCCCTATTATGACAATATTGTTATATAGTTTTTGAATTAATTTACTTCTACAAAATTAATGATTTGGATAAATATTGTTGATACTCGTATATAACGCATCAACAAATGTCTGCATCAGCGGCGTCCAATTACTTTCATTAGAACGATTCTTAGTACTTGTATCACCATTATTGAAGAAAGCTTTTCTGAGTGCAGTTGTTAGCTCAAGTTGAACGCCTGTATTGTTTTCTTCTCTGTTTATAAAGTTATTTTTCTTTACTCCTCCGATATAATCAAGTGGAGCCATCACTGTAAAACCACTACTTTTTAATTGTGTTTCCATTTCATCTCTTAAAGTGGAAGGTGGTCCTCCTAAATAAATAATTTGATCTGTACCAGCTGCACCATGAATAGAAATTGTAGCTGTGCGATTTTGAATCATTTGGTTAAGAGTAGGATCATCATAATGCGTTGAAGTAACGTGTAATTCAGTATTATTTTTAGGTCTTATAGCTTCAAAAGAGAAATAATCATAATTTCCTTTTTTCGCCAAAGCTTTCGTTGCTTCTGTCGTTCCTTGTTCAATGTTTCCTCCATGAGGTGCAACAATAAGTACTTTCGTACCATTATCTCTTGTATCTTTTTTCCAATCTACACCTTCCACCGTTTCACTCTCAAGTTGTGTCATCGATTGATACTTATCTTTTATATGTCCTTCTGGTGCAGTACCAATCATTTCTTGATTATTATCTGTTTGATTAGTGGTAGGCACGGTAGTTGCCGGTGTTGTTGTAGGCTGCTTAGTTGATGTTGATGGCTTTGTCGGTATCGTAGTTGATTTTGTTGCTGAAGTTGTAGACTTCGCTGTTGAAGTTGTAGGTTTAGTCGTTGTCGTAGTTGATTTCTTAGTTGATGATATAGGCTTTGTCGACGTTGAAGTTGATTTTGTTGTTGATGGCTTTGTTGTAGATGTTGTAGACTTTTTAGTCGAACTTGTGCGAGTAGATGTGCTTGTATGAGTAGCGGTCGACTTACTTGGAGTTGTTGTGCGAGATGTTGTCGTTCCACTCTTACTTCCCGATGTTGATGACGACGTACGTTTCGTAGTTGTAGTAGACTTTGTTGCTTTAGTCGTAGTAGTTGATTTTTTAGATGTTGATGATGTTCTTGAAGTTTTAGCTGTCGGCTTAGTAGATGTAGATTTTACTGCTGATGTAGATTTTGGTCGAGTAGTAACTGACTTAGTAGTTGTCGTTTTACCCGTAGAAGTTGTGGGTGCTTTGGATACAGTAACTGAAGTTTTACTACTCGTAGCTTGTTTAGTTGGTGCTTTCGTAACTACAGGTTTTATACTCTTAGTCGATTGTTTAGTAGGTACGACTTTCTTAGTAGTTTGAACTTTGCTTGTCTGATGAACTGGCTTAACTACCTTTGTAGATGTTACTATCGGTTTAACTGTAGTTGTTTTAACCCTCGATTGCGTTGATGTACTTTTACCATTAGTCGTTGTTCGATGAGATTGTGAATAACTCGAGTGCGTACTAGCTTGAGCTTGATTACCCATTGCGCCTATAGTGCCTAATCCAATTAAAGCAGTGACTGCTCCCAAAGTCACTTTTCTAAATGAAAATGCACGAGTATGTCCTAATATTTTCATACCATTTCCCCTTAAAAATGAATTAATATAAAACAATAATATACCATTTTCTGTTAAAAGCAATACTTTTTTATTTAGTTGTAGTAAACATTTAAAACATACTTACCTTTTTTATTTCTTACATTATTGAAAGTTAACCTACAAATCATTGAATAACACTTATTACCTAATTAACCTAGAATTAAGTAACTAAACCAAATGAGGAGGAATCGCAATGGTATTAGGTGCTTTAGGGTTAATTGCATTACTTATTTTATTAATCCCAGTAGGTTTTATTGCATTAGTTGTAAGTCTAATTAAAAAGAATAGCCAATAATCATCATTATATATATTTTGAAAACAAAGAAAGCTGAGACCGTCATTCATACAGTCTCAGCTTTTATCAGTTTCCTTTAAATGTTCTACTGTTTTAAATCCTTCACGATAATTCGCTAATTCTTCCATTATGGCATACCAGTCATTACCAACATTTTGCTTGGTCTGATGAAATAAATCATCTTGTGCTTTATTCAACTTATGAATTAACGCATCGCCTTTTTGTGTAGAATATAATTTTTTTACACGACGATCCACTTCAGACGTTTCTTCATAAATCAAACCTTCTTCTTTCAATTTACGTAACGTTCCATGAGAGCCTTGTTTAGATATTTCTAGAGTTAACAATAATTCTTTAATAGTAATGCCTGGTAATTTATTGATGAAAAATAAAAAGCGATGATGTTGACGACTCATACCATATTCTTCAATAATTTCATCTGCCGTTGTAATAAAAGTTTTGTACGCGAAATAAAATAACATGTGTTCATAATCATTTTTATTCATCGACATTTGTGTACTTTCCCTTCTCTTCAATATCGTCATTATAATAAAAATAATGCTATTCGTCATCAATTTCAGATTTTTTTAACTTTTCAATAAAGGTCAAGTTTATTGACTTTAATTATTATAACAGATAATATTTTAGATGTAATATAAATACAATACAAAGGTGGAGTTGAATATGAAACAACGCGTAGGACAATATTTAATGGACGCAGTTTATGCAGCCGGAGTAGATAAAGTCTTTGGTGTTCCCGGGGATTTTAACCTAGCCTTTTTAGACGATATTATTTCACATGAACATATAGAATGGATTGGCAATACGAATGAATTAAACGCGAGTTATGCCACAGATGGTTATGCACGTATCAATGGTTTAGGTGCTATGGTCACTACATTTGGTGTTGGTGAACTTAGTGCAGTAAATGGCATTGCAGGTTCTTATGCCGAACGTGTACCAGTAATAGCTATCACAGGCGCACCAACTCGTGCAGTAGAAGAAGCTGGAAAGTTTGTACACCATTCACTTGGTGAAGGTACATTTGATGATTACAGAAAGATGTTCGAACCTATTACAACTGCTCAAGGTTACATTACTCCTGAAAATGCAACAACTGAAATTCCTAGATTGATCAATGCAGCAATTCAAGAGCGTCGACCAGTTCACTTACACTTACCAATTGATGTTGCATTAGCTGAAATCGAAGTTTCAGAAACATTCCAACCTGAAGACGTGCCTCATCAAGATGTTAAAAAATATATTGATATGATTGAAGATAAATTGAAATCAGCGAACCAACCACTTATTATTGCAGGACATGAAATTAATAGTTTCAACTTGCATAAAGAGTTAGAAGAGATTGTTAATCAAACAAATATTCCAGTCGCTCAATTATCACTAGGTAAAGGTGCCTTTAATGAAGAAAACCCTCATTATATTGGAGTATTTGATGGTGAAATTGCTGAAGATAAGATTAAAGATTATGTGAATAACAGTGACGCGATTTTAAATATCGGTGCGAAATTAACTGACTCAGCAACAGCTGGCTTCTCTTACGAATTCGACATTGATGATGTCGTGATGATTAATCATAAGAACTTCAAGATGAATGATACAGTTGCGAATGACGTTACATTACCTAGCTTAGTACATGGTTTGAAGGATCTTCATTTTGAAAATAAAAACGACTACCCTCAATATGAAAGACCACAAAAGAATAATTATGAACTAAGTGATCAGCCATTAACTCAAGAAACATATTTCAACATGATTCAAGATTTCTTACAATTAGACGATATCTTAATCGCAGAGCAAGGGACATCTTTCTTCGGTGCATATGACTTAGCAATGCATAAAGATAATACATTTATAGGTCAACCACTTTGGGGTTCAATTGGTTATACGTTACCAGCCACATTAGGTACTCAAATTGCTGACCCTCAACGTAGAAATGTCTTACTCATTGGCGATGGTTCATTACAATTAACGGTACAATCATTATCTACAATGATACGTCAAAACTTGAAACCTGTTATCTTTGTTATCAATAATGATGGCTACACTGTTGAGAGAATGATTCATGGTATGAAAGAACCATATAATGATATACGCATGTGGGATTATAAAGCTTTACCTGCAGTATTTGGCGGAGACAATGTCGAAGTACACGATGTTAACACGTCAGAGGAATTAAAGCGTGCATTTGAAAAAATTAATTCAAATAGCGATCGTATGCACTATGTAGAAGTAAAAATGGCAGTGGAAGATGCACCAGTAAAATTAAGTGAAATTGCCAAAGCATTTGCTTCTCAAAATAAATAAATTTCATACTCATTGTAATTGAATGAGACATAACAATGCCCTCCTATCAATGTATTGATAAGAGGGCATTTTCTTTAAGCTTTATTGTTTTGAGCAATTAAACGTTTTATTACTCAGTAAATTGTGTAATGTCTTCTAAAATTTGTTCTGCTGCTACTAAACCACGATGTTTAGCCCATGTTTCACGATTAACTTCATGAACACGATTGTTTTTAACAGCATCTAATTGATTCCATACATCTGACTCTTTAAAGTTATTGAAATCTTTTTGGTTATCTTCATCTACCATAACAATTAAGCGTTCTGGATTAACTTCAGCAACTTTGCTAATAGGTAATTTATGATAATCAGCACCCATATATCCAGGTAAATCATTTTCATTTTCTTTAGAAATACCAGCTTTAAAACCTACATCTTCTAATAATTGACCAACATAAGATTTAGAAGCATGAATGATTAAATCTTGATCAGTAACAACGCCAGCGATTGTAGCAACATCTTTATCTATACGTACTTTAGAACTTAAATCTTTAATTTCTTTTTCATGATTATCTAAAATTGTTTTACCTTCATCTTGTTTAGAAACAACTTTCGCAATATAATCGAATGATTCTTTGTTTTGTTTATAGTCTGCATCAAAACTTTTAACTAATACTGTAGGTGCAATTGAATTTAAATCTTCAAAGATAGATTTATGTCTATCCTCATCTGCGAAAATCACTTGTGGCTCAGCATTTTTAATGTCATCAACACTAGGTGTTTGACGATGGCCAACTGATTGATAACTACCTACATTTTTACGAGTTTCACTGTCTAAATTGTCTACATTGTTATCATCTGCAATACCAGTTACATTTACGTCTAATTTCACTAATGCTTCTACAAATGAATACTCTAAAGCAACTGCAGATTCAACTGTATCAGGAACTTCAACTGTGCCAACATTTTGTTTAATTTCTTTAGTCATGCGAAACATTCCTCCAAAAATTAATGATTAGTTCTATTAAGTGCTTTTGTAAATGGTTACATATGATGTATGTCCGAATTTATCATTTTTAAACATCAATATGATTTATAGACAAAAAATATTGATGACAACAGAGCGGACGCATTGTACAATAAATTGTACAATGTTTAAAGGAGCTGTTAATATGCCTTCAGTTAATTATTCAAACGCTAGACAGAATTTCAAAGAACTTATTACTAAAGTGAACGAGGATAGTGTGGCTTACACTATTACGACAAAGGAAAATGAAAATGCAGTGATTTTAGCTGAAAAGGATTATAATGCGATGTTGGAAACGATGTACCTTCAATCCAATCTCGCTAATGTGTCTCACTTAAATCAATCAATTATGGAATTGAATCATAACCAAACAATTACAATAGAGATTGATGATAATGAGTAAGTTTAGTGTAACTTTTACAGCTCAAGCATTTAAAGATTATCAATATTGGCAACAACACAATCAAAATTATTTTAAAAAAGTGAATGCTTTACTTAAAAGTATTGCAAGAGATGGTTGTGTCGATGGTATTGGAAAACCAGAAGCATTAAAAGGAAACTACGAAGGCTATTTCAGTAGAAGAGTTTCAATAGAACACCGATTAATATACAAAATTAAGGATGATTCAATATTCGTAGTGTCTTGCAGATTTCATTATCAATAAAGTAACCGTTTCGCGTGAAACAGTTACATAATTAAAATTACTTTGAACAATATAACCCTTAGTTACTATTATTTAGTCATTTACTTTAATAATTAAAATGTATATATTTAAAGTAAATCATACAAAAAGGGGCTAAATGATATATGAAATTGGTGAATCAATCTAAAAATCCTCATGCATTTAAAGATGTTTCTGATAATGAAACTACGATTGCTATGGTCATTTGGTTATTATCATTTTTCACAACTTTCTTAGGGCCACTCATTATTTGGGTATTAAAAAGAGATGATTCTGCTTTTATCGATCAACAAGGTAAAAATTATCTTAATTACTTAATTAGTTATCTTATTTATACAATTATTGCATCCGTTTTAGTCTTTGTACTTATAGGCGTCGTCTTATTGTTCATCCTTGGTATAGCAATGATCATTTATTCAATCGTCGCAATCATATTTGTACTCAAAGGTGAAGACTATGTCGTGCCTTTTACAATAGAATTCATTAAATAATTTAAGTTACTATATAAAAACGGCGCTTAAACGTTTTGACGTTTAAGCGCACTTCTATATCTTCTATAAACTTTCATCATCTAAGAATTCTTTATCAATAACTTCTTTAGTAATGTCTTGCAATCTTTCTTTTGTCATATTTGCTCCATTAACATAATGTAAACCATGTTTCTCTGCTAATTTGTCAGTATAGTCATGTAAAGGATATATTTTAAAATCTTTTTTAGAATTCTTATCATATACATTGGCTAATTCGTAATGATTAACCATACTTCTCCACTTCACGTTTTCCACTTTAACGCCTTTTGGATTTTTAACTAATTTAAAATTAAGACGCCCTAATAAATCATTGCTTTCATTACCTGTAGCTTGGCCGTTTAAAAAGTTACCAAGTGAATATGCAACAAGTGTTTTATTGCCATCTTTCCCTTTCACCCATTTCACCGGCTCGATAACGTGAGGATGCATTCCTAACACTACATCAACTCCTGCATCTGCAAAGACTTTTGCGTATCTTTCTTGAGTTTTATTTTCCATATGATGACCTTCGTTGCCCCAGTGAGCTGATACAATCACTGCATCACTTTGCTTTTTAGCCTCTTTAACATCCTTTTTAATTTGTGTTTCATCAAATGTATTAATTGTGTATGGATGGGAAGGTTTAATACCATTAGTGCCAAATGTATAACTTAACATTGATACTTTTATACCATTAACTGTTTTTGTTGGAATCTCATCTCGAGCTTCTTGAGAGTTAAAAACACCTGTAAATAAAACTTTGTCTTTAAATTTATCCCATGTATGTATACTGTTGTTTATACCAGATTCACCTTGATCCATTGCGTGATTATTAGAGCCATTTACAAAGTTAAAGCCTGTATCTACTAAGTCCTGAGCCACACTACTTGGTGTATTAAAACGCTTAAATCCATGATAAGGTCTATCATCGCCACCAAGTGGAGATTCTTGGTTAACATATGCAATATCGGCATTTTGAATATCTTTTTTAACAGGCTCATACATAGGTTTGAAATCAAAACTATTTTTACCTGTTTTCGCATCATTATAGACTTCAGGGTGGATCAAGTTATCACCTACAGCTACAACAGATGCTTCTGACTCTAGATTAGTAGCTAATGTTAATCCACTTACACATAAAAAAGCAATAAAGAATATAACTGTAGAAATATAGTATTTCAACAATGGCGTCACTCCTAGTTAAAGAATCCAATCTTCAAAACATCTAATATATATTACTCTTATTTTAAACTTAGCAAGATTTTAAAACAATATAATGTAAATTATTTTAAGTTTTCTATAAAATTTTACATTTTCTTTACATTTTAAAAGTTAGGTTTAGTCGTTTGGTTTTGAATTTTCCAAGGTAAAAATCTTATATACAAATACCCCGCGTCAAATTAATCATGACACGGGGTAAATAAATTATTTTCTAGGAAATAAGATTACTACGGTTATAAACTAAATATCTTTGCGTAATCATATAATCTTTTATATCAATTTCAAGAAAATAAGAGTAGCGACTGACAAAATCTTTAGAGTCATACTTAATACGATATGTGTTTCTAAAGTTATACCTAAGTCATTCATTGTCTTAATACAATAAGACAATATCTTATTATGACTAGGATATTGTGTGTCTACCACAGAGTAGAATTTTCAAACTGAAAGCGCTTTGAGTTCATATAAATTTCAATATATTTAGATAATCGTTAAATTTTAATATTCAACTTTAATTATTCTACAAACCATTCAATGGCCCTTTTAATCGCCTTATCCAAAAATGCATAATTATGCTCACCCGGGCTATCCTCGAATGTATAACCAATACCCTTTTCATCAAGCGTGCGAATAAATTCTAAATTATCTTCATATAAGAAATCCTCAGTTCCACACATAATAAGAAGTTCTGGTAATTGCGCATTTGAAACAATTGCTTGTTCTAAAAGATGATACGTATCTAGATTTGTACCTTTAATATCAGTATTCTCTCCAGTGATAGCTTTAGCAGAAAAATCTATCCACTCCAAATCTATGAGAGTTTGCGCTTGGAATACAGCAGACAATGGTGCTGCTTTGGAAAATTTATCTGGTTGGGTAAGCGCAAATTTAATCGTTCCATAACCACCCATTGAATGTCCCGCGATAAAATTATCTTCACGTTTTTTAGAGAGTGGCAAAATTTGATGTACATACTCATATATTTCTAAAATATAGTCATAATAACTATGACCATAGGCCATATTAGCGTAACCACTATGATCTACATTAGGCATAATAATTGCGAGCTGATGTTCATTAGCATATCGCTCAATACTTGTGTATCTCACATAAGTGGTTTCATCACTCGACAAACCATGTAAAAGTAATAATGATTTAAGTTGTTTAGGTGAAGTGGAGTTATCAAAGTAAGTTGAGTCCTCCGGTAAGATGACTGTAAGATTTTGATGCATACCTATTGTCGGTGAACTATAATTCAATGTCATTAAAGCCATGTGCTTCACTCCTTCATTCGTGTTCAATTCTATTTTACATTTACTTTGTTTTATTTCATAGAAAAACCCGAGCAACAAAGCTCGGGTTTAAAAATTAAATAGTAAATGATGGTTTAGTATTTCTTACTTCTACGTTTGCTTCCTACTAAAAGTAATGATCCTAATGCTGCAAGAATACCTCCAAATAACGTACCATTATTTGCCACATCATAACCAGTATCTGGTAGTTCTTGCTTATGATGCTGCTCCATCACTAGATTATTATAATGATGGTTTGAGTCATGATGAGATGTCATTTCATGATACTGTGTTGGTACTACTGGTACTTTATGTTCTGAACCAGAATCACAATTTGAGCCGCTGTCTGAATCTGAGTCACTATCTGAGTCTGAGTCGCTATCTGAATCTGAGTCGCTGTCTGAGTCTGAATCGCTATCTGAGTCTGATTCACAGTCTGAATCCGAACCACAGTCTGAGTCTGAATCATAGCTTGAGTCTGAATCGCTGTCTGAGTCTGAATCACAGTCTGAATCCGAACCACAGTCTGAGTCTGAATCGCTATCTGAATCTGAGTCACTATCTGAGTATGAATCGCTGTCTGAATCTGAGTCGCTGTCTGAATCTGAGTCACTATCTGAGTCTGAATCACTGTCTGAGTCTGAGTCACAGTCTGAATCCGAACCACAGTCTGAATCTGAGTCGCTATCTGAATCTAAATCACTATCTGAATCTGAATCATAGTCCGAATCTGAATCATAACTTGAGTCTGAATCACAGTCTGAGTTGTAATCACAGTCTGTGTCTGAATCGTAGCTTGAGTCTGAATCATAGCTTGAGTCTGAATCACAGTCTGAGTTGTAATCACAGTCTGTGTCTGAATCATAGCTTGCGTCTGAATCGTAGCTTGAGTCTGAATCATAGCTTGAATCTGAATCATAATCTAAGCCTGAATCACTATCTGAGCTATAATCACAGTCTGAGTTGTAATCACTATCTGTGTTGTAATCACAATCAGTATTATATTCACTGTTTGTGTCGTAACCACTATCTGTGTTGTAATCATAACTTGTTGAATCAGTATCATAGTCTAAGCTACGATCCGAGCCGTAGTCACAATCTGTATTGTAATCACTATCTGTGTTGTAATCATTGCTTGTTGAGTCAGTGTCATAGTCTAAGCTACGATCCGCGTATAAATCGCAATCTGAGTTGCTATCTAAAGCTGAAACATTTTCAGCAACGTCTCCATTAGCTGAGACATCAGATGAATTATCTAAATCATCATTATTATTTTCGGAAACACCACTTATTGCTTCTATATCGTAATTGTTAGAACCTGCTTGAATACCATTTTCACAGTCTGCTGATTCTGACAATGATTGATTAGCATCATTATTTTCTTCTTGAGTTTCATATTCTTGGGCTTTTTGTAATTCATCTATATTATTGTCGTTGTTCACTTGGTTATCTGTTTGTTCTTGCACTGATTCGTTGTCAAAAGTTTGTTCATTTGCAATGCAGTTATCAGTTGATTGGGCGTCAACTGATTCATTCTCCGTATTACGTGTGTTAATATCTGTTGAAACATTTTCTAATGATGTAGCATCTTCTTCTTGGGCTTTGGATGATGCATCATCACTATATTCAACTTCGTTCATAGGAACTTCATCAATAATACAATCGTTGTCTATTTGCTGAGTTGGTTGTTGCTCGTTATAGTCGTTTTGTGTGTTTTGAGTTTCTGTTAACATTTCTTCTTGCTGGCCTTGATCAGTAATACCCGAACAATCTTCATCCACTTGTGCCTGAGTTAATTCAGTTGAAGTCTCAGCCGCTTTAGCTTCATGATTCACTCCGAATATTAATGTTGCACCAACTAATATTGATGCCGTTCCTACTGTAAATCTTCTAATGGCATACTTATTGTGCCTGTTAGGCACGAAATCCATTCTTTTTCTCAAATTACTTCTCTCCCTAAAAAAATTTTGTGATTTATATAATCACACAGAATATAATACTACAATTTCTTTTTATATAAAAGAGTTAATTAAAATGTTATTAATAATTCACAAAATATATGAAATTTGTTTTTGGTGTTATTTTTTGAATTTCAATTTTATTTCAGAATATTTAGCGTTTCAACGTATTATTTTTATATTAGTAAATTTTTTAAGAAAACAAAAAGCGTTAGTTAAATAATTCATATGAATATCATTTAACTAACGCTCTAAAGTAATTATGAAATATTAAATTTTTTAAGTGTCATTATAAATCTTTGCTGATTAACCAGTTTTTATTACTTTTGAATAGAACTTTATCCTCTCGAAGTTCATTAATGATATGACCTGTGGTTTCTCTAGATATACCGGCCATATCGCTCAACAGTTGTATCGTCATGAATTGCTTAATTTCATAAAATTCATCATTATCATAACCAACTGTTTGGCAAAGATAGCGTAATATCTTTGTTACGCGTTCTTTCGCAAGCTTGCTGGTTAACGCCATATTATATTCAATGTGTTGGCATTGTGTTGCACTCAATAATTCAAATAACCTTACAAAGATATCCTCATGATTTTTACAAAGATATTCAATTAAATCTTTAGGTATGCCAATCACTTCGCAATTCGTCAATGCGGTGCACATTTCATTTGGCGCCTTATCTTGAAATAAATTGTTTAAGGGAAATAACACTTTTTCTCTATTTAAATAACGATACACATCACCATTAAGATTAAAGTTTTCTCTCATTATATTCCCTTCTATTAATAAATAGATATGCGTCGTTTCATCTGACGAAAAGTAAATTACCTGACCCTTACTATAATGTCTCACAAAGCATTGGCTTTTAAATGGAAGTAAGACACCTACAGGTATATGAATATATGACGCTAATTGTTTAAAACTTTCATCAAGTTCATTTTCTCTACAAAACATTTGATTTCCAGCCATAACATAAACTCCTTACTACCTAAGCTATTGGATAGAGGAACAACCAAACATCTTTTACAAGTTGTTAACGGGGTAAGTGTCAAAGAAGAACCGCTTCAAAGATGTTATATTTTTTGATTAGGGGCCATCGTTCTTAAATCTCCAATAGCATAATCATTCATTATTTATGAATATGTGTACCTGCTTGCTTGTCGAACGCTTGATAAGCATTTTCCAAATTAGTGATGATCGCTTCTTTATGCTCCCCACTTTCAACGAAATCAATCGCCGCTTCTATCTTAGGTAGCATTGATCCTTCAGCGAATTTACCCTCTTTCGCGTAACGTTTCAAAGTTTCAACATCAATATCTGTTAACTTTTCTTCATTAGGTTCTTTAAAATTAATATACACGTGCTCTACATTGGTTAAAATCATTAGCGTATCCGCATCAATTAAGGCAGCTAACTTCTCGCTAGCGAAGTCTTTATCAATGACGGCGTCAACACCTTCATAAGTATTATCTTTCTTAATAACAGGTACACCGCCACCACCACATGCAATGATGATATTTTTTTGTTCAACAAGTGTACTTATCAATTTATGTTCAAGTATTGAAATTGGTAAAGGTGATGCGACAACCTTTCTATAACCACGACCAGCTGAGTCTGCTTTATAGATAGCCTCAGGTTGCGCTTCTTTCAATTCTTGCATCTCTTCTTCAGTATAAAATGGACCAATCGGTTTAGTTGGTCGATCAAATCTCGGATCATCTTTATCGACTTCTACACGAGTAATAATAGTACCGACAGCTCTGTCACTGCCAATCTCAGATAGTACACGGTTAATTTCTGTTTCTAACCAGTAGCCTATCATACCTTGTGTCATAGACCCACATACATCAAGTGGCATAGCGGGCGTTTGTTCACTATCAGATTGAGATTGTTGAATCAATAAATTACCTATTTGAGGACCATTACCATGCGAAATGACAATATCATTATCGGATTGAAATAGTGGTTTAAGTGTTTGCATGGTCATGCGAATAGCCCGTCGTTGTGCTTCTGCTGAACCTTCAGACGTCTGAATCGCATTACCACCTAATGCGATGACAATTTTTTTATCCATAACAGTTCGCTCCTTTTTCTAGAACACGTTAATCGCGCCACTACATAGTCGTATAAGTCCGACAATAGATAGAATGATAATGATAGCGAAGAAGATATAGTCAATGCGTGTTAAGCGTGTTTGGTTATTTTTTTGAACGATTGAATAAACGATAAGACCAGGAATGTAAAGCAACATTGTTAATAATAAATAATCAAATCCTGCAGCATAGACTAGCCATACTGCGTATAATGAGGCGAGTATACCTATTGTCCATTGTTTAGGTGTCGCGTGTTGTTTATGTTCAATAGTGTACTTAACTTGGTAAAAGGCACTGAACATATATGGGTATAAAATGGCACTAGATGCTAATGAAAATGCAAATTGGTACGCGCTGTCAGTGAACAACATACTAATCAAGAAAATTTGAACTAATATGTTAGTGATTAATAATGCATTGACTGGTGCGCCGTTTTCATTTTCCTTAGCAAACCATTTCGGGAATAATCCATCTTTCGCAACGATAAAAGGCAACTCTCCGGCAAGTAGTGTCCAACCTAACCATGCACCTAAAACTGAGATAATTAGTCCGATGTTTACAAGTGTTGAACCCCAATCACCTACGATGTAAGCAAGGACATGTGCCATAGATGGTGCGTTTAATTGAGAGATATGGTTTTGAATGATAACACCTTGTGCTAATACAGTTAATAAGAAATAGATGAGTAACACTGAAATTAATCCTATTACTGTTGCAGTACCTACATCTTTCTTACTTTTGGCACGACTTGAAAAGACGACAGCACCTTCTATACCGATAAATACCCATACAGTGACGAGCATTGTACTTTTCACTTGAGACATTGTGTCTCCAAAGTTAAATGGTAGTGCACCATGTGCATTCATTCCGAAGAATCCTTCTTTAAAAGTTTCAAAATTAAAGGCAACTAACATGCATATAATGACTAATAATATAGGTATTAACTTGGCAACCGTAACAATACTATTAATAAACGCCGCAGTTTCTACCCCTTTAAGTATTAAAAAGTGAACACCCCATAATAAAATTGAAGCAACGAGTATACTTGGGAATGTGTTACCACCTTTAAAAATTGGGAAAAAGTTACCGATGGAAGACATTAGTAATGTTGCGTACGCGACGTTCCCTAAAAATGCAGAGAACCAATATCCCCATGCACTTGCAAAGCCGATAAAATCGCCAAAACCAGCTTGGGCATAACTGTATATACCGCCATCAAGATCCGGTCGTTCATTTGTAAGGTTTTGGAAAACGAATGCTAATGAAATCATGCCTATGGCTGTGATAACCCATCCTATAATAATGGCTAAACCACCAGCTTGTCCTCCCATATCAGACATGAGATTGAATGCACCGCCACCTATCATTGATCCTATTACAAGACCTATCAATGATGATCGACTTAACTTATTTTCTCCTTGTTCGCTCATATTCATTTCTCCTTTAGAAGTAGGAATCTATAGACTTACTTTTCCCTTTAATTGTTATCATTGTGCTGAAACTAATAGTGTATTTTCTTTCATTCATATCCTGTCATTAAGTCAGTATGCGAGAGTGGGTGTTGTGGAAAGGTGTGAAAGATAGTTACGACCGTTACATTAAACGGGTTAGTAAACATGTGACTACGGACGGATTGATAACGGTCAATTCGTAACGACTTAATGATGATGAACGTTTAATCTTGATTCATCACTGCTCGAATATGATAAACACAATCACTCATTTGACTTCATACACTTGGAGTGGCTCAATTTGTTTTGTATGTTGTAAGTCTATAGTTCCTCATGATGTTGTGTAGATTTAATCTAGCCTAGTGTAGCAGCCATAACAGCTTTAATTGTGTGCATGCGATTTTCGGCTTGATCAAATACTTTAGAGTGCTCACTTCTAAAGATTTCATCAGTAACTTCCATTTCACTGAGGCCATATTTATCATATATATCTTGACCGTATTCTGTTTGTGTATCGTGAAATGCTGGTAAACAATGTAAGAAGATTGTACTGTCTTTACCAGTTAATTCGAACATCGCTTTATTGACCTGATAGTCCTTCAATAAATTAATGCGTTCTTCAAACTCACTTTCTTCGCCCATAGATACCCATACATCTGTATAAATAACATCGGCATCTTTAACTGCTTCTTCGATCTTATCAGTGACTAACACGGAACCACCATATTTAGAGCCACAATCTCTAGCAATTTCTACATAAGCATCTTTAGGACTTAGTGCTTGTGGTGTACAAATTCTAATATTTACACCAAGCATCGCACCAGCTACCATTAATGAATGTGCCATGTTATTACGTCCATCACCGACATAAGTCAAATTAATGCCTTCAAGATGTCCGAAGTTTTCTTTTACTGTCATAAAGTCTGCCAACATTTGTGTTGGATGCCAATCATCTGTTAATCCGTTCCAAACTGGTACACCAGAGAATTCTGCAAGTTGTTCTACTTTCTCTTGTGAGAAACCTCTAAACTCTATACCATCAAACATTCTGCCTAATACTTTCGCAGTGTCTTCAACAGATTCTTTTTTTCCTAATTGTATATCATTTTTTCCTAAAAATTCAGGATGTGCACCTAAATCAATAGATGCGACTGTGAATGCAGCACGCGTACGTGTAGACGTTTTTTCAAAAAGTAATGCAATGTTTTTACCTTCTAAATAACGATGCGGTGTGCCTTGTTGTTTATACGTTTTTAACGTCATGGCAAAATCTATTAAACCTTCAAATTCTTCTTTGGTAAAATCACATTCTTTAAGTAGTGATCTTCCTTTTAAGTCAAATGGTTTCCGGATTTTTTCCATAATATACGCCCCTTTCATCTAATTAGTCGCAGTGTAAATCATCAGCGCCTTCAAAACTTAATATGATTAGTCTTAAAATTGAAAGCGATTTCAACTACACTATAACAGGTGTTTGAATACTATTCTATAAATCTTCTCTGAATAATGGTTGACTCATACATCTTGGGCCACCACGTCCGCGAACTAGTTCGCTTCCAGGAATTTCAATTACTTTAATACCGCGTTTTCTTAACAAATCATTTGATACATAGTTACGATCATATGTGACTACTACACCTGGACGGATACATAATGTGTTTGAACCATCATTCCATTGTTCACGTGCACCATCAATCACATCACCATTACCAGTTGGGATTAACTCGATATTATCAACACCAAGTACTTCCTCCAATGTTCGTTTAAGGTGACTTGAATGAGTGATTTTAATGTCATCACTAGCTTCATCATTTTCAATAATGAAAATGTTCATATTACCTTCAGCTTTAAGGATTGCAGAGTGCGTTGTGAACTTATCATAATCAATCATTGTACAAACTGTATCTAAGTGCATAAATGTACGGCTAGTTGGAATCTCAATTGCTACTACCTTTTTAAAAGTGGATAACGGATCTTTAAATATACGTCGTGCTAAGCGTTCGATAGCTTGAGCTGACGTACGTTCTGATATTCCAATTGCTAGTACTTCTTTAGAAAGTACAAGTTCGTCCCCACCTTCAATGTTGAAAGGACAATCACGGTCTAACCATACCGGAACATCCGCATCTTTGAAGCGAGGATGATGTTTTAAAATGTATGAAATGAAGATTGATTCTCTACGTCTAGCTCTCCAAAACATACGATTCACTGTAATACCTCGACCTATTGATGCTTGTGGGTCACGAGTGAAGTATAAGTTAGGCATTGGGTCTAAATAGAATGGATACTTGTCATCCATATACTCAACTAAATGCGTAGATTCTAATTTTATCTCTTCTTTACGCACACCAGCCATAACTTTATCAATCAACTCTTGATTAGATAATGTTGAGAATAATTTTTTTATTTCTTTCTCATGACCAAGAATTGTTTTACGAGATTCTGCTAACACATCATTGATGAATTGTTCTCTAATATCTGAATCTTCAATGCTTTCTGCAGCAAGTTTCTCTAAGTATAGTACTTCTACTCCTTCATCTTGTAACACTTTGGCGAACCGATCGTGCTCTTGTTGAGCAACCTCCAAATAAGGAATATCGTCAAATAGTAAACCACCTAAATAATCTGGAACTAAATTTTCTAACTCTTTACCTGGACGTTTAAGTAAAACGGTTTTAAGTTTACCAATTTCACTGTTTACTTGAATGGGTCCATCTGCCATATTCATTTCCTCCTTTTCTGTAACTTCAACATGAGTATATAGTGATTTCACATATATTTATGTGATTATATTCACAAGTTCAATGTAGAAAGTTTTGTACAATTTGGTTATTCAATACATTTATATGATTGTTTATACATTTTTGTATTGTTATTTCGTATGGAAAATGAATATTCAGCTAATATGAAATAATGAATGTTTCGATAAAAAGTTTTTTATTCACTTAAATGAATAGTTAGTCAATATGTGAATTAATAACTTTAGTAATATAAAAGACCTAGCAAACGCATGCAATACGTTTACCAGGCCTTTCGATTCATTATTCAGATATGAGAGATTATGAATAATTATGATTGAATATTTTGTAATACACATATTCAGCCATTGCTTTAGAATGAGTAAGTATCATAATAGTGTCGTTGCCACTTATAGTACCAACAATCTCTTTAAGTTGTAATTGGTCAATATAATAATTGATACTTTGCGCAAATCCTGGTGACGTCTTTATAAGTATATATGATTCTTTAATCACGGTACTAATGATTTCTGTTTCTAGATAATCATCTAGCTTAATTTTAGCGTCGATTTGCGATTGATTATTTAAAATTTTGTATTCAAATTGTTTGCTCTCAGCTGGCAGACGAAAAATATTAAGTTCTCTCAAGTCTCTCGCAATGGTTGTCATACTATAACGAATGCCAAAGTGATCATCAATATAATCAATGATATCTGCTTTTTTATAGATGTGATTTTGTTTAACAATCATGGTTACTAAATCCTGACGTTTACTCTTTTTCATTAAATGATAAACTCCTCACTAAATCTAATTTAAATTCATTTAAACTTTAATAATTCTTTTTATTTAATAATAATTTATCATTCTAATGTTAAAAATATATGAGAAAGTATGTAAAATTTTGTGACAAATATTGAGTAACACAGGTAGTACTATACATCACTTTAATGTATAACTGACATTGAACAATCATTTGTACAATGTCTAAGATGTCTTATCTTTATAAATCATTCTAATCCATCCAATCATTAATAAAGCCGAATTAATGATTGATAATAAGTTAGAATAAAATGCAGATACGTGAATCAAATGAGTGAATATTAAAATATTAATGAAGAAAAGAATGATTAGTGGTGTAAATAAAATGAAATCTATAATATTCAGACCTTGCTCAGATTTATTCAACCCCAATCAACTCCTAAACCTTTCTATCATTGATCGTGTTTATCTTTCTTATTTATTCGAATCAAACTAATAAAAACGATAATGGTATAAATAGTGGCAACATAATTAGATTGGCTTTCTGACAACTTTACTATGTCAAAGGTATTTAAGAAGCACATCACTGCAACTATAAATAAAATGACAATCAATACGAAATCTTTTTTAGTTAACTTCTTTAATAATTTACGCACTTCTTATCTCCTAACACTTTATTTTCTATTTGGAATGTTTATGTTCATCCAATGACTTAAACAGATTAAGGACGACAATGATTATAAGAAGTATTAACGTAATGATTGGCGATACGTGTATTAAATTAAATATCTGCAAAACTCCAATTAAAACGGCTAATAAACTAATAATGATTAACAGAATATCAATAACTTCAAGTTGTTTTATCTTTTTCATCCTCTTCTCTCCTAGTAATATTGCTTTTAGAGCATAATTTTTCATTTATAAAAGATGTCACAATAATCATAAGCAATGCTAATAATACGACATTTAGTAAAGGCAACTTAAAAAAACTAACGAATCCCATAATCAATATTCCTATAACGTCTCTTAAATTAAAATCTTTCATTGGATCATTCGTGTTTATAACCCCTCATTTGTATTGTCTCTTTCACTCTTTATAACATTTATAAGATAGAATAAAAAGGTTAGGTAGAGTTAAGAATATCTATTAATAGTTTCAATCAATAGACTGCCGTCTCACTTCGGCTAGACAACCCGCAGTCTCCTCCCTAAGAATATTTTAAAGCCCCTACTCTACTGTTAGAGTAAGGGCCACATGAAGCCAAACATTGTTTGATCATCATTTATTAAGGCGTTTAATATTTGTAAGTGTTTAACATTAATTCTTGTTTATTAAGGCGTTGATTATGTTCGTTGATAGATTGTTTATGGCTGATTTAAACGATTTAAAGTTTCAATTATTTATACACCAACGTCGTCCCATGCATCTGCTACTTGGTTAGCTGTGTTTTTATCATATAAATCTAAAGCTGATTGATACAGCGCTTCTTTAGCATCACTAAAGTTTGAATTTGAACTTAAATATTCTGTGAGCGCTCTGTAGTAAATTTGTTGTGCTTTACCCTTTCCAATACTACGTATTGTATTGTAAGCTGCTTTATTAGGAATTCCAGAGTTAGTGTGTACACCACCATTATCTGATTGTGTATTTACATAATCATCCATGTGAGATGGTTGTCCAAATCGTTCGGGATTGGACATACTTCTTAGTGCATCTCCATTTTGTCCTGGTGTATACACATCCTCACCCATTAAGAAATCTTCATCATCGACAAAGTAACCGAAGACATCCGAGAAACTTTCATTTAAAGCACCTGATTGATTACGATAATTAAGATTCGCTGTTTCTTGGGTTACACCATGTGTGATTTCATGAGCTACAACGTCATTTGCACCAGATAGTGCTGTAAATGTTCGTCCGTCTCCATCCCCATATATCATCTTATCGCCAATCCATGCGGCATTATTTCTATTATCAGAACCTTGGAATTTGTTTACGTGGGCTAGAGAGATAATTGAACTTCCTCTATCATCATATGATTCACGACCGAAAGTATCTTTATAGTAGTCATACACTTGTTTAGCGTAGTAATTAGCGTCAACACCAGCACGTTGATTATCATCTGTGAAGTTTTTATCGTTATCTTTGATGAGCGAATGTTGGCCAGTGTTATCACTATAATTGTAAGCTGCTAATTGTCCTTGATGCGTTAAATCTTGTAACGCATATCCTCCATTTACACTATTGATATTAATTTGTTTCGTATCACCAAGCACACCTTTACCGGTACCTGTCGTCGCTGCTTCTTTGATGAGATTTAGTTTATCGACAACTTGGCCTGTTTCTGCATCAACTTTGATATTCCAATGTGAAATTTTAGGTATTGTGGTAATCAATTCTACATTGTAAACATACTTATTTGTTTTACCATCGATTTCTACTTTATTTGTTTTGACGGCGTCTTCTTTCATATTTTTCGCTTTTTTAGGATTAAGGTTAACCGCTTCAAACGCTTTTTTAGATGCTTGTTCTTTGTTGATCGACACCTCATTAGTTGGTTTCACCTTCTTCGCGTCAGTGTCACCGTTAATTAATACAACTTTGCCTTCAGTATTCACATGTACTTTAACCTCCTCATCAGGAGCAAAGACGTTACCTACCTTAGGTTGTAAAGTGTAGTGCGTAAATCCTTTGTTGTCTTTTTTTACATCAGTGACAACATAGTCTTTATAATGGTTCTTAACGTTTTCTGAACCAGGCAATGCTTTAAGTGCTTTTGGTGCGTCAGTCTGTTGAGTAACCTTCGCATCAATGTCTTGTTTTACTGACTTGTCTTTAGCATGGCCATCCATAGTGACAAAGGGGCTTGCGACCGTAAGTGCTGCGATACTTGTAAGTGCATATTTTGAAAAATTTTTCATCTCGTAACCTCCTATAAATTTTTGAAAAAGCAACTTACGGTGCCATCGTAATTTTAATTTTCTGTTAAGTAAATGGAAACTGCATTTTATTCACATACTTTTCATTTATAAATTATTTGTATAAATAATATGTTCATTATGTCAAAAACTTATGTTAGTATTTAAACTTTGATAAACTGTATTTATTTATTTTTATTAATTAAACTGCAATAAAATTAATAATTATATTATGCATAATGAAATTAAGCGAAAGTGTATTGTGCGTAATACCTTTGATATCAAGGGTTTTGAAACATAAAAAAATTACTCGACATTCAATCGAGTAATTTCCATCAATCATTTTTTAATATTTCACCTTTAATAGGATTATTATAATCTTTAAATTGAATCTTCAATGATTGACCATTTTCCAAATCAGGGGCATTCATAACTTGAAAGTGTAAATGAGGTTCGGTAGAGTTTCCTGAATTGCCACACTGGCCAATCACTTCTTGCGCATAAATTAAATCCCCTTCATGTACAGTAATCGAATGCTTCTTTAAATGGGCAAGAACACTATACTCATGATCGCCATGCTTCATCATTACATAATTTCCATATGGCTCACTCTCATTTGTGTTTCCAGGCGTATTATCATTAATATGGTTCACAACTTTGACAACCTCTCCATAAATCGGTGCAACCACATTCGCCCCAAAACTATAATAATTTGAACAAAATTGACCACCATCATACATCGTTTTACCATTGACTAGTTTCACTAAATCATATGCATAGCGTTGCGTTTCATAGTTATAGTGGTAATTAAATAATTCGTTATCTCCACCCCAATATATTAGCCATTCATCTTTAATAGGAAGATCATAAGTCTGTTTCGTCCATTTATCTTTAAAATAATAGAGGGGTTTCAGTATTAAACTATAAATAACATCATTTTCCAATAACACGAAAATACCATAATTTTGGTATTCATCTAGCCAGATTTTTTCGCCACTCTTTTCATTACCTATATCAACATACAAAGTATGTTTCTTCGCATATTTCATATATAGATCTAATGTTTCCTTTAACATGCGTTTACTAATAGAGCGCTTAAAACTTTTAGAAAACATCCTATATAACTCATTGTGCTTTTTATTTTCGATTAGAGTAATTAATTTATTTAAGTCCATTTTCATCCCCCCAGATGTCCTATACATTAATATATATTCCCTAATTTATATATAATTATCATATTTCATCTTTATATATAAAAATTAGACCCTTACAAATAAAAGCCTATGAATTCACTAAAAATATCCATTCAATCAAAAATGCACAAAAAAGCCCACCTCACTTTTTCTAGCGAGATGGGCTTTCACCTTATCAATTAATACTTAAAATTCATCAGTAAATGACGTTAAGAAATCGATATAATAATCAACAAAATCAAGATAATTTTGTTTTTCAACACATTCGTCAACTTGATGAGGTCTAATACCAGGGCCGAACATTAAGAATGGGAAGTGCTCATCCTTACCACGAAGTAAGTTAGACGCATCTGTAACCGCAACAGTCGGCGTAATAATTAAACCTTCCTCATTAGGGAAATGTGCTTGTGCTTTCTCATGGCCAAGTTCTACCAATCTATTTTTACCAGTTGTTACAACAGGCGCTAAATCAAGATAGATTTCTTGAGATAAACTTGAACCATTTTCGTTAGCTTGTTTTAAATATTTATTAAATAATTCTTTAACTTTGTCATTATTATATTCTGGTATAGTACGCACGTTAAATTCAGCAGTCGCACTATCCGGTACAGAATTGACTTGTGAACCACCGTTAAAGATACTATTTGTCATGACTAAACCTTCAATTAAATCTTTAGCCTGTTCTTTAGTGACATTTTCAGGTAATTGACCTGCTAACTTATTCACCATATTACTGTAGTCTAAAGACTCACCTTTAACAGTTTGCGTAAGTTCTTCATATTCTTTATCAATATTTTGAATAAATTCGAGTAGTGGTTTAATCGCATTTTCACCTAAGAATGGCATTGAACTATGTGAAGATCTACCTTTAGAAGTGATTCGGAAATCCATAGAACCTTTATGCGCATAGACTAAACTTGGATAAGACGGTTCAGCGATAAGTAACGCGTCTAAATCGTCTGCATAGCCTTTTTCATATAATTGTGAAGAACCTGCTTGTTCCATTTCTTCACCAACAGTCGCCATAAATTTAATTGTACCTTTATTTAACTGGTTACTTTCTTTAATTTCGATTAACGCAATGGCTAATGCTGCTAAACCTGATTTCATATCAGCAGCACCGCGTCCATACAAGTAACCATTATCTTCAGTCAATTCAAATGGATCGTAAGTCCAGTCATCATGATTTCCTTCAGCGACCACGTCCATGTGACCTGAAATACCGATGACAGGTTGACCTGAACCAACAGTGGCAATTAAATTGGCACGTCCTTCTGAAACTTCATCTAATTCTGATTCAATTCCATACTTGTCGAACCACTTTTGTAAGTATTTCGCTACTTCCAATTCATTGTCGTTCACTGTTTTGATTGCGACGATATCCGATAGAATTTTGACTCTCTCTTCATTTGTTAATACACTCATGAATGATTACCACCTTTCCATGACTTCTATACCCACTCACTTTGAAAATTAATTTTCCGACAGAAAGTGAACTTTATCAAATTTTAATATTTCATTGATACAACTTAAATTACGTATAAGGAAAATTAAAATTCTTAAGCGCTGGTGCACTTTAATAAGGGGGAGGATATCATCATCATTGACCTTTATCAGTGTCTCTCTATTCATCATATCAGTTTTCCCTACTCTAATTTTATAGATTTGAATAAATATTTCTCCACTAAATAAAAAAGAGTGGCACAGAAATATAATTTGTCAAAATTAATTTCTTTGTACCACTCCGGCAAGGATGACTAAGATTGAAAGAAGCTTAGCATAAGTGCACTTTCAATTCAGATATCTACTGCCAATATGTTAATTAAGGTTGAGACAATTATCTATGTTACAGCCTCCACCTATAAATCTTATTTACTTGGTGTAGAAAGTGAGTAGCCAATCGTCACTGCTACGACACGACTATTATCTACTACAAACAATACACCTAAACCTTTACCTGAAGGTGTATAACAAAAAATACCGCCATCCTTGTTTTTATTATGACTTTTCTTAATTAAATCTTTGCCATAAGCTTTTTTCAGCTGATTTAAGGTTAAATCTTTAGTCACAGTAAATTGGACTTGTTTAGCCTTAATCCCATCATTTGCGACACCTTCGAAATGTTGATCATACTTATCGACCATTTTAGTACCAGTCGAATGTTTCAATTTAATTCCATTAAATGTCACATTATTACTCTTAACGGCTTTAATAAATTGCTCTTTAATTAAGAATGATCCATTTCCTTTAACGTAACCTTGATACGTATAGTAATGTGAGTTTGTAGCTTGAGCAATGCCATTAACTGGTGAAGCCGTAGAAACACCCACTCCTACTAATGTTCCCATTGCGATAGTTGATGCTACAAATACTTTAGTTAGTTTTCTCATGATAAGCTATCTCTTTTCTAAATTTAATGTTGCTTGTTCATTACGTATTAATAAATGATTAGCTAGAATTTTTCTCCAGTCACACCTAGTGTTCCGATTGTAATTTTAGTTACTTTATTATTCTTAGTAGTAAATGATATACCATAGTGTTTATTTCCTGGGCTATAAGCATACGTTTTAGTGCCTTTGTGCTTGTTAGGTAAAGCTCTCAAACCTTTACCATAAGCTTCTTTAAGTTGTTTCACAGATAGATGACTTGTAACTTTAAACTCTACGCTACCTGCTCTCGTTTTCTTAGTATTAACTCCACTAAAGCTTTGGTCATATTTCTTAACCGTGCCTTTATATTTGTTCACATGATTTTTACCAGTTGTGTAAGGAATTTTAATTCCATTCATTCTAAAAGTGTCATACTTTAACGAATTAATAAATAGTTGGTTTAAAACAAATGAGGCATGATTACCAGCATATCCTGTAAATGAGTAGTAAGGTGCTGTTGCTGCATGGGCTTGATTCACTGGTGGCGTATCTGTTGAAAGGCCAACTCCAAATACTGTTCCGGCTGCTAACATTGACGATAAGATTACTTTTGTAGTTCTGTTCATAAATGGATCTCTCCTCTGTTTTTATTGGAATCGCTATTTATGTACAACAAAGATGGGATATTACGATTCAATTACAATATTACAATACGATTACATAAAGTGCAAATTTTTCTTTAATGTTTTTTATTACATTCTTGTGATTTTTTATATTTTCAAAAATAATTGGTATGATATATGTAACTTATTATTTCAAAATAGTTCTACTTATGACCCGAAAACGATTATAATAGAATACAGAAAAATTTAATAAGGACGGAGGACAACCATTTGAAAAAGATATTAGCAAGCATCGTAGTGATCCTTCTTGTCGCTGCATTAAGCTTCTCAATTTATGCAGCAATGACGCATGAAAGCAAATCTTCTAATACAGACTCAAATAAAGACAATCAAAAAACTGAAGAGAAACATAAGAAGAAAAATAAATCTAATCAAGACAGCGATCAATATAATGGAAATAATAACGCTAACCAAAGCCAAGAAAATGCGCAATCAGAACCAGCATCTGGCACATATAACGGAAACTCTAATATCAATCATTCCAACAACACAACTAAGCAACCTAGCAATAATCAGTATCAAAACGATAAACAACAAACCAAAACAAACGAAACTAAAGATAAACCATCTAAGAACAACTACAAACCAAGCACGCAAAATAACACGAGCAATAATAACTACAATAACCATTCACAACAAAATAGTCAGAACTCTACACAACCATCAACATCAGAGAAACCTAACAACCAGCAATCTAGCTCACAAAACTCTGAAAACAAACCAAGTAACCAACAAAACAATAACAACAGCACACAAAATAAACACGAGTAATAAAAAAACGTTTATGCAAACAGATGTATGCATAAACGTTTTTATTTTTTATTAATGGAATCTCATACCACCATCAACAATGATAGTTTGTCCTGTAATATAGTCTGAATCACTACTTGCTAAGAAGCTGACAACGTTAGCCACATCTTCCGGTTTTGAAAGACGTTTTAAAGTGATTTGATCAGTGAACTGTTTCCAACCCCACTCTTCGGGTTGATTGTTCTCTTTAGCTAATTTTATTGCAATACCTTCCATCATTGGTGTTTCAACAATACCAGGTGCATACGCATTAACTGTAATACCTTTATCAGCTAAATCACGAGCAGCAACTTGTGTTAAACCTCTAACAGCAAATTTAGTACTACTATATAAAGATAATCCCGCATTACCCTCTACACCAGCTTGAGAAGTAGCATTAATAATTTTACCGCCATGACCTAACTTATTAAATTGTTCTAATGCAGCTTGTATTCCCCAGAATACGCCACCTAGATTGACTCCAATAACTTGATCAAATTGTTCAGGTGTCACTGTATCAATTGGCGTCATTGGACCTAAACCTGCATTGTTAACTAATACATTAAACTCTCCAAAGTGCTCGACCACTTTTCTTAATACTGAAAAGACTTCATCACGATTTGAGACATCAGCTTTAAAGGCAATTGCCTCTTGTTCATTTGTAGTTAAAGATGACGCAGCATTTTTAGCACCTTCTTCATTGTAATCAACTATGGCTAAATTAAATCCATCTTTAAATAAACGTTCAGCAATTTTCAAACCAATACCTTGAGCCGCTCCAGTAACAACAGCTACTTTTTTAGAATTACTCATCCAAATCACTCCTATAGATAATATATTCAATTATTATATTATCACTAAGATATAAGAATGATTTGTAGAGATTGTGAATACTTATTTAAATTTTATATCTTATTTGGCAATTACATATACTTATGAGTTATCATAAATTATAAATAATTTTAAAAAGGTGTTTAACGTTGAAAAAGTTAATTTATATCGCTCTTGTAATTATAGTAGTAGCCATTTGTTATATGATTCTAAATTTCTTATTTTTTGATAAATGGGTTATGTATTCCAGTGAAAAACAATTAAATACCTCTATTAAAAATAAAGATACTAAAAACTTAAAAGAAATTGCTAAAGATAATAAAACTTATCAATTTCTAAAAAGCCAAGATAAAGTTTCTATTAATGGACAATCAGATAATCAAGGTAGCGGTCATATAGGTTATTATCAAGTGAATATTAATGACAAACTAGCTACTCTAACTGTTAAAATTAAGTATGCATTACTACCAGAAAAACCAAAAATAAAATCAGTAGAATTAAATGACTAACTAACAAAAAGACTCTAATACATATCAAATTGTACTAGAGTCTTTTTAGTTAACATAAATGACTTATCGGAAGTTAACTCTCATCGTATATTCGGGGATGATATAATATATAGGTCGCCTATCCCTCAGGCGTCAATTTGACGTAGAGAGGAGGTGTATAGAGTGATGCTTATTTTCGTTCACATCATAGCACCAGTCATCAGTGGCTGTGCCATTGCGTTTTTTACTCATTGGCTAAGTAAACGCAATAAAAATAGGTGACATATAGCCACACCAACAAAAATCCCCTCACTACTCGCAATAGTGGGGGATTGGTGTATAAGTGAATACTTATTTTCGTTACCTAAATTATAACACTGGTGAGTGAAGAAATGCAAAAAGTGTGTATAAAGGACGTCCTATATTATACTCACCTAATGCGAAAAATCCTCAAAAACGTATTGTCTATCATAGAGTTGTAGAGAAGACTATTTTTTAATTCCCATACTACAAACAAACTAAATAGTATGATAAAAGTTATTAAATTCCCATAAACGAGTAAACTTTTAATAGAATTATGAGACCATGCAGTTAGACTGATTAATAAACAAAATATAGATAGAAATAACAATATATTTCCTCGCAAATCTAGGTGAATAGATGTACTTCTATTTTCTTTAATATTTCTCTTCAATATTAAACAGCCAACTAACCCTACTACGATAAAGGGAATATTCATCCAAAATATCCATCTCCAACTTCCTAAAGAGAGTAAACTCCCTCCTACACTAGGTCCTAAAACTGGTCCTATTCCTAAAAGTATACTTAGCGTTCCTAGGGCCGATCCTTGTCTATCTTCAGGAATACTAGTTGTAATAATAGCAGTGGCAGTGCCTTGCAACATTGCTGCTCCGATGCCTTGCAAACCTCGAAATGTGATCAATTGGATAATATTACTTGAAAAACCACATAAAATTGAAGCTATTAAAAACACAATAAGCCCGATACTATAGATATTTATTCGACTAAATTTGTCACTCAATCTTCCAAATATGATAATCGTTCCCGTCAATAATAAAGTATATAAAGTGACACTCCATGTTATCAATGATGTATCAACATTAAATGATTTCGATAAAGTAGGTAATGCAACGTTAATAATCCCACTATCTAAGGTAGATAAAAACATTCCTATGCCTGCGGTAAAAACAACTAAATAATCAAAATATTTAGAAGAAATGTTCAACTATAATACCTCCTCATCTAACTAATTTACTCATACCCATATAACATTTTGCTTAACAATATAATGAAGAAACTGTTATTTGAGCAAGTCAATTAAAATTAATGTTTGATGGGAGTAGTTGTTGAGTCAATTGTTCTAATGTAATGATTTAAATTTGGAAGTTCGTTGTCTTGAATATCGGAGACTTGGAGTCTATTAATTGTTTGATTACAATGATCGATAATTTCGTACTTAATTCTTCAAAGTTGATTATCATACCTACTTGCCTATCTCCTCGCTAACAAGTAAACTTTGATTGTGGAGTAAGCGTTTTCCTAATCAAACTTTGTGGGAGAAGTGAGATGGACTATGATAAACAGACAGATTAAACTCATTCAACTCTTAATCAATAACGCTCAAACGTACATTAGCGGGAATGAAGTTTCGGCTTATTTAAATGTGTCTAATCGCACAGTTAGGAATGATATTAAAGTTATTAATTCTACATTCATTGATAATCTTATAGTGAGTGTTAAATCTAGAGGCTATCAATTAAATTTAGATGCATATTCTATTAGTTTTATTGAGGGACAATTAAATGACAGTATTCTTAAAGAGAGAAAGTTATTAATTACGATTGCTTATAAATTATTGATGGATCATCATACATATACTTTGAGTGAGCTTGCATCACATTTTCATCTATCAAAGGCAGATGTACTCGATTGTGTCACACGTATCCAAACTTGGTGTGAAAAATTTGATGTCACCATCACTTTGAAAAGGAAACAAGGCATCATTATCGATGCTAGTGGTTCGGATTTAAGTAATGCGGTTCTTCATCTGAATCAACTCTCTTCGAATGAAATTAAAGTGGAAGATTTGATTCTGCAAGAATTACCACAGGGACATATTCAGCGTATTCATCATATTATTAAGAAACATATTCAAGCTTCCGAGCTTCAAACGTCAGATAATCAAGTGCGACAATTACTTGTGCATTTAATCTTAATTATTAAGCGCTCTAACTCTGAGGAGTTAGATTGGGAGTCGAATCCAACTTCTCTAGCCATAGCACGACAGTGTATTAAAGATATTAATCAACAACTAGGTTACCAGCTAACTGATGAAACGAGTCAATTGTTTTCATTCTTCATTAGTTATCATTTCAATCAATTTGATTTAAGCTTCCAACAACTCTTTATTCAAAGTTATATTCAACGGTTAATACAATTGATGGAAACGAATGTAGATATTCCTTTTTCTAAAGATTCAATTCTAAAAGAAAATATTTATACGCACTTTAGTCGTACCTACTTACGATTAATGCGCAATGTTTACCTCAACAATCCGCTGACATCTGAAATCAAACAACTCTATCCTTTTATCTTTAACACGCTTTACGATGTAATTCATCAGTTATCTAAAGACACTGACATACAACTTAGCGAAGATGAAATTGCCTTTTTGACGATTCATTTTCAATCATCAATTGAACGACAAATGCACTCGACCATTAACGTCGTCATTGTGTGCTATTACGGCTTAGGGGTTTCAACTTTATTAGCTGAAAGAATTAAGAAATTAAGTCCTTCAATATCAATTGTTGATACATTGAAACTTGAAGATGTTGAGACATATGACTTTGCGCAAGTGGATTTACTCATCACAACGCATGATATCGACTTAAGTCACAAACGTTCATCACACCTTCCGAAAGTGATTCAGGTGTCGCCATTATTTTCGAAAGATGATGAACGCCAAGTTGAACATGTAATTAAAACGTTTAAAAACCCAACGTTACAAAGAGATGCCCTGTCACCAATAGAATTTGTGGTTGAGTCCGACATCGAACAAGATGAACCTTCCATTGCACTCTCAATCTTTAAGAGAACTCAAGAGATTCTAGAAGAACATCAAACGACTTTAGACGGTTACATTGAATCTGCGATGGAACGCGAACGTCAGTCTTCAACTTTCATAGGCAATGGTATGGCGATTCCTCACGGTAATCCTGAGAAGGTGCTGAAATCTCATGTGATTGTCTATAAATTCAAGCACCCCATTCCTTGGAAACAACATGATGTGAAGTTAGTATTCTTCCTAGCGATTGCGAAGAAGGATGCGCAAATGATGAAAAATATGATTCAGTCACTAGCCCAACTTGATGAACATACGGTTGATCAGTGGTGTATGATGGAGAACCATGACTTTAAAAATAAGTTAATCGCTCAAATTCGAGAATAATTGCCACTAATAACGGCAATTATTCTTTTTTATATAGCATTGAATACGCTTACACTTTAAATAAAGGAGAGTGAAAGCGATGAAAATACTTGCTATAACATCATGTCCGAACGGTATCGCTCATACATATATGGCTCAAGAAAAGTTAGAACAAGCTGCTAAAGAAATGGGCGTAGATATCAAAGTAGAAACACAAGGCGGTGTAGGTGCTGAAAACATTTTAACTGCCAAAGAAATTAAAGAAGCAGACGGCATCATTATCGCTGCTGATAGACAAGTTGATCTTTCACGTTTTAATGGTAAACGCCTCATTAATGAGAACGTGCGTGAAGGTATCCATCATCCAAAACAATTAATTCAACGTATCATTGATCAAGACGCCCGTATCTATCATGGAAATGATTCAGAAACTCACAGCCACAATTCTGAAGAAGATAATGAACATAAAAGTGGCATGCAAATGGTCTATCAACACTTAATGAATGGTGTCTCTTTCATGGTGCCATTCATCGTTGTAGGTGGATTGCTGATGGCCATTGCTTTAACTATAGGTGGCGAAGCGACTTCTAAAGGCCTCGTCATTCCAGAGCATTCATTCTGGAAATCAATTGAAAATATTGGAAGCTTATCTTTTAAATTTATGGTTCCAATTCTAGCCGGTTATATTGCCGTAAGTATTGCTGATAAACCCGGACTTGTTCCAGGTATGATTGGTGGAGCTATCGCTGCTGACGGAAGTCTCTATGGCAGTACTGCAGGTGCTGGTTTCTTAGGTGGTATTGTTGCCGGTTTCTTAGCTGGTTATATCGCTAAATGGATTAAGCAAATTAAAGTTCCTAAAGCGATGGCACCGATTATGCCAATTATTATCATACCTATTATTTCTTCACTTATCGTAGGACTGATATTTATCTTTGTCATCGGTGCTCCGATTTCAAGTATCTTTGCTGCATTGACGACATGGTTAAAAGGTATGCAAGGCGCAAACATTATTATTCTAGCGTTGATTATCGGCGCTATGATTGCCTTCGATATGGGTGGTCCGATTAACAAAGTTGCCTTTCTCTTCGGTTCTGCATTAATTGCTGAAGGTAACTATGCAGTGATGGGAATGGTTGCTGTAGCAGTATGTACGCCTCCAATCGGTTTAGGCTTAGCCACATTTATTCAAAAACGTAAGTTTAATAAAGCTGAACAAGAAATGGGTAAAGCCTCATTTACAATGGGTCTCTTCGGTATCACTGAAGGTGCGATACCTTTCGCTGCCCAAGACCCACTTAGAACGATTCCAGCTAATATGATTGGTGCTATGGTAGCATCTGTCATCGCCGCGCTGGGAGGTGTTGGAGATAGAGTTGCCCACGGTGGTCCAGTTGTAGCAGTACTTGGCGGTATTGATAAGGTCCTTTGGTTCTTTATCGCTGTCATTATCGGTAGTTTAGTCACAATGATGACGGTTTTAATTTTCAAGAGACATACACCTGTGAATGAAGTGAATTCACACGAGACTGACCCTACCCTTGAAAATGATTCTACATCAGCAAACGATACAACAACACAAAGTAATGTAGCAACGACTGCTCCACAAAGTGAGCCTACAAATGAAAGTAAAGAACATGAAGTATTTGCCGAGAATATTATTGAAATATCAAATACTGAACTTACGCGTGACAATGCGATTGATACGCTTATTTCTAAATTAAATGAACATCACTATATCTCTAATGTTGAAGAAGTTAAAGAAGCTATTCTTAAGCGAGAAGCAGAGTCAACTACTGCCATTGGTATGAATGTGGCGATTCCTCATGCGAAATCAAGTGCAGTCAATCAACCTGCCGTAGCTGTTATGCAAAATAGAAAAGGCATTCAGTGGGAAAGCCTTGATGGTTCATTACCGCAATTGGTCTTCCTTATCGCTGTGCCAAATGACAGTAATGATACGCATTTAAGATTATTGCAACGCTTATCAAAAGCTTTAATGCATGATGATACAAGAGACAACCTCGTGCATGCTCAAGATAAAAATGAAATCTACAACATTTTAAAAGAGATATAAAGGAGTGTAAGATATGGTATTGTTTCTTAAGCCTGTATTTCAAGAGCGCATTTGGGGTGGCAATGCTTTAACTCAGTTTGGTTACGATATTCCAAGTGATCAAACTGGCGAATGTTGGGCTATTTCAGCACATCAGAACGGACCTAATGTCATTGAAAATGGCAAACATCAAGGTAAGACGTTAGATGAGGTATGGGAAGAAGATCGTGCGTTATTCGATAACGATTCTAGAACACACTTCCCGCTTCTAACTAAAATTCTAGACGCTCATGATCAACTTTCAGTACAGGTTCATCCTAATGATGACTATGCACTTAAACATGAAGGTGAATATGGTAAGACAGAGTGTTGGTATATTCTTGATGCAGAACCTGGCTCAGAAATCATCTATGGTGTAGAAGCACAAACAAAAGAAGAATTAGAACAACTCATTGATAATAAAGACTTCGACCATTTATTTACTCATGTTCCAGTTCAACCTGGCGACTTCTATTATGTTCCTGCTGGTACAGTACATGCGATAGGTTCAGGCATCCTCATCTTAGAGACACAGCAATCTTCTGATACCACATATCGTATTTATGATTACGATAGAAAAGATAAAAATGGCAACACACGTGAATTACATTTAGAACAAAGTAAAGAGGTTATCGATATTTCTAATCGACAGCCGAATACTTCTCCACATACTAAAGAGATTGATGGTAACACTTATACGCAATTTGTGTCGAATACGTTCTTCACAGTAGAGAAATGGGATGTTTCTGAACATCTAACTTTAACGAAACCTCATCCGTATTGCTTAGTATCAGTCATTGAAGGTGATGGTCAATTAACAGTTGATGACGAAACATTCACTGTTCAAAAAGGTACGCATTTTATTTTAACAACAGAAGATAAAGCAATTCAGTTTAATGGACACATGGATCTAATTATAAGCCATCCTTAAATAAGCATTGCTTATAACTAAAATAATCCCTCGAATTGAATCTTACAATTCGAGGGATTTTAGTATATTATTCAGTTACTTTACTTTCTGCTGCACGTTTAGCAATTTTACGCATAATTGGATCCATCACAGGTTTCATACATATACCGAATATAATAAATCCGAGGCCGAACAATGTGAGTACGACAACTTTAGTAATTAATATTTCAGGTACAATACCACCTACAGTTTCACGTAAGGCGTCAATGGCATAAGTGAAAGGCAGATATGGTGAAATGGTTTGGAAGAACTGTGGTGTCGTTTGAATTGGGAATGTTCCTCCACCCCCTGCGATTTGTAATACGAGCAAGATAATCGCTACAGCTTTACCTGGATTACCTAACATGGACACGCATGTATAGATGATTGAGTTAAATACGAGTGAACTAAATACAGCGATGGTTACGAATAAGACTGGTGATTCCACCGCCGCTTTAAGTATCACTAGGTCACCTATCGACACGATAAGTGCTTGAATGATACCTAAGAGGAAGAAGAAACCAGCTTTACCCATATAGATTTGTCGTGCTGTTAATATAGGTCGCAAATGTTCATGTTTGTTATCTACTGAAAGTAAACTTACCATTAATAAGCCACCTACCCATATTGATAACGCTGTATAGAATGGTGTCATTCCTGAACCATAATCTTTCACTGGGAAGACATCCGTAGTCTTTTTATTAATTGGATTTGCAATTGTGTCTGCTTGCTTTTTCAAATCATTCTTTAATGTGTCTATAAGTTTATCGATAGCATCATCTTTGTCTAGTTTCTTGAAGACTTTATCTGCTTTTTTAAGATCCTTCTCAACGTCTGGCAATTTATTCTGTGCGAAGTCAGCTAGTGAAGCTAAACCTTCTTTCGCGCGTGGTTGATTCTCATTTAATAAATTAACAGCGTTGTCATATCGATTAAATAATGCCGGTAAATTTTGGTTTACTGATTGAGTGACATTGGCTAATTCTTGTTCCAATTGTGGTAAGTCATTGCGCACGAAACTAGCGGCTTGTGCAACATCTTTCTTCACAGTTGGGAAGTAAGCTTGAGCAGTTTTCATGGCATTGATGTAAGTTTGTTCAATACCAGGTAAAGTGCTTTGTATTGTATCAATACGTTCTTTACCATCACTTAAGATATCTTGACCTGCATTAATCACTTGGTTGATTGAGTTCAATTTCGATTGAATTGTAGATAAAGTATTCTGACCTTTATTTAATTGATCTGTAATTTCGTTTGAAACAGCTAATAAATTTTTGTTTAGTTCATTTTTAATATATGAACGGAAGTTATCAAGATTATCACTCAGTTTTGGCAGTCCACGAAGTACTTTTACTGCTTCAGACTGGCCTGAACTACCATTTGATAAAGCATCAATTAATTGATTAGTTGTTCGTAAACTATCATTAATTTGGTTATTCGCCTTTTTAATATGTTTAATTTCTGATGATAAATCTACATCTTCACTTTTCTCTAGTTCTGAAAGAATATCGATCATTTGTTGATTATATTTAGTAGCATTTTCCAATCGAGATTTAATATTCTCAAGTGGTTCTTTAAATTGTGTAGGTTTATCTGATGCGATAATACCATATGCCATGTTCTTCAACGCTTTAATATCTTGTTGAGTGGCTTGAGCTTGTTTGTCTGTCTGATTTGATAATGATAATAACGATTCTGCTAAGGCGGTGTTCATTGATTTAATGTCGTTTTGTGTTAAATCTGAATCATTGTTAGATGAATCACCCATCGTACTCATTTGACTGGTCTTTATATTAGAGTAACTATGCCCTAAATCTTTATGGCTTTGGGTAACACTTTGTTGCTGTGTCGTTGTCTGATTGTTTAAATCTTTATTCACAGCACCATTCACTTCTTGTGCTCTACCGGCAGCTTCTTGATAGTCTTTCACACGCTGCTTCGCTTGAGTTAAATATCCTTGTGCGTCGTTTAATTGACTACTTGCTGCATCAATGCCTTCACTAGCAATGTCTACACCTTTATTAATCTTAGGAAATTGTGCTGGCACATCATTCGAAGCTACATTGAGTAGTCGTTCGATATTCGGCATATAATCATTAAGTGCTAGGATGAGTTTCGCCTTCTCATTTAAAGCGGGAACAGCGGAATTGACTGCATTGAGTTTATCTTGAGCATCAGTAATATTAGCCTTATATTTACCTAAATCTCTAAATTTATTCGCATATTGATCTAACTCGTCTTGATGATTGTTAAGATAAATAACTTTGTCAGCGAAGTCGTTTATCTTAGGTAATGCATCATTCGCTTGATATACCGCATTTTTAATCTTATTGATTGTCGGCACATTGTCTTCTAATGTTAGACCGACTTTATTTGCTTCAGTTAACAATGCTTTCGTAACTGTTTTATTAAATTGCTCATTGGCTTTCTCTACAACGAGCGATGAACCTGTATCTGTCAGTTTCGCTGCTACGGCATTAATTTTTTGGTTCACTTTGAAATTAACGTCTGCTTTTTGCGGATGCTTTCTTAAGGTGCCAGTAACTTGATGTGTAAACTTACTTGGTATGTATATACCGGCATAGTACTTACCCATCTTAATTTCATGGTCTGCTTTTTCTCTGCTAACAAATTGCCAATCGAAACTGTCATTGTTCTTTAACGATTTGACCATTGTATCGCCGACGTTAATTTTTTTACCTCGAACTTTGTCACCACTGTCTTCATTTACTACTGCTACTTTAATATGGCCTGTATTACCATACGGATCCCACATCGCCCATAAATTGAACCATGCATAGAACGAAGGTAGAATAGCTAGACCTGCTAAGATCACCCAAACACCCGGCGTTTTCGCTACCCTCTTCAAATCCGTGATAAAGAGTTTTAGTGCGTTCTTCATATTCACACTCCTATTGAGAAGGTCTTTAATATTCATTCTTTATAATAACTCTATTTTTATTTTTGAAAATGACTCCCCCATCATTACTTGATCATTGAGGAGATACTTCTATTATTTTATAAAATTTCTAGGAAAGTAATTTATTTTTACAAGTAAGATTTGTATAATAAATGTATTAAGGCGCATTACGTTTCGTTGATAGATATCAACAATATAAGTTATAAGTTAAATTATACCAAATTCTCAATTATTATCACACCAAAATTAAACTTTTCGAGGGAGAAAAAATGTGATGTCGAAAAACAAATTGTTAATTTATTTACTATCAACTACGTTGGTATTTCCAACATTCACTACCCCTACGGCCGTTGCGAAAGATAATACAGATGACATGAATCAACAAACAAAGGTAACTCATAAAAGTTCACAGTCGAAAGAAGATAAACAAGAGCAAACTGATAGCAATCAACGTGCGCACCAAGCTGAAAAAGCTTCTTCTGAGAAATCTCCTTCTAAAGAGAACGGTAAATCTTCTAAAACGCATAAAAAAGATAATGATGTTAAAGCGGATAAAAACAAAGCATCCAATCAGTCAGATCAGAATTCTAACCAGCCGCATCAAACTACAACAGCAGTTACTGATCAAAATAAGCAAAAAAATACAAATTTAGTTGACCAATTTTACCATAACGTTGCTCAAAGTCAGTCTCATATGAACGACCTGTTAAAACCTGATAAATATGATGATAGCTTTAGTTTAACTACATTAATTCAAAATCTTTTTAACTTTGATTCTAATATTTCAAATTATGAACAGTCAGACGATCATACAAGTCAATCACCTTCCACTTCAAATAGAGATGATTCTACTGATAGTGATAACAATGATTCTAAAGAGGTAACATCGAATAAAAATACTAATTCAGACATTCCTTCTGAAGGAAGTCATTCCTCTCATTCTGAAGATCAATCACATCAAAGTAGTACATCATCTTCTAAAGCAGAAACAGATGATTCAAAGGTGAGTGACGCATTATCTCAATGGGAACAAGACGATGATAAAAATACTTCCCAGTCACAAGGTCAATCGTCTCAACAAGATGAATCTAAACAGTCATCAAATCAAACGCATCAATCATCTTCTAATCAAACAACATCACATTCATCAAGTGACAACAACCACTCAAGCGTATCTGATTCAGCACTAGATACCATTCTTGATGAATACAGTGAAGATGCTAAGAAGACCCAATCTAATTATGAGCAGAAATCTAAACATCAGAAGAACACATCGCAGTCTTCTCAAAATAATAATCCGCAACTACCTACAGAGAATGAATTGAAACATAAATCTAAACCGGTTCAATCGTTTGAGAATGATATTAAAAAATCTAATACGCGTTCAACAAGTTTATTCCAACAAGTACCACAAATTGAAGATGGCAAAGTGTCAGACGATAACTTTAATGTGGTAGACAGCCAAGATACTCGTAAATTTATTAAATCGATTGCTAAAGATGCACATAAAATTGGCCAAAAAGAAAAGATTTATGCCTCTGTTATGATGGCTCAAGCTATCTTGGAATCTGACTCAGGTAAAAGTAGTCTAGCTCAATCACCTAACTATAATTTATTCGGTGTTAAAGGCAGTTATAATGGGGAATCTGTGAACTTCAATACACTAGAGGCTGGTAGCGATAACCAAATGTTTAGTATAAACGCTGGATTCCGTAAATATCCTAATTTGAAATCTTCACTCCAAGATTATGCTGACTTAATTAAAAATGGTATTGAAGGCAATCCTACAATTTATAAACCTACTTGGAAGAGCGAAGCATTAACATATAAAGAGGCAACGTCACACTTATCACATTCTTATGCGACAGATCCGAATTATGCTAAAAAGTTAAATAGTATCATTAAACATTACAATTTAACTGCATTTGATAAAAAACGTATGCCAAATCTGAAAAAATATACTCAATCAATTGGAACAGAAACTTCAGGAAGTGATTTCAAACCATTTGTTGAAGCTAGTGGATCTTCTCCATATCCACAAGGACAATGTACGTGGTATGTTTATCAACGTATGCAACAATATGACTCATCTATTTCTGGTGATTTAGGTGATGCACACAATTGGAACAATCACGCTGAAAGAGAAGGTTACACTGTAACACAGTCACCTAAAAACCATACTGCTGTTGTCTTCGAAGCTGGCCAACTTGGTGCAGATACACAATATGGTCATGTTGGTTTCGTTGAAAAAGTCAACGACGATGGTTCAATTGTGATTTCAGAATCTAATGTTAAAGGTCTTGGCGTTATTTCATACAGAACCATTGATGCAGAAGATGCCAATGATTTAGATTATATTCAAGGAAAATAATAAGAGTTACTCAAGATAGCATGTCTCTTCATAGAGCTTGCTATCTTTTTTATTTTCCAGGAAATAGTTGAGTTTGATGTGTATTTAAAATAATCCCTCCATAAACAATGTTTACGGAGGGATTGCTCAATTTGTATTTCATCGTTATATAAGGATGTTACTTTACTATAAATGGTTTCTCCATGATTCGACTGATTCTATTTCGCATGAACGATTTAAAATTTGTTCTATTATGAAATCATGCTTATCATCTGAACGATCTCCCACAGCATCTTCTAAAACTGTGATTTGATAATCTTTATCTGCAGCTTCAAGTGCGGTACTTAGCACCACTCCACTTGTCGAAATACCTGTTAAAACAAGGTGATTAATTTGATTCGCATTCAAGAAGACCTCTAAACCACTACCTGTAAACGCACTAAAACGTCGTTTAGTCATGATTGGTTCATCCTCTGCAGGTTCTAATTCCTCAAGAATTTGTTCAAACGCATCATCCTCTGTCATGGATATACCGCGTTGTTTAAAACTTGAGAACACACGATTATGAGGTGAAACGTCTGCAAAGTTTTTCTCTAATGCAACACGCATAAAGACTACCGGAATTTGGTGTGCGCGTGCTGCTTCTATTGCACGTTGATTTGCTTTAATTAAACTATTAATTTGTGGCACATTATTTGCGATACCTTTTTGCATATCCATCACTAATAGAGCTGTTTGATTTGTCATAGTCATACTCCTTTAACTCTTTTTTCATGAACAGTTTCTACATTATAACGATATGAGATACTCATTCTCCAATTATTTATATTTATTTCCATTGAAAAGTCACCCAAACATTTTAACAATTTTAAGACGTCCGGGTGACTAAATTTATTAATTATGATGCATGATGTTTCTTACGGCGACTTACCCAAATCAACGTGCTTCCAATCACTAAAGCAATGATTGCAAATGGTAAAACACTCAATTTAAGAACTTTACCTGCAGCTGGTAAAGAGATATTGCCGTCGTCATTTAATATTCCACTCAATAAGCCATCACCTGAACCTAATGATAAATTGTTCTCTGGGGATGGTGTATCCATATTACCAATACCATCTAGTATAGAATCTTTAGAGTTTAAATTATCTAATATACCTGATCCATTTGTTAAACCTGCGAGTTGGTTTAATATATCAGCGAGTTGACTACTGTTGTGATGATTACCATGGATTCTATCAAGTAATGATGGGCGATCTTTTATTGGTGATAAAATATAATTTAAATCACCTTTAGCTCGTTTAACACGATTTTGAAGTTGCAATAAGTCATTTGCTTTACCATCTAAAGCGGATTGTATCAGTTGTAACGCATCTGTTTTATCATTTTGAATACGTGTAATGACACTTGCTAAAATTTTCGCTTTATCTTGATTCAATCGTGTCGCTAATATCGTTTCGATTGCTTCTTTTTTATTTTTAGCATTATTTAATACGCCATTTAAAATATCATCTGCTGTTGCGTGACCATTTTTATCAAAATAGTGTTTTAATTGATCAACAATTTGAGATTGACTAAAGTGACCATTGGCTAATTTCTTTGCTATTTGAGAAGCTTCATTGTTTCCTAGTCGCGTAGATAATAGTTCTTTAATCAATTTTTCTTTATTATGTGATTGATCCAACATTGATTTAAGAATATCATCACTTGAAGTAGTGGCAACGCCATCAATCTGCTTCGCGATTTGATTAGCAATGTCTTTATCAGATTGACCTTTAATTTTAATGTTTTTCAATGCACGTTGAGCTTCATTGTTACTCATGATGCTATGAAGTATATTTTCAGTGGTCTTAGCTTTATCTTTATCATTTTTAAGTTGATTTAATATCGCGTTTTGTTGTCCATCAAGTTTTTGATGCGCTCGATCAATTTCACGTTTTAATTTTTGCTTATTATCGTCGGATAAATGGTTATCTTCCTTAACTTTGCTTTCTAAAGCACCTAAATCATTCAATTTACGACTTAGATAGTTCTCATTATTATCATTTTGTCGTGATTGTCTCTGTGCAAGCGCATGTGTGATTTTATCACTACCTTGTAAGTCCTTAGTGATTTTTCCAATCGTATCCTCAGCATTATCCCTATTTTGATTAGCTTCTGATTTTAGTGTTGCTATATCATGCTCAATTTGATTTTGACGCTCTTTGTTATCAGATTGATTTGAAGTCTTTTTATCACTTTGACTCGTACTAGAACTTTCATTTGAGCGGAGAGAATCCACATCATCTTTGATAGAGTCTAATTTCTTGAAAATGGTCGTATCATTCGCCTGTGCTTTAGTATCATTGTCTTTAGCTTCTGTATTCTGTGTATCTTCTTTATGAATAGCGTCTTTATTGGGATGGTCTTCATTTACACCATTGTTTTGTTGATAGTTATCAACATTATTAGAAATGGCATCCAAATCTTCTAAAAATTGATCTAACTCCTTAGACGCTTTTGAATTGTTGTTACTATCATTAGAGACCGTTGAATTTACTAACTTTTCATTATGTTGTCTCGCATCTTCAATAATAGCATCTATTTTAGAGTCATCTTTGGCACGATCTATACGAGTTTGATAATCTTTGATATCTTCTTTTGATAAGTCTTTTAAGTGATTTAATTTATCTTTAGCTTCTTTAATGTGTTTACTTAAAGAATGATTTTGATCTTGCGATTGTGTCATCGTACGAGATGTCTCTGTAGAATCTGCGTGTGTATTGTGGGTAAATCCATAACCAATGATTGTCCCGCTGACAAGTAGTGCTGTACATGAGATTTTTAAATATCCGCTAAGTTGGTGTACACGTGTTCTCTTCATATATTTACTCTCCTTCTATAGATTTCCCAATTACTCAATTCAATGCCATTATATACCATTTTACATAAAGATACACTTATCATTTTTATTACACTCTTTTAGATTTCTGTAGATTATTTAAAAATAATATTAAATATAAAATCACATTTCTTGTAAGTTTGACTTAAATGGTATTATACTTCGTTATAACCTTGATTAGTTAAACAAAATATCTAATCAAGCGTAATCAAATAAGGTAAGGAGTTCTCAAAATGGCAAAACCTTTATATACTACGACAATGATTTCAAATGGTGGCCGTGATGGTCGCGTATTTAGCCCTGATAATACATTCGTTCAAAATCTAGCCACACCTAAAGAAATGGGTGGTCAAGGTGGTAATGACACGAACCCTGAACAATTATTTGCTGCTGGATATAGTGCATGCTTTAACAGTGCTTTATCATTAATTTTATCTCAAAACAAAGTAAACGATGCTAACCCAGAAGTAGAAATCACTATTGAATTAATTAAAGATGACACTGACAATGGCTTTAAACTTGCGGCAGATATCAAAGTAACACTTGAAAATATCTCACAAGAAGACGCTGAAAAATATGTAGAACAAGCTCATCAATTCTGTCCTTATTCTAAAGCAACACGAGGTAACATCGACGTGCAATTAGAAGTAACAGCACAATAAAAAATACGGTAAAGCCAAGCCATTAAAAAATCCCCTTACTATCACCAGTAGTAAGGGGATTCTTTGTTTATCCTACTTTAATTTAACGCGACGCTCTTGAATTTTAGCATCATCATCAGAAACCTTCACAGAATATTGTTTCTGCGATGTTAAATCTAGTAATGTTAAGTATTGATTATGACCTGCGCCAGTATCAATATCTATGACACGAGGTTCAATATGAATGTGATCTTTCTTATATCCTAATCTATAATTCGGCACATGACCGTGAACAATAACTTTATTTTTAGGTAAGAAGTGGTTTAAATTTTCTGGAGCATGGCCTGTAACAACTGCTCTTGATTGTTTGCGCATCGACTTACTTGTATCAATTCCTGCATGTACAAAAATATATTGACCAATGACTTTATAATATGGAAGTTCGTTGATAAATTGATGCCACTGTATCGCTGGTTTGTCTTTACGTTCGAGCCATCTTAATTCATGATTCCCCACTAACGCGATAGCCCCGTCGTTTACTAATTGTTTTACAAATTTTAATGTCCCCACTGAATCTGGACCATTATTGACATAGTCTCCGATAAGTACTAGTTGGTCATCTTTTGCATCATAGTGAGCTGCTTTCAGCAATCGCGCTAGAGACTTACCATGCCCATGAATGTCCGATACTGCTAATAATCTTTTAGGCATCTGTGCATCACGCTCCTCTCACTACTACTGAACTCTTAAAGCTTTTTCTTTCTTTGATACGTTTCTAATATGAATAAAATGATTGAAGTAATACCTATAGACATTATTGCCATTGCCATACCTTGGGCAGAATCTCCTTGCTCAAATTGACGGTAAATAAACGTTGAAGATGTATCCGTATTAGGTGGTCTCAACATTAACGAAGCAACTAATTCTCTCATAGATATGCAAAATATAAGTATCCATCCAGAAATAATGCCTGGTCTTAACAAAGGAAATGTAATTGTTCTGAACAATGTCCATCCTTTACTACCTGAAATCTGAGCTGCTTCAATAAGATTTTTACTTAAACGTTGATCAACCGTTCTTATGTTTTGAACAGCGTATGGAATATAAAGCACTGTGTAAGCAACGACTAATATTCCGATTGTATTATAAACCGGTAAGGGATTATGTTTATTATTCCAGAAAAGGATTAGCCCAATAACCACAATAATACCAGGTACTGTGTTTGGTAATAAACTTGAAAAGTCAATCACCCGACCTAAAGAATTACGTCTTCGTGTGATTAATACAACCCATAGACCAATTAAACTTGCTAACGTAGCCGAAATAGTAGCTAACATGATGCTATTAAATAAAGCTATGCCACCATTACCCGATAATACATTAACAAAGTTTTGCAAAGTAAAGTTACTTAGATGAAATCCTGACGATAACTGTTTCATAAAGGCATTCATAAAGATACTTGCATAAGGTAAAACGATAGTAACGATAATTTCACAAATAATAAATACATAACATATTATATTCCACTTACTGCGAGAATGAACTTTCACTTTATGTCCTTTTCCAGCATTAGAACTTAAGTGATTTCGCGATTGAAACCATTGTTGAAATGCCCATACTGTCATACTCACAGCTAATAATAAAGTAGATAATAACGCTGCTCTTTGAAAATCAATCGGCCATATAGAAGCACTATGATGAATTTCTGAGGTTAATACCTGAAAGCCTATTCTGTTTCCCATTGTGACTGGTGTACCAAATTCTCCGATTGTTTTAACGAAAATAAGCAATGCTCCCATACTATATCCTGATGCAAAAAGTGGCGCTATAATTTTACGAAAACGATAAAAGAATGTACCTCCGTAAATTTCAGCTACTTCTTCTTGTGATTGATGAATTGTCATGAGTGCATTTTTCAAAATAATATATAAAAATGGTGTCAAGTGGCAACTCATGATCAACACCATCCCAAAAAAGCTAAAGAAATATGGTGTCACACGTGAGAAAATGGGGCTGAGTTGTTCCAACAGCCCATTTCTCTGCATTGTTAGCATCCATCCCATTGATCCGATATAAGGTGGTGTCATAAATGGAATCATAATAACAAGATCTAACCATTGATGTTTAGAAAGTGACGTCTTTGTCATAATATAGCTCAGTGGTAGTGCAATGATTGTGCATAATATGACGACTGAAATACCTAAAATAACTGAGTTCCATAATATTTTAAGGTGGTAAGGTTGACCTAGTTGTTGGATGTGTTCCCCAAATGTGCCATCCTCACTAGACACAAACCCTTTAAAAAGTATTAAACATAAGGGCAAGATGATGAGGAGGAACAACACAATGACTGCTAGTACTTGGTTCACACGATAGAATGAAGAATGATGTCGCATATTATCTCATCAATTCCGTGAACTTTTTCAATACTTTTTCACTCTTATCACTTAAATGATTCCAATCATATTTATACTCTTTGATATCTTTAAGTTTAGCTTTACCTTTTTTCTTCTCTGCTGTTTTGTCTGCTGGAATTAAATAGTGATCATCCACTTGCTTTTGGCCTTTAGAACTAGTGACATAGTTCATATATTTTTTAGCTAACTCTTTATGTTTTGATGATTTTAGAATAAATGCTGGACGCGGTGAAATCGCTGTCCCTGATTTAGGATATTTGATGTCTACCGGTTCACCTTTTGCTTTCGCTGCATATACCATGTAGTCTACACCACCATATACAACATCATTGTCACCTTTAATCACTGATTCTAATGCAGGTTTATTCGCACCAGCAAGTTTCATGCCATTTTGCTTCAATGCTTTATATTCATCCCAAGCTTTACTTCCTTCGTTATTCACTTTAATAGATAATAAATCTAATGCCGTACCAGATTCTGAAGGATCAGGAATGGCAATTTTATTTTTAAATTTAGATTGAGTTAAGTCTTTGACGTCTTTAGGTGGATTTTTAACGTTTTTAGTATTGTAAGATAAACCTAATGCACTGCCACTAAATCCATAATAGTATCCGTCTTTATCTATCCAATCTTTATATAATTTTTTATGATTTTTAACTTTATAAGGTTCAATTAACCCTTTCTTCTTATAATCTAATGCTGCAGGTAGTGATGCGAGTTGAACTACATCTGCTTTAGGATTATCTTTTTCAGCTTCTAAGCGACCAAGAATTTCTCCAGTAGTTCCTTGGAAAACTTGTACTTTTTTACCTGTTTGTTTTTCGAATTGTTTGACCATATCATTAACTAAATTATCTGGTCCTGCTGCATATAAAACGAGTTTATCTTTACTATTTCCGTCATTTGAACTCGATTTAGAACTATTACTCCCTTTGTCGCCATTCTCTGGTTTATTTTGACATGCTGCTAATAAAACTACCGTTGCAATTAAGATTACGATATATTTAGTGAACTGCTTCATGTTTAGTTTCCCCCATTTTTATAAAGTAATTTTCAGGAATATCAAAGGTTAAATTGACCGTCTCATTCTCTTGAAAATAGTTACTATCGTAAAACATAATCGAGACACCATGCGATGATGCTGTATATTGATAACGTTCACCTGTGAAGCTCACTGTCTCAATGACAGCGGGTGTCGCTTTCGAATGAGTTGCTTCTTCTATATGTACGTGTTCTGGGCGAATTAATACGCCATATTTCCCCTCTTTAGTTTGGATAGAATGATTAAGTTGAAAACCTTCATTCGTGCTTAAAACTTGATTATGACTCACGCCTTCTAAAAATGTCCCCTTCCCAATAAATGTGGCAACTTCCTTGTTCTTAGGATGTTGATACAATGTTTCAGGCGTTCCATATTGAACGATACTTCCATTCGACATGACTGCAATATAATCTGACATACTCATAGCTTCATATTGATCGTGTGTGACGAATATAGCGGTCATGTCATATGTTTTAATTAATCTTTGAATTAATAACTGCATATCTTCCCTTAAACTTGCATCTAAAGCCGATAATGGTTCGTCCATCAATATCAGTTTGGATTGTGAAATAATTGCTCTGGCTAATGACACACGTTGTTGTTGGCCACCTGAAAGTTGATGAATCGCTTTATCATAGTGTTCTTCCAAGTGTACCTCTTTCAGTGCTTGCATCACACGTGTTTTTAAATCTTTCGTATCTTTATTTACCTTCAATGGATACGCAACATTTTGGAAAACAGTCATGTGTGGCCATAGTGCGAAATCTTGAAAGACCATCCCTAAGTCTCTCTCAGCCGGTGATACATATGTATGTTGGTTAGAATCATAATAAGTGCGCTCATCATGATTTATACTTCCAGAATCTGGTGTTTCTAAACCGGCAATTAATCGTAACAACGTAGTCTTACCACATCCTGAGGCCCCTAGGAGCGATACAAATTTACCACTCTCAATCGTTAAATTAATATCTTGAATCACAGTCCTTGAACCAAATGATTTTTTAATATTTTTAAGTTCTAAAACCACATCCTCACCTCTTTCAATTACTACTATAGAAAAAGATTGTTAATAATTATTAAACAGAATGTTAACGCTAACTCAAAAAATTATATGTAATATGTATAAATGTATAGAGAAAATTTATATTTGAGAGGTGACATGCTTTGAATACAAAGCAGATGATGATATTTAAGCAGTTTGTTGAATTTCAAAATGAAAATGCGGTAGCTGAATCAATGAATATTACTCAACCGACCGTGACATTTCATTTAAAAAATTTAAATAAATATTATGGTATTCCTTTATATTACAAAAAAGGAAAGCATTTTAAATTAACTGAAGCTGGGGAATTGTTATATCGAAATACAACTAAATTATTAAATTTAATGCAGGAAACAAATGATGTCATGTCAGACTTCAAAGCTTCTAAGCGAGGAACTTTAAAAATTGGTGCAAGCCATGCGCCTGTTTACCACATTTTGCCAGAAGCCTTTAAAAGTTATATGAATAATCATCCAAATATACAAATTGATTTAACAGTAGATACAGCGCCTCATATCATTGATAAATTGAGAAGTAGAGAAATTGAGTTAGCTGTCATTTCTGAAAATGCCTTTTACGAGAATGATTTAAAGGTAAAACGTTTTATGGAAAATGAATTAATGATAGCTATGGACAAAGAACATCCACTAGCTCATAAAGAAGCGTTAACTATGAAGGATTTAGAATACTATGATTTTGTTATACATAGTGGAGGATCTACCAGAGAAAGTATTGATGAGTGGCGTCGTGATAATTTAGTACAACTTCGTGCACGTATGCAATCGAATAGTTTGAGTAGTATTTTAGAAACGATTAAACATTCTCATTATTTAAGTTTAATTAGTCATAGTGCAATTCAACATCGTCAAGACATCGTAAGTAAAAAGCTACCTAATGGACCCAGACCTCGATACATATCAATAGTTTACCGTGATGATATGTATTTAACTCCAGTTATACAGAATTTTATCTCACTCATATACAATGTAAATTTCGGGGAAGCTCCAAATCAACGTACGTAGATAACGTAAAATAAAAAGCAGGAAGTGTTTGAAACACAAAGTAGAAATTGAACCTAACTTTGTCTCAACTCACTTCCCTACTTTCATGGAAGTAACATTTAATTCTTAGTAATTTTCAAATATCAGATTGGTTTTAAGTTGATCTTTCTTCTCATGAATTCCTAATTGATCTAACCTCTTAATGATAGCACTTTGAACTTTTTTCGCTTCCGCTTCATTGGTAACTTTAGAGGAGATTTCTACAACATTTTGATCTTTAATATCCCAGTTTTCGATCTTCACTTCATTACCATCAATATGACCTTTATGTCGTTCAAAATGGACCGGTCCAATTAAATGAGGTTGTTTGATTTTATCTAATGCATCACTATAAGGTTGTTCAGCATGAGTCTTTAAAATCTTTAAACTATCTTGAGCATTAGGCATAGCTAAACTTCCTGAACCTAGTTTTTCTTTTGCTTCTTTTGTCACGCTTAATGTTTCTTTACCTTCACCATATTCTACTTCGTACTCATCTCCATTATAGCCATCTGCTTTTGCTTGTTGAATGGCGCTAGACACATCATGATTAGAAATAGCATATCTCTTTTTATACTGCAGTTTATGTTTACTATCATCTTCAGATTTGCGTATACGATAAGTGACGTTGTTTTGATAATTCGTACGGTTGGCATCATCTAAATATTGAACTTGAAAGTCTTCATCTTTGTCTTCTGAACCTAAATCTTCTAAGACACTGTGCTTAATATGGCGATTGTCTTTTACTATTTTATGACTATCTGCATATACTTTAACTTCATATTGATCTGGTTGATTTGTCTCAGCTTGCGCATTATGCGTTACTCCGCTACCAAGTAAAATTGCTGTTGTAACCATTCCAACTTTAATTAATGAACTTGTCATTCGCTCCCACCTCCACTTTCAACATAAACGATGTTTATGTAGCAAACATGACATTAAAATAAATAGATAATAAATTTTTATAAAGTTTTTGAATATATACTTTTATAAAGTTTATATTCTCACTACTATATTTCACAGTTTGTTAAAAATATTCTCCTATCACATTAGATATTTCAAGATTAAAAGGGAATATGAAAGTAACTTCATAATCTATTTCTTCATTATATATATCCGGAACTAGGCGACAACGAGATACTGTAGGAGGACGATGTATGTTAACAACTTCCATTATTTTTATGATAATTGGTCTATTACTTATTTTAGTGAGTAGAATCGTGTCTAAAGCTGAATCATTTGATTTAAGAGAGAAAATTTATGTACCAGGTTTGTGCTTACTCTTAATAGGAACGCTTTGTTTAATTGGGCATTTTGTTAATGCTTCACTCTAAATATCTTATTGCTTAATCATTTTCTAAAAAAGTAACAACAATTCTGACTATCTGTTGCATTTTTCAACGTCTTACTCAAATTAGTGGTGTTTAGAGCGTTGGGAAATTGTTAAATTAGTATATGTAACTTACAAGCACCTTAATTTTAATGCCTCCAAATCGCGTTAAAATTATTAAGAATTCCATGCTCTGTTGCAAAATAATATACAAATAGGAGGAAATGTCTTGGCAAAACTTTTATACAAATTGGGCAAATTCATTGCTAAGAACAAATGGGTGAGTATCCTTGCATGGTTAATCGTTCTAGGCGTTATTATCACCCCGCTAATGATTAACTCACCTAAGTTTGATGATGACATCACAATGAATGGTCTAAAATCATTAGATACAAATGATAAAATCACTAAAGAATTTCATCAGGATAGTCAAAAAGCCTCGATGAAGATTGTCTTCCATTCCGATAAGAAGAATGGTATTACAGACAAAGATACTAAGAAAGATATTGAAAAAGCACTTGATAATATCAAACAAGATGATGATTACCTACAAAACGTAAGTAACCCTTATGATTCTCATCAAGTTAATGATGATAAAGATACTGCAATCGCAACAGTTAACTATGTCGTTAACCAAACAGCGTTGCAAGATTCTTCTAAGAAAATTATCGATAGAGAATTAGATGATGTAAAAGCAGATCATAATCTTAAAATCGAGCAAACTCAAGGTGGCTCAATGAATTCTGAAGTAGGTGGTTCTTCAGAACTTGTAGGTATTGTCACTGCCTTCATCATTCTACTGATTACATTCGGCTCATTAATTGCAGCTGGTATGCCAATTGTCAGTGCACTCATCGGACTAGGCTCCAGTGTTGGAATCATCGCTCTATTAACATTTATATTCGATATTCCAAACTTCACACTGACTCTAGCTGTAATGATAGGTTTAGCCGTTGGAATAGACTACTCTCTATTTATACTCTTTAGATATAAGGAAGTTCGTAAACGCGGTCTAGAGCCTGTCGAAGCTATTGCGACAGCAGTTGGTACTGCAGGTAGTGCCGTTATCTTCGCCGGTGTGACCGTAATGATTGCAGTTTGTGGTTTATCACTAGTTGGCATTGATTTCTTAGCTATTATGGGATTCGCATCAGCAATTAGTGTATTATTCGCTGTCCTTGCTGCGTTAACACTCTTACCTGCACTTATTAGCGTGTTCCATAAACGTATTAAGATTAAAGATAAACCTGAAAAGAATAAAGATCCTAAAAATCATCCATGGGCTAAATTTGTTGTAGGTAAACCAATTATTGCTATTATTATTAGTTTACTTATCTTAATTGCAGCTGCCCTTCCAGTGAGTGGTATGCGTTTAGGTATCCCTGACGATAGTCTTAAAGCTAACAATACATCAGCACACAAAGCTTATAACTTAATTACTGATAACTTTGGTGCCGGTTATAATGGTCAAATCGTTATGTTAGTAAACACGAAAGACGGCGGAAGCAAGAAAGATATTCAACAAGATCTAAATAATATTAGAGATGATATTAAGGATATGGATAATGTAGATAAAGTGGCATCACCACAATTGAATGATAATAATCACTATGCATTGATTTCTATCATTCCTGAAGATGGTCCAAATGCACAGTCTACAAATAATTTAGTTTATGATTTACGTGATTATAATAAAACTGCTAAAGAGAAATATGACTTTAATACAGAGATTTCAGGACAAAGTGTAATTAACATTGATATGTCAGAAAAACTTAATGAAGCTATCCCAGTATTTGCTGGCGTTATTGTACTCTTAGCATTTGTGCTACTAGTATTTGTATTCCGTTCAATCCTAGTACCATTAAAAGCTGTACTCGGCTTCGTATTATCACTACTAGCAACACTTGGATTTACGACACTCGTGATGCAAGATGGCTTCTTAGGTAGCCTATTCGGTGTAGAAAATACGGGTCCTTTATTAGCATTCCTACCAGTCATCACCATTGGCTTACTCTTCGGACTTGCCATTGACTATGAACTCTTCTTAATGACACGTGTACATGAAGAGTATAGTAAAACGGGTGACAACGATCATTCTATCCGTGTAGGTATCAAAGAAAGTGGTCCAGTCATCGTTGCAGCAGCACTCATTATGTTCAGTGTGTTTATCGCCTTTGTCTTCCAAGAAGATTCAGCGATTAAATCCATGGGTATTTCACTCGCATTCGGCGTTCTTTTCGATGCATTCGTTGTACGCATGACTTTAATTCCAGCACTTACTAAATTATTTGGTAAAGGTTCTTGGTATATCCCTAAATGGTTAGGCGGTATCTTACCTAAGATTGATATCGAAGGTAAAGCTTTAGAAGAAGGTCATTCAAACACGAATACTTCTACGAATGAAGCACATCGCTATAACCGTCGTAATCGTGATGAAGACATTTATTATGATGACCAAGAATATACACGTCGTCATGGTCAGGCTTATGACAAACGTGATGCACATGATGAGAGACATAGACGTTATGATGACCGCGAGCGCTATTTCAATCGTGATCGCTATGGCAATAATGATAAAGAGGACTATCCTCGCTACGTTCGTCTAGATGATGACCGTCGTGGCTATGGGGAAGATCATTTTCCGGAAAATGACTCACAATATCGTAGATCACAATATAGACAAGATGAGAGAGAATCAAATGTAGATGAACCATCTCGTCAACGACGTGAGCATGTAGATTATGAATCTCTCTACACACAACAAGGTAATCATTACCGTAGTGAAGGCGAAAGAAACAGATATGAACGTCAACCTCATCGTGAGGAAAGATATGATGACCCTCAATCTCGATACGAGGATGGCCGATACGAAGAACGTCATTATAGAGATCATGCGCAACGTTCTGATAGTGAGTCTCGTACAACTGATTTATTTAAACAATTGTCTCGCGAAACTAACGATCAAGATATGTTATTTAACGCATTAATGTTATATGCACGTGAAAATAACAAAGATTTATATGATGACTATGCGCGTCGTGCACCTCGCAGACATGATAATGAAGATGAGAGAGAGTAAAATCACAAAGGAGGAAACGCCGAATGTTCAAGAAAAGTAGTTTCAAAGTTTTAGGACTACTTGCCACACTCGCCTTAGCAATTGTGCTAAGTGCGTGTGGTAATGGTGGCAATGGATCATCGAGTGGCGGAAATACGTCACTAGGTAAGAAAGATGTTAATATCCCTTATATTGCAAGCGATAATTCTACACCACGTTCATTAGTTATTGCGGAAGTCCTTAAAAAAGCTGGATACAATGTTACTACTACGCCAGTACAAGCGAGTGGTCCATTATATGCGTCAGTATCTCAAGACTCTGACTCATTCCACGCATCAGGTATCTTCCCTTCAACAGATAAAAGCTTTTACAATAAATTTAAAAGTAATTTAACTGTTTATGATAAGAAGAATTTAGTTGATAATGTTAAAGTTGGCTTAGCTGTTCCTAAGTATGAACAGGATATTGATTCAATTTCAGACTTAAATAGCAAGAAATCTACTACTAGTAGTAATACTGGCAATAGTAGTAACAGCTTTGGTAAATCTGTCGATTGGACAATACAAGGTACAGATGCTAGAAATGGTGTTATGAAACAAACTAAAAGTGAATTAGATGATGGTCAATTAGACAAATATAGTCTTAAAGAGTCATCTGACCAAGATCAATTTAAAACGATTCAAAAAGCTTATAAACAACAAAAACCTATCGTCTTTACTGCTATGGAACCAAGTTGGTTCTCTAAGGAACTTGATATTAAAATGTTGAAAGATCCTGAGAAGATTTACGGTAAAGATGATGAACATATTAACCTAGTGTTTAATAAAAATTTCAAAGATGATCATCCTGCTGCATATACGATTGCAACACGTATTTCCGATAATTGGAGCAAAGATGATGAAGAAAAATTAGCGAAAAAAATCTTCAAAGATAATAAAAACCCTGAAGACGTTGCTAAAGATTATGTAGATAATCATGATACTAAAGTCGATAAATGGTTAAAAGGTATTGATCACTAACTAAAAAATCGATAGTATCATTAACCCCTTCACATTGAATGACAGTGAAGGGGTTTTTCTTTGTTCACTTATCTTAAAATGATAATCATCAGGAGTTATATTTGGTAAAAACACGCTACTTATGATAAATTAACGTATATTCTAAGTCATGAAGTATCCTTTGAGAAGAAATATAGAGGAGAAATGTGTATGCCTACATCAACGCAAAAACGTATGATTCGACATATCAATAAAACTGTTTTTGAACTGTTATATGATTATCACTTTGATGAAATTACTGTACAAAAGATATGTGAAGTAGCTGAAATTAATCGCAGTACCTTTTATCGTTATTTTCAAGATAAATATGACCTACTCTATTCATTACCTCCGTATATGACAGGCGAAATCATGGGTGATCCAAATACAGAGCACTCTATTGATACCGCTGAGTCATTTAAAGCGTTTATTTATTATATAGAACAACATAAAACTGTTTTCAAACACTTGCTCGTATCTTCAAGGCAAGTAGATGTATTTAGAAGTCTGACACATGCAAGTCGCGAAATGATGTTGTATGGTTCAAAAAATAATCACAACGATCCACTAGCACTTAAAATTCGAGAAAGTAAGCACCCTGAAATTTTAGCTGACTTCTATAGTAGTGGCGTCATAGAAGTTTTAAGACGCTGGGTTGAAAATGATTACAATTATTCTGTTGATGAAATCTTTGAAACATTAAATGCAACACTAGAAAGTTCTCTAAACGGTTGTAAAAATTCATAAATGAATAAATTTTAAAAAAGCACGTATCTCCTACTTACCTGCTCACAAAAGTAAAAGATACGTGCTTTTGATTTAATTTAGGATAAGAGTTGTTTTTTTAACTGCTTCAGCAACTTGTGATGGAGACTGAGGGTTTTGTCCTGTAATGATTCGATCGTCGACTTCAAGTGTAGATGTAAAAGGCACACGTCCGAAATGATAGCTGGCACCACGGTGTTTGATTTCATTTTGTAAATGAAATGGAATCATTGTATCTCGTTTAGCTAGTACTTCTTCAACATTTGAAAAACCAGTCACATTTTTATTCTGTAGGAGAAATGTGCCTCCTGCATCTTTAACGTTTAGCAACGCAGCAACACCATGACAGACTGCTGACACAATACCACCTTGCTCATATATCGTGTTCACTGCACTTTGTATAAATTTATTTTCCGGGAAATCATACATGACACCGTGACCCCCAGTGAAATATACAGCATCATATTTATCAGGTTGAGCTTCGCTGATAGGTTGAGAATATTTCAACATATCCATGAAATGCTCATTGTTATAATATGCCTTTGTAGTATTGTCTAACATAAATGGACTAAGGCTCACTGGGTCAATAGGTGTATTGCCTCCTGTGATGTTGAATAAATCAATATCTACATTCGTATCTTTGAAAGCATCATAGAAATGAACAAGTTCACTTAGCCAAAGACCCGTGGGCGTTTCCGTATTACCGAAGTACTCTGTACTTGTATTAACAATCATTATTTTCTTCATTTGTTTCACCTCTTTTATTCATCTTCCATCTTCACAATAATTTTACCTTTAGCTCTGCCGCTCTCAGAGTATTCTAAAGCTTTTTGTGTTTCTTTAAAGTCATATACTTTACCAATAATAGGTTTAATTTTTCCAACTTCAATGAGTTCTGTGATTTCTCTTAATTGTTGACCACTTGGATGCATAAACAGGAATTCATATTGAACATCGTATTTTTTAGCTAAACGTTGATATTTATATGAAGCTGCTTTGAGTATGCCACGTTTAAAGATACTTTTATCTAATTTTCGTGCATTACGTTCAGTTGGCAGTCCTGAAATGGACGCGATGATGCCTTGTGGCTTAAGAATTTGGAACGATTTCTCGAGGTTCTCTCCTCCAAGCGTATCAAATACACCGTCGAAGTCTTTGAGTACCTCTGAGAAGTCTTGTTCTTTATAATTAATAAATTCATCTGGATTGAGTGACTCAATGAGTTCTTTACCACTATCGCTTCCCGTTGTTGCAACATAGAGTCCTTTAGCTTTCGCGTATTGGATTGCAAAACTTCCAACACCGCCAGATCCAGCTTGAATAAGTACTTTGTCCCCTGGTTGCGCTTGAATAACTTCATTGATTGCCTGATACGCTGTTAAGCCCACTAAAGGTATACTCGCCGCTTCTTCATACGATAATCCTTTAGGCATTGGCGCGATTTCTTCTGCATTAACTGAAATATATTCAGCAAATGTACCAATTTTAGATTTTCGTGGACGACCATAAACTTTGTCCCCTACCTTAAATTGAGTGACTTTGTCTCCTACTTCATACACTTCACCAGCAAAGTCATTGCCTAAAATGAGTGGAAATTGATATGTTAATAACATTTTAAGCCCACCATCACGAATTTTAAAATCGATGGGATTAATGCTTGCTGCTTTAATTTTTACACGAACTTCGTAAGGACTCATACTTGGTAATGGCATTCTTTCAAGTGATACAGGTCCTTTACCATAATGATGGATGACCATTGCTTGCATATCTGTTTTCATCTTTTTCGCCCCTCTTTAAATGTAAATTTCATTTAATTCCTAAAAGATTGTGCGTCTGATAAATTTAAGTTTCATCAAGTGTAAAGTGCATTTGTATTCATTACAAGAAAAATGCATGCCACTCCTGAGAGCGTCATGCATCCTAATATTTTAAATTTACTCTTCCGTTTTATTATCAAAATTTCGGCCTTCTAATCCAGCTAATTCTTCTTTAGTAGCAGCTGGTGCTTTCATCTCAAAGATTTCGTCCACTACTGTATAGTCATAATATCCTAAACGTGCGATAGGTCGAATGGATTGAATGTCTAATTTACCATTATCGAGAATGACTTTGTCATCGATATGGACTTGTGCCACACGTCCTATAACAATATCCACAGTTGATACAGGATCACCTGTTGGTATACGTACTGTCTGAACATATTCACATTCAAAGTGTATTGGTGATTCTTTAACTCTATATCCAGGCGCTTCAATACATTCTTCTTTTGTAACGCCGGCGAATTCAAATTCATCTTCTTCAGGTGGTAAAGCCTTCGAAGAAAGATTAACCGCTTCACGTAAGTCATATGTAGCCATATTCCATACAAACCAACCTGTTTCTTCAGCGTTCTTTACTGTATCTTTCCGTTCATGATTACCTAATACAGATTGATTAGCTGCGAACATAACCATCGGTGGATCCCATGTTAAATTTTGATATTGACTATAAGGTGCTAAATTATCTTCACCATCTTTAGATACTGTCGAAATCCAACCGATAGGTCTTGGTACGGTACTACTTTTAAATGGGTCATGCGGTAACCCGTGACTTCTCGTGCCTTGCTTTGGAGAATAATTCAATTGACTCCACCCCAATTGTTTTAATGTTGTTATATTCAGACTACATGACATTGTCGCTTAACGTCTAATATTAAAAAATGATTTATCTATAGCTTCATACTATAAACAAATCATTTTCTTATACTCTATAACTATGAAATGTTGAGTCATTTTCCTACAAAATTAATTCACATAATGGTCATTCGGCATAAATATAGAAACGATAACTGCTAGAACACCTATTATTGCAATAGTTACAAACTCTAAGAAGAAATTAGGAATTTGCTTAACATAAATCATTAAAATTGGTGCAATAGCCGTTCCTAAGAATAAAATCACTGTATTAACTGATAAAAAGAAACCTTGATTACTGTTCACCACAACCCCCACTTTAGAAATCACTGTAGGTATAGCAAATGCAATACCTGCTACAAATGTCACACTAAAAATAGTGATGAGTACAATGTTCGTGAAAGTTCCCATGAGTATAAGTGATACCACGCATGTAGAGAGCGCTAAAGTTAGGACACGTTTCGTACCTAATCGACCACTCAAACGTCCTGCTAATAATGATAAAAACATTCCTATCACACCAAATAATTTTACGACTGATGCAACTGACATATCCCCACCAACTTTATTAGAGGTTATATATGAATTCAAGATACTATACATACTAATAAACATAATGAGTAGCGTAAGAGAAATAAATAAGCAATACAATACTTTAAGATTTTGACCAAAGTCTTTAAAGTTATTGAAGAAATTAAGTAGTTTTAGATCTGGCTTTTTATTAGGGCTTTCTGGCACATGTTTATAAATAATAAATGTCAGTGTTAAATATAATATCGTTAAGATAAAATAAACCCAATGCCAATTGAGATAACTGACTACTATTTCACTCATATTTTGACCGAGTACACCTGATAACATAAAACTTGTACTAATAAAGCTGATTGCTGTAATTCGTTTGACTGGAGGATATGTTTCAGTTGTGTACGTAATCGCTACTGGAGAGAATGCTGCAGCGAAGATACCTTGCAATGCGCGCATGATAAGTAAAAGCATAAATGAATGTACGAATCCTATGATTAAGCAAATGATGACTAGCGCGCTAATACCCATCAGTATCGTTTTTATTCTGCCGAACTTTTCAGAGATGGTGCCGTAGAAAAGACAACTTATTGAATAAGTGAGTGAGAAAACAACACCATTCAATGTTGCTACTGATTGAGGAACATGAAAGTCTTCTGCAAAAGCTGCGGTTAAAGGCAATGCTGTGTATAAACTACCCATCACGATAATTCCTGAAATAAACATAATTGTCGTGATGAGATTATAGTTTCTACTGTCTTCCATTCATCTTCATACTCCTTTCAAATTTTTAGTCAACGTTACTATTATGCCAGTTTGATTTTAAATTCTAAAGGGGAGATTTAATTGGTGAATATTACCTATATTAAAGATAAATTAGCTGAAGTCTATAATGATGCATATGATGCTCAATATTATTTTTTATAATAAGGAAACTTTTATATTGACATAGTAAAAGTGTAAGCTTAATATATACCTAGTATAAAAAATATACTAGTGGGGTGTGAGTGATGAAAATAGAATTGGGATTAACATCTTTTGCTGAGAATAGCGATATTGTTATGCCTGATGGCAAGCATGAATCTATTAGTCATGCACAACGAATTCGAAATATTGTCGAAGAAATTGAACTCGCCGATCAACTTGGTTTAGATATCTATGGTTTAGGCGAACATCACAGAAAAGACTATGCAGTTTCTGATCCCGTAACAGTTTTAGGCGCTGCAGCTGCAAGAACACAGCACATTAAATTATCATCTGCTGTTACGGTCTTATCTTCTGATGATCCGGTTAGAGTATATGAGAGATTTTCGACTTTAGATGCTGTATCTAATGGCCGAGCTGAAATCATGATTGGTCGAGGTTCATTTATCGAATCTTTCCCTCTATTCGGTTATAATTTAAATGACTATGAAGATCTATTTAATGAAAAACTTCAAATGTTGCTTAAAATCAACAAACATGAAATCATAAGTTGGGAAGGTAAATTAAGACCAAGTTTAGAATACACTGGCATTTACCCACGAGTAGAAAATGGCGAATTACCTATATGGATTGCTACAGGTGGTACGCCTGAATCATCACTCAGAGCTGGTGCGTTTGGCTTACCTATTACGTATGCTATCATTGGGGGAAATCCTAGACGATTTGCACGTAATATTGAAATATACAAATCAATTGCGTTATCTTACGGACATGATCCTTCAAAATTACCTATTGGTGTACACTCATGGGGTTATGTAGCTGAAACAGATGAGCAAGCTAAACGAGAATTCTTCCCTTCACTTAAAGCACATCAAGATATTATAGGTAAAGAAAGAGGTTGGCCAGCTTTCGATGAGAATGCATTCGAAAGAGAAATAGGCAGTCATGGTGCTATCTACTTAGGTAGCCCTGAAACAGTTGCACAAAAGATTATTGATACAATTGAAACTCTAGGTATTAATCGCTTTATGATTCATACGCCTGTAGGTTCTATGCCACATGAGTATGTGATGAATTCAATTCGTCTTTTTGGGGAAAGGGTTAAACCTATAGTAGATAAATATTTTGAAGATAAATAGGAGGAAATATTTTATGATTTTACGTTATGCTACAAATTTAAAACTTGCTAAAGAATTATACAATGCAAGCAAACCAAAATTACAAGGTGACCAAGGTATGGTAGATACTTTCACTAACACATTCGGTTTACCAGCTAGTTCAGTTAAAGTAGCGGGTGGTGTTGAAGCTACTGCAGCTGCATTATTCGCTGCAAGTTTCTTAAACAAAAACATCTCACGTCTAGGTTCACTTGCTACTATTTCAGTATTAGGTGTTGCAACTTATAAACACTTTGAAGCTGGCCACGGTAAAAAAGGTGCTCAACATGCCCTTGATTTACTAGGTTTAGCTACTTTAAGCTTATTAGATACTTTCACTTCTAAAAGATAAGAGTTAAAAATTAAGACTCTCCGCATCGGCGGGGAGTCTTATTTATTATTTAAATACTTCTTCATAACTCTAAATGCATTTTACGTATCTTCTTGATACTTTAGTTAATAAATTTACTTTTTATATTTATTTAAAAGTGATTCAGGAACATGACAAAGATATTGATCTTCAGGATGCCTATCAAGATGATCTTGATGTTCTTCAGCACTTTTCACATAGTTTAATAATGGTTTAACTTCCACCATAATTCGTTGTGCGTCTGATCTACTATCAATAAAATCGCGAGCTTCATTTAAGTGATTAGAATCATCACTATATATACCGGTACGATATTTTTCACCTACATCTTGTCCTTGTTTATTCAAGCTATATGGATCTATCATTTCAAAGAGATAACTCATTAACTCTTTAATGGTTACTTGATTTGAGTTAAATTCAACTTTTACACATTCTGCATACCCGTCGTACGGGCCATCTAAGTTATTTGTAGTTCCATTAACTCTTCCTGCCTCAGTATTAATCACGCCAGGTATCGTTTTAAAAAAGGCTTCTGTACCCCATAAACATCCGCCTGCAAGATATACGATGTCCAACTCTATCACCTCGTATACATTGTAGCATTTAACTAAGATTAAATAACAAATGATATAAAAAAATGTGTTGCCATTTGATTGACTGCATACTCCAAAGTGACTTGCCATTGCTATATTAATATATAAATAAAATAAACCTCCATATCGTTGTTAACAATATAGAGGTTATTATTTAGTAAAATTTAATTATCATTATTTCAATTACTCACAAATTTATATCGCGAATCCTTGTAAAATAATGCACTTGTTATGTTATTAAGAAATTAAAGTCAATTTTTATTAACCGATTTATTTTCTTACCAACGCTAGTATACCTGCTACTAAAATCAAGATTCCTGAAAGAATTCCAAAAAAACTAATAAAAATAAAGTTTAGGATCCCACCAATGATTAAAAGCACACCAATTAAAACTCTTTTTTTGTTAATAATACAACTTAAAATAAGAGTTATAATGCAAGTAATAATTACAGCTACGCCTAATCCACCTACATTGCCACCATCAGTATCAAGTTGAGAACTAACACCTTGGAGCATAATAGCGAACAAACCACCTAATATACCAAATATACTACCCATGATCCCTAACACCATTTCAGCAACTCGATTTGTAGGTTTAACTTTTTGCATTTCATTCATAATTTTCCCTCCTTTATTAATTAAATTAAAAATAGTTAATAAGGATTATATATAAGACTAAATTCTTTATGCGATACTTATTAACATATGCGTTGCAATACATTAAAGTATGCCCACCTTTTTATTTTATTATATTATCTTGTAAAATCAATATTGTTTTCTTCTAATCTACATTTTTGTATATTTTGTATAATTTCAAAAATCTTAAATATTACTATAAATATCAAAGTGACAATTTTGTCATAGATTTGATATCTCATACACAGGAGTTCATAAATAGCTTGTGATATCTTATTTATTATACATAGAGAACGTGAATGATTTGTAAATTTGTTGTACTTTAAACAATGCTTCTTGGGAGACTTTTATTATATTTCTCTAATGTATAGATTTTAAATTTTAAAGGAGAGATTATTTTGACTCAAAAATTTGTCGCTTGCACTATTGGTAGTGTCTTAATTACTCTCGCTTTTCTTGTGGTATGCAATCAACCAGTATCTGCTGCAACTCCTAATGAGAATCAAACAATGAATCAATTACAACTACATTCATTAAAAGATGATTCAAAAGATGCCAGTTCAGAGCCATATTTTTTTAAATCCAACGCAGTAGAACATAAACATCCTATTTATCAAACGACATCAAAATCCACACTTCCTGAAACAGGTAAATCTATATCTCATTCTCCTGTTATGGCAGGAATTATAGCGCTCGTTTTGGGGTTAGTTATTTTGATTCATAAAAAGATTTCTGCTAGAAAATAATAACTATTTTATTTAAAAAATGGGCTTTTCGATTGATCATCGACAAGCTCTTTTAAATTACATAAAAAAAGAGTTGGAACTAAACGCTCCAACTCTTCTTACATACATTAAATAATGAGTAATTTAATACCTCTAATTATATTTGTAAAGAATAGGACAATTGCCCATATAAAGAAAATTGCTGCAACGATAAATGCAATTGTTATTCCTATTCCAGAATGCGCGCTATCAAATAACGCTGGAATAATCATAAGGCTTAACAATCCAATAGCTACAAATACCCAAGTGAAAATATGATTAAATAAAGCATTTCTAGAATGAGTAGAACCTGGGGGTTTCGCTATAATCCATACAACGAGTGGGAATAACACAGGTGCAAAAAACACACTAAGATAACTTAAAGCGCCTAATACATTATTAGCTTTTTCATTATGTCTTTCATCATATCTTTCATCAAAATTGTTCATTTTTTTCACCTCAGTTATATCTAAACATATCATTGCACACAATTTAAGATATAATGCTTAAAATTACAACTCTGTAAGTTTAACAACGTAATACTTAGCATTTTTAATTCAATGCTTGATTGAGTGCCGTCTTAAATGTTGAAACCGAGATTTCATTCGCGTGAGACGACTGTTGATCAAGTTTATCTTTAAATATATCTTTATTAGAACCTACCTCAGTAAGTACTCGGCTCAATTCTGCAACATTTTCAGCTGAAAATAAGTGTGATGGTGAAGTTATAGTTAAATGGTGTGCAGTCTCTTTATACCCAAGTATGAGTAAATTATAATCAAATGCTGTTCTAACAGCATTCAATATTTCCCCACCTTCATTAATATCTAGATAAATATCGCATCGTTGATAAAGTTCCTCTACCATATCTCTTTTAATTGTCGGATAAAGTTTCGCATTCGGATAATGTTCTAGGCTTGTAAGTACAGTAGACATTTCTGTCACTGCACCAATGTGAAAGTTAAAATCATCATGACGTTGTATTAATGCCTCTAAATGCGGAATTTGATCGGAATTAGTTAGAATTAAAATATTTTTTGATAATTGATTTTCTTTCTTTTTACTATATAAGTACCCAGAGGGATATACGAATTGATTTTCAGTTGAATTCAGTTGATTAGTAATCATTTGATACTCTTCTCTTTCAGGAATAATTACTGAAAACTGGCTGAAATTATTTGGCTCAAACATTAATTTCATATTTCCCGGGACATGCCCTTGAGACTGTTCTTGCCAAAATAACACGACTTGTTGTGCAATAGATTGATGATAAAGCGTAATAAACGGTGTTGAAAGGGAATTAATAACGACTTGTTTATAATCAATATTTAGTTCATTTAAATAAAATGCTATAAATTCTTTCGTCGTTTCAAAGAAATAAGACTTCCCTCTGTAATCCAAAACTATATTTTGAGTCACATAGTTTTCGTATATAACTTCTTTACCATTTCTATCCATATATTTTTTTAATATGGGTGTACCGGACAAATCATAGACCTTTTCAGCGTATTTGAATCCTTCTTTTGTGTAGTAATCGACCGAACGAAGTCGTTGGTGTTTATCTAACCATTCTACATAACTTACGACTCTCGTTTTATAATATTCTTTATAGAATATTTTACCTCGCAACTCGCCCATGTCTATGACTTGAGCCATCGTACCGTTTCCTTTTATTTCCCAAAAGGGCGGTGTAGTTACATCATTAAAAAATGCTGGTTTGTCATCATCATAGATTTGATAATTTGCAAAGTATTGATAAGGTGAAGTCACTTCATCTGGTAAGAAACCATCATCATTTAATACAATTGTAAAAGGATGATAGCCAGCTATTTTAAGTGATTCATGTAACTCACGGGTATTACTATCATAATTCTCGAATAAATTAATCATGTAGCACCTCTTTAATTAATTGTTCCCATTTTTCAACTATATGAGTTGTCTTAAACTCCTCAGCAATTTCGTATGATACATCGTGCGGGTGTGAGGGGCCATTTTCAAAATATTGGATGATCTTAGTCGCCATATGATCTGTGACGTCGTTGATGGATTCTCTATCCAAGTTAATAGGAATAAGGTAACCATTACGAGCATCTTTAATAAATGTCGGACTACCATAATTGACATCAAATCCTATCATGCCTAGCCCTGAACCTACTGCTTCCATCAGTGTCAAACCGAAGCCTTCGCTTTGAGAAGCAGCAACAAATAGTTGATAATGACGATAGACATCTTGAAGGTTCACGTGCCCTTTTAACCGAATATAGTCTTGGGCATGATGTTCTTGGATTATCTTCTCGATTCTTTCTTGTTCAGGACCATGGCCGTAAATATCAAATGTTAATTCAGGTAGCGCTTTTCTCGCTTTAATTACCGCTAGAGCTATCCAATCCACATGTTTTTCACTAGCTAAGCGCGAAGCAGTGATTATAGAGAAAGGCATTCTAGGTTCTTGCGGATAACTTAATTGATGTAGACTCCCCACTGGTATCGTTCTGATTCTAGGAGAATCATGCGTATAATTTTTAAACTGTTCGTTTAATATTTTATTTTGTAAATCTGTTGCTGTAATAAAGAAATCAATGTATTTTGCATTCTCAAATTGATATTCATAATAATTATTCCATAAAATATGTGTATCATCAGTTGAGTTCATACTATAATGCTCGGCATGGACAACTACACCCACTTTGCTGTCGCCCTTATTTTGTAAAATAGCCTGACCTACATCTGTAGCGCGATCAATAATGACAATATCGTCGCTTTCTAAGTGAAGTTTGCGAATAAAATACGCGATAAATTCTTCTTTACTATATAAACGTGCATCATCAAATACATATACATGTGCATCATCATCTATGTATTCTTTATAAACAATTGATCCGTCCTCATTATAGAATTGACGCATATATAGTTTAGCTCTCTTATCATACGGCGCATAATACTCAGAAAATGTACGCACATAACTATAAAAATCTTTACGAATTAACATGCCATTCACTACAAATTCTGCACGATCGACATAGTTTTCTTCAGGATTTTTTAAATAGCATGTAACGAAAGTCTCATTATTGTCTAAATACAGTCTCAATACTTTCCCATTTCGCTCATAACTTGAGACCTCGTTACCAAGTTCAGATATTAAATCATTAACTGTATATGTAGTGGGAGCGATATTAATATCTGTGAAGTATTGATATAACCAGATAATTTCATCATCTTTGAACCCAATATTACTCGTTAGAGTTTGAATATTTTCAGATTGAATAAAATCTAAAAACACAAACTTGATTGGATAGTTGAGTTGACGAAGCAGTTGAGCTCGATAAGCTTGCGCATATTCAACCCCACTACTTGCCCACCCAATACCAAAATTTATATTATAAATCGTCATGCCTTTACACCTCTTTATTTATGGAAAATGGATGACCATATCATCAGATTTATCGAATGTTAGAATACTTAAGCATAAATTTCGAATGATTTTTCTTTTGATGTCCTTCGCCATTAATTCATACGTTTCTAAAGCAACTTTGTGATATTCATAAATGATGTTTCGTTGACCATTTTGTCGATTATTGACACTTGCTTTAAGTTGTTGCAAGTTATCCACTTGTTCTATCCACTCACTATCAATTGCTTTTATAAAGGACTTTTGTAAAAAACGGCGTTTTAAGTATGGGTCAGATACTTCTTTCAGATTATGATTAAGTTGTTGCTTAAACTGTTTTATTAAAAACTGTATAACCTCTTCACGATTTTTAATGTCTATATTTGAAACAGTTTCATTAAAAACAAAACTTAAATTTTTATAAATGTAATTAATCAGTGCTTCTTCGTTGATTAACTTTTTGTATTTAATATCATTCGCAAAGACGTCTCGCGCTAATTGTTCAAAGTTAAAGTCCTCAAAGTGTTCTCTCTCAAGAATTTGATCTCTTAAGTCATAAATTTTTTCTCGCTGAATACTAATACTTTTTTCAAATTCATTAGCCATTTCTCTATTAACCATGGCAGTTTCTTCAGAAACCCGTTGCGCTTTATTAACGATTGACTTCACTCGTCTTTGGAATAGTGTACTATTTTCTAATTTTGAAGATTCCAACGATAGTAGTTTTTCATTTCCCACTAAATTAGAATTACTCCAACGTTTTACTAAATAATCATCTAATGATACGAAAATTTGAGAATACCCTGGGTCTCCTTGACGTCCTGAACGCCCTCTCAATTGACGGTCTACTCGGCTATTTTCCATGTGCTCATTAATTATGACTGCTAATCCACCAATTTCGAAGACATCTTTAGCTAATTTAATATCAGTACCTCGTCCAGCCATACTTGTCGCCACTGTTACCGCTGATAATTGCCCAGCTTCTGCTATCATTTGTGCTTCTTTCGCAACATTTTGTGCGATAAGCAAGTTGTTAGGTATGTCTTTTTTGAATAATTGCTGTGAGAAATATTCTGCAGCTTCAGCTGTTCTAGTAATAAGAAGTACTGGTTGCTGTGTGCGATGAATATCAACGACACTTTTTAAAATCGCTTCATTCTTAATATTTCCATTCGCAAAGACTCTATCTGGACGATCGTCACGTTTAATTGGACTATTAGTTGGGATTTCTACCACTATTTTGGAATATAAATCGAAGAATTCTTTTTCCCCTAGTTTACCGGTCCCTGTCATTCCGGAAAATTGATTAAATTGTTTAAACAAGTTTTGGAATGTAATCGTCGCCATCACACTCATATCCCTAGAAATCTCAACATCTTCAATCGCTTCAATCGCTTGATGTAAACCTGACTGCAGTTTAGTACCCTGCAACATGCGCCCTGTTATCCTATCAATTAACACGATTTCACCATCAAAGATAAAATAATCCAAATTATACTTAAATAAATACTTTGCACGAAGCGATAAGTTGATAATTCTGACTAAATCAAAATGTTGATTCTCGTACATATTATTTACTTTAAAGTAATGATTCGCCGCTTCTATCCCTTCTTCAGTTAACCAAACTTCCTTTTTATTAAATTTCACTTGAAAATGAACATCCTCTTCAAGTGTTTCTACAAATGATTTAACAATATGAAATAAATTAGATTGTACACGTGGTGCACCTGAAATAACGAGTGGTGTTTGAGCTGCATCTAAAATAATTGAGTCGACCTCATCAATAATTGCAAAATTTAAGTCTGGTAGAAATTTAGCTTGTATATCGTCAGCCAAATTATCAATTAAATAGTCGAAGCCAAGACGACCGTTCGTCGTATAGACGATATCATGATGATATAGATGATACTTCTCATTTTCTTCATATTCATAGTTTGGTATATCGACGAAGCCAAGAGATGCGCTAAGGCCAAGCCATTCATATAATGGTTTCATCTCTTGATAATCACGTTTCGCAAGATATTCATTAGTAGTAATAAGGTAGGCACCTTTTCCTGCGAGCCCGTTTAAATACAGTGGCATCGTAGCCGTTAAAGTTTTACCTTCACCCGTTTGCATCTCAGCAATATTACCTTGGTGCATGACAATTGCTCCAAGTACTTGAACATCCTTTGGATACATTCCAAGCACACGTTTCGACGCTTCACGTACAGTGGCATACGCTTCAGGCAATAACTTGTCCAAGGTAGTTTTACTAGATTGTAACCGTTCTTTAAATTGTAGCGTTTTCGCTTTTAATTGTTCATCTGTATAGTTCGCATATTCCTTGCTTAATGAATTAATTTGCTTTAAAGATTTACTCACTCGACGCAATCTCATGTTGTTAATGATTGTGTTAATACCGCTATTCACGGTTTTCACCTCCAGCATCGGAAAGTGCATCCAAGTCATACGTTCTTGCATTTTTTATCACACGATTCATAATTTCAAACTTCTCTTTAGTGTTAATGCCTTTTGCAGTACTTGGGTTACGGTATGTCCCATCTCCTAGTTCCACAATCGTTATATTTTGAAAGTGAAGATGATCCATTCCAGCATTAACTAACTCCAACTGATAAGAATGCGCTTCTAACGGATAAACGATTTCTTCTTCCTTATTTTTAATAATTTTGTATTCAAATTGTTCTTTGTTTTTACGATAAAACTTAATTTTGAAATAGGCTGCTCCTTCAGGCTCAACTTGAAAATTAAATTTAAATAAGTAACGATGTCCTTTTTTTAATATCGGAAGTTTAGGACTCACACGATCTTCTGTAAAGTTCGTCAGCATATACCAATTGTGAATCACTGTACCTGAAGGCATGAGTGGATTTTCAAAATAAATATCATCATTATTAAAATGTAACTTAGTGCCATACATAAATGTAGTTAAATTGACTAATCGCCATTTCACTTCAAATTGTTTAGCTTCTTGCATGTGATTCTCTCCCAAATTGTTGTGCCATGATTAAATGATAAAAATTGATAAACCAGTTAGTAATTGTCGAAGAATCATCATTATGTCTCCCTGGTACACTTCTACTCATTACACGCGCATATTGTTTTGTAAGTACTGGTAATAATTCATGAAAGGCATTGATATCATAATCATCGTGCTCCATATATGCAATCGAAAATGTTGTCTGGGTGAGTTGACTGTTGTGTATTTGATTCCAAAATTTTTGATCAAGTTGGTTGATTTCATTTTCAGAAATACCGCCTTCATTAGATCTTAAAACATCTAAAGATGTACCAAAGTCGTTAGGACGGACTAGCTTCATATTATTAGCAATCGTTCCGACATTAATCAATGGTTTACCTACTATCACTGCTGCCGGCTGAAGTCGTGTCGCATAATATAAAGCACCAAAAGATCCCATTGATAATCCTGAAAGTATCAATTGGTCATGGGTAAAACCTAAATAATCTAACGCACCCAGGATGACATCTTTAATGCCATTCTCATAATCTTCAGATCCTAAATAAAAGGCCCCACCCTCAATTCGAGGATCACTAATTAAAATGAAAGGTGCATTCAAACGGTTCATCATAAAGAAACCTTCGAAGCCTTCAGCAGTTCTATAGCCACTAAAATACACATTCAATGGTGGTTTAAAATCACCTGGATTGAAGTAATGAAAGAACTCATTACGGTTTTTATCGCTAAACCGTTGTCCTCCTAGAATAAATTGACCTAATTCCAACCTAGACCAACGCTTGTGAATTGAACCTACAAACAACGTACCTTCTCCTTGCGCTTTGAGAGAAATACTCACATTAGCTTTATACGGTCTCACAGGCAACTCTATCGGTTGGTCTAATTCATTCTGTTCAAAGATGAATGTTTCAACTGGTTGCTCAGTAGAGTAGACCGGTATCATACGTAGCGTATACTGTATCTTAACTTCACCTTCAATTTTAAATTCTGGCCATATTTGATTGACTTTATTTTCATCAGCAATAATGTTTCGACTCCATGTGACAAGAGGTGTAAGTTGGTCGCCAAAGTTTCCCGAAATCTCTAACGATTCATTACCGTTAAATTGGTATTTTCCAATAAACGCTGTATTTACACGACAATGTATAGGTGTTACTTTATCACCATATTGCCCAGGAAATGTTATCGCCTGTAATTTCTGATGCAAATCTTCCTCATTATCATACTTGAGAGGTTTGATAAAATTTTGCTGAACGACCTTTTCTTCTTGAAAATGCACATCCCAATATGCCTCGTCTATCACCGTGTTATAGGGCGTGCTAACGATTTTGAATAAATTGATAAGTGACTCAGAGTACGGCGCTTGTGTAAACACAAAATCAAATGCCCCGTTTTGTTCTATAAGAGCTTCTACTGCTTGGAGATAACCACTTTCAAAATCAAATACAGCCGTATCTATATAATCCCATTCGACTTCTCTTTTATTTTCAAAAAGGTTTTCTAAATCATTCCCTCCAATTTGGAGTACTTTAAATGTACGTGGCATATTTATCATCACCTTCAAACAATTGATTAATTTGATGAATGATATTTATAGAACTAAATTCATCTACTAATCTCATGGAATATGCATACGAATAATTCCACTTTTTTAAATGTACTAAAAAATAATCTAAAGCTGAGACGATTTGAGAAATATCTTTTATGATTAAACCATTCTGTTCATGTTTAACATAATCAGTCCCTCTATAATTAACTTGTGGCACACCTGCGCCTATACAACAAATTTGTAGAAAAAGGTCGGGTTCATTTGATAAATCGACAACTAACCTTAAATTGGAGATAGCTCTAACAAAGTCTTCTGAAAAAGGTACATACTCCAATTCTATGACCGTTTCTTTTTTTATTTGTGATGCCAATATATCCTCAATTTCATCAGAATGTTCTTGTTTTTCTTGGTGGTACGTATCATTGAGTCGAGCAATTTCTTCCATTAACCAATCGTTTGGATCATTCTTGTATTTGGTAAGTAATTTTAACTTGAAATGATCTTTTTGTTGTATATATTGAAATAATGAAGTTAAAATCACTCGCAATTCATGTTTAGGTAATTGATCTATCCATAATCCTACATACGTATCATAGAGTTGACTACTTTTATTAGATATCGTTTGCGCATCAAAGGGCGTTACTCTTAATAAATGTAGATGCGTTTGAGACTCCTTAGCATAACGTTGAATCTCTCTCTGATTGTCTTGCGTATCGACCAGACAATAGCGTGCTTGAGAGATTGAATCAAATAGTTCAGGCGTCACTTTCTTATTTCGCTCTGTAAATACTGCAAAACATAAAGAAGACTCATCTATCGTATGAGCCATCACTGAATTGTGTCTTTCATCTGATGCAACGATGATTAAGTCATCTTTTTTAATCTCTCTTTCGGCATACTCTTTAAACTTTTCTTCAATTAAATCTGCCATAGTTGCATAAGTTGTTTGTTTAAAATTTGATTGGAATTGCTCCTTAATTGTCACTGTTTTATTTCTCAAATCTTCTTTAAATATTTCTTCTCCTTTGATTGAGAAGTAATGTTTCATTTTACTTTGACCCGTCTCAGTATATGTTCTAACCGCTGAAATAAAACCTCTATCATCAATGACATAGCGTCGTTGGATTATATTGTGTTGAAAGTCTTCTATCCACATTAAATATCCTTCTTGACTAAAGTGTATCTTTGAAAAAGTATGTTCCCCTGTGACCGCCTGAATTTGATAAGGAGTAAATATAAATTCTGTATTTTCAGGCCACGCTAAATCTCGATAATCAATTGCCTGTGGGGTTTGATGACTAACACCTTGAATATCATCAAACACTGACCAATAGTTAGTTTCAAACAAATCATATCTGTGAAGGAAAGTTCTGAGATAAGGACTGAAACTAAGTATCATCAACTGATAATCCACATTATTTTTACTATGCATTGTCATTAAACTGATCATATCATCAAAGTCTGTGTATTGACGCTTTTGATAGAAAGGTACTGATGTACTTTCCCACCATTTATCATGACTATACCATGCAGGAATAAATCGCTTCATAATTTCCTCCTTACCAATATTTATCTAATATTTGCTTGTAACCATCAAAATATAAATACGCACGCAGTGTTTCTGCGATATTAATACCTATATAAACAAAGACAATCAATTGAATCGAAAAGTAAATTTCTTCAAATAAATGTGGCACAAGTAATGAACAATATAATGGAATAGCTAACACAATAGCTACAATGATTGAACCAGACCAACATACACGGCGTGCTTTTTGTGATAAAAATCGTGTCGTATGCTTACCTGGATATATCCCCTCAAAATAATTTCCGTTTTTAAGAAATTCTTTCGATTTACGTCGCGTATTAATTAAAAATCGTGATAAGACATACCCTAATACGATTTGCATCAATAAATAGATTGTAATACCTATAGGGTTTGAAAAACTGAAAATAGTCGTCTCAAAATCCTTATCTACGGCAAGTCTACCTATGAGATTAACTATATTATTCTCAAGTATGAAGATAGATAAACTCATCATTATCGTTATACTTCCTGCCGGATTTAACTTCCACGACAAATAAGTTGGTGTATCCTTTGAAGAAATATTCATAATATCATTGTATTCTAAGCGATACTCTGACCGTTCTATAAAGAGTAAGATGAAGAGTATCAAAGCCAATGAACAGATGATAATGACCAATAGTATTGGATTTAAATTTAATTTAGCAAAATGACTATTGAACATTGATTTAACAAGGCTCATTAATACAATTGGCATAGGTCCAGCAATACCGTATGTGGTATTTTGGTCAGCTAACCATACTAAAAATAACGTTCCTGTAATTAAGACAAGTAACAATATAAAAATATTTGTATCAGTTATCGCCTTTTTATTAATAAATGAATGTATGATATAGAATCCCTGAATCGTACTTAAAAGAAGTGTTAATAATCTTTCTTTAAAATGACGTTCCACGCGCGTTTGCGTTTTCACTTTATCTTCATTTTTATAATTCATTAGGGTAATGATAATCATTGAGCTTAACCACGGTCCAAGTCCTAGTGAAAAAATATTCAATGTATTTAAGTCTCCACCGACATTGGAAATTGCTAGCTTAAAGAATGAATCCTTATGTTGTTTAATTGCTTCATTACCGACAATAGAAATATTACTGCCAAGTATGTAAATAATTAAAATGAAACATGTAAATAATATTCTTTTATATAGAATTTTATATTCAAATTCTTTCAACATATTTTCACCCTAATCAAATGGTTTATTTCATTTTCAAATGATATCAAAAAGGCTAAGGAGATAAATAAATTAGTTTTACTTGTAATAGTAATCATTTTATTTATATTACCCTAGCCTTTTTAATATTAAGTAACTAATCGCTATGATTAATCTTCATTATTTTTTCTATCTTTATTTTTGTCTTTTTTAGATCTTCTAATTAATCCTAAACCAGCTAGCATTGTTAATACTAATGAAACTAATCCGCCTCTATTTGTTTCATCTTCACCAGTATTAGGTAATGCTTTGTCATTTTGTTGATCTGAATGTTTTCTACCATGTTGAGTCACTTGATTATGATTGTGTTCATTTTCAGAAGTGAAATTAGATTCTTTATTCGACTGATTAGAATTAATTAATTCTGAAGAATCCATACTACCACTAAGATGTTGTTCACCTGGATTTTGGTGACTAGGTTTGAATCCACTAGGATCCACAAGCGAACCTTGATGGTTTGAAGAATCCGAGTTGCTTGTAGATGTCGATGTGCTTATTGATTCAGACGTACTTGTGCTCATTGAAGTACTATCTGAGTCGGATGTGCTCGTAGATGTACTTAAACTATTAGAAGTGCTATCGCTGGTTGACGTTGATCTACTCATTGATGCGCTATCTGATGTTGAGTCACTTTCTGATGTCGATGTACTGTCTGTTGAGCTTCCTCTTTCAGAGTTGCTCATACTTGTTGAATCGCTAATTGATGTTGACATGCTATCTGAACTTGATGTGCTACCTGACGTAGAGACACTTTCTGAACTTGATGTGCTACTAGAGTTAGAATCACTGACTGATTGAGAATTTGATGTTGAATCACTGTTTGAAAGCGATACGCTCGTCGATGTCGAATCACTTAAGGAATCTGATGTTGATGTACTTAGTGATTCTGAACTACTCATTGATGTTGAAGCACTGATTGATTCTGAAGCCAAGTATGATGGTAAATCAAATTCTGGCAACGATGTGCTAGTCGGTTCAACCATCGAGGATGAGAATTGACTCTTAGATGATATTGACTCACTTTCTGATTCAGATGTACTCATACTTGTTGAATCGCTAATTGAAGTGCTTGTGCTTATAGATGTACTTCCTGAGGTAGAATCACTTAATGAGCCTGATGTACTGTCACTTAGCGAATTACTATTACTTAATGATGACGATATCGAGTCACTTAGTGATGTGCTAGTACTGTTTGAGTTACTTAGACTTGTGGATGCGCTGTCGCTTGTTGATGTTGATGTGCTTTCTGAGTCTGAAGTGCTTGTTGATGCGCTTGCACTTGATGAGTCGCTTTGTGACGTACTTAAACTATCTGATGTTGATGTACTTAGTGATTCTGAAGTACTTGCGCTAACTGAAGTACTACCTGAGGTACTTGTTGAGTCACTTAATGACTCGCTTGCACTGTTTGAAGTACTCATCGAAGCACTTGTACTACCTGAGTTACTTAGACTTGTTGATGTACTGTCGCTTATTGATGCGCTTGCACTTGATGAGTCGCTTTGTGACGTACTTAAACTATCTGATGTTGATGTACTTAGTGATTCCGACGTACTTGCGCTAATTGAGTTACTATCTGAAATACTTATTGAGCCACTTAATGACTCGCTTGCACTGTTTGAAGTACTCATCGAAGCACTTGTACTATCTGAGTTACTTAGACTTGTGGATGTGCTGTCGCTTATTGATGCGCTTGCACTTGATGAGTCGCTTTGTGACGTACTTAAACTATCTGATGTTGATGTACTTAGTGATTCCGACGTACTTGCGCTAACTGAAGTACTACCTGATGTACTTGTTGAGCCACTTAGTGACTCGCTTGCACTATTTGTAGCACTCGTCGAAGTACTTGTACTGTCTGAGGTACTTAGACTTGTTGATGTTGATGTGCTTTCACTTGATGAGTCGCTTTGTGACGTACTTAAACTTTCTGATGTTGATGTACTTAGTGATTTCGACGTACTTGCACTAACTGAAGTACTACCTGATGTACTTGTTGAGCCACTTAGTGACTTGCTTTCGCTATCTGAATCACTCATCGAAATACTTGTACTATCTGAGTTACTTAAACTTGTTGATGTACTGTCGCTTGTTGACTCTGATGTACTTTCTGATAATGATGTACTCGCACTGCTTGAGTCACTTAATGATTCACTTGTACTGGCTGAATCGCTTATGCTCGTAGAAGCTGACGTACTTGCGCTTGTTGACTCTGATGCACTAGCGCTAGCAATGGATTCACTTATTGACGTGCTTGTGATATCTGAGTCACTCGTGCTCACTGATGTTGACGTGCTTGCACTTGTTGATCCACTTAGCGATTCACTTATACTACTTGAGCCACTCTCGCTTGCTGAAGTTGATGTGCTAAGGCTAGTTGAATCGCTATTGGATTCACTTGTTGAGTCTGACGTACTATCTGATAATGATGTGCTTGTACTACTTGAGTCACTTTCTGATGAACTTGTACTGCTTGAATCTCTCATGCTCGTAGATTCTGACGTACTTGCACTTGCTGATTTGCTCTCACTCGCTGAAGCCGAAGTGCTTACGCTATCTGCTTCACTCGCACTTGTTGATGTACTTTCTGACATGGATTCATTTTCCGAATCCGATGAGCTCATTGACTCTGACCTACTATTTGATAATGACGTACTCGTTGATGTGCTTAAGCTGTCTGATGTAGAAATACTTAATGAATCCGACGTGCTTGTACTTTCTGATGCACTCACTGATTCTGATGAACTTGTTGACTCTGAGGTACTGTTAGATGTTGACGTACTCTCACTCGTTGAGCCTGATGTACTCTCACTGCTAGAGCTACTTAATGATTCACTTGTACTGCTTGAATCGCTTGTGCTCACAGAGGCTGACGTACTTGTGCTATTTGAAGTACTAATACTCGTTGAAGTTGATGTGCTTGCACTAGCTGAGTCGCTCTCTTTAGTTGAGTTACTCTCACTCGTTGATACTGACTCGCTTTCTAAAATAGAATCGCTTGTTGATTCTGATATGCTCGTTGATTCTGACGTACTGCTAGATAATGATGTACTTGCACTTCTTGAGTCACTTTCTGATTCACTTGTACTACTTGAATCACTTGTGCTCGTAGAAACTGATGTACTTGCGCTTGTTGACTCTGATGCACTAGCGCTAGCAGTGGATTCACTTATTGACGTGCTTGCACTTGCTAAGTCGCTTGCACTTGTTGATCCACTTAGCGATTCACTTGTACTGCTTGAGCCACTCTCGCTTGCTGAAGTTGATGTGCTAAGGCTAGTTGAATCACTTTCTGATTCACTTGTACTGTTTGAATCTCTCATGCTCGTAGATTCTGACGTACTTATGCTATTTGAAATACTAGTACTCGTTGAAGTTGATGTGCTTTCACTTGATGAGTCGCTCTCTCTAGTTGAGTTACTCTCACTCGTTGATACTGACTCGCTTTCTAAAATAGAATCGCTTGTTGATTCTGATATGCTCGTTGATTCTGACGTACTGCTAGATAATGATGTACTTGCACTTCTTGAGTCACTTTCTGATTCACTTGTACTACTTGAATCACTTGTGCTCGTAGAAACTGATGTGCTTGCGTTTGTTGACTCTGATGCACTTGCACTAGCAGTGGATTCACTTAATGACGTGCTTGCACTTGCTGATGTACTCTCAGAGAAAGATTTGCTTTCTGAATCTGATGTGCTTGTTGATTCTGAAGTACTATCTGATAATGATATACTCGCACTTTCTGATTCACTCGTACTTGTTGAAATTGACCTACTCTCCCTAATCGAGTCACTTAGTGATTCGCTTGCTTTACTTGAATTACTTGTACTTATTGAGACAGATTCACTGCCTGATTCTGATGTACTTAGTGAATCAGACACGCTTACGCTTGTTGAATCACTCTCACTTGTTGATAATGACGTACTAGCAGATTCTGAATCACTTATTGATGTGCTTTCACTGTCTGATGTACTAGCACTGCTTGAGCCACTTAGTGATTCACTTGTACTACTTGATTCACTTCTGCTTGTTGACTCTGATGTACTTTCTGATAATGACGTACTTTCACTTGTTGAATCACTTTCTGATGTGCTTGTTGATTCGTATGTACTGTCAGATGTTGAAGCACTCTCTGATTCACTTGTGCTTGTTGATGTACTTGTGGAGTCACTACTTGATGTGCTTGTTGACCCAGATTCACTTTCTGATGTTGATGTACTGAGTGATTCAGACGTACTTGCGCTTGTTGAATCACTCTCGCTTGTGGATTCAGATGTACTTTCTGATTCTGAACCACTTATTGACGTGCTTTCTGATTCACTTGATGAGTCTGATGCACTTGTTGACTCTGACGTACTGTTAGATGTTGATGTACTTAGTGATTCAGACGTGCTTGCGCTTGTTGAATCACTCTCGCTTGTGGATTCAGATGTACTTTCTGATTCTGAATCACTTATTGACGTGCTTTCACTTTCTGAATCTGATGCACTTGTGCTTGTTGACTCTGATGTACTATCTGATAATGACGTACTTTCACTTGTTGAATCACTTTCTGATGTGCTTGTTGATTCGGATGTACTGTCAGATGTTGACGTACTGAGTGATTCAGACGTG
>NZ_JMGB01000002.1:551044-874456 GCF_000692055.1 Staphylococcus sp. TE8
GATAATGACGTACTAGCAGATTCTGATGCACTTATTGATCCTGAAGTACTGTCAGATAATGAAGTACTCGCACTTCTTGAGTTACTTAGGGAAGTACTCTCACTTAGTGAGCCTGAATCAGATATTGAGTCACTTGTTGATGTACTTGTACTGTTTGAATCACTTATACTTGTACTGTCTGAATCACTTATAAATGTAGAATAACTTTCACTTGTTGATGTACTTGTATTAGCCGATTCACTATCTGATACGCTAGTGCTTGCTGACTTACTTGTACTCTCTGATGCTTTTTGTGAATTACTCTCACTGATTGATTTTGACGTACTTTCAGCTGCTGATTTACTTTGCGAATCTGCAATACTTGTACTTTTTGATTTACTCTCACTGATTGAATTTGACTCACTTTCCGACGTTGATTTGCTTTGAGAATCTGATGTGCTTGTTGATGCACTTTCTGAATCCGACTTACTCGTTGACGCACTTTCTGAATCCGACTTACTCGTTGATGCGCTCTCTGAATTTACCTTACTTGTTGATGCACTCTCTGAATTCGCCTTACTTGTTGAAGCGCTTTCTGAATTAGCTATACTATTGCTTTTTGATGTTGAAAGGCTTTTACTTGAAGAAGTAGATATGGAATCACTAGTACTATTTCTAGTAACATCATACTTAAATGTAGACGTTGATGTATTTCCAGTCTCATCCTTTGAAGTAATAGTTATGGTAAAACTACCCATTTTACTTGGCGTGCCACTAATCGTATTCGTATTCGAATCAAATGTAAGACCATCAGGCAAGCCTGATACTTCGCTAACTACTTTAGTCCCACTATTATCTGTTGTACTAATCGTAATTGGATTGATTGGATTATAAACTTCTGATGATTGATTACTAATCTGTGTAATCGTTGGTCCAGTAGAATCTTTAACTGTAATGACAAAGCTGCTATCTGAAGCATTACCAGTTGAATCTTCAGAATGCACTTGTACAGTCGTTGTACCTATATGAGTAGGTGTACCTGTAATGGTATTAGTAGTACTATCAAATGATAATCCATCTGGCAATCCTGTTACAGTTGTTTTAACCGGATCTGAACTATTATCTGTAACTGTAACGCTAATTGGTGACGTAGGTTTCCCTACTTCTATAGTTGGATTACTGACACTAATCGTCGGTTTTTGTGCATCATTAAATTTGTAAATGATAGTTTGACCGGCATTAGTCAATTTAACTGTACCTGTACTGTCTGTATAATTAGGTGCGCCAGTACTATCCACACCAGAATAGTTATATCCTTTACTCTTCATTGCATCGATTTGTTTATCAATAGTCGCACTGCCATCAACTTCACCAGCATATGTTTTAGGAGGGATAATGTCTTTACCTGTTTTAGCATCCACGTATCTTACTTGTGCCGTAGCAGATTGTGTATATTCAAATTTACCGAATTGAACTTGTTGAAGATTTCTAGCCCCACCTGTAGACGCAGTCATTGATAAAGAAAACGTCGTAGAACCACTTCTTTTAATCCAGTCGGACATGTTTTTAGTCCACGTTTGACCTGCATATGTAATGGTCATAACTTTTGTGTCACCATTATAATCAATCACAAAATCTTGGAGAGAGTTATCCGTTGGTTGCACTTTTAAAGGAGATGCACTATTTTCATCAGTTGTCGCAACTCCATTTGGATCTGTTGAGACAAACGCACCGAAGGCACCTTTCCCAATCATACTACCTGGATCTTTATTAGCTTTGGCATCCCCTTTAGGTTGTGAAGTATTATGGTAAGTATCCAATTTGAAACCAAATGCATTTTTTAATCCACCTATTCCTACAGCTGCACCTTCTTTACCAATCTCACCTAGGTTACCAGGAGAAAAGGCAAAACCTATACCGTCTCCCCCAACGATAGCAGTATCACCTGTTCCTTCATTATGTCCTTCATATCTACTACCAAGGTTGACCTTACCAGTAAAACGAAAACTACGATTTGAATCTAACCGTGTATTTAAACTAATGGCACCTTTCACATTATTCACATCTGGCGTTAATGTGACAATACCTGTATTTTTATCAAAAGTCGCTGAACCTGAAACATTCATATGATCGTTAAAGTTATCTTTAGTTACTACTACTGAATTTGAAGATACGCTTGACGCAGTAGTTGTTGTAGAAGCAGCTGGTGTAGCTGCCAATGTTTTAAAGACACTCATTCGACTGAATGTTCGCAAGTTACTTACTTTAGAGGCCGTTGATTCACTTGCTGATTGAGAGTTCTTATTAATAGTCGGCTTTTCTGAAGTATGAGTGCTTGCTTGGTTATTACTAGTATCTTTTTGAGTTGCTGTTTGGCTATGTTGAGTGAGTGTAGATTGACCCTCTTTTTTATTATTTGAACTTTCTGATGTTGATTTTAATTGTTGAGATTCCTGAGAAGTTTTTTTCTGATGTGGATGTATTCTTAAGTTGTTGGGAATTTTTGTCATTATTCGTGGATGATGTATTTGAAACAGTTGATTTACTTATAGAAGATTTTTCTGAAGATGATTTAGATTGTTCGCTATTTTGTGCTTTATTCGTACTTTCACTAGCTTCTTTTTTTATGCTTTCACTATTTTGATTGTTTTCTACAGCTTTTTCGCTACTAGATTCGTTTTTATTTATCACTTCTGATGATGATGTTTTAGTAGTAGAATTTTTGATTTCACTACTTTGCTGCGTGGAATTTGACGTTGTGTTATTCGTTACCTTTGCTTGCGAATTTCTTATAGTAGTAGAGTTTTGATTGGCAACTGTTCCGCTATTAGATGAAATTTCTGAAGTCATTGGCGTCTCAGAAGCAGCTAACGCATGATGATCTTGAAGCATGTTGAATGTGAACGCTCCGCCGACTAGGGCCGTTGTCTTAGCAGCATTCTTCTTGAATCTACTACCTTTATTATCTTTAGTTTGGCTTTCTTTTTTAATATTTTTACTTAAAAAAGGCACTCCCATTGTTCTTAATAATTCAAATTCACTAATACTCGCTTTAACCCAGTTTTTACCGGACTTATAGAGTTTGACCCGGGCTTTTTCTTGGCCAAGACTCTTGTTAAAATCTCTTTCTTTTTTTGACATAATCGACCTCTCACTTATCCCTAAAAATTTGTAAAAAATAGTTATTCATACCATAAATATTCATTTTCTTAAGTATATAACCCGCTATATGTAAAAAGCAACCAATTTAACACAATATTTATATAACTAAATTTTAAAAATATCGTTACGGTATCTTTATACACTTTAGGTGTAATGAGACGCTTAGATAAGCATGTTTTTTCGAAAAATAAACAAAAATTTTACCTCATAACTATTGAAATTAAATTCTTTTTATGAAAGCGTTATATTAATTTTATAGGTAAATCAATTAGGATTTAAATCGTTTTCAGCTATAAAATAAGTTTAGCTTGATGTATTAATATACATAAAAATGTATATAATAAGCCGACTTGATACATAGGGATTCAAGCCGACTTTATTGTTTTTCATTAGATTATTGGCAATTTATCTAAAGACATATACATTTATTTAAATTTCAAATTAATAAATAAATGTATATAGGACAACCTTGATTATATATTTCTTTTATCAACCTCTAAAGATTTTTTAACCATTTTATTCTTACTATCCTTATGTAAACCATCCTTGAGATAAATCCCCCAAAGAATGTAACAAAGAGCACCGATATTTATTGCGTTAAACATTACGATTTCTATGGTATTAGTCAGTAAGGTTGCTATAAAGAGCACAAACGTGAGTTTAAACATATATGTGGCTAAAAGCATAACTTTTAATACATATATCACATAACAAGTTAAACCAATTACCCCAGTAAACATCATAAGTTCAAAAACCATATTCCCTGCGACTATATCACTATTTTTAGTCAAACCGTGCAATGACATACCAAATCCATTCCCCATAAGCATATGTGTTTCTAGCACATTCTCGATATTTTTAATTTGATTATCCTTTGGCATTAAAACACTCTTAACTGAGTTACCATTTAACACAAAGCTTTTAATTAAATAATGAATTGACGGTTGAAAGATACTTAATATGATTATTGAAATTATTAAGGGAATCGTTAAATATTTATAACGCTTTTTCAAAATTAAAAGCAATAAAGAGAGAAATAAACATACTATAAATACAAACCATGCCAACTTAGAATGAGTTACATAAAGTTCAAAAATTCCCGACATCATAACAAACATGACGAAGAAGTTAAATTTATGATATTTCATAGATGAAATAATGAGAGTTAATAAACCTAATATAAGAAAGACTGCAAACGTATTTGAGTCATTGAAGAACCCTTTAAATGATTGTTCTTGAGAAAGAACTTTTATTAATGACATCACTAAAGGTATTAATGTAAAAAGAATGAATGTTACAACTTGATTCGCTAGCCATTTAATAAGTTCATCTACTTCTTTGATAAGATAAACTAAAGTAACAATAATGATTAATGGAATAAAGTAATTAATGAGTTTAGTTATTGAATAAAGAGGATCATTAGATGTAATCAAAGACATTATGATATAAATTAGCATCAAAGTGATTGAAGCTAGAGCAAAGGTAAATATCAGATAGCTTCTCACCCAACGTTTGATATGTCTAATTAAGAAAAATATTCCTATAACATAAATGAGAATGTAAATCGCATATGTAAGATCATACGCGCTATCACTCGTATCGAAAAATGAAATCATTAAATTTCTTGTAGTATAGAGGTAAATAAGTTGGATCACTCCAAGTATTCCTCTTTTTAACAAGAGAACCGATAAAATAATCGCTAAAAGTAGCAACCATTTATTATATAAACTCATTATAAAAATAAGACTTATCAATGTATTTTCTCTTAGAGTATGTTTATGTATTTTTAAAAAACGTTTCATTTAAATGTACTCCAAACCTTCTAGTTGTAAATTCTATTATGATGCTCTTGGAAAATGTAAATTGGGAACTTAAGTCTATAACTTATACGCTATAAATATTACAATCTTTTATCTATCGTTGATCTCAAACCTACTTTCACATTTAAAGATAGGTTAAACTTTATATATTCAATAATTTTATAATTCTATTTTTATTAAATAGCTTTCTATAATTATATCATGAGTTGTTAGGACACGAATACTTAATAACCACTACCATGATTCAACATAAGTCTAATAACCTTAAATTAAAAACCCGTTCAAAATGTTTTATGAACTTTGAACGGGTAGTATATATCACTTATTTTATATTGTTGATTGCATCCTTAATATCAGTTTGACCTGTTTGAATGAAGATATCTTTACCTTCAACTGCTGACGCATCAAGAGCTTCGATTAATACAGTTGCTACGTCTTCGCGAGGAATTGTATAGCTATTAGGATCTCTTGCGATATCTAATTCAGCATCAATTTTACCTGTACCTTCTTCATTTTGAAGTGGACCAGGGTGGACAATGGTATAATTTAAATTTGAATTTTCAATATATAGATCTGAGAAATGTTTAGCTACAGCATATGGTTTCATTACATCAGTTTCTTTATCAGGTTCAACACTATCAGTAGCACTTAAATGAACAAATTTCTTCACTTGATGTTTAGTAGCGTAGTCCACAGCTTTTTTAGCTCCCCACAAATCTACTAATAAAGTTTTATCTGCACCAGTACTACCACCTGAACCTGCTGTAAATATGACACTATCTACGCCTTCAAAAGCACTTGAAAAATCTTCCTCTAAATCTTGGACAACGACTTTATCTGCACCTAGTTCTTTTAAATCACTTACTTGTTCCTCTTTACGTACAAGTGCTACAGAGGAATGTTCAGTGTCTTTTAATTGCGAAATAACTTTTCTGCCCACTGCACCATTTGAACCAATTACTAGTACACTCATCATTAAAAGCTCCTTCCTCGAATTTTATATGCACATGCATATTAACATGCGTGTCATTCTCACTCAACTCATGTGCTTACGCTCGTAAAACTCTTTTTCTTTAAAAAAATAAGTATACCTGACGTCTTATTATAAATCTTTATGATTCATAACTTTTTATACGGTAGGCATACTTATTTTCAGATAAAATGACTAAACAATACGCTTACGGATAGCACCGGAAATTAGGTCGACAATCGCAACCATAATCACCAATCCTATTAAGATGATCCCCACACGATCCCATGAACGTGTTTGGAGTGCAAAGATTAACGGCGTACCAATACCTCCTGCACCTATTAGACCTAGAATAGAGGCAGAACGTAGATTTAGTTCAAATCGATAAAGAATTAATGATATAAATGAAGGTAATATTTGTGGTATCACTGCAAATATTAATGTTTTAGTTTTATTAGCACCACTAGCTTTTAATGATTCAACAGCACTAAAATCTAAACTTTCAATATCTTCAACAAAAAGTTTTCCTAACATTCCAACGGAGTGAATACCTAATGCAAGTACTCCAGAGAATGAACCTGGTCCTACGGCTTTGATAAAGATAAGTGCCATTACAATTTCTGGAAATACACGAATAATACTTAAGATAAATTTACTTATGCCAGTTACTGGTCTTAACTTCACCATATTTCTTGCACCTAAGAAAGCAAATGGAATACATATAATAGAGGCAATGAATGTCCCTATTACTGCAATTGCAAATGTTTCTAATAGTCCTCTAAGTAAGTCTTCACCGGCAGGAATATATATGTAGCCTAGATCTGGATGAAATAAGCCTTTGAATATGGACTTCAATATTTCAATCGATTTACTTTTTAATTCTAAAGCTGGCATACCTGCAAATGCCCAAATAATAATCGCTGCTACAATAACTGCAATAATCCAATTTTTTATAATTCTCTCACGATATCTCTTTGAATTGAGTTTGTATTTTTGTTCATTCATGCTAATTTTTCCCTCACTTTCGAACTTACAAAATCAATAATGACAACGATGAGGAGAGTAAATAAAATAATCATTGCCGTTTTCTTGTATTGGAATAAACCTAGAGTTTGATCGTAAAATAATCCAATACCCCCTGCACCTACAAGTCCTAAAACTGCCGATGCACGAATATTAATTTCAAAAGCGAATAAAACATATGACATGAATGAAGAAATTGCTTGAGGAACAACACCAAAGACAATCCATTTAACTTTATTTGCTCCTACAGCCGTCATAGCTTCCATAGGTCCTGGTTCAATTGTTTCTAATGATTCATATAGTAACTTTCCGATGATACAGATAGTTAATATGAATAATGCTAAAACACCAGGAATTTGACCAATACCAAATACCGCAACAAACACTGCTGCTAAAAGTAAGTCTGGAATTGTACGTACAATATTGAGAATAAATCGTGCTGGAATAGCAATCCATTTAGTTTGAACGATGTTGCTTGCACATAAAAGAGCTACAGGTATTGATACAATACTCCCTAAGAATGTGCCTACAATTGCCATACGAATTGTATCTAACATTGGTTTCGTAATTTGATCTAAGTAACTCCAATCTGGTGGTACCATCTGTCCAAAGAATGCACCAATTTGTGGAATACCTATCATTAAATCTCCAATACTAAAACCTGTATAAATAAAGCTCCATATGATGAGAGCCGCTATAAGAATAATTGTAAAGCTTGTTTTAATTGACATCTTTTTATTTAAATATTGATCATATTTACTCGTTGATGATGTAGGTGTTGCCATTTTACTCCACCCCTAACTTTTCATCTTCATTAATTGATCGACCATAAATATGATTGAAAACATCATCATCCGCTTCACTTGCTGGTCCATCATAGACAAGTTCTCCAGCTCTAAGACCTATGATTCTAGATCCATATTCCTTTGCTAAATCTACAAAGTGTAAATTGATTAAGATTGTAATTCCTAATTCTTCATTAATTTTCTTTAAATCATCCATAACTTGTTTTGTTGTTAAGGGGTCTAACGATGCAACAGGCTCATCCGCAAGAATGATTGCTGATTCTTGGCACAATGCTCGCGCGATTGATATACGTTGTTGCTGTCCACCTGAGAGTTGATCTGAGCGTTGATCGTACTTATCTAAAATGTTCACTCGCTCTAAGGCGTTAATTGCTTTGATTTTATCTTCTTTAGGGAATAAACCGAGTACCATCTTCCAAGTTGGATGATATCCCACTCTGCCACTTAGTACGTTTCTTAGTACGGTTGAACGTTTTACGAGATTGAAATGTTGGAAAATCATTCCAATGTTACGTCTCATTTCTAATAACTGTTTGCCACGCGCTTTCGTAATGGATTGTCCATCAATTGTAATATCACCTGAAGAAATATCATGTAGGCGATTGACAGATCGTAGCAAAGTCGATTTCCCTGCACCTGATAAACCAACAATAACTGCAAAATCACCCTTTTCAATGTTTAAATTAATATTTTTTAACCCCACGTGCCCGTTAGGATATACTTTATTAACATCCTTGAATTCAATTTGACTCATAACAAACACCCTTCTTTTATAAAGAAAAGCTAAGAAGCTGAATAGTTGATATCATCATCTTTCATTCAGTCTCCTAGCTTTTCTATTTTTTGACTCTATTCAATTTATCGTATGGTTGATTACTTCATGTCTTGAACTTCTTTTTCATATTTTCTTACGATATCGAAGTTAGAATCCTTTGTATCTGTGTATCCTTCGTGTGAATATACTTCACTAATGATTTTGTGACCTTTTTTAGATTTAGCGATGTCTTTAAATGCTTTTTTAAGTTTCTCTTGGAATTTTTTATCCATATCCGGACGTACTGAAATTGTATCGTTAGGAATAGATTCAGTTAGTTTTAAAATCTTAGTATCTTTAAAGACATTTGGTTGGTCTTTTTTAACTATAGTACGTGCATCTTGGAATACTGCAGCTGCATCAACGTCACCATTTAATAAAGAAATAACAGCTTGATCGTGACCTTTAACATTTACAATCTTCATATCTTTTGTAGCATTGATACCTGTTTCTTTTTTAAGTGTAGCTAATGGGAATGTGTACCCAGCTGTAGAAGTTACATCTTGTAGTGCGATTTTCTTGCCTTTTAAATCTTTTAAGCTTTTAATTCCTGAGTTTTTCTTAACTAAGATTTCAGATTTGTAATCATCCACTAATTTTTTATTAGATGAACCGTCTTTATTAACACCGTAACGTTGTGCTTGAAGTAATAAGTCTGCTGCTTTTTGATCATGAGCTAAAGTATAAGCAGTTGGTGGTAAGAAACCAACGTCTACTTTTTTAGACTTCATTGCCTCAACAATTGTGTTGTAATTCGTTGATACTGATACTTTTACAGGAATACCTAATTTATCAGATAATAACTTTTCTAAAGGCTTGGCTTTCGCTTCGAGTTTATCTGCATTTTGAGATGGTACGAACTGTACAGTTAATTCTTTAGGTTTATAATCTCCCGAACTTGAACCAGAATCTGATCCACTATCTGAACTTTTCTTATTGTTATCTAATGAACTAGAGTTCCCACACGCTGCCGCAAAGATAACTACCGATAATACAAGTACAACTAAAAACTTCAAATTCTTCATTCTCATAACTGTCCCCTTCACAATATAAGTTAGTGTAATATGTATATTTTAGAAACCATATTTATAGATTAGCACATCTAATAAGTAATGAGTATTTAATTTTAATTAAATTTATAAAAACTTTATATTAATTACTAAGGCTTTGTAAAAATATCGTTAAGTCTCTACTTACCCTCCAATTTTTATACTATAATTTTGAAAGGTATACATTTTTAATGAGGAGTAAATAAAGAGATGAAATTATTTAAAGTGTTAAGTTCAACTGTTTTAGCTACTGCCATTTCTGTAACTACGATTCAATCAGCTCATGCAACGACACAATCTACATCTTCAAGTTCGGGACAATCTGACCAAACCGTGCTTTTCGATAACTCTCATGCACAAACAGCTGGTGCCGCTGACTGGGTAACTGACGGTGCATTTTCAGATTATGCAGATTCTATGAAGAACAAAGGATATAACGTTAAAGAATTAGATGGAGAAGCAAATATTAGTAATGAAACACTTAAAAATGCTCATATTTTAGTAATTCCGGAAGCTAATAATCCATTTAAAGAGAAAGAACAACAAGCTATTGTTAACTTTGTAAAACGTGGGGGTAGTGTCATATTTATTTCAGACCACTACAATGCAGATAGAAATTTAAATAGAATCGATTCATCCGAATCTATGAATGGATATCGTCGTGGTGCTTACCAAGATATGACAAAAGATATGAATAGTGGAGAGAAAAACTCTAAAGCAATGCAAGGTGTGAAAAGCTCAGATTGGCTTTCTAATCAATTCGGCGTTCGCTTTAGATACAATGCATTAGGCGATTTAAATACTCAGAATATTGTATCTAGTAAAGAGAGCTTTGGAATTACTAAAGATGTGAAATCAGTATCTATGCATTCTGGTTCAACTCTAGCTATTACTGATCCTGATAAAGCTAAAGGTATCGTATATATGCCTGAAAACTTATCTAATAAACAAAAATGGTCTCACGCCGTAGACCAAGGTATTTATAGTGGTGGCGGTACTAAAGAAGGACCTTACATAGCTATTTCAAAAGTTGGTAAAGGTAAAGCTGCATTTATTGGAGATACTTCACTTGTAGAAGACAGTTCTCCTAAATATCAACGTGAAGATAATGGCAAATCGAAAAAAACATATGATGGCTTTAAAGAACAGGATAATGGAACACTTTTAAAAAATCTCACAACTTGGTTAGGAAAATCAGATAGCCATGAATCAATGAAGGATACAGGTGTCAAAATTGATAATAAAACCCCATTATTAAACTTTGAAAAACCTGAAAATTCCACTGAACCTCAACATGAACCTTGGTCACAGCCAGAAAAAGGCTATAAATGGTATGACCGTTCAACTTTTAAACCTGGTAGTTACGGTAGTTCGCAAAGTGGTTCTGATAATAATGATGAAAGTAGCTCTAATGACAATAGCAACTCACATCATGACCAAACTGGTAACGCTGAATTCAACCTACCTCAAAGTATTCAGCCCAACCATCCATTTAAAGTAACAGTAAAACTTAAAGGTTATGATGCAAATAGTACAATTAATAATTTAACAGTTGGTATTTATAAAGATGGAGGTAAACAAATCGGTAGCTTCTCATCAGATGGGTCCCAATTTAGTCAACCAGGCTATAGTAAAGATCAAACTGTTAAAACGGATAGTAATGGAGAAGCAACATTAACACTTACTGCTAAAGTTTCTGAAGATATTAATGGTGCTCATATTCGACTCAAACAAGGTAAAAAAGTAGTTACAACTACAGACATTCATTAACACTATAGATATAATATTTAAAAAGAGGTCGGGACGAAAGTTTTAGGATTGAAGCAGAACCATAAGTTTTACTGCTAAAATCCCGCTTTGGGACATCATAAATTAGTTTCCCAAAGCTTAAACTTTTAAAGTCCCAACCTTTTCTTTATCAAAGGAGGTTCTAGGTGGATGACTCAATTAGCATTTTATGTTGTAAGTGATGTGCATGGATTTATCTTTCCAACTGACTTCTCACATCGTGATGTTGAATTACCCATGGGATTATTAAAAGCTAATCATATCATTGAACAAGACTGCTCTCACTATGACGGCAGTATAAAAATAGATAACGGCGATTTTTTACAAGGTTCCCCTTTGTGTAACTATTTAGTTTCTGAATTAGCTACTAGTCGTCCATTAACCGATATTTATAATCGTTTAAATTTTAATTTCGGTACAATTGGAAATCATGAGTTTAATTACGGTCTAAAGTATCTTAAACAAACCATACATCAGCTTGATTATCCTATGCTATGTGCGAATATTTTAGAAAATGGAGAACCGTTTACAGGGCAAGGTATCACTTACATAAAAAGTCAGGGGTTAACTATAGGTGTAATTGGCTTAACAACGCAGTTTATTCCACATTGGGAACAGCCTGAATACATTGAAACTTTGACATTTCAAAGTGCTGTTGAAACTCTTTCTTCCCAATTACCTGAATTGCGAAAACAAAGTGATGTAGTAGTCGTAAGTTATCATGGTGGGTTTGAACGTGATTTAGAAACTGGTGAGCCTACGGAAGCTCTGACTGGAGAAAATGAAGCTTCTGAAATTTTGCGTTTATTCAGTGATGACATTGATGTATTAATTACTGGTCATCAACATCGTGATATTGCTACCATTTACAATCAAACTGCCGTCATACAGCCTGGTACAAGAGGGACTAAAGTTGGAAAAATCGTCTTAAATATTGAACATGACAATGACGTTCAAATAGAGAATTGTCACTTATTAGATGTCGAGGATTGTTCAAGTTTTGAAATAAATCAACAAGATCAAAATTTAAGAGTTCATTTAGAAGATTGGCTAGATAAGAAAGTTGCAACTTTACCTACTTCAATGCGAGTTGAGAATGCTTTTGATGCTAGAGTTAAGCCTCATCCGTTTATTAATTTACTAAACTACATTTTACTTGAAAGTAGTGGCGCTGATATTACCTGTACTGCCCTTTTCGATTCTGCTAAAGGCTTCGATAAAGATGTGACTATGCGTGATATCATCAACAACTATCCATTTCCTAACACATTTAAAGTAATCGAACTTACAGGTCGTGATATTAAATTAGCTATTGAACGGTCAGCTGCTTATTTCGATTTACATGATGAGGAAATAAGTGTGAGCGCAGACTTCCTTGAGCCAAAACCTCAACATTTTAATTATGATATCTTTGCGGGAATAGATTATACGATTCATGTAGGTCGTGCTCTAGGAGAACGAGTGAGTGATTTATTTGTGAATGGGAAGCCTTTAGATGAACATAAAAGCTACACTATTTGCGTCAATAATTATCGTGCTGTTGGTGGTGGTAATTATAATATGTATGAAAATAAACCAATCATTAAAGACATCCAAATTGAAGGCGCACAACTATTAATCAATTACTTATCAACTAACGACTTAAGTCATATACCTAAAGTTGTAAATTTCAAAGTCGTAAAATGAGAGGTGCAAGTTATGTCAGAATTTAACCTTTTTATAAATGACATCGAGAATGAAGCGCATCGTGAAAAATTGAGACACTTATTTGAATGGATTGAAACACAATATTCAGATTTAACACCAGTAGTGAAATGGAATCAACCAATGTACACGTACAACGAAACGTTTATAATTGCCTTCAGCAAAGCCAAACAACATTTCTCAATTATGCCTGAAGCAGCTTGTTTGAAACAATTTAAGCAACGTGTAACTAACGCTGGTTACACACAAACTGAAAATTTATTTAGAATCAAATGGAACCAAGAGATTGATTATGATTTAATCGGTGACATGATTAAACTAAATATGGAAGAGAAAAAAGATTATACGAAATTTTGGAGAGATCATAAGTAAAGAGTGATTTATGATGTGAGTTTATTTATATTAAATCAATTATGCCTGCTCGCTAAGGATAGCGAACAGGCATTTTTTAATTAATCATTGAATGTAATGTGTTTCTTTTCATAAATATTATTAAGAAAGTTAAGAATGATACCTAGAATAATGATACCACCTGAAATAAATGTAATTTGAATATATGGTAAACCTATAGATAATAGAATCGAACCAATGATTGCGCCTAAGAAATTCGCTACATTGAATACTGATGCAGCCAATGTACTTGCAAGTAGTGGCGCTTCATGAGCACTTAATATAATTTTACTATTGAGTAATGGTGTCGTACCAAAAGTTCCAAAACCAAACATGAAACATACAATTAACGCTAAAACTGCGTTATGCACAACAGTAACAAATAAAATAATTGTGATGAATAATAATAAAAACGTAAGATAGAGATTTTTAGTTAATTTATGTTCTGGAATACTTCCAGTAACTAAATTACCGATAACGCCACCAAGACCAAACATAAATAGACACACTGTAAGGCCTACCACTTTATAAGGTGAGAAATCTCTAATCATTGGTTCCATAAAAGTATAAGTTGTAAATACGCCACTATATCCAAATACAATGATAGAAATAACTATAAGGATATGTGGATTTTTAAATACTTTTAATTCTTTAGCAATATTGGCTTCTGCACTTAATGATACTTTTGGAACAAATTTAATCATACCTAACATTGTAATGATAGCTAATAGGATCATTACACCAAATACTGTTCTCCAATTTGCGAATCCACCAAGAAATGAACCAAACGGCACACCAATCATTACCGCGATAGTTAACCCAGCTTGAACTAAGGCAATTGCTTGTGGTTTCTTAGCGGGAGGAGCAACCGCAGCCGCTACACTCATACATACACCAAAGAATGGCGCGTGCATTGCTGCTGACATCAATCTAGATAATAGCAGTATATTAAAATTAGGAGCTAACATACCCACTAAATTACTGACAATGAATATAGCCACTAGAATAGGCAATAATCGATGTCCATGCACTTTTAAAGTGAATATTCTCATGAATGGACCAATCACAGCTACACTAATTGCATAGACACTTATTAGTAAGCCAGCGCTTGAAATAGAGACTTTCATGTCGTCAGCAATTTGTGTTAACAAACCGGTCACTACATATTCTGCCATACCTACTGTGAAAGTTCCTAACATGAATATGAAGAACATCATTTTGTTTTCTCTCATTTTTGCTTCCTCCCTTATTATTTTTTCTCAAAAAATCAACATGAGTGATATACTATAAAAAATTATGGTACTTGTGAAGAGGTATTTAGAAATTAATTTTTGAGTTTAAACTCAAGTATCATAAGCTTTCATTTTGTTTTCATTATAATAAAATTAAGACAATTTTAGATAACGTGGTATTAAGCCAATTGTAAAATGATTAATTAAAATACTTTTTAATATAGATAAATTGAAATGCATATTCATAATTTTTGTCGATTTTGTGACAGCACATTCCAATTATATATTTATCTTCCCTATTGAAATAAATATTAACGACGACTTTTGAAAAATCACACTGTAACTGTTATGTTTATTTCAGTATTAAAATAGGAGGAGAATAATGAGTTCAACACCCACAGAGAAAAAGAAAAAACGAAAATTTGAATGGTTTTGGTGGTTCGTGGATATTATTATAGATCTTATTTACTATTTAATTATTGGTCTAGTTAAGGTATTTAAACAATGGAATTAATGAGTGTATGAAATTGGTATTTACATAAATTTAAAGAAAATAACATTTTCTCTTTACAAAAGAATATGAGCGTTTTATAATAGTTAATGTTCTGATTTTGGAGGGATACTCAAGTCTGGCTTAAGAGGCCAATCATTCGTGATTGGTAGGAGCTTTTAGCTCGCGTTGGTTCAAATCCTTCTCCCTCCGCTACTTTATTAAAGGGCAAGTTCTTATTACAAGAACCTGCCCTTTTTTGTTTGCAATTTGATTTTGCAAAACCAAATTGAACGTGTTTCTTCTATTATATGGTATATATTTTAAGATTAGTTTTCTATTATATAAAAAGCCATAGCATGTTTTTAGAATTGGGTCAGAAACATAATTTTGAAAATTATCTTCATGGTCCTTATCTAAATGTTACACACTATGGCTTACTTAATTAAATCACATTGTTTACTTTTGTGATTATTTATTTATGTGGTTTGAACGTCTTTTGAGGTGCATAAATCGTTGTTTTGTATTTATCTGCAATTTTTTGTGTTTCTTGGTCTACTTTTTTCGCAAATGCTTTTTTAGACATTTGTGATGCATTTCCTACTTTTTTCTCTAATTCTGCATATTGAGCGCTTGTCATTCCTTTAGGTGCTACACCACCGTATGGACGGTCCCCTTGTTTAGTTTGTTGAGTATGAGGTTTGAACGTCTTTTGAGGTGCATAAATCGTTGTTTTGTATTTATCTGCAATTTTTTGTGTTTCACGATCGATTCTCTTGTTAAATACTGAGTTAGGCATCTCATTAGCATTACCAACATTATATTCTAATTCACTGTATTGCTCACTAGTCATACCTTTAGGAGGCATACCACCATATGGTCTAGATCCCATATTCGTACGTCCTTGTTTATCAAACTCTTTTAAAGCTTCCATTTTACCTTTATATTCTTTATTACTAATAGCTCCATCTTTTTTTAATTTTTTTAGTGATTCAACTTTTTCCTTATAAGTAGCGAAGTTGCCATGATGATAGTCGCTCGCATTTGCTACTCCTGTTACGCCTGATAAAGCAATCGTACCTGCTAATACTGCACTACTTAATAAAGTGACTTTCTTCATTAAACTGTAACCCCTTTCAGAAATTTTGAATTTTACATATTCTACGTTATCACAGATTTTTAATTATTTCATTTATGTTACATAATTTTTACCATATTTTTACATCATTGACTTGTAATTAAATTGCTTAATTAACTTTTATTTTTAAAAATTAAAAAAAAAGAGCACCCACAATGACGATTGTAGATGCTCAAATATATTATAAATTTTATTAACTAAATGTCTATGACTCATGTTTATAGGCTGTTTTCGATTATATATGAATTTAACAATCTTAATTAAGCCTCTATAATTTTAACTTAACTATAACTAGGTTCACGATCAAATTTTGAAATACTAAAATCACACTTATGAACAACTCTTATTAAATTTGAATTATTCAAATCTCCAAGTAATTGTATAAAATTCGAATTTTATTAGCTATAACTTTAGAGTCTCAATTTTTATATATATTGTCAACTATTTTTTGGTTTCAAAAAAATATGCAATGCAATTCCTTATAAAAATAAGAGATTTATTACATACTAGTTACCAAAATTATTTTTTTATAAACACATTTAATAAAGAATATACTTGGTCTTTATAGCAATTCTTATTTTCTTCAGTAACCCCGAATCTTTGTGAAAAGGACGCTCTCAGATACCAACTCTCTAAAAAAAGGAGTATCAAATTTTGAAAATCTTCTTTACCCATAGATATATTGGAGGAATCATAATATTTTATAATTTCACTATCTAGCACTTCATTAACTCCTAAGAGATGATTATGGATCTCTGAAGATAACTCTTCTGGTGCACTGGATAATTGGACGTATAACCTGATATACCTTTCATCAATATCAAATATAAATTCAAATAAAAACTGGTAAAGCCCATCTATAGAGTAGTTAGAATCGTTGTTGCTCTCAAGAATGAAAGTTTTAAAGTAATTAAAACAGTTTTCTACGCTTTTACGGTAAATTTCTTCTTTGTTGTCATAATGATAGTATAAACTCGCTTTCTTGATGTTTACACTTTTAGCGATATCATCAAGTGTAGTACCGTAATACCCCTTTTCAGAAAATAAGGTTATTGCATTATCAATAATCTTATTCTTCAATTCTAAAATCTCCCCCTTATTTAATTTAAATTCGTTATATTACAGGAAAATTAAGTTAAAATTACAAATATTACTGTTCAAGTATAACAACATTCTATTGCAAATTGAAACACTTTCGATTAGTATATGCGATACAGCCTAACTAACGAAAGGTAGGTAGATAAGTTGCAATTTTTTAACTTTTTACTTTTTTACCCCATTTTTATGTCCATTTACTGGATTGTTGGGGCGTTTTATTACTTTTTCACTAAAGAATTTCCTTTTAGTAAGAAGAAAGTAATCTCTAAAAACAAGGACCAGATTGAAGGTATCTCTTTCTTGCTGGCCTGTTACAACGAGAGCGAAACTGTTAGAGATACACTCTCAAATGTGTTGGCTCTCAACTATCCAAAAAAAGAAATCATCATCATAAATGATGGTAGTTCAGATAATACCGCTGAAATTATTTATGAGATGAAGCAACATCACGACTTTAAATTTGTTGATTTACAGGTAAATAGAGGAAAAGCTAACGCTTTAAACGAAGGCGTCAAACATTCTTCATATGATTACGTCATGTGTTTGGATGCAGACACAATCGTTAATCAAGATGCGCCATATTATATGATGGATAACTTTAAACAAGATCCTAAACTAGGTGCTGTTACAGGTAATCCACGTATACGTAATAAAAGTTCTATATTGGGGAAAATTCAGACGATAGAATACGCAAGCTTAATTGGATGTATCAAACGTAGTCAATCACTTGCTGGTGCCATTAATACTATTTCTGGAGTGTTTACATTATTTAAAAAAAGTGCACTTAAAGAAGTTGGTTATTGGGATACTGATATGATTACTGAGGATATTGCTGTTTCGTGGAAACTGCATCTTGCAGATTTTCGTATTAATTATGAACCACGTGCCATGTGTTGGATGTTAGTACCTGAAACGGTTGGGGGGCTATGGAAACAACGTTTGCGATGGGCTCAAGGTGGACATGAAGTTCTATTAAGAGATTTTTGGGCAACAATGAAATCTAAAAAATTATCGCTCTATATCCTCATGTTTGAACAAATAGTTTCAATTATTTGGGTTTATATGATTTTGCTGTACTTAGCATTTCTATTAATGACAGCAAACTTCTTAGATTACACATATTTGAAGTATAGTTTTTCAATATTTTTCCTATCATCATTTACGATGACCTTTATCAATATTATTCAATTTACAGTTGCTTTGTTTATAGACAGTCGCTACGAAAAGAAAAATATCGCTGGTTTAATATTTGTGAGTTGGTATCCGACAATCTATTGGATTATCAATGCCGCCGTTGTCATTTTCGCATTTCCTAAAGCATTAAAAAGAAAGAAAGGTGGCTATGCTACATGGTCAAGCCCAGACAGAGGAAATATCCAACGGTAAAATCGTCGTTGAATATAGTTAGGGAGAGCTTATTCATTGCGATATCTTGTGCATTTTGGATTTATTGCGTAGTCGTTATGATTGTATATATCGGAACGCTAATCAATTCTCAAGTGGAAAGTGTGATAACAATACGTATCGCTCTTAACGTGGAGAATATTGAAATTTATAAGATCTTTGAATTAATGGGATTATTTTCAATTATCATTTTCCTATTCTTCACATTTAGTTTGATTTTCCAAAAAATTAAGAAAGGTCGTGAAGTATGAAACCTTTCAAATTCATCTTCATTAGCTTAGTAGTGATGTTAGTAATGACGAATGTAACACCTAGCTTTCATCATTATGCACAAGCCGATGAAGACCACAAGAAGTTAAAGTATAAGAAGAATAGCGCTTTAGCGTTAAACTATCACAGAGTGAGAAAAAATGACCCGTTAAATGACTTTATTACGATTTTCTCTAGTAGTAAGGAAATTAAAAATTATAGTGTGACAGATAAAGAATTTGAATCACAAATCAAGTGGCTTAAGAAACATGATGCAAAGTTTCTTACTTTGAAAGAGTTTTTGAAGTATAAACAGAAAGGGAAGTTTCCAAAACGTAGCGTATGGATAAATTTCGATGATATGGATAAGACAATTTATCAAAATGCTTATCCAGTACTAAAAAAATATAAAATTCCTGCAACTGGCTTCGTGATTACAGGACACGTTGGAGAGAAGAATTTTCATAATTTGGATATGATCACGCAGCCTCAATTATCAAAAATGTATCGTTCAGGACTTTGGGACTTTGAAACACACACGAATGATTTACATTCTCTTAAGAAAGGAAATAAATCTAAATTTCTAGAGGCGTCTAATGTGTCTGCTATTAAAGACATTGAAGTAAGTGAAGATGAACTAAAATCGAAGTTTGGTAAAACACAACATGCCATTGCTTACCCCTACGGTCTAATCAATAATAGTAAAATTCAAGCTTCTAAAGATGCAGGTATGAAATACGGATTTACATTGAAGGAGCAAGCAGTCACTCCTCATGATAATAATTATAAAATTCCACGTATTTTAGTAAGTAACGACGCATTCGAAACTTTAATTAAGAAATGGGACGGTTTCCATGAATAAAAATAGACTTGAATTAGTATATTTACGTACTTTTATTTGCATCATTATTATAGTGACACACTTATTAACTCAAATCACACTAGAACATGAACATTTGTCAGGGAGTTCTCTTGTTCTACAATATTATATTCGGAATATAGTTATCTTTGGAACTCCAAGTTTTATTGTATTATCACAGTTGCTAACAACATTAAATTATAAATCTGTAAGCGTACAATATTTGATTTCTCGGTTCAAATATATCTTTATTCCATATTTATTAGTGGGATTATTCTATAGTTATAGTGAATCATTATTGACTGCTTCTTCTTTCAAAAAGCAATTTTTTGAAAATGTAATATTAGGGCAATGGTACGGTTATTTCATCATTATCATCATGCAATTCTTCATATTATCTTACTTAATTTATAAAATTAATTATAAACTGTTTAACAGTAAGATATTATTAGTATTAGCATTTGTAGTACAACAAACATTTTTATACTACTTTAATCATAGTGATGCTTTCCATACATTTGTAAAACATTACTATCCTTTAAGTGAAAATACGATGATATTAGGATGGATTTTTTATTTCTTTTTAGGTGGTTTCATAGGATATAACTATCAACGTGTCCTATCATTCTTAGAAAAATATCTCGTTATCATGATTATGTTAGCTTTAGGTTCATATGTATTATTTATAGCACTTTCAGGTGATGATTATTGGAATGTAACAAGCTTCACTTATTCACTTACGTTATACAATAGTATTATGTTCTTTGTGCTTATTGGCATTTGTGCGCATTTTAAAACGATGCTATTAAACACGGTTCAAATGATAAGCGCATTTTCGTTTTTCATCTATTTATTACATCCAATTATCTTAGATTCACTATTTGCTTATACCAATATCTTTGAAGATAACACGGTCGTCTTCTTAGCGGTTTCCTTGTTAATGATTATCGGAATATGTATTGGTGTTGGCATGATGTTAAGAGAATTTTATATTTTTAGATTTGTTATTGGCAAACAACCGTATAAGCTACAATTTAATAACTATCAACCTAGTTGGAAATCACACTAATGTTGAAAAAGCCTCCCACAGAGATATAATAACTGGATCTCTGTGGGAGGCTTTATGTAAAGCTGTTATCTCATTATGAGAATAATGTTTTTAAGACTTTGAAAAATGAGCCGATTAATTGAAATACATCACCTGTCATTGGATTCACTCCTTTTTAAATAATTTTTAAAATTCATGTTTCATCGTTATGCTTTTTTAGTTGATGTCAGTTTTTCACTTTGAACTAAATCATCTGCAAGTCCATGCCAGAATTGTTGTAGTTCCTCTCTTGAGCGTACTGTATCTGAGCTATCTTGTCCAACAAAGTCCACATGATCCCAGTCATGTTTAGTTGGTGTCACTTGCCATACACCTTTTTGATTTTGGTCTGTAGCTTCAACATATTTTTGATTGAATGGATGTTGAGAAGAAATAACTGATACTAAACCGTCATTTTCTCTCCATTCTTTCTCTTTAGCTTTACCAATAACATTGGCAGTTACCGTGAATGGGAAGAAAAGATTTAAATCTGCTTTTTGTCTACCAAATAGACCTTTATGCGTAGATTCACCTGTATATGTTTTATAAACAATATTAGGATTTAATGATGTTTTACGGTTAAGGTCAGTCGCACCATCACGAGTTAAATCATTGAAACCATTATCTTTAGATTTCCATAATTTAGATTTTTGAACTCTCTTCACATAATCAATACGTGATTCGTTTGGTTTTTGTTTAAGACCCCATTGTGATAATCCAAAGTCTACGCGAGAGTTTTTATTACCGAATGCTCTTCCTAAATCATACACAACTTGACGTACTAGCGCTTCATTACCCAATTCATCTGATGCGTGCGTACCATTATGTGGTGTACCTAAAGTTGTGATTGAAGAAACCATATTGTCATTATTACCTTTATATAATGGAGAAATTTCGCCACCATGTTCTTTTTGATATTTAACTTCTTCAGGATTTCCGTTTCTTAGTAACTCTTCTAATTGACGGATTGTTTGACCACCCATACTATGTCCGACAAGATGAACTTTTTGGCCTGGTTTCCAATCTTTGTATACACCTTCATATGTTTTACCGTAACGTTTATGACCATATTTCGCAGCATGTGCGGCACCATAATCTACACGGCCACCTTTAATATAGTAATATAGTTCAACTGCGCGATCGTAGTTACTACCAAATGCACTAATACTTGCTTCATAAGATTTATAACCATTCTCTTCTAAATCTTGACGGATATTCATTTTATCGCCGCCCCAATAATGTGCAAGCACTGAAGGATTGATATCATCAGTGAAACCATTGAAACCGTGAACTAAGATGATTGGATCATGATTTTTATATTGGCTTTGTTTAGCCGCTTTATTTGTTTGATCTTTCTGTTGTTTCGTTGTTTGTTGCTTAGATTTTTTATTTGTAGTAGCTACAGCATTACTCTTAAGCGTACCTAATCCATCTTTAGAATCTTTATCATTGTTAGATGATTCATCTTTCTCAGATTTAGGATTTGCTTTGTCACTTACACTCAATGCTTGCGTTTTGTGGTTATCTGTTTCAGCTGGAGTCTCTTCTGAAGTTGCTTCGTCTTGCGCTGACACTTTTTGCTGTTCTTCTGCATCATTTTCTTTATCTTGTTGTGATGCTTTTGGTTTTGTTGCAGTTGCAGTCGCAGTTTGAGTTTGAGTTTGATCTTTATCAGTTTGAGAAGCTTCAGTTTCATCTTTAGCTTGATTTTTTACTGCTCTGTCTGATTGAGTTGTCTCTTTATCTGAAGATAAGTCGTCTTTTTGTTGGTTATTTTGAGTGACTTTTTGTGAATCTTTTTGTGAATCTGATACTTCTTCTGTTTTATCTTCAGTTTTTGGATTGTCTTGTTTTAGATTATCTTGAGTCTCAGATGAATCTTTTTCACTTTCTTGATTTTGATTCACTTCTGGTTTAGATTGAGTTGATTTATCTTCATCAGATTTTTCTGTTGGTTGTGTTTGAACATCCGTTTGTTCTTCTGTTTGTTCAGATTTTGAGTCCGCTTGGTTAGCATCCTCTTGCTTTGCGTCCTTTTTACTATTATCTACTTGTGAATCCTCACTAGATTCCACTTGTTCATCTGATGACTTAGTTGAATTTTGAGTTGCATCTTGTGCAGAAGTTTGTTCCTCTTTACCTTGTTCTTCAGTAGACTTCGTTTGTTCTGTATTTTGTGCTGAATTTTGTTCTTCAGTTTCTGAATCTTGTTGTTCAGTGTTTTGATTATTTTCATTATGTAAGCTTGTTTGATTATCATTAGCATTTTCGCTATTATCTTTTTCAACATTTGGCTGTTCAGACGTAGTTTCTTTAGCTGATTGAGACGCGTCATCCTCTGTCGCCTGTTGCCCATTTGAATCTTCATTTTCATCCCCAATAGATTGTGCTGTTGCCTTCTCAGGATTTCCCTGTTCCTGATTTTGTTCGGCCGCTTGTGCTGAGCCTCCACCCATAAATAATAAAGCTGCGATTAAGATGGATGATGCCCCCACACTAAATTTACGAATACTATACTTGTTTTGTCTTGTTTTCATAGTAAGCACCTCTCTATTTGTTTATTTTTGAAAAATGAACTCCACAATAGCGTATTTCTAAATAAATAGATTTACGATTGCGCGTGGTAATAATTCAAAGATCTTGCTAAATATCGCTTTAATAGCTTCCATAATGACCATCCTTTCCATCGTTCAGAAAGCGTTTTCAATTATTATGAAAAATTTTTCTCACACACTCTTTATATAAAAAGTATATAAGAATCAAAACACTATTCTTTTCAATTTAATTTAAAACAAATATTACGAGATAATTGCAGTTTTGTCAATAATTATACACAATTAAATCAAGCATTATAAAGCCGATTAAACCTATAAACTTACATATTAATGGGTGTCTTTTTTAAAATAGAGATGAGTGTGAAAATAAAAATTGTAGGAGGATGAAATATGGAACTATCGCAGTTTGAAAGCTATTTAAATATTGATTCTTCTCGTTATAACAATATTGATAAAGCCTCGCTAGATTATTATATGGAACGTTATATGATGACTGTTCCGTTTGAAAATATTAACGTTCAAAATCAAGTTCCTATCTCTGTTAATATTAATGATTTATTGGACAAAGTTATAAACCAACATCGCGGTGGGTTCTGTTATGAAATGAACCACTTGTTCGGAACGTACTTAGAGAAAAAAGGTTTTGATGTCCATCGAGCTTCTGGAACAGTTCATACTCCAGATGGCGGTGTTGCTTTAGAAGGCTCACATATGTCTTTATACACAATTTTAAATGATACTTATTATGTGACAGACGTTGGGTTTGGTGACTTACCTCTACATGCAATCCCGATTTCACATCCGTCTCAACCAGTGAGTATTTCTGATATCAATGGAGAATTTCGCGCAATTTTTGACAAAGAAGACTGCTATCATGTTCAAAAATTGAAAAATAATAAATGGACTACTCTATATCACGCCTACTTAGAGCGTCAATCAATTCAAGATTTCAGCGATAAAATCATTTATAACGAGAGTAATCCAAACTCTATCTTTGTTAAGCAGCTATTAATCACACAACCACAGTCATTTGGACGTGCGACGATGACACATCAAAGTCTTACGTTAACTTCACAAAGTTCTAAAGAAAAATGTGAGGTATCGTCCGACAATTATAAGTATTTTCTAAAGAAATATTTTAATCTTAATATCACGATTGATAGACTTGAACAGTAGTAATATTTTAGTGTACCTGGGGTATGTATTAAGTAATGAGGTGAATTCCATGTCACAAATTGAAATCATAGGCGCTAGACAAAATAATTTAAAAAATATCGATGTTAATATACCGAAACATCAATTAATTGTATTTACAGGGCGGTCAGGCTCAGGTAAGTCTTCACTAGTATTTAATACCATTGCTGCTGAATCTGAACGTCTATTAAATGAAACATACTCAAGTTATGTTCAACATCAACTCACACAATATGAAAAACCAGACGTCGATCAAATCAATCACCTTCCCGTTGCAATGATTATTAATCAGAAACGCCTAGGTGGTAATTCACGTTCGACGGTAGGAACTATTTCTGATATTTATGCTTCTGTGAGATTGTTATGGTCAAGAATAGGAGAACCTTTTGTTGGTTATTCTGATATTTTCTCATTTAATAATCCGAAAGGTATGTGTGAAACATGTTCAGGATTAGGTTATGTTGAAGACATTGATTTAAATGAGTTACTTGATTTTGATAAATCGCTCAATGAAGATGCCATTAAATTCCCGTCGTTTAGACCCGATAGTTGGCGAGGTAAAAGATATCTTTATACAGGTCTATTTGATAATGATAAAAAGTTAAAAGATTATACAAAAGAAGAATTGGATACTTTTTTATATACAGAACCTACAAAGTTGAAGAATCCGCCATCAAATTGGCCTAGAACAGCTAAATTTGAAGGTCTAATTCATCGTTTCAGACGCTCTTTCTTACTAAATGATAACTTTGAGAAGAAACGCTTCAAAGCTGATATTGATCGAGTCGTTACTAAGCATGATTGCCCTTCATGTCATGGTAAAAGGCTTAATGATAAAGTGTTGAGTTGTAAAATCAATGGCTTAAACATTGCTGAATTTACAGATTTACCCATTGATGAGGCTGTTCATTTTCTAGAAAAAATAGATTCAAACACAGCAAAAGTGATTATCGAACCTTTAAAACAACAACTACAAGCATTAAGCTATATAGGTTTGAATTACCTAACGTTATCTCGTGAAACGACAACGCTTTCCGGTGGCGAATCTCAACGGATAAAACTTATTCGCCATTTAAATAGTCCATTAAGTGATTTAGTTTACATCATCGATGAACCGAGTGTAGGACTTCACCCAGAAGATATTCAGAGAATTAATGACATGATTGAATCACTTAAACAAAAAGGTAATACGGTGATCGTTGTTGAACACGACCCTGATGTTATTCAAACGGCTGACCACATTATTGATATAGGTCCGAATGCAGGCAAAGATGGTGGAGAGATTATGTTTGAAGGAAGTTATCAAGACCTTCTCACATCTCAGACGAGCACAGGTCAAGCTTTAAACAGAACACATCAACTTAAAGACCATCCTAGAGCAACTCATGACATGTTTAATATTGAGAATATTTCACGTAACAATTTAAATCATATTTCAACTCAATTACCAAAACATGCGATGACCGTAGTTACTGGTGTGGCTGGCTCAGGTAAGAGTTCCCTTATCTCAGCAGCCTTTGAACAAGAGCAACGTGCTATCTTCATCGATCAGAAACCGCCTCACGCATCGAATCGCTCTAATTTACTCACATACTTAGATATCTTCGATGAGGTAAGAAGTTTCTTTAGTCAACATACTGGTATGAAGAAAAGTATGTTTAGCTATAATTCTGAGGGCGCTTGCCCTGAATGTAATGGTAAAGGCGTACTTAAGACCGAACTCGCATTTATGCCAGACTTTTCTCAAGTGTGTGAGATGTGTGGTGGCACAAGATATCGCCCTGAAGTATTACAGGCGAAGGTAGAGGGATATTCTATCGCAGATATACTTGCCCTTACTGTAAGTGAAGCCATCTCTCAATTTGAAGGTCAAGACAGTATCACTCGTCCGCTTCAAGCGTTGGCTAACACAGGACTTCAATATATGACATTAGGACAATCTTTAGATACATTGTCAGGCGGTGAAATTCAACGCGTTAAACTAAGTCGCTATTTAACTGAAGATGTACACGATTATATTTTTATTTTTGATGAACCAACGACGGGGCTTCATGAAGATGATTTACCTGTACTGATTGATTGCTTCAATCATTTAATTGACGATCATAACACGGTTATTCTTATCGAACATAATTTAACGATGATGACACAAGCTGACTGGTTTATCGATATAGGCCCTTATGCTGGAGATAAAGGTGGACAACTATTGTATAGTGGTCAGCCTGCGGGACTTTTAAATATTAAAAATTCAGTAACCGCTAAACACTTAAAAAGATATATCCTTTAACTGAAAAAGCTCGGCGATGATTTATCATCTAATCAACGTCGAGCTAAAATTTTATTCTATATCTAAATTTTTCAAATTTACTATTGTTTAATATATTGTCGTTCATCAAGTGAACATTTTTATAATGATGTATTCCTTCTGCACTTGAGTAAAATATTAATTTTAAAAAAACCTGTGAAATATGTGGTCAAAGGGACGATTCGCCTTGTTTGAATCTACTGGATATATTATTCTAAAAGTAGTTATACATATATTTATTAAATACTTATAAATATTAAAACTTTCACCGATACATTTTTTAAAAATCCACAAAAAAAGCAAAATACCAATCGATAACGATCAGCATTTTGCTTTACACACGCAATAACTAGAGATACTTGACTACATTAATACACAAAAATTTAGGGATACAGCAATTAAGCTGTTTAAGTGATTTTGAGAAAAATAAAAAAGTATACTCTAATTACCACACAAAACATACTAACCCACAAAGCCCAATTAAATGAGTTAGTATGGCTTACATAGTAATACCATTGCTTTGAACATGTTAATTAAATTATTATTACAAAAGTTATTATACCAACTTAAATTCAAACAATGTATATCCAAATTAAGCTATCTGATACTTATGTGACATTTAATCAAAAATGTCTCTTTTTAGAGGTGTATAATGAAGAGTAAAGATTTGCGTGTAGAAAAAACAGAAAAGCTCTATTAGATGCTTTATTTGAAACTTTAAGAACAAAAGAGTTCAATCAAATAACAGTGCAAGATTTGTGCGATAAAGCTCTCGTAAGACGTTCAACGTTTTACCGACGTTTTGATGATAAATACGATTTGCTTAAGTTATTAATACGAAAATTAATTTTCAGAGTAAGAGAGAAGCATTTCTCAACATTAAACCCTGAGAATCCTAGAGCTCATTTCGAAAAGGTCATTCACGAATCATTACAATATCTATATAATCATAAGTCTATTGTTCAAAATGTATTAACATTAGCGCTTTATGATGAAGTGACCGATATTATATTCAAACAATTATATGAAGGGATGAAAGCACAAATACAGTTTGAAATACAGCACGGCGTTGAGTTCGATGTCGATATAGAAATACTTGCTGAATTTATAACCGGGGGAATATTGAGAACAATGTATGCTTGGATTCAAGATGGTCAAGAACGTTCGATCAATGAGTTAACTAAAGAAATGGTGACCCTACTTGATGGCGTGCATAACTATCATACTAAAGGTGAAAATTAAGAGGAAATCATGATGAATAATTATGTTCGTCATGATTCCCTCTCGATTAAATGCTTTCCCATAAAAGCCAAGTGAATACTGACTTGATCATTTAAAATCTCCTTCTTATATTTTAACAACCCTTCTCTAATTACGAATAAATATTTGTATAACTAAATTATATATTTTGTTATCACATATAATAGTAGTAAACTATAACTATACTTTAGTTAATTAATAAGTCAGAGACTTTAACTAACAATAATTATACATCGGCTTCAATTTTATTGAGTAGCCAAAATACAAAAAATGTCGCTTAAGTCACACAGATTTTGAAGTGTCCGATTAATGAGGTGAACAATAATGAATAGCAATGATTTACGTGTTAAGAAGACACAACGTGCTCTAATGGATTCATTTTTAGAATTACTTAAAACTAAAAATTTTAGTCAGATTACAGTTCAAGATTTGTGTGATCGTGCTATGGTACGACGCTCTACTTTTTATCGTCACTATAGTGATAAATACGATTTATTAAACCAAGTCTTAGCCAACTTTTCCAATAGTTTGCATGAATCTCATTCAGAGAGTTTATTAGTCAAACAGCCTAAATCATATTTTGAAAATATCGTTAGAGATACGCTTTATTTTTTAATTGAAAATCGAGAAACGATTCAAAGTATCTTTACTATATCGTATTATGATGAAGTGACACGTATCGTCTATACGCAACTTTATAAAGGTGTAGAGAGACAAGTTAATTTCGACATAAGGCACGGTATACGTTTCACTATTGATTTAGAAGTTTATAAAGAATTTATAGCAGGTGGTATATTACGTATCATTTATGCTTGGCTTAAAGAAGGTCAAGAACGATCTGTTGATGAGTTAACTATAGAGGTAGTTAAAATAATCAATGGTATCAGAGAAACAAATATAAAGAAGTTCTAAACTATATTCATAAAAGAGAGGGATTGAAAACACATCTATATAAAGATAGTTTTGCAATCCCTCATCTATTTATCAAGAATGATTATGAATCTTCAGAAGAAACTATAATAGAGGTTTCAATCATTAATGTCTAGCCATCCAAGGTCTTCCTTGTATGGCTTTTTTACGTCTAGTTTTGGGTGAATTTGTTTTAGGAACAACCCGAGGTTCATGCCCTCTTTCAATACGTTTCTTTAACTTGCTATCCTTTTATTAAGTTTAAAAGGCATTAAAGACACGTATTGCTATTTTCATTATAGTGCGGACACTATGCGTAATCATGTTGAACGTTCATCGAGTGTCTTATAGTCAATGCACCACACTTTTGGCAATCATAAGTAATAAATAAAATATAGCGCTTTTGTAGATCAATAAAAAAGTTATCGCATTATTCAATGCGATAACCATCCAAATAAGCCACTACTTTTCTTTTCAGCTTTTACCGATGGATAAGAAGCGCCATCTAGAAAATGTCGTTGATAGTGAACGTAAGCATTCCCTTTATCATTAATCGCAATATACCATTTTTTATGTTTAGGTACGACGTCATATAAGTCTTTTTTTACTGTGTATTTTTTGCCATCAATTTGATGTTCACCTTTAGATAACACCTTTTTATATTCATATTGCTTCCGATAATATTTCATCATATCATTCGCAATTTCATTACGATTTAATTTAGCTGTTTCACTAGGATATGGTGTAACATCTAAAATCGTCTCATTTAATCTCAAACCATGTTGCTTATTGGTTAAAGCTAAACTATATCCGGAATCACTCGTACCAGTCTTGAGTCCGTCAGTCCCTTTATAATATTTCGGCTGACCTTTCAAAGATAAATTCGTAGATTCAAATGATTGTCCTTTTTGTGTATCTGATTTATTTTGTGTGGTTTTAAGTATTTCAGGGTGCTCTTTGATCATGTGATACATCATGATATTCATATCTTTAGACGTACTGGAAGTCTTCCCTTGTTTCTTATACTTTTGAGGTGCGCTAGATCCTAACAACTCAGTATCTGCTCCAGCTGGACTTGTAAAGTGTGTGTCTTTCATGTGAAATGTTTTAGCCTGCTGATTCATTTTATCTGTAAAAGTAGAAGTCGAACCTGATACCTTTTCGCCTAGAATTAAAGCAGCAGCATTACTTGAAGCTAAAGCTGTTTGGCTCAATATATCTTTAACAGTATATGTTTGTCCTGCTTTTAACGGTACCGAAGAAAGGTTAGACTTTTGAGATAATTGCGCTTGTTTAGATGTGATTTTTATTTTATCTTTCATATGTATTTTTCCTGATTTAACTGCATCCAATGTTAAATACATTGTCATCATTTTAGTTAAAGAGGCAGGATCTACTTTTTTATTTTCGTTGTAATTGTATAAAATTTGACCTTGCTTTGTAGTGAGCGTGAGTGATTGAGGTTCATATTGAGTTGAAATATTAGCATTTTCTTCTTTATTGACTAGAGGTGTGGGCTTTTCTACTGCATAACTTTGAGAAGTTAAAAGTAATGATGTTAATCCTATCGTGCCTGTTATATATAGTATTCTTCGAAACATCGTATCACCTGATTTCATTTTTCTAATATTCTTGTTAGTTTATGTACTTTACATATACTTATATCAAGTTTTACTCAACTTTTCAAAAATACCGAATACACGCGCATATGTAAAACAGGCTAGGACATAACGTTAATGTCTTAGCCTGTTTACTTGTTATGAGTAATTATCTGAATGAAATTATGAAAGTAAATAATTCGCATAACTTCATCTTATTAACGAATATTTATTCTTGTTGATAATCTTTATTCCCTTTAAAGTAACTGCGATCTTGTTTATCATAAACCTTCTCAGGATTCATAAAAGGCTTTAATTTATCTTTAAAATCGTATAAGTTCAGACCATCTACTGCAACTCTATCTTGATATACATTATCTGGTTCAACATCGGTAAAGTTATTAGGTCCTACTCCAGCCAAATATTTAAAGTGACCTTCTTTAATCAGATAGTTATATGCTGGCGTATCTCTATCTTGTGCACCATGGGGGAAAATAAATAAATCAGTTTTACCTATAATTGGTGTCACTTCTTTCTCCCAACGTTTTGTATCTTTAACAATTCCTTCATAAGATGATTGTTCAAAATTAATATGTCCATATGAATGACTGGCAAATGTCCAACCATCTCTTTTCATAGCATCAGCTACTTCTGTTGCTTTAGCTTTACGGTCCTTATAATGCTTACTATCTGTTTCATTTGTACGATATCCTAAAACGCCATTATATCCTGTTAATGCAACTACACCTTTTTGTCCATTTAAAGAGAAATCAGGGTGTTTTTTAACAAAGTCATTTAATATTGGAACGATATCATCGTCTTTAGAATGTGTTACTTTGCCATTCTTTTGCTTCGTTTCTGATACAACATGTTTGTTTTTATCTAAAACTAATCTGTCGGCATACCCTTTTCCACGCATGTACTCATAATAGTTCATGTCGTCGATAGATAGTATTAATGGTTTTTTACCTTTAGGTAATTTTAACTTCTTCTTATTTATCGTTTTTGCTTTTAAATCATAAGCATCGTGTGGATCAATTAAAATATAATTTCTTTTATGTAACTCTTCTAGAGATTTTTTAAATTCGTTAGCTGTAATCATCCAGTCGTTATTACCTTTGGCTTCTTGTGGGCTCCCCGAAAATGCCACTTTAGCGTCAGTAATAAGTGGATGATAAAAGATATGGTATATTTCACCATCGTATGTTTGCCAATCTTTAGTCATTTTTGATTGATGACTTGCATATATATTTTCATTTTCACTATCTTCAGTGTGAGAATCTTTCTGTTTTGAGCATCCTTCTAAAATGAATACCATCAACACAATAGAAACAAAAAATAAATATAAAGTCTTTCTCATTATCTCATCCCTCAAATTAATATCATCATACAATAATCAATATAACATTAATGGGGTGTACAATATTATTAAATATATCTTAATTTTATTTTGATTTAATGTTAATATAAAAAACTATCGCTTTATATTCACTTTAAGAGTTCAAACGAATAATGAGTTTAAACATATATCTATGTATCAGGCTTACTAAACAATGATTTGAATACGCATAAAAAAAGAGCGAGATAAAAATTATCTCACTCAATAACGTAAATATTTACAAAGGAACATTTAACTGTTGCTTAAAATAACAACGATCCCCATCATTTATAATATTATTCCACGTATCATTTAATTCATATCCTAAACGTTCGGCAAGCTTAATAGAAGATTCATTGACTTGATTCGTTCGTATAAGTTTTGGTGTTACTGCATCAAATTGTTTCATCCATCGTGATATCATTTCGATTGCTTCAGTAGCTAATCCTTCACCTGTATATTTTGGAAAAAGTCTATAATACAAGTTTAAGAATAATTGATAATTAATGGTGCGGTATTCAAAACCACTCATCCCTACTAATTCTCCAGTATCTTTGGCTATTAACATAAAGTATCCAAAGTCATTTTCTTCCCAATGTCTTCTCCAACCTTTTATAAATCCTTTAGTAATATCTTTGTTCTCGTGTATACCTTTAGGAGTGTATTTTGTTGATTCATTATTCGTATGTAGTTGGAAAAGCGCATCAAGATGCTCAATATCTGGTTTTAATAAGTAAAGTCTATCGGTTTCTAACATATACTCACCACCTCAATTTGTTTATTACTGACTTTTTAGCATATACCCTTTTTTCTACCTTTTATTTAAAACTAGTCATAAATTCAACGTTGAGCTAGCATGCAGGATGTCTTACCTCAGACAAACCTAAGCCTCACACCCTCACCTACAAATGTATGACTTAATGAGAAATTTTTAGCTAACTCATTTACACATTAAAACTCTATGCGACGACATAGCCACGCTCGTTAAACTATCTCGTATAGTGTTTTATTTTATTTAGATCTATTTAATTTAAAAAAATTTATGATTTTAGTTTTTATTTTCCTAAAAATAGGGAATGTATTTATAATGAAAATTTACAAATCGAAGGTTGATGAAGGATGATTACTTATACACTCAGCAATTACTTTGATACGAGATGGAAAACGATGTATGACGATGGGAATCCCTATTTATACATACGTAAATCGTACCCTAACCCCTTTATTAAAGGATTAGACATTATTATTCCTCAAGCAGGAATATATACCTCTTATGTCGTTAGGGATTTAGAGAAAAATGTAATATTTACTTCTAAATGTATTCCAAATTTTAGAAACTTTAGAGAGATTCATTGTAATTACAGAGGTACTCATATTGAGATGAAAGAGTTCACATTGGTGAACAAACCGGTTAAATTCACTTATGATAATGAAGATTATTTTATTAAAAAGACGAGCCCAGAAACATGTACTATTACGAATTATGAGAATGAAAAACTATCTCATTGGGCTAAAAATGAAGGACAAGTGAGCTTCCATATTTTAGATGAAAGTAGTAAACCAATAGAAGAGTTATTAATCATACTCTCTCATGCATTAATGAATAAAATTTGAGGCTGTGCATAAATGATTGTCGCAGTCTTATTTTTTAATATATATGCTGTAGATGGTTGTACTGAAAATGTGCTTATATCAAGCTTCTTTCAATTCTAGCCCTTCTTGCTGACGGGGCTCCAACTTATGGTAGCCATCTTCTCATTTATTAGGAGTAGGACATATGATTAAATTCAAGTTCTACTCCTAATTTGTGTCTAATCAATGAGCATATTATGTCTAAATTATTACAAAATGGAATAGGTATTATTGAAAATATGTATTTTTGTTATAGATTGTTAGCAATTATAATAAGACTCAGCGCAATAATTTAATTATTTTTGCACGAGTTCTGTTTTAAGAAAGGTGAGCAAAAAATGGCTAACAATGAGTCAAAAAACATAGTTATTATTGGCGCTGGTGTCTTAAGTACGACATTCGGTTCTATGATTAAAGAATTAGAACCTAATTGGAACATCAAACTCTATGAACGTTTAGATCGTCCAGGTATTGAAAGTTCTAACGAAAGAAACAATGCCGGTACTGGACATGCTGCGTTATGCGAACTGAACTATACAGTTCAACAACCGGATGGTTCAATTGATATAGAAAAAGCGAAAGAAATCAATGAACAATTTGAGATTTCTAAGCAATTCTGGGGACACCTTGTGAAAAGTGGCAACATTGATAACCCTAGAGAATTTATTAATCCACTTCCTCACATTAGTTTCGTAAGAGGTAAGAATAACGTTGAATTCTTAAAAGACCGTTACGAAGCGATGCGTAACTTCCCTATGTTTGACAACATCGAATATACGGAAGATATCGAAGAAATGAGAAAATGGATGCCATTGATGATGAAAGGTCGTACTGGCAATGAAATCATGGCAGCTAGCAAAATTGACGAAGGTACCGATGTTAACTATGGTGAGTTAACACGTAAAATGGCTAAAAATATTGAGCAACATCCTAATGCCGATGTTCAATATAATCATGAAGTCATTGATTTCAACCGACGTCAAGACGGCATCTGGGAAGTGAAAGTAAGAAACCGTAACAATGGTTCAGAGGAAACTGTATTCGCGGATTACGTCTTTATAGGTGCTGGTGGTGGCGCTATTCCACTATTACAAAAAACTGGTATCCCTGAAAGCAAACGCCTTGGTGGATTCCCTATTAGCGGTCAGTTCTTAATTTGTACTAACCCTGAAGTCATTAATGAACACGACGTTAAAGTATATGGTAAAGAACCACCAGGCACACCACCAATGACTGTACCTCATCTTGATACGCGTTATATTGATGGTGAAAGAACATTATTATTTGGTCCGTTTGCGAATATCGGTCCTAAATTCTTAAAAAATGGTTCTAACTTAGATTTATTTAAATCTGTAAAACCATACAACATTACAACACTACTTGCATCTGCAGTTAAAAATTTACCTTTAATCAAGTATTCAATCGACCAAGTATTGATGACAAAAGAAGGTTGTATGAACCACTTACGCACGTTCTACCCTGAAGCTCGTGACGAAGATTGGCAATTATACACTGCAGGTAAACGTGTTCAAGTTATCAAAGATACGCCTGAGCACGGTAAAGGATTCATTCAATTCGGTACAGAAGTTGTGAACTCTGAAGATCACTCAGTTATTGCATTATTAGGAGAATCACCAGGAGCATCAACTTCAGTTTCTGTAGCGTTAGAAGTTCTAGAACGAAACTTCGCTGACTACGAAAATGAATGGAAACCTAAATTACAAAATATGATTCCTTCATATGGTCAATCACTTATAAATGATGTTCAATTAATGAGAGAAACTCGTAAACAAACATCAAAAGATTTAGAATTAAATTATTATGAATCTAAATAATTAACCCTTTCCCTGTAAAATATAAAATATTAAAGTCCTTACTTGGGGCTCTCCCCTGACCCCAAAACCCTTAATAAATATTGTAAAAGTTAGAAGTAACAAAAAGTTGAAACTAAATTAACCTTATTTCCCCTACCCCCTTCAAAGAGAGCCACTTTGAAGGGGGTTTTTATGTATAGTTTGATAATCACTAGTTATACACACTCATTCTTTTACTATCTATAAAATTATTTTTTATAAAAATAAACTGAGACAGATGAACTATCTCAGTTTCACATAATAAAAAGTTAAAATTAATACATATTATTCACTTGGCGTAAAGAGTTCCGCTTCATTATCTGGAGGATAATAAAATCCATTTGGAACGGTTTGTAATTCAATGAGACTTCCCCATGGTGTTTTAACATATACTGTTTGATTCCCTTCGGTGTCTTCATATCTCGTATTACTATGAGGCTCAGAAATAAGTTCTCCACCGGCTGATCTTACTTTGGCTACAGCCACTTCAAAGTCATCTACATAAAACGATAAATGTGTATAACCAATATCTTGAAGTGCTTCAGGTTTTCGTTGCTTTGCATTTTGGAATTCAAACATCTCAATATTTGGACCATTCCCAAATACCATCATCCGTTTATGTACGATTTGAGCACCTTTACTCATGCCCAATATTTTTTCTACATCTTTACCACCACGTGGTTTCTCATCTTTTCTTTGACTATCATAGGCAATCTTTCCGTCTAAACCCTTTTTGAAGAATTCAGTGGCTTCCTCTATATCCGGTACAGTTAAACCAATATGAAAGATACCTCTTGAGATATCTTTCATATTTCTTCACCTCTTTAGAAATTGTTTATCACAACGAATATTCCCTAGATAATAAAGTTTTACACATCTCTTTTTATAAAAATAACAGCTAACAATGACTCAAAATGGGTAAATGTTTAATAGAAGTTATTTTTCAAAAATGAGTATATTGAGAACTTATTGATTGCAACTTGAGCAAAAGATTTTATAATAATTATATCAGGTATAATTATTATACTTAAAAACTTATGAAAAAGGGGTAATGTAATAATGACTCAATTCACATTTGATCAAGCACATAGTGATATTCAATTCCAAATCAAACATTTAATGGTATCTAAAGTGAAAGGTACTTTCTCCCAATATGATGTTCAATTAGATGGAGATATTAACGACTTAAGTTCACTTAAAGCAACTGCAACTATCATTCCAAGCTCAGTCGACACGCAAAATGAAGATAGAGATAATCACTTGAAATCTGGTGACTTCTTCGCAACAGATGAAAACGACAAATGGACATTTGAAACAAAAGAAATTTCAGAGAACAAAGTAACGGGCGATTTAACTATTAAAGGTGAAACACACGAAGAAACTTTCGATGTTGAATTTAATGGTATTAGTAAAAATCCAATGAACGGTTCACAAGTAACAGGATTTATTGTTACAGGTACAATTGACCGTGAAAAATATGGCATGAGCTTCAACCAAGCATTAGAAACTGGTGGCGTAATGTTAGGTAAAGAAGTAAAATTTGAAGCATCAGCTGAATTCAGTTTAGAAGATTAACAAAATGAACATATCCATCATTTTATCTCTTAAATAGTAAAACACAATTATAAATGAGTTAAACCCCTCACTATCATCGCTTATAGTGAGGGGTTGTTTATTGAAAGGCTATCACCCGACTTCTTATTTATATCTTTAATCATTAACTTGTTCTTAAAAATTTGCATCTATTGAAACTGATAACTTTGATGACCTTTTGCAAATCCATTGACCGTATAAATCATTGAACCGCCTTCAGAGTTATTCTCAATATCATTTGTACAAATTAACAATTGATTTGTACCTGGAATAAATTGTGGATGCGTTGAACGTAGCATTTTACCTTCATCACGGCCTGGCATTAGGATCTGACCAATTGGGTAACCCTTTTTATTAAAGACTAAGACACGACCTTGACCATACATTGCCACATAAAGGTTATCATCACTATCGATACAACATGAATCTGGCCCTTCATGACCTGTGAAGTAATATGGAATCGTTGCGCCAAATGGTGCAATAGTCACACCATCTTCTTCTAATTCAATACGATGAAGACGATTTGTAGTTGTTTCAGTCACCCACAATACGCGTTCATCAGTACTTAATGCGACACCGTTTGCAACTGAGATATTCTGTATCACTGGTGTAATTGTCTTGAAGTCTGGTGATACATAATAAACACCGCCTAGAGGATTTGTTGAGTATCCTCTGAAATCAGTGAAGTAGAAACCACCCTTACTATCAAATACCATATCGTCAATACAGTATTCTGTGCTTAATTCAGAAACAATTTCTTCAAATTGTTCGCCTTCTTCAGTAGTTGAGAAAATACCACCTGTCGTCTTAAAGTCGCCTAAATAACATATAAATAAACGTCCATCTTTATGAACTTTAATAGCTGCTGGATTCGCTTTTTCAGACACGAATGGTCGAGTCACTTCTTTGGTAGATGTATTCACTTTAAAAATATTACCTTCAAAGACATCTAATAAGAATAAATTGCCTTCGCGATTGAAATTTAAGCCTTCTAATTGTAATCCTCTATCCGAAATTTTAACCCAAGGTTCTGCAGTCACTGTTTGCAACTCATTTTCAGACACTATTGGTGCAACACTTGCCGATTTCCCTGTATATTTTAAAGTTGGTAAATCTTGAATAGCCATCGTCTAATCCCCTCTTTCTCTCATTTAAACTTTGATACCATTTTATAAGAACTCAACTTAATTGTCATTAGAGCGGTATTATAACGGTTATTTTTATATTTTATTTTCTTAAAAAATGTCGCGATATTTGATTGCATTTTCAAAAAATATCAACTTTAATAATGATTTATAAGCTAGCATATTGAAACTATTTATCATTTTGGTACAATATTATAATGGAAAAAATGTAAACAGTATTAATATCAGACTTTAGACAAGCCCTTTTACCACTCATCAACGTTTTATGCATTTCGACTTCTCGATTGAGAAGGATTTTCTAACAGTTTGTTTATGTCATGTTAGTTTGTCTACAAAATAATATTTATAAATCATCGCCCCATATATAGAGAAGAAATAAAAGAGGAGAATGTAAGAATGGATTATAGAGTACTTTTATACTATAAATACGTAACAATTGATGACCCAGAAACATTTGCGTCAGAGCACTTAGAATTCTGTAAAGAAAATAATTTAAAAGGTAGAATCTTAGTTTCTACAGAAGGCATTAATGGTACTTTATCTGGTACAAAAGAAGACACAGATAAATATATCGAACATATGCATGCGGATGAACGTTTCGCTGATTTAACATTCAAAATTGATGAAGCTGAAGGTCATGCATTCAAGAAAATGCACGTTCGACCTAGAACAGAAATCGTTGCTTTAGGTTTAGAAGATGATGTAGATCCACGCGTAACTACAGGTAAATATTATTCACCTAAAGAATTTAAAGAAGCTTTAGAAGATAAAGATACTGTTATTTTAGATGCACGTAACGACTACGAATTCGACTTAGGACACTTCCGTGGTGCAATTCGTCCTGATATTACACGTTTCCGTGATTTACCAGATTGGATTCGCAACAATAAAGATCAATTAGATGGTAAAAATATCGTGACATATTGTACTGGTGGTATCCGTTGTGAGAAATTCTCTGGCTGGTTAGTTAAAGAAGGCTTCGAAAATGTAGGCCAACTACATGGCGGCATTGCGACTTACGGTAAAGACCCTGAAACTAAGGGTGAATACTGGGATGGTAAAATGTACGTTTTCGATGAACGTATAAGTGTAGATGTTAACCAAGTTGAGAAAACAGTTATTGGTAAAGAGCATTTCGATGGTACACCATGTGAACGTTACATCAACTGTGCTAACCCAGAATGTAATAAACAAATCCTTGTATCTGAAGAAAATGAAGAAAAATACTTAGGCGCATGCTCATACGACTGTGCGAAACATGAACGTAATCGTTATGTTGCAAAACATGATATCAGTAATGAAGAATGGAATCGTCGCCTAGAGAACTTTAAAGACGTTCCTGAGCATGCCCACGCTTAAGTCATCATTGAAGTGTTTATATGCCAACTTCGCTATCCTTACATAGGTGTAGCGGAGTTGTTTTTATGTGAAAAATCATTTTAAAATGGAACTAAATGATTGAATTTGAGAGTGAGGCGTTGAGTTTGAAAATATTAGTAACTGCGTTTGATGCATTTGATGGCGAATCCACAAATCCTGCTTTAGAAGCCGTACATCGTCTTGATACGCACATCGGCGAACATGTCATCACTAAATTAGAAATTCCCACCGTCTTTCATGAATCTAAAAACGTAATCTGTAAAGCGTTAAAAGAAGACACTTATGACGTTGTTCTAGCAATTGGTCAAGCTGGAGGTCGTTTCGAAATTACACCTGAGCGCGTAGGGATAAACATTGATGATGCTCGTATTCCAGATAATAAAGGCAACCAACCTATTGATAAAGTAATAAAAGAAGACGGCGCGCCGGCTTATTTCTCAAATTTACCTGTTAAAAAAATGGTAGAAGCTATTAAAAGAGCAGGAGTACCTGCCAGATTATCAAATACTGCGGGTACGTTTGTATGTAATCATATATTATATCAACTAGGTTATTTAGCAGATATGTCTTATCCAGACTTACTGTTTGGTTTTATTCATGTACCTTACATTCCAGAACAAGTTACTGATAAACCTGAGAAACCATCAATGTCTATCGATACAATCACGAAAGGATTAACCTCTGCTATCAAGGCGATATCACGAGAAGAAGATATTAAAGTTGCTATGGGTGAGACGCACTAATTGTATTTATGATATTAAAATAAACGATGAATGCCTATTTTTATGATGGCCTTCATCGCTATTTACATTTTAGATTATCTTTAAGCGGTAGGTACGTTCCACTCTACAACCAAGCCTGAATAGGCTAAGCCCCCACCAAAATCAAACTACTCATGGTACTAATTTTCACCCATCCTATATAATTGGGGAGCCAGTAGTATCTGGATTAAATGGATTCAGAATACTGTGCGATACATGAACATTCGCGAAAGAATGCAAAATTAATATAAATAATAAATGATTCTTTTCATATAACTCACTTTTCCCCTCAACATATGCATAGTCACCATTTTGTTTCCAACTTGCGATTTCTTTATCTTGTTTAGAATCTTTTATCACTGTATATTTATTCACGTCTGAATGAATATTGAGGATTCTACCATCAAATTTCAATATTCCATAAGTTTCTCCACGACCATTACTTTGCTTATCAAATAAAACTTGTGATTCCCCGTTATTTGAAACATATGTAACATCAAAACGCTTTTGCGCCATTATCGTTTTTACTTTGACACTCGCTTTTACATCACCATTATGATCATAAATTACGAATCGATTAAATTTAAAACCTAATGTAAAAAAACTAACCAACCGTTGAAAAATATTATTAAATTTTTTCTGAATGGTACCGACTATTTTTCCAGAATCATCTTTAATATCAGAACTTTTCGTTGAGAAACGATTTCTCTTAAAGTATTTATACATCATTTCACCTATATTCCTTTTGTTTACTTTTATAATAAACAAAGTCTACATATGAATTCAAATAGCTTCGTTATTATATGCGTAGTCATTTTTAAAAGCGGGTAGATACATGTTGCAAGCAATTTTTTTAGAAATCACTTGAAAGGGTGTATAAAATGACTAAAACTGTTTATGACGTTATAGACTTTGGTGTAAGTTATATTAGAGATGTTTATGATAAATGGGATGTTATGAAAGTATTAGATAAAGATGACAGTGTCTTCCCAAATACACTACATTGGCAATATGGTCACGTACTAACTGTGTTTGAAGAAGCACTCGCAATGGGTAATCAAGAAGTTATTGATGTTGATAAATATAGTAAATTGTTCGGAACTGGAACTAAGCCATCAGATTGGGGATATGATGAAGTTCCTTCAATCGAAAGCATTTTAAATGACATTAAAACGTTACCTGAAAGAGCTACACATTTAACTGATAAAGAGCTCAAAAAAGAAATTGACCAGCCTATCGCAGGTTGTAAAACATTAGAAGAACTTTTAGTGCTTAATGCATTACACATCCCATTACATGCAGGTAAAATTGAAGAAATGACTCGTGTTTTAAAAGCTGAACAATAATGGTATTCATCCGATAGCTAAATAATTAAGCTATCGGATTTTTTGATTTTCACAAGTATAGTGATTTTATTGATAATCTTTCTCATTAATATTCTTTTAGGTCTGTACATCTCATTTACAGAAGACTATGATTGAAATGTAAAAAGTTTAATTTGAGATAGAAAGAAGGAAAGTGACGATGGAGAATACGGTTAAATATCGTAAATTCATACTTCCAATTGTTGTAGGATTGATTATTTGGGCACTCACCCCTTTTAAACCTGATGCTTTAAATGACCAAGCTTGGTATATGTTTGCAATTTTTGTGGCTACAATTATCGCATGTATCACGCAACCTATGACAATCGGTGCTGTATCTATCATTGGCTTTACGATTATGGTACTCGTTGGCATCATGGATACAAAATCAGCTGTTGAAGGTTTTGGTAATAGTAGTATCTGGCTTATCGCTATGGCCTTTTTCATTTCAAGAGGGTTTGTTAAAACAGGACTCGGCCGACGTATTGCGCTTCAATTCGTAAAATTATTTGGTAAGAAGACGCTAGGTCTTGCTTATTCTCTTGTAGGTGTAGATTTAATTTTAGCACCAGCAACACCTAGTAACACTGCTCGTGCAGGTGGAATAATGTTCCCTATCATTAAATCTCTCTCAGAATCATTTGGTTCAACACCTAAAGACGGCACTGAGAGAAAGATGGGTGCATTTTTAATATTTACAGAGTTCCAAGGTAACCTTATTACGGCAGCTATGTTCTTAACTGCAATGGCAGGTAACCCTATCGCTCAAAGTTTAGCTGAGAAGACCGCTCATGTTCATATTACCTGGATGAATTGGTTTGTTGCAGCTATCGTTCCTGGTCTTATTTCACTAATAGTTGTCCCATTCATTATTTATAAAATGTACCCTCCAACTGTTAAAGAAACACCTAACGCTAAAAAGTGGGCTACTGATCAATTAGAAGAAATGGGCAAAATTTCATTAGCTGAGAAATTTATGATTGGGATTTTTATCGTAGCGTTAATACTTTGGATAACTGGTAGCTTTATCAATATTGATGCGACGTTAACAGCCTTTATCGCGTTATCTCTTCTCTTACTTACAGGCGTATTAAATTGGAAAGATATATTAAATGAAACAGGTGCCTGGAATACACTTGTTTGGTTCTCGGTACTCGTATTAATGGCAGATCAATTAAATAAATTAGGATTTATTCCTTGGTTAAGTAAACTCATCGCACATAGTTTAGGTGGCTTTAGTTGGCCAATCGTGTTAGTTTTACTCATTCTATTTTTCTTCTACTCACACTATTTATTTGCGAGTGCAACTGCACATGTCAGTGCCATGTATGCCGCGTTACTTGGCGTTGCAGTAGCAGCTGGTGCGCCACAGTTATTCAGTGCATTGATGTTAGGTTTCTTCGGTAATTTACTAGCCTCAACTACGCACTATAGTAGTGGTCCAGCACCAATTCTTTATGCTTCTGGCTATGTATCACAGAAACGTTGGTGGCTTATGAACCTTGTACTCGGTATCGTTTACTTTATTATTTGGATTGGATTAGGTTCATTATGGATGAAATTAATTGGAATGATGTAATTTTTGAACATGATAAAAAAGAATCGCTCAAATGAGCGATTCTTTTCTTATTTAATATACTTTTTAACGAAGCGTTTATTTCGCAATTGGATTTCTCTTAATATTCATATATTGCGAAATACTATATAGAATAATTCCAATCCATATAAATATAAATGTAATTAATTGATGGACATCAAACTTTTCTTTAAAGACGAAAATGCCGAGAATAAACATAATTGTTGGTCCTACATACTGAATAAAACCTGTAAGTGATAATGGTATACGTTTCGCTCCTGCTGAGAACAATATTAGTGGGATTGCTGTTACTGCCCCTGAGAAGACAAGCCAAAATGACGACATATTAAATCCAAACGTCATGTGATGTTGTTGCCATAAGTAGATAACATAAATTATTCCCGCTGGCGCAGTGACAATACATTCTATCGCTATACTGCTAATCGCATCGATATGTACAATCTTTTTAAGGAGTCCATACAAACCAAATGATAAGGCGAGCATGATAGATACGAATGGAAATTCCCCTATTTTAATAGTCATATAGAGTACACCGATTAATGCAAAGATGATGGCTAACCATTCAAATTTGTTAAATCTCTCTTTTAAGAAAATGAGCGCTAGCACGATACTGACAAGTGGATTAATATAATAACCTAAACTTGATTGAAGTACATGCCCATTTGTTACTGCCCAAATAAAAGTTCCCCAATTTATCGTGATTACATATCCCGCTACAATAATTGCTACAAGTTGTACAGGATGTGTAAATAATTGATTCACATCTCTAAGGAACGCCTCTCGTTGTTTGCGCCCTACTACAAGCAGAAGAATCATAAATATCATTGAGAAAATAATTCTAAAAGCAAGAATTTCAAATGCACCAATATGATCTATAAGTTCCCAATAAATAGGGAGTATCCCCCATAAAACGTAAGCACCAACGCAAAAAATATTCCCTTTTTATACTCAGATGTCATTAGAAGCCCCCTCACTTTATGTAAAATAAAAAATGAGCGTTATTTCAGCTCATTTTATAGTATGCTTATTTAGTTTACTAATTCTTTACTATGAATGATACAAATCTGTTTAAAGATATTTGGTAAAAAATGAATTTTAATTAATAACGCATGAGATTTGGATTCAAAAAAATGATTATCCCCCAAAGAATAAGTCTATGAAGTCACTTGCACGGTTAGCACTTTCTTTGTAAAACTCGGTATAACCACAATTCGTACATGTGATTGTTTTAAAGTTATTGTGCTGAACATCAAACATTTTCGATAAACCTGATCCTGTAGCAGATAGTGTTCCTTCTTCTATTTCCGTATGACCACACTTCACGCAACCTTTTTCTTCAGTCATTTTTATTCCCCCTTAATTCTCTTATTAATTAACCTATTACACATTGAAAGGTTTATGAAACACTATTCTTCATAGGGACTGTATGAATTAGTTTTTTTAGCGACTTTTTACTTTCTTAGGTACATTTTTATAGGTCCATTTACGCCACAACGCTTCAAGAGGGCCTTGACGATAACGTTTAAGCCACCAATGTGTCACTAACATACTTATTATGAGGATAGGTAGCGCAATACAGATTGATTGAATTGGTGTTGGATGATTATATGGGAACACAAATCTTATAAAGAAATATAGTAATAACATTTGAGCCATAAAATTCGTAAACGCTGTTTTACCTAACTTTTCAAAAGGTACTAAAAGACGTTGAACACTCTCTTTATCAGTAATGAATAATAGTATTATGAAGTAAATGAGCGTTTGGAATGGTGTGACTAAGTCTTCTATATTCATCCATGATAAATTAGAACCAATATACTTTATTCCGATTAAAACAATAATAGCTGCTAAGCAAATAAGGAATGTATTTAAGAAAAACTTACGATGGTGCTTAAATCTATAAATCATACCACTTTGTGACATGTACATCCCAAATAGCATCACTGCCATTGCATCAATTAAATATAAGTTGGAATTCGTATCTACAAATGTCATGATATTGATGCTTAATAGTGTAAGAATTGAAATCCATAAATTATAGCGTGCTTGAGGTAACAAGAATAACCACATGATGACAGCGCCACATATTGCATATTCTGCGTATGGTAATGATAAAATCATACCAAAGATACCTACAACAAATAGAAAGAGTAAACGTCTAAACATCAGCTTTAACGGTGAAAGTGATTTTTTACGCGCATTATTCATAAATATGCCCATTCCGATACCAAATAATAAAGTAAACAACATAATAAAACGTCCATCTATAAATAGTGAGAAAAATTGTTTAATCATATAATCTAGACTTGTAAAATGAGGTTTCTTTTCATCTTCGAAAATGGGCAATACTTCTGAAACATTTGCAAAAAGAACGACTGAAATCGCTATGCCTCGAATAATATCTAACTCAACTATACGCTTCTTATCCATAACATAACCTCCTTATCTTTATGATAGGAGGCTGAAAAATTTCGTGCATTTACCTAATCTTACATTTTGCAGTTAGTTTCTTTCATAGATGAAAGGTTTGTTCAAAGTGCGTCTAAACAAGAGTAATATTAATACATCATTGTAATAAGGATAAGACAATATTGTCCCATCCTTTTGACTCTCGTTATATTATTAGACAACCCTCTGTCTTAATTTGAAAGTGCAATTTTAATGTGTTCTAGATGATGACGCTCATGCCATGATAATTTAGCCAATAAGAATGCTACGGTTAAGTCATCTGTTCCCTCTAAATTAACTTTCCTTTCAAGGTCCGAGTTTGATACGTTTTCACCAATAGCAACAACACGTTGATTTAGGGCATCTAGTAATTGTATAGAAATTTCGATAGGTAAACTTGAGTCTGCTAAATCCACCCACTGATTTTGGTCAAACTCAGGTGCTGATGGGTGTTCCTCAGTTAAAGCTAACTTTAAGCGGCTAAATAATTGCATTTGAGAGTCTGCAATATGATGTACAAGTTGTCTGACTGTCCAACTACCTTCTCGATATTTTTTAGTTAGTTGCTCATCTGATAGGTCATCAACAACATTTTTTAGTTGATCAATATATGTTTCTACTTCACTCATCCATTGTTTCACATCAACTAAAGTTACTTTGTTCGGTAACTCTAATTCTCCTATAGGAAATCTAACATCCATATCCTCCACCCCTTTTCATAATTACACATCTAGTATAAGGAATAATTTGAGCGAAAGAAAGATTACACTTTACCGAATAAGGCATTTATCATAGATATAATTTTCATTAAAACTTTTGTATAATGTTTGCTTTTACGCTGAAATCTTTGTATAAACTAATTGCTTAATATCTCATTTACATACGCGTTTAACGATTCACTAGATGATATGAGACCTATTTCACGTACGTATTCTTCAAGCTTTATATAATTAAGGTTATCACTTACCTTATCCAAGTATGATTCTGGTAAAAGAGTTATACCTTTATTTGCAGAGACATTGGCTAAAATTGTCTCAAAATAATCGTTGTAAACTAATAGATCTTCTTTAATTTTTAAAACTTTGTTTAAAAAATGCAGTGTGTCACATGGTGGTGTTTGAATGTAAATTCTTTCATTACCAAGATTTAACAAAGAATTATTCAACTTTTCTCGTCTTTCAGAATAGACTATGAAGTAATCTTCTTCATAAAACTTTTGAGCATAAAAGTTCTTTATCGACATGTTACCGATATCGCCAATAGCTACATCTATTTCTTTAATTTTTAATGATTCTATCAAGCTAGCTGTATTATCATTAATTATATATTGAAAATTCAAATCCTCAGTTTCTTCAATTTTTTTAATATTATGTGGGTTAATACTCGGAAGTAATCCTACTTTTATGTCTCTTTTGTTTATCTGTGAGTTACTAATTTTTACTTTTTCAACTTCTTCATAAATTTTATTTAGTTTCTCTAGTATTGATTGACCTTCTTTAGTTAAGAACACACCTTTTCTGTTTCTTATGAATATTTGTTGATTTAATTCATTTTCGACTGAAGTAACTCTTTTTCGTATTGCAGGCGTGCTGATATTCATTACCTCTGATGCTTTGTTAAAGCTATTATATTTAGCCACTTCCAATATATCTCTAATATAATCTGTCTCCATATTAATCCCCTTGAAACTTTTAGTTAATACACCATGAAACTCTTTTATTATTCCAAGTTTTATATTTAAATACTAACCTTAATTTACATTATTAAAAACTATTTAGTTTTGCACAGGAGGTTATTATGAAGAAAATACTAATATTAGCCTTGGGAATGTTTTCATTAGGTATGGATACTTATATCGTCGCAGGCTTAATCCCTGAAATGAGTAGAAGTTTAAATCAATCAAGTACTGCAATCGGACAAGGTGTAACAATATTTACACTTGTATTTGCAATTTCTGCGCCATTATTTTCTATCTTTTTAGCTAAAATTAATGTTAAGCAAACACTTATATTCGCTCTAATCATCTTTATTTTTGCGAACATCATGACATCTTTGGCAGTTAATTTACCTATTTATCTCTTGGCAAGAGCAATTGCTGGATTAGGTGCAGGCATCTTTTCTCCAATGGCAGTTAGTACAGGCAGTCAATTAGTAGAGAATAAAAATAGAGGGAAAGCTCTTGCGACTGTGGTTGGAGGCTTGAGTATAGGTACTGTCATCGGGGTACCTTTAGGTATCCAAATATCAAATTTAAGCTCTTGGAGAGTCACTTTATTATTTATTGTCTTAATAAGTACCCTAACGTGTGTACTTATAGCTATTCACTTTAGAGCAATATTTGCCCCGACTCCACCAAGTATCAAAGAAAGATTTAAGCTATTTATACATCCTCATATTATTCGAATAATGACAGTTACAGTGTGTGCAGCAATCGCTAGTTTAGGTTTATATACCTATTTAAGTAAAATTGTTGAACATTATCAAAGTATCTATTCTCTTACTACTTATTTGATGTTGTGGGGTATTGGAGGCTTGATAGGAAGCTTTAGTATCGGGTTTATTATAGATATGTTTAAGTTTACTAACCTAATTGTGCTAAGTATAATGATACTTCTTTTATTTAGCTTCATACTTCTACCTATCTCAATCCACACACCTATCGCGAGCTGCCTCCCTTTTTTACTTTGGGGCGCTATGGGTTGGGCTACACAGGCTCCTCAACAACATATACTTATTAAAAATTATAAAAGTTATGGTGAGACTGCAGTAGCATTAAATAGCTCAGTTAATTACTTGGGAAGTAGTATTGGATCAGCTTTATGTGGTTCATTATTATTTATCACTCACAATATAAACATGCTAGTTTATCTATCTATTTTTATTTGTGGTATTGGTTTATTAGTCCAACTAACAAATATATTAATAGATAAAAAGCAGTCATTTTAAATTCATATCTCCCCATATAACCTTAATATAGTCTGTTTATCAATGTTTTCCGTTAAGTCTATAAAATATTTACTCTGCCATGCTTGCGTTTTTAGGGCAGTAGAATTTAAGTGTGTAACCCAACTAGGATAAACTCTAAAGGCCATTTTACCTTTCTTAAAATGATTACTTAATATCTCTCGTTTTAATAATTCATCTTTTGGAAAGATAAATTGGCCAAGTTTGTCCTTATCAATCACATTTACTATTAATTTCTCAGGAAAATTAGCATACTCAAATGGTTGATTAACTGACATCGAATCTTTAGTCCATAATGTTACGAAATATCCCTGTTTTTTATTCGTTTTCTTAGCTAATCTGCTTTTACATTTTATATGATTAATACTCAAATCAAGTGCTTCATATTCTTTATTCCATTTTTCATTAGCATATATTTCAAAGTTTATATTTAAATTTCTCACTAAATCTTCCATCAATTGAACAGACTTAAATGTCATTTACAGTCGCACCTTTTGTTTAATAATTAACGCTATTATGACTTAAGATAAATTAGCACGTTTAGCTCTTTGTATTTGTCGTTCAATACTTTCGATATCGACTTTGCTAATTAACTTTCTATAATCTTTCATGAGTTGTTGAACAATAGAATTGCCTTTGCCTGTAAGATAAATATACGTCGCACGTTGATCTTCATCACTTATATCCTTACATATTAATGCTTTCTTCGGAGATCGCAGTCGATCTATGAGACGCGACATCGCACTCTGACTCAATTTCACTTCTTTTATTAAATCATTAATTTTATACTTTTTGTCTTTCGCTTTATATAATTCATGAAGTACATAGAACTCTCTTAAACTAACACCATAGTTTTGTTTGAAATTACGCTCAATCATGTCCTCGATGTATCGAAAATATTCTGTAACTTCAACCCACTCGTCTATTCCGTTGATTTGTGTCATTCTTGCACCTCCATTGATGTCTTTAGTTGGTTAATTCTTATTATACATTGTTGCTTCTTTTGTAGAAATAAACATGGATTATTTTATTCATTTGAAAATGAAGTTCACAATAGTGGTGTTCATTTTCATATAAAGGTTATACGTCAAGGGAACTTAATGATAAAATATGTGTTAACTTGTGCATATTACATATAAAAATTGAAAATTTATAAAGGAGTATATTCATGACTAAAACTGTACATATCATCGGTGCCGGTTTAAGTGGTCTCGTAGCTGCAACGGAACTTCTTAAGAAGGGATACCATGTGACTTTAATCGACCAAGAACCTAGACAAGCTATTGGTGACCAAGCATACTGGTCATTCGGAGGCTTATTCTTAGTCAATTCAAAAGTGCAACGTCGTTATGGTGTCAAAGATTCTTATGAATTAGCACTCAATGACTGGTTAGGCTCAGCACAGTTTGACCGTCTTGATGGAGAGGACTATTGGGCTGAACAATGGGCAAAAGCTTATGTTAAATTCGCAACATATGAAAAGGAAGACTACTTAAATCGTATGGGCGTTAAATTAACTCCAATTCTAGGTTGGGCTGAACGTGGTGGCGCTTCAGCATCGGGTCACGGTAATTCAGTTCCTCGTTTCCATATTACATGGGGAACAGGCCCTGGACTTGTAGAACCATTTAGTAATTATGTCCTTCAACAAGAGCAAGAAGGTCGCGTCACTTTCTTACCTAGACATCAAGTCACATCTATCGACATTGAAGATAATCAAGTACGCCATATCTCTGGGAATATTCTCGAAGATAGTGATGTTGAACGTGGCACCCCTTCCTCTCGACAAGTGATTGATACATTTTCATATGATGTCGAACATCTTGTTATTACATCAGGCGGTATTGGGGCAAATATCGAATTAATTAAGAAGTATTGGCCTAAACGTCTAGGCCAAGCCCCTGAACATATGATTCAAGGTGTGCCAGACTCTACTGATGGACGTTTGATTGGTATTTCTGAAAATGCAGGCGTCAACATCGTTAATAAAGATCGTATGTGGCATTATACAGAAGGCGTTAAAAACCATAGTCCAATTTGGACTCAACATGGGATTCGTATCATTCCTGGTCCTTCATCAATGTGGTTTGATGCTGAAGGACATCGTATGTCTGCACCAGATTATCCTGGTTTTGATACTTTACACACGTTGGAAACTATTATGAAAACAGGATATGACTATTCATGGTTTATTTTGACTGAAGATATCATTAAAAAAGAGTTTGTGTTATCAGGTTCAGAACAAAATCCAGATTTAACTAACAAAGACATTCAGTTGTTAATTAAAGAGCGATTAAGCAAACAAGCGACTTCACCAGTGAATGCATTTATGGAAAAAGGTGAAGACTTTGTGGTTGCCGATGATTTAGGCACGCTCGTTAAGAAAATGAATGAACTCGTAGATGATGATCTTTTAAAATACGAAGATATTAAAGCTGAAATTAAATCACGTGATTTGCAAATTACCAATTCATTTAGTAAAGACCCTCAAGTAGCATTTATTCATAATGCACGACAGTTTTTAGGAGATAAAATTGTACGAACTGCAAAACCTAAACCTTTCCTAAGTAATCAAAGTGGTAAATTAATTGCAGTAAAACTTAACATTATTAGTCGTAAAACACTAGGTGGTATTCAAACCGATTTAGATGGACGTGCTATCAACCAACAACGTGAACCTATACAAGGATTATATGCTGCTGGTGAAGCATCTGGCTTTGGTGGCGGTGGTCTTCACGGTTATCGTGCACTTGAAGGTACCTTCTTAGGTGGTTGTATCTTTAGTGGTATTAGAGCTGCTGAAGGTATCGATAAACATAACTTATAATATTTTGAAATCAAGGTTACTCATTTAGGATATGGGTAACCTTTTTTTAGGTTTTATACTCCTCGAATTTTTACTCGCAATTTTATTTCTAATTTAAGATAATAGTGAAATCAACGATGCGAAAAACCGAGCGATAAATAGCATACATAATGGACCATAAAAAGCGTATTGTTAATTTACTCAACAAAGTGAGATTTAACAATACGCTTAATCATTATCTCTATTCAGTTTTATCGCTACGAATGTGTAATCCTCTATATCTATTAATTGTACCTATCAACTCTTGTTTACGTGGTAAGGCTAAATTACCTGGGTGACCTTGATGATGTGAAATAACTTCTAAACCTTCTGCTTCAATACGTTGATATAAACGATCTGTTGCTTCAATCAATGTATCATTATCATTGAGTAATTCGTTGTTAAGATAATCTAACATCACTGCTAAACTATTAGTCTGGCTATCATCGACAAGTTGCTCTAAACCAGAGATTTGGATAGGTTCTTTACCATAAGTAACTGCATGAAGCCCTTTAGCTTTAAAACGACCATCTTTGCCTTTCTTATTGAAGCTAGATTTAAGAGGGACTCTAGACGGAATGCTACCAAATTCACTGTTGGACATATCAAGTCTTTCATATCCTGTAGATTGTGCGATGTCTTTTGCCTCAACTGTCACATCTTTCAAATGATATTCATCCATCATTAATACTTGGTCAGCCACATCAAAGTAATCTCCTGAGCCACCAACAATAAGAATTGTTGAGACATCGTAATCCTCGTATAATGGTTTAACTTTATTTGAAAATGGTGTAATCGGTTCTTTCTCACGAGCAATCAACTTTTGCATACGTCCGTCTCGAATCATAAAATTCGTCGCAGATGTATCTTCATCGATAAGTAAAAGCGATGTCTGAGCTTCTAAAGCCTCCATCACATTTGCTGCTTGAGACGTACTGCCACTTGCATTTTCTGTTGAGAATTCCGTAGTATCTTTCTTACCTGGCAAGTGATCGATAAATGGTTGAATATTGACTTTCTCAATACTTCTGCCATCTTCAGCACGAATCTTCATCGCATCATGTTGTGTGATGACATACTCTCTACCATCTCCGTCAATGTGATTATATACACCACGCTCAAGTGCTTCGAGTAATGTGGATTTACCATGATAACCGCCACCTACGATTAAAGTAATTCCTTTAGGTATGCCCATACCTTTAATAGATTTTCCACTAGGCAAGTCTAATTGAATCTCAAATTTTTCTGGACTTTGAAACTGAATAGCGTGGTGCATAGGACGGTCAGATACTCCACTTTGTCGAGGTAAGATTGCGCCGTTAGCAACAAACGAAACAAGGTTGCGTTTGTCTAATTCTTCTCGAATATACATCTGATCTTTAATGAGATTGACTTGATCTTGAAGTTTAGAATGGTCAAGATGTTGATAGTGTAATGCTTGATCAACAATTTCTGGTAAGGTATCGATAATTGTATGTGCAGCTGCTTTACCAAGAATTTTACGACCTGCTGCAGGTAATCCCACTTCGATACGCGCTTCAATGTCAGTATCATTAATCACCACAGAGGTGCGCTCTAACATCTCTTGTCCACAGCGATCGATTTGTATCTTCCCAGATTTTTTATCCTTTTTTGTTAGCTCTCTCACCTTATTGTGCACTGCTCGCGTTAAGAAATCACTCACAGCAATACGTTTATATTTGTCATCTAATAATTGATCAGGTATGCCTGCCTCATCCCTAGCTACGATACATCTCATTTTAGAAGGTGGTGCAAACGGATCGACTTGTACATGGTCTATAGCAAGTCTAAATTGATCGAATTCATACACACCTTTCGTACGTTTATAGGCACCATATTTTTGCCCATCTAATGACTTTAAAGTGCGTTCTAGCGCTTGAGCACTTTTCAAGATAGACACCTCCATTCAATATATTTCCAACTTTCATTTTTTACCCTGAACATGAAAACTATTAAACGTTCTTTTCATTAATAATAATTAAACTATGCGCGCATACTTAAAATTAAAAAAACACTCCAAGTTCTCAATCATAAATTGAAAACGGAGTGTAATTTAGATGTTTTAATGTGTTTTAGCGCCTGTACGTTCGCGTAAATCATGTTCAATTTCTTCAAGACTACGTCCACGTGTTTCAGGTAAGAATTTAATAACAAATAGCATTGCAAGTATACCAATTACAGCGAAGATTAAGAAGACCCATTCGGTACTTAACGCATCACTTAAAATTGGGAATAGTAATGACACAATTAATGTACCAATATTAAGCACTAATGCTGAGATACCAGTTGCTGCACCACGAGCGCGCATAGGGAAAAGCTCTGGTAACATGACCCATAACACAGGTCCCCATGAAATACCGAAGAAAACGATAAATAGAGATAAACATAAGATAATAATCCACGCTGACGATGCTATACCTATTGTCCAAATCAATACTGCCATGATGATAAGTGATGCAATCATCCCAATATTACCAATGACTAATAATTTCTTACGGTCAATTTTATCAACTACAAATAATGCTGCAATTGTAACAAGAACATTAATTATACCTATACCAACTGAACCTAAAATAGATGCCGCTTCACCTAAACCAGCCTTAGCGAAGATAGATGAAGAATAGAAGATAACCGCATTAATACCGATAAATTGTTGGAATATCGCAAAGATACAACCTACAATAAGTGTTCTACCTAACCAAGGCGATTTTATTACTGACCATGATGATTCAGCAATAGCTGAGATTTCTTTCATTTCTTTAAGCTCTTTTTCAATTTCGCTATCGTCATAAGTAATCTTCATAACTTTACGAGCCGCTTCTTCGCTTCTATTTTCAAGTAACCATCTTGGACTTTCAGGCATAAAGTAAATTCCAATAAGTAGAATCACTGATGGTACAACTGCTAAACCAAGCATCCAACGCCAACCTTCAATATTAGCGAATGCATAGTTCACAAGATATGCTGCTAAAATACCAATAGTAATCATTAATTGGTTTAATGAACCGAGTGAGCCACGATATTCTGTAGGGGCCATTTCAGTTAGATACACTGGTACTGTAGACATAGAACCACCGACTGCTAAACCAATAATCAATCGTCCCACAATTAGAAGTGCAAGATTTGTAGAGAATGCAAGTGTTAATGCACCAATAATGAAGACGACGGCAATTAACATTACAAGACGACGACGTCCTAGTTTATCGGCTAATGGACCACTACTTCCTGCCCCGATAATAGCACCAATTAACATGGATGATACGACAATCCCTTCTGTCGTACTGTTTAGAGGTATATCTTTATGTATAAAAAGTAATGCACCAGAGATTACACCGTTGTCATAACCGTATAATAAACCTCCCAATGCTCCCAATATGAATATTAAATACTTATTCACTTTCATGTAAATCATCCCTTTTTTAAAAACTAAAGCAATTATACGCCTAAAATGAAAGCGTTTCAATTTATAATTTATTAAAATTTAATTACGACTAGTTTATTTAGTCTTTTAGATATTAAATATAATTAGACACAATATATCGTGTTGTTTGATTGCGATCTTCATATAGCTTCTTACATAAAAAAACACGCCGAAGATAAAGGTCCTCTATATCAACGACGTGCATATATTGAAACGTTATTTATCTGTTACTTTTTCATTTTGAACAATTTCTTCAGCAATGCTGTCCCAGAATGCTCTTAAATCATCTACTGAAATACGTGCTTCTGTACCATCTGATCCAACGAAATCACCGTGATCCCATTCATGTTTTACAGGCATTACTTGCCATACACCTTTTTTAATATCTTTCGTTGCAGGTGTGTATGCTTGGTTAAATGGATGTTGTGCTGAAACAACTGAAACTAAGCCATCATTCACTCTCCATTCTTTCTCAGGAACTTTACCAATCACATTGCCTGTAACGATATAGGACATACCCATATTAATATCAGCTTTTTGTCTACCATTCAATGCTGGTCTTGTTGATTCCCCACTGTATGTTTTATATACAATATTTGGATTGAGTGACGTATGGTGATTTAACTTACTTGTACCTTCACGACTTAAATCATAGAATGCATTATCTTTCGTTTTCCATATCTTACTAGTATTCTTAACACGTTTTAGATATTCAGCATTCGTTTCATCGTCTCTTTGAGCAAGACCCCATTGTTTTAAACCTACGTCAACTTTTGAATGTTTACTACCTTGGAATTTAGCGTAATCATATGCAAGTTGGCGAATAAATGGTTCGTTGCCGATATCAGCTGCATGAGTACCATTGTGTGGTGCTGCTAATGTCGTGATTGAAGAAACCATGTTATCTTGGCCACCTTTATATAAAGGAGAAATGTCGCCACCGTGTTTCTTTTGATATTTAACTTCTTCAGGATTACCTTTTCGAAGCATTTCTTCTAGTAAACGAACAGTTTGTCCACCCATACTATGACCAATTAAATGAATTTTTTGACCAGGCTTCCAATCGCGATACGCCCCAGCATATGTTTTACCATAACGATCATGACCGTATTTAGCAGCATGTGCAGCACCGTAATCAACTGTACCGCCTTTAATATAGTAATATAATTCCACGGCTCTATCATAGTTACTGCCGAATGCACTCACGCTCGCTTCACTAACGTTGTAACCTTTAGCTCTTAACTCTTGTGTAAGTTTAATTCGTTTACCGCCCCAGTAGTTATGACCTAGTACTGGACCATTATCTGCAGTATATCCGTTGAAGCCATGAACAAGTATGATTGGATCATGGTTTTTATATTGAATTTGTGGGAAGGATTTATCGCCTTGCTTTTTAACTTTTGTTTCAGATTGTTGTGCTGATTTCTTTTTAGGTGTAGCAATCGCATTGCGTGTTAACGTATTTAATCCTTTTTTAGATTGATCATCTTTGTCACTAGGTGAAGAATGGTCTGTCGCTTTATCATTCTTTAAATCATTTACTTTAAGTTGTTTATCTTTTGCATCTTTTTGAGATGAATTTGACTGTTGATCATTATTTAAAGCTTCTACTGGAGCTTCTTTTTCTGCAACATCGCTTTGTTGTTCATTATCTTTAGATTGCTGTGTTGTTTCACGATTTAATTCTTTATTTTGAGTTGAAGTTGATACTTTATGATTACGTTGCTCTGGTTGAGTTTTATTTGTTTTATCTTTGTCGTTATTAGGTGTTGTTGCATCAGCTTTATTATTTTGAGAAGACTCTAATGTATTTTCATATGAAGATGCTTGATCTTTCACGTCCTCAGAGGTTGTTTGCTCTTTTTCATTATCTGATTGAGTATCTTCAGATTTTGCAGTTTCCTCATTATTACGAACCTTTGCTACTTCTGAACTTGACTCTTGTGTTGTTTTATTAGCAGTTTCATCTAAATTTTGCTGCTTATTATCTTGATTTTCTTTTGCAGGTGTCGTTACAGCTGCACTTTCCTGCTTATTGACTGTATCTTGTTGAGTTTTACTTTCTTGTCCATCATTATTTTCAGGTGATTGCTTTTGTAAGTTTGATTGATTAATATCTTGTTTTGATTGTTTATCTTCTGTAGTTTGATTATCAACTGGTTGTTCTTTTGATTGATCTTTATCTGTCTGTTCCGAAGTAGATTGATCTGTCGTTAGGTCTTCATTAGATTGATTATCATTGTTTGATGGATGGTTCGCAGTGTTTGTTTGCGCTTGGTTTTGTGTTTCATCTTTATGTATAGCTGATGAAGTATCATTCTTAGTTTCTACTGTTTGGCTATCTTTTTGATCATTCGTTTGTGGCTCACTTAAATTTTCATTATCTGCCCCGTGTGATTGTGCTGTATGACTTTCAGAATTCCCTTGTACATCCTGTTCTGCCGCGTGTGCAGCGCCGCCCCCAATAAATAACATCGATGCGACAATGATTGAAGACGCACCAACACTTAATTTGCGAATACTGTAAGAGTTCTTTCTGTTTTTCATTTTTTAGCACCTCAGTTTTAATTTTTTAGTTTAGAAGCTTGCTTTAAACGAAAATATTTACGATAGCGCGTGGAATTAACTCAAATATTTTACTCAACCATGCTTTTATCATCTTCATACTCCTTTCTATTAAAAATACCTTACAAACACCTAAAGGCACCCTTATCATAAAATACGAACATTAAGCTAGCATGAAGTTACTTTTACATCTTGTTAAAGACATACAAAAAGACACTTCCTATTACCTCAAATAGAAAGTGTCTTTGATAAAATTCTATGATTTATAATTTAGACGTACAGTTGCACGTTAATGTATAAGTATTAAGTGGAATAAAGAAGTATGGATGACTTTTCTTTTCAATTACTAGTGATTAAAGTAAACAATCTAGTGATTTTTTAACTATCTCATGTTTACGACTATGATTTGAACACAAATGAATCATTCTATCTTGGCATATATATTCTTGAAAGAACACCTTGTCATCTTGATAGTATAAGGGCTGTGTTACGTCATAAACATCTAAGCCTTTGAGTAACCCTTCTCCTATCAATTTCGTATAACTTTCTTTTTTCGTCCAAATTGTATAAAAATCTTTTAATTGTCGTACTTGGTTAAATTCATTTACGGAAAATTGTGTAGCCAAGTTTAAATAATTCAAATCTTTAATTTCTTCAATATCGACGCCTACTGGATGTTGATCAATAGCGCATACAATATACGGAAAACTGTATGAAAGATTCACATTAATATGTTTCCTACTTTGAATCTCAATCTTACCATTCTTTGTAACATGATACTTCCACTGATTTATGTTCAGACCATAACATTGCTCGATACAGTACTGAATCAACATATCTCCTATTTGATGCATGACACGATCTTTTTTAAAACGATATTTTGAACGTTCAGGTTTCTTTAATTGTCGATATGATTGAAATAAACGATGTTCAATATTTGTTATGTCATCATTTATTTTCGTTAAAAATAGTGTCATTCATGTTCCTCAGATTCTTTAAATTTTTCAATGAGTAAATCTCTCCAAGCACGTAACCATTGAGAAGTGACATGAGGCCATCCGTCACCTAACTGTGCTATAACATGTTGGGTCATCTCAGATTCGATTTGTGCGGGAACTTGGGTTGTATCTCCGCTACTTAAACCGATAACCTCATGCATACCATTATTAAGCAACATTTGTTCAAATTCCTCGTCACTAATGATATTCATCTGAGTTTGTTTTGCATTCTCTAATACGCTTTGCATAGTTCTCGTATGAGGAGAATAAATATGATAAATAATTGATTGCGCTTGGGATGCAGCAATCTTCATAACATGACGTGCGGTAATATCAATAAATGATAAGTCTACAGATGTTTTACCGAAATATTCTCCAATAGATGATATTTTTAATAATTCATGCATCATAATTGAAAAACGGTTTGTCGTAAGATTTGTCATGTTTAACGCGCCAGAATAAGCACTTGTTAAATTCCCTAGTCTCATAATTTGAGCATCTAAACCATCATTAACCGCTTCTAAAACTTTGATTTCACTATAGAATTTACTTTTTGTATAAGGTGATGTAAATAATTGTTGTTTATAAACATCTTTTTCAGAAAAAGCCTTATCCTCGGTGTGGACATCAAAGACTGCTCCAACACTAATTGTCGAAATGTATATAAATTTCGCTTGATGTTGCTGTGCTAGAGCTAATAAAGCTTCGGTACTCTGTACGTTTACGTGAATAAAGTTTTCATCATCTCCGAAATGATCTGTACGCGCCCCAGCATGAATGATTGTATCAATTGTATCTTCAACGTTAAATGCATCTAAGTTTGCTAAGTCTCCTAGAACTACCTCTACCTTATCCATGAGTTCTTCAACTTTATCTGCCTCGAAGTAGCTAAGTAAATTCGCTTCAACTTTAGCACGTGCATCTTTGATAACTTGACCTCTTACTAAGCATGTCACTTTAGTAGCTTGGTCTTGTAACTCATTAATTAGATATGCACCTAAGAAACCAGTACCTCCAGTAAGGAGAACTCTTCCAAGTGAGTTTTGAGTCTCATTACTTACATTCAATTGGTAACGACGTTTGACTAATGCTTGAAGTTGAGACAAGTGATCTGGAAGTTCAACTTCCACTAGCTCTTTTCCGCCTTCAAAGACTTCTGCCAAATGTCTTATTGATTTATATTGATATATATCTTGCATAGTGAGATTTATATCATGAGATTTAAGCTTAGATACCGCAACCATCGCATCTAGTGACGTACCACCTATTTCGAAGAAGTCATCGTCTATGCCTATCGTCGGAAGCTCTAACACGTCAGCAAATATTGAAGCGAATTGGCGTTCCATATCATTTCTAGGTTCTACATATCCATTTCTTTGAATTTGTGGACGAGGTAATTTTGATTCATCTACTTTATCATTACGTGTTAACGGAATAACATCAATTGCTGTGACAGTTTTTGGAATCATGTACTTAGGTAAGTATTGATTTAACTGTCTTACGATGTCTGACTTAATGTCTTTATCGCCTACATAATAGGCATGTAGAACTTCATGTTCTCCTTGTTGATCAACGATAACTACGCTATCAGAAACGCCCTCTACTAAATTGATAATGTTTTCGATTTCTCCAAGTTCGATACGGTAACCATTGACTTTAACTTGATTATCTATTCGCCCCATAAATTCAATTTGACCATCATGTGTATATCTTGCAAGGTCACCACTGCGATATAATTTGCCTTCACCAAATGGATTATCTATGAAAGATTCAGCAGTAAGTTCAGGTCTATTTAAATAACCAGCCGTTAAACTTTCACCTACGATACACAATTCTCCTGAAACACCTACACCACACAATTGCATACCCGATAAAATGTATACTTGAATGTTAGCTAAAGGTTGTCCTATAGGTATTGCTGATGGAATAGGCTCACCTTTAGTGTATGACCAGTTTGAAGCAATCACTGTGGATTCAGAAGGTCCATACGCATTAAAGTACGTATCGCAATGCTCTGAAATATGACGCACAAACGTTGGAGTACTTGTTGCACCACCAGTAATTAACTTAGGTATATAGAAATCTTCCATGACGTTACAAACTTGAAGTGGTATAGATGCAACCGTAATACGTTCTCTTTCAATCAGTCGTTGTAGTTGCTCTGTATCAGTACGTTCTTCATTGTTTGCAATCACAAGTGTATAACCATTTAACAGACTGCAATAGATATCCATCGCAGATGCATCGAAGACGTAATTCGCATATTGAATAAACGTTTCATCTTCCGATAATTCAAGTCTCTCTGTCCAAGCATTTACCAAGTTTAAAACATTACGTTGTCTTACCGCCACACCTTTTGGCATGCCAGTTGTTCCAGATGTGTAAATGCTATAAAGTTCATCTTCTAGACTACCCTCATATTCAGAAAATGACTTTTCAACGGGCGATTCTTTATCAATAGACTCTAATGCAATCGTTAATAGGTTAGAATCAAACTCCTTACCATAAGTTAAAATGGCTGACACTTGAGCATCTTCAATCATTAACTCAATACGTTTATCAGGATGCGTGATATCAATTGGAACATACGACGCACCTATCTTCCATGATGCAATCATACTCGCAATCATTTCAAAGCTTCTATCTATTAATAATGCAACTCGCTCTCCATATGTCACTCCATTTTTCATAAGCTCATTGGCTATACGATTTGCATAATGATTTAATTCATCATACGTCATTGATTGCCCGTTCATTTTCAGTGCAATCTCATCTTTCTTCTCATTAACTACATGATTGAATAATTGCTGTAGGGAATTATTTTCCGGGAAATATAGGGTATGATGATTAACATTTGTTTCAACCCATTCCAGCATATCCGGAGATTCTTGAATATCTTGAATTTTTAAAGCTTGAGTAGATGTCACATGTTGGATGATATTTTCAAGCTGGTAAGCAAGATTATGAATCGTCTCTTCCGCATATAAATCTGTATTATATTCAATATTAACCACATAGTCGTCTCGATCTTTCTCAATGATAAACGACAAGTCAAATTTAGCTGTTGTCGTTTGAGGTGGAATGTGCGTCAGTTGACTATGTCCAAAGTTAGCATGGTTTGTTTCGTTGTTTTGTAATACAAGCATTACGTCGAATAATGGATTACGCGAAGCATCTCGTTCATCCATCAAATCGTTAACAAGACTTTCAAATGGATACTCTTGATGTTCATACGCACCGAGACTTGTTTCTTTCACTTCAGACATCAATTGTTCCCATGTTTTATCGTTCGTTGGATGGCCACGGTAAAGTAGTGTATTCGCAAACATACCAAGCATATTTTCAGTGTCACGATGAGTGCGGGCACTTATAACGCTCCCTATGACAATGTCATCTTGGCGTGTATATTTATGAAGCAATACCATTATTGCACTTGCAAAGAACATGAAATCAGTCATTTGATGTTTCTCCACATAATTTTGCAACTGTGATTTTAAGTTCTTATCAAAATGGAACGTCAACATTTGACCATGTGTCGTCTTAATACTAGGTCTTGGATAATCTGTTGGCATATTTAATACAGGAACACCATCTTCAAATTGTTGTAACCAATAGCGACGTTGAATAGATAAATCTCGATGAGCCATCCATTCACTATAATCTTTATATTGCAGTGATAGATTAGGAAGTGATTTTTCTTGATATAAAGCATTTAAATCTGCTAATAAAATCGTATTACTCATACCGTCATTGATACTGTGATGCGTATCCATAAACAGATAATCCTCATGTGGACCATGGATATATCTTACACGCATTTGACTAGGTTGCTCTAAATTAAACGGTTGCATAAAGGCCTGAATAATTTGTTGTTCATCTGTAAGTCGTGTCGTCACTTCTTTAAAATCAGCAGCAACATTGTCTGCTACTCTTTGTTTCACTTCATTGCCATCCACTATATATTGAGTCCTTAAAATTTCGTGACGAGCAATAAGTTGGTTCAACGCTCGCTTCAATTGCTCTACGTTTAATTCAGAAGACAATCGCCATAAGAACGGAATATTATAAACAGTGTCTTCAGGATTGACACTCCACAATAAGTACATACTTTTTTGAACAGCACTTAATTCGTATTGCTCAGCTCTTTGCGCTTTAGGTATGACTTCATAGTCTTCATTTTGCATTTCCATAATGTGTTGACTTAATTGTTCAACAGTCGGTAATTTCATAATATCTCCGACTTTTAAACGTTTCTTAAGTTGGGATTCGATACGATTCACAACTAACGTTGCACGCAATGAGTGCCCACCAAGTTCAAAGAAATTATCTTTAATACCTACTTGGTCGACATGTAAGATATCTCCAAAGATTTGACATATAATACGTTCACCTTCGTTACGTGGCGCCACATAGTTTGATAAATCAACTCTATCAATATCCGGTAAAGCTCGCTTGTCTAATTTACCATTGATAGTGATAGGTATTTTATCTATTTTCATGAAATGAACTGGAATCATATATTGTGGCAATGTTTCACTTAACACTTCTTTCAAGTGACTCGTCGATTGAGATTGTTGCGCTTCATAATATGCCACAATTTGCTTGTCTTGCTCCTCTTCACGCACAATAACGACTGCTTTATTAATATCTCTAATCGCTTCAATTGCTTTTTCAATTTCTGATAGTTCAATTCTAAAGCCACGAATTTTAACTTGCTTATCGATACGACTGAGATAATCAATATGACCGTCTTCTTGAAGACGTACTAAATCCCCACTGCGGTATAGGCGCTCATTTTCAAAGGGAGAGGTGATAAACCTTTCAGCAGTGAGCTCTGGTTGATTTAAATATCCCTTCGCCAGACCAGCGCCTCCTATGCATAATTCCCCAGGCACACCTACACCACATAAGTGCTCACCTTGCATCACGTAAACCGTTGTTCCATTGATTGGTTGACCAATAGGAATTCGATTTGGCATCTCATCAGGTATCGCATAAGTCGTCGTGAATGTCGTATTCTCTGTTGGACCATAACCGTTAATGATTTGAGGATGGCGTTGACGTGAGTTTAATAGATTCACCCATTTCGCATTTAGCACCTCACCACCAATTAATAGATACGTTAAGGGTTCTAGCGCCTCGATACGTTCACTTGCAATTTGATTGAAAAGGGATGACGTTAACCACATCGTGTTGACTTGTTGATTCACAATTGTTTGACCTAATTGAACAGGGTTAAGTAAAGTATCTTTCGACGTTAATACTAAACATCCACCGTTTAATAGCGCACCATAAATTTCAAATGTGGCAGCATCAAACGCTACAGTTCCCGATAATAAAATAACCGTTTGATCATTTAATTCAACATAATTAGGTTCATGAACTAAACGATCAATCCCTCTATGAGGAACCACTGTCCCTTTAGGCTTACCTGTTGTACCTGAAGTATAAATGATGTATGCAGTATCCTCATCAGTATTGATATGACTTGGGTTGTCAGTTTCCGCTTCGTCGCCATTCCAATCAAATGTGTCTAGTTCAATTTGAGGAACGTCAGACTGTATTGTCGCTTGATATGTCACGATTGCTTTAGGCTGTGCATCTTCAATAATAAAGGTTGTTCTATCTTCAGGATAATCTGGATCAATCGGTAAGTATCCAGCGCCTGCCTTTAAAATACCTAACATACCTATAACCATTTCGATACTTCGTTCTGCCAAGAGCGCGATAATATCATTGGGTTGTACATGATAAGTGTGTCGCAAATATTGTGCCAAACGATTCACATGGTAGTTCAATTCCGCATATGTCATGGATTGTTGTTCATATTGCAATGCTATTTGATTTGGATACTGTTCTACTTGATATTCAAAACGTTCCATTACCGTTTGATAAAGTGATGAACTTGTTGAATGGTTGATGTTTTGATAGATTTCAAAATCATTTTCATTACATAATTCTATATCTTTAATTATCTTTGAAGGATTATGTGTTAATTGCATATTAATACTTCTAATTAAACTAACTAATGTTTGAATCGTTAGCTCATCATAGGCATTTGTATTGTATACAATATCAAAGCCTTGGTGAGGACGTGGATATATTTCTATGTCAGCTAATAAAGAACTATCACTATGCAATCGATGAACTTTATGTTCGGTGTGATTTAACTCAAAGTACTCGTTAAATTGCGTTGCATGTATGATTGTTTCGAATTCCATATCACTTGCATTAGGTTCACTTAAGAAACCTGTCCCGTTGGCTTTCATATCATCTATCGCTAATTCCCATTCATTCATAATTACGTCTGCAGAAAGCGTAGTGTCTATATTTAACTCAGTGGTGCTACAAGTGTGTTAAGTAACATCATATCGTCAGTTTTGTCATATTCCATTGGAAAATGAATTCCCAACGTCACTTGATTGGACTGACTCAAAAAGTAATTCGCTAAATAAGTGCTTGTAACTAGACGAGTCATATCAAATGATTCAAGATCTACACTTGTATGTTCAACTTGTGGTTGTTCTGAATTTCGTTTTATAGGCATGTATGATTCACAATCTTGATCGGCATGAGCCATTTCAAAGTGATTTAAATGTTGTTGATTGTCCTCATTTGAAGCATCAGTCGCTACATTCATTTCTTTAATCATGTGATAAAAATCCGATACAGTATGTTCATGAAATAGACCATAGCTATACGCGATATTTAGTTGTTTAAAGAAATCATCTAACTGGCTATCATTGAAAATCATGGAATGGAAATCTAAAAGTAAGAACGTTTCATCTAAAAATTGATAAATTGTAAAATTAAATAGAGGTAATTGATTGAAATAGTAGGAATTCAACTCTTGGTTGAGGTAAGTCGTGATATCAACTTTTTTAGAACATTGATTCACTTCTTTAATCTGTATAAATGGGAAAAATTCTCGCACATTGATGCGCAATTGGTCGTTACAATGCTTGAATGTCGCCCTCAACTGTGGCTGATGTTGTACTACATCTAGCAGTGCATACATCAATCGATGACGCTCGATATCTTGATCTAATCGAACCCAGTACGTCACCCTCTTTGTAGTTGAAGTTGATTGTAAATATTTTTGATAAAAATAGTGTTGAAAATGCAATGTTTCAATAGTCATTCAAGTCCTTCTTTCGTACTCATACTTTATAATACTCACTAACAAATAACTTACATATATTCTCTAGATAAGCTATATATTAGTACATTCAAAGGTTTGAAAACAATTACTAAAGTGAATTTTTTACAAAATCTTAATAAATATATTTTATTTTTAATCACGAGCAATTTAGTAGGTTATAAAATTCACAATTAATGATTTTCATTATTAGCCTTTAAATTAAATTGGTACACCGCACGATAGAGCAATATACTTCCTAAAGTAAGAATCAGCGCCATATAAATCGTCATACCTAGGGCGTTCATCAATACGCCTAAAATAATACCCAGTCTTGCAATTAATTGCGCAAAGTTAAAACTTAATGCACGTATTGCAGAATATGTGCCTCTCTTCTGTGCAGGAATCATCTTATATCTATGTTCTTCAGTAATCGGAGAGTAAATCATCTCACCTAACGTGGCTATAACCATAACTATCATAAGTAAAGTAAAATCATTTAAATAGGTAATGCCTGAATAACCTACTACATACATGATGAGACCTACAAATAACGCTTTTTGATTATTCATTTTCAAGATATATTTAGATACAAAATACGTTAAAGCTATTACAACTAGCGTATTAGTCATAATTAAAATTGAATACATTTTAACTCCATCAATTGAGACATGAAACATTGATAAAGTTTCGAATTCCTTTTTAAGTCTAATTGAAACATAAGATGACGTGGATAATTCACCCATTAAAAGAATACTTGAGCCGATAATTAAATACATAAATAATTTATCTTTTAGCACAAGCTGATAATTACGTAAAAAGCCTTTCAAACTTAATACATTATTAAAAGTTTGTCCCTCTTTATTCAACGGTTTGGCGTTATCATTAGGAATCCAAATATATAAAGCCACGAATACAAGTACGAAAATCACAAAAGCGATCAAAAACAACGCCGATTTATTCGCGTGATACATGGCTCCTCCTAAAAATGCACCACAAGCAACGGCTACGTTAGTAAGCCAATAACTTACTTTATATATGTAATGTTCAACTTCTGGCGTAATCGCGTCCATGATCATCGTTTCTATAAGCGGTGCAATCATACCAGACGAAATACTAAAAACCGTATAAGCTATGCAAAATATGATGATAAGCAATGTCTGATTAGAGACTGAAAATGCCATTGCAAGCAAACTTATACACTCAATAATTTGATATATAAGCATTGTGCGTTTTTTAGGATAACGCTCAATAATATGCCCCGAAATCATCGAAATTGGAAAATTGATTAAAACTAAAATAAAAAGAAATATACCTGAAAAGGCCTGATTGACCATATCCGTTAGGTATAAAGCTATAAAAGGCAAAAATGCCATAACAATTAAATTTTCAAAGAAACTACATATTAATCTTACTTTTAAGGTGATGCTCATTTTTCTCATTCTATCTTTTCTCCCCCTTAAGCTTGATAAGTATTAAATTGTAGATACTTTTCTTAGCTTAACAGTATTTTATTTTTAATTAAGAGGTCATACTATTACTGGACTGTATAACCACCATCTATAATAATAGCTTGTCCTGTCACACTTTTCGTCGATTTACTTGCTAAAAATATGGCATAATCGGCAATTTCTTGAATATCGATTAATCGTTTTTGAGGAATTAATGGGAACAACACTTCATCCATCACTTGCGCTACGTCTACATTTCGCATTTGTGCTAAGTCTTCCATCTGTCCTCTAACAAGTGGTGTGTCGATATATCCAGGACAAATCGCATTCACTGTGATACCGTCCTCAGCTGTTTCTAAAGCTGTTACTTTTGTTAAACCAATAATTCCATGTTTAGCGCTATTATAAGCTGATTTTCCTGCGAAACCGATGACACCATTAATAGATGACATATTTAAGATTCTGCCATAGTGTTGCGCCTTCATAATAGGAAGAACATGCTTTGTCATTAAAAAGGCACCAACAAGCATGATATCTATCATCTGTTTAAACTTTTCAGTTGGAAAGTCTTCTATATTAGCTACATTCTGTAAACCAGCATTATTAATAACAATATCTATACGACCATATTGATGTCTCGTCTCAGCGATAAGATGCTTCACATCTTCCTCATTAGAGACGTCCGCTTTGATAGCCCGACAGTCATAGCCTTGTCGCTGAAATTGGTGGAAGACGTTATTAAGGCCTTCTTCATTAATGTCTGAGAAGACAACTTTGGCGCCTTGTTCAATAAAGGATTTAGCAATTTCTAAACCAATACCACTCGCTGAGCCAGTAATAATAGCTACTTGATCTTTAATCATATGTATAACTCCCTTCACTTTATTAAAATATCAAATAATGTATTAGTTATATTTATATTACATTAAATTAATTAAATATCGACATGTAATTTTTTTCTATCTCTTTTTTTATTTAAAACTATTAACAACATCATAGTGTGATGTAACATTTTATACAATAGGCAACTGCATTTTAACTTTTTATAAAAAACGTGAATATCACTTGAGGATATTTTTAAAAAAGCACGATAAGAATGGAATTAATGCATACGGTGCGCAGTCTTACCCCTAAATTTTTTTAGACTAGTAGCTACGATATTTTATGTATTAAAAAATTTACCAGCAAAGTTTTTTATAAATTTCATCGAAATTGTCTTTTTATGTTATTGTAAAATAAAAAAGGAGTTTCAATATGGGCTATATATTGCTATGGATTTTTGCGATTTATGGTATGATTCGATTTGTTTTCGGTATTGGTAAAGGGATTACAAGTTTTGTTAAAGGCATGTTTTTAGGTGCAATCGATGGTTATAAACACCCTGAGAAATACCCAAATCACCTTTCGAAAGAAGAACAAAGACGTCAAAGACATAGAGAAGAACGAGCACGACAAAAAGATGCTTAATTACATATATAAAAAGAAAGATGGTCATTTCCTATTACCTAGGAAATGACCATCTTTCTTTGTGCTATTTAATTGTGAGTTTTATTTTTCAGAGGAAGAATCTGTATCTTTGGCGTTGCGATTCTCTTTAATAAATAACGCAAGTATAAAGCCAATCACAATTAATACTGTGGTGAAGATAAATGCTGCATCGACACCTTGAACTGTTGATTCTCGTGCTAATTTCACTTTAGACATCGTATGATGCGTAGCCGTATAATTCTTAGCTACAATTGATAATATTGTAATACTGATAGCAGTTCCCATCGCACCTGCAATGATACGTAGAGAGTTCATAATTGCTGTGCCGTGTGAAATTTCTTCTGGTTTAAGCGCATTAAGACCTACTGTATTAAGTGGCATAATAAGTAAACCTACAGAAATCATACGTATTGCGTAAATCACTACAACATACCAGAATGGCGTTTCTGTAGTTAAGAATGCATGTAATATCGTCATTATGATTAATACTGTAAATCCAGGAATAACAAGTACCTTGATGCCATATTTATCAAAAATCTTACCAGTATAAACTGAAATAAATGCATTGAACACTGCACCTGGTAGTATCACTAAACCTGAAAGTAATGCTGAGAGACCTAATCCAGTTTGAACGTACATAGGAATAAGTAGAGCAGGTCCAACAATACCTATAAAGACAAGCATTGAAGCTATAGCAGATAATGTAAATACTTTGCTTTTAAATACGCTTAAGTTTAATAATGGATGGTCGATTTTTAATTGACGGAATGTAAAAATTGCAATCACGATTAAACCTAGAATAAATGTAGTGATGACTGGGATCGATGCGATTCCAAATGTACTTACACTACTAAATGCGAATAGAATTAAGCCGAAACCAAATGTTGAATAAACGACTGATATTTTATCGAGTACTGTTTCTTTAGTTTGACCGTTATTCTCAACAAAGAAGAACCCAATTGCGAATGCGATAAGTGCGATTGCTGCAACGATGTAGAATGGCATTCTCCAACTAAAGAAATCGATAAGTAATCCTGTAAGTGTTGGCCCAATCGCTGGTGCTGTTTGCGCCACTATACCTGTGAGACCCATTGCGAATCCGCGTTTTTCTACAGGGAATAGTGTAAACACTGTAAATTGCATTAGTGGAAGTAATATTCCAGCACCGATTGCTTGTATAATACGAGCAACCATTAGGATTTCAAATCCTGGAGATAAAGCAGCTATAATTGAACCAATGAGGAACGCTGCCATAGAAAAGATATAAAGTTTACGTGTCGTATATTTATCCATTAAAAATGCTGTGAGTGGTATCATGATTCCGTTCACTAGCATAAAGCCTGTGATCAACCATTGTGCAGTTGTTTCTGTAATGTTCAATCCTTTTATAATTGCGGGCAATGCAGTATTTAAGATCGTTTGGTTTAACATTGCCACAAATGCGCTAATAAGCATCACTAACACAATGGTGTTACGTTTGGCGGTTGTCATTTCATTACTCGCCATGACATCTTACCCCTTTGAAAAATAAGTCCATTAAAAACTGTATCACTTTTGGTTAGCCTAGCAAACTATTTAAGTTTATAATTTGATTTTCAGTTTAATTTGATTTTAAAAAAAGTATTTTCTTGATAGCTTTTAGATTTGTAAATTGAGTTAACATCGTTGCTAAGAAGCTTATGAAGTGAGCATGGTGTATGAAGTGAACAAACTTTTTAATGTTGAATGCTAAAAATATCCATTGAATAATGTAACAAAAATAAATACGACAGTGAATCATTATTCTTAAAAGTTGAGTTAAAATACCTAACTGTTATTTGGTCAACATATAAAAAATGGTTCTCTATTAATATTGAGAACCAGTTTAGCTTGTATTATTTAATTCTTTTACCATTTTCATCAAACTTAGCTACTTTGCCATTAACAGTTGTATAAGTAGCTACAATTTCACCATCTTTATTACGACAATTAACTTTCCAGTTTCCATCTTTTAGCCAATGAACAACATCCCATAGATGTTTATCATTATCTAATGAACCGCCTTCAAGTTCAGAAATAAATTTATATACTTGGCTACTTCCATGAGCCATGACTCCACCACGTTCATACAATTCTCTTGGTGATAATCCATTGTATTTCCATTCATCGTTTGAGATAGGTAATTGATTGCTCACGTGCATCTTATTCGCAAGTTCTGGAAGCGCCCTATTATTTTTAACTTTGTCATAGACCTTTTGGGTACTATACTCTTTGCCATGCTCTAATAACTGTTGATAATCTTTGATACGAATTTGAGATCCACTTAGGATAATCTTTTTGTCACTAATACCAACTATTGCTTGGGCTTCATGATTACTAGGGTATATTGAATAAAACTTCATACCTTTAGGCGCGTTGGTGAATTTTGGATAGTTAACTAATACAAATTGTCCTATCTTTCGATATTCATCTTTATCATTTCTAAAAGAACCTATCAAAATATTATTTTTAGTTAATGTGTATTTCCCTTTATCATCAGCGCAAAAGATAAGTGCTAATTTCATCTTTTCTGATAAATTCTCCACTTTATCTTTAGCTTTGATATCAGTATTAGTATTTTTTGATGAAGCTTCTTTGTGGGATGTTTTGTTGTCTTTATCTTTTTTAGTCGGATTTTCTGCTTTATCATTTTTATGTTCTGTAGAATTGTCGGTGTTACATGCGCCTAAAAATAGTGAAAATACTGTGATGAGTATTATTATTTTCTTCATAAAATGTAAATCCTCTCGGTGTTTAGTCATGGTGTGGTGGGTTACTTTTATTTTGTATAATTATTTTTTATTATAATAAAATTATTTATGTAAAGCTAACTTATTTTTATCAAAAACCACAAAATTTATTTCTCTTAATTACGTTTTTGAGCATCTTCCCATTCTACAGATAAAATTAGTAGTGAAATAACTATCATTATAATCGTTCCAACTAAATTTAATTGTAAATCTCCGGTCTTATAAGTATAGATTAATCCAGCCGTAACAATCACAGGTACTACAAATCCTAAAAGTTTTATACCTGTTCTAGATAAAGCATAATGAATTGCCATAATAAGAACATAAATGATTATCGGTAAAAATTTATGTAAATATTCCATAAACTTAAGTATCCTCCAATATTTAAAACTATTATATTTTATGTATTATCATTTTTCATAATAACGTAATTTAGATATTTATTCATTGCTTTTTTAGATAATTTTTGAATTCTCTTGTCGCCTCCTCTTTATATTTAGCTTTATCAAGTATAGCTACAAATACAAATTTAAATGGTCTAAAGTTGCCAAAACTATCACTTATAATTAACGCTCATTACGCCTCATAAAAGTTAAACATGTTTCACGTAAAACATTTGTATGTAAAATACATTAATTCGAAGTGCAGTTATTAACAGCTTTGTCCCAACATCTTAAAAATTTATCTAGAAACGTGTCTTTATAAATATAAAAACTCGCCTTCTTCAAAATTTTTATGAATCAGATATTAATTTTTCAGCTACATTGCTAGCTTTATTATTCATATTTCTTGTTTGGTATGTGTCTATAAATGTAAGTTTAATAACCTCGTCTAATTTTTCTTTTCTATAGTTATCTTCTAGAATTTCTGTCAGGATGCCATCATTATTTTTTATAATGTTTCTTATAACTAGAGTTATATCTTCGTTAAATTTCTCAAATTCCCAAACATCTTCACTTACATTCATAAAAGGTGTTAGTTTGCCTCTAATATTTAACAAACTCAATGCATCTTCTTCATACTTTTTTTCTAAATTTGGTGTAAGTGCAAGCTCTTCAATTTCTAAATCACTATTAAACTCATAAAATGCATAATAAGCTTCTTCATCCTTTAACATATGTATTAAGCTGTTTTTAGATGTTGCTTTACCATAACGTGCTTTGTTTTTAGAGAGTTTATATAAATAAAGCTTTATTAAAATCAAAGTCGCGTTTTTAATGTATGTTATATTATTTGGTTCTTTTTCATCTAAAGTTTGGTCTACTTCATCATGTAAATCATTATGAATATGAACTAATTTATTTAAACGATTATCTAATAGATTTAAAGATAGTATATAATCCTCCATCGTTCTCCCTCCCACATGTTCAATATCCCTAATAACGTATATTACACCTCAATAAATTTACTAACCACTGTTTAAAAAAGCCATAGACAGCGTTTATGCACTCCGTCTATAGCTATAATACAATTCTAAATATCTGCTTTAACTATCTATTTCAAACCCTAAATCTTTAATCATGTGGTAATCCTCTTCGTTAGGTTGACCACCCGTAATAAGGTAGTCTCCAACAAAAATAGAATTAGCTGCTTTTAAGGCTATTGCTTGTAGTGAGCGCAGATTAACTTCTCGTCCACCAGCAATTCTAATTTCTTTCGTGGGATTGATTAAACGGAACATTGCTATGATTCTTAAACATTTCATTGGCGACAATAAGTCTAGACCTCCAAATTTTGTTCCCTTAATCGGATGTAAGAAATTAATCGGAATGCTGTCTGCATCAATTTCTTTCAATGCAAATGCCATATTGATTACATCCTCATTCGTTTCACCCATGCCACAAATAACACCAGAACATGGAGAAATGTTATTAGCTTTCATCATTTCAACTGTATTCACTCGATCTTCATATGTATGCGTAGTCACCACTTCATCGTGATATCGCTCACTTGTATTTAAATTATGGTTATATCTATCTACGCCCGCTCCTTTAAGTTTTTCAGCTTGTTCTTCTTTTGTAAGTCCTAGACATGCACAAATTTTTAATTGTGGGTGCACTTTCTTAATATCTTCAACCGTTTCACAAATATGATCTACTTCTCGATTCGTGGGTCCTCGTCCACTCATGACAATACAATATGTGCCAATTTGATTGTCTGTAGCAACCTGTGCTCCCGCTTTAATTTGATCTTGATCTACCAATGCATAGCGTTGTTTTTCCTTCATCTTTACCGATTGACCGCAGTAACCACAATCTTCAGAACAAATTCCACTTTTCGCATTAAGAATCATATTTAATTTCACTTTTTTACCATAGTAATGTTTTCTTACGATGTACGCTTCATTCAAGAGTTCAAACGTATCGATATTTGGATCTTCATATATCTTCAAACATTCATCTTGTGATAATCCTTCGTGATAAAGAACACGTTCAGCTAAGTTTAAATTCATGATAATTAACCCCTCATTTTTGAAAATTAAAGTTCAGCAAGTGATGCCCTTATTAATGTAAACTTTATATATTTATAAGTTTACATTAATACTTTGATGAATGAAACCTTGCTTACTAAAATAAAAAAAGCCATGCCAATACGTACGTGTATAGGCATAGCTATCTAGCATATATTTACATTTTATGAACCGTCTAATTTCCCATATATTAAAAATCAATTTGTTTATTCGATTTAAATTTTATTTAACTCTCGATGTTTTCAACCTTTTATTATGAAGTTAAATAGTATTTTAGAGACTAGTAATAAAAAGTCATATGTGTTTTTTCTTTTTTATAATAATCTAATCTATCGTTTAAAGTACCAGTGTGTAATTCTAATTTGTGACCATCTGGATCAGTAAAGTAAATTGACTTTTTATCTTGATGACTTCTCTTTCGTCCTTCTAATATATTTACATTATGTTTTTGAAGCCATTTGTACCATTCTTCAAACTCATTTTCATTAATTGAAAATGCAATATGTGTATAAGAATATTTAATTTCTGTTCTAGGTACATTAACCTCTTCATTTAAAGCAACCCATAGACCACCAATATCAAAATACGCAGTAGTTTTGCCACTAACTAATAATTCCCCTTTTAAAACATCTCTATAAAATTTAATTGATTCAACTAAATTACTAACTGAAAAACATATATGATTAATACCTTGAATATTCATAACTACACCACCCAATTTATTACTAAGAAAAATAATTTTAATCAACTAACTTCGTTACTTGATTTACGATTTTTTCAACTTTATTACTTATACTTTGAGCATTCGATTTATTTAAATTATCTATATAAAATCTTTTAATATTGTAAATTCCAACGAGATTTAATGGATATTTAATAACTTTATAACCTAGATGTCCTTTAAACTTATGAAACCACTCTGAACCTCCAATAGTATATATAACTATTGCATCTTTATCTTTCCATAATCCTCTTTTAAAGTATTGTTTATTATTAAAACTAAATGCTTTATTAGGCCAAAAGGTACTATCAATAAAACCTTTCAATAGCATAGGCACATTCAACCAATAGATAGGGTAAATAAAAATCAACATATTACTATTATCTATTATTTCAGTATTTCGAAACTGAGCTTCGCTTATTTCTGAATTATAGCCTTCGGATAAAATAGGAATGTCGCCAACCATCTCCTGTAAATTGAAAATTTCTAATTTTTTATTACAAAGCTCCTCTTTTAACTTATTATAGATATCAAAGCCAACACCTTTTTGATTTCCACCATATATTAGACTAATCAATTTCTTCCACCCCTGAAAGTTTATTTAAAATCAAACTCTTATTTTTTTCATAATTCATATCTTTTGATAAATCTTTAACTGATTCCAATCGATTTAAAATTGTGTTTTGACGATTAATATCTATTTTGATTTGTTTTATAAGATCATCTAGGTAATTCAGCGTTTTGTTATTACAGTCCTTAGAAACAGGTTTTTTAAAAAGATTTATTACATATGCTATATCTTTTAATTGTAAATTCAATCGCTTTAAATCAATAATTAGTTTCAAGTACGATATAGTTTCCTCATCAAAATATCTATAATTATTTTCATCTCTAGGAATATTAATTATTTCTTTTTCTTCATAGTATCTAATCATGGACTTTGGTATTTTCAACATAGATGAAACTTCACTAATTTTCATTTTTAGTCCCCCCTACCAATTTGATACTTGAAACTTATCATTAAACCATACTTTAATGTCAAAAATAAAAATGGAAATCTCTACTTAAATAAATAGAGATTTCCATTCTAATTACTTTAAGAATTTGATTTTTTCTTATTAGCTAGTAGAAGAATTAAAGAAAGTATCGCAAGTATCACGATTATGATACTAAACACAATACCTGCAAGTTTGATGCCTAATCCTAGTTCTAATAACCCTACACCTACAACTGGTATTGAAATAGCTATATAGGCAATGGTAAAGAAAGTGGATGTAATTTCGGCTTGTTTGTCTTCAGGTGCTACGGCATTCACTGTGGACAATCCAGCTCGGAAACTGAATGCTTGTCCAAATCCAGAAATGATAGCTCCAATAAATAAAATTAAGAATGATTCAAATTGAATAGATAAACCTACTAATATTACGCCTACAATTAATGTGCCACTACCTAACATCAATATGTGATAATCAGATTTACTTTTAAACAATAATTGGCCTAGCGTAGATGCACAGAATATCAAGAATACCATGACACCTATGACTGCTTTATTTGTAATGTTCAATATGTCTCCTAAAAAGTTTGGTGAAATCGCAGTAAATAAACCAAGCATTGAAAATCCTACGAATACAGGAATAACAGCATAAATAAATGTAGAGCGAATGTCTGACGGTACACTCAACTTTTGAACTTCAATTTTAAATTTTTGTTTATTCTTAACAGGCTCTGGCATAAACCATATTCCAATAAATGCCGGAATGATAAGAATAAAATCAACGATAAAGATTAAACGCATCGCATATGGAAGATATTGTGCGAGTATGCCACATAGCAATGGACCAAAGCCTAAACCAAGCATATTCACGTTACTTGCAATTGTAGAGGCTCTGCCCTTTTTATCATCAGCAGCTAAATTAACAATCGTTGTCGTTGCTGTACTTGTAAAAAGTCCCGCTGACAGTCCGGAAATCACTCGTCCAGCAAGTAATAAACCTACATTGGTAGCAAATAAGAACACTAGCGCACTGATTGCAGATAAAATCACTCCTGGAATAAGTACATAACGGCGTCCTATGCGGTCTGACAATTGACCAAATACGAGTAATCCTCCAATCACACCAGCAGCATAGACAGCGTAAATGATTGTAATCATTAATGGTGATAAATCATATACTTTACTATAAATTGGATAGAGTGGTGTAGGTAATGTCGTCCCCATCATCACAATAAGAAATGCATAGGCTGCACTGATTAATCCCCAGTTTACTTTATGATTTTGATGTTTAGAATTTTGCAAGTTGCTTCACCTCAACATTTGTATATCTCTATCGCAGTGAAATGAAACATTATAAATTTTTAATTTTAAAAAGGTACATCCAACATTCAGCCAGATATACCTTTCAATTTACTATCATGTTTTAAGTATTTTCCCCGTCACTTACACGGTCGATAATTTTTTGTACACGTTGTTTTTTATCCTCGTCATCTTCAACAAAGAACACAGGTGAATCACCTTCAATTGACACCCATGGTACAAGTGCGTCAAAGTCCAGATCCCGAATCAATTCAAGACTCTTAATCGAAGCCTCTCTGTCACTTGAAGGAAGTATTACAGTTCGCCATTCATCACCTTCGTAGCATAAGAAGTCACCAGTGAATAAATAGCGATGCTCGCCATTATCCCACAAATATAATGTCGTTCCAGGTGTGTGTCCAGGGACAGGTATCACCTCTAAATCTTCATGTAAATGTTGCCGTTCTTTAAATGTACCAGTAACTTGAAGGGTATCGGTAACGTCCTGTTTATCATCTTCGTGAATATAGTAAGGTGCATCAAAATTTGTCTCTCCACCTAACGATTCATGTTGATGATTCATTAATACTTTATCAACGCCACCTAATTCTTGTATATCCTTTGCAGCCTCATCAATTCTACCAGAATGATAAATCATTACATTACCTTCTGAACGTTGAAGTAAAAATGATTTAAAACGGAAACGTTTATCAAATGGCAATTCTGATGTAGGTGTTACATATAAACCATTTGCGATTTCCGTTAATGTTTCGAATTGCTTATTAGCCATAACGTTTCTCCCCCATAAACAATTTAATCTAAATATTGATCAGCATGTTCAAGTTTATAATGCTCGATTTCAGCTTTTTGTTCCTCAAATTCTTTATGCGTTAATTTAGTAATTGTTTCAATAGAATAACTTAACTTTTTAGCAAATGCCTCTACTTCACTCTTATTTTTAGCCGCTACAAATACAGTTAACACATTGTCATCTACAATATCTTTATGATGTTGATAATCTAACCTATAAATCTTCATGAGAAATTCCCCCTCAAATTTAATATGCCCGAATCTTTCTAAAGTATTTTTTCTATCAATAGTGTCATATGCCCTTTTTCTAGAAAACCAAACGTGCCAAACGTTTTTAAAAGTTTATTAATATTTTGCGTCACAATCTTATTAAATAGACTGACGTCTATCTTAAATTTTAATGACTTAAAAGCTAACAATTCATGTTATTATCTACGATTTTTTTACTTTTTAAAATTAAGAAAATCATATTTAAATAATTATGATATTCTTTAAAAATTCGTCAATCTAAAAACAGATATACCACAAACATACTCCTTTTATTCAAATTTTTCATAAATTACATAAAATTTTAAAAAACTTTTCAATTATTTATTAATAAAAAATGACAACTTTTTAATTTTATTGATATTAATTAGTTAACGCTTACAATGACCTTGAAATCAAATTTAAGGAGTTGTAAAGAATGCAAAATTTACGCAACAGAAGTTTTCTTACTTTATTAGATTTTTCACAGAAAGAGGTGGAGTTTCTATTAAATCTTGCTGAAGATTTGAAACATGCCAAATACATAGGTAATGAAAAACCTATGCTTAAAAATAAAAATATTGCTCTTCTTTTTGAAAAAGACTCTACAAGAACACGTTGTTCATTTGAAGTCGCAGCTCATGATCAAGGAGCTAATGTTACGTATTTAGGCCCTACAGGCTCTCAAATGGGTAAAAAAGAAACTGCTAAAGATACCGCAAGAGTTCTAGGAGGCATGTACGATGGTATTGAGTACCGAGGCTTCTCACAACGTACAGTTGAAACGTTGGCTGAATTTTCAGGAGTGCCAGTATGGAATGGCTTAACTGATGAAGACCACCCAACGCAAGTCCTTGCAGATTTCTTAACTGCTAAAGAAGTATTGAAGAAAGACTACTCCGAAATCAACTTCACTTATGTCGGTGATGGCCGTAATAATGTTGCAAACGCATTAATGCAAGGCGCTGCTATCATGGGCATGAATTTCCACCTTGTTTGTCCGCAAGAATTAAATCCTACTGATGAATTACTTAACCGTTGCAAACGTATCGCCGATGAGAATGGAGGCAACATCCTTATTACAGATGATATCGATAAAGGGGTTAAAGACTCTGACGTTATCTATACAGATGTATGGGTATCTATGGGTGAACCGGACGAGGTATGGCAAGAGCGTCTTAAATTATTAGAACCATACCGTGTAAACAAAGAATTAATGGATAAAACAGGCAATCCAAATGTGATTTTTGAACATTGTCTACCTTCATTCCACAATACTGACACTAAAATCGGCAAACAGATTTATGAACAATACGGCATAAGTGAAATGGAAGTTACAGATGAGGTATTTGAAAGTAAAGCGTCTGTAGTATTCCAAGAAGCTGAAAATAGAATGCACACAATAAAAGCAGTTATGGTTGCTACTTTAGGTGAATTCTAAGACAGACAGGAGGTTATTCAAGTGGCAAAAATTGTTGTAGCATTAGGCGGTAATGCGTTAGGTCAATCGCCAAAAGAACAACTCGAATTAGTAAAAAACACTGCTAAATCACTCGTCGGACTCATAACTAAAGGGCATGAAATTGTTATTAGTCATGGTAATGGTCCTCAAGTCGGTAGCATCAATTTAGGATTAAACTACGCGGCTGAACATGATCAAGGTCCTGCCTTCCCTTTCGCAGAATGTGGTGCAATGAGTCAAGCGTATATAGGCTATCAACTCCAAGAAAGTTTGCAAAATGAATTACATGTGTTGGGCATAGACAAACAAGTGGTTACACTAGTGACGCAAGTTGAAGTTGATCCAGATGATAAAGCCTTTAGTCATCCTACAAAACCCATTGGTCTCTTTTATGATAAAGAGACTGCTGAACGTATTGAAAAAGAAAAACATTATAGCTTCATTGAAGACGCCGGTCGTGGCTACAGACGTGTGGTCCCTTCACCTCAACCTAAGTCCATTGTTGAATTAGAAAGTATCAAAACTTTAATCGAGAATGGCACACTTGTTATTGCAGCAGGAGGCGGTGGCGTACCAGTCATTCGTGAACAACACGATAGCTTTAAAGGCGTTGATGCGGTCATAGACAAGGACAAAACAAGTGCTCTCCTTGGCGCAGATATTAACTGTGATCAATTAATTATTTTGACAGCTATTGACTATGTTTACGTTAACTATAACACTGACAATCAAAAAGCCCTCAAAACGGTAACACCTGAAGAATTGGAAGCTTATATTAAAGAGGATCAATTTGCTAAAGGTAGCATGCTTCCCAAAATAGAATCGGCCATTTCATTTATTAAGAATAATCCTAAAGGTAGCGTTTTAATTACTTCACTAGATCAATTAGACAACGCACTTGAAGGTAAAATTGGTACACTTATCAAAAAATAATATCTTAAGTTGTACTAGAAACTAACATCATTTAACTATTATATATGCAATTTTCATGATGAATACTGACAAAATGGTGCACCCTGCATCCCTCCACTCCCCAAATGAAACAGGGTGCACTTATTTAATGAAAGTTTAATCAATTATTCTTGATAAATAAACATAATCTTCATGATTCTCGGTTATTAGATTATAAAGGAGATGACTCAATTGGAAGATGCTATCAAACCAGATAAAAAGAAAAAGCGATTCAAGTTGCGGATGCCCGGGGCATTTATGATTCTATTCTTATTAACTGTTGTTGCTGTAATAGCAACATGGCTTATTCCTGCAGGAGCCTATTCAAAATTATCGTACGAACCCGCTTCACAGGAATTAAAAATCGTCAATCCACATCATCATGTTAAAAAAGTCCCAGGAACTCAAAAAGAGCTTGATAAGATGGGCGTAAAAATTAAAATTGAACAATTTAAATCTGGCGCGATTAATAAACCTGTTTCAATTCCAAATACGTACGAGCGTTTAAAACAACATCCTGCAGGGCTCGATCAAATAACGAGTAGTATGGTTAAAGGTACCATAGAAGCTGTAGATATTATGGTATTCATACTTGTATTAGGTGGACTTATCGGCGTAGTCCAGGCAAGTGGTTCGTTCGAATCCGGTTTACTTGCTTTAACTCAAAAGACCAAAGGTCATGAATTCATGTTAATTGCTTTCGTCGCTATTTTAATGGTTCTTGGAGGTACGCTTTGTGGCATCGAGGAAGAAGCTGTCGCCTTTTATCCTGTACTCGTTCCCATTTTCATCGCACTAGGATATGACTCCATCGTGTCTGTGGGAGCCATCTTTTTAGCAAGTTCTATTGGTAGTACATTTTCAACGATTAATCCTTTCTCAGTAGTCATCGCGTCTAACGCAGCAGGAACCACATTTACAGACGGGTTGTACTGGAGAATAGGTGCATGTGTCGTCGGAACGATATTCGTTGTTTGTTATCTCTATTGGTATTGCAAAAAAATTAAGCAAGAACCTAAAGCGTCATACGCATATGAAGACAAAGCTGAATTTGAGAAACAATGGTCAGTGATGGATCAAAACAGTTCATCAGAATTTACATTACGTAAGAAAATCATCCTCACCTTGTTCGTTATACCCTTCCCTATCATGGTATGGGGCGTTATGACTCAAGGCTGGTGGTTCCCAGTTATGGCATCTGCATTCCTAATATTTACTATTATTATTATGTTTATTGCAGGCATGGGCAGATATGGTCTAGGAGAGAAAGGTACTGTAGATGCATTTGTTAATGGCGCATCAAGTCTTGTCGGAGTGTCACTCATCATCGGTCTAGCACGCGGTATCAACTTAGTGTTAAATAAAGGGTTAATCTCAGACACGATTTTGCACTTCTCATCTTCTATCGTGCAACATATGAGTGGCCCATTATTTATTATCGTACTATTAGTCATTTTCTTCTTCCTAGGTTTTATCGTACCGTCATCATCTGGTTTAGCCGTACTATCTATGCCAATATTCGCACCACTTGCCGATACAGTTGGCATACCTAGATTCGTTATTGTTACCACTTATCAATTTGGACAATATGCGATGTTATTCCTTGCACCAACAGGGCTCGTCATGGCAACCTTGCAGATGCTTAACATGCGCTACTCCCATTGGTTGAAGTTCGTCTGGCCTGTGGTCGCTTTCGTGCTTGTCTTCGGTGGAGGTCTACTCATCGCACAAGTATTAATTTATTCTTAGAAAGATTTCATTTCGGAAAATGAAGTTCCATAATAGCACCATATTGTATTATGGTAGAAAAAAAGCTATGTTCATCTTTCATTCGTGTGATGAACATAGCTTTTCAATTTAATTAACTTTATTATGATTGTGGTTGCTTACTTCCTCGAACTTTAAACACTATCAATCCGATAATGAACCCAATCAATGCTGGAATAATCCAACCCATTCCTATCGTAAAGAATGGTAAATACTTTTCACCTAAAGAAATAATAAAACGAGCGAAACTTGTCTTCACGAAGAATTCAGGACTCGCTTTTACGCCATCGATAAATGCAGCAATCATTGTAAAGAATGTTGTAAATCGATACACAATTTTAGAATGATTGAATAATGGACTTGCTAAAGTCAGCAGAATTAATGTAATTGCGAGTGGATAGATAAACATCAGTACTGGTGTTGAATACATAATAATCTTGGGTAAACCAACATTCGCAAATATACATGCTAATACACTGACTACTGTCGCGAACATAATGTATTTCTGTTTAGGAAAGAGCTCAGTAAATGTTTCTGAAAATGCTGTAATTAAACCAATAGCTGTTTTCAAACATGCCACAACAATAATAAGTGAAAGCACTATGATACCGTAGTCACCTAGATAATGTTGAGCGATTTGTGCGAGTGCGATGCCTCCATTTTCACTAACTTTAAAATTACCTAAACTCATCGTACCCATAATGGCTAGCAAGCTATAAATAAGTCCCATACCTACGATACTAATCGTACCTGACTTAAATGTCTCTTTAGCTATTGTGTTAGGATGAGTGACTCCTAGTTTCTTAATTGTTGTAACGATAATAATACCGAATGCTAGAGATGCTAAAGCGTCTAAAGTATTGTAACCATCAATAAATCCTTTAAGTAGAGCACCTTCTTTATACTGCGCACTCACTGGCGCATGACTCACGCCTCCCATAGGATGAATAAACGCAAGTAACACTACAATACCAAGTAAAACTAAAAATACAGGATTTAAGAATTTACCTATATAATCTAAAATTTTTGAAGGCTTTCTAGCAAAGAACCATGCAACCAAGAAGAATAAAATACTAAATATTGGTAGCACAAATTTAGCTTGGACTGGCGAAATAAAAGGCGAGAATGCAATTTCATATGACGTTGTCGCTAACCTTGGTAATGCGAAAAATGGCCCAATCACAAGATATAAACCAATCGTAAATAAATACGCATATATTTTACTTACTCTTGAGGAAATTTCGAAAATCCCGTTCGTTTTAGACACACCAATGGCAATAATACCTAGAAATGGTAATCCTATCGCTGTGATTAAAAATCCTAAATTAGCAGTAAACACATGAGCGCCGGCAGTCTGCCCTAAATGAATTGGGAAGATTAAGTTACCGGCACCAAAGAATAAGCCAAATAACATCGATCCAATAAAAATATTTTCTTTAATCGTGAGTTTGTTTTTCATCATAATATGTATATCTCCTATGTCTATGTTATTAGCCATTATACATGAAATTCTCTATAAATTAATGCCAATTTTCAGAAAAAAGTATGACATCTTTCTCCCTGAGATACTGTTAATTTTTATTTTTCTAAAATGCTGCACAACTAATTTTACATTATTGTTGCACTTTCGAATTTTCAAAAATATTAAATTCGTATTAATACTTAAATGTAATTTAATTTTAATTCTATTAACTGTGTTACAATTATGAAATGTTTTGGGAAACATATTTAGATTTATACTAAAGGGGTCAGAAAAATGAATATATTATTAGGAGTAGGAACATTAGTCGTAGTTTTAATCATTATGACATTGTTCTTAAAGTTTGCACCTTATGGTAAGGAAGGTCTACAAGCACTGTCAGGGGCTGCTTGTGCAACATTTCTACCACAGGCTTTCTTAAGTTACGCTATTGGAGGCATTTTCCATATTAAATTCCTACAGGAGATTGGTGACCTTGCAGGAAGTCTTGGCGGGATTGCAGTTGGTATCCTTGCATGTATTAATTTAGGTGTTTCACCTGTATTCTCAGTTATCGTAGGGTTAGTATTAAAGGACTTTAGCTTACTACCTGCATTTATCGCAGCATACCTCACAGCATTTGTGATTAAATTTATTGAAAAGAAAGTTCCAGAAGGCTTAGACTTAATCGTCGTTATATTTATAGCTCCAGCGCTCGTATACGGTTTAGCATCATTGATTAATCCTAGCGTAACTGCAGTATTAAATCAAATTGCGAAAGCTGTAAACTCAGTTGGTGATAGCAGTCCATATGCCTTAGCTATTATCTTAGGACTCATCATCCCAGTTACAAGTATGACACCATTAAGTTCAATGGTACTTGCAAGTATTTTAGGACTAACAGGTTTACCAATGGCAATTGGCGCAATTGTATGTACTGGCGCATCATTTGTTAACTTTACGTTATTTAATATCCTAAAAATTGGCGACAAACCAAATCGATTTGCAGTATTTATCGAACCATTGACACAAATTGATTTAATCGTAAAATACGCTCCCGTCTTATACGGAACGAATGCAATTATCGGTATGGTGAACGCTTGTATCATCGCATTCAGCGGATTAAAAATAGGTGTCACTGGTATGGCAACACCTATGGCAGGTGCAATTGTACTATTCGGATTCAATAGTCCAATTAAATCAATTATCACGATTGCTGCAGTTGCAGTAACTGGATTGATCTTAGCATCTATTATTGGCTCATTAATTAAAAAGTTCGACTTATTACACTTACATATCCCAATGCCATGGAATAAAGGTAAAAGTCAGTCGTAATATATAAGAAACATCTACCCGTTGTGAGATTTTAACGCAACCAAGGTAGATGTTTTTTATTTTATTATGCAAATTACATAGATATATAAGTAAACTATTTAAAATACTAAACTAAACATTTCAGGTCACTTCAATATTGAATAATTACTCTCATAATAAAAGCTCTAAGATCACTTCACTTTGAAATGTCTTAGAACTTTCTTCATTAAAGATTACAATCTAACTTTTCACACTAAACGTACTATCCACGTGTAAAGGTCTCGATGACTTGTTTAATTGCCTTATCCCAATAGGCATAATCATGATCACCTGAACTTTTCTCAAAGTGGTAGTTCACACCCTTTTCATTTAAATATCTAATAAAGTCTAAGTTATCTTGATATAATGCATCTTCAGTGCCACACATGATTAATAATTCAGGTAAGTCTACATTATTAGTAACAGCTTTATCAACTAAGTAATAAGGATCGAAAGGTGTACCTTTGATGTCCTCATTTTCACCAACAATGGCTTCTGGACAAAAGTCATAATACTCATACTCTCTAAGTAATGAAACATTGAATGCAGCAGATAACATTGCTGCTTTAGAGAATCGTTGGCTTTGTGTTAAAGCATATTTAGACGTACCGTAGCCTCCCATTGAATGACCAGCTATAAAATTATCTTCTCTCTTCTTAGATAATGGTAGAATTTGATGGACATAGTCATGCACTTCCAAAATATAGTCGTAATAACTATGGCCATAAACCATATTAGTATAGAAACTATGATCTGCATTAGGCATGATAATTGCAAGTTGATGATCATTTGCATATCGCTCAATACTTGTATATCTAATATAAGAGTTGGCGTCGCTTGATAGTCCATGTAGCACTAGCATAGATTTTAAAGGTTTGGCTTCTCGATTTGTATCAAAAAAGCTCTCATCTTCTGGAAGTATCACATTTAGAGAATGGTGTGCTCCAATCGTTTTAGATAAATAATTAAGTTGTAAAAGTGCCATAATCTTGTTCCTCCCGAAATATTAATTTGCAGGGTCCAACTTCTTCTCAAGCAAACGTAAAATTACATCAATAAGTACGACAATAATTACAATCGGAATTGCACCAGCAAGAATATATAATGTACCATCAGTTGCGTTTGTACCACGAATAACTATATCACCTAATGTAGGCGCACCAATAAATGAACCAATAGCCACTACACCAATAGCAACCACAAGTGCAATGCGTATACCACCTATGATTACAGACAATGATAATGGCAATTCTATCATTCGAAGTACCTGATTACGTGTCATTCCCATTCCTTTACCAGCATCTTTAATGTTCGCGTCTACACCATTTATGCCGGTATAAGTATTCTTGATAATAGGTAAAAGTGCGTATAAAAACACAGTAAATATAACTGTATTCATACCGAGTCCCATACTTAACATTAAGATGGCTAACATCGCGATTACTGGTACCGTTTGAATAATATTAGCAAGTGTCATTATTGGCGTTGATAATTTACCGAAACGTGCAATAAGTATTCCAAGTGGTATACCAACAATTGAAGCAAATATCACACCATAAACTGACATAAGTAAGTGATTAACAAATAATTCCCAAAGGTAGCCAAAGTTCGTTTGATAATAATGTCCCAACTGTTGAAGTAAATTACCTTTCATTATTTTGACCACCTTTCTTCTTTGAATTATCATCTTCAAAATAATTATGTTTCTTTAAGAATTTTTCAGCTACTGTAGCGGGCTCTTCACCTTTACCATCAGCTTGATAGTTTAATTTTTGCATTTGTTTAGTTGAAATTTTGCCTTCCATTTTCTTTAATATCGGTTTTAGTTCTGGGTGTTCTTTCAATAGTTGATCAGTTGCGAGTGGACTTGCATCGTATGGAGGGAAGAATTTTTTGTCGTCTTTTAATACCTTTAAGTCATAAGCTGCGATACGTCCATCTGTTGAGTACCCCACCGCAACGTCCAATTTTCCTGAATTCAATGCATCATAAACTAAACCAATTTGCATTGGTCTTACTGTACCAAAGTCGAAGCCATACTCCTTCTTGAATGCAGGGTAGCCATCTCCTTTTCTATCTTTCCAAGAGCTGTCCATACCTACACGTAGATCTTTGGCATGTTTTTTCAAATCTGAGACCGTGTTTAAATGGTATTTTTTAGCTGTCTCTTTTGTCACTATAAGAGAATACGAATTAGCAAACCCATATGAATTAAAGAACTTTTGATGATATTTCTCTTCAAAGCCTTTTTGTGTAGCTTTCATTGCTTTTTTAGGATCTTTAATTGGCTTTTCATTAAGTGCACCTGTTAAATCTGTACCGGTATAACGAGTACCTGACATATTTGCTTGACCACTTGCCACTGCATTATGTTGTATGACGCTAGATCCTAAATTATTAATTAAAGTAGGTTTGATTTTACCATGTGTGTCATGTTCAATAAGTAATCTCATCATATGTGAAATAATTTGTGATTCACTAGTACCTAAACTTGTAATTTTAACGTCGTCATCTGAATTACTATTTTTCAAACCGGGTAAATTACATCCAGATAACACGGTTAAACATAATACTAAAACTACTATATACTTTTTATACTTGTTCATAGTGTCCTCCTTCTCTAATTATCCGGTAATTCTTAAACCTTTAGGGACCAACCATTTCTCAATCATTGATAAACAGAAGTCTACGATAAGTGCCAATAATGTAACGAGAATTGTTGCAGTTATAATCATCGCTGGTTCAAATAAGTTTAAACCATTAAAAATAAAGTCACCTAGTCCTCCAGCACCAACATAACTTGCAAGTGTTGCCCAACTAATTACATATACTGAAGATAAACGAATACCACTCAATATCATTGGTAATGCAAGTGGTAATTGAACATCTTTCATTAGTTGAATACCTGTCATCCCCATACTACGTCCCGCTTCTTTAACATTACTATCGATATTTTGAACGCCAATAATCGTATTATTTAATATCGGTAGTAAAACATATAGAAATAAAGCTATAATTGCTGGTGTTTTACCGACACCAAATAAAGGAATCATAAGTGCCAAGATTGCTAAAGTTGGAATCGTTTGTAATATACCAGCAATTGTTAACGAAATTTTCGAGAGTTTATCAGTTTTAGACAGTAAAATACCTAAAGGAATAGCTATAATAATTGCTATTAACAAAGCAAATACTGAAATATAAAGATGCTCTAGCGTTTTCTCAAATAGTGCACTTGCATTGTCGGTTAAGTATTTAATCATCGTTCATCAACCCCTGATGTATGAGGTTCAATGATTCCATCATTCTCCTGGGAACTCACGTTACCGTCTTCTCCCCAAATGCTGTCATAGACAATATCAACAAGATTCGCTCTTGTTACTAAACCTACAAGTGTCTTATTGTCATCACTAACTACAGGAACATTTCTTACATTTCGTTTTAAAATTGTACGAACAGAATCTTGCAACTTACTATCAATTCGAACGCTATAAATATCTCTTTGCATTGTGTCTATTAATTCATTTTTCTTACGTAGACCTTGATTAATATCTTCAATATCTAAGTAACCCAATAGATGCTCATCATTACCTACAACAAATATCGTATCAACACGACGTTGTCTCATGATATTAACTGCCTCATCTAAAGAACGATCCACATGAACAGTAATTGGTTTAATCATGGCATCTTCGACTGTACGAATATTGGGTCTATCTTGAATAAGACGGTTCTGTCCTATGAAATCACGGACGAAATCATTCGCTGGCTGACGTAAGATGTTATCAGGTGTATCATATTGAATGACTTTACCTTCAGACATAATACAAATTTTGTCAGCAAGCTTAATCGCTTCATCCATATCATGTGTGACAAATATAAAGGTTTTACCTAACTGTTTCTGAAGTTTCTTTACTAAATCTTGTAATGTATCTCTTGTAATAGGATCAAGTGCTCCGAAAGGCTCATCCATCAAAATGATATACTGTTCGGCAGCAAGTGCTCTAACTACACCGATACGTTGTTGTTGTCCGCCTGATAATTCTGAAGGATAGCGATTTAAGTAATCTTCAGGTAAGTCTACTAAACGAATTAGTTCTTTCGCTTTTTGATCTTTTTTCTCTTGCGACCATTTTAATAATTTGGGTACCAATACAATATTGTCTTTGACAGTCATATGTGGCATGAGTCCAATTTGTTGAATGACATAACCAATACTGCGACGTAATTCCACTGCGTTCATCTGACGAATGTTCTTGCCATTGATAGTAATTTCACCATCTGTTGATTCAATCATGCGGTTAATCATTCTTAATGCCGTTGTCTTACCACTACCGCTTGTACCTATAAACGCAACGAAATCTCCTTCTTCAATATCGATATTCATGTTGTCTACAGCTCTTTTTTTACCTGCATAGACTTTTGATAAGTTTTTAATACTTAACATACGTCCATTCCTTTCTGTTTATTTTAATGATTTTGCTTAAAAATTAAGGACTTAATGTGGATGTTATACAAAGGTAACTAAGTAAAAACAAGGCACAGTAAGTCCTTAAATGTATCAAGTTCAACTTGTAATCTCACCGCACTAATCAAGTGCGTCGTGCTTAACACTAAGCATGCTATTTTCTTGTAATACCAATTTGATGACCTAATTGTTTAGGTCGAGTTGTCATCTCATCTTTCTTGTAATATGCCTCAATATTATGAGCTATTGAATCAGGGAATGGCGAAGGTCTTCCGTTTTCAGTATCTATCCCCATTAACATCACTTCATAAGTCGATGTAAGCGCTTGTTCAGAATTCAACATTTCCATAAATACATGGAGTCGTTTACTGTCATAATCGTAAAGGTGGACTTTAACACTAATATCTTCATCAAGTTTCATTTCTTTTAAAAAGGTCAAATGATTCTCTAAAGTGAAGACAGTATAATGCAACGTTTTAATGGTCTCTAGAGTTAAACCTAGATGTGCTAACCAATCATCTGTTGCATCACTTAATACGCGATTGTATTCTGCATCATTCATATGTCCATTATGATCCACCCATTCTTGAATCACTTTCGTGTCATATTGATACTGCTTCATTACGTTTAACGTACCTCCTGACTCGAATTTTTAAGTATATCTGAACCTTCAGGCCAATATTGTTCTGCCAACGCTTTGACTTTTATTAGGAATTCATTACGTTTTTGGTCTAATTCTGACATTGTATAACCTTGTGAAGATGCTTCACTTCCTGTAACTACCTTGTCGTATAAATCTTCTGTTAACTCAGGTGCAACAAGTTTCGTCCATGGCTTTTTGAGCGCCGGACCAAACTGTTTAAGCATATGACGCATACCACCTTCGCCTCCAGCTAAGTGGAAAGTCATAAATGGGCCATATTGTGCATAACGTAAACCGGCTGCGTGAGTGAAAGCTTTATCTACCTCTTCAGTTGTTGCTATACCGTCGTTAACAATGTGTAATGCTTCTCTCCATAATGCTTCCATTAGACGGTCGGCAATGTGACCTTCAATTTCATGGCGTACATGTAACACGTCCATTCCAATACCTTCATAGAATTGTTTAGCTTTTATAGTATTTTCCTCTGAAGTTTGTTTACCAGGTACAATTTCTACAAGTGGCAAGATATACACAGGATGGAATGGATGTGCAACGACTAAGCGCTCTGGGTGTGATAAATTTTTCTGTAATTCTGAAGGCATAATTCCTGAAGTACTTGAGCCAATTGTTGCATAAGGTGATGCATAAAAATCAATCTCTCTTAAAACTGTATCTTTAATTTCCTCAACTTCAGGTACATTTTCTTGTATGTGTTCAACTTCTTTAACAGCTTCTTTTAAATCTGTGGTAAATGTCAAATTCTCTAGAGATGCGTTGTCGGCAAGCCCCATTTGTTCAGCATATGGCCAATTCTGTTTCACTTGCGCCAACATTCTCTCATATGCGCCTTCACTTGGATCTGTAGCGATGACCTCATGTCCGTGGGCAAGCATTCGAGTAATCCAACCACCTCCTATAACACCTGTTCCTACAACTGCTACTTTCATGATTGGCCTCCTTTAGGAGTTCTGAGATTGAATTTTTCTCTAGCTTCTGCTGGTGTTAATGGTTCGATATCTAGTTCTTTTAAGATCTTTTTAGCTTCTTCGACAAGTGCTTCGTTTGTTGCTTTAACACCTTTAGAAATGTAAATATTATCCTCTAAGCCCACACGTATGTTTCCGCCACGTTGAGCAACTTCTCTCACTGTCGGTAATTGCATTTTCCCAATACCAAATGCTGACCAATGTGCATTATCAGGGATACGTGATTTTAAATAATCAATTGTTTCTGGATCATTTTCAGCGCCCCAAGGTATGCCTAAGCAGAATTGAAACATTGGATCGCCATCGATAAGGCCTTCCTCAATCATTTGTTTAGCGAAACTGACATGGCCTGTATCAAAACATTCTAGTTCAGGTTTAACCCCAGCATTTTTAACCATTTCAGCTTGTTTACGTAACCAAGATGCGGGGCTTAAATAAACAGAATCACCCATATTGACACTGCCACAATCTAATGTACACATCTCTGGTAATAAATCTCCAACGGGTTTATGACGTTCTTCTGGGGTTTGAATCCAAGTGCCTTCTCCACCTGTTTCTGGATGTTCTAGACTTGGAATAAAGTCACCCCCACCTCCAGAAGTAATATTGATAATAATATCTTCTTCTGCTTCTCTTATAAGTCTTACTGTTTCTGCGTAAAGTTCTGGATTATGGCTTACGCCTCCAGTTTCTGGATCTCTAACATGAATATGAGCAACTGTAGCTCCTGCTCTGGCACATTTAATTGCTGAATCAGCGAGTTCTTGTGGTGTAACTGGAACATTTTCATTTTTTTGAATTGTATCGCCAGCACCTGTGATGGCTGCTGTTAATAGAACTTTATTCATCTTTAACACCTCTATATTTTTAGTTTTAAGACAGTAGTTACTATACCAACCAGTCGGTTTAGTTTCAACAGCTCTATAAAAAAATAGAGCCGAGTAATGCGTCTAACACCACTCAGCTCTATGCTTATAGAAATTTTAAATTTTTTTATTTTTTTGAACTTGTTCTTTTAATCTTTGAATGACTTGTTCTCTCATTTTTTCATCTATTGCACTAATACCAAATATTTCTGACAACCATAAACCATCTACAGCTAGCCTAATGATTGTCGCATCCACTTCGTCTAAACCATCACTCTCAATATGATTTTGCCAATCTTGATAAGACTCACGTAAAGGTGATAATAATAGTTTATTAGAACCTTGGGCAGCAAGCATTCCTGATGTAATAGGCGCATTTTCCGTTCTATGTTCACGTGTCGCTTCTATAAATGCATTTAACCATTGTCCAGACTCATCAGAATCAGAATTAACATATTTATTAACTTTTTCTTGGTAAAGATTATTTGCATAATTCACAAGCTCTTGAATGAGTCCCTCTTTACTTTTGAAATGATAAAGTAAACCACCTTTACTAACACCAGCTTTTTTTGCTACAGCATCTAAAGTTAAATAGTCTGCACCTTGCTCATTAATAATACTGGCCGCGGATTCAAGAATGTATTGTTTTTTCGATACTCTAGCCATTACGCCTCATTCCTTTATTTTGAAAATTGTTATAATCAATGTTTTCATACACGTTTAACAATTAATATGACTAAGATAGTATGTTTCATTATAAATACTTTTACTCATAAAAGTCCAACTTTGAAAATTTAATTACCAAAATTCAGAGGTCTGCATGCTTTAGTACGATAAAAATTAATATTTAGAATTTATGAATTTTCAACTCACACTTCGGTGTTTCATCATACTCATTAACATTATGCATATGGCTAGCACTCCACGCACGGTAATTACAAATATTCTAGGACTAATAAGTTTGTTAATGGCAATTGGTACGATTGTATTATTCGGATTCAATACTCCTATTAAATCAATTATCACGATTGCTGCAGTTGCAGTAACTGGATTGATCTTAGCATCTATTATTGGCTCATTAATTAAAAATTCGACTTATTACACTTACATATTCCAATGCCATGGAAATAAAGGTAAAAGTCAATCGTAATATATAAGAAACATCTACCCGTTGTGAGATTTTAACGCAACCAAGGTAGATGTTTTTTAATAGGTAGACTTAATATAATGACTTTATTTATAGACCTAAAAAAGCGCAAACCTGAAATCCACCCATTTCAAATTTGCGCTTGATAATTATTCTTCGGTAAATTGTGATTTAATTTATCTTCTCATTACTTTAGAGAAAAGAATGTATCAAATTTAATATATTGTTGTTCTTTTCATATATTATTTCAAATTATTTCACTTCATCTTAGTTAAATGACATTACCTCTTTTCATGATACTCATCAACATCATGCACATGACTAATATTCCACAAATCACATACATCCAACTTAATCCAACTAAGTCCGATATGGGTCCCATTATACTTCCACCTAGTGAAACTCCTAAATCTGCACAGGCAATAAACAATCCAAGTAACATATTTCGTCCAGATTTAGGCAACACAAAGCTTAAATACGATGTAAGTGTTGGATAAACAAGTGCTTGTGTAACACCAATGAATATAGCGCTTAGGTAAAAGATAACTACATGTACATGAGGTCCTATTGCCACAATCAATGACGCAATGGCGAGTAACAACAGTACACTCACCATATATAATGGGTGCCAGCGTCCATCTGATGGTATATATTTACGTAAATACATCCGCGCTAGTACCACTGCTATGGCTTGAATCGTTAAAAATATTCCTGCATTTGCAAATTCGTATTGTATTGTATACAGTGGCACAAATGTACTTACTGCCCCAAAGACAATAGATACAATCATCATAATTAACCCACTATTAAAAAGTTCTTTATTTTTAAAGAAATGGGCAAATACTGTAAAAGCGTTAAATTGTAATGGTTCAATCTTATCACTTGTGTCGGGCTCTGATTCAACAAAGGTCACTCGGTAACCGAAGAATGTCGTCATCGCTGCAATCCCTATCATCACTATTGCAAAAATAGACATATGTCCATAATTCCATATACCAACAGCAATTAACGGTCCTATTAAATTAGGAATTGTTGAGAATAACGAATATAAGGATACTCCTTCTGAACGATGCTCTTCCGGTAGTGCATCGATAATACCAAGTTGTAAGGACATAGAGAAGAATGCTGTACATACACCTTGCATCACTCTTGCTATAAAGTATCCTTCTATCTCTGTGAAACCGTATAATATTAACGCACACGCATTAATTAATAAGATCATCCGCAATACTTTAATGGGACCTACACGCGCAATAATCTGTCCTGCCCATGGACGGAATACCATTGCTGTTAACATATAAGCCCCCATCACAATACCGATAACTGAATTAGAAGCACCCCAATGATGCCCGCGTAATGGAATAAATACATTTAATATTGCATTTGCACTGAAAAACATTAATGTCAGTATGTATAATCTTAGAAATGGCCAAGCCATGGCTCCTTTCATTGTCTCACTCCTTAGAATATCAATTGTTTATGAATCAATGCTGTCGTATAAGGATGACGACTTAAATGTAAATCGTGCGTCGCTATACATTCTTCGATTTGACCGCCCTTAAAAATGATTAACCGATCACACACATAAGTTGCTGCTTGAATATCATGTGTGATAAAGATATAACTCAAATGACGTGTACGTCTTAATCGTCTCAATAAGTCTAAAATCTGAGTTTGAATAGACATGTCTAATGAACTAATGGCCTCATCAAATAAAATATATTGAGGATTTATACTAATAGCACGTGCAATCGCCACACGTTGAGCTTCTCCACCAGATAACATATGCGGATATTTATCTAAGTATTCTGCTGATAGCCCTACTTCTTCTAATAGTCGAATCACTTCTACTTCTAACTCATCTTTTCGCTTATGGTGACAACGACACATCACTTCAAACATGATTTCTTGTACTTTTTGGAAAGGATGCAACGAAGACGTATAATTTTGAAATACTGCACTTATTTGATGTCGTCTTACTTTCTTTCGGAATATAGGCTGCTCATTTAGCGTAACTAGTCCTTTGTCCGGTTTTTCAATACCTAAAATCATCCGACTGAGGGTAGACTTACCGCTTCCACTTTCTCCAATAATACCAATACTCTCACCCACTGAGCATTCAAATGAGATACCTTTAATAATTAATTGGGAATCAGAACGAAATAAAGGTTTCTTACCATATGACTTCTCAACATTGGTTACTTTTAGCATGTATTTCACCTCTCATCACACGTTCAAAATGCTCATTTATTTTCTTTTTAGCGGATATCAAATATTGTGTATATGCATCCTTAGGTTGGTTCAGTATAGCGTCTGTAGCTCCTGATTCAATCACGCGCCCATCTTTCATCACTATGACTCGATCTGCAATATGATGAATCACTGATAAGTCATGTGAAATAAAAATCATTGCACAATTAAAGTGATGTTTAATATCTTGAAATGCTTTGAGCACATCGTATTGCGTAATCGTGTCTAAAGCTGTAGTTGGTTCATCTGCAATAATCAATTTAGGTTTTAACGCTAATGCTAAAATGATCATCAAACGCTGCAACATACCACCTGACAACATATGCGGATATGACGTTAAAATCTTTTCTGGCTCTTTCAGCTTCATAAATGTCATATATTCTACTAGTGTTTGTTTAATCTGCAATTGAGATAACATTGTATGTATACGCATCGTTTCAAACATTTGTTTACCAACTGGAGTGGAAGGGTCAAATGCACGTGTACCCTGTTGCATCACCATCGCAATATCCTTTCCTCGTTTATGACGTAAATCCCTTTTGGATAAGTGCATGAGGTTTTGATTTTCAAAATAAATATCACCTGTCACATGAAGACGTTCAGGGTTTAAACCTGTCAAAGCTTTACATGAAATGGATTTGCCACTACCGCTTTCCCCAATCATCCCTAATGTTTCACCATGAGCTACACTAAAGTGCACATCTTCTACCAATTTAATGTTCGTCCAACTATCTATGATTTGAAGATGTTCAACCGATAAAAGTGTCATGACGACATCACACCTTTCTTTAAAGCACGTTGTTTCTCTTTAGAAGTAATGCGCGGGTCGATTGCAACTTGTAACGCATCCGATAAGAAGTTAAATGCCATTACGATAATAACGATCACGATTCCTGTAGTGATCATCATTTCAGGGTGCGTGAACATCACTTTACGTGCCTCATTTAACATCATTCCCCACTCAGCAGTGGGCGCTTTGACACCTAACCCTAAAAATGAAAACCCCGACATCTGCAATATCATTGAACACATTGAACTACTTGAAATAATAGCGATATCCGCTAGCGTGAGTGGCAAAATATGTTTCCAAATGATCGTCATATGATTCATACCAATTGTTTTAGCAAACTTTACATGATCTGATTCAGTATATTGCATGACGCTTGTGCGAATGACTCGACAGAACCATGCCCACCGCGTAAGTATGAATGCTAAAATAATATTTTCTACACCCATACCACACAATGTAATTAATGCTAATGTCACCACATAACTTGGAAAAGCTAACATGACATCACATAACCGCATGATGATGCCATCTATATAACCTGGGAAATAACCAGAAATAAATCCTAATATTGCTCCTATCGCAACGGAAATAATTAAGGCAATGAAAACATATAATAAACTCGGTCTAATAGCATAAATTATTCGTGTAAGTACATCTCGTCCTAAATGATCAGTCCCTAACCAATGTGACCAACTTATACTTGCGAATTTATTCACCGTATCAATTTGATTAGGTTCATAAAATGTGACGATAGGTGCTAGTAAACCTAATGCCACATATACACAGATAATGGTCATTGCTATTACTGCACCTTTATCTTGCAATAATCTTTTAAGTATCATCATATTGCCTCCCTTAATTTGGGATTTAAGTATGCATTGATAATGTCTGCCAATGTGTTAAATATGATAAATAAAACAGCGACAATTAATACATACGCTTGTATAACTGGGAAGTCATGTTCGACAATCGCTTTAATACTTAATTGTCCAAGACCTGGCCAGGCAAAGACATTTTCAATAACAACAAGACCGCCCATAATCATTGGCACTGACATACAGAAGATGGACACTGCAACTTGTAAAGCATTACGTAAAACATGTGGCAATAACGTCAACGTATGCACGCCGCTTGCTCTTAAATACAACACGTAATCTTCGTTCAGTTGCTCAATCATTGCACGTCTCACATTTCTGAAATAAATACCTGCGTAAGTAATAGTGACGACAAGAACAGGTAAAATATAGCTTTCTGGACCTGTTAAACCTGAAGTTGGTAATACATTTAATTTTACAGATATATAAATAATTAACATCGACGCAATCCAATATGATGGTAGTGCTGTTAAGAAAAATGCGATTGAGCGAATAATGCGATCTGTCAGTTTCCCTTTAGTTAGAGCACTTATAACCCCTAGTAAAATAGATGTGATAATAACTGAAATACTTGAAATCAACGTTAATTTGAAAGTATTGAAGAAGGCAGGCCCAATGCGCTCTGAAACTGATTCTCTAGTAATGTAACTCGAACCAAACTTAAACTGTATAGCTTCAATAAGCCAATTCATATATTGAATCAATATGGGTTCATTGAATCCATACTTCTCTCTCGTCTCTGCAATTAACTGAGGTGTAATGTTTGGTGTGCCTTGAGCATGTAAAATCGTAACAGCTGGATCACCTTTAGTCAGGTATGTCATCATGAATGTCATAAAACTCACTACAATCAATAAAGGGAACATGAGTGCAATACGTTTTATTATAAATTTGACCATCGAGATGCTCCTTTACTTATATTGCATTTCGTTAAATGGTAATTCATATTGTGATTGTGTAAACGACACTTTGTCTAAGTCCTTAGGTGCTACCACAGTCATCCTGCCGTAAGATATCGGAATGAAGATACCTTCTTCATCTACTTGTTTTAAAATGTGTTGATATGCTTTAGAACGATCCTTTGAATTCTGTATTTTGAATGCCTCATCGATATCTTTATATAATTTTGATTTATTCTTAATGCCAGAGGTTGCACTTTCATATCCTGTTTTGGTTTTAAGTGCTGCAAGCGTACTTTGTGGATCATATAATAATCCCCAAGTTTGATTGAACATTAAATCATAATCTCCAGATGTACGTCTTTCAGCAACTTTATCTGACGTTTCTCCGTTAATATCTAATTTAACTCCTAATTTTTTAAATTCTGCTTGTAAGTATTCCGCTTGCTCCTTTTGATTAGAGGATCCTTTATCGTAATACATTGATAAGGTTAAAACTTTACCATTCTTTTGACGAAGGTTTTTGTTTTTGAACAATTTCCAACCAGCTTCATCTAATAGCGCTTCTGCTTTTTTAGTATTAAATTGACGTGTTGGCATGTTGAAGTTAATGTCCGTCACATTTTTCGCAAATAACTGAGTTGCCGGTTTTTCTTGACCATCTAGAATGTCTTTAGATATTTTATCTCGATTTACCATATATCCTAGTGCTTCCCTTACTGTCTTATCACTAACGGCGCTATCTTTATTACCTGAGTTCACCACAAGCATTTTCGTATTCATTGGCTGACTTCGTTTTATTTGGTATTGTCCTGTGTCCTTGAGTTGATTCAAACTATCTTTATCTAAGCTGTCAGTTCCTCTATCATCGGTAAACGCAAAGTTAGTTTCACCTTTTTTCATAGATAAGAATGCTGTTTCTCCAGCGGGTTTAACTTTCGCTTCGACTTTATCTAATTTAGCTTTTTCGCCCCAATATTGATTATTTTTATTAAATTCTGCTGACTCATCTTTGTGATGTTGACCCATTTTAAACGGACCTGTACCATCAAATGATTTCACGCCATCTTTTGTTGTGCCGTTTTTAAAGTCTTTAGGAGACACAAATACATATGGACGAGGCATAGCAAGCTCTGCTAAGGCTGGTTGATATGCTTCTTTTAAGTGAAGCTGCACTGTGTATTTATCTTTAACTTTCACATTGTCGATAAGTGTGGAAATTTTTAACCAAGAATGTAACTTTTTATTTTGTTGTACAGCATCGATATTTTTCTTTACTGCCTCAGCATCAAATTTTGTACCATCATGAAAAGTTACATCTTCTCTAAGATGAAAAGTGTATGTTTTACCATCCTCAGAAATATCCCATTTCTTTGCTAATAATGGTTTAATCCCCTCTTTCGTATGACGTACCAGAGGTTCATAAATCATACTTTCTGCTGACATTGAACCACCGTAGACATGAGGATTCATATCTCCGATGTCCTTAACAGTTGTATAAGATAATGTCTTTTGTTCTTTTTTCTTTTCTAATCCCTCACTACCACCGCAACCTGCTAATAACATCCCTGATGCAAGTAAAATCGTACTCATCTTTGTTAATCTATTCATTTTGTTTCCTCTTTCTATGTTGATAATAATTGTTGTGTGTTCTTTAAGTATTAATGTGTCGCATTATGTTCAGTTTTATTTTTTAAAAATTGTTTTACCAAAGCAATGTCCTCATCGTACTGATGTGAGTCAAATTGAGCTGATAGAGATTGTTTAGGGTGTTCTGCACGGTAGCCATCACAATAGCTACGATAACGTGCTAAAAATTGATCAATCATTGGTGTTTTAACGTTAAGCGCCCTCCCTACAGCTTGAATCATAGCTGTTCGATAGCTATCCTCACTTGGCATTCGCGGAATGTGTGTAACGCCTTCTTCATCAATATAAAGACGTTTATATGGTACTGCCGAGAAGTCAAAGTAATGTCCATTCGAATCTGGTTCAGAAAATGGATCGATTAAAATAGCAGTGTAACGAACATAGAGTAAATATTCTTGATGTATCGCTGGTAAGTCTTCAAATTGATTAATTTCTCGTTCACTTAGCGTTTCTGGTCTGACCGGATAATTCTCTTTGACCATAAATTTTAAAAGATTGACGGACGGCACTCTTAATTCGTTTAAAATTTTCATCATCTCTACCCACATTTGACGCATTTCTCGTATCAGTTTCATCGTGATAGGTCCTTCAGGAAATAACTTATAGACGTAAACAGGAACTGTTGTCCCTTTGAAAACTGCTTGTAATGAAAAGTCATTCATAAATAATGCAGGATGAACATAGAGCGAGCTGTTATGTACTTCAGCATGTAACGGTGTATCCATTACAGCGATTTGGATATTCAAATGATTAAATAGTACACATATACGATCTATAAATCTTGAATCGGTATGAGTCGATCCAACATATAACTTTGACTTCACACCTGATGTGAGCACCTGATGTGGTTGAGTAGTATCAACTACTCGTGTGTCTCCTAAATATGTTGAAAAGGACACTACTTCTACATCTAGATTTAACTCTGACAACAGTTGTTCTATTACCATATGAGAACCTAAAGTCGGAGATACTAGAACAATGTGTTGTAGACACTCAACTGTGGCCTTTGCAAGTCGATTTAATATTGAGCGATACGCATCAGCCGTGCACGCCATGATTAGAGTATTGTAAGTACTACTCACTTCCTGTATATCTTTATAAAATTGTCGCACTTTAAATTCACCTGAAAGTTGTTGATGTGCAGCATTTTGAGTGGTGACCTTAAAATAACCGTCACGTTGATACGCATTATAAACACGTTGGGAGCTGGCTGAAGTCTTAACACGACTTACCATATCAATAGTTTGATGCGCCATTTGGCTATATATTTGAGCAAGTTGAATGGCCACAGGTCCACTTCCAACTATTAAAGTATTAGACATGCATCGCACCTCCTTTATTAGAAGCTTTGCGGTACAATGCAATATCAAAGATGTGTTCAGGTCGTGAGAGCCGTTCGACACAACGCCATTTTGTTTCCTCTGTTTGCTGAGATGGATAATTGAATAGCGATTTAATACCATCTCCATAACGCATCGCTACAACCACGTTATCTTTTGTTATAGCGTGTAATTGATTTAGAATATCGTATTTAACAGGGATGGTAGAGCTGAAAATGATGTGCGTAATCGTCTGCATATCGTCTATTTCTTCAACAGTTTGATTGGTGATAACTATATCTTCGTTTGGAGCAAGCACCTGAACAATTCGTTGTCCTAAATCAACTGCTTGTGAATCGATATCAATGCCTATTACAGAAGCACCTGTTTCTTTAGCTACTTGAACAAGCGTCATAGGATAAGCACCTGACCCAATTAGTAATAATTTATCTTCTTTACCAAAATGAAATTGGCCGAATTCTTCATGAATACACTGTTCTACATTGTCAAAGTAACCAGATGTAGAGGATCGTCCATCTAGTAATCTTTTAGCACGTATTTCTTCAACACGTTTTACACACTGTGACGTTATATCTTGAAGCTGGTGAGTTAAACTTGCTTTTGCTTCATTGTTGCTCCAGTCTTCAAATTGATGTTTAGCAATGGGATTTAAAATAAATTGACTATAATGGTCAACTAGCGTTTCCAATGCCTGGATATAATGCTCATCTTCTAATACTTGGTAATATAGTGTTTCAAATTGCCTTAGATATTCTTGTAACTGTTTGTTTATACCGTGTTTTGGGTTCATAATTGTGTCTTTGTCTCCTGTTCTATATATGCTAGTCCTGTTGCGACAGTTGAAACTTGACCTTTGATTGATGTGATGTATCCCTTTTTATTACTGTATGTCGAAGAAACCACTATACTTCCCCCTGGTTGCTTCACTTTGAAATCTTTACATGGTTGATTCGTTTGATATTGTTGGAAAACACCAATTGAAGCAGCACCTGAGCCACAGCTATTTTCCCAAATTAAGCTTTACACTTCAGGTATATAAATAAGTGGCATTAAAAAGTGTTGTCGTGAATCAAATAGCATGATTCCAATAGTTTTAAATGTAGTATGCCATTGTTGTTCTCTGACAAATTGTTCGACTTGGTATTTGAAGTTCATTGTAGTCTCTTGCGTTTGAATAACATAGTGTATGTAAGTTTCATAAATTAATTCGAGCGCATCGTATGGTTGACCAGCGATAATTAATTGTCTTGGTACAATACTTTGCACTTGAGGCATCCCGACCTCATAATATTGCTGGTTATGAACGGTACATGACACGGTTTGAGAACAACCTGATATTTTTAATTGAAACTGCTCACTTTCAAGCAATTGATGTTCTTGTAAATAATGTATGTATGACATCGTTGCATTCCCACAAAATTCATTCCCACTCATTACTAAATGAAATTGATCCCCATTGGTATAATCACAAGATTCAATAAAACCAACTTGTTCACAACACACATGTGTCGTCTCCATTAATTGATTAGCGATTGATGCATATTCTTCAGGATGATGTTTAGAGTGAACAAGTATAGTCATATTTCCTGATGGATTATACTTAGAAAATTCAACTATCTGTCGATGCATATGATGCTCCTTTATGTTGTAAATTCTCTATTAAGGTTATTGATAAAAAAATAATTGTATGTAGAGTTATCAATAACCTTAAATTAGTTGTACAAAATAAATCATAATAGTTACGATTTGAAGATTATAGTATACGAGTCGGATAATATTGTCAATATAATTGATAATAAATTTCATTTAGATGAGTTCGGTGGAAAGGACAATTTGTGCATTGTGAAGAGCGATTGAAGATAAAAAAAGCTAGCAAATTGGCTAAAAACAAGCCAATGCTAGCTTAAAAGGGGTATATAATTAGACTTCCCGATGTGTTACATCAGACAAACCGAAGTCTTACCCATAAATTTTAAGAAGATCTTATAAAGAGGATTTAAAGCAATTTCTTCTCACTTACACTTATGATAAGTTGTTTTAATGATGACTTTCATGCTCGCTACTTTTAAGAAATATATCTTCAAGTGAAAGTTCTTCTAAATCTACTTTGAATATATCTATGTCTAGAGAAACATATAGTTTAACAATAGATGGAATAGTGTTTTTTCTTTAGTTTTTAACGTTATTTCATTTTATCAAGTGCAATGTTCATTTTAAGTACATTCACGTAATCTTCAGTCATGGGTGAGGATTGTTTATATTGTTGAATCATGCGTTGAATTGTTGCTTCCTCGATACCACGTTCATTCGCAATCCTTTTCGCTTGAGCATTGGCATTTGAAACGGTGATATCTGGATCTAATCCTGACCCTGAAGCAGTCACAGCATCTGCAGTAAGATGATGTCCTTCTTTATGAATCGAATCTTCAACACGCTGTTTAAATTGAGGATTAGAATTTGCTAGATTTGAACCACCTGATGAAGGTCCACCGTTCGCTTTCAAAAGTTTCTTGTCCATATTATAATTCACGGCACTTATTCGACCATGGAAGTATTTAGAATCGTTCCATTGTTGACCAATTAATTCTGAACCAATTACTTTACCATCTTGTTTAATTAAACTTCCATTAGCTTGATAGGGAAATGCGACTTGACCTATTGCAGTCACTGTTAGCGGAAATATAAACCCACAAAGGACAAATAGTACTACTACAAGTCCAACACTTTTTCGTATCGTTGCCATTCTACATCTCCTCCTTTAGACAACGTATTGAATAATTACATCGATGAATTTAATACCTATAAATGGCACAATCATACCGCCTAATCCATAGACCAACATATTTTTCATTAATATCGTTTGCATTGAAGCGCCTTTAAATTGCACGCCTTTCATCGCAATTGGTATGAGTAACACAATAATTAATGCATTGAAAATGAGTGCCGATAACACTGCTGATTCAGGTGAATGTAAATGCATAATATTTAAGCGATTCATTGCTGGCATTGCAGACATAAACATAGCTGGTAGAATTGCGAAATATTTCGCGATGTCATTCGCAATACTAAACGTTGTTAAAGATCCGCGTGTCATCAATAATTGCTTACCAATTAATACGACTTCCATTAACTTTGTAGGATTAGAATCTAAATCAATTAAATTTGCCGCTTCTTTCGCACTTGTTGTACCAGAGTTCATAGCTAAACCAACATTAGCTTCTGCTAGAGCAGGTGCATCATTTGTACCATCACCTGTCATCGCCACAATATGACCTTTAGCTTGTTCTTCTCTAATAACATTAATTTTATCTTCTGGTTTACATTCTGCGATAAAACGATCTACACCCGCTTCTTTCGCAATCGTTGCTGCAGTAAGTGCATTATCACCTGTACACATGACGGTTTCGATACCCATCTCGCGTAATTCTTGAAATCGTTCAACAAGACCGTCTTTAATTACGTCTTTTAAGTAGATGACACCTAAAATTTCATTATTTTCAATAACAATGAGTGGCGTGCCGCCTTTTTTAGAGACTTCAGTGACGCGTTCATCTAAATCATTAGGAATAGATCCACCCGCTTCTTTAACACGCTTAATCATGCTATTAGGTGCACCTTTATACACTTCATGATCTTCAAACTTCGCACCACTCATACGAGTCTCCGCAGTAAATGGGAAATATTCGCCTCTTTCTTGAGGTAATGTGATGCCTTGGCTTTGTGCAAGTTTAACAATACTACTTCCTTCAGGTGTATCATCTTCTACGGAACTTTCATATGCTGCTCGCACTAATCTTTCATAACTCGTTGATGCCACAGGAATAAATGCATCTGCCATACGATTACCATAAGTAATCGTTCCAGTTTTATCTAGAATCAACACATTTACATCACCACATGTCTCTACGGAACGGCCACTTTTCGCTAAAATATTAAACTGAGTCACACGATCTATTCCAGCGATACCAATAGCAGATAACAACCCTCCAATTGTTGTTGGAATTAAGCAGACTGTTAAGGCAATCAACATCACAATTGATAAATTGAAATGAAGAAATTGTGCTAAGGGGTACATCGTCATAATTACGACGAGAAAGATAATAGTTAGCGTCATTAAGAGCGTGAACAATGCAATTTCATTCGGTGTTTTCTTTCTTGTCGCCCCTTCAACTAAATGAATCATTTTATCTAAGAATGATTGACCTGGTTCCGAAGTGATTTCTATTTCTAACCAGTCAGAAGTGACAGAGGTGCCTCCAATAACATTATTGAAATCTCCGCCACTCTCTTTAATCACTGGCGCTGATTCACCGGTAATCGCAGATTCGTCGACAGTTGCTAAACCTTTAATAACTTGGCCATCATTAGGTATTTGTTCTCCAGTTTCTACACGAACGATGTCTCCTTTTTTCAAATTGCTAGCATTTATCACTTCGTAGCTGCCGTCTTCTTTAATTAATCGCGCCGTCATTTCTATTTGTGTCTGGCGTAAGGCATTCGCTTGCGCTTTCCCTCGCCCTTCTGCTAACGCTTCTGAAAAGTTGGCAAAAATAAGTGTTAGCAATAAGATGATGAATATACTTACCACATACATACGCGATACATGTTCTTGTATAAATAAATGAGGTACAAAAATTAATAAAAATGATAGTAGCATGCCCACTTCTACAACAAACATGATAGGATTCTTCACCATATATTTTGGGTTTAATTTCACAACACTTTCCTTAAGTGCTTGTTTAACCAAACTTGATTCAAATATTTTTGATGTTTTCATCATTTTCTATAGTCTCCTTTCATCACGAATGCAACAGTAGTTGTTCTCCTATTGGTCCAAGCATTAAATCTGGTAGGAAGGTCAAACCACTGAGTAAAATGATGAAGATAATCAACACGGTGCTAAAGAACAGGTTATTAATCGGTACATCTTGTGAGTCATCGGTATGTTGATATGTTTTCTTGTTGACCAAACTAGACACAATCAACAGTTGTAAGACGATAGGGATATAACGTGCGACGAGCATCACAATTGCTGTCGAAACATTCCAAAATACAGTGTTGTCTTTTAAACCTTCAAAACCTGAACCATTATTAGCAGATGAAGATGTAAATTCATAAATGACTTGAGAAACGCCATGGAATTGTGGGTTTGTTATCGCATCTTTCGCGCCAGGAATGATAAATGCCAATGCTGAAAATATTAATATCAATAATGGATGGACTAAAAATGTGAGTGCTATCCATTTCATCTCTTTGGATTCGATTTTCATACTTAAATAACTGGGCGTCTTTCCAATCATTAAACTGCAAATAAAAACAGTTAACATCACATAGATCAACATATTCATTAGACCGACACCTTCACCACCAAAAACGGCATTTAACATCATAAGAATCATTGGAACCATGCCACCCATAGGTGTGAGACTGTCATGCATGTTGTTAACAGTACCAGTCGTAAAAGCTGTCGTAATAGTTGTAAATAAAGCTGATTGAGCAATACCGAAACGTGTTTCTTTGCCCTCCATATTGCCTCCATCGATTCCTAAGTGGTGTAAAATCGGACTTCCTGCAGTTTCATAATGTAGACAAATAAGTAAAAGCAAGACAAACATCGTAAACATTGCAATAAAGACCATTACCGCATGGGGATGGATGTGCTGTTTAGCGTTCAGCATTCTGCCAAATAAAAAAACAAGCGATCCAGGAATTAACATCATACTTAATGCCTCTGCGAAATTAGACCAATAGGTTGGGTTCTCAAATGGCGTGGATGAGTTGGCACCTAGGAACCCTCCACCATTCGTTCCAAGATGTTTAATTGACTCTAATGAAGCCATCGGTCCATATGCAATGGTCTGTTTCACACCTGACATGGTTTCAACAACTAGATTGCCATGTAACGTTTGAGGTGTACCTTGACTGATAAGGAATATGCTTAACACGAGTGCAAATGGAATTAAGACACGTATGATAAATCGCACGACATCTTGATAGAAGTTACCTATGACGTCTGTCATACCCGTTAGTCTACGCAACATTGCGATGCATACTGAGTAACCTGAAGCGGCTGAAGTGAACATCAGACACGTAATGACACCCATTTGCGTGAAATACGTTAATCCCGTTTCGCCCGCATAATGTTGTAAATTTGTATTCGTTAAAAACGAGGCTGCCGTATTAAATGCGAGAGACACTGATTGACTTAAATTGTGATTGGGATTTAACCATAGCCATTGTTGTGTCAGTAGTAAGATAAATGCTAGTGCACCAGTTAAACCGTTAAAACATAAAAAGTGTTTTAAATATGTTTTACCTGACATGTGCTCTAGTGACGTACCAATCAATTTGTAGAGTCCCTTTTCAATAGGTGAAAATAAGACATCCATCTTAGACGGTACGATTAAAGCCACTGTATATAAGTATCGACTCATCACGTATGAGAGCACGATAAATGTGATTAAAAATAGAATCATACTCATGATATTTCCTTCTTTCGCTACTAGAATTTTTCACTCCAAAGTAATGCATAAAATAGAAATAAAATTATTCCGATGATTATGAAGGCTAAAAATGAAATCATTGTGCGTCCTCCTCACTTTCATGGACATCTTAGCAAGAGCACTGTAATTAAAGTATTAATATTTGAACAAAGTTATAAAGGAAATATAAAGATAAGAAATTAAATAAAAATAAAAATGGATAAATAGATTAATCTTAATTAATATGTAATTAAGAGGTGGTGGCATATGGAAAGTTCACATAGACACAGAGGTAAACTCACCATTTATTTAGGTTATAGCCCTGGTGTTGGAAAGACATATGAAATGCTATCGAACGGTATCGACCTTTATAAAGAAGGTGTCGATATTAAAATTGGCTATATAGAGCCACATCAACGTCCTGAGACAAGTGCGCTTGCTAAACAACTACCAGAAATTAAGACCTCTAGCCGAAAATTTGGGAGTCATCTCTTTCACTTTATCGACGTGAATCAAATTGTTGAGGCGCATCCAGATGTTGTGCTTATCGACGAGTTGGCCCATACGAATATCTCAAAAACACGACATTTAAAGCGTTACATGGATATTGAAGAAATTCTTTCTCATGGCATTGATGTTTGGACGACACTTAATATTCAACATATTGAAAGTTTGAGTGGACAAATAGCACTGATGACAGGTATCCAAGTATCAGAACGTGTTCCAGATCAATTTATAATGTCTGCTGATGCTTATGAAGTCGTTGATATTTCGCCGAATATGTTGATTCAACGCCTTAAGTCTGGAAAGGTATATAAAAGAGAACGCTTGGATACTGCTTTTTCCAATTTTTTCACATATGAGAACCTGACAGAGTTACGTGAACTTACGCTAAGAACTGTTGCGGATATTATGAGTCAAAAAGAGCAACAGTATAAAACGAAGCATACTGATGTTACGCCTCATATTGCAGTAGCTGTAAGTGGAAGTATTTATAATGAACGTGTGATTCGTGAAGCAAGACGCGCAGCTTATAAAGAGCATGCAAAGTTTACTGCTATTTATATCGACACCTTTGAAACACGTTCTGAAAGTCGTGCACAAGATCACTATGTTCATAAAAATCTGATGCTTGCCAAATCACTAGGTGCTGAGATTAAGGTGTTATATGCACAAGATATTGCGAAGACTTTGATTGATTGGTGCGATAAATCATTTGTGACTAAATTGGTGCTCGGTCAGTCTGAACAACCACCTTGGAAAGAGTACTTTAAGAAGTCATTAATTGAACAAATTAATCATACTACGCATCACTTTAAATTAGAGATTGTCCCGATACATCAGATTTATTCGGATAAGCAAAATCGTGATCGGAGTAGCCGTAAAAAAGATAAAAAACCCTACCAACTCACGTTATCAATCGATATCGTTAAAATGTTAACCATCCAAATCGTATGCGTACTATTAGGAATGTGGATTTATAAGATGGATAAGAATGAGTCTAGTGCTATTATTCTTTTAATGTTTTTTATTGGCATTATCGTACTTTCCATTTGGACACAGTCATATTTAATTGGTTTCTTCGCATCGATATTAAATGTCTTCGTCTTTAACTATTTCTTTACTGTGCCGAGGTTTACGCTTGAAATGTACCGCTTTGAATATCCCATCACTTTTGTGACGAGCATATTTGCTAGCATTTTCACGAGTGGCATATTGAAAAATTTAAAATATCAGCACTCCCTCACTGAACGTCAGTTATACCGTACGGATATTATGTTGCAATTTAATCAGTCGATTAAGGAATCATATTCGACTATGAAATTGCTGAGTGTGGCAGGTGATCAAATTCACCAATTATTAAAGCAGGATGTTACTGTATTTCAAATCGAAGCTAAGAAAGTGATGCAGTCCGCATCGTTTGGAGTTAGCTCGAGTGCGCATAACCATGGGACTGAGGATGCTGAAACGTTAAGTTGGGTAATAGAGAATGAAAGACGTGCGGGTAGACTCACCGATACCTTCCCAGGTAGTAAATTTCTGTGTATTCCAATTGGTACAAGACCAGTTAAGGGTATCATTTCGATTCAGTTTACAGATGAGGATTACATCGATACATACGACAATTCTATCTTAGATTCAATGTTAAACGATTTGACCCTTGCCGTTGAGAATGTCGCCCTACTCAAGCAAACGAGACAGTCGATGGTAATAGCTGAAAGAGAAGCTACAAGATCAAATTTCTTACAATCTATTTCACATGATATTAGAACGCCATTAACATCTATTATCGGTAATTTAGATGTAGTGAAATATCATAATGATGGCTTGGATAAAAATGAACGCGCGCAATTGTTAACCGCTTCATACGAAGAGGCACAATATTTATATACGTTAGTCACAAATATACTTTCTCTAACAAAATTAGAACGTTCAGATATACAAATTAAGCGCACCTCATACCTTGTAGAGGAGCTACTCGAAGAATTTGAAGATGGACTCGTGCGACGTCATCAAAATCATAAAGTCACTATTGAGGATAATGGAACTTTCGCTTTGGTTTATATCGACAGCAAATTAATGCTACAAGTTTTATTTAATTTGGTAGAAAATGCATTAAAGCACTCTGAATCGCATTCTGTTATCACCATACGCGTGCATGAACAAGACTCAAAGATATTATTTGAAATCATTGATAATGGTAAAGGTATACCTAAAGAAGAGCGAGATTTAATTTTCAATCCATATTATTCGGGGGATTACTTTAAAGATAATAAAAAGGACAGTCTAGGACTCGGTTTGTATTTAGTCCAACTTATATTAAAACAGCATCACAGTAAATTAGAATATCAATCCAATGAACCAAGTGGCAGTATATTTTATTTTTATTTAGATAAAGAACAAATAAAAATGGAAGGGTGAGATGATGAAATCTACACTTTTAGTTGTTGAAGATGATGAAGCAATTTTACATTTAATCGATGTAGCATTAACTATGAGTTACTATAAAGTTATTAAAGCGAAAACAGGTAGAGAAGCGGACTTCCGCATTAGAACAGAACATCCAGATATTATATTACTTGATTTAGGTTTGCCAGATATTGATGGGCTTTCTTTAATTAAACGATTAAGAGAATGTGTGGACACCCCTATTATCGTTATCAGTGCGCGAACAGAAGAGGAAACTATTGTAAAAGCGTTAGACTACGGGGCGAATGATTATATGACTAAACCCTTTAATATTGATGAATTACAAGCACGTATCAGGGTTGCACTTCGCGTTTCGAAACGGCCTGACGCGATGCAAAATAACTTTGAGAACGGCCCGTTAATCATTGATTTCAGCGGTAATTCTGTTTATATGATGGGACAGGCTATTCACCTAACACCTTATGAATTCCAATTATTAGAAATTTTAAGTCAGCACGTTGGTAAGGTATTAACATATCAGGTTTTATTAAAAGCACTATTTGGATACGTTAATAAGTGCGACATGTCGTCATTACGAGTACATATGGCTTCACTGCGGAAGAAGCTTAATAACAGTGATGCAACATATGAAGGTAGTATGAAAAAACTCATTATCACCCATCCAAGAATAGGTTATCAAATGCAACATTTGGAGTGATATTAAAGCTTTGTATAAATTAATAACAATGTAAACGCCACATTCTTTGTTGAAGAGGATTGTGGCGTTTTTTATGATAAATATACTATTAACATTATACATTTTTTATAAAAAATGATAATGTGATGTTGTCTTTTGGGATCTTATAGAAAGGATTAAATTACTAATGAAAAAATTACTTTGGATAAGCATACCTCTAGTTATTGTCTTCTTATTATTTAGTGTAATTAAAATAGGCCCGCTATTTAACTTTTATCTCATACCACCTTCACCCAAAGCTTATGCTAAAAATGCCATCGATCAAATGGAATTGCAAGGTCTCTATGCTAAAGGTGAAAAATGGGAGGAAACTAAATCAAAAGTACTAAAGAACACTAAACATGCCAAATCCTACAAAGAGACACACCCATACATAGAGGAAGCTCTAAGAGTAGCTGGGAGAAAACATTCGTTTTTAGAAAAAGAAAATAACAATCACAACTCAAGTAATAATGTAACTTACCCTAAAACTTCTCTCAATCACTCTAAATTAACTATTAAGTTGCCCGAATTTACAGGAAAACAAAAGGAAGGTAAACACTATGCTAATATCGTTAATCACGCTTTACAGAAGAAAAAATATGATGGCGTCATTTTAGATTTGAGAAATAACACTGGTGGAGATATGGGACCTATGATTGCAGGGGTATCATCCTTAATTAAAAATGGAAAGTTAATGACCTTTCTCGATAAAGATAATAATAAGGCTAGTGTTAAATTAGATGGTAGCGAAACCGAAAATGGTGGAACACCAGTGAAGCTTAAACACTCTAAAAAAGTTAATGACGTTCCTATAGCAATATTACTTAATAATAAAACAGCCAGTTCCGGTGAAATTACAGCTTTATCATTTAGAGGGAATAAAAAAGTTAAATATTTTGGTCAAAATACTGCAGGATATACTTCATCTAATACATCAATTAAATTGTATGATAATGCCATAATGAATTTAACTACACATAAAATTAAAGATAATACAGGACATGTATATGAAAATAATCCGATTCAACCAGATTCTAAAACAAACGAACCTAAACAAGATGCCATGAAGTGGTTAAAACAACAATCTCATTAAATTGAATTAAAATAGCTAGATAAGAGATTACACCGTCTCATTCATCTAGCTATTTTTAATCTTTTACTTTAATCATATAACATGATTGCTTTGCCTAGACGTCCTCGTGTGTTATAGGTACGGTCAACAAATGCACTACCTTCCTCTATAGAGTAGCTTCTATCGATTGGAACAATAAACTCATTTTCATTATAATCTGAAATACCTTTTTCTAAGTCTTCCCAAGTTCCGATACAATTACCTATCAATGAAAGATTATTAAGCATAACTTTTAACAGAATATTTTTCAGATGGTTAGGTGTTTTTTCATCTTCATTTTCAGAAAAGTCGGGATGTTGGTTTTTATAACCACATGTAATATAGCGTCCGCCTACTTTCATTTGATTCACTGCTTTTTCTAAATGTAAATCAAAATAAGGATCAAATATGACGTCAAATTCACCTAAGTATTCTTCCCACTTCTGCATGTTCCTATCTACTTTATGTAATTTAGCTGGCCGAAGGAGTGCTTGTTCTTCAGGCGTCCATTCCGATGTAGTTAATATTGTCGTATCGATTCCTTTACTGATTAAGTTATTAATAATAAACATAGACGTATTAGAGCGACCGCTCAGTACTAGTGCACGTTCATTCTGCTTAAGATTTACGCGTCTTACCATGCTTGTTGAAGTTTGACTACCTATTGAGAAGCCTGCTGCAACTGCGTTATTCATATGTTCTGGTATTTTGATAAGCTTTGATTTATGTAATCTGAGCCATCCTTTTGAAGCTTCGTTTGTGACTGCTCCAGGTGCCACACCTGGAAAAGGAGGGTCGGGATACGCACAGTTGGGTATCACACGTTGTCCAATTTCAAATTCATCAACAGAATATCCTTTAGCTACAATTCTCCCTACAAAGTCAGACCCAAAGTAATCGAATGGTGGAGCTTGAGAATTTACATCTTCTTGCATTTTTAAAGCGGCTTTTAAAATAATGGCTTTATCTCTGTAATTACAAGAAAACGCATCAACTTTTACTAACACGAAATGTTCGTTCTCTGATGCATCTTCGTTAAAACTTGGTCGTTCTAATTCAATCAAACCACAATGAATGGGTGTTCCTGCAATACTTACATCAGGTAACATCGTTACATCTTCTTCTGATACTAAATTTGTATTAATTAAAGCTAAAACTTTCATAAGCTGAGTCACTCCTATCAGTATAAGTCACACACTTTTAAAACTTTTGGATAGAGCATTTTCATAATGTAGCGCACGCGCCTTAAATCTATGTTCACTTCACTACATTTTTAGACACATCCTTAGTATCTATCTGATTCGCAATAAATCTTTGCTTTAGTAATAATTTGAAGGAGGCACCTGTAATAAAGTAGTCTTGAATGGCGTCGGCTATAGCACTACAACGATGTTCACCAAAGCTCTGTTGAATACCATTAGTTTGAATAGGTTCTTCAGCTGTAAAGAGGTTGTATGTTAATTGACTCGCAAGTTGAGAGCCTTTTTTAATCTTTATAGGAGCCTTTTTAACATGTTCAATTAATACTTTTTCAACTTTGTCTTTATCTTCGCTACTGTAAAACACGAGTGCGTCATTTCTTGGGTAACTATCAGAGGAAGATAAAATTTTAGCAGAAAAGCTCACGCTCTTTTCAACTAACTCATTTACACATTTACTCCATAACTCTATAGCATATTGAGGCGTGTCTGCATAAATATAATGACGTGTAACCTTATTAATATGTACACCATTGTTTGTATGTACGAACATGAAAAATCCAGGCGTCAAATTAGGTCTAGAACAAGGCACAACAATACTATTACCTTCATTTACTTCTTCTTTGATTCGAATCCCTTGAGTAACATGGTAGGTTTGACCGTTAAAGTTTTGTGTACTCGTCTCTACTCGAATCCCAGGATCTTTAATACTACTGGCAATTTGTTGGTTTAAATCATTAAATGTTTTTGATGATTGTTTGACTTGATTGTTCAAATTTCCAGTATGTAACATCGAATATAACCACTGTTTTAACTTACTTTTTTGATTTTCAAGGACGTCATCATATGTTTCGTTATCTATTTTAACTTTGTTTAAATCCGTTTCTAATTCTATTTTATGTGCTAAATCTTCTAACGTATTCACTTTTTCTGTCATAGTACGTCCTCCAATTTATTCAAATAGTTCTATTAGATTTTCTGGAAACACTATTACTTCTCTACCTATCCCAAGTATCGCTTTATCTATGGCAGTTAAACGAAATGAAAATTTAGCTCTGCTCATGATTCTTTCCACGAGAAACCATCCAATATTTCGAGCAAGATGTATGGTATTAATCATTTTCTTAGATACATATGTTTGATAAGCTAATTGAATTAAAGGTCTCATTTGTTCAATGTAATTAAGACCTCGTTCCATAAACTGATCTTCTATCTCCTTAGCATCTGAAGTTTCTTGAGTCGTTTCGGTAAAAGTTTTTAATAAGCAATCAAAATAAATAGAACCAATTAGTCCCGCTAAATCTCTACTTGGATCCCCTTTACGTAATTCTTCAAAGTCTATAATCCAAATGTCCTCATCCGTAAATATAAACTGATCCAAACGAATATCACCATGACAAATACAGACGTCATTATCATGAGATTGCTGCATTATCGTTTCTACGAGTTCTGAGTCTTGTTGCAATAAACTAAACAACTCTAGTTCTGCTCCCGTACAGCCGGCATATTCATATTTATTTAATGCATATAACAACGATTCACGCTGCGGTAACTGATCTTCTGAATCTATATTCACATCATTGATATCGGATAAATGTAATATCGCTAACATATCTGCAGCTTTTGCGATTTTGTGTTTAAAATTTGGGGATGGTTGTTCTAATTCTTCTTCTAACGATGTCGCATTTTCAATCCATTGATATTTAAGCGATAAACTGTCTTCATCATAGTCAATCAACTTTGGAGACTTCAATCGAATAGTATCTGTGCGTAAGTTTTCCCATTTCAAGCAATTATTGTATCTTCTGAGCGCATCAACTTTAGGTCCTTTAATTACTTTATGTAAATATTGAGTTGTTCCATCTTCTTCAAGACTGATGATATTACGACCTTCTTTAACTTTTTGCATTAAAATTTCTAAGCTTCTTTCATGTAAATTACATTTTTTATTTTTAAAATGTGTAAGGTATGATTTATGTAATGTTTGGCGTTATGAATTAGATATTAATATCTCACATAGCCATTTCTTTATTTATATTAAAAAGTTACTACCCTATAATCTTAGTCATTTAATTTAACATTATTGATGATTAACTGCGTTAAGCTGCACTCCAAGTAACTGTATAAGAAACGGACGCAGAAATTGATGATGTACGACCATCACCTAAATCTCTTTCTTCAATTGCACTTCGTTGAATATTATTTGATGATGTATAGTGACTATATCCGTTGATTAAAATATTTTCCATATCGATTCCTCCTGATGTTATAGGGTAGCAACCGCTTTCATTATAATTCTGAAAAAGAGTAAATTCAATTTTTATATGTAAATTTACATTAAAATTATTAATATCTTAATAAATAAAATAATAAAATTGTCACTAGTATAAAGATAATATTAATGTTTAATAAAAATTAAGTAAGTTTATCGTGAAATCAATTTTCAAAAACTCAAGACTGCTACGTTAGAAGGAACTCAAATCATTCAAAATATAAAAAAGATAATAAATATATAAAACAGCGTAATATTAACAATAATTTAAAAATATTGTACGATGTATAAATGGAGGGATGATTATGAAAAAGCAATTATTAGGGACTGTATTATTAAGTACGTTCTTACTAGGGGCATGTTCACTCAATATCGGTACAGACGATAATCAAGGTGAAGGTAAAAAGAATAATGAAGAAAGTAGTGAACATAGTTCAAGTCAGTCTAAAGACAAGCAGAGTAATAAAGATACCAAGGTAGATAACCAAACAAATCAAGCTAATCAAAGACAAGCAAATGGTTCCGAAAATAATGATGCTTCAAATCCAGGCAATGAAGGAAACAATAACGAGACTAATTCTGATAATCAAACAAATCATGGGACTATTTCAGAAGATGAAGCGATTCAAAATGCTAAAGAGCACTTTAAATATTCAGCAACTAATGATGATTACAAAGTTGATCCAAACCAATCTAATAGTAAAGAATACTACATTACCTTTACAGCACATGATGCCACTGGCTATCCAATGAAGGCTGCTACTACTGTTAATAAGCAGACAGGTCATGTTAATGGTTATATAGATAGAAGAACTAAAGCAGACAGAGAAAGACATATTCAACATGCTAATGAAAGTTCGTCATATAAAGGACCAGACAGTAATAATAGAAAAGCATTTGGTAAAGATTTAAGCCATCCAAATTACAATGATCAAAATGCGCAACAATCGCAAAATGAAAATAACCAACAGAAACAAACTAGCGAAGATCAATCACAACAAGAATCGAATAATGATGATAGTAGTCAAAGTAAGGAAGGCACATCAGAAACCGAAGCTGCTCAAAATAGTGAACAAGAACAAAATCAATCGGTAGAACAAAGTCAAGATGACGATACACAAGATCAGCAACAGCAAACTGACAACGCTTCTCAAGATACTGATAACAACCAAAATAACGACCAACAAAATAGTGTTGAAAAACCCGAATCAGTTAGCAGAGACTAAAATAAATTTATATAATTAATAGAGCGTTCTCAAAAATTTTTGAGAACGCTCTTTATATTTATCTAGTTTGTTTTAAGTGATTAATTATCTACTAAAGACTTATTGATTAGTGTGAGTTGTGAAAAAATTTCCCTAACCTCTTAACATTACACGATATTATCTATAATTTCCTTACGTAATTTACCTCTAATTTCTGCCATTGTGTTTAAATGGTATTTCTTATAATCTCCAGCATCCACTCTAAAAGCGTGAACACCGATAATTTCGTTTTTGCTATTTAAAACAGCTCCACCAGATGAACCGGGTTCAGCCATCATTTGATAGTAGCCGATAGGATTTACATTTCGTGCAGTCATGGAATATTTACCTTTAGAATGATACATCGTACCAGCTGGATCATTTTTATATTTTCCATATGGCGTACCATAGTGATACATATGAATTGGCGTATTAGCTTTCATTGATTTAATGGTACTTTCTGATGCAATCTTACGTATTTTCATATATTTAGAAATGTCTTCATATGTATAAACCAATGCGACATCTCCGTATTGCAACATTTGAACGCCAAATACTTGAAGCGAACGAACTACTTTGGAACCTTCTTGTAATAAATTGATTCTCATGTTCTCAGGTTGTGCAGGTGTTAACGGTTTGTGTGCACGTTGATCATTTACTACATGATTCGCAGTTAAAATCGTATGTCTGCCAATTGCTGTACCCGTACCGTAAGTTAATTGTTTAGCCGTTGGATTCCAATTAAATACCGTTGCGATATTAGCGTCTTTCGCTTTAGTATGTTCGATTGTAACGCCCTTATTACCCGATTTCTTCATGATTTTTAGAGCATCATCAATGCCTGATTCTTTTGTCGTTTGACCGAAATCACGCACGTTATCCCCACCTGGTACATTGGATGGCCAACGTTTAGGTGGTTTATTGTAGTAATTCTTTTTAGGTTGTGAATACGTTGATTTTGATTTTACTTTTACTGTTGAGGTTGGTTTTGCTTTTGACTTAGTTGTTGTTTTGATTGAAGTTTTGACACTCGGTTTTGTGGATTTCTTTTTTGTTACAGTTGAGGAAGTGCGCTTCGATGTCGTTTTAGTAACTTTTGAAGTTGATGGTGTCTTTTTCGTTTTAGTTGCTGTTGATAACCAATGAGGTTTCTTGTTACCCGGTTTGATAGCTTTCGTTGTCTTTTGAGGTTTAACTTTAGTTGGTGAAACTTTGTGATGAATAATTGTGTGTTTAAGTGTTTTACGTTGTTTTGGTTGAGTCGTTTGCTTTGAATAAGACTTTCCCACATGTTTAGTAGTACTTTGTTTGTGAAGATTGTTTGTTACTACATGAGTCGAAGATGGTTTCGTACGTTTAACATACTGTGTTGTTGTTTGTTTTGTTGGCTTTGTATATTTTGTCGTTCTAGTAGGCTGATTACTTTTATGAGTTATTTGTGTTGGTTGAATGCCATTTTTAGTTTTAGGTGTTTGATTTGTATACTGTTTAGCTACTTGGTGTTTAGGTGTCTCTTTTACGATCACAGTATTACCTTTAGTAGCAGCATCTGCCTCGTTGAAATGTAATAACGCAGAGAGACTAAAAATAACTAGCATCACAATTGAAGTGTAAATGAATTTTCCCAATAATTCCCCTCTATACACTGTGCATGTCCCCACTTTCTTATCGAAATAAGTATATTTTTTATATGTATTTTAACTATAATGCATGAGTGAGTTTTGCACAATATAAACAATTGATTATCAATAAAGTTTTTTACAGTTTAAAATAGAATTGAAATTAATTATAAAATAGTGTTATATAAGCAATGATATTTATAATCACCACTGATCCAGAGAACTAAAACAGAAAACCTCATCATCTAGATTTTGTTCTAAAATGATGAGGTGTGTACTAAACCGATAATTTTTACTCGTTATCATTATAATTTTTATATTTCGCTATTCTACTACTTTTCTTTTAAATAGCCATCTTCCATATGATACGTTTTATCACAGAATTTTGTTAAACGTTCATCGTGCGTCACAATGATACATGTTTTATGACGTTGTTTAGATTGTTCTTTAAGAATTCTCATTACTGCCATCGCATTTTCTGTATCCAACGAAGCTGTTGGTTCATCCGCTAAAATAATAGACGGTTGGGTATAGATTGCTTTAGCTATTGCCACACGCTGCTTTTGTCCCCCTGAGACTTCAGATGGTAATTTATTTTCGATTTCTTTCAATCCTAAATCATTTAATAATTTTTCAAATTCGTCAGTGCTTAAAACTTCTTTTTTATAATTTTTCAATAAACGAAATTGCTGTTTGATAATTAGAAATGGCACTAGATTTGTAGATTGTAAAATAAAACCAATTTCTTTCATTCTCATCTTAGCAAGTTGTTTCTGACTCAATTGTGAAATTTTATTATCATTAATGTATATTTCCCCGCGTGTAGGCGTTTGTAGTGCGCAGCCATTGTTAGGAATGTACTTTTCCCGGAACCAGAAGGCCCTACAATAGCTATTAATTCGCCTTTATCAAAGGTCAAAGATGTGGATTTAACAGCTTCAATCATTTGGTTACCATCTTTAAATTCTTTCGATACTTGATCAAACTTCAACATTGTAGCACCTCCTTATTCAATTGCTTTGAGTGGGTCAATTTTTCTAATAGATAATACCGAGAATAAGCTGCCAATCAAGGACGTTAATATTAAAACAACCCCAAACACTATGAGCGTCACAATATTAAATTCAACCGGTACCGCTTCTGGTAGGACAAATCCTGTGAGGATAGTAAGTACAAGACCTATCAATGTACCAATCAATGCTAGGATAAATGTTTGTGATAAAACCATCTTCATTAAGTAGCCATTAGTGAAGCCCTGTGCTTTCAAAACACCGAATAAGTTTTTCTTCTGCAATGTTATAACATACAAGAATACGCCAATCACTGTTGCTGAAATGATAAATAAGAATGTAATCATAAAGTTCATTGTTAGATTTTGTGGTTTATATCCAGGTAAATCTTCAATAAATTTATTAATACCTACCACTTCAAGATCTTTGTCTACTTTTTTATCTTTCCAGTGTTTATCTCGCACTACTATTGCATTGGTTTTATCTGTAGTTAACGTTGGATTGATTTTTTGCATCGTTTTATTATTAGTGAAAATAACAGGTGAAGCATTATATTTAGCACTTTCTGAGACACCTACGATGCGTAATTTTTCATCGGATTGAGATAATTTAATCTTATCTCCTACTTTAAATCCTTTATCTTTGAGTGTCTGATCAATAACGACTTCATTGTCTTTAGCAAATTTTTTACCTTTAACTATTTTCGGCATTAAAAATGAATCTGCTTTAATCCCAAAGAGTAGTGCATTCTCTTCACTATCACCATTAGAGGCGATAACACCCATTTGTTTTAATGTGGAGGTCTCTTTAAATTTATCGTTCGATTTAGATGTTTCGAAAATGGATTGTTGCACGGTTTGATTCGCATCTTTATTTAAAACTATAGCATCCGCTTTCCACTTTTTAATTCCTTCTGTATTCATGTTAATTAAACCATTAGCTAAACCTGAAAGTAAGAAGAGTAAATAACTTATAAGAACTAAAATACCGATAATCAGGCCAAACTTTAGCTTATTGCGTTTAATTTCATTCCATGCAAGAAACATATAATACCTCCTTTGTCTGTATTATTAATTTAGTATAGCAGTTATTAAACTATGGAAGATAATACATGTACTTCTGAGAATTTGCGGGCAGAAATCATACAACTAAATCTAGAAAGTTAAGCGCCATAACGTTTGTAACTATTTTAGATGAAAATAATCATACTTTTATTTATTTTAGACTACTCGTAGACTTCCTTTTCAGAAATGATAGCTATTAAAATTCATTTTGTGTAAGTTCACTTTTTATGGTAATATCATCATGCATAAATGTGCGAGATACTAATAATTAAGAAGGTTTAAATATATTATGAAAGAAAATTTTTGGAGTGAATTACCACGTCCATTTTTTATTTTGGCACCAATGGAAGACGTGACGGATATTGTCTTTCGTCATGTTGTGAGTGAAGCTGCTAGACCGGATGTGTTTTTCACTGAATTTACAAATACTGAGAGTTATTGTCATCCTGAAGGTATACACAGTGTTCGTGGTCGTCTAACGTTTAGTGAAGATGAACAACCTATGGTCGCTCATATATGGGGAGATAAGCCTGAGCAATTCCGAAAAATGAGTATTGGTTTAAAGGAGATGGGTTTCAAAGGGATTGATTTAAATATGGGCTGCCCTGTTGCAAATGTTGCGAAGAAAGGTAAAGGATCTGGCCTTATTCTACGTCCCGAAAGAGCGGCTGAAATTATTCAAGCCACTAAAGATGGTGGACTACCGGTAAGTGTTAAAACACGCCTTGGTTATTACGAAATAGATGAGTGGAAAGATTGGCTCAAACACGTCTTTGAACAAGACATCGCTAACCTATCCATCCACCTCCGTACACGTAGAGAAATGAGTAAGGTAGATGCACATTGGGAATTGATTGAAGCTATTAAAACAATGCGTGACGAGATTGCACCACATACTTTATTAACGATTAATGGTGATATTCCAGATAGACAGAAAGGTCTTGAACTTGCTAATAAATATGGTGTTGATGGTGTAATGATCGGTCGCGGCATCTTCCATAATCCCTTTGCATTTGAGAAAGAGCCACGTGAACATACAAGTGAAGAACTATTAGACTTGTTTAGATTACATTTATCATTGTATGAAAAGTATTCAAATGAGGAAACTCAACAGTTTAAAGCATTACGCAGATTCTTTAAAATCTACATTCGTGGCATTAAAGGCGCGAGTCAATTGCGCCATAAGTTGATGAGTACAGAAACGATAGACGAAGCACGTGAACTGCTTGATGAATTTGAAGCTAAAAGAAATAATACAGAAGCTTAAAACACACTTATCCCCTTGTTAATCACACGGTTAACAAGGGGATGTTTATTAATAGATTACTTTAGGAATGATTGACTTCTAATGATTAAACTAAAAATTAAATAATGTCATTGTTCTAAAATTAATAAATAGTTAATAGTATTTAATGCGTTTCCTTTATAAAATACTGTATGTTATCCATTTAAGGTTTATACATATTATAAAAAGACGGAGGACATCATGATTTTAACTATTTTACTTATCTTTTTCTGCATCAGATTAATTAGTTTAAAAATATCTATTAATCATTCACAACAATTAATAACAGATGGCGCTATCGAGTATGGCGTTAAAAATTCAAAATTTCTAGCAATCACACATATTTTAATCTACGTTTGTGCGGGTGTAGAAGCATTTATAAACAAAGATACTTTGAGTTTAGTAAATAGCATCGGTTTAATGATATTAATTTTTGCTTACATCATGTTATTTATAGTTATCAAAACTTTAGGTGGTATTTGGACGTTGAAATTATTCATTTTACCAAATCACCCTATTATTAAATCGGGATTATATAAAGTGACGAAGCACCCAAATTACTTCTTAAATATCATTCCAGAGTTGATCGGGGTGTTATTATTAACTCACGCAACTTATACAACGGTATTACTAATACCTTATGCATATTTCCTATTTGTGCGTATTAAACAAGAAGAGAAATTAATGAATATATAAAATGAAAAGCTTGTAATCACGGAAATGAATAACGCGTTTAAATGTAACGTACTCATCCGTAATTATAGGCTTTTAACATGTTTAGTAGATATGTGAAGGAAGAATTTTACTAAGTTGTTTAATCGAAGTAAAAGTAACCAATTGATATCAAAAAGATAATTTAACATTACTGTTTGTCTTACTTCAGACAACCGTCACACTTACCTTTATGTTAATCATGTCTATTATATTTAAGCAGATTTAATCATTTACATCCTTGTTTTCTTAAATAATTTCATAATCTAACTCGACAAATTGATTATATTTTGTAACATCACGTAAGTGGAGTTTTACTCTCTCATCTATTGAATTGAATAACTCAACACCTTGGGTAAGTATTGTTGGTGCTATGGTCAACTTTAACGATGTTATGATCTTCAAATTAATTAAAGTTGAAATCAACTCACCTCCACCAACAATCCATATTTTTTCATTATTATTAAATCTATTAAAAAGTTCGTCTAAGTCACCACTATAGAATTCAATATCCCAATCAATATCTGTGACTTTTGATGAGATTACTACTACCTTCTTACCTTGATACGGATTTTCTTTAACACCATTATCAATTAACCATCTAAAGGTACGTCCACCCATTACTACAACATCTACGCTATTATAAAAATCTGAATAGCCATTATCCCCTTCGCCTTTAACCTCCTCTAGAAACTGAACTGATTCATCTTTATCAGCTATAAAACCGTCCACCGAGACAGCTAGATACGCACATACCTCTCTCGTCATAATAAAACTCCCCTTTTTTTATTATATATAAGTTGCTCAATCTAAATTTGAGCGTCCTCACAATCATACAATTACATTTATTATTTACTTCATACATATTAGCATGTTTGGTTTATAATTCCTTTGTAAAGTTACTTTAAGAGGGTCCATACTCATGCATTGGTAATTTAAAAAAAGAGCTATATGAGAAATCAATTTTAAATTGTGATTTCCATAGAGCTCCTATTTTAAGTATTAATATTCAAATACATAGCAATACTAATTTGATGCATATGCAGAAAGTGGATAATGGTCTGAATAGTCATTATATTTATATGTCTTGCCCCAAGATTTTACAGACCATTCTGGTGACTTCACTTTGTGTACATCATTATGCCATGAGCTTGGTTGCGCATGGTCGCGATCTAGTAAAATATAGTCTAAATGTTGAGGTTCTAATTTAGGATAGTTATATTTAGCAATGCCATTGCTTTGTGTATCCCAACTATAGGCGTTGCCCTCAAATTGAGTAGGCAATGAAACGTTTAAATTATCAGGCATTTGTTGATATTCTTCTGAACCTTTAATGACATTTAAATCACCGCCAATATATACGGGTTCATTTTTAGGAATATGTTTATCTTTGATAAATTGTTTAATTTCATCCATTTGACTCTGTCTGATTTTTTGGTCTTTTCCTTTAATACAAATTGGATCTTCAGCTTGAAGGTGTGTTCCAATTATATGTTGGTATTTACCATTTTTATTAATTTTAATGTATGCGAAACCTTTATTGCCTGCTTTATCAGCGCCACAACCCTTTTTGTAAATATGTTGTTCTTGTTCAACGATTGGCCATTTACTTACAATACCAACGCCACCACTCACTGGTTTTACTTTTCTATAAGTACCTGAAGTCTGTTGCCAACCGTCTGTACCTTTACCAACAATAGGCGTTTGATAAGGATATTGAGATTGTAAATTTGTTAAAAGACGATTGGATGCTTTTTTATCGAATAATTCATTAAAAATAACGACGTCTTGATCTTGTATATAATCAGCTTTTGAAATTAAATCAGCGCGCTGCGATTGTCCCCAATTGGGATATAATGCTGTAGGTAAGAAGTAGACGTTATGTGTTGTGATTTTAAGACTGTCTTTAGACTTACTTTCATTAGCATAGGTAATCGATGAAAATACTAATAATAAACTGCTTATAATTAGGAATGTAGTGATTAAACATTTGCGTTGCCAGTTCAAATACCTCATTGATACACCTCATTTCATTTGATGAAATGAGTATAACAAAAGAAATTATGTTATTTTTAAAAATTACTATAATTAAATAAAATTTTAATAAATAATTAAAAAATATGGAAACCAAATTACTTGATGTGAACTTACGGTGTCAGTGAGCATACTTATATGCTTGTAATGAGCCCTCGACCCCTTCTACAACATTCATATATTATAGTCAAAGATCTCATGTACTATTTCATTCAACTGACGTGAAATACTAGCAAAATCACTATTTAAATCTAAAGTCTTCACATCTATTTGATTGCCACTCATATGAAACGTATTATTTGGTACAAAGTCTGCGTCTGTTCTAGCATATAACAGCATTCCTGACACTTTAGTACCTTTATCCTTCAAATTTAATTCATGATTTTTCACATACGTAAAGATTTGATATAAGTTAGCTGAATGTATTTTTGGTGTGTCATAGTAGTTACTTAGTGAGTTTTTATAATATTTTGCATCTATGATTAGACACTTATTTTTATAGCTGATCATAATATCACTTTTCATGATAGGTAATAGACTCACATTCTCATTATTATCTAATGCCCAAGGTATATGTGAAGCTGTGACAGTGAGCTTTGGGAACTCTTTCTTATAATATTCAAGAATAAATTTTTCATATAGACGAGCCATTTGCTGTTCATCTTCAAAGGTCATAAGCTGCTTATTCCCATTACTTTCAGTCTGTATTACACCTTGATGAATTAAATAACATATAGAAATCAACATTTTGTATGTATGATTATTTCGATTAAAAGGAAGTTGCCATTGAATAGCACTAGGGTTTAATGTATCAACCCCACTAAAATGAATTAATAGATTTCGAATCTCTTTCTTATGCTTCTTAGCAATATCTGTTTTTATTAATATTTGCATCGTTGTCTTTAAAATCTTGTTCATATATGTATTCATTGAAAATTCATCATAATTACAATTAATACGGTGATTTAAAATGTCTAAATTTCGAATTGAATTTGTGACATTTATTTTCCCTCGGACAACTTTTAAAGAATCATTATGCTCTACATATTCATGATGAAGCCCACTCTTCAATTGACTTAATATCCCCTTAATAAGTATAGCTGAATATAAATCAAGCATATTTTCAAACTGCTCTGTAGCTAGTTTTTGATAACCTTTTTTATTTAATACGGTGAATGCATAAGAAAGCATATAGTAGATATTTTGAATATTAATCATTATTTAATTGCATTCCTTAATTTTTCAGCCCAAAAGTCAACTTTTGAAGGTTCATCAAACCAATATTCATCCAACAATGGGATAATTTCGAATTCTACGACATTAGAAAGTTCCAATTTAGTTATAGATTTCATATTACTAAAATAGCTATGACCAATCACAAATCCTTTACCTAGCATATCGTCTTGAATGATTTCATTATTTAAATTTTCAATGCAATTGATTAACAATTCAAATTCAGTATTATCCATTGCTTTAAGATAATTTTTAAATTTAGTAGTATCAAAAGCTGGTTGCATATTATAAAAAGCAAAGCGTCTTCGTAATGCGTAATCTAATATAGCTAGACTACGATCTGCTGTATTCATCATACCTATAATGTAGATATTGCTTGGCACTGAAAATGGTTCATCTTTATAAAGCAGTCTTATTTCTTCATCTCTTTTATCATTTTCAATCAGCATAAATAATTCACCGAAAATTTTACTCAAATTACCACGGTTAATTTCATCGATAATAAAGAAGTAAGCATTCTCGCGATCATTCTCAGCCTTCTTACAAAAGTCATAAAAAGCGCCAGTAGTTAGTTCGAACCCTGAACCATTAGGTCGATATCCCATAATAAAGTCTTCGTATGAATAACTCTGATGAAATTGAACTAGTTTGATACGTTCATCATTCTTACTACCTATCATTGAATACGCAAGACGCTTCGCAGCATATGTCTTTCCTACACCTGGAGGGCCTTGTAGTATGACATTTTGCTTTCTTTGAAGAAGTTGTACTAATCGGTCATATTCTGTTTCATTAATGAAAACTTCATTCAAAAATTCTTGCTTTCCGTATGGTACGTTATCCGCTTCTTGATTAATATTTTTAGGTTCATTTTTATATTCATCATCTGTAGTTTCATTAATAAAAGATTCATTCCCGTTCCTTTTAGCTTTGTTTACTTCTTCAGAATAACGCCACGCCTCGTAACTTAAATCTATAAAATTATTAATGCTTGTCTCCCCACTATTCAGAATCGCTTTTACCATGTCTATTAATTCTAAATAATGCTCACCTGTTAATTTTCCATTAGGTTTTAGTTGTGCTTTAATCAGTTCTCTAGGGAGTTTATATGTATCGAAAATATACCAAGTAGAACGTTTATCAAAGTTAACAAAAGTTTCTGGAGCTATCCAATATAGTCCTCCTGTCAGTTTGCTATTTCCATTTCCTAATTTAATGATATTCTCATTAAAACTTTCAATAAACTTTACTTTATTGTCTCCGGACGGATTTTTGGCATAATTGAGTGCATTGATAAATAATCCCCATAATTTATCAATATCATCCTCATCTCGATACCCTTTAAAGTTATAGTATGTAGCATTCTGATTATTAACCGTTGGAATACTATCAAAACTTGTCGGAACTTCAGATTTAATGTCAAAATATGAAGCAAATTCTGTTAATATTTTAGTTTTGTTGATATCTCTCATAGAAGCCTTATTAAATAGAGCAAATATTGTAAAAGGATCTATATCAATTAAAACGTTATCGCTTTCTAAAGTGGGAAATTTTATCCCTGTAGTTTTGTAAACGTTATTTACTAATTGAACTAATTCTTTACGTCTATCTTGGTAATGAACCAACTTTTCTGCTAACTCTTTATAAAAATTAACCCATGTTTTATCGATACTTTCTGTCATCACATGTCCCCCCAATTATCTTTATTACTATATTATATAGTAAAGGTTTATTTGAGTGACTTGTAAGTTTTAAAGTAAGATATTTAATGTTTCAATTTTTAGTAATTCTTACTAACTACTTGTAAATTTACAAATTCAAAAATTGAGGTATTGAAGAATTTATAATTATCATATATCTAAGAGGAACAACTTCATGATAAATTTTATAAACCACTAATATTTTAAATTACTAAGTATAAGTGAGGCGGAGACAATTCTGCCTCCACCTTCTCTAACTTTGTAATTTTTCTAAACTCCGAATTCTTTATATAATAAGTCTCTAGTTATTAATTTTTGATAATTCAATTTCTTTTACATCTTTATTATTCAACTTACGTAACCATATGGTAGTATACATTATCTCTCTTCAAATGTATTTAATTCTTTGTATATGATTTCATAAAAAGGTTTAGATTGTATTCTTGGCATATCACCAATAACATAAAATTCTTTTTTAGCTCTTGTCACAGCAACATTAAGTAAATTAGGTTTTTCACAAGACCAATTTACTGCGCCTTCTTGTGTTTTATCAGTGCCCACTACAAAGTATACTTTCTGTGCTTCTTTTCCTTGGAAAGTGTGAACTGTGCCGATAGACTTATTAGCCCATTTATTAACCGTTTCTTTGTCCATATCTAACATCTCTGGTAACTTTTGTTTTACTAAAGATTTAACTCGCATTTGTACAGCTGAGAACGGTGATATGACAAATGAACTTGTCTCATTTTTACCTTCTTTTAATGCTTCTCTCCAATCATTCGCTAATAATTCAGTCACTTTCTCACCATGTTCTTTAACATATTGTTTGCTAGAAGCTTTACCTGTCACATGGTACCAGCCTGCTTTACCTTCTTTTTTAATATTACTAGGTAAAACCATCTTATTATCATAGGCAATTTGATTTGCGATAGTGAACATTGGATTTAAACAACGTCTATGAACCCATAGTGGAATACCTATCCAACTTTTTTGTTCATCATCCGTACTATCACCTTTCCAAAATCCATATTTATTAGCATTATCAGCTACAGATTGAACTGAAGCTTCTTTAGATAATAAGCGTTCTGGGATATTATAGCTCTTTCTAATATTATCAATTAAATGACTTTCAAGTGTAACCACTGGCTCTATTTGTATTGGATCACCTACTGCAACTACTTTCTTAGAGCGATATAAAGCACCAACAGCAGCTTGTGGTACAGCTTGCCCCGCTTCATCAATAAATAAGTAATCAATAAAATCTTTTGGTACGCCTTGGTACATCGATTTAAAACTTGCAAATGTAGTACTTACAACTGGGAATATCAAATGCATTACATTCCACGCGTTATATACCACTTCAGGTTTAGAATCTATTAACTTACGACGGTTTTTAAAATCATTTAATGAAAAATATATTGTTTTATAATTAGCAATTAACAATAACTTGTGTAATATCATTGCTCTTAAGAAAAGCATTGCTCGATGATACTGTAACGCATCACTTGTCCATAAGTTAGAAACTTGTCTCTCATCATAATTTTTATCAATCCAAAAATCTTTCGAAGGAATAGCAATTTCAGAATTCATACGATACTGATCAAATTGTTGAACAGCCTCATCATTTTCTTTTAGTTGTTCTTGTAGTGCGATAATTTGTTTGGAACATTTATCCTTTTCTTTAATCTTTTTTGATAATTCGCTTTCCTTATCTTGTTTAGCTTGTACTATATCTAACTTTTGGTCTAATAGTCGTTTTTTCTCATCAATGTGTTGTGATTGTTCATCAGTTTCTGAACTAAATATTGATTTAAGTTTTTTAACAATACCTTTTTGTTGTGTAATTTCTAGATATTCATTAATAATTTCTAACTTTCTATCTTTATCATTCATTTGCTTGTCGAATTGATTTATATTTTCTTTGATTTTATCAATGTCATTTTCTAATATTACTAGTTGTGAATGAGCTTTTTTCTCACTTTCCTTTAAAGCCTTTTCTTCAGATAAAGATTTTTCAAATTTCTTGTATACATCAAATGCTTCAAACGACTTCTCTTTTAATGTTTTAACTTCTTCCAATTCATCTAAAAAAGCTTTCTTTTGTTTTTTCCATTGTTTCATGAGTTCGTTGTACCCTATATTCTCAAACTCATTTTGTAGCATTTTTGATAAACCAACTGACTTATCGTCTGTTTTTAACAAATGTTCCATGACTTCGCTAATATTTTTACTTTTACCAAACACACCAGAAAATAGACCCCACGCGCTTTCATCAATTAAGTCTTTAGCTATACTTGCAAAGCTTTCTAATTCCCTAACTAGCGATGCATAATCACTTTCATAATCAGGAAATGCGCAATCATTCGGATTTCGAATAATTTCTTCTATTTTAGGTAAGTCTTTAGAAATATTCTCTACTGCACCATTATTACTAGAAGCAACAACCATTTTATATTTAGCAATATCATTTTTTAATAAATATACGGGTTTCTCATCGGTTTCATGAATTTTAGTTGGTTCAAAAGCATGTTTAGGGTTATCTAATTGTGTTAATGCTTTAGCGCGTTCAACGACAAAGTGAGCAAATATATCCTTTAATAAGGTAGTCTTACCTGTACCAGGTGGACCATTTACCGAACTAATTGGGTCTTCCATATTAGTTATTTGATTTACAGCTACTTGTTGCATCAATGATAATCTAAATTCAGTTTGTGAAGGCCATCGTCCATCAGGTAGGTTTGACGGGTGCAAGAATTTTTCAATTTGTTCTTTATTTTCATCAATTTCAATACGTTGTTGATCCTTCAGCCCCTCAATGTATTTAATCAATGTTTGATTAGGAGATTTTCTGGCCATTTCAATATCACTGATAAAGAAGCTATTAAACTCTGGTGTAGGTAGTTCCTTTTTTCCTACAAATTCAATCGCTACATAGTGTTGAAATAATCTATCTTCATTTGTTTTTAAAACTGAAAAATATTTGTCATATACACGATCCATTTTTTCTAACTTTTGCGCATTTATTGGTTGATCAGCTAAAATTTCTCTCACTTTTTGTAAAAACTTTTCCAAAGAGTCATTAAATTTTGTTTCAATATCAGCACTTTTATCTTGTTCAATTTCTTTCAAAGCACTCATAATCATTGGAACGTGTATAGAATCTAATATTACGTTTCCATTCTCATCAGTATTAAATGTATAACCATAGCAATGTGTAGCATTGGGATTGAAAATTTCAGAATGACTGGTAAAAATATCTTGAATTTTCAGATTTATTTGGTTATATCGAAAACAGTTTCTATAAAATTTATATACGCGGTCTCCTTGTATGTTCATTTCATCTGAAATAATAAATCTTTCATCATTCCATATATCATAGTACTCATCAAAACTATGTAGTTGGACTTGTTGAACATTATTCTTAAAATGTTTCTGCGAAAGTAAATCATCTGTGGTATAGCTCACTTCCCCAGGATTTAAAGACTCAATCAACAACCATGCTGATAACGTATCATTAACTAACTGTCCCAAAATTATCCCACCCTTAGATATTATTATTTTATACTTATGCTTATTCTAACAAATAAATTATATATATAAGAGGATCTACTAAAAATACTATAATTTCTTTTAATACAGAGTTGTAAATACTATTTTAACTTAAAAGGACTATTGAAATGCTTATGAGTCGCTCTTTCAATAGTCCTTAATCTATTTATTCAGTTGTTATAAAATTATAGCAATTCACTTTTTATATAAACTTTATTTTCTCTAAAAATTCTTGTTCTGATATTTTCATTTTCTCGGCAAACTCTCTATAATCTAACGTTTCTTTAGGGATTGTGAGTCCAACTTTAATAATTTTTATATCTTCACGCATTTGCACATTTTTTTCATATGTTATTCCTTGATTTAAAAATAATACTTCATTATTTTTTCCAGTTTGATTTGGAAAGAAATAATAACCTGTTTTAGCATCAAATCTAAACATATAAGCTAAAACTTGCAAATAATCTCTATTCCCTATATTTTGGATTGGTTTATATTTAGCGTCTCCTATTATTCTATATTTTTGATTACGCCCAATAAAATCTGGATAAACCAATCCTATTTTGGCACTCATTTGTGTACTAAATAATCTTTGAGCTCCACTACCACCTTTATTTTTAGGATGGTAAAAATCTTCATGAATTAAAGTGTCAATATATTCTTCCCATAACCATGCACCGTCAAATATGATTCCATGAATTTTCTCAGTGTTACTACCTATGTAATGCTTATGTTGTTGTAAAATTGTTAAACAAAGTTTTTGTAATTCTCTATACTCTTTATAATATGCATGTCTGATAGGCTGTTTATTGTTAAACATTAATACTTTATTTCTATCTAAATAATTATAACTAGTAGTGACTTCACAAATTTCTCTTACTTCATTCCTAACATTGCTTAATACATTGACGCCTTCTTTTTTCTTCTTAATAAATTCTATCGTATGTCTAATTAACTGAAGAATATAATTATCATATGAAAACTCTCTCTGAGAATAAGCTATTTTACCTATGAATGGTGTATTATTTTTAATATGTCTTTGAATATCTATAGTTCCTTTTACATTATGATTATTGTACTCATTTCTTGTATATTCTTTATACAACCCTTTTCGCATAGCTTTCTTTAAATAATAAGGAAATATAAATATAAAAAGATCAATTACTTTTTCATCTCTATCAATTATTGTATTTAGATCAATTACATATGGAATTTTTAAGACATTTTCTATTAAATATTGAAAAAAATAATCATTTTGTCCTTCTGAAAAACGTGACTCAATGATCAAATTCTCTTGATTGTAGCCAAGGAATCCCATAATGTTGCTAGAACGATAATTTTGCCCCACTTTATTTAGGATTGTTTGTTCTTCAGTTATCCCTTCTTGTTCTTTTAAATTATTAGGAAAGACAAATATACCTGTCTTCTCAAGTTCTGAGACACTTTTATCTAATACCGAAGAAATTATGTTAGGAATCTCGCTAAATTCATTAGAGTTTCTGGAAGAATTATCTTTAATTTTAATCAGATTCATCTTCTGAACCTAATTCTAAATTTGGATTAGTATAAGCCGTTTTAAACGATTCCATAATCTCTTCTTCACTAAACAAGCCTCTTACATAATCAGATAATAGTGGCTCTAAATAGTCTTCCCATAGTTCTTCAAAACTCATATCTTTTAATTTTAGAAAATAAGCTGCACCTATATGATAATTACTATCCAATTCTTCTACTTGCGAAATTGCATTATTGAGGCTAATCATTTTAATAGTAGCTTCCTCTTTTTTATCTCCTAGTGACTCCAACATTTCAATATTTTCATTTGCTTTAATTTCAATGAATCTAAATCTACGTCTCATAGCAAAGTCAAATGTATCCACGGAACGGTCAATATCATTCATGGTGCCTATGATATAGACATTCTCAGGAATATAAAATTTATCACTTTCAGATTCCATATTTGAATATTGAGTTTTTACTGCTCCAGTAATCCCTCTATAACTAGGGTCAATTGAAAAGAATAACTCTCCAAATATCTTTGAAATTTCTCCTCTATTAATTTCATCAATTACAAATACATACTTCTTATCATTTTCATGGTTTTCTACTAGTTCATCAGAAAAAATATTGTTTTGTGCTTGTATCGCCTTCTCACAAAATGTTTTGAATATTCCAGATTTTAGTTTAAAACCCATGTTTCCATTTTCATCTATAATAGGTCTTATACCTTGAACAAAATCAGTATAATCATAATTTGGGTGGAACTGTACAAATTCAAATTGTTCAGAGGAATCTAGCTGTTCATCAGATATTCCAATAATTTGGGAAGCTACTGCTTTAGCTAAATAGCTCTTACCCGTACCAGGTGCCCCTCTTAATATAATATTTTTTGACTTAATCAATTTCTTAGTTATGTCTTTCACAATCCCACTATCTATCATAAGACTCCCCTCGTTTTTATAGTTCATATAATCATTATAAAATTGTTTGAAATATTCATTAGGTGGATTATCAGAAAATAAATCCATTTTTTCTATATTATAAATATGGTCTGTTTCTTGTTCTTTTCGGTTAATTTCGTCCCATAATGTCACTCTAGCAACAGTCATTTTGTAATTTTCAAATGTTGTTCTAATATTTACCCATCTTGAGTTAGAAGTTTTATAACATATATATGGAATTTTACCGCTTCCGTTCCCATTTTTTCTCCCATATTGTCCGCTATTAAATAAATGGACATGAAAATCAACACCATTCATATTTATGGAGTTATAATCTTTAATTTTTGTAACTTCTATATCTTCAAGACCTTCATGTTTGATTTCAGTACTTTTATCGTTACTCGTAATATTAATTTGACTTTGTTCTACAAAATTTCTGAATAAGTTTTTGAAAAGTTGATATTTGCTTACTTTAGGATTTAGTATATATTGATAAAATTGGTCAATATTTTGTCCCTTTTCTTTGAATGTCCTCACTAATTGTTCATAATCATTCAATAGTTTAATAATGTCACTAACTATTATTGATGTATCAGGCATATCATCACTGTAGTATTTAAATCCACTAATCGCAGTTTTTTCATAAGCCCTACCTAACGACGTTTCAGATTTTAAATTAATATCTATAGGTTCACTTTCTGGAGAGTCTAAGCTTTCATAAATTAACTTTGATATTTTTACTATGTCATGATCTTTTAACTTTTTATCCTTTAAGTATTTGGCACCCTGATTTAAAGTTAGATAAACTTCTTTTTCATCACTACTAAATAAAAAAACAATATACATACCTTTAGAAGTAGTTGTTGTTACGTCTTTATCCATAATAGCAACCCAAGGTATAGCAGCAAATTGACCATTCCCAATACTGCCTTTAATTTTATAGTTTTTTAGTTCTTCTATATTACTTAGTTCCGCAACCATGTCTTCCCGTACTAAGTCTCCAACCGGTGCGTCTTTAAATTTACCGGTTGCCTTTTCTTTAAAATATGTATGACTTATTTTTTTAATCAAATTTGACAAAGACATTTAAATTACCCCAATTCTTAAGATAAAAATTATATTAATATTATAATGCAAATTACATTAAAAATTCACTGCCCTTATACTATATTTATTATCATATTTACTAATTTAATCATCCTACAACCGAAAATAATTAAAGAAATCACTAATAAAAGAAAAAATGACAAAAATTTTAATCAGTGAATAGAGCTTAAAATGTTAAACTGATAAAATAATATACTCTATACATTTAAATTTTAAGAGTAGAGGTTAAATTAATGAAGCAATACGTTTATCAAAATGATATTTATTTAATTAAATCATTATATGAAAGTAACTTTTGGAAAATCGTAAAAGTAGACGCAGCGTATTATCAGGAAAACAATAAATTAAAAAAAGATAATTCATTACGCAAACTTAAATCCCTAATTGAATCTATATATGTGGATCCTGATGGTGTCGATAAAGCTCTCGTAGCTGAAATGCAGGATTTTTATAATGAATTACAAGAGCCACAATACATTGCTAAGCCATACTATCTTAGTATTAATCATCAAAAATGTAGTTTAGATGCAATTATTGGATGGAAACCACTTTTTCATTATAGAAATGGTGACAAACAATGGTTAGAAGATTTTGAACTTATTAGAGGTAATAGAATGGGGCATTTTGCCTTTCCAGTTCAGAGAAATTCACTCAATCAACTTAGGGGTACTTTATTAAAAGATAGGCTTGATTACACGCTATTTGATATAAAATCATTTTACGATAACGAAACTAATCTAAAGTTACAAAAAGCTTACGATCAAGAAGCAACTCGAAAATGGCTAACGTCGTTTGGCTCATTCAATCAATTTATAGATAATATGAGATTAAACTACTTCGTATATAAAAATCCCAACACATTAGAATATGAAGTTATTGACTTATCTATACCCTATAAATGTGATTTTTCACATTGTTTAAAAGACATTCCACAAAAAATTGAAATTGATAAAAATTACATTACGAATATACTTCAGTATATTAAAGAATGTGGCGAAGAATTATCTTATGTCCATTCAGACTTGATGTATGATTATTATGTATAAAAAAGGAAAAAGCATCCTTCACTTTGCGATAAAGGATGCCTTTTAGTTTTTTGTGATTATTTACTAATATTTATTATTAATTAATTCATCTAAGATCTCGTCTATTTTCTCTCTTTCTCATTCTAAAAAACTAAATTCTGATGCTTTAAATTTATCCCTTTATATTGGAAAAATAAAACTCTTCTCTATAATTTAATTTCTTTTTAAGTTAACATAATAGGACTTTATCAGAATTACACAAACATTTTCTGTAATAAACCTTGCTTACGATGTTTTAATAATTCAACCTTTGAAGACTGTTTTTCAATTATTGAATCTAAGTTTAAAAAGAAATCTCCAATTTTGTCTTGTTCCTTTTTATTAGGCCAATAAATTTTGATGTCAATGATTTCTGATTTTTTGAGGTTAGTTTGACCGACGCCACTATCATATTTTAATAATTGTTTATTTCTATTTATTTGTGTCAATAGAAATCTTGAATTTCCCTCAATGTTAAAAATACGACCAATTCTTTGATTAAGTGTATAGGTATTATCATTCTCTATTAAATAACATTTAGCTAAAGCTTTACCTTTTGGAACATCGCTCATTACTATAGCTATATCATTTATCTCTAAAGGTGTTAGTTGTTTATCTACATATTTTTTTACTTTTGATTCTGTAGAAATAAATTTTGAGTTTACCAATATAAACCTTCCAGTGTTTGATACAAAATTTTCATGTGCTTTACCATTTTGAAATTCTGATATCTCTTCTAACTTTTCAATTTTCCAATCTGGATAGCTATTATTGTTTTCATCTTTAAATCTTAATTCCTGTGAGAAAATCTTTTGTATATATCCTTTCTTCTGCTGCTCAAGTAGTTCAAGTTTCTCTTCTTCTAACTCAATCTGGCGGTCGAGTTTGCTACATAAATCATCTATTTTTTCCTGCTCTTCTACTTTAGGTAAATATACTGCTATTTTCTTTAATATATCTTGGCTGACATTAAAACGTGTACTCCCCCCCAGCGTTAGACCCTATAGTATGCCTTGTTTTTGGATTGCTTAATGTATTTTTTAAAAATAACGGGGAGTAATCATTTATTTTTTTCCCTCTTATAATGAAACCACCATATAGCGCAAACTCTTTGTCTAAATAGACATTTGCAATTCCCACATCTTCTCGTGTTTCAGAACTTCTTAGAAATAGAATATCTCCATATTCAACTTTGTTTCTACTTTGAATCTCTTCTGAAACATTAACTTTTCCTATAATTTTATCGTAAGTTATGAAATTATTATTTAGTACATCTAAAACATTTATAAATTTTTTCCCCGAACCGTATTGCTCTTTACTTGCATTAATACCATTACTAAAAGAAAGTAGTTTATCTAATTTTGTTTTTACCCATTCTTCTTTAAACTCTGGAAATCTGAGTTCTGGAGTATTTTGTTCAGTCATTATCCGACACTCCTAGTTCTTTAAGATATTCGTTGATTTCTGATTCTACGTTAGCGATTTCTTTGTCGATGTCTTTGAGTTGTCGTTGGACTTGGTCTAAGTCAATCGGCTCTTCTTCTTCAAATGTATCTACATATCTAGGAATATTAAGATTGTAATCATTTTCTTTAATTTCATCTAAACTTGCGACGTAACTGTATTTATCTATTGTCTCCCTTTTGCTGTATGTTTCGACAATTTTTTCTACATCTTCATCTGTTAAATGGTTTTGGTTTTTACCTTTTTCAAATGATTGAGACGCATCGATAAATACTACGTCATCATCTGCTTTACGACACTTCTTAAAGACTAGGACACACGTTGGAATACTTGTACCAAAGAATAAATTGGCAGGTAGACCTATCACGGCGTCTAAGTAGTTCTTCTCCTCAATTAAATATTTACGAATAGTGCCTTCGGCTGCACCACAGAATAGAACACCATGTGGAAGAACAACAGCCATTGTTCCCTCATCATCTAAGTGATAAATCATATGTTGAATAAATGCAAAGTCTGCTTTAGATTTAGGCGCAAGTTTACCGTAATCACTGAATCGTTCATCATCCAAGAATGAAGGTTCCGCACTCCACTTCGCACTGTATGGTGGGTTTGCGACTACCGCATCAAATTGTTCGCCTCGATGTGCTGGATCTTCTAAGGTATCACCATTTTCAATTTGGAAGGCTTTAAAGTTCACATCGTGAAGTAACATGTTCATACGAGCTAAGTTATAAGTTGTACTATTGTATTCTTGGCCATAATAGTTACGTACTTTAGCTTCTCGACCCACACGTAAGAGTAATGATCCAGAACCACATGTAGGGTCATATACACTTCTTAAATCTTCTTTACCATCTGTGACGATCTTCGCAAGTATCGTTGATACTTGTTGAGGTGTATAGAATTCACCGGCCTTTTTACCCGCACTAGCTGCGAATTGACCGATTAAGTATTCATACGCGTCGCCTAACATATCGATTTCTAAATCACTATGGACGAATGGTAATGTAGAAATATTCATCATGACTTTCCCAATTAATTTCGTACGTGCTGCATTGGTATTACCTAAACGACTGGAGTTTAAATCCATGTCATCGAATAAATGGATGAAGTCATCTTCACTTTCATGACCACGTGTAGAGTTTTCAACATTTTTAATCGCATTGCTTAAATCTTCAATTTCAAATGTCTGGTTTTCAATTTTAGCTTTTAAATTACTAAATAAATTTTCCGGTTCAATAACGAAACCAATACGTTGAATGAGTTCTTTCTCAACGATAGGACGGTAATCCTCGTTATTCATTGCTTCTGTATATGAAATATTATCTTCTGAAAGAAGTCTTGCGGATGTCTCTTCAACCTTCTCACTCAAGAAACGATAGAAGATGAGTCCGAGTATGTAATTTTTAAATTCATTGGCGTCCATATTCCCACGTAAGTCATTCGCAATGGACCATAATTTCTTTTGTAGTTCTGCTTGTTGTTGACGTTGCTTCTCTGATGTAGTCAATGTACATTCCCTCCATTTAGTACAAAATCTATAAATAAATAGCTGTCCACCTATTTTGTCTTTTATTTATAATTTTATAGCACAAAATAAAATAAGTTAAGTGGGAACATCCACTTAACCTTATACAACCAATATTTTTGATTACATTTTATAAATTTATCTATTAAATAACTTAAATACTTAGCTACACCATCTTTTTAATACTTATAATTAACCTCCACGTTCATTTTCTTTAAATAAAGTATTACCTAAAAAGGTTAATACTAAAGCTATATAAGTTGAAACAAATACTTTACTTACTAAACTAAAAATTATTTTGTTAGAATTAATTGATCTTAAATGATTAGATTTTTTTATTTCAATTCCACTACCTTGAGATAAATGATCCACCCCATAAGAAATTAAGACAGCTATCTGACTAATTATGTTTTCTGGACCTTTAACATTTAAAGAACCTTCATTTGTTCCTAAATTTAACTCTTTAATATCGTAAATCATAAATCCGTATCCAATGTAACTAAACATAATTAAACATACTAAAATAATATTTAAATAACAGAAAACCAAATGGATTAACTTAATTTTTTCATTATCAACACTATAATAAACTGAAATAGATATATATAAAGATAAAACTAATAAAGTCATAAAAATATAAAAAGTCTGGAAACTAACATTTCTATGATTCAACTCTAATATTAAAAATTCAATCGCTAAATAGGTACCTATAAGCGGAACATAAAATTGTCCAAAAAAAAGTTTAAAAAACTGCGATTGCTTTATTACAAAATTTAAAATATTTAATGAAATAAAAAATATAATAAACTCTATAAAAGCAAACTTTAAAATATAATTTATTTTAAAGTCATATAAAACTAAGATTAAAACTAAGCATATAAAAAACCCTAGTTTTTTCTTTGAATTTATTATTAAAACCTCAGTTTTGATCTCAACATCAAATATATTATTCTTAAATAGCTCTTTTATATACTTTTTTAGGTTTTTCCAATACTTTGAAAATTGGATATAAGACTTATTTTTGATTCTGACTACATTAACAATCACAACAATGATTAAAAATAATATTATAAGACTATTTAAAAACATATGTCTCCCTCTCCTTGAACTATTTACTTATGACTTATTCGTACTAATAATTAAATAGTGCTACTTCTTCATTATTTATAGTAGTAGAAATACTTTCTATCTCTTCTTGATTTAAAACATTAACATCTGAAATTTTATATTTTTTTGTTTTTATCCAATTTGTATCAAAAATAGTATCTGTTTCTCCATTTACAAGCCTACAAATAGTTGTATCAAAATGAGAAGTTTGATTATCACTTAAAACTAACCTCTGTAACCAAATATCAATCATATCTGTATTAGGTAATGCATTTATCTTTGATTTTATTTGATTTATTACTTCATTTTTCTTTTCTTTACTCAACAAAACTATGAATTTACTAATTATTGAAATACATAACGGAACACATCTTGTATTATTAATCATAATTTCAGTAATAATACTTATACATTGTATATAATTATTTTGATCATTAAGTTCTAAACTTTTCTTCATGTATTTTGTTCTCAATATATTAAATTCACTCAACATTCTTACAACACTACCCGAATTAGGGAACTCTTTGCTAAATACTAAAATTTGAAAAAGATGTTTTTGTAAATTAAGTTGAAAGTGCTTTTTTCCATATGAATCTTTTACATACAATGTAGGCAATAAACTTTGATAAGCTATCTTATCATTTTTAATGGATGTTAATACTACATCGTCAGAATACATAGTTTTTTTAGAATTAAGTTTGAAATTAAGACTCATTAGAGTGTCGTTCAATAATTTAGCGATTTTATTAATATCTTCTTTAGAATTAGAAAATATACGATAATCATCTCTATATCTAATTATTGTAAATTCACTATTTAATTCATCTTTAATACTTATTTTTTCATGTAGTAATTTATCAACATAAGACAAAACTATTTCTGCAATAAAATCCATCAATATGCTCCCTTGAGGAATACCATTAGTTTGGTTACATTGCATGTATCTTATGTATTTATCTATTTTATTGCCTAGTAAATTTAATCCAGATTGATTTTTTTTGGCCGTTTCTTTACCATGAATTGCCCATGAAATTGAATGAGTATATATGGAACCATAGCAATTACTTATATCTAATAACAATACATAATTATATTTCAAAGCTAATTCAATAGATTTCTGTTCAACTTTATCCCACCAGTTTATAATTTGTTCCTCTTGATCTTTTTGTCTACTTAAAGCTTCCATTGGTATACTAGCTACAATAATGTTCTCACTTTTATTATTATTTAAAGCTTTTATTAGTTCCTTCCAATTATTTTCCTCCGTAATGCATTTTACTAAGTATACATACAGATACGGGTTTATAATTTCTAACGGTCTCCAATCAAATTTACTATCTTTATTGGCATAAATTTTACAATTTACTGAATCCGATTGTTTTAATAATTTTTGATTTATATCTTTATTTACAGTAGATTTTCGGGCAAGTAAATCTTCAATAAATATATCTATTTCGTTAAGAACTTTGCTAAAATCAAAATACTTAGGTAATTCAATATTACAATAACTTTCTGTTTTTAATAAAAATTGTTTAGCTTCAGTATGGGACATCTCAGTTATAAATTTTAATTTGTTATTCATATTTAACTCCATTTTTATTATTAAAACTCCCATGTGTTATGGGGTGTTTAAATTCACTTTGTAAAGCTACTAAAAAACTGTTATTTATGGTACGCTTCTGCGTATCGGTTAATGATGCGGTTTTTAATTAACGTCTTTTTGTTATAAGTCTTAAAGAATATTAAATAAACAACATCATTTTCCTTAATTGAAACGAAAGAACGACAAATTCCATACTATTACATTGGAATTTGTCGTTCATTTATTAGAAACATATATTTTACAGACTTCTAAATTAATTGTTACAACAACAATTATTATCCTGTTGCTCTTTTTCATTTTTCTCTTTTTTTTCTTCAATTTCTACAGAACAACAAGATTGTTCCTGAGGTTTTAATTTTTTTAATACGTCTTTGACTCCCATTATCTCACCTCCTTTAAATAACGATGTTCACTATCAAACCTGTAGAAATAGCTACAACTAAAATGGCGATAACGAATGAGATTACAAATTTTTTCTTGAATAATTTCGATAATAATACAACTTCTGGAATACTTGCACCAGCACCACCAATGATCAAAGCAACAACTGTCCCAAGCCACATTCCTTTTGAAGCTAATGCTTCAGCTATAGGTAACATTGTTTCAGGTCTAATATACATAGGAATACCTATAATAGAAGCAATAAATACGGATATAATGCCACCTCCACTCGCATATTTAGTAATAAATGTTTCGGGTACAAAGCCATATATAAAAGCACCAATAAATACACCGATAAATAAGTAAGGAAGCATAGGATATAAGAATGCCCAAGCATCATTTAATGCTTGTTTAAAACGAGATCCATTTTTATTAGCGAAAAACCCATCGCCTTTAACATTTACACCTTTATAACTTTTAGATAAATTCATTTTTGAAAATACTAGACCCGTTAAGACACTAAAGATTGCTAGTACAATAAAATAAACAACAGCAACTTTCCAACCTAATAAGGCCCATAACATAAATATCATTAATGGATTCATTAAAGGTGACGCAATTAAAAAACTCATTGCAGGGCCAAATGGAACTTTAGAATTTAATAAACCTGCAAGTATAGGAATTGTAGAACAAGAACAAAATGGTGTCATCGCACCAAAAGCCATTCCCAAAATATAATTAATAGCTTGATTAGGTTTACTTAAAAAGTATTTTATTTTTTCTTCTGAAACTATCTGCTGGATGATACTTACGATAAAGCTCACGATGATAAATAGTATGAATAGTTCAAAAAACAACATCACAAATGTTTTTATAAATTCCATAATTGAATCTAACATGAGTATAATGCCTCCAAATTTAATTAATCAATATTTCTTGATGTATTAATCAAAAAAAATTGATTAATACTATATTAAAAAAGATACTTAAAGTATCTTACAACAAGTATCTTCATTTAAAACAACCTGTATTTGCTGCTCATTAATTTTATAATAATTCCATGTGCCATGCTTTTCAGCAATAAGAACATTTGCATCTACTAATTTTTTTAAATGATAAGAAAGTTTAGATTGTTTTATATCTAATAACTCTTCTAAATCACATACACATAATGATTTATTGAAGCTTTGGCTAATTTGATTTAGTATTTTTAATCTGATTTTATCGGCAAGTGCATTAAACATATTTTCATAAAAGTCAAATTGTTGATCTTCACTCATATCAGTCTTTGCTTTAATAACTTCCATAAAAGACCATCCTTTTTATAATATTTCATTGAGTTTATATTATCTTTATTTCAATTCTTGAATTGCTTGTTTATAGTTATTTTTTGTTGATTCTCCATACTGATTAATGTTCCCTTTAAAGAACTCCTTTTCCATATATATTGTAGCTTCTTTTAAATTGATTTCTCTTGATAGCATAACAAGATTTAAATAACTTACAAAATAACCCACAGTTAAAGTACTTGCATGGTTTACTCGCAATCAAGCACGCCTCCTTATTGTCAACGTAGTTTTATATCATTTAATACATCAATTTTTTTTGATATATTAAATATAAATCAATATCTATATTATCGCAAGAAGAAAACCTATAATTTTACATAAACTTAGGTATTGCTCACAGAAATACTAAAATAATTTCTTCATAAATTGTATTATTAAGAATTAAATTTAGTAAAATTTTTAAAACTCAAATAAAAACATAGACACCCATCTATATAGATGTTAGTCTATAATCGTAAATTAATTAATGAGGTGAGTATAATGTTAAATATTGAAATATACGAAGAAGCTATGTGCTGTTCTACTGGGGTATGTGGGCCAGAACCGGATGAAACACTAATAAAAGCGAACCAAATCAATGAATATTTAAAGCAAAATCAAATAGAAGTTCAACGTTATAATATGAATAATAATCCGAATGAATTCATTAAAAATCAAGAAGTTATTCGTTTAATTCAAGAAAAAGGTGATGAAGTTTTACCCATCACTTTTATAGAAGGCGGTATAGCTAAAACGGGCGCTTATATTACCCAAGAAGAAGCCGATGAAATTATTACAGTTAATCAAATGAGAAATGGAGGATGCTGTGGTGGAGATGGATGCTGTTAAATACTTAAATAAATTGAATTTAGATAACATTGAGTTAACAAAATATTTGTTTTTTACTGGTAAAGGTGGCGTTGGCAAAACGACGATATCAAGTTTTATTGCTTTAAACTTAGCAGAAAATGGAAAGAAAGTAGCTTTAGTAAGTACTGATCCAGCTAGTAATTTACAAGATGTATTTCAAATGGAATTATCTAATAAATTAACTAAATATCAACCTATACCTAATCTCTCTATAGCCAATTTTGACCCGATTGCTGCTGCAGACGATTATAAAGCACAATCTATAGAACCTTATGAGGGTATTCTACCAGAAGATGTGCTTTCTGAAATGAAAGAACAGTTAAGTGGTTCATGTACAGTTGAAGTAGCAGCATTTAATGAATTTACAAATTTTTTATCCGATAAAACTTTAGAACAAGAATTTGATTTCATTATATTTGATACAGCTCCAACAGGTCACACCTTGAGAATGCTTGAATTACCTTCTGCATGGACAGATTATTTAAATACAACGAGTAATGACGCTTCTTGCTTAGGTCAATTATCAGGTTTAAATGAAAATAGAGTTAAATATAATTCAGCACTTGAAAAACTACGTAACCAAGATGATACGACCATGATGTTAGTTGCGAGACCTACTCACTCTTCTATATATGAAATTCAAAGAGCACAACAAGAATTACAACAACTGTCAATTTCTAAATTCAAAGTAATCATTAACAACTATATAGAAGAAAGTCACGGTTTAATTTCGAGTCAGATGAAATCAGAACAAGATAAAAACATTAATCATTTTACTGAATGGTTAAATAACAATCATGCTTATTACGTTCCATATAAAAAGCAGAAAGAAGAAGGTATAGAAAGTTTAACTAATCTATTAAATGATGATAACTTAATTGAAAATGATGACTTTATTGTTGAAGATCATCCGCAATTCAATAAATTAATCGATGAAATTGAAAATAGTAAAGTTCAATATTTATTTACAATGGGAAAAGGTGGCGTTGGTAAAACGACAGTAGCAACGCAATTAGCTACAGCATTATCTAATAAAGGATATCGTGTTCTTTTAGCAACTACTGACCCTACTAAAGAAATTAATGTTGAAACTACAAGTAATTTAAATACTGCTTATATTGATGAAGAACAAGCATTAGAAAAGTATAAAAAAGAAGTACTAGCCACAGTGAATGATGATACACCACAAGACGATATTGATTATATTATGGAAGATTTAAAATCACCTTGTACAGAAGAAATAGCATTTTTCAAAGCCTTTAGTGACATTATGGAGAATCAAGATGACATGGATTACGTCATTGTAGATACAGCTCCTACAGGCCATACCTTGCTGTTACTTGATTCTAGTGAAAATCATCATAGAGAATTAAAGAAAAAATCAACTCAAACTACCAGTAATGTTGAAACATTATTACCTAAAATTCAAAATAAAAATTTAACACAGATGATAATCGTAACACTAGCAGAAAAAACACCTTATTTAGAATCTAAACGTTTAGTAGAAGATTTAAATAGAGCTAATATAGGCCATAATTGGTGGGTTGTTAATCAATCGTTAGTTACGCTAAATCAACGTGATGACCTTTTTAGTAACAAAAAAGAAGATGAATCATTTTGGATAAACAAGATTAAAAATGAAAGTCTTGATAATTATTTTGTCATACCTTATGGGGGGGTATCATAATGAAAAAAATTGTAATCATCGGTTCAGTTGCTGCCGGTACAAGTGTCGCGGCTAAAGCAAGAAGAAATAGTGAAGATGTGGAAATTATCGTTTTTGATAAAGATAGTGATATTTCGTATTCAGTATGTGGTATCCCCTACTATATAGGCGGTAATGTATCTGATATTGATGAACTCACGCCAAGAAATGCTAAATGGTTTAAAGAGCGCTTTAATATAGATATTTATACAAAATATGAAGTGAATCAGATAAATGATACTGATCAAACAATAACTGTTACCAATTTAGTAAATGATGAAAAGATGATTCAAGAATATGACGAATTAGTATTAGCAACAGGCTCATCACCTAAGGAACTTCCTCAATTAAATAGCGAAGAATATAACAATGTATTTAAAGTTAAGAATATTAATGATGCGAAAGCAATTTATAATTATATTGAGAGCAATGATGTTCAGAATATAACAATCATTGGTGGTGGATTTATTGGTCTAGAAATGTTAGAACAATTATCTAACTACAATACTTCAATTATTCAACGCAGTACTTTTATGCCTCATTTAGACTACGATATCAGTTTTATGATTCAAGAATATATTGAAGATAAAGCTAACGTATATACCTATAATGAAATAGATATTATTGATTATGATGAAAATCATACAATAAATAGAGTAAGCTTAAAAACTGGCGAATTAATTGATACAGATTTAATCATTATTGGGATTGGTGTCACACCAAATACTAAATTAGCTAAAGAAATTGGTATTAATATTGGAAAATCTGGAGCAATACAAACCAATAAGTATTTTGAAACAAATATTCCTCACATATATGCAATTGGTGATGTAGCAGAAAGTTATAATTTAATTACTGGTGACCCTATATATAGACCGCTAGGTTCTACAGCAAATAAAATGGGACGTATTTTAGGAGATCGATTAACTGGTGGAAATCTAGAACATAAAGGCATTTTAGGAACAGGCATTGTTCGTATATTTGATATGACAATTGCCCAAACAGGCTTAACTGAAAAAGAAGCTATTGATTTAGATATTGATATTGACGTATTACACAATGTGAAACCGAATCGTCCAGAATATATGCAAGGCCAAGAAATGGTAATTAAAGCTATATTTGATAAAAACAATTCTAAATTACTGGGTGCTCAAATTATTGGGTATGAAGGTGTAGATAAGAGAATAGATGTACTAGCTACTGCTATAACGTTTGGCGCCCATGCAGAAGATTTATTTCATTTAGATTTAGCATATGCGCCTCCTTTTTCTACAACTAAAGATCCTGTTATTTATACAGGGATGATTGGACACAATATTACTCGAGGACGCAAAATTATAACGCCTGAAGAAGTCATAAAACAAAATAATGACTTATTGATTTTAGATGTACGTTCTCCAAAGCAATTTGAAGTTAATCATGTTGATGGAGCGATTAACGTCCCATTGAAAATATTGAGAAGTTATGCAAAAACATTAGATAAAAATCAAAAGATAGTGACTTATTGTAATAAAGGTACTACTGGGAATGCTGCACAAAACGTACTTATTAATTTAGGTTTTAAACAAGTGTTTAATTTGTCAGGTGGTAATAAAAATTATCAACGTTATAAAAGGTTTCAAGTAGAAAGGAAGAAGAAAAATTGAATTATAAAAAAATTTCACAATACTTAAAAGTGATTGCTGATAGTAGCCGCCTTGAAATATTAGACTTGTTATCTTGTGGTGAATTATGCGCTTGTGATTTATTAGAGCATTTTTCTTTTTCTCAACCCACATTAAGTCATCATATGAAAGTATTAAAAGACAATAATTTAATTACATCCAGAAAAGATGGTAATAAAATTTTATACAAATTGAATCATGACGTATTGGATGACGTTACATCACGACTGACTCTATTGAGTTCCAGTGCTGGCCCATGTATATGTGAAACAGTAGAGAAAGGTGAGTGTTAATGATGACGATATTAGCAATCACAATATTTGTATTAACGTTAATTTTTGTTATATGGCAACCTAAAGGTCTAGATATTGGTATTACTGCATTAATTGGTGCTGTAGTTGCTATAATCACTGGCGTTGTAAGCTTTTCAGACGTACTAGAAGTTACTGGAATTGTTTGGAATGCGACTTTAACTTTTGTTGCAGTTATTCTTATTTCACTCATATTAGATGAAATTGGATTCTTTGAATGGTCTGCCATACATATGGTAAGAGCATCAAAGGGTAATGGCTTGAAAATGTTTATCTTTATCATGCTCTTAGGTTCAGTTGTAGCAGCCTTCTTCGCAAATGATGGTGCGGCTTTAATACTGACGCCTATTGTTTTAGCAATGGTACGTAGTTTAGGATTTGATAAAAAAGCGATATTCCCATTTATTATTGCTAGTGGTTTTATTGCAGATACTACGTCTCTTCCATTAATTGTTAGTAATTTAGTTAATATTGTTTCTGCTGATTACTTTGATATTGGATTTGTTGAGTACTTCAGTAAAATGATTATACCTAATATATTCTCTTTAATCGCAAGTATTCTTGTCTTATGGCTTTATTTTAGAAAGTCTATCCCAAGAAAATTTGATGCAGTAAATATTAGAGAACCAAAAGAAGCGATTAAGGACAAAAAGCTTTTTAATATCTCATGGATTGTACTCACTGTATTGCTAGTTGGTTATTTAATAAGTGAGTTTATAAATATTCCAGTATCAATTATTGCTGGTATCATTGCTTTAATATTTGTATTATTAGCACGTAAGTCTAAGGCTGTGCATACGAAACAAGTAATTAAAGGTGCGCCATGGAATATTGTTTTATTCTCTATTGGTATGTATCTTGTGGTATTTGGTCTAAAAAATGTGGGCATCACAACGCTTCTTAGTGATGTACTAACAAATATTTCAAATTACGGCTTATTTAGTAGTATCATGGGCATGGGCTTTATAGCTGCATTCCTTTCATCCATTATGAACAACATGCCAACTGTTTTAATAGATGCAATAGCGATTGGTCAATCTCAAACAACAAGCATACTCAAGGAAGGCATGATTTATGCGAATGTTATCGGATCTGATTTAGGACCTAAAATAACACCAATTGGTTCGTTAGCAACACTTCTCTGGTTACATGTGCTTACTCAAAAAGGTGTTAAAATTTCTTGGGGACAATACTTTAAAATCGGTATTATTATAACGATTCCGGTATTATTTATCACACTGTTAGGGTTATATCTAACACTTATTATTTTCTAAAAAAAGAGGAAACTATTTATGGATAAAAAAACAATTTACTTTATATGTACAGGTAATTCATGCCGTAGCCAAATGGCTGAAGGTTGGGGTAAAAAAATCTTAGGTGACGAATGGCAAGTATATTCTGGAGGTATTGAGGCACACGGTGTAAATCCAAAAGCAATCGAAGCTATGAAAGAAGTTGGAATTGATATATCAAATCATACTTCTAATTTAATTGACAAAAATATACTAAACCAATCCGATTTAGTAGTAACTTTATGTAGTGATGCTGACAATAATTGTCCTATATTGCCGCCGAATGTAAAAAAAGAACATTGGGGATTTGATGATCCAGCAGGCAAACCTTGGTCAGAATTCCAACGTGTTAGAGATGAAATCAAAACCGCCATTGAATCATTTAAAACTAGATAAACTTTAAGCGTCTCAATATCATTGGGACGCTTTTTTATTATTAATTATTTTATACTTTTTGATTTATCTCCAGGATTAGTCATTTTTCTTATCTTTTTAATTTACACACTAAAAAATATCCTCCTTAACAATAATAAGTTATTTAAATTATTGATTAAGGAGGATATTTTTATATCTATTTATTTCTCAATCTAGAACTAGATTTTTATCGTGCTTTCAGCTCATTTCCTGTCATCCATTTATGATTTTTAATGATTTTACCATTATCTTTGGATTTGTAATCAACTACGTAAACAGTCGTCTTTTTCACGTTATCTATATTGGCTGTAGCACCTTTCATACCAGACATATGACTTGCTTCTAATTTAACAGTATCGCCCTTACTAAATCCATCTTTAGGTGCATCTTTGATCTCTTCGTTTACGACCCATTTATGATTGTTTACTTTTTCATTTCCATTTGTGGGTTTATAACTTACAACATAGGCATAAGTTTTATACGCACCTTTTACAGTAGCTTCTGCACCTTTCATCCCTGGCATATGCCCTGCTGTAATCGTTACTTTATCTCCTACTTTAAATTCACCCTCATTAGTCGATGTCATATCTTCAGGAACTTTACTTTCATCATTATGCTTCATATGGCTCTCACTTTTTTGGTCATTAGTGTCTTTATCTTTTTTCATCATATTAAAATCTCCCTATTGATTAGTTTGTTACTTTTATTTGACCCATCATTCCATTATCTTCATGCTCAAGTATATGACAGTGAAACATGTATGTTCCAGTATTTTTAAATACAACCTCTATTTTAGCTTTTTGTCCAGGTTCCAAAGATATAACATCTTTTTTACCCCTCATATCTTTTGGAGGTTTCTCCCCATCCACAGATAAAACTTTAAATTGCGTTCCATGGATGTGGAAAGGATGTTTCATACCACCCATTTTACCTTTGACATTTTCAATTTCCCATACTTCTTTCTGGTTTAACTTTTGTGTAAAATCTATTCTGTTAGGATCGAATTTATTACCATTAATGGTAACATGATCATTCATACCTTCTAATTTTATTTTTTTACTTACTTTTGGTGTATTACCTTTGTTAGAACTTTTCTCTTTGTTACTAATCGGTAAAATTACAGTTTTATCATTATCAACCAGACTGATTTTCTCGCCTTTCATTTTGGATAAATCTATTACTATTTCTTTTCTTTCTGAAGGAGCTAAATTAATTTCTTTTAATTTTTTAGCGTTTTTTAATTGACCGCCATCTGAAGCAATATACTCAAAACTTTGATTATTACTTAGCTTAAGATTTAAATCTCGAGCATTAGAACCATTTAAAAGTCTCAAACGTATTTTCTCTTCTTTTGTTGTCAGTTTGGGGTTTATTATTCCGTTCACAAGAACAGTATCACCTTGAGTGCCATCTTCGTCTTTCGTTTTTGAATAATTTAATTTTTTAGATACAAATGTTTTATCTTGGATTATTATAGGCAAATCATTTTTTCCATAATTACTAGGATAATTATTCTTTTTACTATCTTCTATATATAATAATCCTGATAGGCCATTATAAACTTGTTTAGCTGTATTTGGAGAGGGGTGGGGGTGATACCATAACGTAGCAGAATCTTGATTAACCTCAAATTTTATAGTTTTTTCTTTTCCTGGTTTTATAATCTGAGAAGGCCCTCCATCCACTTTTCCATTTACTTCTAATCCATGCCAATGAAATGTTGTATTTTCATCTAAGTTATTTATTAACTTAATTTTAACTTTATCTCCTTTTTTTAATTTTAAAGTTGGTCCAAGTAAATTTCCATTGTAGCCTAGAGTATTAGAAAAATTATTTTTGTAAAACTCTGTCTTTCCTTTCTGAGCTTTTAATGTATAATTTTTATAACCATTGTTATCTTTTTTTGACTCTGCAACTTCAGGAAATATTATTTCATTTTTTCCTTGTGAAGAATTTAATTTCTTTCTTTCGTCATGATGTTTCATATTTGTCATGTCCATTGTATTTTTCTTATCTTCTTTCATGTTCATCATGTCATTCTTACTTTCTGCGAAAGTATCATTAGACGCAATAATTATTATGGAAAAAATTATAATTAAAATTGTAAAAACTTTATTATACATAGGGTTTACCTCTTTTATTTTAATTTTAATGTAAAAGCATTAATCGCTACTATAACTGTACTTAAAGACATTAATATTGCTCCTACAGCTGGTGATAATATTAACCCGATAAAAGCTAATGCGCCAGCTGCTAAAGGTACAGCAACAATATTATAACCTGCACCCTACCATAAGTTTTGCACCATATATTAACACTACCCATTCAGAACCTGGAAATGTGAATTAAAAAGGTAAGTTAACACCCATCAGTGGCTATAAAAGAATGATAGGTATTGCAAAAATTAATGAAACAAAAAACTTAACTTTAAAATTTCCATGATGATGTGCATGGCCACTATGATGATGTGAGGCATGGTTATCATGATGCATTTGATTGGAATGATTCATGTGATTTTGATGATTATGCGCTTCACCATTATTATTCAAATTAACCCCTCCTAATAAAAATGTTATAGTAAAGTTACTTATACTATAACATATACCCCCTAGGGTATAAATAGTTTCGATTTATCTCCATTTATGGATTTATTTATATCATTCTGAAAATGATGTCTACACGTCCTACATTAGACGTTGTCATCGATGTTTAAAACAAGGTTTTAATTAAAAAATCTCATCTGAACTATCGCATGACAATACACTCTGACCAAGGTTAGCATTATCAACACAAGTCATATATTACTATTCTTAAAGAAAATAACGCATTTCAAAGTAGGTCTAGAAAAGCAAATTGTCTAGATCATGATTTAAAGAAGCCAGTAAATGAATTCATAATAAACTCATTTACTGGCTACTTTTCTAGTATTTATATTCAGTCTTTTCAAACTATATTAATCATTTTTTGATTCTCAAATTCTACGCCACAATAGCTGCATTTTATTAAAGATACTATATATTCAATCAATTTCAGAGTGAGTTATATATAACCTCATTTTTAGTTTTATTTATAGTATGAGTCTGCGCATCAGTTAATGATACGGTTTTTTTTATATTGTTTTATCATAAATCTTAAACATGTAAAATAACTTTTAAATTAAATATAGTATGAATTAATTTAGGGAGCGAGACTACAAATTTAAAATGAATGTTGTCCCACTCCCATGTTTTTAAAATATCAACTTAATAATTGCAACGACGATTAAAATACATATTATCGTTTTTTGAATATAGTCAGGTATTTTCTGGCCCATTTTCATACCTAGAGGCGTAAATAGTATACTACCTAAAATTAACGGTATTGCACTATTGATAGGAATATACCCCTGTAATAATTTAATCATAAATGCTCCAATAGAAGAAATGAATGCAATTACAATACTATTTGTAACCACCATGTTCATTGGTAATTTAAATATAACAAGTAGTACTGGAATAATAATAAATGCTCCACCAGCTCCTACAATACCAGATACCAAACCGATGATACCACCTATTGTAATTAAAAGTAGACGATTAAACTTAATATGACTAGTAGATGGTGTGACTTTTATAAACATTAGAATAAGAGCTAGTAATGCAATAATAATATAAACCGTATTAACAAACTGAACATTTATTAAATTCGCTAAGATTGCACCTAGCATACTACCTATTACCATTCCACTTCCCATATTAAGTATAAGCGTTCTAGAAAAATTTTTATTTTTATATGCGTTTAAAGATCCACTCAATGTACTAAAAAACACCTGACTTGAAGTTAATCCTGAAGCAATATAAGCACTATAAGTAGGTAAACCAAATAATGGTGGTAATAATAAGAGAGCCGGGTAAATAACAATGGCTCCCCCTATACCGACTAATCCAGAAATAAATCCTCCTAAGATACCAATAACTAACATTACTATAATGGTGGTTATACTTATCATTTACTTTTTATCAATAATTCAACTGCTTCATTAATTAGTGCCTGAGAATCTTCACTATTTTCTTCAGACATTTTGACGCATTCTACTAAGTTTTCACTAATGATAATACCCATTAACCGTTGAATAGAACTTTTAGAGGCACTTAATTGACTAATGACGTTTTTACAATTTTTTTCTTCCTCCATCATTTTAATGACTCCATTAAGCTGTCCTTGTATGCGATGAATACGATTAATCATCTTTTTATTATATTCCAATATATTTCACTCCACATTCATTTTTAATAATTACATCATATTGATTAAATTTTATTTTGTCAAATACCCCCATAGGTATTTGACAAACTATCTAATTCGTTATAATATACCCCCATAGGTATTTAAAAGGAGGTAATTATGTCACAATATGAAACGAAACACATTAATGATTTCACTAAAAAGGAATTAGAAGAATTAGGTTCTAAGGGTCAATTAATTGACGTTCGACAGCCTGAAGAATTTGAATTAGGACACATTAAAAATGCTTTATTACATTCAGTTGAAAATATAGAGACTTTTAAACAAAGCAAAAATAAAACTTACTATATCTATTGTAAAAGTGGTAATCGAAGTAGAAAAGCCAGTCAATTTCTTGCACAACGCGGATACGATGTGGTGAATTTAGACGGAGGTTATACCGCATATGAAGAACAACATCATAATGATAATTTATCTAAAGTAAAAGAAGATAGAGAAATTAAAGATAATCGTAAGACATTCAATTATAGTAATCTACAGTGTCCAGGACCTATTGTTAATATTAGTAAAGAAATCAAAAACATCGCTATTGGTGATCAAATAGAAGTTGTTGTGACTGATCACGGATTTTTAAATGATATTAAAAGTTGGGTCAAACAAACTGGACATACGCTTGTTAGACTCAACGATTTTGGTAATGAAATTCGCGCTATTATTCAAAAAGAAGAAAATAAAAATATAGAAGTGACACACACGAAAAGTGGAACAACAATTGTTTTATTTAGCGGCGAGCTAGATAAAGCAGTTGCAGCAATGATTATTGCCAATGGTGCTAAAGCCGCAGGTAGAGATGTAACCATTTTTTGCACATTTTGGGGCTTAAATGCACTTAAAAAAACTCAAAGTCAACGCATTAAGAAAAAAGGTATTGCAAAACTTTTTGACTTCATGCTTCCAAATTCACCAATTAAAATGCCTATTTCAAAAATGAATATGTTTGGTTTAGGAAATTTAATGATGCGTTATGTCATGAAAAAGAAAAATGTCGATGATTTACCTTCTCTTATCAATCAAGCAGTTGAACAAGGTGTTAAACTTATCGCTTGTACAATGAGCATGGATGTGATGGGCATTACAAAAGAAGAACTACGCGATGATGTAGAATACGGTGGCGTAGGTGCGTATATTGGATATACAGAACAAGCTAATCACAATTTATTTATATAATTAGAAAGGAATGATATTATGTTTTTTAAACAATTTTATGATAAACATTTATCTCAAGCATCTTATTTAATCGGTTGTCAAAAAACTGGAGAAGCCATGATTATTGATCCTATGCGTGACTTATCTTCATATATTCGAGTTGCTGATGAAGAAGGTTTAACCATTACTCATGCAGCTGAAACACATATACATGCAGATTTTGCTTCAGGAATTAGAGATGTTGCTATAAAGTTAAATGCTAATATTTATGTATCGGGTGAAAGTGATGACACATTAGGTTATAAAAATATGCCTAACCACACTCATTTTGTTCAACATAATGACGATATTTATGTAGGAAATATAAAATTAAAAGTGCTTCATACACCGGGTCACACGCCAGAAAGTATAAGTTTTTTACTTACTGACGAAGGTGCTGGAGCACAAGTTCCAATGGGACTATTCAGTGGTGATTTTATTTTTGTAGGAGATATCGGTAGACCTGATTTACTAGAAAAAGCTGTTAAAGTAGAAGGATCATCTGAAATAGGCGCTAAACAAATGTTTAAATCTATTGAAAGTATTAAAGACTTGCCAGACTACATTCAAATTTGGCCTGGTCATGGCGCTGGTAGTCCTTGTGGTAAATCTTTAGGTGCTATTCCAATATCTACTCTTGGCTATGAAAAACAAACGAACTGGGCTTTTTCTGAAAATAACGAAGCTACCTTTATCGATAAACTCATTTCTGACCAACCTGCACCACCACATCATTTTGCACAAATGAAAAAAATTAATCAATTCGGTATGAATTTATATCAACCTTATACGGTTTATCCAGCTACAAATACAAACAGATTAACTTTTGATCTCCGCAGTAAGGAGGCATATCATGGTGGACATATTGAAGGTACAATCAATATTCCATATGATAAAAATTTCATCAATCAAATTGGCTGGTATCTAAACTATGATCAAGAAATTAACTTGATTGGAGACTATCACCTTGTTTCAAAAGCAACACACACCTTACAACTCATTGGATACGATGATGTTGCTGGATATCAATTACCTCAATCTAAGATTCAAACACGTTCCATTCATAGCGAGGATATTACAGGTAACGAATCACATATATTGGATGTACGTAATGATAATGAATGGAATAATGGCCACTTATCTCAAGCGGTTCATGTACCACACGGTAAACTTTTAGAAACAGATTTACCTTTCAATAAAAATGATGTTATTTATGTCCACTGTCAATCTGGCATTAGAAGTTCTATAGCTATTGGTATTTTAGAACACAAAGGTTATCACAACATTATTAATGTAAACGAAGGTTACAAAGATATACACCTTTCTTAATAATTATTTATGCTAATGAAAAAGGACTATAAGTAGTTAGATATAGCTTATAGTCCCTTTTTATATTATTGGATAAACTAGTAGTTAATCATACTTATTTTCATGTACACTCATTTCCAATCTCAAATGCAATAGCACATCATTATTATCAAATCCTTCTTTTACACGCTTATGAAAATCACTTATACCTTCAAACACTTTTGCTTTAACGTGTTTGTTATGTTCGTCTCGTTCAAATGGTTTATCATATTGTTTTATAAATGAAGATATTATATCTAACTTTTCTGTAGGTATAGTATTCTGAGTATTATCATAAAAATTATTTGAATAATCTTTTTTCCATGTATTTACAACATCGAATAAATTACCAAATAAATTATTATACATATCATTTGAAATGTAGGCGAATTCACTTCTTAATATAGTCGTTAATTCGTTATTAAGTGTATTTAAGTTCTCAATATAATTAAAATGATTTTCCACATTCATATAGCCGAATTTAGATAATATAACAAATTGAATTAATTGTTCGATATATTCGTTCTCATCTTCGCTAATTTCTTTATTTTTTAATCCTCCAATATAATCAAACGAATCACGGATTCTCCATGTTATATCGTCTACTCTTTCTATAAAATCACTGAATGAATCTGTAAATTCATGATATTTATTTTTCATTCCTTTTGTTATCTTTTTGCTAGAATCATAGTAATTTTCAGCATTTATATATTTCATATATGAATGATTTAATAAATTCACATAAGTTACTGCAATGATAAATTCGTGTATTTTAAGTTTATTTCCCTGCTTAAAATTGGACTTTGTCCATTTCTGTCCCTTCTTGAAATTATTAAAGTCACTACCATGATTAAAATAGAAATTTATGACCTCATTTTTAGTAATTAAATAATTATCACAGTCAAACACTTTATTACTTATATACTTATTTACATAAGCATATAAATCAAATGGGCTTGTATTTATACCATCTGAACATTCACTTACAATTGGTTTAATATTTGACTCCCAAAATTTCTTTTGGTTCTCACTTACAATGTTAAATAGCGCTTTGTAATTGTCAGTATTACTTATTTCATCTAAAATTCTAAGTAATTTTTCCTCGTCTATTTCTTCATAAAGAATATTTGTATCGTATATATCAAAATTGTAAAATAACATATTATCATCTTTCATATCTAAACGGACGACATCATTACTATTCTCCCCTCTAAATTGATTATCTATGATAATATTTTTCATATATTTTTCTATTCTTTGTTCTTCATTTTTGTGTTCATAGGTATGCGTAAATAGATATTTTAAAAATTGATAAATTATTTCTGTACCTCTAAATATTCTTCTCGTTTCTTCAACAAACATAAACCATTCGTAATAGCTCGATCGATCTAATTCTGATACCTTTATAAATTCACCCATTCCATCTAAATATCTAGTAACTAATATGTCTGCTGCTATATAACTTCCACTTATTTTAATAATTGGAGGTATATCACTATCATTTATTACAACTCTATCTTGTTTAACATAATAGCCCGTACTAACATTTCCACGTTCAACTTTGCATGATATGTCTGCAACAGCCTCCCAATTATTAATTGATTTTATACAATAACGATGTAAATATTCTAAAAAATCATACACTTTGATTTCCTCTTTTCTAACTTGTCAAGCGAAAAGGCTTGCATTTATATGTTCGTCTTTTGCTAAATACTATTCGAGCAATAAAGACAGGACACCTCTATTATAAGCAATGTAATCTTCTGAAAAAAACAGAAGATAGAATTAATTAATAATAATCAGGAGGAATTCAAATGTCTTACAAGCAAGAAGATGATTTTAAAAAAATAAAAAATAGAATTTTAGGTATTTCAATTAATTTACCGGAAGGACAAACATTTACTTTCCATGACTTGAACCGTCGTGCAAATGTATCGTGTTCTAAAGCAGTACAACAAAATGTTGGGCGTTGGTTCGCATATTTTGTAAAACATGCGCCAAATGTCCCATTTATCGTTATCGGTAAGGATACTCATGGACACTTAGTTTATCTTAAAACAGGTCCTAATCCACAGCATAACAGCAACCCTTCGAAAGGAGGTGTTCGCTAATGAGTCATCATGACATTTTTAGACTAGGTCTATACCATTTAGATACAATGGGTTGGCATAAAACTATTCCACCTAAAAAAGATGGAGATAAAGAAAAAGTAGTGACTATGTCTAGTTGTATCACTGTTGAAGCTAAATTTTGGCATGCCTCAGAAAATACAGAAAAGATAATTATTTCTAACGGTAAAGATAAGGAACATACATTTGAATCTGATATTTTAACAACTCGAAACTTACCTTCCTTGATTAAATATGGTCACAGTATCAATGAAAATTATATAAGAGATTTGAGCTATGCACTACAGTTAATGCGCGATAAACTGCCCACTTCTGATTTATATGATGGCTCGGGCATCATAGAAACACCCCACGGTTATATTGTAATGATAGATACCATTTATACATCTAAACAATATGATCAGTTAGCATCTTTAGATCCTATTGTCGATAGTGCTTATCCATTAGAGCCTAAAGGTACATTTAAAGATTGGTTAAATATGTATATTAACGAAGTCAAAGGTCATCTTCTTCTAGAGTTAGCGGTCGTATTTGGAATTTCTGCCTTAGTGACAAGCTTTCTGAAGTACAAACGTGAAATCGAATTTGCAGGAATTATCTTTAGTTTTACAGGCCAGTCATCAACTGGTAAATCAACAGCAGCAGCTTTAGCAGTATCCGTCGCTGGAAATCCAACTAAAGGTAATCAAACACTTTTTCGAGGTTGGAATGCCACACGTAATGCACTTGAAAGTTACTTGAGTAACAATTTTGGTATACCTATTGTATTTGATGAACTCTCATCAGCAACTTTTAAAGATACAACGGGGTTATTGTACTCTATCGCTGAAGGTCAAGGGCGTCAACGTTCCAATGTACACGGAGAAGTTAAAACGCCTAAGAATTGGGGCACTTCTGTGATTTCAACCTCTGAATACAGTATCTTTACTGATTCTGCTCAAAATGATGGTTTACGAGTGAGAACTATTGAAATTAATGAAGAGTTTACTAAAGATGCAACAAATTCTGATAATATTAAAAAATCTGTAGCACTAAACTATGGTCATGTTTTACCGTTAGTAGCTAAATATCTTATAAACCGTGAAGATGAAGTCATTCAATGGTTTCAAGAGGAGTATCATTGGTTTAATAAAACATTGAAAGATGAAACAAATAATACTGGTATTCGTATGTTTAAGCGATATGCGACTATCACTACTTCTGCCAAGATTCTAAGTCGTGTTTTAGCTACAGATATTGATATTGCTAAAATAAGAGACTACTTTATTGATTATCATGCTCATACAGTCTCTGAACGATCACTGGCAGATAAAGCGATCGAAGTCATTACGCAATTTGTAGCACAAAACCGTGGTAAATTTTCTGATGACAAAGCGTTAAAGAATATGATGGAGAACCATGGACTAATTGCCTTAAAAGATGAGTATATCGAAGTCAAAATCATTGCGTCTGTATTTAAAAATATGTTGTTAGAGCATCACTTCCAAGATGTTAATAATGTCGTGAATGCACTAAAGGATAAAGGATTTATCGAATCTGACCGTGATCGAACAACTACGAAAAGAACAGTCAAAGATGACAATGGCAAAAAACAGTCACTTGTCTTTTACCATTTAAAGTTAGATTCAGAGTATGCATCAATTCTTGGACTAAACAAAGAAAATGTAAGAGTTCAAAATAAGACTAAACAAGAATTCGAAGAATCAATACCAGATGTAGAGTTCATCAAGTCTAATGTCATAGATTATTCTGATTTTTAATTAAATAAAGTATTAACATAAATTGATATGAGTACTGGAGTAGATAAAATGGATGAATTGATTGAATTACTAGCTGATTTAGTCGTTGAAGAGCTACAGAACGATAATTAATCATTGCGGTCCAACGTGTTAAAAGCACGTTGGACCTTTCATTCTAATTTACTCACAAATATATATTATCTTTTTGGAGGTGTTTAACATGGTAGAAGCCATTGGTTATGTACGTCAAAGTACACTCAAACAACAAAGCTTAGCGACGCAAAAATCGCTTATTATGGATACCGCTAAGCAATATGGATGGTCTAATGTGACGTTTTATGATGATAAGAGAAGCGGTCGACATACGAAACGGTCAGGTTATCAAAAAATGGTAGAAATGATTACGTCTGGAAAATGTAAAGTATTGTGTTGCTATCGCTTGAATCGACTACATCGTAATTTGAAAAATGCCATACAATTCTTTGAAATTTGTAAAAAGCATCACGTCACAATCATCAGTGTGAATGATGGTTATTTTGACTTATCTAAAGAATTTGACCGCTTTCGCCTAAACATACTTATGAGTCTAGCTGAAATGGAGTCTAATAATATCAGTGAACAAACACGAAATGGAATCAAAGAAAAAGCGAAACAAGGTAAAATGATTACAACACATGCACCCTTTGGGTATCAATATCATAATGGTACTTTCACAATAGACACAGTAAAAGCACCAACAATAAAAGCTGTATTCAATTATTACCTTCAAGGTTATGGTTATAAAAAAATTGCGCAATACTTAGAAGCTGATGATAACTTCATTAATCGCAAGCCTTATCAAGTACGTAATATTATCCTCAACCCTAATTACTGTGGCCGTGTTATCAATCAATACGGACAATATGAAAACATGTTCCCAGCTATTGTCAGTACAACGATATATGAAGATGCTCAAGTTACCCGAACTCAGAAACAAGTAAAACGTAAGCCGTCAGAAAATCAGCTCAAACAAAAAATCAAATGTCCCTATTGTCATTCGACACTCACAAACATGACTGTCCGAAAACCAGATCATTCATTGCGTTACTATGTCTGTCCGCAAAATATGAATAACGCTCGCTTTGTTTGTGAATTTAAAGGAATCAACGCACAAGAATTAGAAACAAGTGTTTTAGCGACTTGTCAGGACTTCTTTCAAAATCAACAGCTCTATTCAAAAATAAACCATACTATTCAACAACGACTCAAAAGACAAAGAGATGTAGAAACTAAAAATACACTCAATCACGAGCAGCTGATAGAAAAATTAGCCCAAGGCAAAATTGATGCAGAAACGTTCAGAGAACAAACGCAATCATTACATCAACAATCAAAACCTATATCATCAATCAGTGCGTATCAAATTCGAAAAGCTTTCCAAAACATCATTCAACAACGTTTCACACTAAACATGTTGTACCCCTATATTGATGAAATTAATATTTCTAAAAATAAAAGCCTCGCTGGCATCTATTTCAAAAACGAACCACTGAATATTGTAAAGCAGACTATGAAATAATCAATTGTATAATTAAAGAAAGGATAGATTATAATGGATAAAATGAAGAAAAAGCTTGTAGGAGGCTACATTCGCGTATCCACAGAGAGACAAGTAGAGGGTTATAGCATCGAGGGTCAAATTACACAAATAGAGCAATATTGCCAATTTAACGGCTATGAACTCGTTGATATATATGCAGATCGGGGTATATCAGGAAAATCTATGAACCGTCCTGAATTACAGCGCATGTTAAATGATGCTAAAAATGGAAAATTAGACTGTGTTATGGTTTATAAAACAAATCGCTTGGCACGTAATACTTCCGATTTACTTACAATCGTCGAAGAACTTCATCGTCAAAATGTTGAATTTTTTAGCTTGTCTGAACGCATGGAAGTCAAAAATTCAACAGGCAAGTTAATGCTCCAGATACTTGCAAGTTTTTCCGAATTTGAAAGAAATACAATTTTAGAGAATATTTACACCGGACAACGTCAAAGAGCTTTAGAGGGCTATTATCAAGGCAATCTTCCATTAGGATATAATAACATACCTGATAATAAAAAAGAATTAATGATTAATCAACATGAAGCTAACATCGTTAAATATATCTTTGAATCTTATGCCAAAGGTCATGGTTATCGTAAAATAGCCAATTCACTCAATCATAAAGGTTATGTCACTAAGAAAGGTAATCCATTTAGTATTTCAGCTGTTACTTATATTCTCTCAAACCCATTCTATATTGGTAAAATTCAATTCGCGAAATACAAAGATTGGAATGATAAACGACGTAAAGGCTTGAATGATAATCCAGTGATCGCTGAAGGCAAACACACACCTATTATTAGTCAAGATTTATGGGATAAAGTGCAAGCACGTAAGAAACAAGTAAGTGAAAAACCACAAGTCCATGGTAAAGGAACCAATATTTTAACTGGAATAATTTCGTGTCCCCAATGTTCTGCACCTATGGCTGCGAGTAACACCACAAACACACTTAAAGATGGCACTAAAAAACGTATTCGTTACTATTCGTGTAGTAATTTTCGAAATAAAGGCTCAAAGGTATGTTCTGCGAATAGTGTTAGAGCCGATGTCATTGAAAAATATGTTATGGACCAAATACTTGAAATTGTCAAAAGTGATAAAGTTCTCAAACAAGTTGTCGAACGTGTCAATCAAGAGAATCAAGTCGATGTAGCTGCACTTAACCATGATATTGCTTATAAACAACAACAATTTGATGAAATTAGCACTAAACTTAAAAATCTAATTCAAACCATCGAAGACAATCCAGACTTAACATCTACACTCAAACCAACCATTCATCAATATGAAACACAACTGAATGATATCACAAACCAAATTAATCAACTCAAGCACCAACAAAATCAAGAGAAACCATTTTATGATACTAAACAAATCGCTGCTTTATTACAACGAATATTTCAAAATATAGAATCCATGGATAAATCACAGCTCAAAGCTTTGTACCTAACGGTTATTGACCGTATTGACATCCGTAAAGATGAGAATCATAAAAAGCAATTCTTTGTTACACTAAAACTTAATAATGAAATTATTAAACAACTTTTCAATAATAATAATCTAGACGAAGTGCTTCTCAGCACTTCGTCTTTATTTTTGCCACAAACCCTATATCTTACTATTTAGCTAATAGAACTATTATTTGACAATAATCTTTCCTATCTTCTTTCACTTATTTTATCTAACGATTTTTAGAATTCTCTTTATCAATTTCAATAACACTTATCTAATGAGATAGCGAATTGACATCATCTATCTACTACTACACGAAGCTTATATTGAAATTGCTAAAGAACATCCCACAATGATTTTTTATGGGAAATGAATGGGATTTGCTTACTCGAAGAAGCAGAAGGATTGTGCAAGCACCATCCCAAAATCCCGTTATTCTTTATAAATAAATAATATATAAGAAAGTAGAAACCCAACCCTATCATCAATACTTATAAATAATGAGTTGATTGTTCGTCAAAATGAGTGGGGTTCCGGGATTTCCTTGTCATACCAACGTTTATCACGGGTTTTTGATCGGAATTTTCTCTTATCCCCACCGGGATTCGTAATAAATGACAAATCAAATATATATTATCTCAATGATGTACATCAACTACATCACTATCACACTATCTAGGAGGCAATAATATGCAAACAATCACTCAAGAACTCAAACAATATATAACTCGTCTATTCCAACTATCTGACAATGAAACATGGGAATGTGAAGCGTTAGAAGATGCAGCAGAAAATATACTTCCTACTCGCTTTGTAGACCATACCCCACTTGCACATCTTACACTTGAAACTTATACCTACTATAATGATGAGCTACATGAGCTAAGTATCTATCCATTCCTTATGTACGCTAACAACCAGCTCATCAGCATTGGTTATCTCGATCATTTTGATATGGACTTTCTATATCTTACAGATACTAAAAATACGATTATCGATGAACGTCATCTACTAAGAGAAGGAGGATCTCACCATGAATAATTGGATCAAAGTGGCACAAATATCTGTTACGATTATTAGCCAAGCGATTATCATCATGAAAGAAATTCAAGACGAGGTAAAATAGTATGAAAATCAATCGATACATTACACGAGGCATTAGTGAACAACTATCTCTAGACATTCAAATCTTACTTTGGAATATGGTAAAAGAAAAAGATAATCAAGGCCATACAGATTACCTACACATTTTTAGACTACAAGAAGATGAGAATATACTCTCAATCACACATGAACAAGAACAACCCGCCTACAAATTGGAATATCACTATACAAACTATGAAAAAAATCAAAACGCATTACCTAAGAAAGTCTACGTCATCCGAGAAGATGACGTAGACACTTTTTATTATGTGATGCTTTTGCCAGAAGAATACTAAAGGAAGTGATTATATATATGAATACAATTAAAAATACGATACACACAGAAGCTATATTTAGCAAGGATGAAAAACACCGCTATTTACTCAAGAAAACATGGGATGAAAAGAAACCCGCTTGTACAGTGATAACGATGTACTCTCATTTAGATGGTGTATTATCACTCGATCTCACAACTGTTCTTATCCTCAATCAATTAGCGAATTCAGAACGATACGGTGCTGTATATCTTGTAAATCTATTCTCTAATATTAAAAGTCCAGAAAATCTCAAACATATCAACGAGCCATACGATGAACACACCGACATTCACTTGATGAAAGCGATAAGTGAAAGTGAAACAGTGATTCTTGCTTATGGTGCCTATGCGAAGCGCCCTGTTGTAGTCGAACGTGTAGCGCAAGTGATGGAAATGTTAAAACCTCATAAAAAGAAAGTCAAAAAGCTCATTAATCCAGTAACGAACGAAATCATGCATCCACTTAACCCTAAAGCACGTCAAAAATGGACATTGAAATAAAAGGAGGATTATCTATGAACCATGAAACCACACAATCAGACTGGCGAACAGTTGCTAGTTGCTTAGCATCGCAAAATTATATTTCAATTGTAAAAGGACTAGTACATCATTTTACAGCTATTGAAGATGAAGAAATATTGGATAACATCTATGAAGATTTTATGAATGATGACTCTATTACAACCTTACTCAACAATGATTTCCAAGAGATCATCAATCACTACCTATCAAAATAAAAATAGAGCATCCTTCACTTTGCGGTGAGGGATGCTCTTATATCTTTTTTTTATTCTAAAAAAGTTATTAGTAACTAGTTTTAAAATATTTATATTCAATGTATCTTCATTATAATTCTGCCGACTTCACCATTAGACAAACGATCAAAGCCTTCATTTATTTCATCTAGAGTGATAACTTCACTAATGAGTGAATCAATATTTAAACGTCCTTGGTTGTATAGGCTAACGAATCTTGGTATATCTCTGTCAGGCACACAACTTCCTACATATGACCCTTTAATGGTACGTTCTTCAGCCGCTAAAGTAACTTGAGGGAAAGAAAAATTATCTTTAGGATTAGGCAGTCCTGTTGTTACAGTTGTTCCCCCTCGTTTGGTAATCTGATAAGCAACTTTCATAGCTGGCACTACACCCGCTGTTTCAAAAGCATATTCTACTCCACCAGGAACATATTCTTTAATTTGCTCATCAATATCTTGATCACTTGAATTAAATGTTGCTGTAGCCCCAAATTGCTTTGCTAATTCAAATTTATCTTCGTTAATATCTAAAGCAATAATTTCATTGGCTCCCGCTAGTTTAGCTCCAATAATAGCATTCAATCCAATACCTCCTAAACCAACCACCGCTACATTACTACCAGAACGGATTTGAGCTGTATTCACCACAGCACCGATACCTGTGATAATAGCACAACCAAATGCAGCTGCACGTTCAAAAGGTATTTTTTTATCAATTTTAACTATAGAGTTTTCAGAGACAACAGAATATTCAGCAAAACCTGATATCCCCAAGTGATGATATACTTTTCCTTCATCATTAGATAAACGCACTCCTCCCTCTAACATTTCGCCTTTTTCATTAGATATTGCTCCGTTTTCACATAATGCAGGACGTCCTTCTTTACATGGGATACACTTTCCACAACTTGGAATAAATGTGCATACCACATGATCTCCTTCGCTAACTCTTGTAACAGCTTTTCCAATTTTAATTACTTCACCGGAAGCTTCATGACCAAGTGCCATGGGTAAAGGTCTAGGTCTGTTACCATTAATTACTGACAAATCAGAGTGACATAATCCAGCTGCATGAATTTTAATTAATACTTCGTGTTCACTAGGATCATCAAGTTCTAAGTATTCAATTTTTAAAGGTTTAGATTCTTTATAGGGCTTTTTAGCTCCCATTTCATGTAAAACTGCTGCTCTAGTTTTCACTTCCAACACTCCTTTAATTTATATATATTAAGTCTATTCTTATCTGTTATTTTACACTTTAATATTATTATTTACAAAAAATTCTGATTATTTTGATTACTTTATATAACACCGATTTTTAAAAATTTATTATTAACGTTTATTATGTACAGTCATAATTTAGAAGTGATTTTGTTTTCAAGTGAATTTAAGGTGTGAAAATTAAAAATATATTGAAGAAATACTTAATATACTTTATGAAGATTTTATGAATAACGACGCTATCACAACCTTACTTAACAATAATTTACATACGATTATTAATCAGTATCTATCAAAATAAAAACTATATGCTGATAAAGATAGAGCATCTTTCACTGAGTAATAAATCTGAGATATTAGAGGGTAAAAAGAAAATGAGAATTAGTATTCAGTGAATTATTAAAATAAAGTGTTCACAGTGAATGATGATTTATTCTTTATTTATATTTATAATGCAAATATATATATAAAATTTTGGGAGTGGAATTATGAAACTAAGAGCATTAGAGTATAGTGATTTACTTTTTGTTCATGAATTAAATAATGAATATTCTATTATGTCTTATTGGTTTGAAGAACCTTATGAATCCTTAACGGAACTTCAGTATTTATTTGATAAGCATTTATTAGATGAATCGGAAAGACGCTTTATTGTTGAAGATGAAAATCAAGTCGTAGGTATTGTTGAATTAGTAGAAATTAATTACATCCATCGTAATTGTGAAATACAAATAATTATTAAACCTGAGTTCAGTGGTAAAGGTTATGCAAAATTTGCATTCGAAAAAGCGATAAGTTATGCATTCGATATATTAAACATGCACAAGATCTATCTATATGTTGATACAGATAACAAAAAAGCTGTGCATATATACGAGTCACAAGGATTTAAAACAGAAGGATTACTCAAAGAGCAATTCTATACTAAAGGTAAATATAAAGATGCCTATTTTATGTCATTATTGAAATCTGAATATATTTTATAGCATAAAAAACAACTCATATATTCACTTAGGTAGGTTCAAACCTAAATTACTTCTAATAAAATCAAAATGGGCTTTACTCGAATGTCCGTTCGAGGGATAAATAAAGTCAAAAGAGAACTAGGATTTGTGCTAATGGCATTCAATATAAGAAAAGTAGCGACTCAACCAGCTGAAAATAATCAAAAAATTTATGAAAAAAGACAATTTCTATATTAATTTGATAGAAATTGTCTTTTTTATTTATTCAAAAACTTTATATCTCGGACTCGCTTTCATAATATTATCTCTATTTAACACTTTACATAATAGGTTTTTATCAGTATCAAACGAACATTTTTTGTAGTAAGCCTTGCTTACGTTGTTTTAATAATTTAACTTTATTATCTTGCTCAGTAATCAAGTGTAATAATATTTCTAAAAATTCTCTTATTTTTATCTGTTCTTCAAAACTTGGTATTTGAAGCGATATATTCTTGATAGACGAGTAGTTTATATAAACTTGTGTTGCACCTTGCATCATACTTTTTATTTTATTTCTAACTATGTCTGTATTCATTAAAAACCATAAAAATTTATTATCATTTTCACTTAGTGGAATTAATCTTTCAGTCCTTTGATTATAGATATAGTAGTTATCTTTATCTATGAAGATACTTCTACCAATGATATTTCCATCTTTAGTTTTATCATTCAAAACCATTGCTAAATCACCTTGTGATAAAATATACTTTTCAGTCTTTTCATTTTTATTTATTCTTAAATTTTGATCATTATAAGTACTATTCATAGAATAACTACCTATACTTATAACTTTATAATCACCATTATTTTCAAATTCTTTTTCTAAAGCAGTGCCACCTTTATTAATGAAAAAATCTTTTAATAAGGTGTTAGTCCATTTAGGATACTTATTTCCATTTTCATCCTTAAACCTTAACTCTTGTGAAAAAATCTTTTGCATATAGCCTTTCTTTTGTTGCTCTAAAATTTCAAGTTTCTCTTCTTCTAACTCAATTTGGCGGTCGAGTTTGCTAAAGAAAGTTCCTATTTTTTCTTGTTCTTCTAGACATGTATATGGTATTTTAAATTTTTCTATGTCCCTTTTAGTAATATTAGGATCTTTTCGATTACTTGCTGCAAAACGTCTCCACTGTTTTACATTAAAATTGAGATAAGATTGCAAAAACTTAGAATTATAATTACCTTTTTTATTAGAGTCGAAATTGCTTGGTTAGTAGTTGCCTTGATATTCAAAATTCCTGTTCTACCAATTTGATTAAATCCACCATACATAGCTATTAGTAACGGTATCTTTAGGTAAAAGCTTCAAGTTATTTAAAGCAATATCAGTTACTTTTTCAGAAGTATCATTAATTAATGAATTATTTAAGTCTGTAGTTTTAAATTTCCATTTTCATAATAAGAAGTATTAGATCTAAGAGGTGTAGAGCCAGAAACAACATTAAATAATTCTTTAATAATTTTCATTTTCCATTCATCTCTAAACTCTGGAAATCTCAGTTTTTGGAGTACATATTTGTTCAGTCATGTTTTAACACTCCTAGTTTTTTGAGGTAGTCGTTAGTTTCTGATTCAACGTTATGTATGTTTACTCGTTCGTATCCTAAACTCTCAAGTTGTTGAAGTACCTCATTTTCTAATGCATATTCACTCTGATAAGCCATTCATTCATCCACCCTAAACTTAATCTTTCTTTAAATATATCAAAATTTAGTAATAATTAATATTGGACGCGTTATTTTATACTAGATAAATAACGAACTTTTTTAAAATATAGTATATTTATTACTTTTTATCTGTAAATCCGACTAATAATTTTACTAAAAATTACTTAACTTGTAACGTTAATTTAAGTCGTAAAGTTTTTTCTCCATTCTTACTATACCTTCCTCATCAGCAATACTAACTCCATCCTTGAAGTTATAGCCAAACTTCTGATAAAAAGGAACTGCAGTAATTGATGCTGGTATCTCTATCCGGCTAGCCCTCTTATAAAACTCATCGTCTTCCAATGTATTAATAATAAGTTTTCCAATCCCTTTACCTTGGTATTCAGGTAAAACAAAAATAGTGAAAAAACTACTCTCTGTTAGACTATCCCAATAGGGACCAATTGCACCTGTCGCAATGATAATCTCCTTATCTCTAAATACATAAAAGTGAGTCCAAGAAGCTCTTTCGATGATTGACGACACAGTTATATTCTCAGCATCTTTTACCAAATCTTCTTTAGAATAATCAGAGATGTTCGTTTCAAACATTGCTCGATGAATTAGCTTAACAATTTCCTCAGCATCCTTTTCTTCAAAACGTTGAATATTAATGCTCATAAAATCATCCCCCTTGCTTTTAAAAATACTCTTTGCTAAGTATTCATCTAGGCCTGCTTTTTCTACATAATATTTTTTAATTCAAATATAATAAACTATTGACCAAGCATAAATATTTCACAATACATTTTATCAATCAAAAAAACCGCATCACTTATGATATGCTTCAAGCAAACTTAAGTACTCTTTTTAAAAACCTCATACAGTATGATACGTTCAAAATCCCTTTACGAAGCGGCTAAAAAAACCGCATCATTTATGATACGCTTCGCCGCGCATGATTTTAAAGGCGCGGTAGATTTGCTCGATTAAGACGACTCGCATCATTTGGTGTGGGAAGGTCATTTTGCTGAAAGAGAGTGCGTAGTTGCTGCGGTTTAAGACGTCTTGGTGTAAGCCGTTTGATCCACCTATGACGAAAACAAAGTCGCTTTGTCCTTGGGTCATGCGTGTTTGTAGTTCTTTAGCTAATCCTTCTGATGACAACATTTTGCCTGGGATTTCTAATGTGATGACTGTGGATTGTGGTTTGATTTTAGCGAGTAGTCGTTGGCCTTCTTTTTCTTTGACTTGTTCTATTTCTTTGTCGCTCATATTTTCTGGGGCTTTCTCATCTGGAACTTCTATAATTTCAACTTTGGTATAAGGTCCTAGTCGTTTTTCATATTCTGCTATTGCTTGTTTCCAATATTTTTCTTTTAGTTTTCCTACTGACAGGATTGTAATTTTCATTTTATCCTCCATGTAAATATGTATGATTTATCTAACTTATCCACAAGTTATTCACTTGTGCACACTATTACCTCTTATTATAACAATAATATTTATACTTTCTTAATTATTTTTGAGATTTATGCACATTCCCTGTGTAATAACCTGTTATTTTGTGGATAACTCTGTGTATAATGTGGGTATTTTTGTGTGTATTGTACACAATACTGGATAACTATGGACATTTTAGTGGATAACTTCGAGGGTGTCTAAGCTCAATAATTACATTTATAGCATATATAACCTACTTTTTAGACTAACTTACGTATTATTTTCCTCATTTTTCATTACTTTTCCACAGAATATTTTCAAAAAAAAGAACCTACTTAAAAAAAATACTTAAGTAGGTCGGGTGTCTTACTGTTATTCAATTATAAAGTATAAATTGGTGTTGCTTGAGCTTTATCCGTATCGCAGAGAAGTACTTCTTTCTCTGTATCAATATCGTGTTCATTTAAAACTTGGCCTACACTCATACGAGCCAGGTCTTTCATGTTGTTATCTTGAGATAAGTGAGACAAGTAAATGCGCTTCGTGTTGCCTGTGATGACATCTGTCATAGCGAGACCAGCATCTTCATTGGACACGTGTCCCATATCACTGAGGATACGTTGCTTTGTCTTCCAAGGATAACGACACATGCGTAACATATCAACATCGTGATTACTCTCGAACATGAATGCATCGCTACCACGAATCATGCCTTTCATACGGTCTGACACATAGCCTGTGTCCGTCAGCATCGTGAATTTCTTATAGTTATTGTTGAAGATATAGAATTGTGGGTCAATCGCGTCATGTGAGACGTTGAATGACTCGATATCGAATCCTGCAATAGACTTTGTTTCATATGGATTGAAGATGAATTTCTGATCCATTGGGATTCGGCTATCTTTCTTTTCAATGGCTTTCCAAGTATTTTCGTTCGCATAAATTGGAAGGTTATATTTACGTGCGAGAACTCCAAGTCCTTTGATGTGGTCGATATGTTCATGTGTGACTAGAATGCCGTTTAGATCCTTGATATTTCGATCAATTTGGCTAAATAGCTCTTCCATTTTCTTGCCGGTTAGACCTACGTCTACTAGTAGGCTACCTTTCTCACTTTCTACGTAAGTGGCGTTACCTGTACTACCACTTGCTAATACACTCATACGTATCAAGCGGCTTCATCCTTTCTAATATGTACAATCTGTATTTGTTTGAGAATTGTTTGTGTGATGCGGGTGAGACGTGCATTTGGTTCTAGTAGTTCTTGAGTTTTATTTTACTTTTTTGCACGTTAATGTGAGTTATAAATGAGGTTTCGAGGTGTGTTGATTCTAAATATGAATTCTCGAAACGAAACGTTCTCTAAAATTCCTTTATATTATACTATACCAATTTTAGAAGGTGTGTGCCAATTGTCAGTTTATGAATAATTAGTGTCGCGAAATATCATTTTCTGACCGCTTCGTCATAGCATAAAGAAACGACCACTCTACAGAGGTGAGTAGTCGTTTATGATGAACGTTATTGTACTGAGTGTTGCAGGAATGATGGACGGGCTTCAGTGAGCAGGTTTTTCGGCAGAAACTCTCAAAGTCTCGTCAAAACTAAAGAACAGTTTTGCTCGCTTTTCGGTTCTGCTCAAAACCTAACCGCTCACTTTCGCACCTTAATTGACGGGCTTCGAAAAGCAGGTCGTTCGACAATAATACGCATCGCGCTAAAATTTGAGGAACAATTTTCGCTTGATGCTAGTTATTGCTCGCGACCTAAGCGCTTTTCTCAGCACCTAGTTAATAACTTTTGGGTTTTTGGTGGTGGCTTCGACGTAATAGGTTTCTATGTTGTCTTTGCCGTGGTGTTTAACTTTGATTTCCCAGTTGGGTTGTAGTAATTGTACGTTGGTTTCTTTAACGACTGAGTAATAGCCTAAGCGTGCGTCGATGACTTGGTCGTTTCGTTTTAGATATCTGTTGAAGTAAAGTGCTTCGACGGCTTTACGTGGGCTAATGACTTGTTTCTTAGTGCTATTTGACCCTTCTGCGATATGGATATTATTCATCGCTGTTTGTTTGTAGCTTGTTGCTTTTCCATCATTTAAATTAAAGGTTAAACGTGCTTTATTGTTATTCATAATAGGATAACCTTCAAAGGTTTGTTCGTAAGTGATTTTATCTGAACTTAGATCACTCAATTGATATTGTTTACCGTTATAAATACTATCTGCAATAAAATCTTTAATGTCTTTTAGGTTCTTATCGCTTACTTTCACAGTTTTGTCTATATCGCCCTCTAATGTCTTGTCTTTGTCTGATGTATCTAGACTTGAATGTTCTTTAGCATAGCTTGAGAAGTCTTTAGAGCGTGCTGTGATTTGTGCGAGTTTCGTATCTTTAACTTTCTTATTAAGTACGTCTGTAGGGACTTTAATTTCTTCTTGTTGAAAATTAACGTTGTTCCCACTTTCTGCGTCATTAATCTGTGCTTTATTGACTTTATCGATGTATATCATGACGAGTAAGATGTTGACGAGAATAAATACGAAAATGAATAGCGTCTTTGTGCGTTTCCAATTCATTTATTCAAGCCTCCCATCTTTATAGGCGTACCAATTGCCATCGTATTCTACGTACCATTGTGGTGTGAATTCACTGTTGCGTTGAACTTCTATATCATCTTTATCTGGTTTGTCATCCATATCATAGCCGACTGCAATGTTGGTTACCTTTTCAAAGTCAATATTATTATTATTGGCAAGTGCTGAACGAACGGATTCGGCTGTAGGTAATGTCTTAGGTTCTTCACTGTTCAGTTGAACGCTGCTCTTAAGTAATGAGCGTTGGTAATCGAAGACGCCTTTTTTACCCCATGTGACTTGAATTTCATTTAAATTCTGGTTGTTGAATGTAGGGTAACCATTCAAGAAGCGTTGGTAAGTCAGTTTACCTGTCTTATTATCTGTACTGAATAAACGATAATCTTCGTTAAGGAATCCACCATGGCCGTTGATAAATTCAAAGGTACCTGGAATTGTTTCTTCCATATTGCTTGAGCTTTTCGCGTCTTCAGATAGGTTTTTATAATGATACATTTCACTGTTATCGTCATAGTTCGCGACGCCTGTGTTGTTGTTATATGTTGTCGCACCACTTTGAGAGCTTCGTACGATAGTTGAATCTTCAAAGAGAATGGAATTCATTCGTTCGACGTTCATTGTTGAGAAGACCATACGATATGATTTTAAGTCTTTAGGTTTACTTGGCGCGAAGACGTGTGTTGCTTTATCGATAGTGTCTTTATTAGTGATGATTTCAGTATATGGTTGCATATCTGACTTAATACTGTCTAAGGCGCTATCTATATTTTTACCTTGTGCTGATGTTTTTAATTTCACGACTTCGTGACGGTCTTTACTTATCGCATAAAGCACCACGTGATTGTCATTGTCTTGGTCTATAAGTAATCGATTGAAGTTAAAGTGGTTGGGTACGTTCGCATCGATGTTTAACACCTGACTTAAGTATGTCGTTAAAGGTAAATCGTATGTGAAATCTAGCACGGTAAAGTCATTACTTAGTTCTGGTATAACAAGATTATGATCTCTGCGCATATGTGACACAGATTTAACTTCTTGGTTCTTCAATGGCTTCGTAATGCTATCAAGTGCATCACCTGTTGAGACCGTTCCTTGTGGTTTATCATCCTTTGAATGAATGATCTGAAATGGTGTAACCGTGCCTTCCATGCTTGCTGTCATAGGTTTACTTAGTGGTTTCGGCTCGTTCTTTTTACTGCTATCTGAGTTAGTAACATTATTGAGGTCTGGTGTATAGTTCCAGACCAAGTATGTCAAAACGATACTGATGAGTACGAGAAGACCTAAAATAATTGATTTAATATGTTCTTTACTATTCATCCCAATCACCGTCTTCAATGATTTCACAAGGAAGTGTGATGAAGATAGACGTACCTTGACCTTCTACGCTGTTTGCCCAGATGCGTCCATTGTGCGCTTCAACAATTTCTTTGGAAATTGCGAGACCGAGTCCTGTACCACCCATCTTACGTGTACGTGCTTTATCAACACGGTAGAATCTATCAAATATTTTATCTACTTTATTGATTGGAATTCCAATACCATTATCTTTTATACGAATGGTCATTCTATTGTAAAGTGCATTTTGTTTCACATGAAACTCAACTCGTTTATCACCACGTGAATATTTCATTGCGTTAGTGATAACGTTGTCGAATACTTGTGTCATCTTATCTGGATCGATTTCTGTGAATATTGTTTGTTGTGGGATTTCTCTTACGAATGTTGTATCTTTCGCTGCCATTTCATGTCGATTAATAATTTTATTAATGTACATGTTGAAGTCAACGATTTCTTTAGTAATTTGGTCTGACTCGTTGTCCATTTTCGATAATTGGAGTAAGTCGTTAACGAGTCGTATCATACGTTCTGTTTCTTCACGTGTAACGGATAAGAATTGTGGTGCAAGGCTTTCATCTTGCCAAGCGCCTTCTTCGAGTGCTTCGATATAGCTGTTCATTGATGTGAGTGGCGTACGTAGTTCGTGTGAAACGTTTGCTACGAATTCGCGACGTTCACGTTCAACTTGTTGTTGTTCTGTTACATCATGTAACACGGCAATGTAACCTGTGACGAATCCTGTTTCTTGCACGATGGTACTAAAGTTGACACGCGCAATAATACCCTCTTCATCGTTAATATCTAATAGGAAGGAATCATTGTTTTCTTGGATTTCGTCTAGTGAGAATTCATTTTCAAGGTTAAGAAGACCGAGCATGTAATAGCCGATGACGTCTTCTTTCGCGAGACCGAGCATCTTAAGCGCCATATCATTCGCAATACGCACGCGTCCACGGCGATCTGTCGCGAGGATACCGTCGCTCATATGTGTGATAACTGAATCTAGACGGCGTTTCTCACTTTCGGTGTTGGCCTGCGCCTCTTGCACACGTTTAGATAGGTTGTTGAAAGCAAGTGCGAGCTCACCGATTTCGTCGTTACCATAAATCTTCACGCGTTGAGTATAGTTACCTTTAGACATCTCAACAGTCTGGTTACGCATATCGGTAATTGGTTTGGTAATCGTTCGGGCGATAAAGAAACCGAGGATTACTGTGATGAATAATGATATAGCTGTACCGACGATAAAGATTTGGTTAATGTTATTGAGTTGGTTATATACGTCGTTGATTTTCGATTCTATGTAAATATCACCGATGGTTTGTTTGTCGACTTTAACTGGTATGTTATAAACCCAGACACGTTCTTTACCACTACCATAGTCTTTAAGGACCATGTGGTTGTTGGTTTCACCGAGAGAAAGTGCCTTTTGGACGGAACCGTCATTCGCTTTTTGATTAATTAGACTACGGTTAGACTGCTTTGTCGTAGCCATGATAATTTGGTCTTTATCAACGAAGCGAATTTCTCCGATTTCTTGACGGTTGGCATATTCACTCAAAAGGTTTTGGATATCCTTTTGAGCGTTTACCGTACCTTTGTCATTATCGTTATAAACTTTTTCTATATTAACATCTAACTGCTTCGCATATTGCGTTATGTTCTTTTTAAAATTATCGAGTAATTCTTTTTCTAAACTATTAGTAAAATACAAACCGATGATTTGCATACCAATAATAATCAGTAATACATAAACAATAACGAGTTTAGTGTGAAGGGATTGTAATTGTTTAAGCCACTTCATAGGATGTTGCCTCTAATCATGTTGTTGGAGGAAGTATCCAACGCCTCTACGTGTCACAATGTATTCTGGGTGCGATGGATCGTCTTCAATTTTTTCGCGTAAACGACGAATCGTTACGTCAACTGTACGTACGTCACCGAAATAATCATAACCCCACACTGTTTGTAATAAATGTTCACGTGTCATTACCTGACCCATATGTTTAGAAAGGTAGTGGAATAATTCAAATTCACGATGTGTTAATTCGATATCTTCACCACGTTTTTTAATTGAGTAAGCGTCTGGGTAAATGACGATATCTTTGATTGTTATTTCATTTGTAGCGCCACTCACTTCTTGAGCTGGTTGTGAATAATGGCGACGTAAGTTTGCTTTCACACGGGCGATAAGTTCACGCGTGCTGAAAGGTTTTGTTACATAGTCGTCTGCACCAAGTTCAAGTCCTAATACTTTATCAATTTCTGAGTCTTTCGCTGTTAACATGATGATTGGCATTTCGAATTTTTTACGTACTTCGCGACATACTTCCATGCCATCTCTGCCTGGTAACATGATGTCTAAGAGTACGATATCTGGTTCTTCTTCATAGATTAAATCTACTGCATCGTTACCATCGTAAGCGCAAAATACTTCGTATCCCTCTTTCTTCAAATTAAATTCTAAAATATCAGCAATTGGTTTTTCATCGTCGACAACAACAACTTTTCTAGCCATATATTTTAACCTCTTTTCTCAAAGTGTAATTCTTCCGTTCGTTTAATTATGTGAAGGCTATATTTTTTTCTCTATTATACCTTGTGAAAGGTGATGTATGTAATATATATAGCGCATAGTTACCTAATATATAATTTACCATTTATGAACGGGTAATTCTATTTTTGTATTAAAAATTATAGAATAATATTATTTATAATTTTACCATTGAAATACTGTATTACAAAATATGTTGAACAGTTGCAAATAGCTCAAATTATCTTTATATCAGTGTTTTCATTATTTTGTAATATAAATATTTGGTGTAAAACGTATGCTTATGCGATTCTCCCTTTTGAAAATGTAAACAAATAGCGTAAATGTTAAGTTTTTATTGCAACGTCATAGAGATTGTAAAGTGAGCGTTATGTGTGGGTGAGGATGAAGTTACTACTTGATATGAGTATATGGATTGTAATAGGAATAAAACGGATATGTAGGTATAAAAAAATGCCTACCCTATTGGGTAGGCAATACGGTCCCGACGGGAATCGAACCCGCGATCTCCTGCGTGACAGGCAGGCGTGTTAACCGCTACACTACGGGACCTATCATGGTGACTCCTACGGGACTCGAACCCGTGTTACCGCCGTGAAAGGGCGGTGTCTTAACCGCTTGACCAAGGAGCCGTTCTTAAGCACAAAATAGATTATAGCATAGCTCATCTTTTCGTGACAAGCTATTTTTTACATAAATTTAACAATATTTTTTAAGGGTTAATAAATGAGAAATATTGCTATAAAAGTGTTGATGGCGCCGTTTGAAACGGGGGTACATATTGCGTATTAAACTACTTTCTTCTATATAAATAAAGTAAGACCGACTCGTTGTGATGTAACGAGTCGGTCTTTTTAAAGCTGAAACATTATTAATGATCTCAGCTTTCTTTTATACTTTGTTTTACCATAATTGTTCTAATAGGTTTGTTTGTTCACGGTCTGGGCCTACAGAGAAGATTGAAATGTGTACGCCACATAATTCTGAAATACGCTCTAGGTATTTGCGTGCATTTTCAGGGAGTTCTTCTAAACTGCGACAACCTGTGATATCTTCTGTCCAACCTGGAAGTTCTTCGAAGATTGGTTTGCAGCGTCTTAATTGATCTAAGTTAGCTGGGTATTCAGTGATTTCTTCGCCATCTAACTCATATGCTGTACAAATCTTAACTGTATCTAAACCTGTTAAAACGTCGATAGAGTTGATTGAAAGGTCTGTAATACCACTTACGCGACGTGAATGACGTAGTACTACTGAGTCGAACCAACCTACACGGCGTGGACGTCCTGTTGTTGTACCATATTCACGACCTACTTCTCTAATGTGATGGCCATCTTCATCGAATAATTCTGTAGGGAATGGACCGTCACCTACACGTGACGTATAAGATTTACATACACCGATGACTTTAGAAACTGATGTAGGACCTACACCTGTACCTACTGTGACATTACCAGCAACTGGGTTACTTGACGTAACGAATGGGTAAGTACCGTGATCGATGTCTAACATGACACCTTGGGCACCTTCGAATAATACTTTGTCGTCTGCAACGTTAGCATCATCTAAGATTTTAGCTGTGTCAGTGACATATTCTTTTAAGCGTTGACCTGCTGCATAGTACTCGTCAAAGATTTCATCAAACGTAGGGCATGTTTCGTTGAACATTCCTTTGAAATAAGCATTTTTATATTCAATGTTTTCTTTAAGACGACGTTCGAATGTTTCTTTCTCTAATAAGTCTGCTACTCGAATACCGATACGTTGTGCTTTATCTACGTATGCTGGGCCGATACCTTTTTTAGTTGTACCGATTTTATTATCTCCACGACGACGTTCTTCATATTCGTCTTGAGCTAGGTGATAAGGTAAGATGACTTGTGCACGGTTAGAGATACGTAAGTTGTTAGTTGAAATACCACGTTCATTTAAACCGTCTAATTCTTTCAATAATGCTACTGGATCTACAACTACACCGTTACCGATAACAGCTAATTTATCTTTATAAAAGATACCTGATGGTACCAAATGTAATTTGTAAGTTTCTCCACCAAATTGAATTGTGTGTCCTGCATTATTACCACCTGAGAATCTAGCGATAACATCTGCTTGTTCTGCTAAGAAATCTGTGATTTTACCTTTACCTTCGTCTCCCCATTGTGTCCCAACTACTACGATTGATGACATAAGAGCACCTCCAAGTTTTTCTCGTTTAACCATTAGATATTCTACCAATATGCCTATGAGATTGCAAATAAAAATCGAACATTAAATTTGTTTAAGTTGTTTGCAATTGATTCATCTTGTTTTTACTTTTTATACAGTTTCATCGTTGTGTTATCAGTGCTTTTGAGTTCATTTTCCGGAAAATGATATACATACTTCAAGTGATTGCAAAGAATGAAAACAAAATAAAAACCGTACAATAAAACTAAAAATAAGTTTATTGTACGGAAAAATAAATTTTATGTCATTTCTGCATGAGCATAATCAATGTCTGTAAATTTATTATATTGTTTCATAAAATGAAGTTTCACAGTTCCTGTTGGGCCGTTACGTTGTTTAGCAATTATGATTTCAATTTCACCGTTATCATCATTCGTTTGTGGCTCAAAGCCTGCATCATCGTCATCATCTTCATCCTCGCCACGATTGTAGTAATCATCACGGTATAAGAAAGCAACGATATCAGCGTCTTGCTCGATAGACCCAGATTCACGAATATCACTCATCATTGGACGTTTATCCTGACGTTGTTCAACACCACGTGAAAGCTGACTCAGTGCGATAACTGGGCATTCTAGTTCACGGGCAATGGCTTTAAGTGTACGTGAGATTTCTGATACTTCTTGTTGACGGTTGTCTGAGAATCGAGAACCGCTACCTTGAATTAATTGTAGATAGTCAATCACTATCATATCTAAGCCGTGTTCTTGTTTAAGACGGCGACATTTAGATCGTAAGTCATTAATACGAATACCTGGTGTATCATCGATAAAAATCTTAGTTTTTGATAATTTACCAACTGCAATCGTAAAACGACTCCAGTCTTCTTCTGTCATCGTACCAGTTCTTAAGCGGTTTGAATCTACGTTACCTGAACTACAAATCATACGCGTTGCTAACTGGTCTGCACCCATCTCAAGCGAGAATATGCCTACTGTAAACATATCTTCATGTGTCGCAACTTTTTGGGCAATATTAAGAGCGAAGGCAGTCTTACCCACGGAAGGACGAGCCGCTAAGATGATTAAATCATTACGGTTAAACCCAGCAGTCATTTGGTCGAGATCTCGATAACCTGTTGGAATACCAGGCGTTTGACCACTATTTTGGTCGAGTTCTTCGGCAGTCTCATACACTTGTCCTAAGACATCTCTAATATCTTTAAACCCGTCACTTTCTCTTGTAGAAGAAAGTTCAAGGATACGTCTTTCGGCATCACTTAGGATTGTATCTAGTTCTAATTCATCATTATAGCCATCATTTGCAATACTATCTGCCGTTTGAATTAACTTACGTTTTAACGCGTGTTTAAAGACGATATCTGTATAATATTGAACGTTTCGCGTTGTTGGAACGTTAGTCGATAGCTCTGCGAGATATTGAGGGCCACCCGCTTCACTTAAGCTTCCATCACTAGATAGTTGATCCATAAGTGTGACAACGTCGATTTCTTTGTTATCTTCATTAAGATGCATCATTGCTCGGAAGATATGTTGATGGGCGCCTCTATAAAACGACTCAGGAAGGAGGACTTCCTGAGTTGTATTAATCAATTCTGGATCTATAATAATGGCACCTAAGACAGATTGTTCAGCTTCATTGCTATGCGGCATTTGATTTTGCTCATACATTCCATCCATTGTTTGCTTTACACCTCTTATTTCAATCCATCTTTGTTATTTTCGAAATTACTGTTCTACTGTGTGTACTCTAATTGTACCTTCAACTTCTTTATCTAATTTAACTGGCACATTTGTATAACCTAACGCGTGGATACCATGTGGTAAGTCCATTTTGCGTTTATCAATTTTAATATCATGTTGTTTATTTAATGCTTCGGCAATTTGTTTAGTACTGATTGAACCAAACAATTTACCGCCTTCACCTGTTTTAGCTGATACTTCAACTTCGATGTTTTCTAATTTTTCTTTAAGTGCTTTCGCATCATCGATTTCTTGTTGTCTGTCTGCTTCAGCACGTTTATTTTGTTGTTCTAATTGTTTTAAGTTACCAGGAGTTGCTTCTACAGCATAGTTGTTTTTAAGTAAGAAGTTGTTTGCGTAACCTACTGGTACGTCTTTTACTTCGCCTTTTTTACCTTTACCTTTAACATCTTGTTTGAAAATTACTTTCATGCATCTTCACTCCTACTCATTTGTTCTGTAATTGCTTGCTGTAATTGTTCTATAGCATCTTCTATAGTGACACCTTTAATTTGTGTGGCAGCATTTGTAAGGTGTCCACCACCACCTAATGCTTCCATCGTTAATTGAACGTTGATAGAACCTAGTGAACGTGCAGAGATACCGATGAGGTTATCTTCACGTTTAGCCACAACATAAGATGCCTCGATACCCTCTAAACTTAACAACTCGTCGGCTGCTTGTGCAACCGTAACAGGATGGTAGATTTTATCATTTGAACCATGAGCGATTGCTACGCCATGATCTTGTAATTGAACCGTTCTAATAAGTTCTGAACGATTAATATAAGTATCTACATCATCTTTTAAGAAGTGTTGCGTTAAGATTGTATCTGCACCATGCGCACGTAAATAACTTGCAGCATCAAATGTTCTTGAACCTGTTCTTAATGTGAAGTTTCTAGTATCTACTATAATACCTGCATACATGACTGTTGATTCTAAACGTGTCAATCTTTGTTCAGTTGGTTGATATTCTAATAATTCAGTAACAAGCTCTGCAGTTGAACTTGCATATGGCTCCATATATACCAATAGTGGGTTTGAAATAAAGCTTTCGCCACGTCTGTGGTGGTCAATAACGACTTTACGGTTTGCTTTATTTAAGACATTTTCATCTAAGACCATTTCAGGCTTGTGCGTATCCACGACAACGACTGTCGTCTTAGACGTCATCATATCCCAAGCTTCATCTGAAGTGACAAAGCGTTCTTTTAATTCTGGTTTCTTATCAATTTCGTCCATGACACGACGTAAAGTCGGATCAATATCTGAATCATTGAGAACGACAAAGGCTTCTAAATTATTCATTAATGCAAAACGTGAGACACCAATCGCTGCACCAATTGCATCTAAATCAGGGCGTTTATGTCCCATAATAATTACCTTGTCGCCTTCAGTTAAGATGTCTTTAAGTGCGTGAGAAATTACTCGGGCACGTACACGCGTACGTTTCTCCATAGGGTCAGTCTTACCACCGTAGAAGCGAACGTTACCATTCATATTTTTAATGGCAACTTGGTCGCCTCCTCGACCGAGTGCTAAGTCTAAACCAGATTGAGATAAATCCCCTAGGTCAATAAGGTTCTCTGTACCTTCACCGACACCGATACTTAAAGTGAGTTGTGCACGGTAACCAACACTTTTCTCTCTCAACTGACTTAAAATTTCAAAGTTTGAATCTTCAAGTTCTGCTAATATCTTTTGGTTAAGATATGCAACGAATTGATCAGAATTATAACGTTTGAAATAAATATTGTATTCTTGTGCCCATCTGCTAATGACACGTGTAACCATTGAGTTGATTTCTGAACGTTGTGTATCGTTCATATTCTGCGTAATCTCGTCATAGTTGTCTAAGAACAACGTTGCGATAATTGGCTTTGAATCTTCATACAACTCGTTGGTATGTACGCTTTCTGTGATATCAAAGAAATATAAACAATGTTCATTCTCTGAATATCGCACATGGTAATGATAATTGTTATGTTCAATTTCTACTTCTTGTACTTTTTCTAATTGTTTCAATATGTTAGGAAAGACTTCGTTTACATTTTCAGAAATCACATTAGTTTCAACGTGTTCTGTCATGAATTGGTTCATCCATTCAATGTGGTTATCTTCATCTAACACAATCATCCCAATCGGCAAATGTTTGATTGCTTTATTGCTACTTGCCGAGATGTGACCACTTAAATCATCCACATAATTATCCATTTTAAGAAAAGCTTGTCTCAATAACACGCCACTAATGATAATCATCACGACGAGGATTGCTGCTGCAATGCCAGCGACGATTTGGTTGAAAATAAACCATACGATGACTAATGCAATGGCTGTGAGTACCATTAGTATAAATGGTATGAGCAATGCTTTTTTAGTGGATTGACGGTTCATTCTTCCACCTCTAATCACTTAGTTAATAATCATTTTTTAATAATTCGTTTTAAATTAATACATAAATCAATAACTCCAAGTAAACCAACGATATGTGTCATCGGTGTAAGTAGTGTCCCCACTACCATTAATAAAATCGTTACAGCATTCGGCCATCTCTTAGCTTTACCGAAGAAATGTATAACGCTTAAACCTTGGATATACATCACTAATGATAACACAACCTCAAAGTTCAAGACGATACTTTGGAATATACTTGGTTGGTTCGCAAACATTACACAAATAAGAACTATAAGATAAATCCATAATAGTACACGATTCATTTGCCATGCGAATAATGGCTTAAAGATCGGAGTTGCGACCTTAAACTTACGTAAGATAGGAAATGTAATAATCAGATTAATTAAGATTAAAAGGAAAATGACTATAATAAGATAACTAGGGAGTTGGACCGTTGATTGTCGGAAACCTTCCTCAAGAATCTGTCTATAGTTAGAATCTAATCCACTTGTTAAGATGGCATCATGCATCGCATCTTTAAATGGCTTAATTAATACGGCTGCTTTTGGAATTTTTTCGAATGTTTGTAATAACATGAATCCAATCAATGTTATTAAACTTAATGAAGCCGTCGAAACATAAAGAATTCTTTCTTTTGAAGTTCTTTCCTTAAGTAATTGACCAATGATAAAACTTAAAATTAAGATAAGTACCATCATACTTAAGACAAATGTATTACCTAATAACGTTGTTAGAATCACTGTTACTAAAGCGCTAATTCCAAATGATTGTACAGAGCGGTTCCATAGCACGATGCCAGGAATCGTTGCAAATAAACATAAAATTAAGCCGAGAATAGGTAATACATGTGTTACTAAAGCGACTATCAGTAATGAAATAGTTGCAATAATAGTTGCTTTAGGTTGTATTTTTGAAAACACACACGCCACTCCCATACTTTTTGACTATAACTTCTATTTTAACCTCTTTGCCCAAAATTAACAATTATAGGTGCTTCATTTGAGGAGTATCAAATGTTAGCACCTATTATGCAATCGCATTAGCGATTGTAATCCTTTAAAACACTAGTGACTTCGTCATTAATTAGTAGCACTTATGCTAAAGACATACTTACTTTGCTTAGCCAAAGTTTAGTATGTCTAAATATAGCTGTGTTTATTTCCTTTTAAATTGTTTTAAGTTCAAGAAATGGTAGAGGTTTGGAGCCCAATCGTTAAAGTTTAGAAGGAAGCCGTCATGTCCTACATTATCTGGCACAAAGAAATGGCGATGATATTTAAATCTCTCTCCGACTGCTCTTACTTGATCATCTGGATAAAGTAAATCATCTATAAACCCCATCGTTAGAACTTTTGTATCTAATGATTGATAGACTTCATCAACATCATCTCGTCCTCTATCAATATTGTGACTATCTAAGACGTCGAGCAGTGTTAAATAACATTGTAAATCAAAGTTTTTCTTGAATTTATTTCCTTGATATTGTTGATACGTTACAACTTCATCTGGTGTAAATCGTTGGTCATAACTTTTAGAGGAGCGGTATGTTAAGAAGCCAAGTTGTCGAGCAATACTTAAGCCTTCCTTCCCACCAAGATGAATTGCTTGTCGGGCGATCTCGTTGAAAGCACGACTGTACGATGACGTTTTACCAGTTGCTGCGAGAATAATGGCTTTGTCGATTTGAAATTGATTATTATACAGCAATTCCATTGCTTGCATACCACCTAGACTTGCTCCAATTAGGATGTTTATCTTATCGAAGTCTAGTGCTTTTATTCTTTTTTCAATCGCCTTAACAATATCTCGTAATGTAAGATGCTGTGGAAAATTAGGGTCATTAAGTTTGGAACTTGAACCAAAGGGACTACCAATGACGTTGAAAGTTAGAAATTGATAATCATGACGTGGAATATAACCACCATCTATAATTTCACGCCACCATCCATGTTTCTCGTCTGTTCCATAAGTTAAGTGATTACCTGTTAATGCGTGACAAACAACAACTAATGGTTGACCTTTGTATCCAACGTGTTCATAGCGTAATTTTAAATTATTAATGGTTTCTCCTGATTCAGTTGTAAATGTCCCCAATTCTAACGTATCTACTCTGTAATTCGTCATCGTTAACGCTACCTCCTCTTACAAAAAAGCTTCCTACTCAAATGAAAAAGTAGGAAGCTGGTCAGTACTTATCATTCGAGATTCTCGTTGGTTGTAGCACCGTGCTATCATTAGTCGGTTGCTGAAGCATCGTCGGGCCAATTCCCTCAGCTTCTCGAAATAAGATTTGTTGAATTGATTTGTATATTGATGTTGATTAAATTTCAATCTTAAATAGTCTGAATTTTCTAATTAATATAATATTAACTAAAATGGTTTATGACTTCAACACTTTGCTGTCATTTTCAGGAGTTAAAAAATTAAACGTAAACAAGCGATAGTAATAATACCTCCAATTATTGTGATAGTAAGGCTACGTGTGAAAATGGCAAGGAGTACTGTTGGTATAATCGCAATAATATATGACAAATTGAGCGTATATCCAAAGGTGTTATCGTGTTGTTGTATGACGCCATCAATGACAAGTGCGGTAAATAATGTGATAGGAATAAATGAAAGCCATTTAACGACAATTTCAGGTAAATGAACTCTAGATATCATCATAAAGGGAATAATTCGAACGAGTAACGTTACAATTCCACATAAAATAATAAGTATCAGTGTGTGTAAATCTGTTGTCATTTATCCATCACCACCCCTAAGGCTGCAGCGAATGTTGCGGCTATTAATATTGCTACATATGAAGGCATCACTAAACTTAAAAGAAGCATCATTGTGATTACACAGATAATTAATATGATATATATACGAAATCTTGATTTCTTCACTGACTCAAATTGAGATATACCTAAGAATATGAACATTGCAGTAATCGCATAGTCTAATCCAAGTGCATTAGGATTAGAAATATATTTACCGAAAAGGGCGCCGGCCACACACGAAATAGTCCAAAATAAATACGCAGTGATATTAAGACCATGAAGCCAACGATCATTAATCTTTTCACCTTTAATATATGGCGTAATGGCAACTCCAAAGGTCTCATCGGTTAATAATGTACCGAGACCTACCCTATTCCATAAACCATATTGTTTATAATTCGGCGCCAAAGTCATACTTAATAGAAACATACGAGAGTTAACGATAAGTGTGGTAAGAACGATAGCAGATATTGGAGTACCTGTAATCGCTAAAGCACATACAATAAATTGTGCGGCACCGGCGTAAATAATGAGACATAATAAAATAATTTCTAAGATACTAAAGTTTTGAGAGGCTGCTACGATACCAAATGATAAACCCACTCCTGCATATCCAAATAAAGTAGGAATACATTCTTTTACCCCTTGCTTAAATGAAAGATGGGTCATTTGATCAGCCTCCATTCCACTTTCTAAAATAGTAAAATAAGTCTATTATATTTGGGAAAGTTGTTCAATATTTTTAGACTTCGGTTTGTGTGACGTAAGACAAACCTAATAGTCAAATCGTTGTAACTACAACGATTATAAAATTTCAGAATTTTGTTTCTTCTTTTAGACATCCCTCTTATTTTTGAAGATTTGAAGTTGAATTATTTCTCTTCCCCTACCCTGTTCAACAAAAAAACTGTCGACAAAATCGTTAAGATCTTATCGACAGTTCAAATAATTAATTGAGTCATTCATCGTTGTATTGTAGTAATTATTTAGCCTATTCTAAGTTATTATTTTGTAGGTTTAGAAATTTTAGTTTTTCCACCCATGAATGGAACTAATGCTTCAGGAATTGTGATTGTACCGTCTTCATTTTGATAATTTTCAACGATAGCTGCAAATGTACGACCTACGGCTAAACCACTACCATTTAATGTATGAGCTAATTCTGGTTTAGCTGAGTTATCACGTTTAAAGCGAATGTTAGCACGACGTGCTTGGAAATCAGTACAGTTTGAGCAAGAACTAATTTCTTTATAATCATTGTAGCTTGGTAACCATACCTCTAGGTCATATGTTTTACTAGCGCTGAAGCCAATGTCGCCTGTACATAAGATAACTCGACGATATGGTAATCCTAATTCTTCTAAAATTGATTCAGCATTTTTAGTCATATCTTCTAAAGCATCCCAAGAATCTTCAGGTTTTTCGATACGAACCATTTCAACTTTATCGAATTGGTGTAAACGAATTAATCCTCTTGTATCTCTACCAGCTGAACCCGCTTCACTACGGAAACATGCCGTTTGCCCAGTGAATTTTTCAGGTAACACTCCTGGTTGAATGATTTCGTCTCTGTAGAAGTTTGTTAAAGGCACTTCTGCTGTTGGAATTGTGTATAGGCCTTCTTTTTCAACTTTAAATAAATCTTCTTCGAATTTAGGAAGTTGACCTGTACCAAACATAGTATCTGCATTCACTAATTGAGGTGTCATCATTTCTGTGTAACCATGTTGAGTTGTATGTTTCGTAATCATGTAGTTCATTAATGCACGTTCTAATAATGCTCCATCTTTAGTTAAGTAAACGAAACGCGCACCAGATACTTTAGCAGCACGTTCGAAGTCTGCCATTTTTAATTCTTCAACTAAATCCCAGTGTGCTTTTGGTTCGAAATCGAATTCACGTGGTGTACCCCATTTTTTCAATTCAACGTTTTCTTCATCTGAATCCCCTTGAGGTACATCGTCGTTAATTAAATTTGGAATACGGATTAAAATGTCTCTTACTTTATTATCAACTTCATTTAATTTAGCATCGTTTTCTTTAATTTCATCACCTAAGTTACGCATTTCTGCAATAACGTCATCAGCATCTTCTTTATTACGTTTCTTCTGAGCGATTTCTTCACTGACTTTATTACGTCTTGCTTTCATTTCTTCAGTTTTACTGATTAATTGACGTCGTTGTTCATCTAATTCTAAAACTTCGTCAACGACCTTAGGATCGTCTCCTCTTAATTCAATTTTGCTCTTAACTTTTTCTGGTTCATTTCTAAATAAACGAATATCTAACATGTAACCTTCATCCTTTCCCAAATAAAATATAGATTTATTGGGGGCACGTATGTATAAAATCATAAAAAAAGACCACATCCCAGACAAGGGACGTGGTCTACGCGTTGCCACCCTATTTAACAATTTAAAATAAACGTTGAATCACTTATTTTAAACTGCACTTAACTAAAATAACGGTTATTACCGATTGCTCTCATAAAGTAGGTAGATTCACATCAAAGTCGATTACTTGTTCTCACTAACCACAAGTTCTCTGAAATCGTCCGGTTAATGCTACTTAGCCTACGAACAATGTTTTATTAAGTTATTTTTAATATAGCAAAGTCTTTTTAACTTTTCAAGTAAATGTAAATGTGTGTAAACTACCTCGTATTTATGCTCTGTGATAAGCATCATCTTTTAGATACTGTGCTACCGCTTCGATATCTTTGTGGAATTGTCGATCTTGATTGATTGAAGGCACGATTTTACGATATTCTTCATATTTCTCACGTGTTTTAGGAGATAATTTATCTACACCTTTTAATTCCACAGCTTGCAATGCAATGACACATTCAATCGAAATCACACGACGTGTATTCTCAATCATTTGGTAACCATGTCTTGAAGCGATTGTGCCCATTGATACATGATCTTCTTGGTTTGCTGAAGATGGAATTGAATCTACACTCGCTGGATGTGCGAGGGTTTTATTTTCAGAGACAAGGCTTGCAGCAGCATATTGCATAATCATAGCGCCACTTTGTAACCCTGGCTCAGGACTTAAAAATGCAGGTAAATCTCCATTTAATTGAGGATTAATCAAACGTTCTAGACGTCGCTCTGCAACGTTGGCTAATTCACTCACGCCTAATTTTAGATGGTCTAATGCAAGTGCGACTGGTTGACCGTGGAAGTTACCACCTGAAATCACTAATGTTTCATCATCCTCATCGAAGATAAGAGGATTATCATTAGCTGCATTCATCTCAAATTCTAATTTTTCTCTTACATAATTGAACACTTGGAAACTTGCACCATGGATTTGAGGAATACAACGTAAACTATAAGCGTCCTGCACTCGTAATTCAGCTTGGCGTGTCGTAAGCTGTGAATCTTCAAGCCAGTTAAGCATGCGTGCTGCCACATCTACTTGTTCTTTAATATTCCGGACTTTGTGCACGTTATGATTATACGCATCTGTAATACCATTTAAAGCTTGATGCGTGAGTGAAGCAATCCATTCCACTTGATAACCTAAATCCTCCGCTTCAATGAAATTAATCACACCTTGAGCTGTCATTGCTTGTGTCCCATTGATAAGTGCCAAGCCTTCTTTAGCTTGTAGTTTTAACGGTTCACGACCTAACTCATTAAGGACGTAGCGACTGTCGACTTGTTCATTGTTATAATAAACGTCACCCTCACCAATGAGTGCAAGTGCAAGATGTGATAGAGGCGCTAAATCCCCTGATGCCCCTAATGAACCTTGTTGCGGAATCACTGGAATAATACGTTCGTTAATGAAGAATTTTAATTGTTCAACTAACTCAAGTGTTGCACCTGAGTGCCCCTTCAATAATGTATTTAAGCGCAACACCATCATGACTAATGCCACTTCTTCTGAAAATGGTTTCCCGATACCACATGCATGTGAACGAATGAGATTGACTTGTAATTCGTTATATTGACCTGGATCGATTAAAACATCACTAAATAGACCGAAGCCAGTTGTGATACCATAGATTGTTTCTTTATTCTGTATGATACGTTCAACGACTTGGCGACTTTTCGTCACTCGTTCAATGGCATCCTCTGAAATATCAATTTGTAAGTCTTGGCTTAAAAACGTCTTAATTTCCTTAATAGTCAAAGCCTCTCCATCTAAAATTAATGTCATATAAACAACCCCTTTGTTTAAATTTTAACCCCATTACAGGAAAGTATACGTTTTCATTTTTATATTAACAACACTTTTTGCACTTTTTATAATGCATTATCAATGTAATAATTTAACAGGTTAAAGAAATAGGAATATTATTATTTATTATTTTAATAAGGTAGATGGAAATGGTATTTTTGATATTTTGTGAGTATAGAGGTATTCATTATTAAATTTCTAAAATAGCTATTGACTAAAGAGTATTACAGGTATAGTATTTTCTATTGTATTTAAAAGAGATTGGGCAATTTTAAAGGACTTTAATTTCTAAAAAAATGGATGTACACAACAATTTATAAAGTGAAATTTAAGACAGTCGGATGTCTTGTGTACGAGATGCGAGAAGTGAGTTTTTTAACGGAGGTTATGTCATTATGGAAACGTTAGATACAGTTAACATTCCTATAAGAAAAGATGAAACGCATAAAGGCGATTATGGTAAGATTTTATTAATTGGTGGTTCTGCCAATATGGGTGGCGCAATTATGCTTGCTGCGCGCGCATGCGTCTATAGTGGTAGTGGATTAATTACAGTCGCAACACATCCTAATAATCATGCAGCATTACATTCACGTTGCCCAGAAGCAATGGTAATTGATATCAATGATACGAAGATGCTAACTAAAATGATCGAAGCTACCGATAGTATCTTAATCGGGCCTGGATTAGGTGTGGACTTTAAAGGTAATAATGCGATTACGTTTTTACTACAAAATATTCAACCACACCAAAATCTTATTGTAGATGGAGATGCAATTACTATATTTAGTAAATTGAAACCTCAAATTCCTACATGTCGTGTGATTTTCACTCCTCATCAAAAAGAATGGGAACGTTTAAGTGGCATTCCTATCGAAGAACAAACATATGAACGTAATCGTGAAGCTGTTAATAACTTAGGTGCTACAGTTGTATTAAAACAACATGGTACTGAAATTTACTTTAAAGATGATGCTTACAAATTATCTATCGGTACACCTGCAATGGCTACTGGTGGTATGGGAGATACACTTGCTGGTATGATTACAAGCTTCGTTGGTCAATTTGATAGTCTTAAAGATGCTGTTACAAGTGCGACTTACACACATAGTTACATTGGAGAGAAATTATCTGAGTCTATGTATGTCGTACCACCTTCTCGTTTAATCAGTGAAATTCCTTATGTTATGAAACAATTAGAAGGTTAAGTTATAGAAACGTTATATATTAAATTTTATTTACGATGCACACCTCAATGGCGTTCACTTATTGTGAATACCTATTGCTGGTGTGCTTTTTTTATAATAAAAAAGACCACCCTGCTTGAGGGTAGTCTAAAAATTAACAGGTTCTCACTATATAGCGAGAACCTGCTTTAATATCTATTATTCGTTGTCATCATCGTCGTCTGAAGCACTTTCAATATCTTCATTTACACGATCCATAAAGTCTTGTCGAACATCGATTCTATCATCATTAGCGTTATCATCTGTTTCTTCATTAGTTACATCTTCGGCTTCTTCTGTATGAATAGCATTACCAGGTGTTTGGTCATCAATAACTTCTTCAGTTGCTGTCTCGCTCGCATCAGTATCATCTGAGTCTGCTTGATTATCTTCTTCCTCTTTAACTTTAGCTACTGTTGAAACAAATTGGCCTTCGCCTAATCTCATTAGACGTACACCTTGTGCAGCACGACCATTTTGAGAGATATCTTCCACATCTAAGCGAATAATCACACCTGCATTGGTAACAACCATTAAGTCTTCTTCACCAGTAACTGTTGTGATACAAACGATATTACCGTTACGTTCAGTAATTGTTGCTGTTTTAATACCTTTACCACCACGATTAGATAATCGGTATTCATCTACTGGCGTACGTTTACCGTAGCCATTTTCAGTAACAACTAGAACTTCATCTTCACTTTCTGCGTGAGCCACGTCTAAACCTACAACCACGTCGCCCTCACGTAGTGTGATACCTTTCACACCTGCTGCTGTACGACCTAAAGGACGTAAGGCAGATTCAGGGAAGCGAATAAGTGATGCGTGCGATGTACCGATAAGTATATCTTCATTACCAGTTGTTAAGCGTACGGCTATCAGTTCATCGTCTTCTTTGAAGCCTATTGCGATTTTACCGTTCTTATTAATACGTGAGAAATTGCTTAACGCTGAACGTTTAACAATACCTCGTTTCGTAGCAAATACAAGGTAATGTTCTTCACTTTCAAGATCTTTAACCGCAATCATCGTACTTATCGTTTCGTCATTCTCAAGTTCTATCGCGTTAACGACTGGGATCCCTTTAGATTGACGAGACAGCTCAGGAACTTCATAACCTTTAAGTTTATATACACGACCTTTATTCGTGAAGAAGAGCACGTTATCGTGTGTACTTAAAGTAACTAACTGACTCACGAAATCTTCTTCAAGTGTGTTCATACCTTGTACACCACGTCCGCCACGGTTTTGTGAACGATATGTAGAAACAGGTAATCGTTTAATGTAATTATTATGACTTAAAGTAATTACAATTTGTTCTTCTGGGATTAAATCTTCATCTTCAATATCGTCTAATCCACCTAATTGAATTTCAGTACGACGTTCATCTCCAAATCGTTCTTTGATTTCAGAGAGTTCATCACGAACCAATTGTAATAATACTTCTTCATCAGCTAGAATTTCTTCTAATTCTTTAATGTATTCAAGTAATTCATTATATTCAGATTCAATCTTATCGCGTTCTAAACCTGTTAAACGTCTTAAACGCATATCCAAGATAGCTTGTGCTTGACGTTCGGATAGCTTAAAGCGTTCTTGTAAGCTTTCCATCGCGATTTTATCTGTTTCTGATTCACGAATTGTCGTGATAATTTCATCAATATGATCTAGAGCTATTCTTAAACCTTCTAGAATATGCGCACGGTCTTTAGCTTTTCTTAAATTGTACTCAGTGCGTCGTCTTACAACTGTTTTTTGATGCTCTAAGTAGTGAATTAATGCTTCTTTTAAGTTAATTAACTTAGGTCTGCCATTAACTAAAGCAATCATATTTACACCGAATGATGTTTGTAACGGTGTTTGTTTGTATAAGTTGTTAAGAATAACGCTTGCATTCGCATCTTTACGTACGTCAATAACGATTCTAACACCTGTACGTAAACTTGTTTCATCTCGTAAGTCGGTAATACCATCGATTTTTTTATCTCTGACAAGTTCAGCAATTTTCTCAATCATACGTGCTTTATTAACTTGGAATGGTATTTCAGTCACTACGATACGTTGACGTCCACCACCGCGTTCTTCAATCTCTGCACGTGAACGCATTTGGATAGAACCACGACCTGTTTCATATGCACGACGGATACCACTTTTTCCTAAAATAAGACCTGCAGTTGGAAAGTCAGGACCTTGAATATCTTCCATCAATTCATTGATCGTGATATCAGGATTCTTACTTAAACTTAATACACCATCAATGACTTCTGTTAAATTGTGAGGAGGAATATTAGTAGCCATACCTACGGCAATCCCTGCAGCACCGTTAACTAAAAGGTTTGGGAAACGTGCAGGTAAGACTGACGGCTCTCTTTCATTACCATCATAGTTGTCGATAAAATCAATTGTATCTTTGTTGATATCACGTAAAAGTTCTAATGTAATCTTAGTCATACGTGCTTCGGTATAACGCATTGCTGCTGCGCCATCACCATCCATTGAACCAAAGTTACCTTGACCATCTACAAGAGGATAACGGTAACTGAAGTCTTGTGCCATTCTTACCATGGCTTCGTAAATTGAAGAGTCACCATGTGGGTGATATTTACCCATAACGTCCCCAACAATACGTGCAGATTTCTTATATGGTTTATCTGGTGTCATACCTTGTTCATTCAGACCATATAATATACGACGGTGCACTGGCTTTAAACCATCTCTAACATCAGGTAATGCACGTGACACGATAACACTCATGGCATAGTCTAAGAATGATTCACGCATTTCACTGGTTATATTTCGTTCATTAATTCTTGATTGAGGTAATTCAGCCATCAAGATATCCTCCTTCAAAAGTTCAATTCATAATGCTTAGAAATCTAAGTTGGCGTAAACTGCATTATCTTCTATAAATTGTCTACGATTTTCAACAACATCACCCATTAACATTTCAAATGTTTGGTCTGCATCAATTGCATCTTCAAGTCTTACTTGCAACATTGAACGATGTTCTGGATTCATAGTCGTTTCCCATAATTGGTCTGCATTCATCTCACCAAGACCTTTGTAACGAGAGATTGACCATTTAGGAGTAGGGTTTAATTCAGCTTTAAGCTTGTCTAACTCTCTATCGTTAAATACATAATACTTTTGTTTACCTTGCGTTAATTTGTATAAAGGTGGCTGTGCAATATAAACATAGCCCGCTTCAATTAACGGTCTCATAAAGCGATAGAAGAATGTGAGTAATAGCGTTCTGATATGCGCACCATCAACGTCCGCATCAGTCATGATTACGATTTTATGATAGCGTGCTTTTGAAATATCAAATTCTCCACCAATACCTGTACCAAAAGCAGTGATCATTTGGCGAATTTCATTGTTATTTAGGATACGGTCTAAACGTGCTTTTTCCACATTCAGAATTTTACCTCTTAACGGTAAAATCGCTTGAGTTCTTGAATCACGACCTGATTTTGTAGACCCCCCGGCAGAGTCACCCTCTACTAAGAAAATCTCACTCTCTTCAGGATTTTTACTAGAACAATCTGCTAATTTACCAGGTAAACTTGATACATCTAATGCTGATTTACGACGTGTAACCTCACGTGCTTTTTTAGCTGCTACTCGTGCTCTAGACGCCATGATACCTTTTTCAACGATAATTCGACCTACGGCAGGATGCTCGAATAAGAAACGCTCGAAGTATTCAGCGAATAATTTATCCACTACTTGACGTACTTCAGAGTTACCTAATTTCGTTTTAGTTTGTCCTTCGAATTGAGGATCGCCGTGTTTGATTGAAATAATAGCTGTTAGACCTTCACGTGTATCCTCACCTGAAAGTTTATCTTTGTCTTCTTTAATAATCTTACTTTGAATACCGTAACTATTAAGAATACGTGTTAACGCACGTTTGAAGCCATCTTCGTGCGTACCACCTTCGTACGTATGAATGTTATTGGCATATGTTAATAAGTTAGTCGCATATCCACTGTTATATTGAAGAGCGATTTCAACCTCAATATCATCTTTTGTTTGATGTATGTAGATAGGTTCTTCATGAAGTGGCTCTTTATTTTCATTTAATAATTCTACGTAAGATTTAATACCGCCTTCATAGTGATAAGAATCCTCACGGCCTTCCTCTTCACGCTCATCTCTTAACGTAATTTGGATACCTTTGTTTAAGAAAGCAAGTTCGCGTATACGTTGTTGTAATGTTTCATAATTATACACAGTTGTCTCTGTAAAAATTTCGCCATCAGCTTTAAAACGAATTGCCGTACCTGTTTGATCTGTTTCACCGATTTCTTTTAAGTCAAATTGAGGTACACCTTTTTTATACGCTTGGTGGTAAATAGTATCATTTCTGTACACATATACTTCTAAGTCTTGGGAAAGCGCGTTAACTACTGATGAACCAACACCATGAAGCCCACCTGATACTTTATATCCGCCACCGCCGAATTTACCTCCAGCATGTAATACCGTTAAGATAACTTCGACAGCAGGACGTCCCATTTTCTCCTGAATATCAACTGGAATTCCACGGCCATTGTCAGTAACTTTTATCCAATTGTCTTTCTCAATTACGACTTCTATTTGATTAGCATAACCTGCTAATGCTTCGTCAATACTATTATCAACAATTTCCCATACTAAATGGTGCAAGCCTCTTTCAGAAGTTGAACCAATATACATACCTGGTCTTTTACGCACCGCTTCAAGACCTTCTAATACTTGTATCTGTCCAGCACCATAATTATCTGTGTTGTTTACATCTGACAATGTATTCACCATCACTTTCTTATTACTTTAGTAATTCGCCTTGACTTATACGGTATAACTTAGCATTATTCATAATTTCATGGTCTATACCGTCAACAGAGGTTGTAGTCACAAATGTCTGTACTTTATGTTGGATTGTACTTAGAAGATGCGTTTGACGTGAATCATCAAGTTCACTGAGTACATCGTCCAGTAATAATATTGGATACTCTCCAACTTCAATGTTCATTAATTCAATCTCTGCCAATTTGATCGACAATGCTGTAGTTCTTTGTTGTCCTTGTGATCCATATGTTTGTGCATCCATGCCATTAACATTGAATCCTAAATCATCTCGATGTGGTCCATAAAGACACACACCTCTTTCTTTCTCTCTTTGAAGGTTATCGTTTAATAATTCGATGACCTCCTCGAGCAATTCTGACTCTTCCTTCTCATAATCACTTAACTTTAAACTTGGTAAATATTTAAGTCCTAACTTCTCACGCTCATTCGTAATCCCTGAATGAATCGGTTGCGCAAGTTCTTCCAGTTCTTTTATAAAATGCTCACGACGTAACGTTACCTTTAAAGCATATTGAGCAAATTGTTGATTTAACACTTCTAACATTGTCGTATCTGTCTTCTGCCCAATTTGTAATTGCTTCAAATAGTTATTCTTTTGTTTAAGAATACGTTGGTATTGAGCTAAATCATTTAAGTAAACGGCTGAAATTTGTCCTAACTCCATGTCTATGAAACGTCGTCGTATCTGTGGTGAACCTTTAACAATATTCAAATCTTCCGGAGCAAATAAAACGACATTCAAGTGTCCCACATATTGAGTCAGTTTACTTTGTTCAAGGTGATTGACTTTAACTTGTTTACCTTTTTTAGTTATAAACATTGTAAGTGGCATTGTGCCATGTCTATAACTCAGCTCACCTTCTATTTTAGCATAGTCAGCTTTAAAACGTATGAGTTCCTTGTCATTCGAAGTACGATGACTTTTAGCTAGCGCTAGCGTATAAATTGATTCAAGTAAATTTGTCTTTCCTTGCGCGTTTTCTCCTATGAGGATATTCACTTCAGGATGACAATCTAATGTAACCTCTTCATAGTTACGATAATTCTCTAATTGGAGTGTATTAAGTTTCATTGTTCACCTTGATGGATGATTAGAAAAGAACCAGTATCTTCAGGTAATTCTGTGATATCAATTCGGTCGTTATGTTCTAATTTCTTCCCACGACGTGTCTCACGTTGGCCGTTTATTAAAACTTCGAAATCTTGGAGGAACCATTTAGCTTGTCCACCAGATTCAATAATGCCTTCAGTTTTAAGAAATTGACCTAAAGTTATGTTTCCTTCTACAACAACTTCTTGAACCAAAATTATCACTCCATTTCTTTATGTGTCATTAATATATTATACCTTTTTTTGCCTTAGATTTCATTTAAAATAAAGAATGAAATCGTTTACTTTGATATATATTTTTATTTTTCAAAATCTGCAATCTACTTGGTAAATTTTTTTAGTTTTAAGAGACATCATATTTTAATTGTGTATGCTTCTCTAATTTAAATTTAAAGGGGTATTTTATTTAATTTTAACAAATAGGAGGTTTACCCTAAAAAATTTATTGATGTTTCTTAAAATGCCTCTCAGTATCTTTAAAATGAATTTAAAGTAACTAAAAAGAGATTGTCTAAGTGACAATCTCTAAACTCATTATAGCATTATTAAATTTTTATGTTTTAATCCATATGGTCTAACTAATAAGTTCTAATTGGTAAAATCAATTGAGTTACTGAATCGTCATCTTTCGGTTTCAAAATAAATGGTTTCATTGTTCCAAAGAATTCTACTTCAACTTCGTCATTATCGATGGCTTTTAAAGCATCCATCATGTATTTAGAGTTGAATGAAATTTTTAAGTTTCCACCTTCAACATCATTTGCAGTTACTTCTTCTTTTACTGTACCAATTTCTGGTGATGTTGAGGATAATTCTACTAACTCATTTCCAGTGCTCAATTTAATAACATTATTTCCACCTTCACGTGCTAAAAGAGATGCACGATCGATAGCGTGATAGAAATCACCGTTATTGATGCCTAACTTAATTTCATAGTTTTCTGGGAATAAACGCGTTGTATCTGGATAATGACCTTCAAGTAAACGAGAGATAAAGTTAACGTTTCCTACTCTAAATAGAACTTGGTTTGATGCAAAGAAGATATCAATATCTTCGTCACTATCACTCATAATTTTATTTAATTCTGATAAAGCTTTACCTGGAATGATGACATTTTTATTTTCAGAAGTATCTTCCAATTGTAACTTTCTTACAGCCAAGCGGTGTGAGTCAGTGGCAGTGCATATTAATTCATTATCTTGTATAAGCCAGTTCACACCAGTTAACACTGGGCGTGTTTCTGAGGTGGACACTGCAAAATTTGTTTGAGCAATGATGTTTTTAAGTACTTTAACTGATAATTGAATTGCGTCATCTCTTGATACTTCAGGTAATAATGGATATTGATCTGGATCTAATCCACTTAAGTTAAATTCTGAATGTCCTGAAGTAATCAATGTTTGGAACTGTTCATTTGTAGATAATTTAACATCTTTACCAGGTAACTTTTTGATGATATCTACGAAGAAACGACCAGGGAGTACTACTGATCCTGTTTCTGAGATTTCAACGATGTCCTCACCGTCAACTTGTTTAGGAATTGTAATTTCAATTGAGATTTCTGAATCTGAACCAGTTAAAATCACTTCATTATCTTTAGCATCAATTTTGATACCAGTTAAAATTGGTAATGTTGTTCTAGGTGAAATTGCTTTTAATGTGTCATTAAGTTGATTAATAAAATAATCTCTTTTAATTGTGAATTCCATCATTAATTTCTAAACTCCTTTCAGTCGTTTATATATAATTATATAGGTTTTAAATTCATAGTAATAGTAGTAGGGACTGTGGATTGGTGGATAAGTCCATAAATGTCCGAAATAGCAAAGTTATGCACATGTGGATAAACTGTGTATGCTGTGTACTACTTTTAAACATTATCCACAATTCTTTGCTTTATCCATTTCTTAACTCTCATATTTTGAGAAAATTATTTACTTCATTTTCATTGTAATTATTCCCGAAATTTATCTTTTTAAATCTGGTTGCTTAGAGTATAAGACTTATCTTGTTATTTCCCGTTACTGATTTCTAATTTCTTTTTCTAAGTTTTCGATTTCTTGTTTAAAAGTAGGATCTGCTTTGATGTCGTTAGCTATCTTTTCATGTGCATGAATGACAGTGGTATGATCTCGTCCACCAAATTCTTCTCCAATTTTTGGTAGTGAGAAATCAGTCAATTCACGGGATAGATACATAGCAATTTGACGCGGATATGCAATAGATTTAGTACGTTTTTTAGCACTGAAATCCTCAATGCGTACACTATAATATTGACCAACGACTTTTTGAATATCTTGAATTGTAATCTTTTTGGATTTAGGTGCTTGAATAATATCTTTTAGAGCTTCAGCAGCTAATTCTGTAGTTATCGGTTTGCCTTGAAGTTTGGAATAAGCTAAAAGTCTAGTGAGTGCACCTTCAAGTTCACGAATATTTGACTGGATTTGATTGGCAATATAATTAAGCGCTTCTGGTGGTATATCAAGGTTTTCTTCTTCAATTTTCTTTTGTAATATCGCCATTCTTGTTTCGTAATCAGGTGGTGTAATGTCAACGATTAATCCCCACTCGAAACGTGAACGTAATCGATCTTCTAATTTAGCAATTTCTTTAGGTGGACGATCACTTGAAATAACTATTTGTTTATTGTTTTGATGTAATTCATTAAATGTATGGAAGAATTCTTCTTGCGTCTGTTCTTTATTTTGAATGAATTGAATATCATCTATAAGTAATACATCGATGTTTCGATACTTCTCACGGAAAGCTTCAGTCTCATTATCACGAATAGATTTGATAAATTCGTTAGTAAATTTCTCACTAGATGTGTAAATCACTTTAGCACTAGGTTGATTACTAAGAACATGATGACCAATCGCATGCATCAAGTGTGTTTTACCTAAACCTACGCCCCCATAAATGAATAATGGGTTATAAGCTTCAGCTGGTGCTTCAGCTACAGCTAAACTTGCAGCATGTGGGAAGCGGTTCCCTGGACCAATAACAAATGTATCGAATGTGTTATGAATATTAAATTGTTCTTTACCACCATCATTATCTTCAATTGTAGATGTTGACGTTTGTGGTTCTTGAGGTTCATTAGATGCACCATTGTTATAGTCGGCGAGTTCATCTTCAGTAATAAATAGCGGTTTCACTTCATAACCAATGACATCATATATAATAGCTTGCATTATTTCAGAGTATTTTTGATTAAGCCAATTCGCATTAAAAGATAGGCTCGTTAAAATAATGGCTTCGTCATTTTTAAGTGAATAGAGTTGAGTATCTTTAATAAACGTATGATAACTGGTATGTGAAATTCTTTCTTGAGCAAGTTCTAAAACTTTGTCCCAAATTTCTTTCTCTGACATAAAAACTCCATCTTTCTTAAAATTTTTGACTTATACACATAAATAACATTAGTGGATAAAAATAATCACAGCATGTTAATAATTATCCACAAGTTAATCACATGTAGTGGATAACTATCACAATACTATGATTTATTCACAGTAATTATGTATAAAAGTTTAATAAATAAATCCTTATAAAATCATTGATTGAACGACTTATCCACATAATTATACTTTTTAACTTAGACAGATGTCAAATGACTGTGAATATGTTCTTAAATTTGGCATAACTATGTGTATGAACTCTATTTTATCCACAGAAATAAGCAATAGTTTTGTGAATAAGTGGATAACTTTATATAATCTTCATTATTTCTTAATAATCGTTTGGGAAATAATTTATAACACATGTATGAAAAATGTATAACTAATATAAAATTCTTGAGCTGCAAGAATCGTAATGATTTAAAACTGAAAATTTAATTGAAAGATATGCTATACATCATAAAATCATCTTGCTTTATAAAAGGGATTTTGTTATATTGTAGTAGTTGCTTGAATTATGACTAGATAATAATGAGCTAAATAAGAAATTTCTTAATAGCAGACACAATAAGAGAGCAATTGCTCAAATGAAGTATGTTAGTACTATAGGCTGCAACATACTTTGATAATTTATCTATGTATATGAGCCAGTTTCAAGGTATGAAATTGGAAATATTAGATAATTGAATACAGATGGAGGTGTTTTGCATGGTAAAACGTACTTATCAACCAAATAAACGTAAACATAGTAAAGTTCATGGTTTCAGAAAACGCATGAGCACTAAAAATGGCCGTAAAGTTTTAGCGCGTCGTCGTCGTAAAGGCCGTAAAGTTTTATCAGCATAAGATCACTGACTCATCAGTGGTCTTTTTTTTCGTTTTAATTAGGAAAAAGGATTCATTTGAAATAAAAACATTCATATAATGGATAATTGAATAAGCGAGTGATGTTATGTGGAAAAAGCATATCGTATAAAGAAAAATTCAGATTTCCAAACTATTTATAAAAAAGGTAAATCTGTAGCGAATAGACAATTTGTGGTTTATACCTATAATAATAAAGAAAATAAACATTTTCGTTTAGGTATAAGTGTTTCTAAGAAATTGGGTAATGCTGTAACTAGAAATAGAATTAAAAGAGCTATTAGAGAAAATTTTAAAGTTCACAAAGAAGATATTATAGCTAAAGATATTGTTGTTATTGCGAGGCATCCATCTAGAGATATGACAACTTTAGAAATTCAAGGTAGTTTAGAACATGTACTAAAAATAGCTAAGGTATTTAATAAAAAGATAAAGTAGGGTAGGGGATATGCTTTAAATAAGACTAACCGAAGTCTTACCTCAGACAAACGTAAGCCTAACTCGGATACTTTAAAAGCACTATGTTAGCTTTTTATAGAGAAACAATTTACAATGTTATAATGAAATTTTACTTGAATAAGGAGGCGAGACTCTTATGGATTTTGATACGATTACTAGTATTTCAACACCTATGGGCGAAGGAGCTATCGGTATTGTCCGTTTATCAGGCCCACAAGCCATTGAAATAGGAGATACACTTTATAAAGGAAAGAAAAAATTATCTGAAGTAGATACACATACGATTAACTACGGTCATATTATTGATCCAGAAACTAATGAAACTGTCGAAGAAGTGATGATATCTGTGCTACGTGCACCAAAAACATTTACTAGAGAAGATATCATTGAAATTAATTGTCACGGCGGTATTTTAACAATTAATCGCATACTGGAATTAACTATGACGTATGGTGCACGTATGGCTGAACCAGGTGAATATACGAAGCGTGCTTTCTTAAATGGTCGTATTGATTTATCTCAAGCAGAGGCAGTTATGGATTTCATACGCTCTAAAACTGATCGCGCCTCTAAAGTAGCAATGAATCAAATTGAAGGTCGTTTAAGTGACCTTATTAAAAAACAACGTCAATCCATATTGGAGATTCTCGCTCAAGTAGAAGTTAATATTGATTACCCTGAATATGATGACGTTGAAGATGCCACAACTGAGTTTTTACTTGAACAGTCTAAGAATATTAAAGAAGAAATTAATCGACTGCTTGAAACAGGTACTCAAGGTAAGATAATGCGTGAAGGATTATCAACCGTTATCGTTGGTCGTCCTAATGTAGGTAAATCTTCAATGTTAAATAATCTTATTCAAGATAATAAAGCGATCGTTACTGAAGTAGCTGGTACGACTAGAGACGTTTTAGAAGAATATGTCAATGTACGAGGGGTACCATTACGATTAGTTGATACAGCAGGTATACGTGATACAGAAGATATTGTAGAAAAGATTGGTGTCGAACGTTCACGTAAAGCATTAAGTGAAGCGGATCTAATCTTATTTGTTCTTAACAATAATGAACCTCTAACAGAAGACGATCAAACATTGTATGAAGTTGTGAAGAACGAAGACGTTATTGTAATTATTAATAAAACAGATTTAGAACCACGTTTAGATATAAATGAAGTTAAAGAAATGATTGGTGACATGCCATTAATCCAAACTTCTATGTTAAAACAAGAAGGTATAGATGAATTAGAAATTCAAATTAGAGATTTATTCTTCGGTGGAGAAGTTCAAAATCAGGATATGACATATGTATCTAACTCACGTCATATTTCTTTATTAAAACAAGCTAGACATTCAATTCAAGATGCGATAGATGCTGCTGAATCTGGTGTGCCTATGGATATGGTTCAAATTGATTTAACGCGTACTTGGGAAATACTTGGTGAAATCATTGGAGAATCAGCGAGCGATGAGTTAATTGATCAACTGTTTAGTCAATTCTGTTTAGGTAAATAATGATATTTAATATTTAAGGAATAAGACGGTAGGGTGTCTTCATTTTCCGGAAAAGTTTTTAAGAATATAAGGAGGTAAAAAAGTGGTTCAAGAGTATGATGTAATTGTCATTGGAGCTGGTCATGCAGGAATTGAAGCGGGCTTAGCTTCAGCAAGACGTGGTGCGAAAACGTTAATGTTAACAATTAATTTAGATAATATTGCCTTTATGCCATGTAATCCATCCGTTGGTGGCCCTGCAAAAGGTATTGTAGTGCGTGAAATCGATGCGTTAGGTGGACAAATGGCTAAAACAATTGATAAAACACATATCCAAATGCGTATGTTGAACACTGGTAAAGGACCGGCTGTAAGAGCATTGCGTGCACAAGCAGATAAAGTGTTATATCAACAAGAAATGAAACGTGTAATCGAGGACGAAGATAACTTAGATATTATGCAAGGCATGGTGGATGAGTTAATTATTGAAGATAATGAAGTGAAAGGCGTACGTACGAATATTGGAACAGAATACCGCTCTAAAGCAGTAGTTGTTACAACAGGTACGTTCTTACGTGGTGAAATCATCTTAGGTAATATGAAATACTCTAGTGGTCCAAACCATCAATTACCTTCTATCACTCTAGCTGACAACTTAAGACAACTTGGATTTGATGTAGTTCGATTCAAGACAGGTACGCCTCCACGTGTGAATGCTAAAACAATCGACTATTCTAAAACTGAAATTCAACCCGGTGATGATGTGGGTCGTGCATTTAGTTATGAAACGACTGAATATATTTTAGATCAATTACCTTGTTGGTTAACATATACAAATGGTGAAACACACAAAGTGATTGATGATAATCTTCATTTATCTGCGATGTATTCAGGTATGATTAAAGGTACTGGTCCTAGATATTGCCCATCAATTGAAGATAAATTTGTTCGTTTTAACGATAAACCTAGACACCAACTTTTCTTAGAGCCTGAAGGTCGTAATACGAATGAAGTGTATGTACAAGGTTTATCTACAAGTCTTCCTGAACATGTTCAACGTCAAATGTTAGAGACAATTCCTGGTCTTGAAAAGGCAGACATGATGCGCGCAGGTTATGCAATCGAATATGATGCGATTGTGCCTACACAGTTATGGCCAACCCTTGAAACAAAATCAATTAAGAACTTATATACTGCAGGTCAAATTAATGGTACGTCAGGGTACGAAGAAGCGGCAGGACAAGGTATCATGGCAGGTATTAACGCAGCAGGTAAAGTGCTAGGTACTGGAGAGAAAATCTTAAGTCGTTCTGATGCATATATCGGTGTATTAATTGATGACTTAGTGACTAAAGGAACTAATGAACCATATAGATTATTAACTTCTCGTGCTGAATACCGCTTATTGCTACGTCATGATAATGCAGATTTACGTTTAACTGATGTAGGTTATGAGTTAGGCATGATTTCTGAAGAACGCTACGCACGCTTTAATGAGAAACGTCAACAAATTCAAAACGAAATTCAACGCTTAACTGACATTCGTATTAAACCAAACGATCACACTCAATCTGTTATCGAGTCAAAAGGTGGCTCACGCTTGAAAGATGGTATCTTAGCAATTGATTTATTACGTCGTCCTGAGATGACTTATGATACGATTTTAGAGATTCTAGAAGAAGACCACCAACTACCTGATGCAGTTGAAGAACAAGTTGAAATACAAACGAAATATGAAGGTTATATCAATAAATCTTTACAACAAGTTGAAAAAGTAAAACGTATGGAAGAGAAGAAAATTCCTGAAGACTTGGATTATAGTAAAGTAGATAGTTTAGCTTCTGAAGCTAGAGAAAAATTAGCAGAAGTAAAACCATTAAATATTGCACAAGCTTCACGTATATCTGGTGTAAATCCAGCAGATATCTCAATTTTACTTGTCTATTTAGAACAAGGGAAACTTCAAAGGGTGAATCAATAATGAGTGTAGAATGGCTATCTAAGAAATTAAGTGAACATGGCATTGAATTGTCTGAAACGCAAAAAGAACAATTCCAAACGTACTATCAATTACTTGTTGAGTGGAATGAAAAGATGAACTTAACAAGTATTACGGAAGAACATGATGTATACTTAAAACACTTCTATGATTCAATTACACCTAGCTTCTATTATGACTTCGATGGAGAATTAAGCATTTGTGATGTTGGAGCTGGTGCAGGATTTCCAAGTATTCCTTTGAAAATAGTTTTTCCTGAATTGAAGGTAACGATTGTGGATTCACTTAATAAACGAATTCAATTTCTCAACCACTTAGCCGCAGAGTTAGGTCTCCAAGATGTCAGTTTTGTGCATGATCGTGCTGAATCTTATGGTAAGGGAGCCTACAGGGAGTCTTATGATATCGTTACAGCACGTGCTGTTGCACGTCTTACTGTATTGAGTGAATTATGCTTACCTTTAGTTAAAAAAGGTGGCCAATTTATCGCACTTAAGTCATCTAAAGGCGAAGAGGAATTGCAAGAAGCGAACTTTGCTATTAATATTTTAGGTGGAAACGTGAAAGAAACATTTTCATTTGAATTGCCTGAGGATGCTGGTGAAAGACAAATGATAGTGATTGATAAACGTAGACAGACTTCTAAGAAATACCCAAGGAAACCAGGTACGCCAAACAAATCTCCACTACTTGAGAGCTAAGAAGAGACATACTATATAACAAATAATTGAGAGGGAGAGAATGGATAATGAAGAAACCTTTTTCAAAATTATTTGGTTTAAAAAATAAAGATGACATCGTTGGTTATACTGAAGAAGAGCGCAATAATAATGTTGAATCCATTCATATTGAACGTATCGTACCCAATCGTTATCAACCAAGACAAGTATTTGAGCCAAATAAGATAAGAGAATTAGCTGAATCGATTGAAGAACATGGGTTATTGCAACCCATCGTTGTACGTCCGATAGAAGAGGATATGTTTGAAATTATTGCTGGTGAGCGTCGATTCAGAGCATTACAATCATTGCATAAACCACAAGCTGACGTCATTATTCGTCACATGAATGATGAAGAAACGGCAGTAGTTGCGTTAATTGAGAATATTCAACGTGAGAATTTATCTGTGGTTGAAGAAGGGGAAGCTTATAAAAAATTGCTTGAAATAGGAGATACTACGCAAAGTGAATTAGCGAAGAGTCTAGGTAAAAGTCAAAGTTTCATCGCTAATAAATTACGCTTATTAAAACTTGCTCCTAACGTGATTAAACGTCTTCGTGAAGGAAAGATAACTGAAAGACACGCCCGTGCTGTCTTAGTTTTACCCGAAGATGAGCAAGAAGAATTAATTGAGCAAGTCATTAATCAGAAATTAAACGTTAAACAAACTGAAGATAAAGTACGTCAAAAGACAGGTCCTGAAAAAGTTAAAGCTCAGACTTTCCAATTTTCACAAGATGTGATTCAAGCGAGAGATGAAGTGGGTAAAAGTATTGAAGCCATCGAGCAGTCTGGCTTACGTGTTGAACATAAAGACAAAGACCATGATGACTATTATGAAATAAAAATTAGAATATATAAGAAATAGTAAGAAAAGAACGAGTTAATGCAGTATATTGTTGCACTAACTCGTTTTTTTATTGAAAGTATTTACTTTTTAAATAGTTTAAAAGGCGTGACTCTAAGTAAGATTTTACCATTGTGATTACGGTTGTCTGTGACCACTTTTACAATGGATTGGGCAGCTTCACTGACGGTACGCATGAGTAGACCTTTTTGATGATTGTTTAAATCAGTCGTCACTCCACCTGGCATAATACCGAAAATTTCGACTGGTATTTTACTTTTCTTGAATTGTCTTGCAAAGAGCTTAATCATTGAGTTAAGTGGTGCTTTCGTTGCAATGTAACTAAATGGTTCGAAGAAACTTGATGGTTTCAAAGGGATGGTTAAATTCACTATTCTACCTTTATTACGGGCTAAGATTGGTGTGAAAGCTTTAATCATTTGGAAATTACCGAAGAAATTAACCTCTGTTAAAGATCTTAACTCATCAACATCCACATCTAATGGCTTAGCCTGCATATTTCCTGAAACACCTGCATTATTTATTAAGACGTTAATATCACTGTGATGTGCTCTAATGTATTGTGCAGCTGAATCTATTGTTTCATCGTGATTTAAATCTATTCTAACCCATTCTACGTTAATTCCTTCTCGTTGAAGCGTATTAACTGCTTCCATCCCTCTTTGCTCATTTCTAGCCCCGAGTAATATGTACCAACCTTGCTCTCCAAGTTGTCTCGCTGTTTCAAAGCCTATGCCTTTATTCGCACCTGTAATTAAAACTTTTTTACTCAAAGTGATTTTCTCCTTTATATGTTTGATGAAGGGATGTTAATTGAATTTTCGAGAATTTAAAAAAGATTAGAAATTTAATTCAGTTACCTCATGAATGATATATGTTGGATTCTCAGATTTTAATTCCTCAATACTGTGTGTACCCCAAGTGACTGCACATGATGCCACTTTTGCGCTATTTGCCATTTGCATATCAAATATAGCGTCCCCGATATAAATAGTTTCTTCATTTTCTAATTGGTATTTATTCAAGATATAGTTGATGCCATCAGGTGAAGGTTTATAATGATTAACTTTGTCTGACCCTATTACTTCTGTAAATAAGTGATCTATGTCTAAGATCTCTAAGTTACGAATGAGCACATCTGTTTTCTTACTTGATACTACAAATAACTGTTTATCTTTTGAGAGTGATTGGAGTTGTTCAGTCATATGTTTATAAAGTTTTAAATAAGATGATTCAACCTCTTTATAATTTTGCCTAAAGGTTTTGATAAGCGCTTCTAACTGATGGTCATCTAAATCAACGGAACTCATTAAACTGAATGACTTTTCTATTGGTATTCCCATATAATACTCAATCAGATTTACTGTCGGTTCTTCTAGCCCTCTTTCTTTAAAAGATTTTTGAGTAGCAACTATACTACATTCTTTAGAATCTACAATTGTACCATCGAAATCAAAGATTAAATTTTTGTACATGAATGTCTAACCTCACTTAATTAGAAAATGATTTTATAAAAACTTTAACATAAATCTATCAAGCAACAAACTAAACTATAAATAAGTTATTTTAGATAATGCAAAAACTTTAATAATTGTTTTACGTGAAACACATACTATTGGTATTTTTAGAAAATTAGGTATTTTAGTGGAAATGTTTACAACGCACTATAACCGATTTACACTAAAAGTAAACGAAACGTTTCGTTTAATAATTAAAATTGATAAGAAGGGTTATTGTGTTTGGTATATCGATTTCAAGTGCTATTCTCCATTTTGTAATAGGTGGTCTTGCAGTTGCGCTCGCATCAGTTATGGCAGATAAAGTCGGTGGTAAGTTAGGTGGTATTATAGCCACTATGCCGGCAGTCTACCTTGCTGCAGTGATTGCTTTAGCTATAGATCATCGAGGTCAACAACTGATTCAAATGTCTATACATCTTAGTACAGGTGCGATTGTAGGAATTATATCTTGTATAGTTACTGTATTCTTTACCTCACTATTTATAGGTAAAAGAAATTATAAGAGTGGGACTATATTTTCAATTATATGTTGGCTTGTCATTTCTATAGCAATATTTGTAGTTAGACATATTTAATGATGGAGGCATTGTAATAATGAAATTAGTATTAATAAAGTTTCTCGTTGGTGGATTTGCAGTATTAGTGAGTTACATTGTATCAATGGTATTACCTTGGAAAGAGTTCGGAGGTATCTTTGCAACTTTTCCAGCAGTGTTCTTAGTTTCAATGTTTATCACAGGCATGCAATTTGGTGATAAGATGGCAATGCATGTGAGTAGAGGCGCAGTCTTTGGTATGATAGGCGTATTATTTAGTATTTTAGCTACTTGGGGACTTTTACAATCAACACAAATGTGGTTAGTTAGTATTATTGGTGGATTTATTGTATGGTTTGTAAGTGCAGTAGTTATATTTGAAATTGTTGAATTTATTACGCATAAAAGAAGGGTTAAACATGGCTGGAAGACCGAAAGATCCAACAATAAATAAGAAAATTTATGAAGAAATTAACCGTTTATTAGAAACAATACATTTTAGAGACATAACAATTGATCAGATTTCGGAAAATACTGGTATCTCTAAAGCGACGATTTATCGTAGATGGAAAGATAAATCGTCAATTATTATGGATATGTTTGTTGAACAATCACAAAAGATATTTATCCATGAGAGCGACAATTTATATGAAGATTTGTATCATTTTTTAGTGAAAATCAAAGATATTTATAAGACGAAATTAGGTAGTGCAGTGATTGAAATTTTAATCAGTCATCAACAGATCGAAGCACGAGAAACGTTTATGACAGATTATTTTAATAGTAATCGAAGAACATTAAAAAAGATTATCAGCAAGCATATTAAAGATGAAGAGCAAGACTTATTTATAGATCTTATCTTCTCGCCTATTTACTTCAATATATTAATCAAACCCGACTCATTAGATGAAAATTACATTGAAAAGATGTTGAATAGAATTATCGAAGCGTATGAACCAGTAAAGAAAGAGTAAACGTTCCTTAAATAAGGAACGTTTTTTTTTGTAGAGGGTAGACTGAACGAAGTGTTAGTTTCTTATTTGTATGCAGTTTATTAATATCTAATGATCAGACAACTTTTTATTTAATAAAATATAGTAATAACATTAATAATATTGAAATCGGAATAATGATACTTTCTGCTCTCATCATTGATTTAGAAAGATTTTTAAATTCTTTATCTGAGGCATTATTGTTTTTTAATTTAAAGTATTTTATTCCAAGATATATGGCAGGTAACAAATGAAGTAGTAAAAAAACTATTAGTATAGTAATCATCAAAATCCTCCTCCAAAAAAATAATAGCATCTAATGAAAGCGAGCAACAAATAAAGGATAACTAATGTATTTTGCATTTTTACTTCTTCTAGTGTGTTAATTAAATTAATAAGAGTTCATGCATTAATATTACCAAACCCCTCACTACTCGAGATAGTGAGGGGATTTTTAAGTTATTGGCTAATAACGTATATTTTCGTATTATTATGCTTAAATAGCCATTTGGGAAAATAACACAATAATACAACCATGATTGTAGTAATGATGTGAACAAGAGCTTAAACCGTCTAATTTAATTATTAAATTAGCTATCTGACTCTTTCTACTTTGCTTATTTTATCTTTTTTGATTTATGTTGTTTTATTCCGAAAATGAAAGTTGGCATCATTATTGAACAAACAAGACATAACCAAAATATAATCTTTAAAAATATAGTTAAAACCATTGATTTCACCTTCTTAAAATTCAATGTAGAATGAAAATTATATATAGAGAATATTAATGTTTTTCTTGATTTAAATATATATTAAAAAATCAAACATCTCAAAATGTTGTCTTTAGTTTGGTAGTTTTTTGGAATTTATTTCCCATCTTTATTTTGCGACTTCCCATTTTTGCTAATATAATATGCACCCCATTAAGTTAGATTCATAGCCATTACTAATGGAGTGCACATCACATCGAAGTTATTTTTTCTTTTTCTCATTCAAACTAATAATAATTGGTAACATACCACAACAAATGATTATCAATAATATTAATCCTGAATTCATTTTTGTACCTCTTGTGATTATTTAGTGTTCATATTTGGCATTGATTGACCAGAAGCTCCACTTATTAAACCAAATCCAACTAATAAAACTAGAGCAACGATACCTAATATAATAGATGTTTTCTTAGATAAGCGACTCGTTGAGTAATAAACTACGCCTGTTAAAAATGCTTTTAATAAGTTAGTTAAGTTTAATGCCATTAAAAATTTGTTGCCTTTAGCGAAGATGTTTAAACTGTCTAATTTATATTCAAGAATACTTAATCCAAATAATAGTTGGATAATAATGATAATAAGAGAGAAAGCATTAATTATAATTGAGTATGAAAGTGCAGCAGAAAAGATACTGCTACCTTTAGCATCAGATTTAAATATTTTAGAAATAACTAAGAAAATCACAAAAACTATTCCAGCGTTAAAAAGCATGCCAAAGAAACCAGTTATTATTGTCATTATCAAGTAAACTCCAGAATTCATCTGACCATTAGTTTGTGATAATACAGAATCTTTTGTAGCAAAGTAACTTACGAATGCAGTTATTATGGCTAAAACTATTAGAATTAACAACTTCACTAACCATTTTGGATTTTCTCTTAACTTACTAAAATGATTTACAAATGGAATGCTTGAGTTTTCTAGTTGATTATTTTCGATATTTTGATTTTCCATAATATGTATATCTCCTTTGTTTATTAATATCACTTAAATGTTAACATTTAAATCTATTTTATAAAATAAGCAATTTAAAATTTTAGTTAAATTTCATTGCCTATACATAATAATTTTAGAGAATGAATGTTTTTTCAATATTAACATTTCTAAGATTTTGTAAATTTTATATATATAAAATATTACTAATTTTACATTTGTGTTATCATTTCAATTGCAATCAATTATTAAGGAGAAATAGATATGAAAAAGAAAATATTGTGGATCATCATAGGAATTGCAATCATTCTATTATTAATTATCGCTGCTTTTATCGTGAAACAGGTAAATGGGTCAGGTAAGAAAGACAGTGAAGGTTACGATACATATACAGTTAAGAAGGAGACACCTATTAGTTTAGAGGGGAAAGCTTCTCCTAAATCTGTAAAAACATATAATAATAACAGCTCAATTGGGACATTTTTAAGTGCATCTGTTGATGATGGACAGAAGGTTAAACAAGGGGATCGTTTAATTAATTATGACACGAATGCTAGTAAACGTGAACAATTAGCAAATAAAGTGAACCAAGCACAAAGTCAAGTGAATGATGATTATCAAAAGATTAATCAAAGCCCTAATAATAGCCAATTGCAATCTAAACTTACTCAAGATCAAAGCTCATTAAACGAAGCACAACAGTCATTAGCACAACACGACAGACAAGTGAATGACAGTATGTATGCTTCATTTGATGGTAAAGTAAATATCAAAAATGATTCAGATGTTGGTGATGGACAACCGATTTTACAATTAATTTCAGATAACCCTCAAATTAATGCGACCGTTACAGAATTTGATATTAATAAAATTAAAGAGGGAGATAAAGTCGACGTTACTGTAAATAGTACAGGTAAAAAAGGTGAAGGTAAGATTATCAAAATTGATGAGCTTCCTACTAGTTATGATTCCGGTAGTGAGGGTGAAGCAGCTGGTGGTGCTCAAGCAGGCGGTGAAGAAGGTGAAGGTTCAGGCGCTCAAGCTTCTAATCCAACTGTGAATAATCCTTCTGGAGGTAAAGAAGGCGACACATCTAAATACAGAGTAGTTATTGGAGATTTAGATATCCCAGTTAGATCAGGTTTCTCTATGGATGCGAAGATTCCTTTAAAAACTAAAAAACTACCTGATAATGTATTAACTAAAGATAACGATGTGTTCGTGGTTGATGAAAATCATAAAGTTCATAAACGTGATATCAAAATTGAACGAAACAATGGTCAAATCATTGTTAAAAAAGGACTTAAGTCTGGTGATAAAGTCATTAAAAATCCTAAAGGTAATTTAAATGATGGAGAAAAAGTTGAGGTGTCATCATGATTGAGTTGAAAAAAATCAATCGACACTTTAAAAATGGTAATGAATCTAATCATATTTTAAAGGATATTGATATTCATATTGATGAAGGAGAGTTTATCGCTATCATGGGTCCTTCAGGATCAGGTAAAAGTACGCTCATCAACATATTAGGATTTATCGATCGCGGATATGAAGGGGAATACCTTTTCAATAAAGAAAATTATCAAAAAAGTTCAGACAATAAGCTTGCTGAAATTCGAAACCATACTGTAGGGTTTGTCTTTCAAAACTTTAAATTAATCCAAAATAATACAATTCTTGAGAATGTTAGTATCCCTCTTATTTATAACGGAATAGGGAGTAAAGAGCGTAAAAATAAAGTTTTAGACGGTCTTCAAGACGTCGGTCTTAAAGGTAAAGAAGATTTATTGCCGAATAAATTATCAGGTGGTCAACAACAACGTGTGGCCATCGCTAGAGCGATTATAAATAATCCGAAGTTTATTATTGCTGATGAACCTACAGGTGCGCTTGATTCTAAGACGTCTCAAGATATTATGGAACTCTTCGTTAAACTAAATAAAGAAAAAAGAACGACGATGATTATGGTTACACATGACCGTGATGTAGCGGATAAAGCTGATCGTATTATTCATATTTTAGATGGTCGTGTGCGAGAGGAAGAGGTGTTGACGCATGAATAACTTTTCTAATGTTATTGCTGTCGCCTTTCGCTCAATTTTAAAGAATAAACGTCGAAACATCTTTACGATGATTGGGATTATCATCGGTATCGCAGCTGTCATTACTATTATGTCTTTAGGTAATGGATTTAAGAAATCAACAAATGAACAATTTGATGAAGCGGGTGCGGGTAAAGATCAAGCTTCTATTTCATTTATGACTGAGAATATGGAGGCACCTAAGAATAATCCGTTTAAACAAGAAGATATAAGTGTAGTAGAACAAGTTAAAGGTGTTAAGAATGCCAAAATCAAAGAAGACGATGATAGCACGTATTCAGCTAAAATCACCAATTCACATGGTGGCGGTGATGTCAGTCTTAAAAAACAAAACGAGCTTACCGATGTAGACAAAGGCAAAGGTTTTACTAAAGATGATAATGACACTGAAGAGAAAGTCGCTGTCATTGATAGTAAACTTGCGAAAAAAGTGTTTAACAATAATGCGATAGGTAAGTCTATCTATGTGAATGGTGAAGGATTTAAAGTTGTTGGTGTATCTGAAGGTTCAGGAATGGACGCTGGCGGTATGGGAATGCCTGAAGAATCGACTGTGCAACTTCCTACTAAGACGTTCAATAAATATATGGGTAACTTGTCTCAGGGTATGCCTCAATTATTAGTTACTGTGGATAAGAGTTCTGCGAAAAAAGATGTTGGTAAAAAAGTTGAAAAAGAACTAAATAAAAAAGGTACTGGCACATCTGAAGGGCAATATAGTTATCAAGACAATGAAGAAATGATGAAAGGTATCGGAAAAGTATTAGATACCATTACTTACTTTGTTGCAGCAGTTGCAGGTATTTCACTCTTTATTGCTGGTATTGGTGTGATGAATGTGATGTACATTTCAGTTACTGAGCGTACAGAAGAAATTGCAATCCGACGTGCATTTGGTGCCAAAGGTCGAGATATCGAAATACAATTCTTGGTCGAGAGTGTGGTCCTATGTCTTATTGGTGGTATTATTGGATTAATACTCGGTATTATCATAGCGACACTAATTGATGCTGTGACGCCAGAAATGGTTAAGAGTTCCGTCAGTCTAGGCTCCGTAATCTTAGCTGTTGGTGTATCTACTCTTATTGGTATTGTGTTCGGTTGGATACCAGCACGTGCCGCATCTAAGAAAGAATTAATTGATATTATTAAATAACGATTGCTTCTATATAATTATCTTAAAAGCGTGAGTAGTTACTTTTATGCAGACTACTCACGCTTAAATTTTAATAATTGTTATTAAAAAATTGATTTAATTGAAGTTACTTTATCTAATGATATTAGAGTAGGTCTTTTTATTTTAAATCATACTTTTCCTCAAAATGATGACGCTTTCTATATTCTCTGTATTTTTTATCATTATCAAAACGCTCTTGATATTTCATTTTTAACTCTGCATCTCCCGTTACTTTACCATCATCATTAACCTCATATTGATATGTATTATAGGGCTCATCTTTAAAAGTAACAACTACGTCCCGTTCTTCAGTATTCAACGTGAAATTGGGTTTCTCTGTTTTAATTTTGTTTTCCCAACCTTTTTGCTTAAGTACACTGTGAACTTTTGCTTCGAGTTTATCTTCTTCATGTTTTTGATAATTTAAATAAATATGTTTACCTAAAGTGAAAATTAATATAGGGACAACAATTAAAGCAATAAGAATACTTATTGGAATAATATAATTTGATGTATATTCTTTTTTCATATTTAATCTCCTTAACTAAGTATTTTTATTCTTTTAATATTTTGTAAAATTTAAATAAATAATACAATTTTATGATATGTTTTTTAATGAGACACAGTCAAGTCATAGGAGGAAATCAATGAAAAAGTTAATAACTAGTTTATTATGTACTACAATATGTGGCACAGTTTTAACTACAGGAAGTATAGACGCTCAAGTTGAGGCTCAACTAACTCTAATTCGTTGAAAGAACTTCAAGATGAAGGTGTTGTGTCTAAATCAATTACTGAAGAACAATGGAAGCAAATTCAAGCTAAAAATCGTGAAGAAGAAGCAAAGTTTGAGAGAACAGCTGAAGAACAATGGCAGAAACAACAAAAACAAGACCAAATAGATCGAGAAAATCGTAAAAGAAAAAAGAAATTTCATTTGAAAAAAGGTGACTATTTCATCACAAATGGTGTAAGCGCCAAAGGGCTCACAGGTCATGCTGCGATTTACGTAGGGAATGGATACATTAAAGAAGCTCGTGGATATGGAAAATCTACAAGGACAAAAAGCTTTCGAAAATGGAAATATAGTACTTTAAAAAAGAAAAAAGGACACCCCAAACATCGTTATATCAGTGTATATCGAGCATCAAAAAAATATAGAGGCAAAGCTAGAAACTATGCGAAATCTCATTTTAATCATGTGCCCTATAATATAACGCCGAATCCATATTCAAAAGGAGCTACATATTGTTCGAAACTTGTTTGGCAATCTTATTATTATGGTGCCGGACCATCCTCAGTTCGCCCTTTCTCTCAACCACAATTCATTATTTATCCATATGCTCTCCATCGGTATATCAAGTCAAAACCGGTTCGGATATATACAAGAGGTTAAAATGATTAAGGTATTAAATGTATAAAATATACGAAAGTACTACTCATAATACATCATTATATTAACTCATCGAAAAGAGAGTGGGACAGAAAACATAATTTGTCAAAATTATTTTCGTCGTCCCACCCCAACTTTCATTGTTTGTAGAATTTCTTCCTAAAGAAATTCTCTATGTTGGGGTCCCGCGACAAGGATGACTAGGATTGAAAGAAGCTTGATATAAGCGCACTTTCAATTCAGACATCTACTGCCAACATATTGAGTGAGGTTGAGACAATGAATTACGTCTCAGCTTCTTTTTTACTCAAAGAGACTATTTATTTTCATAAAGAAATATTTTTATGCAATTTATCTTAAAACAAATACTTATCAACAAGATAGATTTATGTGAAAAAGATTTTAAATAACTTCAAAAGAGAATCTTACTAATTTTTATGAGAAACATGTCCCACTTGTTTATTGCAGGTGGGTTTTATAATGAAATATATAATTGACTATTGTCAGAAAATTATTAAAGCACTCCTCAGTCTAAAAGCTAAAGACCGTGTTATTATAATAGCCACACATGATCAATTAATAGCAAAACAATGTGATGAAATAATAAATGTAGAAGATTATAGAGTTTAACATAGTGAAGCTGGAAAGTTGTTATTTAATTCAGACTTTCCAGTTCTTTATTTAGAGACGATGCAATAAGTAAGTGTAGTCAACGTAAGTGTTAAAACGATACTTAAAACAAAGGTAGTAATGATTCTTTCTTTAAGAGACACATGACGTAAACCCACGAAAACTGTGACACTAAAAAAGACTAAACTACTAATTAAATATAAAATAAAAGCTATCCATATAAATGTATTAGGGCTGTTTAGAAATTGTTGGTAACTCTCCATTAAAAATAACCTCACACATATTATTTAGTACTTAATATATCAAATTACAGGTAATCTATCGAATTATAATAATTATTTGTTAAATTGAAAATATAGAAGAAAGCAAAATATAAAAATACAAATTTTAACAAAACTTTAATAAAAAAAGTTAAAAAAATTAAACGTTTGTATGTTAATTTAAAGATAGCAGTTATATTTTCAATCTTTATAAGGGAAAAAACTTATAGAGGTGATTATTTTGAAAAATTATAATGAAAAGAAAAGATTTAGTATTAGAAAGTACGCTGTCAGAGTCGTGTCTATTGTCACAGGTATAACGATTTTTATTGGGGGACAACAAGCACATGCCGCAGAAGAGACAAACCAACAAATTAATAAACCTTCACATTCAAATGAAACAACTCAAACTGCTCAAAAGAATTTAAAAGAAAATGAATCACGGCCAAGTGAGTCTGAGTTATCATCTTCAAAAACTTCTCAACCACAGCAATCGGAATCAACTCAATCTACTCAAGCACAACAAACGAATCCAACTCAACATCCTCAAGATAAAGAAAACTCTCAAAATCAGTCATTAGAAAGCACGAAAGAAGCAACTAATCATAACGATACTCCAGACACATCAGAAGCGATTGATACTAAGAAGGAAGAATCAGATAATCAAGACGTCCTTCCGTCTAAAAAAACACAAGGTAGTGAAAAAACATCTGATAGTACATCTACGCAAGATAGAGTAGCATCAACTGATAACAAGCAATATAAATCAGAAACGCAATCAACAGAAACCAAATCAGAAAATGATAAAGTAACTCAAAGTAACTCAAGCGATAATCCTTCTGAATCTCAAGAATCAACTAAGTCGCAAGATCAACAAGACCCTCAAGATAAACCAGATTCACAGCACTCACAAAAATCTGAGGATAATTTATCAACTCGTGATACTACATACCCAAAAGAATCTAAACAAAATTCCTCATCTTCACAACCTCAAGAAACAACGCAAGAGTCTCGAAACAACAAAGACGAAACTGACAATGATAATCCTCAGTCTAAGGGTGCCCATCAATCATCACAAAATACTCAACTTCGATCTACTGAAAACAATGATGACCCGAAAGACTCAACTCAATTAAAATCTTCAAATAAAGAACAAGATACTCGGGAACAAAATAATGAAAAAGAAGTAGACCAACCAACTAAGAAAACTCCATCCATGAAACAAGAAAATAAAAATACTACAAAAAAATCAGTTAAAACAGATAAAACAGAAAGACCGACTTCCACAGCACCAAAAACACTACAATCTCATCAACCGAACAAACTTTCTAAACAAACGCTACAAGCTCAATATAAAAATCAATATCCTGTCGTGTTCGTTCATGGTTTTGCTGGTTTAGTCGGTGAAGATGCGTTTACACTTTATCCAAATTATTGGGGTGGAGGTAAATATAATATTAAAAGTGAATTGACTAAACAAGGTTACCGTGTACATGAAGCAAATATTGGTGCATTTAGCAGTAACTATGATCGTGCGGTTGACTTGTACTACTACATTAAAGGCGGTCGCGTAGACTACGGTGCAGCTCATGCGGCTAAATATGGTCATCATCGTTATGGTAGAACATATGAAGGTATTATGCCGGATTGGGCACCTGGTAAAAAAATTCATTTAGTTGGTCATAGTATGGGTGGTCAAACGATTCGTTTGATGGAGCATTTCTTAAGAAATGGAAATCAAGAAGAAATAGACTATCAACGTCAACATGGTGGTACGGTATCAGATCTCTTCAAAGGTGGAAAAGATAATATGATATCAACTATTACTACTGTAGGAACACCACATAATGGTACGCCTGCTGCCGATAAATTAGGTACACGTAAAATTGTTAAAGATGCAATGAATCGTATAGGACGTCTAAGTGGTAGTAGATTGCTAGATTTAAATTTAGGCTTTTCTCAATGGGGCTTTAAACAAAAACCAAATGAAAGCTATATAGAATATGCTGAACGCGTTGCAAATAGTAGAATTTGGGATACTGAAGACCAAGCAATTAATGATTTAACAACTGCTGGTGCTGAAAAGTTAAATAAAATGACAAACTTAAACCCTAATATTGTATACACAACTTATACAGGTGCAGCTACGCATACTGGCCCTCTAGGATTTCAAATACCAGACGTAAGACAGTTATTCGCAATGGATATAACGAGTCGTATCATTGGTAGAGATAAAAATAAAAATGTAAGAGTGAATGACGGTCTAGTACCTGTATCATCGTCAATATATCCTACTGCTCAAGCATTCAAAAAAGTAGGCTTCTTGAACCCAGCTACAAGTAAAGGGGTTTGGCAAGTCAGACCTGTACAAAACGGTTGGGATCATGCAGATTTAATCGGCCTTGATCTCCCTGATTTCAAACGTACTGGTGCTGAATTAGGAAAATATTATTTAGGTATGATAAATAATATGATGAGAGTTGAGGAATTAGATGGTCTAACTAAAAAATAATAACTTCACATAGTAAAAACACCCTCAAAGGATGTGTCGAACTGTACTGACATCTCCAATGAGGGTGTTATTTTTTTTATGATTAAGTTATTGATCTTCTTTTTCTTCACGACGTTTTAAGAAATATGCGCCTCCTAATAGTCCAACAGGAATACCTGCGATAGGCGTAATAATATTACTTAAAACAAATACAATGACAACTAACATTAAGATATTGAACCAGTTAATAGTTAAATTTTTTAAATCCTCATATGATTGTTTGATTAAATCTTTAATTTTCATAATAAATACCATCCTTTTTTAATTAATTATTTGAAAAATCCTTTTTAAATTGAGCGCTTAATGACACGATTTGAGTGTATAAATGCTATAAGAGCAAAGATGAGGTAGATGACTGTGTAAACAATCATTACTAGGAATACAGGTACCATTGTTACATTGCCCATAACATGCATAAAGGCTAGTGCCGCAAATAACGCATGTAGTAGAGCTATAATTAAAGGTAATCCAAAGTTGAATAAAATCTTTAATAATAACCCTTTAGACATATCAGAATTAGTAAATCCGATTCGTCGTAAGACTTTAAAGTTATCGATTTCATCTTCAGTTTCATCCATTTGTTTAATGTAAATAATACATCCAGCTGCGATTAAGAACGCTAATCCTAAGAATGAAGTTACAAATATGAAAATACCATTTGTTGCGTCCACCACTTTTTTCAATTCATCTTTAGAAGTTACATTTGGATCAACTTTCGACGCGATACGTTCAGCTTTTTTCATATCGCTATGATGTTTAATATTAAATCCATAAACGTGCGCAGTATTTTTATCTGTTTTTAATGAATTGTATACTTTAGGACTTACTTCTACTATAGGAGCTGCATATGATAATTCAGATGGATAAACTTTGGAATCGTCTTTATCTGTTACTTTTACAGTTGTTTTAGACTTACCTTTAACTGTGATACTTTGATTCATATTAAATTTCATCATTCCGATAGCGGTTTTAGTGTTTGTTAATCGAGCGTTATTACCTTTAATATCTTTATTAACAATCATTGACGTATTCTGTGAGAAACCTTCAGAATCATCTTGTAATGTCATAACGTTATCTTTAACTGTTTTAGGATTAATTGACTCATAAGTATGTTTATCGTGTTTAATATTATTTTTATCTAATTGCTGTTCAAATTTATGCGCTTGCTTACCTTTTGAGAAGTCAAAGTCTTGTGGTGTTGATGATTCAATATTATAATCCGAATTTGCTTTAGTAATAGCTGTAAAACAAAGAATTGTAACAGTTAACGCTGAAATGATGGCGATGACTGTTAATGACATCGCATTTTTCTTCATTCTATGCATGATAGAAGATGTACACACCACATCTGTGATTGAAACACGACCATTCTTTGAACGTTTTATCGTTTTAAAAATGAGTGACACTGAACTTCTAAAGAATAAGTAAGCACCGACAATTGTTAAGAATAAAATAATGAATGGTGTAACTAATGCTATAGTAAGTGATTTAAATACACCAAACATTTCAGTTGCCATATAATACCCTAAAGCTATCATTAAGATACCTAGGATACCACCAATAATTTCAGGAACTGTAATACGTGCTTTAGTTGCTTCAGATTGAGAACTATCTTTCATCATTGTTAAGATGCTTCTTCTTTTTAGGAAAAGGTAATTCTGAACAAGTATTAAAACAAAAGCAATGACTAACATTATGATAGTAATGATTAGTGCTTGGGGTTCAAATCCTATTGAAAGATGAACTTTTAACTTCATCAATTTAGAAGCAATGGCAAGTAAAAGTTGTGAACTGAAAATTCCAATGAGCACGCCTAAGATACCTGTAATTACAAATATCGCGAATTGCTCAATACTTAACATTCTAAGAATATTTCCTCTTGTGAGTCCGATAAGTTGGAATAATGCAAACTCTTTTGTACGTCTTTTAACGAATAAGTGGTTCGCGTACATTAAGAATATAATAATAATAATGAATAAAATTGATGCTCCGAAACTAGATCCTTTTTGAATTATTGCCATAGAAGTTGAATTATTAATACTGTGTGAATGCTTCAAAGTTGAGAAACTAAAATAAAGTACGATACTTAATAATAAAGAGAATAAGAACATGCCATAGTGTTTGATGTTCTGTCTTAAATTTTTAAGCGTAATTTGATTAAACGTCATGAGTGACACCACCTAATGCCGATTGCAATTTGATGATTTCTTGATAGAAGTCTTGTTTAGAGTCGTCTCCTTGATAAATTTCAGAATGAATATTACCATCCTTCAACATAATTACTCTCTCAGCAAAACTTGCTGCTGATGGGTCATGAGTAACCATAATAATCGTTGAATTAAATTGTTTGTTCATATCTTCTAATCGATTAAGTAAATCTTGAGCACTTTTCGAATCTAGAGCACCCGTAGGTTCATCGTCAAAGATAATATTTGGCTTATGAACGAAAGCTCGAGCCGCTGCCGTACGTTGTTGTTGTCCACCAGAGATTTCACTAGGATATTTATTTCCCAGGTCATTAATACCAAGAGCTTCTGTCACTTCTTTGTAATTCTGTTCCATTTCGTATTTTTGAATTTTTTGGACTGAAAGTGGAAGCATAATATTTTCTTTAACGGTTAAAGTAGGCAGTACACTATAATCTTGGAAAATGAATCCAAGTTGTTTTTTACGGAAATTTGCAAGCTTTTTATTACTTAGTTTGTTTATTTCATTACCATCGACTTCTACAGAACCTCCTGAGATAGTATCAATAGAACTAAGAACATTTAATAATGTAGTTTTACCTGAACCAGAAGGTCCCATGATTGCTACGAATTCTCCTTTTTCAACTGAAAAACTGATATCTTTAAGTGCTTGGTACTTTTGTTTGTCTCCATATACTTTTGATAATTTGTTAACTTTTAATATCGTCATCTTCTCACTCCTCAATATGTTTATACTTAAATTGTAGAGAGAATCTATGGCTGTTGCCTTTATCTAACCTTACAAATTGCTTGTTGTAACTTACAGGTATGTAAGATTTAATTATCTTTATAAAAATAAAACCACGACCTTTTAAAAGATCGTGGAAATAAATTAATTTAAATTTTTATTGGCGTCTTCAGGAATCTCTCTTTTTTTAACTTCTGAATAACTTAAAACTTGATCCTGTTTTGTTGTTAGCTTGAGATAATGATTTGTTTTTAATTTCTTAGTTGCGGTATAGGTGATTTTCTTGCCATCACCTTTTTTATCATAACCAACAGTTTTATAAGTATAATTATAGAAGTCTGTTCCGAATTTTTCTTTTTTAACAGGTTTATCAGTTTTAACAAAATAATCTTCTTTAGGTATCATAAAATTATATTTATTTAAATCTCGTACTGTGGGGTCGTTTGGATGATGTTCACTATAAATTTTACCCACTAGCATGAGCGCACCAATTAGAAGAATAAAAATGCCTAGTGTAATTGATAGTTTCTTCAAAGCTTTCATAATCTTTCACCATTTATTTCTCTAATTTACTCATTGCTTTTTTAGGAATTTCATCTTTTTTAACTTCTTCATAGCTTCTCACTGTGTTTAATTTTTCTTTAATTTTTAAATAATGATTTGGTTTAAGTTTTTTCATTCCTGTGTATAAGATTTTTTTACTGTTGCCTTTATCATCATAACCAGTAGTCTTATAAACGTTATCAACATCTTCATATTGCTTAGGTTTATGTTTCATTGGTTTAGTCGTTTTCACATAATATTCTTTTGTTGGTTCTAAAGGGTTAGCCATATTTAAACTTTTAACATCTTTGTTATTTGGATGATGATCGCCATAAACTTTTAATCCGAAAAGTAATCCTACTAGTAATAAGATAATAACTACTACAGTAGTTAATGAAATTTTTAATGCTTTCATGAATAAACACTCCTTTGAATTGATTACAATTTCATTGTAGGAGCTTTATTGTAACGTTGCCTTTATCTAATCTTACAAATCAACGATTGAAACTTACACGGTTGAAAGGTTTATAAAATTTGATCCTTCTATGTGTAATTAAGAACGTTTTTAACCTTTAGAACTGTTTGATATGATTACATCAATAACATCAATTTAAAAGTTGAAACACCAGACATGCTTAATATATTTCTTAACTATAAATGAGGTAAAAGTATGAAAATTTCATAGATTTGATGGTGGGTGGCGACAATTTTTTTGGATAGTGGTGGCACTTATTTTACTAGTATTAGTTTTAATGAATGGCTTAAACAATGAAATGGAAGGATATAAATTTGCCTTTCTATTTATAGGAATATTTCTTGCGCCTATGATTTGGCTAATTATCAATATTATAGTCAGCAAAGGTTTTAAAGAAAGTAAATAGATGTAATCAACTAGTGTTGGGAATTTTTAATGTTCATTCTCAACATTTTTTAATTATTTGGGATATTAAAAAACAATTTGTATTACATAATTAATTTATGAGATGATGCAGTTAAATAACATTGTAAATCATTGAGTTTGGTTAAATCTTAATATGAATTTAAAAAACAATTGTTATAATTTTTATGAAACTTTAAAGACTATAAAGGAGTATGTTTATGAAAAGGTTAATACTATTAATTGGTTTGTTAAGTTTAGCATTTATCCTCACAGCTTGTGGGGGAACTGGAAAGCAGAAAGAACCTTCGAAGGAAAGTCAAAAATCAGATAAATATGAATACGTATATTATGAAGTACTAAATGATGGTGGAGAAGACACGCCTAATGTAGAGATTAAATATAAAGACAATAAAGGTAAATCACATTTAGAGAAAACAGATTTAAAACATGTTTATGAACATATTTTAAGTGATGGAAATAAAAAACCATACATAGTTAAAGATGGTAGCAAAATTCATGTCTATCGCCCACCTTACATGACATACGGCGATGATGATGTTGAAGGTAAAGCAGTTTCTAAAGATGAAGTATCTAAATAAGAAAAGGTGAGTTGATGAAAGGTAAAATATTAAAATTTATAAGTTTAATGATTATTTTCACTACAGCCTCACTTGGTATGTTATCAACGGAATTAGACGCTGCAACATCAGGAGGGTCTAGTAGTTCTAGCTCAAGTAGTTCAAGTAGTAGTTCATCATCAAGTGCTTCCTCGTCAGCTTCAAGAGGCTCAACATCATCTAGTTCATCAATGAGTCGCTCAAGTGCAGCTAATGCGTCACGAGCTGCCCAACAATCAAGCCAACGTGCTGCGCAACAAGCAACTAGAACAAGTAGTATAGCTTCTAGTAGTAATGCTTCGAAGTATAAACAAGGTGTATATCACACTAAATCTCAACAAGCACGTTCAATGATGGCACCAAGACGACGATACAGCTCAGGTGCACCATATACTTCACAATATATGGCGACGTCATACTATAATAATTGGTTATATTTCTATATCATTGCCTCCCAAGAGAATCAGAGTAAGACAAGTAGTGTGAAGTACCAAATGAATATGTTAAAAAATCAAATGAAACCTCATGAAAAATTATACACTGTTACTATACAAACGAATAAAGGTAAACGCGTCATTGTTGTACCAAAAAAACAATACGATAAAATTAAAACCGGTAAGAATGTAAAAATTAAAAATGGTATAGTACAATAGTGAGCATTAAAGGAGAATTAAATCTTTGATAAAAAAATTTATTGAGAATGAACAAAAAAGTGGATATTTAGGTATCTTATGTACCTTAGTATTTGGTTTATTATTTAGTTCAATGTTCACACCATTTATTGGTATACCTGCAGCGTTAGGAGTGGGTTACCTTATCCACACAACTGAAGAAGAATAATTTAAAGAATCAAGGAGCCTAAACCATGAAAAAAGAGATATTAGAATGGATTATTGCAATTGCAGTAGCGCTTATCATTGTTGGATTAGTAACGAAATTCTTGTTTACTTCCTATACCGTCTCAGGTGAGTCTATGCATCCTACTTTTGAAGACAGGGATAAAGTGATGGTCAGCCGAATTTCTAAAACATTGAATCATATTAATTCTGGCGACGTCGTTATTTTCCATGCAACTAAAAAAGATGACTATATTAAACGTTTAATAGGTAAACCTGGAGATACTGTAGAGTACAAGAAAGACCAATTATATTTAAATAATAAGAAAGTGTCGGAACCATATTTAAATTATAATAAGAAACATAAAGTCGGAAAGTATTTAACTGAGAATTTTAAATCTAAAACAGTTAGAGGCGCTAATGGACATATGAAAATCCCTAAAAATAAATACTTAGTATTAGGGGATAATCGTCAAAATAGTGTTGATAGTCGTTATGATGTAGGATTAGTCGATAAAGATCAACTTGTTGGTAAAGTATTATTTAGATATTGGCCGTTAAATAAATGGAAAGGCGGATTCAATCCAGGTACTTTCCCTAATTAATAAAAAATTGCCTCTTAGCAATTTAGACTACCCTCAATTAAGGGAGGTCTAGCTAAGAGGCTTTCTTTATATAATATTTACTCGTCCTCTACATTCTTTCCAACAGCTTCCCATCTCAATGCAGTCGTGATAATTAAACCAATTAAAGGAACGATGGCTAAGATAAGCATCGTATTTGTTAATCCCACAGCTGCAAGTATAATCGGAAATACAAATGTACCGATAATACTTCCCGTACGACTTACTGATTCTACGAAACCAGTAGCTTGTGAGCGTAAATATGTTGGGAATGATAAAGCCGCAATCGTCTTACCTTGTGTACCAGGTCCACCAGAATGTCCAAATAAGAACAATGCGATTAAGAATGTATTGATAATCATTGGTAAACTGTGATAGAACAAGCCTGTCATAACCATCGCGATTAACACAAGACTGAAACCAATCATTGTGAGTCGGCGTGTACCTACCTTATATGTCAGTTGTGATCCTATATAAGCACCAATAATACCTGCTATATTCACGATAGCTGTACCTAATAGCACGCCTAATTTATCTTTACTAATTATGTAAGTTGCAATTATTGGGATATATAATCCTACTCCATAGTACTGCATTCCCTGTAATGTTGAAATGGCTGTTGCTAGTACAATCCTTTTCAAATATTTAGGTTTAAATATTTCAGTACCAGATGGCTTTGAAGATTTATTCTCGGAAAATGACTCCCCCGTACCTTCAAGTTTTAAATCCACATCATAATTATTCCGTACATACTCGGTAGCTTCTTTAAGAGAGTGGTGATTAATCATCCAAGTTGGGCTCTCTTTTAAATAATTAATACGTAAAATGTAGAGTACTAAAGCAATCAAAGCACCAAAGCCAACTGCGAATCTCCATAAGTGTTCACCTGTACCCATTAAAAAGAAGGCGATAACTACTAAAGCTGAGGCAACGATTGCTACATACCATACAACCTGCCAATAGTTAACATTACGACCTTTCTGCCATTTATTACTAATTTCAGCAATGAAAGTGAATGCAACAGGACTATCCATACCGATAGCGAAGCCCATAATGAAGCGGCAGATAAGTAAAATAGCTAAATGAGGAGCAAGTGCTGCGCCTAAAGAAGTGATTACAAGGATAAGTAATGAGACAGATAATATACGCTTACGCCCGAATTTATGTGCAAGTGAACCCCCTAGTATGGCTCCAAAAAGTGCTCCAATAGGTAAGGAAGTCATAACCACTGAAAGCATTGTTGGAGATAGGTGGAATTCTTTCGTTAGCTGGTCTGTCATTGTACCTAAAATGGTAATGTCATACGCATCTAAAAAAATCGTGCCTAATATCATAAAAAGAAGAATTTTAGATGTATGTTTCTGGTCTGCATGGTCGATAATTCTAAATAAATCATTTTTATTTTTTACGATTTCCATATTATCATTCCCTTAAATTATTTGTCTTTTTAAGCGTAATTGAGTGTCATTAAGTAACAATTAACTTGAGGTTAAAATTTTATTAACATTACTAACATATTTATTTAATAATTGTGGATAACTTTATGGATAACTAATCACAAACACCTGTATAGCAACATTTAGAGATAAACTTCAAGTTATCCACATCATATAATAACATGTTGATAATATCCAGAATTGTGCGAAAAATCTATTTGTTTAGATTTAGAATTTAATTTTAAAAATATTCTTATCCCTTATTAAAGTCTATTATCTAAAGCATAATTGCTTTTAATCATATTAAATAAAAAAGTAGGTTATTAATGGATGATCTTAGCCATACTAAAAAACCCTCACTATTGTAATAGTGAGGGGATATATGAAACTTATTATAGTTCTTTTTTATTAAAGATTTTTATAGATAAAATATAAGTTAAGGAAAAAGTCACTAATCCTAAAATTCCAAAAACAACAAATACAAGTAAACTATTTGTACTACTTAACATATTGGTCATTGAACTATTATGATGTGCACCTAAAGCAATTGCTAAAATATAGAATACGAAATATATAATAATCATAAAGAAAACGGTAATCATGATGATTGTGTTTGAATTTTCAGGGCCGAATTTAAATGTTAATGGGAATAGTGCGGAATATAACCCTGTACAACCAACACAAACTAAAAAGGCAATCAACGCCATATTTATGCTGTGTGTAATTATCAATACAATTGGGAAACTAATCACAAAAGAGATGACTGTGATAGCGCCAAAAAGTAAATAGTAACTCTTTACATAATCAGTACGTTTTACAGGCAATGTAGAGATGTAATACATCCATTTAGAATCTTTTTCACGTTTGAAATTATCTGCAATAGATGAAACCAATAATACTACTACCATGAAACCGCTCATAGTTGGGTTTAAAAAAGTCATAATTATAGCTGCTATGATTCCAACAATGAAATATATAATTAATGGTTTTTTAGTTGCATATAAAGTACTCAATACTAAACCTTTCATTATTTATCACCTCTCATAATAATTTTAGTTGCATCATCAATGTTGTTAATTTGTTTGGCTTCGGGAACCTCATGATGATTGTTCACAAGACTAATTCTATTATGATTTCTTTGACGTGACGCGACCAAATAGTCGTTAGAAATATTAAATGATTCAACAGGTTGGTCAACAATGCCATAATTTTTGAGTAGTTCTTCTTTACTTTCCTTTAAAATGATTTCGCCGTCTCTCATAAATACTAATTGATTAGCGAGTTGTTCTATATCTTCTGAAATATGAGAAGAAATTAGAATGCTGTTACCTTGTGCCACAAAATCTTCAAGAATTTCAATCACTTGTTCTCGGCCTGATACATCCATCCCAGCAGTTGCTTCGTCAAGAATGAGTAATTTTGAGTCATGTGCCATTGAAATGGATAATGCTGTTTTCATTCTCATACCTCTTGAGAAGGTAGTGATTTGATTATGTGTTGGTAATTCAAATTCCTTTACCAATGAAAAGAATTTATCACTATTCCAAGTGTTATAAATATTAGTAAATACTTTGTCTATAGATGTTAAAGTCAATTTATTAGGTACTCTTAAATCATCAAACACTACACCAATATGCTCTTTATATTGAACGTCTTCTTCGCTCACTTCTTCATCGAAAAAGCGAATTGAACCACTATCTTTATGTCTATTTCCTACAATTGTATTAATGAGGGTAGATTTCCCTGATCCATTCTTACCGATTAAGCCGACTACTTCACCTTGTCCAATTGAAAAAGAAATATTTGAAAGTCGAAATTCTGAATTTGTATACGACTTATTAAGATTTTGAATATCTAAAAGCTTTTCCATAAGACTATCCTCCTGAAAAATTAAACATGTTTAGTATTATTTATAAAATTTATTGATTTTAGTTAAATAACCAAAAGTGTTATAAACAAAAAGAATAATTAATACGATTAAGCTCAATGTTTGGTTAATGCCTGTGGAAATTGAGAATAGACCAACGATTAAACACCCTCCAATTATCAATGAGATGTTAACTCTATACAATTTATACATAGCAATTAAAGTGATATGACGTTCACCCTCATCGAATAAATTTAATGTTTTTTCGATATAGTTTTTCTCTCCTAGTTTAGGATATCTAGGATCAAATTTTCGGATGAAAAATCCTATCATCAAAGCTGGAATAATTGTAATAACGTAAGGTATTATCACAAACATTATATTTTTTGCTGACGCATTACCTAAAACAACGATTAAAATAGTTAGTAGACTGATTAGTATTTGTATTGAATAGATAAAGTCACTTTTCATCGATTTTAGATATGCCTTTTTCTCATATAAATCTGCAGACTCATCATCAATGTGATTCCTAGTTTTAACTTTTAAATTGAGTGCATCTTTGTGTACTTTAAATAAATATAAAGTTAGAAGTATATTGATTATTGAAGATATAGTTGCAATTATGATAACGACGTTAGTTTTGGCAAAATGAGTGAATGGTGTCAGACTTAAAATTTTAATTCCGCCGAAAGAAAGACCTATCAATCCCCCAATTATTCCTCCAATAAGTGTTAATAATATGTATCTTCCTACTTTCATAAATCTCCCTCCTCGATGATAAAAATGTTTTCTACTGGTTCATTAAAAATTCTAGCTATTTTGATTGTTGTCAAAATAGAAGGTGTGAAATCATTACGTTCAATTAAAGAAACGGTTTGTCTTGAAATCCCTGCTTTCTTAGCAAGTTGCGTTTGGTTATATCCGTCTCTTGCACGTAATTCTTTAAGTCGATTTCGCAATTTCTATCAACTCCTTACATCAATAACATATATTACTTTAGTCAATTTGACAAGTATATTAGTCAAATTGACGCGCATTAATGTCAAAACATTTAAGTTAATTTAAATGTCTGCTAAAGGTTTAAGAGGGAAAGGGATTGTCTTTACTCGAACTAAACGAGCGATTGTTAAAGGAATATTGCCGTTACATTTAATTTAAAAAATGTATTCAATTAATTGTAATGTTTATTTACATTTTTTCGCTAATAAATTAAAACAAATGTATTTTGGAAATGTATATATTTTGTTAATATATATCTATTGTTATGAAATGCAGGAGGTGCAAGTGGTGAGTTTTTATAACTTCATGAAAAACTATGAAGGTGAGAAAAGTCATTTTGGCGATTTATTTGAAGGTATGAAAGATATTGATTTTCCTGAAGATATCTCTACCCCTAGAGACATCATTGAAAGATTTCATCATTGGCTTGAAGAACCAAGTTTACATGATACAATTCATCAGGCTATTGAAACGTATCAACAGAAGTAATTAGTTTTTATCATCACTATTAATATTTATTGAAAATGAATTCTCTAAAAGTAAAGAGACTTAACAAAGTATTTAAGTGATGTATATAAAAGACTTTCAGGGAGTGTTGAGTATGAATAATTTACACAATATTCGAGAAAAAAATAATTTAGAAATAAAAGAGCTTGTAGAAGACTTAAATAAGAAATTTGGTACTAAATATGAAATTCATCATATTTGGGAATGGGAAAATGGCAAGAACGACCCCCAAATGGAAGATGCACTTGTTTTAAGTAAGTATTTTGATGTACCTCATCAAGAGTTTTTAGATAGTGAAATGAAAAAGCTAAAAGATTCAGTTGATGATGTTTCAATTAATAAGTAATAAGGCAAATGTAAAGGAAAGTAAGTATATACTTCTCAATTCATAATAATCAACAATAGTTCTCACCTTATATTCATAACATGACATGTAAAATCGAGAAGAAATAGCTATATGAGTTTATAATAATGCGGTTAGTCTACCCGGCCGTGTTAAACTCTGCTATTTCTTCTTAATTTTTTATTTAATTTTCAATAATTTGAATTAAATTACCACAAGTATCATCAAAGATAGCCATTCTGACGCTACCCATCGTGGTAGGTGTAACTTTAAAGTTCACATTTGACTCTAATAACGTTTCATATGTTTGTTGTACATCTTTAACACCAAACATTGTAATTGGAATCCCAGCTTCATATAGGCGCTCTTGATAGTCTTTAGAAATGGGATTGCCGTTTGGTTCTAGAATTAATTCTGTACCATCTTGACGTGTTAGAGAGACAAGTGTTAACCAGCGAAATCCCTCTCCGACAGGTTCATCGCGTTTTTTCTTAAAGGCTAACACGTTTGTATAAAATTGTAATGCTTCTTCTTGATTTTCTACGAATATACTATTTGCAATAATATCCATATATTTCTCCCCCCTTTATCTGCTTTTTAAATAATTCCCTTATATTTTTGGTGTTATACATAATATTGGATGATTAATTAAGGTAATATTTCATGAAAGGTCAGTCTTAAAATGACAAGTTAAACGTTTTAATCATGTTAAATCATTTTTATCTATTTAGACATGTATTGTTTCTGGAAAATTAAAGCTAAATTTTGGTACTATTGTCAGTAATGAGTGGGAACGCGCGATGTATGAATACATACTTAAATCGTACCTCAAAGAACAGTAATTCGGGTAAAATTCATATTTAATACATAGACGTTTTACTGTTTTATTAATTAGGGAAAATTACATGAGACTGACATGTGGTTCGACCCCCATTTTCAGAATAAAAAGATAAATAATAAGGAGATGAATAATACATGACACGAGTAGTTCTAGCAGAAGCATATCGTACACCTATTGGCGTATTTGGAGGCGCATTCAAAGATGTACCTGCATATGATTTAGGTGCAACAGTCATCAAGCACATCGTTAAAAATACAGGTATAGATTCAAATGAAATCAATGAAGTGATTATGGGTAATGTCTTACAAGCAGGCCAAGGACAAAATCCTGCACGTATTGCTTCTATTAAGGGTGGATTATCTGAAGCTACGCCGGCATTTACATTGAATAAAGTATGTGGTTCTGGATTGAAAGCAATTCAACTTGCATATCAATCTATCGTAGCTGGTGATAATGAGGTTGTTATTGCAGGTGGCATGGAGAGTATGTCGCAATCACCTATGTTATTAAAAAATGGTCGCTTTGGCTTTAAAATGGGCAATCAAGCATTAGAAGATAGCATGGTAAGTGATGGTTTAACTGATAAATTCAATGATTACCATATGGGAATTACTGCAGAGAATCTAGTTGAAAAATATGGCATCAGTAGAGAGGAACAAGACCAATTCGCAGCCCAATCACAACAAAAGGCGGCGCATGCACAAGAAACAGGTGGATTTGACGCTGAAATTGTACCGGTTGAGGTACCTCAACGTAAAGGTGATCCTATTATTGTTTCGCAAGATGAAGGTATCCGCCAAGGCACAACAGCAGATAAGTTAGGTAAGTTACGTCCTGCCTTTAAAAAAGATGGTTCAGTGACAGCTGGTAATGCGTCCGGTATTAACGATGGTGCGGCTGCGATGTTAGTGATGACTGAAGAGAAAGCAAAAGCCTTAGGTGTTAAGCCGATTGCAATTCTTGATAGTTTCGGTACGAGTGGCGTGGATCCATCAATCATGGGGATTGGTCCTGTTGAAGCGGTTCGTCAAGCATTGAAGCGCTCGAATAAATCAGTTTCAGATATTGATGTTTTCGAATTAAATGAAGCCTTTGCCTCTCAATCATTGGCAGTTGATCGCGAACTTCAACTACCACAAGATAAAGTAAATGTGAAAGGTGGCGCAATTGCGCTAGGTCATCCTATCGGTGCATCAGGTGCGCGTATACTTGTAACGTTATTACATCAATTGAACGAAACCACAAAAATGGGTATCGCTTCATTATGTATTGGTGGAGGACAAGGTATCGCTACTGTTGTCTCTCACTATGAGGAGGGATAATGCATGGGTAAAGTCATTACGAATATTGAATCTGCCTTTGAACATTTAGAGGATGGCATGACTATACTTGCTGGTGGGTTTGGTTTATGCGGCATTCCCGAACACAGTATTGCAGCTATTCAAGCACGTGGTACAAAGAGACTCACTGTTGTTAGTAACAATTGTGGTGTAGACGACTTTGGCCTTGGTGTGTTACTTCAGGATAAACAAGTGGACAAGATGATTAGTTCCTATGTAGGAGAAAATAAATTATTCGAACAGCAATTTATCTCAGGTGAGTTAGACGTAGAGCTTACGCCTCAAGGTACATTAGCAGAAAAATTACGGGCAGGTGGTGCGGGGATTCCCGCATTTTACACTGCCACAGGTGTAGGTACTGAGATTGCTGAAGGCAAAGAAACACGCGTATTTAATGGCCGTGAGTATGTCATGGAAGAAGCGATACAAGGAGACTTTGCCATCGTAAAAGCTGATATAGCGGATACAGCTGGAAATTTAATATTTAATAAAACGGCACGTAATTTTAATCCATTATGTGCGATGGCTGCTCAGACAACCGTTGTTGAAGTAGAGAAAATTGTTGACGTTGGTGAAATTGATCCTAATCAGGTGCATCTCCCAGGTATCTATGTAGATTATATTTTCGAAGGTGAAAATTTTGAAAAACGCATCGAAAAAAGAACGCTAAGGGAGGATTAAACGCATGACTGAATTAACACCTAAAGAGAAAATCTTGCTACGTGCAGGACGTGAAATTAAAAGTGATATGTACATTAATTTAGGTATTGGTATGCCAACATTGGTAGCGAATGCGATGCCTGAAAGTGTAGAGAATGTTTATTTTCAATCGGAAAATGGTTTGCTTGGTATAGGGCCTTATCCGACTGAAGACGAGCTAGATCCAGACCTGATTAATGCAGGCAAAGAGACGGTGACAGTCGCAAAAGGTGCGAGTTATTTCGATAATGCAGAATCTTTTGCGATGATTCGAGGTGGACATATAGATTTAGCAATTCTAGGCGGTATGGAAGTTTCTGAAACAGGCGATTTAGCGAATTATATGATTCCTGGCAAACTCGTCAAAGGTATGGGAGGCGCAATGGATTTAGTTGTTGGTGCTAAAAAGGTTGTGGTGATTATGTTCCATACCAATAAACATGGTGCGTCAAAGGTGAAAAAGCAATGTGATTTACCATTAACTGGTGCGGGTGTTGTATCTAGATTAATTACCGATTTAGCCGTATTTGATTTTATTGATGGTCAGATGCGTTTGGTTGAGTTACAAGATGGTGTGACACTTGAAGAAGTTGAAGATAAAACAGAAGCACACTTTGTGAATTGTTTGAAGTAAATGCGACTGTGAAGGGGAAGTTGAATTAAGACACCTCTTTCTGGTTTTCATCATTTTAATACTGATTTGAAAAAATTAATAGCTACATTATAAAAGCTTTAAGTGATACTCTACTACGATATCACTTAAAGCTTTATTATATTTATTAAAATAGGAAGGTTAGATTGGGCGATGATGTAATGAATGGCTCTTTCATTACGATTCGCGCATGTAACTCATGGCAAAAGAGATGTACGACCTTAATTTTTGTTAAGGCTGTGTTGCACCTTGAGTTATGAATCTTTGGCAAGCCGGCTCAAAGCCTACCAAAGTGTTTGAGTATGTTAATTTATATGATTAATATACTCGATAGTTGATTATTTTAAATAGAATCGATCAAATCTTTTTACTTTTATGGTTTGATTGCGAATGCTCTGACAGGGAAGCCGGGTGCATCTTTAGGTTTAGGACTTATTGCATAAATAATGGCCCCTCTTGTAGGAAGTTGATCTAAGTTTGTTAATAGTTCAAGTTGGAATGTATCTTTACCTAGAATATAACGTTCTCCTACAATATCCCCATTTTTAGCAGTATCAACTGAGGCATCGGTATCAAACGTTTCATGGCCTATAGATTTTACGCCACGTTCTTCGATAAGAAATTTTAACGCATCTAAACCCCAACCAGGTAAATGTTGGTTGCCGTCGGAGTCCTTATTTTCAAACTGATCTATATCTGGCCAACGTTTAGACCAATCTGTACGGAGTGCGACGAAGGTACCGGCTTCAATTTTGCCGTGCTGACTTTCCCATTCTTCAAGGTGTTCTCGTGTCACGATGAAATCTGCATTCTCTGCAACCTCTTTAGAGTAATCTAAGACAATAAGTGGTAATACTAGTTCTTTCAAGTCTAACTCTTCTAAATATCTCTTATTTTCTACAAAATGAATTGGCGCATCGATATGTGTACCATATTGAGTAACGATATTCCATCGTTGAACGTAGAAACCATGATCTTTGACGTTAAAGAGTGTTGAAACTTCGCCTTTTTCAAACTCACTAAAGCGAGGAATGTCTAGATCGAACGTATGAGTTAAGTCGACCCATTGGGCCTCTTTAAGTTGATTGAGTTGCTCCCATAAAGGATAGTTTGTCATAAGCATCACCTCTGAATGATATTAAGCTGTTGTTGCATTGTTGTCTTGGCGTTTCTTCTTAACGGCATTAACTAAAACTGTTAAGGCATCTTTCACTTCGTCTTCTTTACGCGTTTTAAGACCACAATCTGGATTTACCCAGAATAATGAACGATCGATTTGCTGTAAAGAACGATTAATTGCTGTTGTAATTTCTTCTTCAGTCGGAATACGAGGACTATGAATATCATAAACACCTAATCCGATACCTAAATCATAATTGATATCTTCAAAGTCTTTGATTAAATCACCATGACTACGTGATGTTTCAATTGATATAACATCAGCATCTAAGTCGTGAATAGCATGAATGATTTGTCCGAATTGAGAATAGCACATATGTGTATGAATTTGTGTTTCATCATGAACGGACGATGTTGCTAACTTGAATGAGTTGACGGCATCTTTCAAGTATTGATCATGATATTCAGAACGTAATGGTAAGCCTTCACGTAATGCTGGTTCGTCTACTTGAATAACTTTAATGCCTGCTTCTTCAAGCGCTAAGACTTCTTCATCAATAGCTAATGCAATTTGATCTTGAACAACTTTACGTGGTACATCTACACGTTCGAATGACCAGTTAAGAATTGTTACTGGTCCAGTTAACATACCTTTGACTGGCTTATCAGTTAAGCTTTGTGCATAGACTGTTTCTTTAACAGTTAAAGGTTCAGTCCATTTTACATCCCCGTAAATCACAGGTGGTTTAACTGCACGAGAGCCATATGATTGCACCCAACCAAACTTAGTTACTAAGAAGCCTTGAAGTTTTTCACCAAAGAATTCAACCATGTCATTACGTTCGAATTCACCATGCACGAGGACGTCTAAACCGATGTCTTCTTGGATTTTAATCCAACGTGCAATTTCATTTTGTAGGAACTCTTGATATTCAGCATCTGTAATGCGATGGTTCTTCCAATCTGCACGATATTTACGTACTTCACGTGTTTGAGGGAATGACCCGATTGTTGTAGTTGGTAAATCTGGTAAATTTAGACGTGCATATTGTTTTTGTTTACGTTCTGAGAATGGTGATTTACGACTTGTAGGAACGCTATCAAAGTCATACTCAAGGTTTTTGAATGATTGGCTTTGGAAACGTTCGTAACGTGCTTTGAGCTCGTCATATTTTGCGCTATCATTATTGTTGAACAAACGACGTAATGCATCTAATTCGTCTAACTTTTCAGTAGCAAAACTTAAACCTTCGGCAATAGATTCATCTAACGTTTCGTCATCTAATGAGACTGGCACATGTAGAAGAGAAGACGATGGTTGAATTACTAATTGATTAGTATATTGTTGCAACGTTTCGATTAATTGCTTTTTAGCTTCAATATCTGCAGCCCACACGTTACGACCATCAATAATACCAGCATAAAGTGACTTGCTTGAGTCGAAATCTCCTGCTTCAATTTGTTTTAAGTTATAACCATTGTCATGAACAAAGTCTAAACCTAATCCGCCAACTGGTAATGAACTTAAGAATTTTAAATGCACACGTTCGAAGTAAGTTTGGATGACTAACTTTTCACCTAAGCCCGCTTGAGCAAAATATTCATAAGCTTCTTTTGTAATATCCTCATAGCTCTCGCTATCGTCAGTTACTAAAATAGGTTCATCAATTTGAATATATTCAGCACCAGCTTGAATCAATGATGATAAAACTTCTTTATAAAGTGGAAGCAATGTTTGAACTTTTTCTTCAAATGATTGGTTGCCACCTTTAGAGAGTTTGACGAATGTGATAGGTCCAACAATCACAGGGTGAGCATTCACATTAATAGATTGAGCATATTTGAATCGTTCTAATAATGTATTTTTCTCAACTTTTGGTTCTACATTGTCCCATTCCGGTACGATGTAATGATAGTTTGTATTAAACCATTTAATTAGTGCACTCGCTACATGTTCCTTATTACCGCGGGCGATATCAAACAATAAATCGTCATCGACTTCACGACCTTGGAAACGTTTAGGAATAATATTGAATAGTAGAGATGTATCAAGAATATGGTCATATAATGAGAAGTCTCCAACTGGAATACTATCTAAATGATAATTCTTTTGAAGTAATAGGTTTTCTTTGTGTAAATCAGTAAGTGTTTGATCTAATTCAGCTTTATTAATTTTTTTAGCCCAGTAACTTTCGATAGCTTTTTTCCATTCTCTTTTTCTACCTAATCTTGGGAATCCTAAGTTTGAAGTTTTAATTGTTGTCATAATATTGCCTCCTTATTAGCAGTAATTGATTTAGAGTATGCTGCGAGTTCTAGTGAGTAATCCACCTTCTGGAATGGTGTAATAATGTATAAACCATTAAAATATTCATGCACTGTATCGATTAATTCTTTTGAAAGTCGTAAACTTAACTCTTTCGTTTTTTCTTTATCATCTTTAACAGCTTTGAATTGGTTCAATACATCTTCTGACATCTTTATGCCTGGCACTTCGTTATGTAAGAAAAGTGCATTATTATAACTAGCGATAGGCATAATGCCAATGAAGAACGGTGTATTTAAATGTTTCGTTTCTTCATAAACTTGTTTAATTTTTTCTTTGCTGTAGACGGGTTGTGTAATGAAATAGCTCATGCCACTTGCGACTTTTTTCTCCAGACGCTTTACGGCGCCGTCTAGTTTACGTACGTTTGGATCGAACGCACCTGCGATGTTGAAGTTTGTATGTTTCTTCAGCGCATCACCATCTGTATTAATACCTTGGTTAAATCTCAATGCGAGTTCCGTTAAACCTTTTGAATTTACATCGTAGACATTGGTTGCTCCTGGTAAGTGACCTACTTTAGAAGGATCTCCTGTAATTGCTAGAATTTCGTTTACACCAATCAGTGATAATCCTAGAAGGTGAGATTGCAGGCCGATAAGGTTTCGGTCGCGACATGTCACGTGAACGAGTGGTTCGATATCATATTGTTGTTTAATAAGACTTGCGGCTGCAATATTGCTTACTCGAACCGTTGCAAGTGAATTATCAGCTAATGTGACGGCATCGATACCTGCTTCATCGAGTTTGCCTACATTTTCAAAGAAGGTATCTGTGTCTAAGTGCTTAGGTGTATCAAGTTCCACAATGACCGTTGGCCCATTCTTAACTTTAGAAGTCAGATTCTGTTTAACCACTTTCGTAGGTTTGTGATTAGATTTCTTCGTGATTGGAACGACCTTCTTGTCTTTTATAGGTGTTAAACCTTGAACAGCAGTCTTAATGTAACGAATGTGCTCAGGTGTCGTACCGCAACATCCGCCAATTAATCTCACACCTTCATTAATTAATTCTTGTGCTACATCTCCGAAATATTGGGCATTATCACTGTATTTAAATTCACTGTTTTCAATATCTAAGAGACTTGCGTTTGGATAACACGATAAATAGGCATTATCCGGAAGTTCTATATGTGAAAATGAACGCTGCATATGGTGTGGACCATGGTGACAATTGAGACCTACGACATTAGCCCCACATGCTACCAGTTGTTTAAGAGCGTCATTGATTTCAGTACCATCAACAAGATAGTTCGTATTTGAAGCGGTCAACTGTGCGATGATAGGAATCTCATACTTTCGACGTGTGGCGACAACAATACTTTTTAATTCGTCTAAATCGTAGTAGGTTTCAAATAGTAGCGCATCTACGCCCTCGTCAATCAAAGTATCAATTTGTAATTCGGTGTGATATTGAATCGTAGACAAACTGATGTCATCTTGTCTGACACCTCTAAAGCCACCTACAGTTCCTAAGATGAATGTGTCATGATGCGCTGCACGTTTTGCAATTTGAACTGCTGCTTTATGAATTTCTTTGACACGATGTTCTAAGCCGAAAGTTTTTAACTTTTCAAAGTTAGCACCATACGTATTGGTTTGAATGACGTTTGCACCTGCTTCAATATAAGAGCGATGAATACGTTCTACCTTATCAGGGTGGGTTAAGTTATATGCTTCAGGGCAAGTGTCGAGCCCTTCTGAATAAAATATTGTTCCGATAGCTCCATCAGCTACCAAAACGTTGTTCTGCAATTGGTTCAGAAATTGACTCATTGAAAGCCTCCTTTAAAGCGTAGTTAATATCTGCAATGATTTCTTCTGGGTCCTCTAGTCCTACACTTAAGCGAAATAAACCGAAAGTAATTCCTCTCTTATTTCTTATTGCCTCAGGAACAGCTGCGTGTGACATTGTGGCTGGGTGGGAAAGGATTGTTTCAACTCCGCCAAGACTGACAGACACAAGTGGTAAAGTTAGAGACTCTACAAAGGTTTGTGCCTTTGATTCGTCTTTAAGTCGGAAGCCAATGACAGCACCACCGGTTGAAGCCTGTCTTAAATGTGTTGGATTATTTCCTGGGTAATATACTTCAGCAATTTCGTTACTTTGACTTAAGAACTTAACTAAACGTTCGGCATTTTCTACAGATTGTTTAAATCTTACAGGTAATGTTTTAAGATGCTTTGCTAACGTCCAACTATCATGAGCTGAAAGCGCCGTTCCAGTACCGTTTTGTAAGAGGTAAAGGGCATCTGCAATATCTTTACGATTAGTGATCGCTGCTCCAGCAATAAGATCACTATGACCACCTAAAAATTTAGTAGCACTATGTACTACAATATCTGCTCCTAGAGCTAAAGGAGATTGACCAAGGGGTGTCATAAAGGTATTATCTACCGCTAAGAGTAAGTTGTTTTGTTTGGCTATTCTGGCTACTGCACGAATATCCGTAATTTTGAAAAGTGGGTTCGATGGCGTTTCCACATATATGAGTTTTGTATTTGATTGAATTGCATTTTTAATTTCTAGAATGTTTGTCGCATTTACCGTCGTAAATTTAATGTTAAAACGATTTAATATTTGTTCAGTAAGACGAAATGTGCCACCATAAACGTCATCAGGAAGAATTACATGATCGTCTGATTTGAGTGTAAGTAAGACAGCAGTAATGGCTGCTATACCTGATGCATATGCGAAAGCATATTTTCCACCTTCTAAACGTGCTAATTTTTCTTCCAGAAGCGTACGGTTTGGGTTTCCACTTCTTGCGTAGTCGTATTGTGCATTCCCACCAAGTACTGTTTGGTGAAATGTTGAAGAATCATATAAGGGTGGATTTGCTGAGTGATAATCCTGTCCTCTACGTGAATCAAAGATTACTTCTGTCTCTCTAGATAAACTCATGAAATCACTCCTACTTTAGAATTTTCTAATGCTTGAATAATATCTGCTTCAATATCGTGATAATCTTCAATACCAACTGATAGTCGAATCAGGTGTTCGTCTATTCCTCGTTTATCTTTTTCAGCATCAGGCATATCTACATGTGTTTGTGTATATGGGAAGGTGATAAATGTTTCTGTACCTCCTAAACTTTCTGCGAATATGCAGATGTCTAAATTTTCCAAAAATCTAGCGACGCTAAAAGCCTTATTGAGTCTTAAACTAAGCATTCCTGTACGGCCGCTATAGAGGACTTCGTCTATGGATTCTGAATGACGACAACGTTCAGCCAGTCGTTGTGCATTTTCTTGAGAGCGATCGATACGAAGATGTAATGTCTTAAGTCCTCTTTGAAGTAGATAACTGTCTAAAGGTGATAACGTTGCGCCAATCATATTATGGAATTGTCCAAGTTGTTCAGCCAAGTGTTCATCTTTCACAGTCACGACGCCGGCTAATACATCGTTATGTCCACCAATATATTTCGTTGCTGAATGTAAAACGATATCTGCACCTTCTTCAAGAGGTGTTGATAGATAGGGCGTTAAGAACGTATTATCAATGATTGTTAATAAATTGTGTTTTTTACTTAGAACATAATACGGCTCGACATCAATTTCTATCATTTGTGGATTGGAAATCGGTTCAATAAATAAAGCTTTTGTTTGTGGAGTTATATTTTTTTCAACATCTTCATAATCTAAGAAATCAACGTATTTAAATTTCACGCCATATTGTTGTTCGTAGAAATCGAATAAACGGAAAGTGCCTCCGTATAAATCAAATGCTACGAGCACTTCATCCCCAGGTTTGAAGATGTTACAAACGAGTTGGATTGCTGCCATTCCACTAGAAGTGGCAAAAGATGAAATGCCTTTTTCCAGTTTGGCAAATGATTCTTCGAACGCTGTGCGAGTTGGGTTCTTAGTGCGTGTATAATCATATCCTGTTGATTGACCTAGATGAGGATGTTGATATGCAGTAGATAAATAAATTGGATTGGCTATAGCGCCGGTATGATCCTTTGTTAGAGCAATTTGAGCTAATTCAGTATCCTTCATTTCTAGACCCTCCTAATTAAATAAATAAAAAAAGCTTCCGTCCTTTAAACCCGATTCATTCGGATGTAAAGGACGAAAGCTTAAGTTTCGCGGTACCACCTTTGTTTATCACTTTATTACTAAAGTAACCTCTACCAGTACGCCATTATGTTTAAACAGCGTCTATTTTTGGAAGTGTCAACTTCAATCACAAGCATTATCGTTATGTTAAATCATTGAGCCAAATAAAAAACTCATTTAGTCTTAGGAAGATTAAATGAGTATTAACGATACGTTGTGACGGTGGTAATGAATTCCAGTACGCCATTCAACTACAATGTTAATACTGTATCGCTATAACGGGCGAACCCGTTGATACCTCATATTGGCATCAACACTCCAAGGCCATTTTCAAACTTTCTTTCAATACCTTCTCTCAGCTAACGAAGACTCTCTGTAAAAGCAGTGTAAGTTCTACTTTCCTTTTTATAGTGTGTAAAATGTTTCGTTTTGTAATTGTTAATACTTAGATTACAGAGTAGAAAATGATTTGTCAACAACTTTTCTGAAAATTTAGATTAAACAGTTTACTTATAAGTGCGACGAATACTTTTAACATAGAGTTTCGCGTTATTGAAAAAATTTCATTTGAGTTAGTATAATCATTTACTAAAGCTTGTACTACAAGAGTGAAATTTTTAAAATAATAAGTGTTAAGAAATGATGTGTTGCAAAAAATTGTTAATCATTTATAGAAAGATGTGAAAATATGACGCAAAATGATGATCAGCGCTTGCAACTCGAGAGAGATGAGCAAGTTCAACATGTAGCTATAGATTTAATCAAGCCTAATCCTTACCAACCGCGTAAGACCTTTGATGAGGATAAATTGCAAGATTTAGCTAAATCTATTCAACAACATGGAATCCTTCAACCTATTGTAATAAGAGAAACCATACAAGGATATTATATTGTAGTGGGTGAGCGACGCTTTAGAGCTTCACAAATCGTTGGGTTAGAAAGTATTCCTGCGATAGTTAAAAAGTTATCTGATGAAGATATGATGGAGCTCGCAATTATTGAAAATTTACAACGTGAAGATTTAAATGCGATTGAAGAGGCTGAAAGTTATAAAAAATTAATGTCGGATTTAAAGATTACGCAGCAAGAAGTTGCTCGTAGATTAGGTAAATCACGTCCTTATATTGCGAATATGCTTAGATTACTCCATCTTCCATCCGCCATTATGAAGATGGTTAGAGAGGGAGAGCTCTCTGGTGCACATGGCCGCACCTTATTATCCTTAAAGGACGAAGCTTTAATGAAAAAGGTAGGTAAAGAAGCCGTCCGGGAGTCTTGGAGCGTACGACAACTTGAGCAATATGTAAATACATATTTACAAGAAGGCGAGTCGAATGCAAAATCAAAGCAAGCGAACAATAAAAAACCGAAATTTATTCAACAACAGGAAAGGTTACTTAAAGAGCAGTATGGTTCCAAAGTTGAAATTTCCACGTCTAAAAATATTGGAAAAATCACGTTTGAATTTAAATCAGAAGACGAGTTTAAAAGAATTATTCAGCAATTGAATAGAAAGTAGTGAAGTTATAAAGTTATTTTTAAAACTGTAGACTGATTAAAACTGTATTTTTTAAGTTATAATATGGGAATTATGGAAAATTTGAAAAGGAGGTAATACATTTATGAACCAAGTAAAGCATATTTTATCTTCTTTATTTGAACCTTTAACTAAAGTAGAGACTTATGAAAATCTTGTCATAAAAATTATTATGATTTTGATTTATATCATTGTCGCACTCATCGTTATAGCGATTTTAAATAAAGTCATTGAACAAGCTTTTAAAATACAAAATAAAAGTAAAAAAGGAAATAAGAAACGTTCTAAGACACTCGTGTCACTAGTACAAAACGTAGTAAAATATATCGTATGGTTTATTGTGATTACTACCATTTTAAGTAAATTTGGTATAAGTGTTGAAGGAATTATCGCCAGTGCTGGTGTGGTCGGAGTTGCAGTAGGTTTCGGTGCTCAAACGATTGTCAAAGACATCATTACAGGTTTCTTTATTATATTTGAGAATCAATTTGATGTTGGAGATTATGTTAAAATCAATAGCGGTGGAACAACTGTAGCAGAAGGTACAGTTAAGTCTATTGGTTTGAGATCTACGCGTATCAACACTATTTCTGGTGAATTGACGATTTTGCCAAATGGTAGCATGGGAGAGATAACTAATTTCTCAATTACTAACGGCACATCTATTGTGGAACTTCCAGTCTCAGTTGATGAGAATTTAGACCAAGTTGAGAAGAAATTAAATAAATTATTTACTTCATTACGTAGTAAGTATTATTTATTTGTTAGTGATCCAGTGGTTGAAGGTATTGATGCATTAGAGAATAATAAAGCAACGATTCGTATTTCTGCCGAGACAATTCCTGGCGAAGGTGCCTCAGGTGCACGTATTATTAGAAAAGAAGCACAAAAAATGTTTATTCAAGAAGGCATACGCATGCCACAACCTCTCTTCACTCAGTACAGTGAAGAGCAAAGTAAAAGCTAATTATCATTGGAGGTCATTTTATGACGTCAAATTACGGAATAAATGATATAGTAGAAATGAAAAAACAACATGCATGTGGAACAAATCGCTTTAAAATTATAAGAATGGGTGCTGATATAAGAATTAAATGTGAAAATTGTCAGCGTAGCATTATGATTCCACGTCAGACGTTTAATAAAAAATTGAAAAAAGTTCTTGAATCTCATCAAGACGAAGAAAGTTAGGAGAATGATTAATGGCTTTAACAGCAGGTATCGTAGGCTTACCTAACGTAGGTAAATCTACCCTATTTAATGCAATTACTAAAGCTGGTGCATTAGCAGCAAACTATCCATTTGCTACGATTGATCCGAACGTGGGAATCGTAGAAGTACCAGATTCACGTTTATTTAAATTAGAAGAAATGGTACAACCTAAAAAAACAATTCCTACTACATTTGAATTTACAGATATTGCAGGTATCGTGAAAGGTGCCTCTAAAGGCGAAGGGTTAGGAAATAAATTCTTATCCCATATCCGTGAAGTAGATGCGATATGCCAGGTTGTTCGTGCATTTGACGATGAAAATGTAACGCATGTATCTGGTCGAGTGAATCCTCTAGATGACATTGAAGTAATCAATATGGAATTGGTATTAGCAGATTTAGAATCTGTTGATAAACGCTTACCTAAAATTGAAAAAATGGCTCGTCAAAAGGATAAAACAGCTGAGATGGAGTTACGCATCTTGACTAGAATTAAAGAAGCGTTAGAAGATGGTAAACCGGTTAGAAGTATTGATTTCAATGAAGATGACCAAAAATGGGTAAATCAAGCACAATTATTAACTTCTAAGAAAATGTTATATATCGCTAATGTTGGTGAAGATGAAATTGGCGATGAAGATAACGATAAAGTTAAAGCAATTCGCGAATATGCTGAAAAAGAAGATTCTGAAGTCATTGTGATTAGTGCCAAAATTGAAGAAGAAATCGCAACATTAGATGATGAAGATAAAGAAATGTTCTTAGAAGATCTAGGTATTGAAGAACCTGGTTTAGATCGTTTAATTCGAACTACTTATGACTTATTAGGCTTATCTACTTACTTTACAGCTGGTGTCCAAGAAGTTCGTGCATGGACATTTAGACAAGGTATGACAGCACCACAATGTGCAGGTATTATTCATACTGACTTTGAGCGTGGATTTATACGTGCCGAAGTTACTAGTTATGAAGATTATGTTGAACACGGTGGCGAAAATGGCGCTAAAGAAGCGGGTAAACAACGCTTAGAAGGTAAAGAGTACATTATGAAGGATGGAGACATCGTACACTTCCGCTTTAATGTATAATTGAATAAATATTATGGAGCTATCTCATTAGGAGATGGCTCTTTTTTATAAAAAAAGAAGCAATGTAGTTTAGTATGCTCAAAGTGGCTAAGTGACTCAACTACATTGCTTTTATATTTGAATTTCCAAATTCTTAAAAAAATGGAATTACTTCACTTGCTTCGATTATATCTTGAGTGCTAAAGAATTGCTTTCCTTCGCCAGTATATGCAGGTTCAAGGACCATATTTGCCTTAGCACAATAAAGCCATTCAGGGTGAATACCACAATTTAAGATATCTTGAAATTCTTGGAAATCTTTATTCCAATCTAAATTTAATTTCATGCTAAACACCTCACCTATATTATAGAACGAATGTTCGTAAAAGTGAAGTGTTTTTGTTCGACTATGTTCGTATTAATTTTAAGATGTGAACCAAGAAGCATCAACATTGCTATCAAGGTAATTGGCATCTACGTTTTGGTCTAACTCAGGTGAATAATAACTATCAGTATATTGCCATAAAACTTTTTCACGTGTAGGTTCTTCAGCTTGATAAGATGCTAACCAGTAGCCATCATACGAACTCACTGCATTTGCAACGTGATTTACCATAAAGTTTTCATAAGAATAGAAGAGTATTTTTTTGTTTCCTGCAAGTTGTCTCATTTGATTTGCCCAAGCTTGAGTAGCTGTATTCTCATCGCCACTCGTTACTGAAGATTGTTCATAGTCATTAATATAGAATGAAGCTTTTGGAGCACGATTGTATAAAGTTCTTGCTTCATAACGCGCGTCATCAGCATTCTCATACATACTATAAGAATAAACACCGAATTTCATATTATTTTTGTCTAATAAAGCTGAATTGTGCTCTAAACATTGATCTACATATTCTGAACCATACTGGCCGCGTATAATGATGAAGTCATAATTTTTCTTGAGTTTTTTAACTTGAGCGTCAGTTAAATTACCTTGCCATTCTGAAATATCTAATACTCTCTCTCCAGTGTTAGTTACAGCTGATCTAGATTTAGTTGAGAACGTTGAACGATTTTGTGTTGCGTTACTTTTTTGATTAGGATGTTTCTTTAAATATTGTTGGTAGCCATAACCCATTGTTCCTTTTTCACTTGTTGACTGACTTTTAGAAGATTCCTCTGCATTTGCGTTAACCATGCTCAAACTTGTCGCTAACATTGAAAATGAAATTATCGAGTATGTAACCTTCTTTAACATAAATGTGCTCCTTTTTTATTGAGAATTTAGAAATTACGTACAATTATATGTAAAATGTAATTTTTATGCTATAACAATTAAACTCAATTCGCAACAACGCATTTAGTACGATTTGTAATGTTTAAATATTAAGTTATACGGAACATAAAAAGTTCTTAATTTTATAAAAATTTATTATTCGAAATGAGCAGGGATGTAAAGAGGATGTACTGAAATATTCATTCTTAATATCTTCATCTGTATTTATTCGATACTTATTACTTCTTGCTTTATCTATGAGACCTGTAACCCCATCGCTATTGTATCTATTAATCCAATTATAAAGCGCACGAATAGGGACTTTAGTTGACTCACTAATTTCTTTCACTGATTCTAATCGTTTAAAATAAGGTTCAATTTTATAATATCTATGCATAGCTTTTTTACATACCTCTTCATTAAAATTAGATAAATTCTTACTCATTTCAGTATCTTCATAAATTAATTTTTTATACTTAAAAGTTAATAATGCGATAAATGAGTAAAATAACAAATAAATTTCTTACATACATCGATTTACCATATTAATGTTTCTAATACTTGTTGACATAAAAGTGAACACAAAATGAACTATTTCTAGAAAATGTGTAAAATATTTCTTTTTGTGTTATTATTTATTTTAAAAGGAGGAAATTTTATAAAAAATAATCTTTATTTTAATACAGGTGAATTATCTATATTAATTAAAGAATTAAAATGTAAAATGATAAAAGAAATAAAAAATGAATTTTATTACGGACGATCAAGAAAAGGATCAAGAAAAAAGTTTAATGTACAATTATCTCATTTACGAGAACAGATAGCCGATTTAATTGGTGCTTATAGTGAGGAAATAACCATTACTGATAATACTACGTTTGGCCTTAATATAGTTCTTAATGGTATGAAATTTAATACTGGAGATGAAATAATAACAACTTCTATGGAACATCTTGCAAGTATATCTCCTTTAATAAATTTGAAAAACAAAAAAAGCGTAGTAATCAAAGAGTATAAAGTAAAACAAAGATTTAATATCAAGGAACTAGAAGACCTAATTACCTGTAAAACTAAAATGATAGTTATATCTCATATATTTTGGAAGACAGGAGAAGTAGTACCTATTAAAGAAGTTATAGATATTGCACATCGTAGAGGGATAAAAGTACTAGTAGATGGTGCTCAAGCTGCAGGATCATATCCTGTAAATCTACATAATATTAATGCAGATTTTTATTGTTTTCCTGCTCATAAATGGCTTTATGGGCCTGAAGGATTAGGTTTTTTATTTGTTCGAAAAAATATCCAAAAAGATTTAGATATTATATTTTCTGGAATTTCAACCTTTGAACACTTTAATGATTATAACGATTATAGCATTCAAGACAATGGACAAAGATGGGAACTAGGAACTATGTTTAGACCTAGTGTTTATGGTATGAATAATGTTTTAAAATATTTAACTAGTTCGAGAAAAATTGAAAGCGTTTACATTAAAACGCAAAGTTTAAATAATTATATGAAATGTTTAGTTTCCGATATTGCTAATATAAGTATTGTTACAGACAACAATTATAATATTTGTACTTTAACTTTCCCAGAAAACATTAACTGTAAGGCATTGAAAGAGCATTTAGAGTTTTTTTCTATTTTCACTAAAGATATCGTAGATATTAATGCCATAAGGGTATCTTTAAGTTTTATAAATAATGAAGAGGACATTCAATTTTTACTAAAAAAAATTAAAGAATATATGGAGGAATGAATAATGGAAAGAGAAAAAGTTGCTATTTTATTTACTGGTGGAAGAGATTCTTCTTTAGTTGCTTGTTTGGAATCCCTACAAGATAAAGAAGTACATTTAATAACTTGTAATAGTGGTATTGGCATAAAAAGTGAACTTTCAGAAATGAGGGTTAAAGAATTGATTGAAAGATTTCCAAATAATATTGTAGGGAGAACAATTTTACCTACATATGGACTGTTTAGAAGTATTGCAATAAAAAATTTAGAAGCCGATTTCAAAAGATGGGGTATAAATCTAGTGCTTTTAGGCGATAAATTAGCTATACATGCAGCTGCGACAGTATATTGTTTAGAACACGGTATTAAAAAAATAGTTGATGGTTGTGTAGGTTATCAAGAAGATTTAGCTGAGCAAAAGAATGTTGCAATAGAATTATTTAGAGAATTTGAAGCTAAATATGGTATTGATTACGAGTGTCCTATTTATAACTTTGGAGATCAAGACGATGTTAAATATGCTCTTATGACATTTGGATTATCTTCTAAATCTTTAGAAGGTGTTTCTATATTTGGTGATGCTTTCAGTGAACCAACGGAAGAAGTAGTCGGAGAGTACATTAAAGATAAATTAGACATATGTGAAGAACACGTGAATTTTATGACAAAAACAAAAGATTTAATGCAAAATTACCAATATTAAGGAGTCTTTTTTATGATTAAAAAAGTTGCTGCTGTCATTATAAAAAATGATTGTATTTTATCCGTTAGTAAAAAGAAAGCACCCAATTTTTATATGTTACCTGGCGGTAAATATGAAGGGACAGAAAATGACATTGAAGCGTTATCAAGGGAATTGAGAGAAGAGCTAAATGTAACTATTTCAAAAATGGAATTTTTTGGTGATTATGAAGATATTTCTATGTTAGAAAATGAAAAGTTATTTTTAAGAACATATATCACTGAAATAAACGGCGAACCACATCCAGATAATGAGATTCATAATGTGAAATGGATACCTATTCATGCAAACTGTAACACTGAAATAGGTAGTGGCATTGCTAAATTTGTAATTCCAAAATTAAGAGGCGAGTTTTAATGTCTAAAAAACCTTCTGTTATCGGTGGAATAGCTGCTTTGTTCGTTGGAATTTCATTTGGTTTTAATTCTAATATAGTCAAAATGGCTAATGTAAATGGTGTAGAAACTATCAATATAATACTATATCAATTAGTAATAGGTTTAGTATATTTTATAATCCGATATTTAGTTTCTAATCCAACTTATAAAAGTTTTACACCTAATATTTTAAAAAATCCATTTAACTATATTGCTGGTATTACTACAGCGCTAACAGGTATTTGCTATTATTCATCGATTAAATTAACTAATCCAAGCATAGCATCACTAGGTTTATTCCAATTTCCATGGATATTATTTTTGTTAGGTGTGATCTTTAACAAAGAAAGATTTAATTATAAACACATTCTTTCTATTATAATGCTTTGGATTGGCTCCTTTATTTTAATTGGTACTAATATTACACAAATAAGTTTCCTAGGGTGCTTATGGGGCTTGTTTGCTGGAGTATCATTTGCAACAAATATGTTTACATTACCTAAAACAACCAATCATGGATTTATAAAGGTATATATATTTGCAATAGCAGTAATTACAGCTTTATTTTGTAGTATTTTTTATATTCAGGAGTTCTCTCTTTTAAAAACCAACGTCATTTTTTATGGGACTACAATAGCTATTTTAGGTCAGATTATAACATTTGAATTACTTATGTTTTCAACAAAAAGAGTCAGTTCAATTAGTATGGCAACTTTAACTACTATAGAGTTACCTGTAGCTATGATAATTTCATGGATTCTCTGGGGACCACTTCCAAATTTCATGAAAATTTTAGGCCTTATCATTACTCTAGTATCAATCATTTGGTTAGTATATGAAGAATATTCAATTAATAAAAAGGATGGATGATATTGCAAAAGACCAATCTAATTCCAATTTTTGATAGAAACTTCAAAAATATCTTAATGTGTAAAAGAATTAATCCACCTTTTAAAAATATGTATAATTTGATAGGCGGAAAGGTTGAAGAAAGTGAAAGTATTAAGTCTAGTGTATATAGGGAAATGTTAGAAGAGATATCCCTAACATGCGATGATGTGATATTGCATCCAATAATGGATATAACATATTATCAAGACAAACAGCAGATATATGTTTATTCTGGTATACTAAATAAAAACTATATACCACCTGCAAATTATGAACAACCACTTTATTGGATAGGCCTTCAAAGCAACTTTAATGATCTTGATATTTTTGCAGGCAATGGTAATTTATACCATATTTTAAAACAATCTTCATACATTTTAAAAGGCGTGTGAGTAATGGCTAGAAAAGTGAAATTGGTTATTTTTGATTTAGATAATACGCTATTTTCTTTTAATAATTTATGGATAAAAGCTAATAAAGATACTTTTGAAGAATATACGTTATTTAAAGACATAGAGTATAGTGACTTTATGAAATTATATAAGAAATATGATTTATATTTTTGGAAACAGCATGATGAAGGGATTATTACCTTAGATGAATTGCGAGAGTTAAGATTAATTAAAACTTTAAAACATTTTGATATAGATATTTCTCATGCAGAAGCTAATAAGTATTTCCAATCCTTTTTTACTAAATTGCTGTCTAGTATAACTGTTAATAGAAAAATAAATGATTTGCTTTTGTCCTTGAAAGGAAATGTAAACATCGCCATCCTTACCAATGGTAAGCTTAAAGAACAGAACACTAAAATTGATAACCTCGATATTAGATCAATATTCGAAAAGAATATTTTTATATCTCAGAATATAGGTTATGAAAAGCCGGACCCTAAAGCATTTTTAAATGTCACCTCTAATCTAAACGTTAATCCTGAAGAGTGCTTGTTTATAGGAGATTCTTTTAAAAATGACATCTTGGGAGCATTAGATGTTAATATGGCTGCCATTTGGTTAACTAATTCTGATAAAGATACAGAATTATATAAAAAGAATGGTCTTTGTGGTTGCGAAGATAATATAGAAGTTCTACTAAAAAAGCTCCTTAATGATGAATATAAAGATTTTACAATTAATAACTAGTATCATATAAAAAAGGAGTGTACTGAAAATAACCATTTTCTATACACTCTCTTTCTATATCGAAATAAATAAGAATTGTATATATATTTGTGTGTTCAAAAACTCAACAAAAATCTATGATCACAAAAAAACCTTATGAGTGGTTCAAAAAGTAAAAGACCTAGTTTAGATAAAGCAATTGAAATTGCGAGATCAAGAGATACTATTATTTTTGGAGATTAGATAGACTAGGATGTAATATGGAGGATTTAATCACATTAGTTAATGAACTTAACGAGAGAATCATTATAAAATGAATTGTAAAAAGTAATACTCTGTGCTATAATTCTGGATTGTGAGTAATGAAAATTATTCCTTGCTTATCACATATATGTTGATAAGCCGCATAGACCATAAGGAGGTGCAAATAAACTATGAGAACATATGAAATTATGTATATCGTACGTCCTAACATTGAAGAAGATGCTAAAAAAGCTTTAGTTGAGCGTTTTAACGGTATCTTAGCTTCAGAAGGATCAGAAGTTTTAGAAGAAAAAGACTGGGGTAAACGTCGCCTAGCTTATGAAATCAATGATTTCAAAGAAGGTTTCTATAACATCGTACGTATTAAAACAGATAACAATAAAGCTACAGACGAATTCCAACGTCTAGCTAAAATCAATGACGATATCATCCGTTACATCGTTATCCGCGAAGACCAAGATAAGTAATAATTGGACGGGGGCGTTTAAATGTTAAATAGAGTTGTATTAGTAGGTCGTTTAACGAAAGATCCAGAATACAGAACCACTCCCTCAGGCGTAAGTGTAGCGACATTTACTCTAGCAGTTAATCGTACTTTCACGAATGCTCAAGGGGAACGCGAAGCTGATTTCATTAACTGTGTTGTCTTTAGAAGACAAGCTGAAAATGTTAATAACTACTTATCTAAAGGTAGTTTAGCTGGCGTTGATGGTCGCATACAGTCGCGTAGTTATGAAAATCAAGAAGGTCGTCGTATTTTTGTTACTGAAGTTGTATGTGATAGTGTTCAATTCCTTGAACCTAAGAATTCACAACAAGGTGGCCAACGTTCACAAAACAACGATTTCCAAGACTATGGTCAAGGATTCGGTGGTCAACAATCAGGACAAAATACGTCTTACAATAACAATAATTCATCAAACGCTAATCAATCAGACAACCCATTTGCAAATGCTAATGGCCCAATCGATATTAGTGATGATGATTTACCATTCTAAAATGAACGTATAAAAACGAAAAATAAGTCAAAGGAGGCAGTTAACCATGGCAGGTGGACCAAGAAGAGGCGGACGTCGTCGTAAAAAAGTTTGCTATTTTACAGCAAATGGTATTACACACATCGACTATAAAGACACTGAATTATTAAAACGTTTTATCTCTGAACGCGGTAAAATCTTACCACGTCGTGTAACAGGCACTTCAGCTAAATATCAACGTATGTTGACTACAGCTATTAAACGTGCTCGTCATATGGCTTTATTACCATATGTAAAAGAAGAACAATAATATATAGTTTATTGTTAAACCCCGTAGGCATAGGCTTACGGGGTTATTTTTGTGCTTTAAATTTTAGAAAAAGGGCAGTTAAAGGGCATAATTTAAGAGTTTTTGAAATTTTGAGCATAAAAAAAGGCAACCGTCACAACAGTTAACCTCAAGTACACTCCGCGCAGATGCGCCCCACTATTTAGTAATAAGTATATCTTTTCGTTAAATATATAACTAGATTAGTAATTTATATTAGTATAGGCAATTTTTTGATTTTTTATATCAATTTACTTTGTTTATGATAAGTTAAGTATTGACGGTATTAAATAAACAAAGGAGTCTTACGATGGAATATAATTTAAAGGAAGTTCTAAAAAATTTATTTATCAATTTAGTGGTCACGTTTGTTGTGGCTTTTGTCTTTGATTATTTTAATATAAATAATGATAGACATGGATGGTTTTTTAATATAATAAGTAAAATTGATTTTATACATATTTTTGATAACAAAACTGCTAACGCTATAGTTATTTTAGGTTTGGTTATAACGATTATTGAACTTATTTATGATGTATTCTTCGATGATGACGATGATGAATAGAGAAATAAAATAATGATTTGATTATGGAGAGCAGGAGTAAGAATTTAGATTTTCCTCCTAAGTAAATACCTGCCTGCACCAAATGAAGTAAAATATTATAGTATAATATAATTATTAATTTTTATGGGTGAGTGTATTGAAAAGAATTCTTGCTACTATCTTAATATTATGTCTGTTTGGTGTTTCTTGCGATAAGAGTAAAGCTCAAAAAGATGAGGTTAAAAGTGAAAATAAATTAGTACATAAGATGTTAAATAATAATATTGTGCAATTTAAGAATAATAAATTGGTTCTCGATAAACAGATAATTAAAATCAAAAGGATTTTCATACTAAGGGATCCTCGTAATAATGTTACTGATTTAGCTATTCAATACAAAGTGAAGAGTAAATCTGATAAATACAGTGTAACTGTAAAAAACTCTTGGGAGAAAGGTTTTAGAGTTTTACAAAACGATAAACCCTTAGAGATGAGAAAGAATACAAAGCATTTGTATCACTATAGAAAATGGCTTACTAAGAATGATGAAAAAATAGAAAAAGGTGAGACGCGTAAAGGAATGGTAATTTATCACCTTAATAATGCCCAAAAGGTTGTTCTGCAAGCGAAACGAGGTTATGAAGGTAAGATATTAGCTGAACAAGATTACCCTATTTCAGAACTTAAAACAGTTGATTTAAATCAACTTTCCAATCGATAAACTTACACTACTGAAAGATATCGCTATGAAGGTTATTAAAGGCAATTGTTTGTGTTTTAATAAGTTTTGTAGAGGTGATTGAAATGAACAATATTGAAATGACTAAAAATCAAAAATTACTTGCGGCTTTAAGTTATTTTAGTATCTTATTCGCGCCGTTGCTATTTCCATTTTGCGTATGGATATTCGCTGATAAACCAATCTCAAAATATGGTAAAAATTCATTAATTAATCATATTTCATGGACTATATTTGTTTGGATAATGAAAAGTGCTTTTAATAATGCTAAATATGCACATAATGGTGCTCATGCGCATCCTGATGCAGTTTGCATTATTAGTTTAATTGTTGGAATTATCTTTGGTATTTTAGCTTTAATCTGTTTGATTATAAGCATTGTTACTGGGGTTAAAATATTAAATCAAGGAAAGAAATGATAAAAAAGCTAAGGTAATACGTTTATTATACTGAAACGTACTATCTTAGCTTTTCTTTTTGTATCGCGTGCTACATTCTAATATCCACATCATCTAAATGCTTTTGATACTCTTTAACTTTACTTTCAAGAAACATTTGATATGGAGCGTTGAAGAAATCAGCTAAATGCAATGCATCTTTAAATTTAGGTTCGTGGTAGTGATTTTCCCACTCCCAAATTTGATGAGCTTCGTAGTGCGTTCCGTATTTCTCATTTAACTGTTGGGCTAATTCCTCAATTTCTAAATGGCGTTTAGTTCTTAAATTATATAGAATATGTAAATTCATATGAAACAACTCCAATTCTTGCTGATATCATCTTGGTGTATTTTTATTCTATAATTATAAAAATGAGCTTTCAATGTGATATTAAATCTAAATGTGTCGTTATATTTAATTTTTGTGGTAATAAATTAATAAAATAAAAAATTAGGGGGTGCTAGAATGAAAATTTTTGATTCACATTTTCATATTATTAATTTTGATTATCCTGTAAAAGAAAATAATGGTCATATGCCTCCAGAATTTAAAGAAGAAGATTATGAAATATGGCAAAAAGATCTAGGGATCGATGGTGGTGTAATTGTCTCTGGCTCATTCCAAGGATTCGATCAAAATTATTTAATACATGCACTTAAACGTTTAAAAGGACACTTTGTAGGTACAACTCAACTACCTGTAGAAACGTCTGATGAAAAAATCATAAAATTAAACGAATTAGGAGTACGAGGAGTAAGGTTTAATGTAAAAAGAGGAGGTTCGGAAGATTTAAGACATCTTAAATCTTTTGCAAAGCGTGTCTATGATTTAGTGGGATGGCATACTGAGCTCTATATTGAAACAAAAAAATTGGGTGAAATTAAAGATATTATTTTAGAATTGCCTCAAGTTTCAATAGACCATCTTGGGCTTACTAAAGAAGGCTTTGAAGATTTAAAAGATTTAGTTCGTAATGGGGTTTATGTAAAAGCGACAGGTTTCGGTCTTATAGAGGTTGATCCTTTACAAACTCTTAAAGCACTGATGGAAATTAATTCTAACGCGATTATGTTTGGCACAGACTTACCATCTACTCGAGCAAAACGTCCATTTGAGAAGTCAGACATTGAACTGATTGAGAAAAACTTCTCTAAAGAAGAACAAGAAAAGATCTTTTACAAAAATGCGATGCATTTTTATAGGATTACAAAGTAGTAATCATTGATTTTTTTCTTTTTTATATTCAATTTTTCTAATGATTAGAGAAGCAATAGTACAAACTATAATTAAGATAATTAACGTAGTCATAATATAGATTTGTTTACTTTTAATGTTAAATCCTATTTCAAAATTACCTTCCAGATGGCCATAAATGAAAAAATTAAATGTAATGATTAATAAAATTGTAATGACTGATAAGAAACCTATAATTTGGAAAAATTTATTTAAAAATTTGAGTATGTTCAATTTACTATTCAAATGACGTAAACCTCCTAAAATAAGAGTTTTATGAGCGCTAAGCAAATATTACTCAAATATTTTAACATACAAATTATTGTTGTCATGAAGGCAATTTTACAATGTTACTATTAAAATATACTTAGTATTTTTACGATGCATAAATACTTTAAAAGTAAGTGTTTTTTTCTATTGAAAGTAGATAATAAATGTTTCTTTTTTAAATTAAAATAAATTTTTTTCGTAAATTTGTTTAATAAATCTGTCGAAGGGTATCAATTACTATTGGATAAATAATTATTAAGTAAAGGAGACAATCATTATGTTTGGATTAATAGGTATGATCATTGTCGGTGGTATCATTGGTTGGATTGCCGGCTTAATCATGGGTAAAGATATCCCAGGCGGAATCTTAGGTAATATTATCGCAGGTATCGTAGGTTCATGGGTAGGTACTGCAATTCTTGGACATTGGGGTCCACAATTAGGTAAAATTCACATCTTCCCAGCGTTACTTGGTTCAATTATTTTAATCTTTTTAATTTCATTAGTTTTACGTTTATTCAAAAAGAAATAAACAATAAAGATAAGTTACATGAGATGACCTCATTAAGGGGTCATCTTTTTTATTGCTTAAATTTATATATCTTGCATACCCAACATCATTAACAATTGTTCGAATGATAGGATGTGTCCCAGGGTAAAATATACTATAAGATCAAATAAGGAGGTTGCTCAAATGTCTGAACAAATCACTTTAGTATTAGGTGGCGGTGGCCAATATGGTATTGCCTGGGAAATTGGTTTACTAAAAGGATTAGCTGATCAAGGAATTGAGCTAAGACTTTCTGAACAAATTATTGGAACTTCAGCGGGTTCACAAGTAGGTGCTGTAATCGCATCAAATAAAACTTGGGAAGAGATTTGGAATGAACAAATTGATGAAGAAATTAATGAAGTGAATCCTAACCCTAATATGGGAGAAGTATTCGATGAATATGAACGTATAACTAAAGAAGCTACTAATGGAGATGACTGGGTTGAGAAATTGTGTGAATTTGCGAAAACATACCAAGTAGCTGTAACAGAAGATGAACATATTAAAAGAATAAAAGAACGTATAGGTGATATCCAATGGGGAGATAATTTAATAATTACTGGTACTGATATTGAAACTGTACGTAGAAAGACTTGGAAGCAAGAAGATAATATAAATATCCATCAAGCTTTAAGTGCAAGTTCTTCACTTCCAGGAGTATGGCCTCCTACTACGATTGACGGTAAACAATATTTAGATGGCGGATCCTATTCAATGGAAAATGCAGATTTAGCTACTGAGACTGAGAAAGTAATTATTCTTTCACCTAATGTCCAAGTAGATACGCCTATAAGTTTAAAGCAGCAAGTTGATCAATTAATACAAGAAGGCAAACAAGTATTGTCATTAATACCGAATGCTAGTGTAGTAGCTAAGTTTAATGAAATGGGTAATAATCCAGTTGACCCAAGTATTAGAAAAGTAATTGCAGCAGCATCCAGAGAACAAGGACTTGCAGATTCAAATAAAGTGAAAGAGTTTCTAAAAAATTTATAATAATGATTTATTAGATTTTAGACAAAAAAAGAGGATGGCGCTGGGTTACGCCATCCAGGAGTATTATGTTCATGAATATAAAAGACTTTGTAGTTACTACTAACTACACTCTAATAGTATCATGATTCACATTTATCTGACAATAATAATTTTTTAAATTCTTTTAAAACTATAAATCAAATTCGCAAAATAGCAATTTGAGATAAGATATTGAAAATGGAGTTTTTTCTAAAATTTCACAATTATAGAACTTCAGGGATGTCTTAGGGAGGTCTTACATTATGATTTTTTGTATGTAATAATTGTTAATGTATAAAACGACATCAAGGAGGGTACGCGTATGGAAGGACTATTTTCATTCATTATTATTACGTTACTGATTATCATTGTGCCAGGTCCTGATTTTTTAATTGTGATGAAAAATACAATTAATTCTAGTAAAATGAATGGGATTGTAGCAGCATTAGGAATTACTACAGGACATATTCTTTATTCTTCTTTAGCAATTTTCGGCATTATATACATATTGACTAGTTTATATTACGTCTTTTTAATTATTAAAATATTAGGTGCTTGTTATCTTATTTATTTAGGAATTCAAAGTATTAGAAGCGCGCATAGTACAATGAATTTTAGTAAGGAAGCGTTGGCAGATGTAAGAAATGTAAGTTATTTAACATCTTATCGACAAGGTTTTCTTAGTACAAGTTTAAATCCTAAAGCATTATTATTTTACGTGAGTATTTTACCTCAATTTCTCTCAAATGGAGGTATTCAAGTAAAATCAGAAGTAGCTGTTTTATCTTTATCAGTAGTACTTGTTACATGTTTATGGTTTTTATTCTGTGTGTTTATTTTCCAATATATTAAACTATTATTTAGTAAACCTAAGTTCAAAGTGGTTTTTGACTATGTAGTTGGAATCGTATTAATTGGTTTATCAATTAATTTACTACTAAGTAAAAGTAGTTAATCATATAATTTTAAGGAGTATTATAAAATGAATATCTATCTTGTACGACATGGTGAATCTCAGTCCAATTATGATAATAAACATGGTAAACCATATTTTTGTGGCCAATTAGACGTTCCTTTAACTGAAAAAGGTATGCAAAGTGCGCAAGATTTAGTCACTTATTTTACTAATAAGAAGATTGAACATGTTTATGTCTCTGATTTGTTGAGAACACAACAAACATATGAGGGTATCTTTCCATATAATATACCTACAACGTTCACTAAATCGTTGAGAGAACGTTCATTAGGTGTATTTGAAGGGAAAAATAAACAAGAGGTTAGTGAAGATGTAGAATACGAAAGATACTTCAATGACCCAGAGTTTAAAGACTTTCGACATAGCTTTAGTCAAAAAGCACCTGAGGGTGAAAGCTATCAAGATGTTTATGAACGTATTGAGCACTTCTTTAATGAGGAGTTAAATCATGACGATGAAAATATAGTTATAATTGCTCATCAAGTAGTTATAAGATGTATATTAGTTTATTTAGGTGAACTCAATAAAGAAGATGCTTTAGATGCCGAGATTAAGAACTGTTATCCATATTTAGTTCATAAATAAAAATAGTGAGTGGATATGAGTAGGCTAAATCCTCTTATATCCATTCACTATTTTTTAGGAAATAAGACTGATGGGTGTCTTAATAATCAATATTTAAAGTTTATAATTATGCATAAGACTGTGTCTTTTTGTAGCCCACAGAAAGTGTGATAATAGTACTTACTAGTATCAAAACGACTGTTAAACCACTCATTAAACCAGGTTGTATATACCCTGTTAAAAAAGTGACTACGGCTAAGATGAACCAAAGCATTAATGCAAAAATTTGTATTATTGCCGATACGATTCTACATACTAAATTATTGAAGAATCCTAATATTAAAGCTGGTAAAGCACTCACTAATAGAGTAACGATAGCAGTGATTATTTGCCAAGGCTCGTCATAATTAATAGTATTTGGACCGCTCGGATACTTAGCAAGTGTTAAAATCGCGCCAATTGATCCTAGTATCGCTAGAATTATAAAACTTACACGTAGTTTCATCGAGTCACTCCTAATAAAATTTGTAAAATTTTTAGTTTCTATACAATAAATACATTAGACACTATTAGTGTGAAGTAAATTGTTAGCGCTGTCAAAGGTTAAAAAGCAATACCTCTATTTGATGTTAAATCTCATCAAATAGAGGTATTTTTAATTGATTACTTATTAAATACTTCAGTGTTAATTCCTTTTTTATCGAGGAATTTAGTGATTTTATCTTGTTGTTTTTTATTGACGTCACCTGCATATTTAGTAGGTACGTCAACGACATTGATTGAATTTTGAGGTTGGTAATTTAATTCTTCAATATCTTCATCAACATTTGCAATTGTACTATTTAAAGCGTTGAAATAGTTGATAATACGTTGTGTTGGATCTTTATATTCTTGTGGAATGTGATTGTTTTTAACAAATTTTTTGAAACGTAAATCATTTTTAACAGCTAAATTAGATAATTCGCTTAATTTGTTTGCCTGAGATTTAGTGATTTTAGGGCTACTATCACTTTGTTTATCTAACTTATGTTGCATTACGTATTTATTATCAAGAATATCGCTATTAGCTTGTAAATATGTTTTAAGAGCACTTTTCATTTCAGACTCACTTATTTTTTGTCCCTTTTTATTAGAGGAGAAAATGTCTTTTTCTTTCATATTTTTAGCTTTTTTAGGTGCATGAGTACTACTATGACTATTTTGGTCATTATCATCCTCGCTTTGATTTGAACAAGCTGAAAGTACCAAGGCGAGCACAATTAGTAAACTTAAAATTACTCTTTTTTTCATAATATGATGGAACTCCTTTAACATCTCTATAATTAAGTATTATTTTTAGTTATTACACACATTATAGAGTATCATTTATGAAAAAATATTTGAATGTTTAAGAACTACAATTCATAGTGATGTATGACTATTTTGTGTCGTGTATAAAATCATTTTCACTATTCTGATCCAATGATATAAAACTACATCGTTACAATATTAATTGAATATAAAAAACTGCCGACAAAGTCTGATACTTTGCCAACAGTTTGAATCAAAAGAGCCTTAACAATTAAGGCTCTTTTAGTGTGAAGATATTATGATAGGTAAATAATTATCATTTAGTTTCTGATAATATAATCGAATGCATTTAACGCAGCGTTAGCGCCAGCACCCATTGAAATAATAATTTGTTTATTCTTCTGATCTGTCACGTCACCTGCTGCGAATACACCAGGAACGTTTGTCGCGTTATCACGATCGATGACTATTTCGCCACGTCCGTTTAGTTCAATAGCATCTTGTAGCCATGCAGTGTTAGGAACTAAACCGATTTGAACGAAAATACCATCAAGATTTACTACTTGAGATTCACCGCTATTTAAATCTTCATAACTAATACCGGTAACATGGTCTTCACCAAGAACTTCAGTAGTTCTAGCGTTCGTTTTAATATCAACATTTGATAAAGAACGTAAACGATCTTGTAAGACATTATCTGCTTTTAATTCAGATGAATATTCAAATACAGTAACATGCTTAACAATTCCTGCTAAATCGATAGCTGCTTCAACGCCAGAGTTACCGCCACCGATAACTGCGACATCTTTATTTTCAAATAGAGGGCCGTCACAGTGAGGGCAGAATGCTACACCTTTATTAATAAGGCGATCTTCACCAGGAATATTAAGTTTTCGCCAACTTGCACCTGTAGAAATAATCACAGTTTTACTTTCTAGTACAGCATCATTTTCTAAAGTAACTTTAATTGCTGAATCAGTTTTCTCGATATTAGTAGCACGGATACCTGTCATCGTATCAATGTCATATTGTGAGATATGATCTTCAAGGTTAGAAGAAAACTCAGAACCTGTTGTTTCTTTAACAGTAATAAAGTTTTCAATTCCAGCAGTATCATTAACTTGACCACCAATACGGTCAGCAACAATACCTGTACGTAGTCCTTTACGTGCAGTATAGATAGCAGCACTACCGCTTGCAGGACCACCACCTACGATTAGAACATCATAAGGGTCTTTATCATTAAATTCAGAAGCATCTTGAGTGCTTCCCAATTTAGTTAAAATATCTTGAATAGTCATACGGCCATTACCGAACTCTTGACCATCTAAGAAGACAGCTGGTACAGCCATGATGTCTTCAGACTCCTCACGGAAAACTGCGCCATCAATCATAGTATGCGTAATGTTAGGATTAATAACACTCATCAAATTCAATGCTTGAACAACGTCAGGGCATTTTTGACAAGTTAAACTAACGAAAGTTTCGAAATGAAATGGCCCTTCTAGACCTTTAATTTGGTCAATCACAGATTGTTTTTCTTTAGGAGCACGGCCACTTACTTGTAATATCGCTAATACAAGTGAGTTAAACTCATGACCTAATGGAATACCTGCGAATGTAACACCTGTTTCTTCACCTGGGCGATTTACAGAGAAACTTGGTGTACGTTTTAAATCTTTTTCAGTTACAGTGATGCGTGCTGACATATCAGCAATTTCATCTAGTAACTCTTTAAGTTCTTTAGATTTATCATCTGAGCCAAGGCTAGCGACGAACTCAACGTCGCCTTCCATTAGCTCTAATAATTGTTTTAATTGTTGCTTTAAATCAGCATTAAGCATTTTTTAATGCCTCCTTAGATTTTACCTACTAAGTCTAAACCAGGTTGTAATGATTCAGAACCTTCTTCCCATTTAGCTGGGCAAACTTCGCCTGGATGTTGACGTACATATTGAGCGGCTTTAATTTTGTTAACTAATGTACTAGCGTCACGACCGATACCGTCAGCGTTGATTTCAGCTGCTTGAACTACACCATCAGGATCGATGATGAATGTACCACGTTGAGCTAAACCAACTTCTTCATCTAATACATCGAAGTTACGAGTGATTGTTTGAGATGGGTCACCAATCATTTGATATTGGATTTTGCTGATTGCATCTGAATGATCATGCCAAGCTTTGTGTACAAAGTGAGTATCAGTTGATACTGAGAATACGTTGACACCTAATTCTTGTAATTTATCATATTGGTTTTGTAAATCTTCTAATTCTGTAGGACATACGAAAGAGAAGTCAGCAGGATAGAAGCATACTACACTCCAAGAACCTTTAAAATCTTCTTGAGAAATTTCTTTAAATTCATCATTTTTTGGATCATAAGCTTGCGCTGTGAAAGGTAAGATTTCTTTGTTAATTAAAGACATAGGTAAATACCTCCTGAAATTTTTAAGTATAAATTAGAATTAGTTAACAATAATTGTTTGTTTATAATAATTCTAATCTCTTGATAAGTATTATCACATCTACAATCTAAATAGTCAACTTTAGAAACTTTTTAATTGAGAAAATGAATAACAATAGCCTTTATATAGCGTCATGTTAGAGATGAACAATGCGAAATATAAAGTGATAAGAAGCTTAATTTATCGAATGTAATATTCTTTTTCAACCACTTCTTATACCATAAATAACACATACCATTCTCAACTAAACATGTTTCATTGATAATAGAGTGTAATTTTATTACATCTATACAATAATGATAACATCTGTACCCTCAATTTTCTTTTATGACAGTTTATATAAATAAAATAGAGCTAAATTCAAAATAACTGTTACTATTTTGAATTTAACTCTATTTGGTTTAGTTTTATTTAGAAACCTTAAACTCTACGGTACCTATTCCACTATATTCTGCACGATACGTACCATACTCTAATTTAAGCGGAGAGATGAATGTTCCTGAAGAAATGACTTGTCCCTTTTTTATTTGTTTACCGTGGGAATGTAACTTTTTAATAAGCCAAAGTACAGCAATGAGAGGGTTACCTAATACTTCAGATGAGTCACCTGTAGCAATTAATTCTTCATCTTTATATAAATTCAATTGTACATGCGCAAATGCGTCTATATCTAAAGGATCTACTTTATTTCCTACAACAATCAATCCAGTTGCAGTATCATCGCAAATTAAATCACCAAGAGTGAAATTCGGGAACCAATCTTTATATCTTGCGTCTGGTATCTCAATGCCGGCAGCGATTTCAGTATTAAGAATAATTGTTTGTAAATCTGCATCATAAGGTAAGTCTTCTTTTGCAATAAACATAATTTCTGGTTCTAATAATGGAGAAAATAATGAAGAAAGTGAGACAGCGTCACCATTATTTACTATTTTATCTGATAAAATAGTGCCATAAGCAGGCTCATTAGTATGAGCAATAGCTTGAGTTGTAGCGCTCGTCATACTCACTTTGTATCCGGCAATATGTGTACGATCTTTAAATTTTAGCTGTTCTATTAAATCATCTTGAGTTAAATAAGCTTCTTCCTCAGTGATATTATAATTTTCGCTTACAAAATCAATAGGTTTTTTATTTTTAAAAGAATTGAAAAGGGCATTTGAAATATTTTTATTAGCTTGAGTCATGATATCTCTCCTTAAAATATCTGAAAATTAATACTATTATGATAACTTTTAAATAAGCTGTGTGCAAATAAATTTAAAAGTCCTTTGTTCAGGGTATAGAATATTTAAAGACAAATTAGGATTTATTATATGTGTATAAATTTATTAGGAGTGATTAGTGTGTCAGATTATGTATACGACTTAATGCGTAAGCATCATTCAGTAAGAAAGTTCAAAGATAGTCCTCTTAGTGATGATACTGTGAAGAAATTAGTTGAGGCTGGACAAGGCGCATCAACTTCTAGTTATCTTCAGACTTACTCAATTATAGGTGTTGATGATCCCGAAATTAAAGAAAATTTAAAAGAAGTTTCAGGGCAACCTTATGTGTTAGATAATGGTTATTTATTCGTCTTCGTTCTAGATTATTACCGTCATAGTTTAGTAAATGAAAAAGTGGATTCAGATATGGAAGTCTCATACGGTTCAGCTGAAGGCTTATTAGTAGGCACGATTGATGTGGCTCTTGTATCTGAGAATATGGCTGTAGCAGCTGAAGATATGGGTTACGGTATCGTTTATTTAGGTTCCCTACGTAATGATGTAGGTCGTGTTCGTGAAATTTTAGACTTACCTGACTATACGTTCCCTCTATTTGGTATGGCTGTAGGAGAACCCGCTGAGGATGAAGATGGTGAGCCTAAACCACGTTTACCATTTGAACACATTTTCCACAAAAATAGTTACGATGCAAGTAATGATAAACAACGTCGTGAATTAGATGAATATGACCAAGTGGTTAGTGATTATTATAAAGAACGTACAAATGGCGAAAGAACTGAAACTTGGACCGAACAAATTGAATCTTTCTTAGGAAGAAAAACTAGGCTAGATATGCTAGACCAACTTAATAAAGCTGGATTTATAAAACGTTAATGCAAATAAAAAAAGACGCACCCACTTAGTTGTGAGTGCGTCTTACTTATTGTTCAAATCAGTTTGAAGATAATTCCCCATAATTATTAGATTCAAATGTTTGTTTATCCCAATTTTTTGTTAAGCGTGCAGTACCTGTACCAGCTAAGATTGAATCATTCACGTTCAATGCAGTACGCCCCATATCTATGAGCGGTTCAATAGAAATGAGTACACCTGCAAGTGCCACAGGTAAGTTTAACGTAGATAGTACTAAGATGGAAGCGAATGTAGCGCCGCCACCAACACCTGCAACACCAAATGAACTAATGATAACAACAGCTATTAGCGTAATGACAAATTGAAAATCAATGTGTACATGTGCCACAGGCGCAACCATGATTGCTAGCATAGCTGGGTAAATTCCCGCGCAACCGTTTTGTCCTATAGATAAACCAAATGTAGCTGAGAAGTTTGCGATACCTTCAGGTACACCTAGACGTTGTGTTTGGGTTTGGATATTTAATGGCAGAGAACCCGCGCTTGAGCGAGAAGTAAAAGCAAAGATTAGTACTTCTAAAGTTTTCTTAACATATCTAACTGGATTAACACCTAATACTCCTAAAATGATTAAATGTATGAGATACATTGTGATTAAAGCAGCATAAGATGCGAGTAAGAATTTTCCTAAAGTCCAGATTGCCGCAAAGTCACTGGTTGCTAATGTAGAAGCCATAATTGCTAGTATACCGTATGGCGTTAATCTTAAAACGAAAGTTACAATGGCCATAACGATTGAGTATACAGCTTCAATGCCGCGTTTTAACAGATTTCCATACTCTGGTTCTTTGCGTGCAACACGTAAATATGCAAAACCGACGAAAGTTGCAAAAATGACAACTGCGATAGTTGATGTCGTACGTTGACCTGTAAAGTCCAAGAATGGATTACTTGGCAGTAATTCAAGAACTTGTTGAGGTAACGTGTTTGCAGTTAAATCTTTAGCTTGCTTACTAATTTCAGTACCGCGAGAATGTTCTGCACTACCTAAATCGATTGAAGAAGCATCAAGTCCAAAGATTAATGCGTAAATGATGCCGACAATAGCTGCAATGGCTACAGTGCCAATTAAAAACATAAAAATGAATGTCCCAATTTTAGCAAATTTATCTCCAATCTGAATTTTACTGAAAGCTGCCACAATTGAAACGAAGATCAGTGGCATTACAATCATTTGAAGTAAGGCAACATAGCCATCGCCCACGATACTAAACCAATCTGTGGATTGTTTTAATACCTTCGATTCTGCTCCGAATATAAGATGTAAAGCTATTCCTAATACAATCCCTATACCTAAAGCGGTAAATACACGTTTAGGAAATGAAACATGTTTTCTAGCCATTATGTTTAACATAATAATGAAAATAATTAACACTACTACGTTAATAATAGTGAAGAATGCTTCCATAATGTATACTCCTTTGTTCTAAAATATAGTATTCCGACATATATAATAAGGATATTACTCGCGATTATAGAATTCAAGGTAGTTGAATTCATTTTTTATGAAAATAATATAGAAATAATTTTCTGAATAATTAAATAAAAGAGAATGTGTAGAGTAGGGTGTGGGTAGTTGCGATGAAACACGGTGATTTAAAAAACACTTACCTAAATATGTGTATTTAACACATACTCAGATAAGTGTTTAGAAGTTGTATGCTCATTTATAAATTAAATAAACGCGCAAAGAATCCTTTTTTCTCTTCTCTAGGTTGAGTGTTCATTTCGTTAGGTGAATGAGACGATGTTGTTGAGTTAGAGTTAATAGTAGATTCACTATGAGTTGACTCTGGTTGTTCTGAAGTACTTACAGTGGTACTTGGTGATTGAGAATTTGATGCACTACCGTTTGATGAATTACTACTTTCTGATTGAGATGTAGAGAGAGAGTCAGATGTGCTTGCGCTTTCACTTTTAGTAGATGATGCACTTTCAGAAATAACTTTCTCCTTATTCTCACTTGATGATGGTGAGGATACAGTTTCACTAGATTGCGTATTCGCCTTCTCGATTTCTTTTGCTTGTTTCTCTTGAGAAGATTGAATAGCTTCTTGTGAAGTTTGAATAGTTTTTAAAGATTCAGTGTTCGCATCAATTTTGTTTGTGATTTCAGTTTGTAAATCTTTAAGTTCTTGCTGTTGTTGATGAACTTGATTGATCATTTGGCCAAGCATTTGGCGTTCTTCGCGCATTTTTTGAATTTCGCTACGTAAATCTTCAACTAACTGCGCAACATTTTGGTCAGTAGGTAATTGGCTATCTTCATCTTTTACAATTACTTGTAAGAAATCTTTTTCTTTTTCAAGTTCATCAAATGCTAAATCATAGCTATTAGTTTGCTTTACTTTATCAGCGATATCTCTAAATAATTCAATATCTTCTTCTTTAAAATCTGTAGCTTCACGTCCACGATATTCAGTTTTACTAAGTTGATATCCACGTTCTTCTAAGTGTTGTACGATTTTACGGACTTGTTTTTCACTTAGTTCGACACGTTGTGCAAATTCTTTGGTTAACATTGAAAAAGTCCCTTCATATTTGGTTTATGTATAGTGACGTTTGTCTTCGGTCAGTGAAACGTCAGTCTTACCTCATATGATAGTTTACTCTTTCTCGCTTGTGATTTCAAGTCGTTCTATAGAGGGGTTCTTAAATTCATTTCTTCTAAAAGGGGATAAATAATATCGCGTGAAATTCCATTAGCGAAGACATATTTAAGAATGTAATTTGATTTAACACTCGTACCGTATATGTCTTTCGTGAGTTCGATATTGGCTTTAATAAATAAGTCAACTTTTTTAGATTCTTCATTTAAGGCGTAATTTGGGTGAATGTAGTCAATTTCTTCTTGCTTTTCAAATTCATGTTCATAAAGAAATTGTCTTCGATGTTCAAGAATTTTATCAGTTTTATCATCAACAGTCTTTGGTTCTTTTGGAACTTCGAGCATAATAAAATTAATGTCTCTATCATGAACTTCGTTGGATAAAAGATTAAGTTGTTTTTCGACTTCCTCTAACGTTAAAGTAATGAGCTCGTCATGATTAGGTCCATCTTGGGCGATTAAATAGATTAGAAACGCGGCATTGGTTGTCGCTTCATAGTGAGCTGTAGCAAGGCTAACCACTTGGTCATGTTCTATACCTACAACGAATGCATAGTCATTTTCAGTTTTGTTATTTTCAAGTGAACGTTTAAATATAGAACTATCTTCACTTAAACTTATATCTAATTTTGCATCATATAATTGGAGTGCTTTTTCAAATAAAGGATCTTTAGCGGTTTGAATCGTTTTAAACTCCATAACACTGCCCCCATCAAATTTTATTTATTCTATTATAGGATAATTATAAGCTCTATTCACTGCCTGTGAGTGATTTATTTATAAAAAAGCACCACAAGGTCTACGATTTTTAACGTAAACATTGTGGTGACGTAAATTGAAACGTTCTAATTATAAGAACTTATGATTTAGGACCTTTTGATTCAGCAGCATAATGCGTAATATCTATCTCTTCATAAGCTGAATTATTCTCTTCAACTTCATCGTGAGAAGAACGATCACGATTTGCTACAAGTAATAATTTGTCATTTAAAATGTCGTTTTTATGTGATTCTAATTCATCTTCAGTTAAATTGTAACGAGAAAGAACAGCCTCTTCACCATCTTCGCCAGTTAATAAACGAGACATGCGATCACTAAATGAACCACTTGTGGCAATCATAGAGATTTGAGAATTGTGTAGGTCATCTAAGTGTAATTTACTTTTACTAATAACTGCTAATTCAGTTTCTAAATAGCCTTCAGATTTCTTTTGGTTAATGACATTATATAATTCACTTTTGTCATTTACTACAGTAATTTCTGCCATGGTTATCGCCCCTTCATCTTAAAACTTGCTTTACAAAGTTATACCCTTGTCCTTTTATATAAAACTTTTACATATATAATTATATAATTTTGATTTAGGTTTTTCCAATATGAATTAATAGTTGAAAATTAAAGCGATTTCACAATAAATTGTTGATATTGCAATCATTAACTTACCTCTAACCATATTGAAAATACACAAAAAGTTTGCTATTATCATTAAATAATTTATATGACTCATATAATCTAGAGAATATGGCTTTAGAAGTTTCTACCGTGTCGCCTCAAACGACATGACTATGAGTAACAATACAATACATTAAGAGCAGTTTAGATCGTAAAACAACACAAAGTAAAACGTTTTTGATATGTCTTATAGCTATGAAGTGAGTATTTGTACATAAATACCTTTAGCGCAATAGTAATTAAGCTTTATCAAATTTTAATAAACGTTTTTAGGACTAATTTTGCGTAACTTCTTCTTATTTTTGCTTTAATGCAAAGTATTGCATGTTCACTCGTAGATCCTGAAACTATTAAATTTTAGTTTGAGGATTTTTTTATATCTAATTTATTCAAATTATTAATTATTTGAGGAGGTTTTTTTGAGTGGAGTCGTTAGGACGTAAAGTCAAAGAAGACGGTGTAGTCATCGATGAGAAGATTTTAAAGGTGGATGGATTTCTAAACCACCAAATTGATGCAACGCTAATGAATGAAGTAGGTCAGACATTTTATGACGCGTATAAAGACGCAGGAATAACAAAGATTTTAACTATTGAAGCGTCCGGTATAGCCCCTGCTATTATGGCGGCATTCCATTTTGATGTTCCTTGTCTATTCGCTAAAAAAGCTAAACCTAGTACTTTGAAAGATGGATTTTATAGCACAGAGATTCATTCATTTACTAAAAACAAGACAAGCACAGTTATTGTCTCTGAAGAATTTCTTGGAGAGGGCGACAAAGTTCTTATTATTGATGACTTCCTTGCAAATGGAGACGCATCATTAGGTCTTAATGATATCGTGCAACAAGCTAAAGCAACAACTGTAGGTATTGGTATTGTGGTTGAAAAAAGTTTCCAAGACGGACGTCAACGACTTGAGAACGAAGGTCTAAATGTAACGTCACTATGTAAAGTAGCTTCTTTAAAAGGTAATAAAGTGACGCTCTTAGGTGAGCAATAATGAAAAATTTCATTTTAAGTCTTCAACATCTCTTAGCTATGTACGCTGGAGCAATCTTAGTACCTATTATAGTCGGTACGAGTTTGAAGTTCTCCTCTGAACAGATTGCTTATTTAGTAACAGTTGATATTTTCATGTGTGGTGTAGCAACATTTTTACAAGCTAATAAAATAACAGGTACAGGATTACCTATTGTTTTAGGCTGTACATTTACAGCAGTCGCTCCGATGATTTTAATTGGGCAGACAAAAGGTTTAGGAGTACTTTATGGTTCATTATTTGTATCAGGAATTTTAGTTGTTATTATTGCACCATTCTTTTCCTATTTAGTTAAATTCTTTCCACCTGTAGTAACAGGAAGTGTAGTTACAATAATTGGAATTAATCTTATGCCTGTCGCAATGAATTATCTAGCAGGTGGAGAAGGCGCTAAAAATTATGGGAATCCTAAAAATTTAATTTTAGGTGGCGTGACGTTAATTATCATCTTGGTATTACAAAGATTTACTAAAGGTTTCTTAAAATCGATAGCTATTTTAATAGGTCTAGTTCTAGGTACAGCTTTGGCAGCAGTGTTTGGCCTTGTAGATATTAAACAAGTGGGAGATGCCCACTGGGTAGGCTTACCTTTACCATTTAGATTCTCAGGTTTTGGCTTTGATTTAAGTTCGACACTTGTCTTCTTTATTGTAGCAATCGTAAGTTTAATTGAATCCACAGGTGTCTATCACGCACTTAGTGAGATAACTGGTAAAAAACTTGAGAGAAAAGATTTTCGTAAGGGTTACACTGCGGAAGGTCTAGCCATCATCTTAGGATCTGTATTTAATTCATTCCCATATACTGCTTATTCACAAAATGTTGGTCTTGTGTCACTATCAGGTGCGAAAAAGAACAACGTTATTTATGGGATGGTTATTTTACTACTCATTTGTGGTTGTATTCCTAAGTTAGGTGCATTAGCGAATATTATCCCACTCCCTGTATTAGGGGGAGCTATGATTGCCATGTTTGGAATGGTAATGGCGTATGGGGTAAGTATTTTAGGAAATATTAACTTTAATAATCAAAACAATCTATTAATCATTGCTGTATCTGTTGGTTTAGGAACAGGTATTAGTGCCGTCCCCCAAGCGTTCAAAAGCTTAGGAGATCAATTCGCTTGGTTAACTCAAAATGGAATTGTATTGGGTGCTATTTCGGCAATTATCTTAAATTTCTTTTTTAATGGTATAAACTATAAACAAAGTGATGAAAATGTGAAATAATGTAACTAATTATAAATAAAAATGGAGGCGGTTTTTAAATGTGGGAAAATAAGTTTGCTAAAGAATCTTTAACATTCGACGATGTATTACTCATTCCAGCTGAGTCAAATGTTTTACCAAGTGACGTAGATTTAAGCGTTGAATTATCAGATAAAATTAAATTAAACATTCCAGTAATTTCTGCAGGTATGGATACAGTAACAGAATCAAAAATGGCAATTGCAATGGCACGCCAAGGTGGATTAGGTGTTATTCATAAAAATATGGGCATTGAAGAACAAGCTGATGAAGTACAAAAAGTAAAACGTTCTGAAAATGGTGTCATCTCTAATCCTTTCTTCCTAACTCCTGATGAAAGTGTTTACGAAGCAGAAGCTTTAATGGGTAAATATCGCATTTCAGGTGTTCCAATTGTTGATAACGACTCTGACAGAAATTTAGTAGGCATCATTACTAACCGTGATCTACGTTTTATTGAAGATTTCTCAATTAAAATTTCAGATGTGATGACGAAAGAAGGTTTAATCACAGCTCCAGTAGGTACAACTTTAGATGAAGCAGAAGCAATTTTACAAGAACATAAAATTGAAAAGCTACCTTTAGTAGAAAATGGTAAATTGAAAGGTTTAATTACAATTAAAGATATTGAAAAAGTACTTGAATTCCCACATGCTGCTAAGGATGAATACGGTAGATTATTAGCAGCAGCTGCTATCGGTACGTCTAAAGATACTGAAATCCGCGCTCAAAAACTTGTTGAAGCGGGTGTCGATGCATTAATCATTGATACAGCTCACGGTCACTCTAAAGGTGTTATCGATCAAGTTAAACACATTAAAGAAACGTATCCTGAGGTAACTGTTGTAGCTGGTAACGTTGCCACTGCTGAAGCTACACGTGCGTTATTTGAAGCAGGCGCTGACGTTGTTAAAGTAGGTATTGGACCTGGTTCTATTTGTACGACACGTGTTGTAGCAGGTGTTGGTGTTCCTCAAATTACTGCTGTATATGATTGCGCGACTGAAGCACGTAAACATGGCAAAGCTATTATTGCCGATGGTGGTATTAAATTCTCAGGAGATATTATCAAAGCATTAGCAGCAGGTGGACATGCCGTTATGTTAGGTAGCTTATTAGCTGGTACTGAAGAAAGCCCAGGTGCTACTGAAGTATTCCAAGGAAGACAATATAAAGTTTATCGTGGTATGGGCTCATTAGGTGCTATGGAAAAAGGTTCAAACGACCGTTACTTCCAAGAAGATAAAGCTCCTAGAAAATTTGTTCCAGAAGGTATTGAAGGACGTACAGCATACAAAGGTCCTTTACAAGACACTGTTTATCAACTTATGGGCGGTGTAAGAGCAGGTATGGGTTATACTGGTTCGAAAGACCTTAAAGCTCTACGTGAAGAAGCCCAATTTACTCGCATGGGACCTGCTGGTTTAGCGGAAAGTCACCCTCATAACGTTCAAATTACTAAAGAATCACCAAATTATTCTTTCTAATTAGGAATTGAAATACATTCATTATTTTAGAGATCGCTCTTCATGACTATGTTATATGTTAGCTTGAAATTCTTTTTCGTATAATCGGATGAAAAATGATAGCGAAGTATAGCACTGGGAGGAGCGTTTCTCTAAGTTTTATACATAAAAATCACAATAATAAAGGAGATTCGCAATTATGGAGATGGCGAAAGAGCAAGAATTAATTCTTGTCTTAGACTTTGGTAGCCAATACAATCAATTAATTACACGACGTATTCGTGAAATGGGCGTCTACAGTGAATTACATGATCATGAGATTTCAATTGAAGAAATCAAACGAATGAATCCTAAAGGAATTATACTTTCGGGTGGTCCTAATTCTGTATATGAAGAAGGTTCATTTACAATTGATCCTGAAATATATAATTTAGGTATCCCTGTATTAGGTATTTGCTACGGAATGCAATTAACGACAAAACTTCTAGGTGGTAAGGTAGAGCGTGCAAACGAGCGTGAATATGGAAAGGCTATTATCAACGCTAAATCTGATGAGTTATTCTTTGGACTACCTTCAGAACAAACTGTATGGATGAGCCACTCTGATAAAGTCATTGAGATTCCTGAAGGGTTTGAAGTGATTGCAGATAGTCCTAGTACAAACTATGCTGCGATTGAAGATAAGTCACGTCGTATTTATGGCGTTCAGTTCCATCCAGAAGTACGTCATACTGAATATGGTAATGACTTATTAAGAAACTTCGTACGTCGCGTTTGTAATTGTACAGGCGAGTGGACAATGGAGAATTTCATTGAAATTGAAATAGAGAAGATTCGTGAACAAGTTGGCGACCGTAAAGTTTTATGTGCTATGAGTGGTGGCGTAGATTCATCAGTGGTAGCAGTGTTGTTACATAAAGCAATCGGCGATCAATTAACTTGTATATTTGTTGACCATGGTTTACTTCGAAAAGGTGAAGGCGATATGGTCATGGAGCAATTCGGTGAAGGCTTTGATATGAATATTATTCGTGTTAATGCGCAAGACCGTTTTATGGACAAGTTAAAAGGCGTGTCTGATCCAGAACAAAAACGTAAAATTATAGGTAATGAGTTTGTTTATGTTTTCGACGATGAAGCGGCTAAATTAACGGATGTAGATTTCTTAGCTCAAGGTACGCTTTATACTGATGTGATTGAGTCTGGTACTAAAACGGCTCAAACAATCAAATCTCACCATAACGTAGGTGGGTTACCTGAAGATATGGAATTTGAGCTTATCGAACCGATTAACACGTTATTTAAAGACGAAGTACGTGCTTTAGGTATTGAATTAGGCATTCCAGAGCACTTAGTTTGGAGACAGCCATTCCCAGGTCCCGGTTTAGGTATTCGTGTACTTGGAGAAATTACTGAAGATAAATTAGAAATTGTACGCGAATCTGATGCAATTTTACGTGAAGTTGTGCGAGAAGAAGGTCTTGAAAGAGATATCTGGCAATATTTCACAGTTTTACCTGGCATTCAATCGGTAGGTGTGATGGGTGACTATCGTACGTATGATCACACTGTAGGTATTCGTGCAGTGACATCCATTGATGGAATGACAAGTGACTTTGCTCGTATTGATTGGGAAGTTTTACAAAAAATCTCAAGTCGTATAGTAAATGAAGTTGACCACGTGAACCGTGTTGTCTATGACATTACTTCTAAGCCCCCAAGTACAATTGAGTGGGAGTAATGAAATAATCACAATAAATAGGTTAGAAACACCAAAACAAAAGGGTTTCTAGCCTATTTATTTTTATATTGAATACGTTATGATTACGCATTTCTAAACCTTTAGCCATTGTGGTTAAAGGTTTTTTTGGTGTGTTATTCACTTGAATAAATAGAAGGAAAGAAATGATGATTTATTTAGTTATAACTATTAGCCTACCGTTTTAACAATTTAACTTAATCTCACTCTGAAGTTTAATACCGCTATTTATTTGCGTTGTATTATGAAATATAAAAAAATAAAAACTTTGTTGCATAAATATTTAAAGTATATGTATTTCTTTCTATATTTTTGTTTAATGAAGCTATCTTCTATTATTTTATTAATTTATATTTTCATCTTTATTGCAAAATTGCACTCAAAAAGTTAAAATTATTTTGGGATTGTGGGAAAAGGGGATTTATATAAAATTAAAATAATATGATTTTAGAGAAATTATCTTTTGTATAAGTAATGTATTTCTAACTATCATTCTTTTAGAAAATCATGATTAATATATCAATATTTCCACTTGCACATTGAGAATTGAATATAAGGGGGATTCTATATGAACTATTATACTTATGTAGATAGAGAAAATTGTATTTCATGTGCTGCCTGTGGAGTAGCTGCTCCTAATTTATTTAAATATGATGTAGAAGATATTGCATATGCGTGCTTAGATAATAACCGCGGATGTGAATCGGTGCCATCTAATGAAATTGAACATTTGAAAAATGCACTTGAGGGATGTCCAACAGAATCAATTAAAATATCGCAACATCCTTTTAATGAAAAGGGTGAGTGATGAATATGAATAAAAATGGTTTTGGCAAGTTATTGTTAGAAGTTCAAAATAAAGTTCAGCGTTTAAAGAATCCATCTACAATTATTCGTACGCTTTTTACGTTAGATGGGAAAATAGCTGAGTCTGTTGGAGTGAAAAGTCTCAATATAGAACAAAATACTATTTATCAATGTTTAAACGAACATAATTCTAGAATCGTTTTTACCTCTGAGTTAGAAAATGTTGATGAAAATAGAATTTATTTCGGTATAACTGAATATGGAAGAATACTCTTGGGTGCGGATAACTTTTTTGATGATTATGCATTTGTATTAGGTTACTTCGTTGTAAATGAACAAGTGATAAAAATTATAAATGAAAAGATCAGAAAAGCGTTAGAGATAGAAGAAGAAATATACAATAAAGAAGTAAAGAACTTTTTCAAAGGTAAAAGCAAAGATGAGATTAACGAAATAATAAAATTTATTAAGTTTAATATCTATCACATGGCACCCATATTGCTTTATGTTAAAGATAAAACTTTTAGTACATTTTATAATTATAATAATTTGATAAAAGAATTCGATGGAGATACAGAGGACTTTTTATTAAATGATTTGCCCTATAAAAGTGTTGAAAAATGGGATAAAGCAGAAAAAATTTTTGTTTTTAATATGTATCTATTACTTAAATCTGGACCTCCCTCACGTGGGGAGGAAGTAAATGGTATACATTTCTCGCTGTCATTTTTAAAAGATTATTTTAATGAAAAAATCAAAGAATATAGTCATATTTTGAAAAGAGAGACGAAGAGTAGTCTTAGCCTAGAAAAACAAGCGGCACGTATATATTCGTTGAGAAAAGAAATTGAAAATAGCTATTTAATCTACAGGTATATCAATGGTCTGAATTTACATAAAGAGGAAAGATATATCGATAAAAGCGAACTAGCTAAACTAAATGACGATAGTTTAAAAACTGATTTAGAAAAATTTACCTCAATTAAATTCAAAAAAGATTATTATCATTATTTTTGCCAAATTATAGAGAAAAATATTGATAAAGAACCATATCAAATAATTGAAAAAATTATGGATATGATTATAAATAAAGCAATTGACCGAACTTCATCCGATATAGGTATGGCTAGAGGTTTTAGAGAGCCACTCAAATTTTATGAAGCCCATCAAAAAGATAAGTTAGAAGAAATTTTTAACTGGGGACAAAATCAATATTTTTGTTGTGTTATCCCAAGTTCACTCATGAAAGATGCATTTCAAGATAATTCTAAAATATTAGCAGGAATACTTACCGCTATAAGTAAAAGAATGGAATATAACAGCTGGCATTATACCCCGGGAAATTTTTTGAATAATCAAACAAGAATCACTCGTCATTTTTATTTTCCACCTGTTATGGCTGACATAACTATGTGGAGTGATCAGCATCATAAAGGACATGTGTTCGCTAAAGTTAGACATGCCATTCGTTGTCCGGGATTTATTGAAAATGAGGCAACAATATATAACGCATTTTTTGATTTAAGATTAATGAAGCAAAGCGGAAGTGATTACAGTAAGAATGACCTAGTCATCGCTATATATTATAAAGAAATATTGAAGTCATTATTTCAATCTTGGTTTGATATATGTAAAAAAACTAAGAAAGAAATAAAGATCAATATTTATAGTAGAGAATGGTACCAAAATAAATATACTAAAGATAAAGTGGGTGGTTAGGATATGGAAACCTTATTGTTTATAAATATAAGAAGCCATAAGGTAGAAAGAGTTCAACCTATTATAGAAGCTAAAAATTTAGGATATCGTGTTGTCTTAATGGCAGATAAAAATCCTAAGTTAATCGGTAAATTAGTAGATGAATTAATTATTATAGATTCTTATGATATTCAAAAAACGATTAATACAGTTATTGAATACAACAAAAATATAAAAATTAGTGGTGTTTTTACTTGGTCAGATAAAGATGTAGAGCTTGTGTCATTTTTAAACAAAGAATTGGGTTTGCCTGGTATCAATCCAGAAATAGTACAAAATGTGAGAAATAAATATTTTATGAGACAAGCTATGTCGAGTGTTAAGGGGCTTTGCCCAAATTTTCAAGAGGTTAAAAGCTTGAATGATTTAAAAGAGGCAGTAGCTAATATTGGAATGCCAGGTATATTAAAACCAGTTGGTGCCTCTGGTAGCAAAGGTATTTTTAAAATTGAAAGTAAAGCACATTTGGAAGATACTTTTAATTTATTATTGGATTCTACCTCCCCAAATAAAGATAAGGTTTATAGTTACTATCCTAATCAATATATTTATGAAGAATACATTGAAGGAGAAGAGTTCTCTGTCGAAGGTGTTGTGCAAAATAAGGAAGTATTTATTGCTGGAATTACTGATAAAAGGGTAACACCTAAATTTTCTTTAGAATATATTGCATTTTTCCCTTCTGATAAGCCTGAAAAGGTGAAAGATGAAATTAAAAAGAAAACGAAATTAGCGATTCAAAGTTTAAAAATTGATCACTGCGCATTTCATTTAGAAGGTCGGTTGACGGAATCTGGTTTTAAAGTGATAGAGATTGCAGCGAGACCTGCTGGTGGCTTCATAACGTCGCATCTTATTAGACTCTCTTCGGGTCACTCATTTATCGAAAAAATCATTGATGTTGCTGTTGGAAATAATGTTAAAGATAGCTGGCCAGATTATGAAAATGGTAATAAAAAATTATGCTTTTATAGTATACGTGCGCATCAAAGTGGACTGTTCAAAAAAATTGCAGGTCTAGATTTTATTATGGAAATTCCCGGAGTCATTGCCGTCATACCTTTGAAAGAAGAAGGCGATGAAGTCATTATGCCACCGCAACATTTCTCTAGTTGCTTCATTGCAAATATTATTTTAGAAGGAGAAACCACTGAAGATATTGAAAATACTATCGATGAAATCGAATCGTTTATAAAGGTTGAGATACAATGACTGTAATTATATTGTCTAGTACCGATGGAAACAAAACGCCTTACGATTTATGGTTTCCGAATGCTAAAGAAAATATTATTCTTTTTTGTCCAGTAGAAAAAGAACATACATTCAATTCACAGCATTTTTTATTAATTGAAGCATTTGAAAATTACATGGATAACGTGGAGGTTGAAACTAAAGCGATACAGCTAAGCAAAAAGTACAATATCACAAATGTATTATCCATATCGGAATTTGACGTTGTACGGAGTGCGCGGTTAAGAGAGATACTACATTGTCCCGGTCAGTTATTGATGAGTGCGGAATCATATAGAAATAAAATATTGATGAAACAATTACTATATGATTCATCTGTAAATATTCCTAAATTTGAAAAAGTAATTTCTAAAACACAAGTTGAAAAGTTTATCCAACAAACGAGCTATCCTGTGGTTTTAAAACCAATCTATGGTTCAGGATCCATGGATGTATATATTATTAAGAATCAACAAGATATAGACGCTTTTTTTGAAAAAAATCGAAATATAAATAATTATGAAATCGAAGAATTTATTAATGGAGAAATGTATCATGTTGATGGATTAATTCAAAATCATGAAGTCATCGTTTCTTATGTTTCTAAATACCATAAAGGCTGTTTAGAATTTCAAGAAAATCAACCTTTATCGAGTTTTATGATTGAAGAAAAAAATTCGATCAATAAAATTTTAAAAGCACAAGCTGAAAAAGTCATAGATATATTACCTAGCTTTCCAAACGGCTCATTTCATGCTGAATTTTTCGTAACTAACAGTGGCGAAGTTTATTTTTGTGAAATAGGCAGTAGAACTGGAGGCGCAGAAATAGGAAAAGTGATTCAAAATTCGACGAATATACACTTAAATAAAGAAAGTTTATATTTGCAAATGTTTGAGAAACATACAATTTCAATTCCACAAGAACCAGTTGAACGATACTCTGGTTTTGTTTTAATTCCACCTCAATGTGGCGTTTATAAAGGAATTAGGAAAAATTTAGATTTTGACTGGGTAGTAGCGATTAAAATTATTGCTAAAAAAAATAAAACATATAACGATGCGCAATTAAGTGTTGATCATATCATATCTGTTGTGATAGAAGGCAACAGTGAAAAAGAACTTATTTCTAGAATTAATATTGTCAATGAATGGTATGAAAAAAATGTTATATGGGAACATCATCAATAGAATAAAGGAGTTTTTATTGAAAAATTTACCTGAAATCACATATATATTATTTTTAGCTACATTTCTTGAAAGATTTAGCTATTTTCTGATTATACCTTTTTTATCTATTTATTTAGCTCAAAATTATCATTTAAGTGGTTTGGAAATAGGTTTGGTAGTTTCGACATTTGCGATTACATCTCTATTTATGAGTTTTATAGCGGCGCCTTTTATAGACAAAATCGATAAAAAAGTCATTATTTTTGTTGGTTTATTTCTATCGGCAATGAGTTTCCTATGTTTCCCTCTAATCAGTAAATGTCTATTTTTCGTTATATTTGCTTTAGTTAATAGTATTGGAAGTAGTCTTCTTTCGCCGACATATAAAACAATTTTGGCGTTATCCACTGATAAAATGTATAAGGAATTTGTATTTAATATACGCTATTATCTTGTTAACATTTCAGCTACATTAGCTCCATTGGTGTCAGTACAATTACAATTCTTAGGTGTACATATTATTTGTTACATCATTTTTATGGCTTATTGTATCAATTTCAATGCGTTTATATATGCATTTTACGTACTTAAAATAGATTTACAAAATAAAAATAATACTTTGAAAGTTGATATTAGTCGTATGTATACTACATTTCGTGATGATAGAGCATATTCATATTTAATCATTGGATTGATCCTGTTCGTGTTTGGTTATACCGTTATGACTAGCATATTACCCCAATATTTTGCTATATATTATAAAAATCTTAATGCCTCAAAGTTATTTGCGTTGTTACTTTCAGTAAATGGAATTACTGTTATCACATGTCAATTCTTCGTTTATGTCTTTAGCAAACGCGCATCCATTAAAACAGCAATGATTACGGGGGCCATCTTATTACCTATGAGTTTATTTGCTCTAGGGATAATTGATGATGTTATCTTAAAATGTATATCAATGGTCGTGTTTACTTTAGGCGAAATGTTGGTTTTTACAATGATGGATATACGCATTGATGCATTATCTAATGATAATTTTAAAGGGACATATTATTCGTTAGCTGGTTTGCAAAACCTGGGAGCTTTGTTAGCGCCAATCATAGGTGGTGTGTGTTTAGACATTATTCAGCAAGGTTGGATAATATTCGGATTGTTATCAATCATAACTTCTTTCAGTATATTATTTTTCTATAAAAGTAATAAAATTGCATAATAATCAAAATCGGCATTGTATATTTAAATTCATAAGTGTATAAATATAGATTTTAAATGTTATATATTGTGATGATTTCAACGTCTAAGTATTCAAGTCTGTCAGTTAAGCAAAATTTATTCATTATATCTTAAAGGTTTTATAATAATAATGTAAAGAAATAATTGAGAGGAGATGAATTTCATGAGTGATTTAATTCAATTCGCGAAAAAAGTCTTCGACTTCTTAAGAAGTATTCTAGTACATGGTGGACCTAAGTTTTAAATAAATTGCCACTCCATTAAGGAGTGGCTTTGTTGTATTGAATTGTAGTACAACGTAAAAAATTAAACATTAAGATTTTTGAAATTTTCGAAAGTTTAATATATATTTGTTAAACAAACTTTAAGACTAAAATTATGGAGGGGTATATGAAGACTGTCAGTCCATTTATTTATGTAAAAGACGTAGATAAATCATTAAGTTATTATAAAGATGTATTTCAGGCAAATACTGAAATTCTGATGGGTAAAGATGGTAAAACGTATCATGCCCAATTGATTATTGGAGAGAGTACTTTTGTTCATTTCGCAGATACTTTCCATAAACATCCGATTTCTAAAAATCCTCATTTCATTATCGAATGTGATTCGCAAGAAGAATTGGAACGTGTGTATCAACGATTAGTAGATGACGGTGGTCAAATTAAAGTGAAATTAGAGAAGACGTTCTTTAATGCGTATCATGCTGAAGTTAAAGACCGCCTAAATGGTATTACATGGGTATTAAATTACTTCATTAATGGCACATTTTAAAATTAAACAATTCGTTATGGGTTAGTTAAAAACGAGAAACGTTTTTAACTAACTTTTTTTATTTGTGCTATTGCTAAACTCATTTTCAAAAGAATAGGTTGATACTTAAACCAACTTTCTATAAAATATAAAACGTAATAATTACTATTTACATAAAGAGAGGTTATATGAATGGCTAAGATACCAGTGACAGTGCTAAGTGGATATTTAGGTGCTGGAAAGACAACATTGCTTAATCATATTCTTAAAAATAGAGAGGGGCGTCGAATTGCTGTCATAGTCAATGATATGAGTGAGGTCAATATTGATAAAGACTTAGTCGCTCAAGGCGGAGGGTTATCTAGAACGGATGAAAAACTTGTCGAACTATCAAATGGGTGTATCTGTTGTACTTTAAGAGATGATTTACTTAAAGAAGTTGAACGTTTAGTTAAAAAGGGCGGTATTGACCAAATTGTCATTGAGTCTACAGGAATTTCAGAACCTGTACCGGTTGCGCAAACATTTTCCTATATAGATGAAGAATTGGGGATTGATTTAACCGCTTTATGTAGGTTAGATACTATGGTAACTGTAGTGGATGCGAATCGTTTTGTTAACGATATACAATCTGAAGATTTATTAGCTGATAGAGATGAAAGTATAGGGGATGCTGATGAACGCACAATAGCAGATTTACTGATTGACCAGGTTGAATTCTGTGATGTGATGATTATCAATAAAACTGATTTAGTAAGTAAAGAGGCATTAGGTCGTTTAGAACAGACTCTTAGAGCGTTACAACCTGAAGCAAAGATGATTAAAACAGTAAATTCAGAAGTTGATTTATCAGAAGTATTAAATACACAGTTATTTGACTTTGAGAGGGCAAGTGAGTCTGCGGGATGGATCAAAGAGCTTACAGAAGGTGGTCATGAACATCATACGCCTGAAACAGAGGAGTATGGAATTTCATCATTTGTTTATCGCAGAAAACTCCCATTTAACGCAGAACGTTTTAAAGATTGGTTCGATCATTTACCTAGCAATATCGTGAGAGCAAAGGGAATTGTTTGGTTTGCACAACATAATAGTGTAGCTTGTTTATTGTCGCAAGCAGGCTCGTCATGTGATGTTCATCCTGTGACATATTGGGTTGCTACTATGCCTGAACAAAAGCAGAAAGAAATACTTCAAGCACGTGCGGAAGTAGCTACTGAATGGGATTTAGAATATGGGGATCGTCATACGCAATTTGTTGTTATAGGAACTGACTTAGACCAAGAGGAAATAACTAGACAGCTAGATGCTTGTTTAATAAATACTTCAGAAATTAATCAAGATTGGCGATTACTTTACGATCCTTATCAATGGAAATATGATAAAAGAATGTAGTGAGGAATTGATGCGTATCATTTACTATTCTGAGTGAACTTAGAGTCTTGAGTTTCATGAAAATAAGAGATTGTTCCACGTGAAAAATACATTAAAAATACAGGTTATTGTAAAAGTGAATGTAATTAAGCACTCCTGCAATAACCTGTTTTAATTTATTTAATATTCTTTCTAACAAATTGACCTGCCGAACCTTTAAATGATTCGCCACCAGCCATTTCTTGTTTCGCATATTGGTCTGTTGATTTTCCATCTAAATTATATCCATATGTTCTCAAACCATAAATTTTGCTGAATTTGGAATCTAACATCGGTGAACCTGAAGCGCCTGATCTAAAAATATCTTTTGTTAGTATTTCTGAACCATTTCCAGAAAATTGTACAAAGCGTAAACGATTAAAATATGCCTTAGTATTATCATTATGTTGCCATGGATAACCTAATGAGTAAATCGTGGAGTTAAACTTCAAACTTTTAATTTCTTTGTCCGTAGCGATTCGTATAGGTTTAACATGCTTGCCCATATTTTCTTTAGTATGTACTACCGCAATATCGCTTTGAGGTACTTTAATCACCTTTGAGGCATGAAAATGATATGGGATAGACTTGCCATCTCGATTCATATCGAATGAAATGTATTTAGCAGCTGCAGCTTTACCATATCTGTCATCAATGACATGGGCATTCGTAATAAATGTATGCGAACCTATCACTGTTCCTGTTCCCATTGAATCTTGTTTTCTTACTTTTGGGTCGTTGCTTCCTTTTTTCCAGCCATTCTTATTAGATACTCTACCAATTGCTTTTAATTTACTTTGTTTAGTAGTTGTGTAATGCGAGATACTAAGGTTCTTATTACTGATTTTTTTAGCTTTATTCAAAGCTGTAACATATGTTGGATACTGAAACCCGTCTCGATAATAATGATCAACTTCAGCTTTAGCTTTCTCACTGTGGTACAAACTATACGTAATAGTGGATGTTGAAATCAGTGTACCAGCAATAACAGTTTTAATGATTTGAGATATTTTCATAATTAGCTCTCCCTTTGTTAATGAAAATAATTGATCTAATTAGACGATTGCGAATGGCGTAGTGAAAATGAGTAACACAAAAAAGTTAACGAAGAATAGAGAAATATTAAGTGATTTATTATTTCTAAACATTCCTAAAATGTTAACAATGATGGATATAACGAAAAATGTTGCACCTGGGAAATACCAAAAACTAAATCCACTTTCGTTATATAGATTAGTGAACATTGTTGTATAGCAAATAAACACGCTAATTAGTGTGAATAAGATTGATAAAATATCTAAAATTGATAGATTTCTCATGTATGTCGTTCCTTTCGATGTCGTAGTAATAATTAAATTTTTAGCATTGAAATCATAGTTAAGAGTTAGCAAATTTCATGCTGTATATTCTATTATATGTATAAATATGTTTATTACAATAGTTATTTTAATTTTTAATATAAATAAACAAAAAGAAAGGGCGATTAGATAGTGGGGAGATCTATTATTCAAGTAGTAAGTGATTTGCAAATAAAAAAACCACTACCTTATTAGGTAGTGGTTTGGATAAAAATTATAGACTATTTTTTGAATTTTTTAACTAAGTCTACGATAGTTTTAACGATTTCGATGATAGTTGTAACGATACCCATGTTTGTTGCCTCCCTTCACAACATTGTATGTTAGAGAATTTTTATTGAATATTCATAAGCTATGAGTAATAGCTAAATGAATCAATAAACTTATTTGTTAGTGAATTTTTCAATTAAGCCTTTGACAACTTTAACGATTTGATTGATGATATCACTCATTAAAATTACCTCCTTTGCTTAGTTGATATGTATAGTTTAACGAGAAAGTGATGTTTTGGGTGTGATATTCCCTAACTCGTTTATTAAATAGCCTAAGTGAAATTTTTAGGTCATTAAGTTACACACAATTATTCCTAGATGTAGTTAAGTAGTGTAAACCTTTACAAAACCTTTACATTCATATTTTGAGCTTGTTCTTCACTTCACAATTTAACCTTATTTTAGGTAGAAAAATTGGTGTGACAAGTCAATTTAAATTGACATTAGTATTAAAATGAATTACATTTATACTAATGTGCGCAAAAGTAACAGCTAAGTCTTACTTTAGCGATTATGGATTTCGACATCCGAATTGATGAAGAAGAAAGAGTTTTTACTTTGCTATAAATGATATATACATAGGCAGCTTATTTAAATAAAGTTAATAATAGTACATGTTTAATTGATTAACATGTTTACTCTATACATACTTGAGTTGAATTGAAGCCTACAGTAGTTATAAATTCTTTTAAACCATCATTGTATTCAATGGTGGTGAAGGGATTAACTATTGTAGGCTTTTTTATTATGGAAATTAAGTGAAATAGAAGTCATTTTTGAAAAGTGGGGGACGTGCAATGTTAAGTATGAGCATCATTTTAATAGTATTTTTTATAACACTTGTCATTGCTATACTGAGTGGATTAATATTTCTCATTCCATCAGTACCAATTAAATACATTAAAATACACCTTTATCTCATTGTTCTACCAATTATTATAAGTGTTATAGGACTATTGAATGTTAGTGATAGAGAACAAATTGGGCCTTTTACAATGGATCATCTCGCGTGGTTAATGGGAAGTTTCATACTTATTTTAGGTTTTATTATTCAAAAGTTCTCAGTTCGTTATTTAATAGGTGACCGTAATCACCGCAAGTATTTTCCATTATTTACGTTAATCACATCTTTTGCATCTATTGCATGGTTAAGTGGAGATTTGAGATTGATGGTTTTATTTTGGGGAGCAACGTTACTTTCTTTAACGCTACTCATAAGAGTAAATCGTTCTTGGAAGATACCTTACGAGGCGGCTAAAGTATCTGGAAAGTCATTTGCTTTGGGATGGCTCTCATTACTTGTTGCTGTCATCTTATTATATGTAGCTACAGGAAACTGGCATATTAATGTCACTTTAGCAAACGATGACGTAATAACTAGTGGTATGAGATTCATCATTGATATGCTCATCGTTTTAGCAGTAATCGTACCTGCTGCTCAATTTCCATTCCAAAGTTGGTTAATTGAATCAGTAGCTGCACCTACGCCTGTTTCTGCAATTATGCACGCGGGCATTGTGAATGCGGGAGGCATAATACTAACACGGTTTTCACCTGTCTTTAATGACCCATTAGCAATTACTATCTTGTTAATTATCGCAAGTATTTCTGTATTACTAGGGTCTGGCATCAGCTTGGTACATGTGGATTATAAAAGACAATTAGTTGGTTCTACGATGAGCCAAATGGGCTTTATGCTTGTTCAATGTGCCTTAGGAGTTTACTCAGCAGCGATTATTCATTTAATTTTACATGGTGTATTTAAAGCAACGCTATTCTTACAATCAGGTTCGGTTGTGAAACGATTTAATATACCAACACCACCTAGCGCTAAGCGTTCTTATAGTTGGGTAGTATTAGGTCGTTGCTTAGCAATTATTATTGCTATTTTATTTTGGTTAGGTAGTGACCGCAGTGCATATGAAATTTTAAGTGCTTTAATATTGGCGTGGTCGCTAATGGTATCATGGAATCAAATGGTGGCATTTAGTAGAGGACTAATCGGTAGAGTGATAGGTATTATAATGATTGTTATTGTTGCTCTTGTTTATATTGTTACACATCATTATTTCTACAATACATTAAGTCATGTTTATATGAATGTTGCTCATCCACCATTAATGAGTGTGATCATTGGTATTTTAATTTTAGTGTTTGGAAGCGTTCTTAGTATTTGGGTTGCACGTCAGAGAGATTCAAAAGCGTTTGCTGTTTTGTATTTGTGGCTGGTTAAATTAGGTGAAGCCAAGACGAAATCAATCGAAAGTCACCCAACTTATCTGAAGAAATATTTATAAAAGAGGAGAGAAAGGTTATGACTCAATATCAACAAGATATGAATGAATTGGTATCACGTGCAAAACGTGTCATTACACCCTTATCACCTATTTCTATATTTGCTGCACGCAATCCATGGGAAAGTTTAGAAGATCGTACCTTTGATCAAGTTGCAAAGTGGATTAGAGAGGTAAGAGATATTGATATGTATCCTAACCATGCTTCTATTCATGCAGGAATTAAAAATGGAGAGATTGATAAGAAGGTGTTTGAAGACGTTCTTCAAGAAGATATAAACGCTTTTGATACGCCTCTCTCTGAAAATGAAGTTCACGCATATATGGATAATGCTAAACATTTATCTCACATTGATGAGGAATATTTTAATGAAAATGATCAAACAAAATTAGAAGAATGGGTGAAAGATCATTTTAAAGATTCTGTGAGTCAAACACGTGTTAGAGCTAAGAGTGCTGACCGTCTTAGTTCAAACGGAGAAAAACTTATCGATATTTTAGACGCACACATGATTAAATGGTCAAAATTATATTTAGACGATTTTCAATCAAGTTGGACAATGCCACAACGTGATAAAGGTTTTTATACAGCATGGTTACATTTAGCACAACACGACCCAATGTTACAGAAAGAACAACGTCAAAAAATTAAAATGCTATCTCATGACGTCAATGAAGCGATTTATCAAGCTTTTAAATATTTGAACATTAAGGAAGAAAACCAGCAAGCATATGTAGAAAGTCATTTATTATCATTACCTGGTTGGGCTGGAATGATGTATTACCGTGCAGAAAAAAATGAATTTGAAAAAGACTTACTTACTGAATATGTAGCTATACGCTTGTCTATGGAAGCATTGCTGATTAATAGTCAATTTGATACCTCTACTGGACTGCCTTTTCATATAAAAAAAGGTTTGGAGCAAGTTCATACGTTACTTTATCACAGCAACATGTCTGTAAGTGAATGGTTAGAGTTACCGGAGTCTAAACAGAGTGATTATTTAAAATTAGTAGAAACTTTTAGTCCGGCATATTTCCAGAAACTGTGGCTTTATGCGTGGGAAGAAACGCATGAAAATGAATTAGTTGAAAAAATCTATGATTCACCACGTAAGATACATGATAAACAAAGAACACAAGTACAACTAGCATTCTGTATTGATGTACGTTCTGAACCGTTTAGACGTCATTTAGAGAGTGAAGGTCCTTTTGAAACGATAGGTATAGCAGGATTCTTTGGTTTACCTATTCAAAAAGAAGTGCTAGATGAGCAATTTACGCATAATTCATTACCGGTCATGGTAGAACCTGCATATAAAATTAAGGAATATGCTGATCGACAAGAGTTAAATATGTATAATCAACAACAACGTTCTGTAACTTCGATGTTTTATACATTTAAACTAATGAAACATAATGTATTACCTAGTCTATTATTACCCGAACTAAGTGGACCATTTCTCAGTATTAATACAATTGCTAATACCATTTTACCGAAGAAAGCACATCAATTTGTGAATCGTCTTACTAAAAAATGGCTTCGTAAACCTGATGCCAAATTAACAATTGAAAGAGAACACGGTCAATACTCTGAATTACCGATAGGGTTTACTGAGGAAGAGCAAGTTCAATTTTCTAAAAATGCTTTACAATTAATGGATTTAACAAAAGACTTTGCACCACTTGTAGTTTTAGGCGGTCATGGTAGTGAGTCTCATAATAATCCTTATCATGCCACATTAGAGTGTGGCGCTTGTGGGGGGGCATCGAGCGGATTTAATGCTAAATTATTAGCTACCATGTGTAATATGCCATCTGTAAGAGAAGGATTAGCCCAAGAAGGAATTCATATTCCTGAGGACACTGTTTTTATAGCTGCAGAACATAAAACATCAGTAGATCATTTAGAGTACATTTACATGCCACACTTAAGTGAAGCCGCACAACATGCTTTTGATCAATTAGAAGCAGCAATGCCTGAGGTAAGCTATAAAGCTAATTTAGAACGTCTAGGTGAATTACCGAGTATTGATGAACATCACAAGGATCCTATTGGTGAAGCGCATCGTTATGCAAGTGATTGGAGTGAAGTTCGACCTGAATGGGGATTAGCTAAAAATGCAGAATTTATAATTGGTAAACGTGAAATTACTGAGAATAGTGATCTAGAGGGGCGAGCATTCTTACACAATTATGATTGGGCGAAAGATGAAGATGGCCAAATTTTAAACACGATTATCTCGGGCCCTGCTCTTGTTGCTCAATGGATTAACTTACAATATTATGCGTCTACAGTGGCACCACACTTTTATGGTAGTGGTAATAAAACGACACAATCTGTGACTTCAGGTGTAGGTGTGATGCAAGGGAACTCAAGTGATTTAATGTATGGTCTGCCATGGCAATCAGTAATGGCAGGAGATAATGAGATGTATCATTCGCCAATACGCCTCCTTGTAGTTATCCAAGCGCCTGATGCGCATATTCAACGCCTGCTAAATGAAAATGATCATTTTCGTCGTAAAGTTGATCATCGTTGGGTCAGACTTGCTAGTATTGATGAAAATAATAGCTGGAAAGATTGGTAATTGTTAATTAGTGTGATAAAGAATTGTGATCTAAATTAACGCGATTTCGGAAATATCTAGATTAATGTTAAACTATAGTTAATCAAGATATAGGAGTAGTCTAGTTATGAAAAAGACTAAAGGTATTTATGAATCCGAAATTAGTAAAGCTATTACGCAATGGGAAAAGGACTTTCTAGGTAGAGGGTCATTATCTGTAAAAACTGACATTTTACGCGATATGATAATTGTTAATTTACAAGGTATATTAACACCTGCTGAATATCGTGTATGTAAGACGAACGAAGGCTTATTAAATATTAAGCGTACACGTTCAGAACTTGTCGAATCAGGAGAAGATGATTTAAATGCGATTATTTATGATTTGACAGGCGTAAAAGTTGTGACATTTCATAGTGATTTAAGCACAGTGACTGGTGAGCGCGTGATTGTTTTTAAATTAGAAGATAATTTTGAAAAAAGAATAAATCAATAAACGGAATGAAGACAGTACTATCAAAGAGATAGTGCTGTTTTTTATTTTAGATGAAATAAATCATTGACGTATACAACTAAACGATAGATGATTCCCATTAAATTAGGAATAATAACCATTGTGGCGATTAACTTTTCAGATTTAAATGCAATTAAACTTAAAATAATAGGGATTATATAAAGTATAAATAACCATAATAATAACGTGTCAAAGTTGGGATGGAATGGTATAAAAAAGCGTATAAGTGTAATAATGAGAGCAATGTAAATGAGTATTCGCTTATCCTTCAAAATATTCCTTCCTAACATATATAAAATAGATAAAACTTATTATACATTAATATTCATGTAATAAGTATAAAATCTTAATGATAAATGATAGCTTAGTGCATAAATTAATACAAGAGATTGTTTAAAAAGTAATTGATTAGAATTTGAGGTAGAATGAGAAATAATAAATCATTTAGCAAGTGAATTTGTGGTTAAAGTGAGGCGTATTCAATGAGAATAAATCAATTTAATCAGCCTATAGGGGATGAAGTATCTCATAATTATCAATTCCAATTTCCTAAAAAAGAACAATTAGACGGAAGGTATAGTTCATTAGTTAAATTAAATGAATCTCATATTGACGATTTGTTTCAAGTTTTAGGTAAGGAAGATAGTCGGCCTAGTTGGACATATTTATTTGAGAATCCAATTCTACACAAAGAGGAATTTAATAAGTACATCCAACGTTTAATACACAAGGAGGACTCAGTATTTTACACAATTATCGATCGCAACCAGCAACGTGCATTAGGCTATGTCTCACTAATGAGGATAAATCAAAATCATGGCTCAATAGAGATAGGTAATGTACATTATTCTAATCAGTTAAAACGTACAAGAGTTGCTACTGAAATCCAATTTTTATTAGCACAATATGTCTTTGAAGATTTAGGTTATCGTAGATATGAATGGAAATGTGATCATTTGAATGAGCCTTCTAAAAAAGCTGCACAACGCTTAGGATTTACCTTTGAAGGTGTGTTTAGACAGGCAGTTATTTATAAAAATAGAAATCGTGATACTGCATGGTTTTCTATGATCGATAAAGAGTGGCCTCAAATAAAAAAGAGATATGAAATTTGGCTAAAACCTCAAAACTTTGATGAAAAAGGCAATCAATTTAATAAGTTGTAAAAAGTTAGTTTTAAGAAGAACAAGAATATGATTTATCTTCTATCACAACTAAGAGAAATAGGTGTTTAAATGAAGATTGAAAGGTTGAATTTAATAAAAGTAACAATTCCTTTGCTTATCATGTTGCTTATTATTTTTAGTTTTATGATGTATGGTGTAATGACAAACTGTCACTTACTCAAAGTTATAGATAAATCATCTTTAGAGTGGTTTACACAATGCTTTGGTCACCCACCAAGAGTATATGAAGGTGATATTTTAAATTTATATATGACTTTTTGTGCTACAGTTGGCGATGTAAGTGCCGTTCTTAAATTAGCATCAATACTCGTTATATGTTTGTTTATTTTCAAAAATAAACATCAAGCGATATGGGTATTATTATTAATGACTACAGGTACATGGATTAATTATCTTATTAAGCAAACTGTGGAAAGACAGCGTCCATTTAGTCATTTAGCTATTGATTCTGGATGGTCCTTTCCTAGTGGTCACTCTAATGCGAGTACCTTACTCTTTTTAGTGATTATGCTTACAATTGTACCTGTTATAAAAGTAAAAGTGATTCGAATCATTATTATAATTGTAACAAGCATACTCTGGATAAGCATTTTGTTTTGCAGATTATATTTTCATGCACACTATCTCACTGATGTTATTGGCGGTGGAACATTAGCAGTTGTATGGGTATTACTATTTATAATGGCTTATCCTTTGTTTACTTTACGGAATAATAAGAAAAACTAGAGTGATATAAGGAGTTTAGATAATATGGGAAATGATAAAGCACTTGTACTAGGCGGCGGTGGAATCACAGGAATGGCATGGGAAGCAGGTGTTCTAGCAGGATTAATTGAAAATGATATAAATGTATCTAGTGCCGATGCGATTATTGGTACATCAGCTGGTTCATTTATTGGTGCTATATTAGCAAATCAAGTGGATATGAAATCCTATTATTTAGAATTACCATCTCAAATTAGTTCGAATGATAGAGGTTCATTAAATTCGGATTTATATCGTCTTTGGCAAAATGCATTTGTTGTAGGCAAAGATGATCCAATTAAAGTAGGTCAAATGCTTGGAGATATTGTTTATACGCATCCGTCTAAAATGCCATTAAACCAACGTATGCATGCAGTTCGTCAGCGCTTAGGTAATGTGGATTGGACAGGTAATCTTTTTATAACCGCTATTAATGCCAAATCTGGACAGCTAGCCACTTTCAATAAAGAGAGCAACATACCGTTAGAAGAAGCGGTAGCAGCAAGTGGTGCTGTACCAGGTTTATGGCCTCATATACGCCTATTAAATCAAGATTGGATTGATGGGGGAATGACTTCTCCAGCAAATGCAATGGTAGCTAAAGATTTTAAAAATATCATTATCATAGCCCCGCTAGCTGATGGTTATGGAAATCTACCTAGTGTAAACGATGATGCAAATAAATTAAATAAAAATAGTAATGTAATTACTGTCACACCAAATAATGATAGTCAAAAAGCTATTGGTGAGAACATTTATAGTCCTGATAATTTAATTAATATTGGGCATGCTGGTTATGAGCAGGGCATATCAATAGCTGGAGAAATCAAACAACATCATCATGTATGGATGTCATAGATACCATCACCCATTTTTTAAAATAAATAGAATAGCTCAGTAATAATGTATTTTTAAATGATTCAGTCTATCTGTATCATGCGAGCCGTCTAAAATTGAGAAAACGTAATTATATTAGGAGTGACATTAAGAAATGAAGATTAAAGCACCTCAACCAATTTATTTAAAGGGAAATCGTGACCAAGCGATTCTCTTATTACACTCTTTTACAGGTACAGTGCGCGACGTCAAGCACTTAGCAACAACCTTAAATGACCAAGGTTTTACCTGTTATGTGCCAAACTATCCAGGTCATGGTTTACCATTAGATCAATTTACGGAGTTTGATATTAATGATTGGTGGAATGAAGTTAAAGATGCGTATCACTTCTTAGAGGACGAAGGTTATCAACATATCTATGCTACAGGTGTTTCTTTAGGAGGATTGTTTACGCTTAGGCTAGCTGAGCAATTTGATTTAGAGCGAATAGCTGTCATGTCAGCACCTCATAAAAAAGGTGAGAGTGGTATTGCTAAAAGACTTGAAACTTACGGGCGAAGAATGAATCAAATTTTAAACTTCGATGACGCAGAAAGCTTTGATCAATTGGAAAATATTCAAAAGTATAATAAACAAATTGAGGTTTTTCAAAATATCATTGATGATATCATGTCTCATCTTGATAGAATTACAATTCCAACTAAGGTAATGTATGGCGAGCAAGATGATAAGGCGTATTCCCATAGTGCGCAATTTATTTTTGACCATATTGCTAGTGAGGATAAAGAATTGAATTCTTTTGAAAGAAGCGGTCATTTAATGACATATGGAGAGGGCCGAGAAGCATTAGAGCAAGCTATTGTTGAATTTTTTAATGAGTAATGAGCTATAAAAATATTGAAGGAGACTAAAAGTTTATGAAACGCACATTCTTAATTACTTATACAACTATTTCAGGTAAAACTTATACAGAATTTAAAACTTTTGAAAATGGTCCCGACTATGACACTTGTGTGAGACGTATTATAGATGAGTTTGATGAACTCCCGTATCTATATATTAAAAAAGATATTGTTCATTATATTAATGTAAATCATATCGAGAGTTTAGATATTGAGGAAGTATCTGAGGGGCAAAATATTGTTTATGGATTAGATGATGAGAAAAGTTAAAATTCAAAAATGTTAAATCTAATTATTCTGACAATATATAGGTACATTGCACTTAAAATCAACTCGTGATACAGTGGTATTTAAGCACAAAAACACTTTAGCGCTTTAAAGGGAGTTGGTAAAATGAGCAACCAATCGCAGTGGAAGACATCTACCGGTTTTATCCTAGCTAGCGCAGGTTCTGCAATTGGCTTAGGCGCAATGTGGAAATTCCCATACATGGCCGGAATATACGGCGGTGGCGCATTCTTATTAATGTTTTTGATTTTCACTATTTTTGTAGGACTTCCGTTACTCATAATGGAATTTACTGTAGGCAAGATGGGGCGTACATATACGACTCAAATTTATAGTAAATTAACTGGTAAGAAATGGTTAAATCTCATTGGATGGAATGGGAATTTAGCCGTATTAATATTATTTGGATTTTATAGTGTTATAGGTGGTTGGATCATCATCTATATGGGCAATGTTATTGTACAAGCACTATCATTCAAGCCCATTTCTCTAACTAGTATCAAATTTGAAGATATTATTAGTAATCCTTGGCTAACAGTACTCGGACAAGGTATATTTATTTTTCTAACGATGATTATTGTTATGCTCGGTGTTGAAAAAGGTTTGGAAAAAGCATCTAAAATTATGATGCCATTATTATTTATCTTTTTATTAATTATTGTAGTAAAATCTTTAACTTTAGACGGTGCGCTAGAGGGCGTGCGCTATATTTTACAACCAAGACTTCATGATGTCTCAATGGAAGGTGTGCTCTTTGCATTAGGGCAATCTTTCTTTACTTTATCACTTGGTACAACAGGAATGATTACTTATGCAAGCTACGCACCAAAAGAAATGACTATTAAATCTTCAGCAATTTCAATTGTAGTTATGAATATTCTAGTGTCTATCTTAGCAGGTTTAGCCATTTTCCCAGCTTTAAAAGCGTTTGGTTACCAACCTCAAGAAGGTCCTGGTTTATTATTTAAAGTTTTACCGTTAGTGTTTAATCAAATGCACTTTGGAGCGATTTTCTACTTTATCTTTTTAGTATTGTTTTTATTTGCAGCATTGACATCTTCTATTTCATTGTTAGAGTTAAATGTTTCTAATTTTACTAAAAATGATAATCGTAAACGTAAACCAGTAGCATTCATCGGCAGTATATTAGTATTTGTGATTAGCATTCCGGCTACCCTTTCATTTAGTAGTTTAAGTGGTGTGAAAATAGGTGCGGGCACCATCTTCGATAACATGGATTTTATTGTTTCAAACATTTTAATGCCAATAGGTGCTTTAGGTACCACATTAGTTGTAGGTCAATTATTAGATAAAAAGTTATTACAGGAGAGCTTTGGTAAAGACAAGTTCAAATTATTCTTACCTTGGTATTATTTAATTAAATTTGTAATGCCAGTGGTGATTATATTAGTCTTTATCGTTCAATTAGTATAAAAGGGATCGTTACCAGAAAAATAATTCATTGGTAACGATCCCTTATTTTTTAGTTAAAGTATGCTTCAAGATATGCTTTATCTAGTTTAAGTAACTCTACAAAATCATCAGACATAATTTCTTCGCTTAATTCAATATTTTTATCTAAAATAAAATGTGCTAATTTTTCATTTTCTTCATTAGACTCGAAGAACGTTTTAGCATTTTCTACAATGCTACTATCGCTATAAATGATGAGCGCTCTACCATAAGGTAAGTCACGTTTACTACGTTGATAAGCAGGTTCTAATAAACTCATTACTTTAGCGCCATTTTTATAATTAAAAGCTGCATCTAAATCACTTTTAACCTTATCATTAATATTGGATAAACGTTCTTTTTCTGGTTCGTTATCAGGTCTAAACTCATCTTTTAAATATTCTTTCCAATCATTTAAATCTTTTTGTATTTGTTGTTCAAGCTTTTTACTATCTTCCGAATTTGAATCATTAAGTTGTTTAATTTTCTCTATATTTTGCTTAATTTTATCAAAAGATGTTAAATCTTCTTTATTTAAATTACTTTTATCAAATTCTTCATAATGGCCAGTGACATTCATATAAAGGCCTCCTCAAAAGTTTTAATTTAGGTTTAATTTACCTAGCTTAGACCTATCTTAAACATAATTATATTAAATCTACTTTGAAGGTTGAACATTCTCTAATTCGACGTGTTGCTTTTGTAATTCATTTATAAGTTTTTGAGACATTGTAGCATTTTTAATGACTACATTATCGAACGCACAATTTTTGAATTTAACATTTTCAAATGAAGCATTATCAACTTCAACATTTTTAAAGTTAACGTTTTTGAATGTAGTGTCCGTCATTTTAACATTACGAGCGAGATTTTCGTCGAACAAGATATCTTGGAAGACCATGTTATTAAGAACAGTTTCATCAAATGATGTATTCACAAACGTTGTGTCTTTATATTGATTCTTATAAAAATGAACACTCTCAAAGATGCAATTATTAAAACCACATGTAGTGAACTTACTATTAGAAATCGCTTTTATATTTTTAAAAATACCTTCATTAAAGTTGCAGTTTTTAAAACGACTTTTATTAACTTCTAATTCATCATACATTGAATTTCTAAAATTAGACGATGTATAACGTAGATTTTTAAAATTTTCTTTCGTAAATACTGATAAGGACAAGTCACGTTTCGTCATAATTTGTTATCTCCTTTAGTTTATAATTTCTCTCAATTTTGGATTCATATATTTAGATGTGTATATACATCTTTAACTTAGCTCTATTCACTTTAATGATAACATGTTGCACATATAATCACATATGATTGACTTTTAATTAATTTCTAAGGTTTTTATATTTCGCAAAAGTGATTTGATTTCTTCGCTTAGTATGTGTTTTTCATTTTCGAAAATTGCAAAAAGGGAAGGTTTCGTTTATAATTCATACCTGATAAGTAAGAATTTAAAAAACATAAATTAGAAAGTAGGTTACGTTCGTGAGACGTGTAGAGCGTTAATCGGACAAGATGGAATATGATAGCTTATGATTTAATTGGGCAGACACCACTGGTGTTATTGGAAAGTTTTAGTGATGAAAATGTAAAAATATATGCGAAACTAGAGCAATTCAACCCTGGAGGCAGTGTAAAGGATCGTCTAGGAAAATATTTAGTTGAAACGGCAATTGAGGATGGGCGTCTCAAAGAAGGTGGCACAATTGTTGAGGCGACAGCTGGAAACACTGGTATAGGACTTGCCATAGCTGCGAACCGTTTCAGAGTCAAATGCGTTATTTTTGCACCGGAGGGCTTTTCAGAGGAGAAGATCTCAATTATGAAAGCGTTAGGTGCAGATGTTAGGCGAACACCAAAAGTTGACGGTATGATCGGGGCGCAAGAAGAAGCGAAGTCTTATGCTAAAAAATACAATGCGTTGTATATGAATCAATTTGGTACTGAAGACAATCCTGGTGCATATACGAATACCTTAGCCAAACAGATCACTCATCAATTAGACCATATTGATTATTTCGTAGCAGGTGTAGGTTCAGGCGGTACATTTACTGGTGTTGCGAAACATATGACAACACTGGGAGTTAAGAATTATATAGTTGAGCCTCAAGGATCTATTTTGAATGGAGGCCCAATACACGCGCATGCGACAGAGGGCATAGGTTCTGAAAAGTGGCCTACATTCTTAGATAGAGATTTAGTGGATGGCATATTTACTATTTCAGATAAGGATGCCTTTAATAACGTCAAATTCATCGCTAATAAAGAGGGATTACTAGTAGGAAGTTCATCTGGTGCTGCATTGCAAGGTGCCTTAGAATTAAAAAAACACATTAAAAAAGGCGTAATCGTAACGATATTCCCTGATGGTAGTGACCGTTATATGTCGAAACAAATTTTCAATTATAAGGAGAGTAATGACAATGAATAAAAAAACGCAAATGATACATGGTGGACATACAACTGATGATTATACTGGAGCAGTAACAACGCCAATTTATCAAACGAGTACGTATTTACAAGATGATATCGGTGATTTAAGACAAGGGTATGAATATTCACGTACAGCTAATCCAACACGTGCGTCACTAGAGAGTGTTATTGCGGATTTAGAACATGGTAAGCATGGGTTCGCGTTTGGTTCAGGCATGGCTGCGATTAGTGCAGTTATAATGTTGTTAGATAAAGGTGATCATTTAATTTTAAACTCTGATGTCTATGGAGGAACATATCGTGCATTAACTAAAGTATTTACACGATTTGGTGTAGAAGTTGATTTTGTAGATACAACGCATATTGAAAATGTTGAAAAATACATTAAGCCAGAAACTAAAATGTTATACATTGAAACACCATCAAATCCATTATTACGTGTAACTGATATAAAAGCATCAGCTGAAATTGCTAAAAAACACAATCTTATTTCAGTGGTTGATAATACATTTATGACACCTTATTATCAAAATCCTCTAGATTTCGGAATTGATATCGTTTTACACTCGGCAACTAAATATATTGGTGGACATAGTGATGTGGTCGCTGGTTTAGTAGCAACTGCTGATGATGAATTGGGTGAGCGTTTAGGTTTTATTTCTAATTCAACAGGTGGCGTTCTTGGACCTCAAGATAGTTATTTATTAGTAAGAGGTATTAAAACACTTGGTTTACGTATGGAACAAATCAATCGCAATGTTGAAGGTATTGTTAAAATGTTGCAAGACCACTCGTCAGTTCAACAAGTTTTCCATCCAAGTATAGAAGGTCATTTGAATCATGATATTCACCAATCTCAAGCAAGTGGACACACTGGTGTTATTGCATTTGAAGTGAAAGACACTGAAGCGGCTAAACAAGTGATTCATGCTACAAAATATTTCACTTTAGCTGAAAGTTTAGGTGCAGTTGAAAGTCTTATTTCAGTACCAGCATTAATGACACATGCTTCTATACCAGCGGATGTCCGCGCAAAAGAAGGTATTACTGATGGCTTAATTCGATTATCAATTGGTATTGAAGATACAGATGATCTTGTGAATGATTTAAGTCATGCATTAGACACATTAAATTAGTTAATCATTTAAAGAAACGGTAATGTTTATTTAGACGAATAAACATTACCGTTTTTTTATTTTTATAAAACAATTTTTAGAGTGTGCAGTTGTAATTTTAATGCATTTTAGATTGAATGATTCCCATTGCATTTTTATCATCTAAAACGGATTGAGCGTGATTCCAACTATCGTGTTCAATATCCAATAATGAACGTAAATATGCCCAAGTCACATACTGTACTAATGATACTCGTTCTGGATTTTCATCTGTGGTTTCTTTCACTTCATATCCAGCTATGCCGCCAAGAGAATGTTCGGCATCATATAATTTAAGCAATGATTTTTTACCGGGACTTAAATAGTAAGGTTCTTCTATCCATTCAGGCCCTAACTGTGTTAATGGAGAATCATCCTTATCCCCAGCAATTATAAGAGCAGGTTTGGACATGTGTTTAAATGTCGGATTAAGGAATGGGAAGTTATCTTTGGCAAATTGAGTTAATTTATCTCCACCTTCACCTGCAGTTGCTAACAGTACACCGCCTTTCACTCTTGAATCTAGGTAATCGGTATAAGAATTTGTTAATGGATCAAAGACTTGTAGACCAAGTAGATTGCCGGCAGTCTGACCTCCGAATGAATGACCCACTACTGCAATATTATCTTTATCAATTCGTTGATGTAATGTTGGAATTTCTTCAGTGACTTGATCTAAATGATCGATGATATTTTTCATATCTTGCACTCTATATCTCCAGAGTTCTGATTGTCTTTTATCATCTTTATCTAAATTTATCGTTCTTGAATCTAGAAAAGTTGGTTGAATAACTATGAAACCATGGCTTGCGTAAAAATCAGCTAAGGGTCCATAGCCCTCCATAGATGAACCAAATCCATGTGCTAATAAAATAATAGGAAGTTGATGTCCTTCATTAGGGAAAGAGACCTTTAGCTGTAAATCTATTCCTCTATAGGAAGCGGGTAGTACAATAGGCTTCATTGACAATATTGACGTTGAAGTTGGTATTTTAAATTCACTTAAACTCATAATCTCTTCCTTTCTTTATAGAAATGAGGTGATTCTGAGTATATTAAAAAGCATAAGTATGATGAATTAATTTGCTTAAAATTCAAGATATTTAAGAGGACAAAAAGAATGCTCACCAACATCATAGGACGAAAAACGATATTAATTATTCAGAATATTTATTAGATTTAAAAAAATCAAAAAATACTATTGACGGTATTAAGACAATTCAATATAATTCAAATATTCAGATAAGTATAATCAGAATTGATGAGGGTGAGTCGAATTGATTGAATTTCGTAATGTGAACAAAGTCTTTAAGAAAAAGAATAAGACTGTACATGCTTTGAAAAATATTTCATTTACGATAGATAAACACGATATATTTGGTGTCATTGGATATAGTGGTGCTGGTAAAAGTACACTAGTTCGACTAGTTAATCAACTGGAGAAAGTGACAGATGGCCAAGTTGTTGTAGATGGTCATGAAATTGATACTTATAAAGAAAAAGATTTAAGAAATGTTAAAAAAGATATCGGAATGATATTTCAACATTTCAATTTACTCAATTCTAAAACAGTTTATAAAAACGTGGCTATGCCCCTTATTTTGAGTAAAAAGAATAAAAATGAAATTAAAGAAAAGGTTAATGAAATGCTAGAGTTTGTTGGACTAGCTGATAAGAAGAATCAGTTTCCTGATGAATTATCAGGAGGACAAAAGCAACGTGTAGCAATCGCACGTGCTTTAGTAACAAATCCCAAAATTTTACTTTGTGACGAAGCTACAAGTGCTTTAGATCCTGCAACAACGAGCTCGATATTAAAGTTATTAAGCAATGTCAATCGGACATTTGGTGTAACGATTATGATGATTACCCATGAAATGAGTGTCATTCAAAAGATTTGTAATCGTGTTGCAGTGATGGAGAATGGTGAAGTTGTGGAGATGGGGACAGTAAAAGACGTTTTTAGTCATCCTCAAACAATAACAGCTAAAAACTTCGTATCAACAGTCATTAGTACTGAACCTTCGAAACGTTTGCGAGAATCGTTCAACCGAAGTAGAAAAGATGATTTCTCTGACTATAAATTATTCTTAGACGCGAAACAAATCCAGAGGCCATTATTAAATGAATTGATTCATCGTCATCAGCTAAATGTGAATGTACTTTTCTCATCTATGTCAGATATTCAAGATGAAACCGTTTGTTATATGTGGTTGAGATTTGAGCATGATTCGCAGTTTAAACGATTTAATCCAGAAACATATTTCACTGAACGGCATATTCAATTTGAGGAGGTGCAATAAATATGTTTGGTTCAAGTTTAGATGCATCCCAACTGTTTCAAGCATTATATGAAACATTGTATATGGTTACTGTAGCACTAGTAATTGGTGCTTTAATTGGTATACCTTTAGGGATTTTATTAGTAGTGACCCGTAAAAATGGTATTTGGCAAAACCTAGTGTTACATCAAATTTTAAATCCTATAATCAATATTTTAAGATCTATCCCTTTCATAATTTTACTTATAGCAATCGTGCCATTTACTAAATTGTTAGTAGGTACATCTATAGGGACGACGGCGGCTATTGTGCCTCTAACGGTTTATGTAGCGCCGTACATAGCGCGTTTAGTAGAAAACTCTTTACTGGAAGTAGATGACGGTATTATTGAAGCAGCTAAAGCGATGGGGGCATCACCTCTTCAAATTATACGCTACTTTTTGTTACCTGAAGCATTAGGTTCACTGATTTTAGCTATAACTACAGCAATTATAGGTCTTATTGGTAGTATGGCTATGGCAGGTGCTGTAGGTGGCGGCGGTATAGGTGATCTTGCATTAGTATACGGTTATCAACGTTTCGATACGATGGTAATCATTATTACTGTCATTGTGTTAATTATTATCGTACAAGTTATTCAGTCATTAGGTAACTTTATTTCAAGGGTTATTCGTAGAAATTAAGTACTTAATTATATATTGAAAATTACAATTGTTAGGGGGCATTTTCTAGATGAAGAAAATTCTTGGTTTATTAATAGCGGCAGTTATTGTGTTAGCTGCTTGTGGAGGCAATAATGACAAAAAAGTAACTATTGGTGTAGCTTCTAATGATACAAAAGCTTGGGAGAAAGTAAAAGAATTAGCTAAAAAAGATGATATAGATTTAGAAATTAAACACTTTTCAGATTACAACGTACCTAATAAAGCTTTGAGTGACGGTGATATTGATATGAATGCTTTTCAACACTTTGCATTTTTAGATCAATATAAAAAAGCGCATAAAGATGCTAAAATTCAAGCGCTAAGTACAACTGTTCTTGCGCCACTGGGTATTTATTCTGATAAAATTAAAAATATTAAAGATGTTAAAAAGGGCGCTCAAATAGCCATTCCTAACGATGTATCTAATCAAGCACGTGCGCTTAAATTATTAGAGTCTGCTGGATTAATTAAATTGAAAAAGAATTTCGGTTTAAATGGAACTACTAAAGATATTGAAAGCAATCCCAAAGATCTCAAAATCAAAGCTGTAGATGCACAACAAACAGCACGTGCATTATCAGATGTAGACATTTCAGTTATTAATAATGGTGTAGCAACTAAAGCAGGTAAAGATGCTAAGAAGGACCCAATTTATTTAGAAAAAGTAAGTTCAGACGCTGTGAAACCATACATTAATGTTATAGCAGTAAACTCTAAAGATATGGATAATAAAACATATAAGAAAATTGTAGAATTATATCATTCTAAAGAAGCCCAAAAAGCGCTTAAAGAAGACACTAAAGATGGTGAAAAAGCAGTAGATTTATCTAAAAAAGAAATCAAAGAAATTGAAGATGACTTAGTTGAAAAATAATTAACAAATTTATATTTAAGACGTAATACTCATTTCAATACTGCCGACAAAATATCATTTTGTCGGCAGTATTTTCTTGCTTTAGGCATTATGAAAGTTATGTAAATATCTTTGTTTTTATTGAACGTTCTACTTAATTCGTTTATCTTTTGATATTACTTTTTAAATAGAATGAAAATTGTATTCAGTTGTGAGGGTAATACTGTGTAGTTGTCATTAGTGAATTCGTAATAAAATTGTCATTGTAATTTATGATAAATTGTATTAGTTTAGATAGGCATAATGATATTTGTCTGGAGTACTATTTTTTAAATGAAATAATATTTTGTAATCATAATGTCATCTAAAACACACATCCTATACATAATTAAAGAGTATAATGTGCTTGTATTAAAAAATTCGGGGATAAAAAAAGACAAGTAGAGGAGGATTTCAAGTGCAAAAAAAATATATTACTGCCCTTATCGGAACAACAGCAATTAGTGCTTTAGCAACTACGCAAGCACATGCAGCAACGACACATACAGTAAAAAGTGGAGAATCAGTTTGGTCAATTTCTCATAAATACGGTATTTCAATTGCTAAATTAAAATCACTTAATGGCCTAACTTCAAACTTAATTTTCCCTAATCAAGTACTTAAAGTATCAGGATCATCATCTAGCGCGTCAAAATCTAAGACATCATCTAATAGTGGTTCAGTGTACACTGTAAAAGCGGGAGACTCATTATCATCTATTGCAGCTAAATACGGAACTACTTATAAAAATATTATGAAGTTAAATGGTTTAAATAACTTCTTAATTGTACCTGGTCAGAAGTTAAAGGTTTCTGGATCAGTATCAACGTCTAAATCTACAAGTGGCTCTAAAAAAGCGACTTCAAGTAGCTCAGGTCGTACATCTACGTACACTGTTCAATATGGTGACTCTTTATCATTAATTGCAAGTAAGTACGGTACTTCATATCAAAAAATCATGCAATTAAATGAACTTTCTAATTTCTTTATCTATCCAGGTCAAAAATTAAAAGTGCCAGGTGGAGGTAGTGGAGGTTCAAGTAGTTCATCTACTAGTAAATCAACTTCAAGTGGTGGCTATTATACGCCAGTTTTCTACCACCAAAACTTATATACATGGGGTCAATGTACTTGGCACGTGTTTAACCGTCGTTCTGAAATCGGAAAAGGTATCAGCACATATTGGTGGAATGCAAATAATTGGGACAACGCAGCAGCTGCAGATGGTTATACTATTGATTATAATCCGACAGTAGGTTCAATTGCTCAAACTGACGCTGGTTACTACGGTCATGTAGCCTTTGTTGAACGCGTGAATAGTGATGGTAGTATTTTAGTCTCTGAAATGAACTGGAGTGCAGCACCAGGTTACATGACTTATAGAACTATCCCTTCATATCAAGTTAGAAATTATAAATTTATTCACTAAGTGATATATCATATAAACAATAAATTAAGCTGACGAGGTCACTCATCCTCGTCAGCTTTACTGTGTTTAGATGTTTAAATTGAGACTTCTTAGTAAGTGATGATAATTCTTTACTGCTGCAGAATATGTTAATTTCTCTTGATTTCTTACATTTCTTAATGGATGTTCCACAATGTCTATCATTCGATGAGCTAATTGCTCGATGTGATTTTCCTCTATTAAATAACCATTTTCTCCATGATTGATAATTTCGTTAGGTCCATATCGAACGTCATATGATAGAACAGGGCAACCCATTTCGATACTCTCCATAATAGTCAATCCAAAACCTTCATACTTACTTGTTAATATAGAAGCTTTCGATTTTTCAAATTCTACTAAAGGCTTTTTTGTATATTTTGAAATTTTAACCATATCTTCAAGATGGTACTCAGCAATCAAGCTTCTCATCATAGGTAATTGATTATCTTCATCCCTACCAAATAAATGTAATTTTGTTTGATGACCACTTTTAACAAACTTATCATAAGCCTTAATTAAATGATCCATTTGTTTTTCACCACTAAATCTACCGATATAAATGAAACGATCTTCTTGTATAACTTCATTTTCACCTTTTCTATGATTGAGTTCTATAAAATGAGGTATGAGTTCAAAGCGTTCATTTTCAATAGGATACATCTCTTGAATATCTTGCATTTGTTGATGCGTAAGTACTATATATTTATCCACGTTATTGCTATGTTCTAAAGCATATTTATAAGATTTTTTAGTTTTACCCTCTTTTAAATGCGAACTATGAAAGACTAAGATATTTTTAGTCTGATGTGTTTGTTTAATTAATGGTGCATCTAAAAATCTTGCATCACTAAACACCACATCGTTGTCTTTAAAACGCGATTGAAAGTAATATTGCGCAAGTACTTTATCATTTTTAAAAGTTTTAATAACTTTGCCATTTTCGTATAACTCGACGCAGTTAATTTTATTTTTCTCATTATTATTAAAATATCTTTTACAATACATGGTACCTTCAGCATCTATTAATTCATCACTGTGTCTTATTGATGAGTTATTTACATAGAAGATTTTTCTGTGAAGTAAGCCATATAAATTATATTCATGTCGCTCATACTTTAAACCAGTTGAAGGCGAGATATAGTCTTCATATTGAAGAACATCAGATTGGCCATAATATTTGCGAAAACGGACATATGACTTCTTATTATAGTAATAAACCTCGCTTTGGTCTTTGCCTAATTCATATTTTAGACCTTTAATTTTACGTTTAGTTTTAACGTATTTAGGATTTTTAGTAATAAAAGTTTTGGGAACCTTATAAAGTTTGAAATTAGACAACCATTCATACATATTTTCAAACTCTATATTTTTAGTAATTTTATTTTCTTTTAAAAAACGTTTGTAGACACTTGGGTAGTTGCCATAATAGTTCGTGGTAAGAATTTTAGTAGGTAAGTTAAATTCTTCATCTATAAGTTTGATACGTCTTAAAAGAGCTTGGGTTCTTCCACCGTGAGAAATAGGAAGTGTTGTTGTGACAGTGTAAAGCATGTAAATGTCTCCTTTAGTAGTTACCTTCATACTGTTGCATTAGAATACTATCAAAAATTAATTATCACACATGTTAAAGATTTTTATGAAAATTACAAGAAAATTGAATAAAAAAAGACGAAACAATTAGTACATTCTTTAAGAATGTACTAATTGTTTCGTCTTCCTTTCTCAATCATAATCTTTAATATTCATTTTTAACTTTACGGAAACTAGTAAATAAGCGTAAACCGTTTATCACGAATGAAGTAATCGCACCTAATTTACGTAATTTTGATGGTGACTTAATAGATACATAAAAATCGATGATTGTACCGATAGCACTTAGACCCAATGATAAATATACCATTTGTTTATTTTTAGCATCGTGACGTATTCCATTATAACCGTCGACGATGAAACCTGCCATGTTAAATAAGTTAGATAAACGTACAGCGCCAGTTTGTTTTGCCATAAAAAATTCCCTCCGAATGATATCTTTGCATGAAAAGCATACGCTCATAAATGATTGATATATTGTTATACTCAAAATTATCCATTTTGAACTCAATCACTTCATCATTTAATTTATGATAACATAATACTAAATATAAAAAGCTTTTTGAAGTAATAAAGAATAGGGTAGGGTGTTTATTCGAATGATTAAATGTGTTTGTTTAGTTGAAGAGAAAGAAAATCAAATTTTACTCGTTCAAGTTCGTAATAGAGATAAATATTATTTCCCGGGTGGTAAAATCGATGAAGGTGAAAGCTATGTTGAGGCGTTACAACGAGAACTTAAAGAAGAGTTACGCCTCGATTTGGCTGAAACTGATTTAGAATTTATAGGTACTGTTGTTGGAAAGGCATATCCTCAACCAGATACGCTTACTGAATTAAACGGATTTAAAACGACAAAAGCTATTGATTGGTCCAGTATAACTACTGACAATGAAATTACTGATATTAGATGGTTTAATATCAATGATTCAGAGAACATAGCACCTGCCGTATTGACTTGGATAGACCAATTTTCTAAAAAAGAAAAAGGCTAGGTGAAAACGTGTACTTAAAAGCATATGAACCGGAATTATTTGAGCAAGTCGAAAACTTAGAAATTCTAGAAAGTGACTATAAATTTACGAAATCACCAGTTGAAAACATCAAATCGGCTAATCAAGATAGTGATAGACATCCTACGTTAGTTATAAATAATGAGTCGTGTATCGCGTTTTTCACTTTACACGAAGGAAATGGGCCTAAACCATTCACTGATAATCCAAAGGCCATTTTCTTTAGATCATTTAGTGTTGATCAACGTTATAGAGGACAAGGCATAGGTAAGAGGACCCTTGAAATATTGCCTGCATATATTAAACAACATTATCCACGCATTAATGAAATTACATTAGCAGTAAATACAGATAATGAGAAAGCAATCAATTTATATGAGCAAGCTGGTTATTGCCACACACATGATAGTGAATTAATAGGGCGACCTGTTTACGTGATGTCGCTAAAAATTTAATCATAATAATAAGACCCCAATGCTAAGAGAATAAGGCACTGGGGTCTTTAAATATATTAATCATTATTAAGTTGTTGTGATTGAGTAGAATTTTTACGTTTTTTATTTTTAATCATCAAAGCAGTTACCCATGCAGTTATTGGAATACTGAGTGCAACTGCAATGCCTCCTAGTAATATCGACACAAATTCTTGAGCGAAAATTTTAGAATTAATAATATGTCCAAAAGAATAATGTAATTTAAAGAACCAGAAAAATAAAGTTAATTGACCCCCAAAATATGCTAAATAAATAGTATTGGCAGAAGTAGCTAAAATTTCTCTACCTACTCGCATGCCAGAAGTGAATAGTTGTCTTTGATTTAGTTCCGGATTGGTCTCGCTTAATTCATACATTGGTGAGCTAATTGTAATGGCTAAATCTATTACAGCGGCTATAACAGCCAAAACGATTGTAAAAACCATAAACTGTATCATATCAATACCAATATTCATTGAATACACATATGTTTCATCTTGTTGTTCTGTCGCAAACCCTTGAAGATGACCTACCTTAACCGATAGGAAAATAACTAGTATCAATATGAGTGTCGTAATTATTGTACCGATAAATGCTGCTTGTGTTTTAACGTTATAACTATTTAACACGAATAAGTTCACAGCAGCAATAACTATGCAGAAGATAAAAGTTACTAAGTAAATCGGTACACCAAAAATTATTAAAATGATACTAATAATAAGTATGATGAAGTTTAAAAATAGTGTGAAGAAAGAAATGAGACCTTTTTTTCCTCCGAAAATTATCATTAGAACCAAGAGTAATAAGCCTAAAATTGTTATCGCACTCATTGTTTAGCACCTCTCAATTTTAGCAATACTTCCATTAATGCAATGGTAATAGGAATTGTTAACACAATGCCTATGCCACCTGTCATGGCTCTAGCAACTTCTAATGACCAATTCATTGAAATGGTGTAAGTGATTGTATTAGCATTTTTCAAATAAATTAGAAACATTGGTAAACTTCCAGATAGGTAAGAAAAAAGTAAAATGTTGGTCATTGTACCCATAATGTCTTGGCCAATATGACGCCCTGCAAGCGCCCAACGACCCATTGTTATATTTGGAGTACGTTGAAGAATTTCATACATTCCACTTGAAATCGTAATGGCTACGTCCATAATAGCTCCGAGCGTTCCAATTAAGACGGAAGCGAGAAAGACGTCTTTAGGAGGTAGTGTAAGGAAGGTCATTGTTTCATACTTAATCCCGTTACCACCTGTCATTTTAATCACTAATTCTGTAATTCCAACGCAAAGAAATGTACCAATGAGTGTACTTACTATTGTGACGAGTGTACGCATGTGCCACCCAGTTACAAGTAATAGGGTTAACGTTGTCGAGACAATAATCGCGATCGTCATTAATAGGAATAAGTTGATTTGCCCATTTTGATTGTGTATATAGATTGCCCCTATGACGGCAATCGTATTGATGATTAGTGATAATATTGATTGTAAGCCAACTTTTTTACCAACGATGAGTACTGTGAGTAGGAAGATTCCTGTTATTGCCACAACCAAACCATCACGTTTTTTCTCTATAATATTGGCATCACTAGGTTTCTTAGAAATATGTAATAACACTTTGTCATTTTTGGAAAATGACTCCGAGTCCGCTTGAGATTTTACATATTGGTGGTCAATCGTTGCTGTTTGACCTTTAAATTTACCATTCAAAATTTCTAAAGTGAGTTTTTCTTTATATTTAATATCTTTATTGTGTTGTTCATCCGTAATTTTTTCAGTGTGAATAGGATGTACATTTGTAATTTTCCCTATCGGCATATTGTAAAATTTATCGTTAAAAAACGTAAATATAAATAAGCCAAGAAAGATGCAACAAAAAATTATAATCATCCAACTGAAAGGCTGTTTAAAAAAAGATTTGAACTGCATATTTAAACCTCAATTCTCAATTTAGTGTATTAAATTGACATAGTGATTATACGCCCATTAATCAATGATTACAAAAATTTACAAAACGAGTTAATTGAATGATTCGTCGGATTTTATAAATAAAGCGAGTGTGATTAACGAAGTGTTCAACTAAAATTGAGCCGTTTGATTAATCATAGTATGAATATAATGCCATACTAAATCTATATCTTTTTTCTTATTATCATATTTAGTGATGGCGCATATTGTTCTTTTTAATTCAGTATGTGAAAGAGGAATTCGGACCCAATCTTCGCTTTCATTAAGATGAATGTTTTCATTGCTAATAATAAATCCTTTATCTTGACGCACGAGATACTGAGCAAGTTGTTTATTCGATAATGTATACACATTTGCTTTAATTAATTGTTCGAGTTTCTTTTTTATTGAGTTGGCGAAAGGCATGAGACAGTATAGTGATTCATTTTCAAGTTGAGTTAAAAGGGGTTGAGTTGTCAAAGTAATAGGATGGTCTTTAGGCGTATACATATGATATTTCTCTTCGAATAAAGGTGTGACATGAAGTTCTGTCTGTGTTGTTATATCCTTAGTCATTTCAATAAGCCCTATATCGAGTTGGCCCGAATTTACTCGATCTACAATGTGATTATGTTTCAAGAGTTGCGGCGTTATAATACTCTCACTTTGTTGTTCAAAGGATTGCACTAGTGGCAACATCATTTGTGAAATGTCGCCTTCTTCATAACCAATATAAATCGTCCGTTGATCTGTAGAAGCTTTCTGTTTAAATAATTGAATCGTGTGGTCCATTTGTTTGAGAATTTGAGTAGCTTGAGACATGAGTTTCTTTCCCTCGGAGGTGAGGATGATATTCCTACCACTTCTTTTAAAAAGGGTTACGTTCAACTCTTTCTCAAGTTGTGTGATTTGACGACTTACCGCTGACTGCGCAATGTTTAATTCTAAAGCTGCATCTGATATATGCTCACGACGTGCCACTTCTACAAAGTATTTAAGTTGTTTAATCTCCACAATAGCCACTCCTTATTAATTGACGAAAAATTCTAAAATTTAAAATGGTATAAGTGTATTATAGCAGTAATTTGGGTAATTGTTCTATTTTTTAGATGAGTTATATCTAATTTATATATTGAACAGATAAATATATTACATTATAGTAATTATTATCAAACTAAAATTGTCAGAAAATTCTAATAAGAGGAGTGTGCATCATGTACAATGAGAAATTAAAAAAAGGTTTATATGATTATCGTGAAGAGCATGATGCGTGTGGTATTGGATTTTATGCCAATATGGATAATAAGAGGTCTCATGATATTATTGAAAAATCTTTAGAAATGTTACGTCGGTTAGATCATCGAGGTGGCGTTGGTGCTGACGGTATCACTGGTGATGGTGCGGGCATAATGACTGAAATACCATTTAAGTTTTTTGATCAATTAGATGAGATTAATATTCCCGGCGAAGGTAACTATGCTGTGGGATTATTTTTTTCTAAAGAAAAAGTTAAAGATTCGATTCATGAACCCATTTTTAACTCATATTTCGAAAATGAAGGTTTCAAAGTTATTGGTTATCGAGATGTCCCTGTAAATACTAATGCGATAGCTAAACATGTTGCTGATACAATGCCTTACATTCAACAAATCTTTGTAGATATTAGAGGCGTTGAACATGTTGAAAAACAATTATTTTTAGCGAGAAAACAGATTGAGAGATATGGAGAAGAGCAATCACTGGAGTTATATTTCACAAGTTTATCCAAGAGGACAATTGTTTATAAAGGTTGGTTACGCTCTGATCAAATCAAAGAATTATATTTAGATCTTCAGAATGAAACGTTTCAATCTAAATTAGGATTAGTGCATTCAAGATTTAGCACAAATACTTTTCCCAGCTGGAAACGTGCACATCCTAACCGAATGCTCATGCATAATGGTGAGATTAATACAATTAAAGGTAATGTGAATTGGATGAGAGCACGCCAAAATAAATTGGTTGAGACGTTATTTGGAGATGAAAAAGATAAAGTTCATTTCATAGTAGATGAAGATGGAAGTGATTCAGCTATTGTGGATAATGCGCTTGAGTTTCTTTCATTGGCTATGGAACCTGAAAAAGCAGCAATGTTATTGATTCCAGAACCTTGGTTATATAACAAAGCTAATGACAAAAATGTGCGTGCTTTTTATGAATATTATAGCTATTTAATGGAACCATGGGACGGTCCAACGATGATTTCATTTTGTAACGGCGATAAAATTGGTGCGCTTACAGATAGAAATGGTTTACGTCCAGGCCGCTATACGATTACTAAAGATAACTTTATTGTATTTTCTTCTGAAGTTGGTGTAGTTGATGTGCCGGAAGAGAATGTCGCTTTTAAAGGACAACTTAATCCAGGCAAATTGTTACTCGTCGACTTTTTACAAAATAAAGTAGTCGAAAACAATGACTTAAAGGCAGATATAGCTAGCGAATTACCTTATCAACAATGGTTAGAAACATTTAAAATTGATGATCGCTTTGATCGAATAGATTATGAGCCGTCTGATTGGGATGAACATACGTTATTTCGTCTGCAAAAGCAATTTGCCTATACTAAAGAAGATATAAATAAATACATGGTTGATTTAGTTAGTAGCAAAAAGGATCCTATTGGAGCGATGGGGTATGACGCACCAATTGCTGTTCTTAATGATAAGCCAGAATCATTATTTAATTATTTTAAACAATTATTTGCGCAAGTCACTAACCCTCCTATCGACGCTTATCGAGAGAAGATTGTAACGAGTGAAATGTCATATTTAGGTGGAGAAGGTAATTTACTTCATCCTGATGAGACAGCGCTACAACGTATTCAATTGAAGAAACCTGTTATTACTGAGGCACAACTTGCTTCCATAGACGCAAGTTGCTTCAATGTAACCCATCTATCAACGGTGTATACAGGGGAGCTTGAAAGTGCATTAAACTCACTTGGAGAACAAGCAATTGAAGCAGTAAAATCCGGTGCTAAGATTATTGTGCTAGATGATCAAACACTTGTCTCACAGGAAGGTTATGCGATGCCAATGTTACTTGCTCTTAGTCATGTTCATCAGTTACTGATACGTGAAGGATTGCGAATGGAGACAAGTCTTGTAACTCTAACAGGTGAAACTAGAGAGGTACATCATGTGGCATGTCTACTTGGATATGGTGCTAATGCAATCGTACCTTATCTTGCGCAACGTACGATTGAACAATTGACACTTAAAGGACAGTTATCTGGTTCAGTAATTGAGAACGTAGAAACGTATACACGCGTATTATCAGAAGGTGTCATAAAAGTTATGGCGAAAATGGGAATTTCAACTGTGCAAAGTTATCAAGGGGCGCAGATTTTTGAAGCAGTTGGATTATCTCAAGATGTTATAGATCGTTATTTTACTGGAACACAGTCAAAAATATCTGGAATAAGTATTGAACAAATCGACAATGAGAATAAAGCGCGACAAAGTAATGCAACAGATTACTTAGAATCAGGTAGTACATTTCAATGGAGACAACAAGGTCAACATCATGCATTTAACCCTCGTACAATCTTTTTACTACAACATGCTTGTAGAGAAAATGATTATGAACTGTTTAAAGAATTTTCAGAGGCAGTCAATGATAAACGTACAGATCACATACGTCATCTGTTAGAGTTTAAAAAACAAAAAGCCATTGATATTAGTCGTGTGGAGCCGGTAAGTGAAATTGTGAAAAGGTTTAATACTGGTGCTATGAGTTATGGTTCAATTTCAGCTGAAGCGCATGAAACTTTGGCACAGGCGATGAATCAAATTGGTGGTAAAAGCAATAGTGGAGAGGGCGGAGAAGATCCGTCTCGATATGAATTGCAAAAGGATGGAAGTAATAAGACGAGCGCAATTAAACAAGTTGCGTCCGGACGATTTGGTGTAACGAGTGATTATCTCCAACATGCAAGAGAGATTCAAATCAAAGTAGCACAAGGCGCTAAACCAGGGGAAGGTGGACAATTACCAGGGTCAAAGGTCTATCCGTGGATAGCTGAAACAAGAGGTTCAACACCGGGTATAGGATTGATTTCTCCTCCACCACATCACGATATTTATTCTATAGAAGATTTAGCTCAACTTATTCACGATTTAAAAAATGCGAATAAAGAAGCGGATATTGCAGTTAAATTAGTTTCTAAAACAGGCGTAGGAACCATCGCTTCAGGGGTAGCTAAAGCATTCGCCGATAAGATAGTCATTAGTGGTTATGACGGAGGTACTGGGGCTTCACCAAAGACCAGTATTCAACATGCTGGAGTTCCTTGGGAAATAGGACTAGCGGAAACACATCAAACATTGAAATTAAATCATTTACGTAGTCGAGTGAAGTTAGAAACAGATGGTAAGTTACTCACTGGAGTAGATGTAGCGTACGCTTGTGCGCTTGGAGCGGAAGAGTTTGGATTTGCGACAGCCCCACTTGTTGTATTGGGATGTATCATGATGCGTGTATGTCACAACGATACATGTCCAGTAGGAGTTGCTACGCAAAACAAAGATTTACGTGCGCTATTTACAGGTAAGGCGCAACATGTAGTCAACTTTATGTATTTCATTGCTGAAGAACTACGAGAAATTTTAGCTTCTCTAGGTCTAGAGTCAGTAGAGGAGTTAGTAGGTAGAACAGATTTACTACAGCGTTCTTCTAAGTTAACTCCTGGAAGCAAAGCTGCAGCAATTCAAATAGAGAATCTTATCGAACAGTCTGAAGGACCTAATACGAAACAAATAATGCAAGATCATCACTTAGATATCGGCTTTGATTTGAATTATCTATATCCAGATGCTAAGCACAGTATTCAAAATGGACATTCATTCACAGGAAGTTATGTGGTCAACAATGAACAAAGAGATGTAGGCGTTATCACAGGTAGTGCCATTGCACGTCAATACGGAGAAGAAGGTCTCCCTGAGGATACAATATTCGCTTATACAGAAGGGCATGCCGGTCAAAGTCTTGCTGCTTATGCGCCACACGGTTTGACGATTCATCATACTGGTGATGCGAATGACTATGTAGGTAAAGGTTTATCAGGTGGAACAGTTATTGTTAATGCGCCAAATGAAGAGCGAGAACAAGAAATTATCGCAGGTAATGTAAGTTTTTATGGAGCATCAAGAGGAAAAGCTTATATAAATGGTAAGGCGGGAGAACGTTTTTGTATTAGAAATAGTGGTGCTGATGTTGTGGTAGAAGGTATTGGAGACCACGGACTAGAGTACATGACTGGTGGACATGTCATTATTTTAGGAGATGTTGGTAAAAACTTTGGCCAAGGTATGAGTGGCGGCGTAAGTTATATCTTCCCATCAAGTATTGAAGAATTTAAAAAGGTTAATGCACTAGAAACTCTTGAATTTAGTGAGGTTCGCTATGATGAGGAAAAAGCATTAATTAAAGAGATGCTTGAAGCGCATTATAAACATACACGTAGTACGAAAGCACGACAAATTTTGAATCAATTTGAAAATGTAAGCCAATATGTAGTGAAAGTCATACCGAAAGATTACAAATTGATGATGCAAAAAATTGATTTACAAAAACGACGAATAGAACAAGTAGATGAAGCGACACTCGCAGCATTTTATGATGATAGGAAAAGTATTGAAGAAGAATTACAACCAGCAGTAGTTTATTAAAAAAGTGGGGGATAATCATGGGCGAATTTAAAGGATTTATGAAATATAATAAACAGTCTTTATCAGAATTGTCTTTGGTAGATCGTCTTTCTGGTCATGATGCGTTTCAACAACGCTTTACTAAGGAAGATGCCTCCGTTCAAGGTGCACGCTGTATGGATTGTGGCACACCATTTTGCCAAACAGGACAGTTATATGGAAGAGAAACTATCGGCTGTCCTATTGGAAATTATATACCAGAGTGGAACGATTTAGTATATCATCAAGACTTTAAAACGGCTTATGAAAGATTGAGTGAGACAAATAATTTTCCGGAATTTACTGGACGTGTATGCCCCGCGCCATGTGAGAATTCTTGTGTCATGAAAATTAATAGAGAATCCGTTGCAATTAAAGGTATTGAGCGTACTATTATAGATGAAGCTTATGATAATGGTTGGGTTAAACCAAAGTATCCTGAAGAACGTAAAGAGCAAAAAGTTGCAATAGTAGGAAGTGGACCTGCAGGGCTTACAGCTGCTGAAGAACTCAACGTTAAAGGGTACCAAGTGACCGTGTTTGAAAAAGCACATGAACCAGGCGGCTTATTAATGTACGGTATACCAAATATGAAATTAGATAAAGATGTAGTACGTCGTCGTATAGCGTTAATGAAAGAGGCAGGTATAGAGTTTAAAACAAGTGTTGAGATTGGCGTTGATATCAGTAAAGAAGAGCTTGAAGATGCATTTGATGCAATTGTTTTATGTACGGGTTCGCAGAATGCGAGAGATTTACCTTTAGAAGGACGTATGGGCTTTGGTATTCATTTTGCAATGGATTACCTAACTGAACAAACACAATATCTCAATGGAGAAATTGATGAAGTTTCTATTACTGCTAAAGATAAAAACGTTATTATCATAGGTGCAGGTGATACAGGCGCCGACTGTGTAGCGACTGCATTGCGTGAAAACTGTAAATCAATTGTACAATTTAACAAGTATACTAAGCAGCCTGAAGAAATTACCTTTGAAAGTAATACATCTTGGCCTCTAGCCATGCCTGTATTTAAAATGGATTATGCGCATAAAGAATATGAAGCAAAATTTGGTAAAGAACCAAGAGCTTATGGGGTACAAACAATGCGCTATGATGTAGATGGTCTTGGTCGTGTGAGAGGATTGTACACTCAAGTGCTGCAAGAGACATCTGAAGGCATGGTAATGTCAGATGGTCCAGAACGTTTTTGGCCAGCTGATTTAGTCTTATTATCAATTGGTTTTATAGGAACAGAAACAACTATTCCTCATGCGTTTGGTATTAAAACTGAACGTAATAAAATAGTTGCTAATGACATTGACTTCCGAACTAATCATCCTAAATTTTTTGCAGCTGGAGATGCTCGTAGAGGTCAAAGTTTAGTCGTATGGGCAATCAAAGAAGGTCGCGCTGTAGCACGATCTGTTGACCAATATTTAAATAAAAAAATTCTGGTGTAGACACAAAATAATTATATTGACTTTTAATGAACGCTATTATATGATTGTTATTGTGTTCATTGGAGGAATACCCAAGTCCGGCTGAAGGGATCGGTCTTGAAAACCGACAGGGCCTTAACGGGCCGCGGGGGTTCGAATCCCTCTTCCTCCGCCATTAGAATTAAAATCCAAGACTAATAGATATAAAAGGCAAGTACTTATTTTAATGAGTATTTGCCTTTTTTATTTTGCTTTTACCCTCCTCTAACTGAATTGCTCATACATACAAATAGAATTTTTTTAAATTTATCGATTTTTATATATTAGCAATGTGCCTATCATTTCGAAATTTTGAGTTCATTAAAAGAGTAATCTAAACTCATATATAAGTTATTGATGAAATTTTTACGCTTGCAAAGGGATATGAAATTATAGTATTATAAATCTTACCGTGCTAGGTGGGGAGGTAGCGGTTCCCTGTACTCGAAATCCGCTTTATGCGAGACTTAATTCCTTTGTTGAGGGCGCATTTTTGTGAAGTCTGCCCGAAGCACGTAGTGTTTGAAGATTTCGGTCCTATGCAATATGAACCCATGAACCATGTCAGGTCCTGACGGAAGCAGCATTAAGTGGATCCTCATATGTGCCGTAGGGTAGCCGAGATTTAGCTGTCGACTTCGGTAACGTTTATGATATGCGTTCGATACAAAGGTGCACGGTATTATTATGAGATTTAAGCAAATATCACATAGATAAAAGGCTAGGACATATCAGATTGTCGTAGCCTTTTTTATTTTGGCAGTAGTTAACTGATCTGGAAATATGTTTGAACCGAGCTTCTCATACTTCTAAACAACTTTGTCAGCTAGCCCCTACTAGTGATGAATTATAAAAAATTTTATATACAAACCAAGTTGGAGTGGGATAATGAAATTAATTTTTTACAAATTTAAATTTCTATCCCACTCTTCTTTCATTAAATAGATTAATTTTCAATAATTTGTTAAGGTTATAACGAACTAAGCAAATAATATATAACGTGTATTGATATATCATTAAAAAGTTGATAGAAAAATTGGAGGATACATGCAAATATTTTTAAGCACTTTAACTGAAGTTGATTATGAACGATCACTTGATAGCATTGAACAAAATTATGATCAAGACCCAGAGATGAGTTGGAAAGAACGTGCCAGAGTTAAGAATCTCAGAAAATCCGAGAATTATAATTCTGAATTAGAAGTTATTGCTAAAAATGATACGAACGATGTCATTGGCCATGTCTTATTAGGAGAAATTTTATTAGTTTCTAATAATCATCAAACTACTGCACTAGCAGTTGGAGCTTTATCAGTACAACCAGATGTGCGTGAACAAGGACTAGGAAAAGCTTTAATGCAAGCAGTAGAAGAGCGTGCCAAAGCTGAAGGGTATCCAGCAATTTTTGTTCATTGCTATACTGAATTTTTCAATCACATAGGATACGTTGATGCGAAACAATACGATATTGTTATGGAAGAATTAGGTAACGATGATACCTTAAGTGTGAAATTTTTAACTTCATACATAGCATCACTTCATGGTATGACTGTTATGTTACCTGAAGTATTTGATTAATTTTTTCATTGAAAAGAATTGTTACGAACATGATATAATGATGAGTAATTGTTAATGGAGGTGTTACAGTGGATTACCAAGCTTTGTATCGAATGTATAGACCGCAAAGTTTCGATGATGTTGTTGGACAAACACACGTCACGAAAACGTTACGTAATGCCATCTCTAAAGGTAAACAATCACATGCTTACATTTTCAGTGGACCCAGAGGAACTGGGAAGACAAGTATCGCTAAAGTGTTTGCCAAGGCGATTAATTGCCTTAATAGCGATGATGGAGAACCTTGTAATGAGTGTGCGATTTGTAAAGGTATTACTCAAGGTACAAATTCTGATGTGATTGAAATTGACGCGGCGAGTAATAACGGTGTGGATGAGATTAGAAATATAAGAGATAAGGTGAAATACGCACCAAGTGAATCCAAATATAAAGTATATATTATAGATGAGGTACATATGTTAACGACGGGGGCGTTTAACGCCTTGCTTAAAACTTTGGAAGAGCCTCCTAGTCACGCGATATTTATTCTAGCGACTACAGAACCACATAAAATTCCTCCTACTATTATCTCTCGAGCACAACGTTTTGATTTTAAAGCGATTAGTATGGATCAAATTGTAGACCGCCTAAAGTTCGTAGCTGAATCACAGTCACTAGAGTATGATACTGCAGCATTAGAATTTATTGCTAAAACTTCAGAAGGTGGTATGCGTGATGCTTTAAGTATCATGGATCAAGCGATTGCTTTTGGGGACGAGCGTTTGACACTACAAGATGCGTTAAACGTGACTGGTAGCGTTGATGAAGCGGCATTAAATGATTTGTTCAAAGATGTTGTTGAGGGGAATGTTAAAGAAGCTTTTGGTAGATATCATCACTTTATTTCAGAAGGAAAAGAAGTGAATCGACTTATTAACGACATGATTTACTTCGTTAGAGATACGATAATGATAAAAACATCAAATGAATCAATTGAATATGATGCTTTAGTTAGTTTTGAATTAGACACACTATATCGTATGATTGATATCATTAATGATACACTTGTTTCAATTCGTTTTAGCGTTAACCAAAACGTTCATTTTGAAGTGTTACTAGTTAAACTTGCGGAAATGATTAAAGCGCAACCACAGACTGTTCAGAATATGGCTACAACAGCTGTAGCTACTGAACCTGATAATGATGTACTGCTTCAACGTATGGAGCAACTTGAAAATGAATTAAAAACACTGAAAGCGCAAGGTGCTTCGAATAGTGGTCAAACACAACAACCGAAGAAACCTACACGTACAGTTCAACGCTCTAAAAATGCATTTTCAATGCAACAAATAGCTAAAGTATTAGATAAAGCTAATAAAGAAGACATAAAATTATTAAAAGACCACTGGCAAGAAGTGATTGATCATGCTAAAAGTAATGACAAAAAATCATTAGTAAGTTTACTCCAAAACTCAGAACCAGTGGCAGCGAGTGAAGATCATGTGTTAGTTAAGTTTGAGGAAGAGATTCATTGCGAAATTGTAAATAAAGATGATGAAAAGCGTAACAATATAGAGAGTGTAGTTTGTAATATAGTAAATAAAACGGTGAAAGTCGTTGGTGTACCTTCGGATCAATGGTTAAGAGTTAGATCTGAATATATTCAAAATCGTAACGCTAATGGTGAAAATAACAGCGAGTCAGGAGAGGCACAACAGCCAGCACAAGTTGATGTGGCACAAAAGGCTAAAGATTTGTTTGGTGAAGAAACAGTACATATGATAGACGAAGACTGATACATGACAAGCAATATATTCGTATGTATAATATAATAAAAGCTAATTTTTAATAGAGACTGTTTAATTTCAAGGAGGAAATGATATTATGCGCGGTGGCGGAAATATGCAACAAATGATGAAACAAATGCAAAAAATGCAAAAGAAAATGGCTCAAGAACAAGAAAAATTAAAAGAAGAACGCGTTGCTGGAACAGCTGGTGGCGGTATGGTTACTGTAACAGTTACTGGCCATAAAGAAGTTGTAGATGTAGAAATTAAAGAAGAAGCAGTAGATCCAGATGACGTTGAAATGCTTCAAGATTTAGTATTAGCTGCTACTAATGAAGCGATGAATAAAGCTGACGAGTTAACTCAAGAACGTTTAGGTAAACATACTCAAGGCTTAAACATCCCTGGAATGTGATAACACATGCAATATCCAGAACCAATTTCTAAACTTATAGACAGTTTTATGAAACTGCCAGGCATTGGACCTAAGACGGCTCAACGTCTGGCTTTTCATACTTTAGATATGAAGGAAGACGATGTTGTTCAATTTGCTAAAGCACTGGTAGATGTTAAAAGAGAACTTACTTATTGTAGTGTTTGTGGTCATATCACTGAAAATGACCCTTGCTACATTTGCCAAGATAAGCAACGTGATCGTTCGGTCATTTGTGTAGTTGAAGATGATAAAGACGTTATAGCGATGGAAAAAATGCGCGAGTATAAAGGTTTATATCATGTTCTACATGGTTCAATATCACCAATGGATGGTATAGGTCCAGAAGATATTAACATCCCAGCATTAGTTGAGCGACTAAAAAGTGATGAAGTTAAAGAACTTATTTTAGCAATGAATCCCAACTTAGAGGGAGAATCTACAGCAATGTATATTTCGAGATTAGTGAAGCCAATTGGTATTAAAGTAACACGTTTAGCACAAGGACTATCGGTTGGTGGAGATTTAGAATACGCAGATGAAGTTACGTTATCTAAAGCGATTGCTGGTAGAACTGAAATGTAGATTTAAAATTAATAAGAACGGGCTATAAATACCCAAAGGAGTAATAGCGCAAAGATGTTGTGAATTAGAAATCATCTTTGTGCTTTTTATTTTAATAATAGGGATTCTATAGATTCATGTTTTTACTGTAAATTCTTAGCTAAGTTTTTCAAGAGTTGCTTATATGTGATTTTTAAATAGCATATGTGATTGGTTAGTAATTAAGGGGATAAAAATTTTAGATATATTATAAGTTTAAATTTTATGTCCCTGAGTTTTCCTAAATAAGAGGAAATAATTCATTAAACGTAGCGTAGAGAGGATAATGAATTTATGTTTTATAACTAAAACGGCTGACATTATTAAAGTAGTTGAGACTATGAAACAATAATGAAGTAACTAACTTCAAAAAAATAAAATTTCTTTAAAGTTTGTGAAATGGCTATAGTAAGATTGTATAATTTATCGCAAAGTTCATATTTTGCCTCTAAAAACGATAGTTATTTCGATATAAAATCATAAAGTTCGGTTATTGGAGATATAGTGTAGTGATTTTGTTAAGCTAGTGTAAATTTTACTGTTGTTAAAACTCTCTAAAGCCTGTATAGTATTTATTTGTTGAGCGAAACAAATCAACTTAATTCTAAAAAAGACAATAAAATTAATTATAAAAAG
>NZ_JMGB01000003.1:0-59379 GCF_000692055.1 Staphylococcus sp. TE8
GCGATGAGCCGAATCGAGACCGTAAGGTCTCTTTTTTTATGCGAAAAATAAAGATGAGAAATTACCAAGAGCCATAGCTATAGAGAAGAACTATTCTCTGCGAAGAGAAAGCGTTTGAAGCTGATGAATTAAGGAAAGAACGCCACGAGTTTAGTCGAGCTAAACGAGTCAGAGAGAGACGAAAATGAAGAAAGATGCGAGCGCTTGTCTCGAAGCAGAGGAAGGACCTTAGCGCCGAAGGTAGCCGACTTACGTTCTAAAGTAAAATAAGTATTTTTAATACTTAATTTTACTTACTTAATGGCCAAAGCCATTAAGAACCAAAGAACCAATTGCCAGATAGTAATATACCGCAAGCTTTTTTTATTTAAGAACTAATAGAAAACAGATGAAATTGGGTCATACGAAAAAGCTTGAAAATAATACTTACAATAGTAAGATTATTTTCAAGCTTTCCTTGTACCTTTTAAATTAATAAAGAATATAACATTTTATTTTCATTAATATAGATATTTGATGGATCAAATTGATTTACACGTTCTTTTAATTGAATGAGATCATTGTGATGTTTAAGTTGAATACCAATGATAACAGTACCTGTTGTTTGAGAGGACTTTTTAAGATATTCGAATTTAGTAATATCATCTTGAGGACCTAGTACATCATTAACAAACTCTCTTAAAGCCCCTGGTCTTTGAGGAAAATTAAGGATGAAGTAATGTTTCATCTCTTCAAATAATAATGAACGCTCTTCAATTTCTTTCATTCTATTAATATCATTATTACCACCGCTTACAACACATACAACAGTTTTACCTTTAATTTTTGCTCTATAGTTTTCAAGAGCAGCTACACTTAAAGCGCCTGCGGGTTCAGCTACTATAGCTTGTTTAGAGTACATATCTAGTATAGTAGAACATACTGCTCCTTCATCTACTTGTACATAATCATCTACATTATGCTTAGCTATATCAAATGTAATATCTCCAACTCTGGCTACTGAAGCACCATCAACAAATTTATCAATGTGATCTAAAGTGATGACCCGTTTGTTTACGACTACAGATTCATACATACTGCAGGCGCCTGCAGGTTCAACACCAATAATTTGTGTGTTTGGGGAATAAGCCTTGAAATATGTGCTAATACCAGATATTAAACCTCCTCCGCCTATAGCAGAAAATAAATAATCAAATTTTACTCCATCTGCTTCGGATTGTTCAATAATTTCTTTGGCAAGTGTTCCTTGGCCTGAAATTGTAAATACATTATTAAATGGATCAATAAAATTCATTTCATTTTCTTTAGTATAAGCTAAAGCTTCTTCTAAGCAATGATCAAATGTATCACCAGTTAGCACGACTTCAACATTATCGCTACCAAAAAATTGAACTTGGTTTATTTTCTGAAGAGGTGTAGTAACTGGCATAAAAATTACAGCTCTAAGATTTAATTTCTTAGCAGTGTATGCCACGCCTTGAGCATGGTTACCAGCACTAGCACAAGTGATACCTCGATTTTTAGCTTCTTCAGATAATACTGAAATAGCATTATATGCGCCTCTTAATTTGAAAGAACGAACCCACTGTAAGTCTTCTCTTTTTAAATATACTTTACAATCATATTTTTGAGAAAGATAGTGGTCAAGCTGTAATGGCGTTTCTTTCACGATATCTTTGAGGCGTAAAAAAGCTTCATCTATATCTTGTGTCGAAACGGTTGTTTTAACTGTCATAATATTCCACACCCTTAAAATGTTTTTTCATATTTTTCTATTAGATCTTCATATTGTAAAGTAATGGCAATATCATCAAGTCCATTTACTAATTTATTCTTCCATGTTTCATCTATTTTAAATTCAAAAGTTTGTTCTGAAGATGATACGGTTTGCGAAGGTAGATCTACCGTAATTTCTTCAAATTGAGCCAGATGTTCTCGTGCTTCCTTATCAAGTGTAATAGGGAGCATTGCATTCTTCGTACAATTCATATAGAAGATATCACTAAAACTACCTGCGATAATAATATTAAAACCATAGTCTTTTAAAGCCCAAGCGGCATGTTCACGACTTGAACCACACCCAAAGTTGTCTCCCGTTATTAAAATAGAAGCATCTTTATATTCTGGCTTATTAGGGTTAAATTCTGGATTATCAGAACCATCAGGTAAATAACGCCATTCATCAAAGGCGAAGGGACCAAAGCCGGTTTTTGAAATACGTTTGAGATGAACTTTGGGTATAATTTGATCTGTATCTATATTGTCGTAGAAAAGGGGAACAACTTTACCTGTGTATGTTGTAATAGGTTGAATTTCCATCTATACGACCACCTTTCTTACGTCTACAAATTTACCGTTAATAGCAGCAGCTGCTGCCATAGCAGGAGATACAAGATGGGTTCGTGCACCTTTACCTTGACGTCCTTCGAAATTACGATTACTTGTGGAAGCACAGTGCACACCTTCAGGAACTTGATCGGGATTCATACCTAAACACATTGAACAACCTGGTTCTCTCCATTCAAAACCAGCTTCTTTAAAAATGACATCTAGACCTAGTGCTTCAGCTTCCTTCTTAACTGTTCTGGAGCCAGGCACTACAATAGCTGTGATATTAGGATGAACTTTATTACCTTTAACAATATGACTTGCTTCTACTAAATCAGAGAGTCTTGCATTCGTACATGAACCTAAGAATACATAGCCTAATTCAATATCTTCGGCTTTTTGACCTGGTTTGAGTCCCATGTAGTTATAGGCACGTTCATCATTAGAATCTTTAATTTCTGGGAAAGGAGAGCTAAAATTAACTCCCATTTCTGGATTTGTTCCCCATGTCACCTGAGGTTCTAAGTTTGAAACATCTAATTCAATAACTTTATCGAAGTACGCATCCTCATCGGAATATAAAGTTTGCCACCAATCAATAGATTGATCAAAATTAGTAGCGTAAGGACGACCTTTAACATATTCAAAAGTCGTCTTATCAGGTTGCATCATACCGTATTTTGCGCCTGCTTCAATTGCCATATTACAAATTGTCATTCGAGCTTCCATAGACAAACTCTTAATCGTTTCTCCTGTAAATTCAAGGGCATATCCTGTACCAAAATCAACGCCATATTGGTTAATTAAATAGAGTATTATATCCTTGGCATAAACGCCGGTAGGTAATTTACCATTTATATCAATTTTTAAATTCTTAGGTTTAGTTTGCCAAAGTGTTTGAGTAGCAAAGACATGTTCAACTTCACTTGTACCAATTCCAAATGCGATTGCACCAAAAGCACCATGTGTCGCGGTGTGAGAATCGCCACAAACAATTGTCTTTCCTGGTTGAGTTAAACCTGTTTCAGGTCCTACCATATGAACGATACCTTGTTCATCAGATCCCATATCAAAGATATGGACGCCAAAGTCTTTGGCATTCTTTTGTAGGGTAGTAATCTGTTTATTTGCTATTTCATCTTTTATGTTAAAAATGTCGATAGTCGGTACATTATGGTCTAAAGTAGCAAACGTGAGATCAGGTCTTCTTAATGATCGATTCTGAATTCTGAGTCCCTCAAAAGCTTGAGGAGAAGTAACTTCATGTATGAGATGTAGGTCTATATATAATAATTGTGGTTCACCTTCATTCCCATGTAGAACATGTTTATTCCATACTTTATCGAATAGTGTTCGTCCCATAATACTTCTCCTCCCTTTTATAAATAATTATTCTTTAGTAGTTTAAATATTTCAGAAGTTTTGTGACTTCCACCTAAATCTGCTGTAGTATGGCCAGACTTAATGAGTTTAAATACATGTTTTTCAAGTTCTATTGCGGCTTGTTCTTGATTTAGACTTTCTTTTAAACAAAGTGCCAAAGATAACACCATACCAAATGGATTAGCTTTATCTTGGTTAGCGATATCAGGTGCCGAGCCATGAATAGGCTCATATAATCGTGTCCCTTGTTCCCCAAAACTTGCGGAAGGGGATAAACCAAGTGAGCCTGGTATTACTGATGCTTCATCACTCAAAATGTCTCCAAATAAATTTTCGGTAACAATAACATCAAATTGAGTAGGGTGTGTGATTAAATGCATGCTACAGGCATCTACTAACAAGTGGTTGACTTCAACATCTGGATAATCCGCTTTAACTTCATTCACCACTTGACGCCAAAGTTTACTTGAAGATAATACATTTTCTTTATCAACGGATGTTAGTTTTTTTCTTCTATTTTGAGCTAAATTAAATGCAACTCTAACGATTCTCTCTATTTCTTTACGAGTATAAGTAAGTGAATCTAGAGCTGAATGATTATCATAGTGACTTGGTTCACCAAAATAAATACCGCTAGTTAGTTCTCTGACAATCACTAAATCAGTACCTTCAACTCGCTCTTGTCTTAATGGTGATAAATGACTGGTACCCTCACTTACAATGGTAGGACGTATATTTGCATATAAATTTAAAGCCTTTCTAAGTTTTAATAGCCCATGCTCTGGACGATTTTTAGGATTTGACCATTTGGGACCACCAATTGCACCAAGTAAAATGGCATCTGAAGATTTACATGCTTCTAATGTTTCATCAGTAAGAGGTGTACCATAGTTATCGATTGCCGCACCTCCAAAATGATGATGTTCTATTTGATACTGGAAGTCATATTTATGACTGATTAGTTCGAGAAGCTCTAATGTACCATTTATAATTTCTGGTCCTATACCATCGCCAGGTAAAGCTACGATTTTGTAACTCATGAATGAATACCTTTTTTCTTTTGTGTTTCAGAAATATATTTCGCATGAGCTTCTATATAGGCTTTACAAGAAGCCTGTAAAATATCATGATCAATTCCTATACCGTTGACTGGTGTACCTTCGATGTTTAAACTAACGTGAACTTCTGCTTGCGCATCTGCACCTTCAGTGATTGAGTCAATCCTATAATCGATAAGTTCTGTCTTTCTTTGGAAAATACGATCAACAGCATTATATATAGATACGATTGAACCTGTTCCAATACTTGAATCTTGATAAGTTTTTCCATTTTTATCTTTAATCACGACCACAGCACTTTGTAGCCCTTTAGATACATATTGCAGTTGTAAATTTTCTAATTGATAAATCGCTCGTTGCTCATGCTCAGATCCTTGAATGATTGCATGGATGTCGCGATCAGAAACTGATTTTTTCTTATCAGCAACTTCTTTAAATTGTTTAAATAAGTTGATTTGATCCTCAGGGCTAATGTCATAGCCTAATGATTTTAGTTTCTCAGCAAAAGCATGCTTTCCAGACAATTTACCAAGAGGTAATTCAGTTGTACTTACTCCGACTAATTGAGGCGTCATAATTTCATATGTTTCACGATGTTTGAGTACACCATCTTGATGTATCCCCGATTCATGACTAAACGCATTTTGACCGACGATTGCTTTGTTTTTTGGAACTCGAATTCCTGCGTATCGTGATATGAGGTCTGATGTTTTCTTAGTTTCATCAAGTTTAATTTGGGATTCAATACCATAATGATCACGTCGAACATAAAGTGCTAATGCAACTTCTTCAAGCGCAGCATTACCCGCACGTTCACCAATTCCATTCACAGTACCTTCGATGCGTCGTGCACCACCTTCAATGGCTGCCAGACTATTAGATACAGCCATACCCAGGTCATCATGACAATGGGCACTGAAAACGATTGGTTGTTCAGAATGGATGGATTTGGTTAATGTTTTGAAAATTTGTTCATATTCTGTAGGATAACTGAATCCTACAGTATCTGGGATGTTAATAATGGTAGCGCCAGCATCAATAGCAGTTTGCACACAATCAATTAAGAACGGAATTTCGGTTCTAGTCGCATCTTCAGGGGAAAATTGTACTACTTCAAAGAATTGTTTAGCGTATGATACATGTTCTTTGATAGATGCTAATACTTCCTCTTGAGACATTTTTAATTTATGCTCTAAATGAATAGGGGATGTTGCAATAAACACATGTACTTGCGGTTTAGCAGCTAACTTTGTTGCTTCATATACAGCGTCTATATCTGACTTTTTACATCTAGCTAAGCCACAAACTGCTGTAGTAGTTAATGCCTTTGCAATTGATTCAACTGATTTAAAACTTCCAGAGCTTGAAGCGGGGAAACCAGCTTCTATGACATCGACTCCCCATTTTTCTAATTGCTTAGCAATTTTCAATCTTTCGTCAAAGGTAAAGTTGACTCCCGGTGTTAGTTCTCCGTCCCTTAGTGTTGTATCAAAAATTTGAATATGGCTTTCCATTTTTAACATCTCCTTATTATTTTTGAATACTTTTAGCTTTAATAAATGGCATCATTTTTCTTAATTCACGACCAACCGCTTCGATTTCATGACCATGTTGTTGTTCACGTAATTGGTAAAATTCTTTAAAGCCATTTTCATTATCTTTAACAAAACGATTAGCAAAGTTACCGTTTTGAATATCTTCTAATACAGTTTTCATGTTGTTTTTAACTTCTGGAGTGATAACACGTGGTCCAGATACATAATCACCAAATTCAGCTGTATTTGAAATAGAGTAGCGAACGTTTTCCATACCGCCTTCGTACATTAAATCAACGATTAATTTCATTTCATGTAATACTTCGAAGTATGCTAACTCTTTTTGATACCCAGCTTCTACTAAAGTTTCAAAACCACTTTGAATTAATTTATGGATACCCCCGCAAAGTACAGCTTGTTCACCGAATAAATCAGTTTCAGTTTCTTCTTTGAATGTAGTTTCAATAACACCAGCACGTGTTGCACCAATACCTTTGGCATAGCTTAGTGCGATATCACGTGCATGACCTGAATCATCTTGTTGTACACCGAATAATGCTGGTACAGCAGTACCTTCTACAAAGGTACGTCTTACTAAATGACCAGGACCTTTAGGTGCTACTAAGAATACATCTACATCAGCAGGGGGTTGAATAACTCCAAAGTGAATGTTAAATCCGTGCGCAAAAGCTAATGCATTGCCTGCTTCTAAGTTAGGTTCAATTTCATTTTTATATACATTACCTTGGATTTCATCAGGTAATAAAATCATTACTACATCTGCTTGTTTAGTAGCCTCATTCACTGGATAAACATCAAATCCATCTTCTTTAGCTCTATCGAAAGAATGACCAGGTCGAATACCAACGACTACATCATAACCATTGTCTTTTAAATTTTGAGCGTGTGCATGTCCTTGTGAACCGTAACCAATTACTGCAATTTTTTTACCTTGTAAAGCATCTTTTTCAACTGATTGATCATAATAAACTTTTGTCATAGTGAATTCCTCCAATTACTTCCTAAAAATTCTTAATTTTCAAAATATTTATGTTATAAAAATATGTAAGATGATAGTTATGTCTCAATCATCAATTTTTTTACATCGCTAGCGCATCAAACAATTTTTTAAACACTCGTAACACTTAATACATTGATTTGTTGTTCTAACTTTTTTAATACAATATTGAAAGCAGCTTCGTCTTCAATATGTACTTTCAGTTCTAGATTAGAAATACCTTCATTATCTGACCTCTTAACATGCAGCTCATCAATGTTACATTGTAATCGAACAAATGCACTTGTAATACGATGTAATGTACTCACTTGGTCGGCGACCACAAATTGAATTGTACGTTTCATTATAATCCCTCCATCTCGTGATTAGATTTACCACTAGGTACCATAGGATTGACAGGTTCTACAGGAGAGATGCGAACTTCAATTAATGCAGGACCATTATGATTGAAAGCTGCATCGATTTGTGATTCAAGTTTGTCCGGTGAATCAATTAGATATCCATTGATACCATATGCTTCAGCCATTTTAATAAAATCAGGTTGATCATTAAATACTGAATGAGAGAAGCGCTGGTTAAAGAATTTGTCTTGCCATTGTTTAACCATACCTAACGTACCATTATTAATTAACACTATTTTCACGTTCAGGTTGTATTCAGGCAATAGCGCCATTTCTTGATTAGTCATTTGGAAACCACCATCTCCGACGAAGCATACGACAGTTTTATCAGGGGAAGCGAGTTGTGCACCAATCGCAGAAGGAATACCAAATCCCATCGTACCTAATCCGCCACTAGTTACCCATTGACCATGGTCTTTGAAAGGATAGAACTGAGCAGCCCACATTTGATGTTGACCTACATCAGTAGTGACGATTGCATCGCCATTTGTAATTTTACCGATGTATTCAATTGCCTTTTGAGGTTTACTAAATGTATCATCTTCATTTTTATCGTATTTGAATGGATGTTTTTGCTTATTCTGTTTACAATAATGAATCCATTCTTCATGATGAGCTGTTGTGACATTTTCAGAAGATAAAGCTTCTAAAACGAGTTTACAATCGGCAACAATACCTAAATCTGTTTGAATGACTTTATTGATTTCTGAAGGATCAATGTCTACGTGAACTATCTTAGCGTTTGGTGCAAATGCATCAGGTTTGCTAGCTAGTCGGTCATCAAAACGACTACCTAAATTAATGAGTAAATCACATTCAGTGAGTGCCATATTACTTGCATATGAACCATGCATGCCTCCCATTCCTAAGAACAGGGGATGTTCGTAAGGTATTGCACCAAGACCTAATAGTGTGGTTACGGTAGGGATTTGATGTTTAGTGACAAATTCTGTTAATAATTGATTTGATTTAGAATGATTGATACCTGAACCTGCGAGAATAATAGGCTTTTTAGATTTACTAATATATGAAACTAATGTCTTAATGTCTATATCTTCTGGTTCACTTTTAACTTGATAATGAGGCAAATTGATTTCATTTGATAAACCAACGTTTGTTGATAAAATTCCCATGTCTTTCGGGAAATCAATGACGACAGGACCTTTTCTTCCTGAATTAGCTACATGAAATGCTTCATGAACTATTTTAGGAATATCTTCAACATTTTTAATTTGATAATTTTGTTTAGTAATTGGTGTTGTCATAGAGAGTAAATCTGCTTCTTGGAAGGCATCTTTTCCAATTCCTGGTGTTGCTACTTGACCTGTAAAAACGACTAAGGGTAATGAATCACTATGAGCATCTGTGATACCAGTAATTGCATTTGTAGCTCCTGGGCCACTAGTGACAACAACTACACCAGTTTTACCTGAGACACGTGCATATCCTTCTGCGGCATGGGTTGCACCTTGTTCATGTCTTGCTAAGATATGCTTGATTTGTCCATCATAAAATGTGTCATAAAGTGGCAATACAGCACCGCCTGGGTAACCAAAAATAAAATCAACGTCCTCATGTTGTAAAGCTTCAACTAAAAGTTGAGAACCACTACGCATTTGATTAACAGTCTGTTGTTGAAGATATTCTGGTTCTTGTGATTCAGAAACATTTAATGTATCAATATTTTCTTTACTAATCGCGGTTACCGTTGTAAAAGAGGGGCTTTCTTTTTGATTAGACATCGTAATCATCTCCTAATTAAATAAGGTTTTCTGGAACTTGCATAATACCACCTGTATTAGCACTTGTGACTAAAGAGGTGTATCTAGCCAGATATCCCGTTTTTACTTTTGCTTTAAATGGTTGTAGCTCTTCACGTCTGCGATAAAGTTCTTCTTGTGGCTGGTCAACATCTAACTTTCTATTTGTTAAATCAATTGTAATTTCATCTCCATCTCTAATTAATCCGATAGGGCCACCAGATGCTGCTTCTGGGGAAATGTGTCCCACAGCAATACCTCTTGTAGCACCTGAAAATCTTCCGTCAGTAATTAAAGCCACATCTTTTCCTAATCCTCGACCAACAATAGAGGAAGTAGGAGCTAACATTTCAGGCATTCCCGGACCGCCTTTAGGACCTTCATAGCGAATAACTACAACATGACCTTCACGTACAGTATGATTGTCAATTGCTTCAACAGCTTCATCATGAGAGTTAAAACAAATAGCTTTCCCTTTAAAGACTTTAATAGAGGGATCTACACCACCTACTTTAATCACTGCACCTTTGGGAGCTATATTACCGAAAAGTACTGAAAGTCCACCTTCGTGATCATAGGGACTATCGAGAGGATGTATAACATCGAAGTTTGAAATTTCCTTTCCTTTATTATTTTCTTTTAATGTTTTACCAGTGACTGTAATTCTTTCTGGGTGTAACGTACCATCTTTTTTCATTAACTCATTGATAATAGCTGGAACACCACCAGCTTCATGTACATCGTGCATAGAGTAAGAAGAGCTAGGGGCGATTTTTGAAAGGTAGGGTGTTCTTTTCGCAATTTCATTAATACGTTCTAAGTCATAATCAATGCCTGCTTCATTTGCGATTGCTAATGTATGCAACACAGTATTAGTTGAGCCGCCCATTGCCATGTCTAATGCAAAAGCATCATCAATTGCCTCTCGTGTAACGATGTCTCTTGGTTTTATATCATTTTTAATATTATCTACTAATCGAAAAGCAGCTTGACGAATCATTTCACGACGTTGGTCACTAACTGCTAAAGCTGTTCCATTGTAAGGTAAGGCGAGTCCTAAAACCTCCATCAAACAGTTCATAGAATTTGCTGTGAACATACCAGCACATGAACCACAAGTAGGGCAGGCATTTTGCTCCATATCTAAAAATTCTTCTTTAGAAATAGACCCCTCTTTAAAAGCGCCGACTGCTTCAAACATTGAAGATAAAGTAAGTGCTTTACCGTGAGCAGATAGACCAGCTTTCATTGGGCCACCTGAACAAAAAATTGCAGGGACATTTGTACGTACCGCAGCGAGTATCATGCCCGGAGTGATTTTATCGCAGTTAGGAATATAAAACACACCATCGAACCAATGTGCATTAATTACTGTTTCAGCTGCATCTGCAATAATTTCTCTCGAAGGTAATGAATATCTCATTCCAATGTGTCCCATTGCGATGCCATCATCTACACCAATCGTATTAAATTCGAAAGGGATTGCACCCGCTTCACGAATAGCTTCTTTCGCGATATCAGCAAGTTCTCTTAAGTGAACATGTCCTGGTACGATATCGATATAAGAATTACAAATTGCCACAAAAGGCTTATTCATATCTGTAGGTTTTTGAAGAGCGCCCGTCGCATGTAAAAGACTTCTTGCTGGAGCCTGTTGATCTCCTTTTTTAATCATGTCGCTTCGCATATTTGATTCCCCCGTATGAGTATTAAGAACAATAAAAAACGTCCCAATAATAATTGGGACGTTTGAAAGTCCCATTCAACTAGAAATAGGACTTAAACATTTAGTAGATCAACTAACTAAAGTTCGAGTCCTTACGAGTATAATAAAATGATAATAATGTTTTGAGTTGTCGGTAGATAATGTGATGTATTATAAGTCATTTTATTATACTCCTTTCGGTGAATGGATAAGTATTCTTAATAATTTGAATTGTCTTAAAATTTGATAAACTTAATTTACTACATGTGAAATAGCGTGTCAATAAAAATATAGAATTTTCTAACAATTATTTTTAAGTATGTTTCTAGAATTTTCACAAAGAAATTTATAATAAAATTTGTTACAATGAATGAGTTAATAAAGGACGAAATAATAATGTATCTTCGTAAATAGGAGAATGAATGTTGATTACTATACACAATTTAGATGAGATGAAAGAATTTGCTGATGTTTTAGTGAAAAATTTAAAGTCAGGAGATTTAATTTTATTGAACGGCGATTTAGGTGCTGGTAAAACGACTTTAACACAGTTTATAGGAAAAGCTTTAGGTGTGAAACGAACTATTAATTCACCAACATTTAATATTATTAAATCTTATAAAGGGAATGAACTCAAACTTCATCATATGGATTGCTATCGTTTGGAAGACCATGAAGAAGATTTAGGATTTGAGGAATATTTCGAAGACCATGCTGTTACAGTCATTGAATGGAGTCAGTTTATTTCTGATTTATTACCTTATCAACATTTGACAATCAACATTAATGTTATAAATGAAAATGAACGTACAATAATGATTGAAGCACAAGGTGCACATTATGAAATGTTAAGGGAGGTTGTTATCAATGAATTATCTGCTCATTGATACATCTAATCAGCCGTTATCAGTTGCACTCATGCAGGATGAAAAAGTGTTAATTGAACAAACTACAAATATTAAACAAAATCATTCAGTTCAATTGATGCCTGAGATTCAAAAGTTATTTGAACAGTCTCAAGTTGATAAACAAGAAATCACAGACATAGTTGTTGCAGAAGGACCGGGTTCATACACAGGTTTAAGAATCGGTGTGACTGTGGCTAAAACGTTAGCTTACGCTTTACAAACTCGATTATATGGTGTGTCATCACTTAAAGCTCTTGCTGCAACTATTAAAGATGAGCATAGATTATTAGTACCTATCTTTGACGCAAGAAGAGAAGCGGTTTATACAGGTGTTTATCAATACGTTAATGGTGAATTAACTACAATCATTGAGGATGGATATTTATCAATTAATGATTTAAAAGATAAACTTCATGCGCTAAATCAAGAATATGTTTTTATTGGGTTTAATTTAGAAAATATAAAGCATTTATTAGATAGCGAAGTGATTGAAAGTTTACCTAAAGCTTCAGTTATGAAATCCTTAATTCAACAACCTGAAAATATCCATTCATTTACACCGAAGTATCATAAATTATCAGAGGCGGAAAGAAATTGGTTAGACCAACAGAAGAACAATTAAATATTAGGAAAATGAGTGTTGAAGATGTTCCTCAAGTCTTTGATATAGAGCGCGAAAGCTTCAATGATAGTTCATGGACGATTGATGCCTTTTATCATGAAATAGAACAGAATCAATTTGCAACATATTTTGTAATTGAATATGATGATAAAATTATTGGATATTTAGGTATGTGGATTGTTATAGATCAAGCTCAAATTACAACAGTCGCCATTAAAAAACAGTATAGAGGGTACGGACTAGGTCAATTATTACTTAAATATGTTAAAAATTACGCAAGTCATACCTGTGAAGTAATGAGTTTAGAAGTTCGTTTAGATAATGTAGTGGCGCAACATGTATATCAGAATTTAGGATTTGAATATGGTGGAAAAAGAAAAAATTATTATGGTGAAGGTGAGGATGCACTAGTGATGTGGGTGAATTTAAAATGACACAACAAACTTTAATTCTAGGGATGGAAACCAGTTGTGATGAAACAAGTGTAAGTGTGATTAGAAATGGTCAAGAAATACTTTCTAATACAGTATTAAGTCAAATTGATAGTCATAAACGATTTGGTGGAGTTGTTCCTGAAGTCGCAAGTAGACATCATGTTGAAGGTGTAACAGCTACGATTGAAGAGGCACTTGACTCAGCAAACGTCACTATGCACGAGATTGATGCTATAGCAGTGACGCAAGGTCCAGGATTAATAGGTGCATTACTAATAGGAATAAATGCTGCAAAGGCGCTCGCTTTCGCTTATGATAAACCTATTATTCCTGTTCACCATATTGCTGGCCATATTTATGCAAATCATTTAGAGCAACCACTTACATTTCCATTAATGGCTTTAATCGTTTCCGGTGGTCATACAGAGTTAGTCTATATGAAAGATCACCTGAATTTTGAAGTTATTGGTGAGACGAGAGATGATGCTGTTGGAGAAGCTTATGATAAAGTGGCTCGTACGATTAACTTACCTTATCCTGGAGGACCACAAATCGATCAGCTAGCTACTCAAGGTCAAGATGTATATGATTTCCCAAGGGTTTGGCTAGAAAAGGATAGCTACGATTTTAGCTTCAGTGGATTAAAAAGTGCAGTCATTAATAAATTGCATAATCTAAGACAAAAAAATGAAGAAATTGTAGAAGAAAATGTTGCTACAAGTTTTCAAAACAGCGTTGTTGAAGTATTATCTTATAAAGCTATTCATGCTTGTAAATCTTATGACGTTAAACGACTTATTGTGGCAGGTGGTGTAGCAAGCAATAAAGGATTAAGAACATCACTCAAAGAAGCTTGTGATAATGAAGGCATTACTTTAACGATACCAAGTCCATCCTTATGTACAGATAATGCTGCAATGATTGGAGCTGCGGGTCATTATCTTTATCAGGCTGGATTACGAGGTGATTTAGCTTTAAACGGTGAAAATAATATAGACATAGAAGATTTTACGATGTGTAAATAAATAAAAGAGCACTATATAACGTATGAACTTAACTGTTAATATTTCGTTATATAGTGCTTTTATTATTGTATAAATATTTCAATAGTTATTACTGTAAAAGTCAACTTATTCATCTACTTGTGTTTTAGCGCGGTGATAAATATCATCTGGAAAATGAGTAATTCTAAGCAATTCAATTGCATTGCGCGTATTTGCTTTGCCAGGTTTGATTTTATAGTCAAAATAAATTTCATTGTTTTGAATAGACTCATTAAAGTGATAATTATGGTAATCCTTTTCTAATAGGGTGGACAATTCAATATCATGCGTAGCTGCAACAACTTGATAATTTGGCAGTTCATTTAAATAGCTGAGTACTGATTCAGAAGCAGCAATACGTTCAGTTGTATTAGTTCCTTTAAAAATCTCATCTATGAAACAGTAAATGTTAGCTTGTGTATCAATATTAAAAAGTCGTCTAATTGACTTTAATTCAGCCATAAAATAGCTGTCCCCTGAGAGTACATCATCTGCGTTAGCCATTGAAGTAAAAACGTAACCTGGTTGGTAGTTAAATGATTCAGCAGTAGCAATATTAAGGGATTGAGCCATAATAACATTCAGTGCTACAGCCTTCATGAAAGTCGATTTACCAGAAGCGTTCGAACCTGTAAGTAGAAGGTTGGTATCCAAGTTTAAATCATTAGGAACGGCCACTTCTTCATCTATTAATGGATGAATTAAACTTTCAAAATGCACACCCTCCATGTATTGATCAGCATGAGGTATACAATTATCAGTTAACGTACGTCTATACATAGCTAAAGAGTAGTGATTATCTAGTGTACTAATATAGTCGTAACATTCTTCGACTTCATTTTGATATTTAAAATAACTATGTTGTATTAGATGAAATAAAACATAATCAACCATAAACATTAATTTCACAAGCATAATCGTACTGCCTACAACATCATTGGATTCTAATTGAGCTAGCAATCCACTAAAACGTCGAGAACTCTTAAAGTGATTGAAATTAATTCTTATATCAGGTGTTCCTTCTATTTTAGATAAAGCCTTGCATTGTTTAATCACATTAGCAGTATAAAAGATTGATTTTAAATCCTGTTCATAAGTTTTCTTTAAATTCAAAGAAAGCACAATATTTAAGAAGAAGCTTCCAATAAATAAAAAGACTCCTATTTCTGGTGAAATAAATATAGATAAAAATGCAATTAAAGGTAATAAAGGACTAAACATTAAGAGATTGTTCTTAGGAATTGGTGTTAATTGATCTGGGAATAATGGGTATACAGTTTTGCCTATTTTAGAAAGTATGTAAGATACATTTAAACGAAAAGATTTATCCTCGCTATAACGCTTGATGAGTGATTGATTTTCAATCGAGAACATTCCTCTTAATGTAGCATATAATTTCATTTCTCCAATAGCGGTAAAATTAAAGTTTATTTTATGAAATAGAGCTTCAATATTTAAATCTGACCAAGTTTTATCATCTATAAGAGGATGTTGATCAGTGTAATTATCTTTATACTCTTGGTATTGAGCATCAAACCTAGAATTAGGCCTTATAAATGTCTCTAATTTAGCTTTCCTATCCCAAAGCGTATTAATTTTAGCGATTGTTTTTCTCCTTTCGATAAATGAAACGGTGATATTTACAATCGCTATTAAAATAATAAAGATAAGAACGATGAGTCCAAACGTCTGATTATTAGTCATAAATGTCTCCTCAATATAGTTATAATTAAATTATTTCATAAATAAATTTTAGACTCAAATGTTCATACTAAATATAAGATGTCAATAGGGAACGTGCGTACTTATCAACAAAATGTGTGTAAACTGTGGATAAACACTGTTGAAAAGTGTGGATATTACCGTGTATAACTCGAATAATTTTTAGCGAAAGTGTTAATTTACTTGTGGATAACTAGGATAAGTGTGTGGATAGCTATCAAATTAACAATATAGCGTGTGAATAAAATTTGTGTAATAACATACTAAAAGACACTAAAAAGTAAGAAATTCTACCTTTAAGTGTCTCAATAATAAATGGATATTTATAATTTTTCTTGTAATTCTTCCCATTCTAACATTACTTGTTCTAATTTTTGTTCGGTATTATTTTTTTCCTCAGCTAATTCTGCAGCTTTCATTGGATCATTAAATACTTCTGGCTGAGTTAATTGTGTTTCAATATAAGAAATATGAGTTTCAAATTCTTCAATCTTAGTTTCACATTGTTCAATCTGACGTTCGATTTTACGTTGATGACTTTTCTGTTGTTTTTGACTTGAATATGCTGAAGAAGAAATAGAAGTGTCATTATTGTTATTGGTTTTTGAAGAAGAATTATTCAATTCTTCTTGAGCTTTTAGTGCAGCAGCTTCTTCAGTTTTCTCAATATAGTATTGATAGTCCCCGAGATATATCTGTCCACCTTCATGATTCAAATCAAATACTTTATTTGCAAGCTGATTAATAAAATATCTATCATGAGAAACAAATATTATTGTACCTTCAAAATGTTTTAACGCTTGTTCTAACATTTCTTTTGAATCGATATCTAAGTGGTTGGTAGGTTCGTCTAAAATCAGCACATTGTCTTTTTGCAACATTAATAAAGCTAATTGCAAACGAGCTTTTTCACCACCAGATAGGTCATTAATTATTTTTTTAACATCTTCTTGTACAAATAAGAAACGACCTAGTACAGCACGTACATCTTTCTCATTCATAGTAGGGTACTGGTCCCAAACGTAATCTAAAATTGTTTTATTTGATTTAAATTCAGCTTGTTTTTGGTCATAGTAGCCTATTTGAAGATTTGCTCCAAAAGTAATTTCTCCACCAAGTTTGTTTTGCTTATCGGCAATTGTTTTGATAAGTGTCGTTTTTCCTACGCCGTTTGGTCCTATCACTGCGATATGATCCCCCTTGAATACTTCGATATTAATAGGTTGAGTGATAGGTGAATCATAACCAATTTTTAGGTCACGAATATGCATGACATCATTACCTGTATTTCTTTCAAAGCCAAATTGAATATTTGCGCTTCTAGCGTCAATCATAGGCTTATCTATACGTTCCATTTTTTCTAACGTTTTACGTCGACTTTTAGCCATGCCACTTGTTGAAGCGCGTGTAATATTCTTATCAACAAATGTTTCTAATTTTTGAATTTCTTCTTGTTGCTTTTCATACTCTTGCATACGTTTTTCATAGTATTGGTCACGTTGCTCAATAAATTGTTCATAATTACCTACATAACGTTTAACGTCTCCAAGGGCAACATCATAAATTTGAGTAACTATTTTGTCTAGGAAATATCTATCGTGACTAATTATGATAATGGCGCCTTTGAAATATTTTAAATAATCTTCTAACCATTTAGTAGTCTCTAAATCTAAGTGGTTTGTTGGCTCATCTAGCAATAGTAAGTCGGGTTCATTCAATAACATTTGAGCAAGAGAAAGTCGTGTTTTTTGACCACCACTAAAATCATTAATGGGTTTATTAAAATCACTTTCAGTAAAATTAAGCCCGTGAAGAACTGTTTTTATTTTACTTTCATACTGATAACCTTCAAGTTGTTCAAACCGGTTTGTTAATGATTCATAACGTTCCATATGCTCTTGATAAGTTTTGGTTTCATATTCATTTGTATGTTGTGCCAACCAATCTGTTTCCTCTTTAATTAAGTTTTCCATATTTTTTATATGTTCAAATGGTTTTGACATCTCTTCGAAGACAGTAGCCGTGGAGTTAAGTGTCATTTGTTGCGTGAGGTAACCCATTTTTAAATTTTTTATTTTCGATATATGACCACTATCGTAACCTTCTACGCCGGCTATGATTTTCATTAATGTAGATTTACCTGCACCGTTTCGACCAACGACACCAATTCTTTCACCAGTTTTAACTTCAAAGTCTACATCAGTAAAAATATCTTCACCATCGAACGATTTCGAGATGTCATTAAGTTGTAAAAGTATCATTCGATTCTCACCTTTCTAATTCTATTAAATAGTTATAAACTATATGTAATCAATAAGATTTAAAAAATTTTAATTTTATGTGAATTTTAAATAGTTAAGCATTATTTTTTAATAATAGGGTACATCTACCTCATAAGGTATGACGATTAAGCTATTTATTGACTCAATTATCTTTATTTTACAGCATTCGCGCATTACATGAAACTGAGATATTTATTTTTAAAAATCAATAATGTATAATATTTAAGTATTCATTGAAGGCAATTATTTGTTTATTTAAACGCCTTACAACTTGCACGATAAAACGTTTGAATACATAAATATAATTCATTCAAACTTTAAGGGGGACATATTGGATGCCAGAAAATATTAAAATTCCTCGTGCTACATTAAAGCGTTTACCTTTATATTATAGATTTGTGAGTACATTAAAATCTAAGGGTATCGACCGTGTGAATTCTAAAGCAATCAGTGAAGCTTTACAAATAGATTCGGCAACGATTCGTCGTGATTTTTCATATTTTGGTGAATTAGGTAAAAAAGGCTATGGTTATAACATCGATAGTATGCTTGAATTTTTCAAGTCTGAACTAAGTGAAAGTGATGAAATTAAAATTGCGATAGTAGGTGTTGGTAATCTAGGTCGCGCGTTACTTACTTATAATTTTTCAATACACGCTGAGATGACAATTACTGAAGCTTTCGATATTAGAGAAGATTTAATTGGAGAGAAAGTCGGTAAAGTCGTTGTTAAAAATATCAATGAAATTCAATCTACATTAGCAGCAGAAGAAATTGACGTTGTGATATTAACGACTCCTGAAAGTGTAGCACAACAGGTTGCTGATCAACTCGTTGAAGCGGGTGTGAAAGGTATTCTTAACTTTACGCCAAGCAGAGTTAAAACACCACAAGATGTACAAGTTCACCATATTGATTTGGGTATTGAACTACAATCACTATTGTTCTTTATGAAGAACTATAGTAATAATAATTAATAACTTTTAGCATCCTAATTTAGGATGCTACTTTATTATATAAAAATGATATAGTATACGTAATAAAATAAAGGGGGCACAAGCCATAATGAAATTTGAAGCAAACTGTACATTTAAAGCACATATCCCTCAAATGATAAGGGTTCCTGGAAAATTAGTAATCAATAAGAATACTTTACAATTCAAAGCTTATGGCAAAGAATATACTCCATTTGATATAGAGTTAGATATTAATAAAGTTGTGAGATATAAGTGCTCGAAAGGACTGCTGGGAAGTAAATTATTTGTTTACTATAACAATCATGAGTGGTATAAATTTAGTCATTTTTCAAAAGAGGATTTAAAATCATTGAGTAAAGAATTGAAAATACATTAGGTTTCAAAAAATATTGAACTTGCAATTTTTCATTTTTTCTAATATAATACCTTAGTATTTATATCGGAAATAGGTGATTAAATGACATGGATGATAATTAGTGGACTTATTGTCGGAGCGTTATTAGGGTTCGTAATGCAACGAACAAGATTCTGTCTAGCGGGCGGTTTCAGAGACATGTATGTCCAAAAAAGTAATAAAATGTTTTATGCATTGCTCGTAGCTATAACAGTTCAGAGTTTGGGATTACTCATATTAACGAGCTTAGGTATTATTGAAGTGCCTACGCATACATTTCCAGTATTAGGGACGATTATAGGATCATTTATATTTGGCGTTGGTATTGTATTAGCTGGTGGCTGTGCCACAGGTACGTGGTATCGTGCTGGCGAAGGTTTAATTGGAAGTTGGGTGGCATTAATTTTATATGCTATAACTTCTGCAATTACTAAAACAGGAGTACTCCTTCCTGTTATGAATATGATTAATAAGCCTACGAACGTGAATGCGAGTGTAAGTCATTCAACAGGGCTTCCTAATTGGGTACTTGTTTTAATTTTAGTAATTATTACAATTACAATGGTTGTGAAAACTTTACGTAAACCGAAAGTGATGGTGCCTAAGTTAAAACAAAAATATACAGGTATTAGACACTATTTATTTGAAAGAAAATACCATCCATTTATAGCTGGTATTGCCGTAGGACTTATTGCTTTACTAGCATGGCCCATGAGTGAATCAACTGGTCGACCTTATGGACTTGGGATTACGACTCCATCTGCTAATTTGATTAACTTTCTAATATCCGGTGACACTAAGTTCATCGATTGGGGCGTTTTATTAGTGCTCGGTATCTTTATTGGTTCATATATTGCTGCTAGAGGGTCTAAAGAATTTAAATGGAGACTTCCAGATAAGAAGACGATTCGTAACAGTGCTATTGGTGGCATATTGATGGGATTTGGTGCTTCAGTAGCTGGTGGATGTTCAATTGGTAATGGGTTAGTAGAAACCGCAACAATGAGCTGGCAAGGATGGTTAGGTTTAGCATCAATGATAGTTGGTGTATGGTTCATGAGTTATTTTATTTTTATTAAACCAATGAAAAAGTTTCAACAATCATCTAATGAAAAATCTAAACGTAAACAAGTGAGTCAACAAACTCAGACAACATAAGGTAAGGAGGATAAGAAATTGGTACATGAATTAGGTACTGTAGGAATGGTGTGTCCATTTCCACTTATTGAAGCGCAAAAGAAAATGGAAGAGTTAGAGCAAGGCGATGAATTAAAAATAGACTTTGATTGTACGCAGGCAACAGAAGCCTTACCAAACTGGGCAGCTGAAAGTGGATATCCAGTCACTAATTATGAACAATTAGATGATGCTTCTTGGACGATAACTATTCAAAAATCTTAAATTTACTTTAGACGCAAGCTAGTGATATCATACGATGTCACTGGCTTTTTTATTTTAATATATTCAAATACTCAAGTTATGATGTCACTTAATCTTACACTTAGTGTAATTTTATCTTACCGATTTTTGCACTTCTACTAAACACTCTTTATGATGTTGCTAAAGGAAGTGGTAAGAATGAATATGGATGATACAATTTTCTTATTTCTATGTACATTATTAGTTTGGTTAATGACTCCAGGATTAAGTTTATTTTATGGAGGTCTAGTCCAATCTAAGAATGCATTAAATACAGTAATGCAAAGTATGGCTGCAATAGTTATCGTTACCTTTGCGTGGATGATTATTGGTTTTTCTATTAGTTTTGATCAAGGTAATGATTGGTTAGGTGGCTTAAAATTTCTAGGTCTAAACCATGTAGGCTTTGCTATTTCTAAAACTATTAGCCCTCATGTCCCTCTCGCACTCTTCATGTTATTCCAAATGATGTTCTGTACTATAGCAGTTTCTATTTTATCAGGTTCAATTGCTGAAAAAATGAGATTCATCCCTTATCTTATTTTTGTCGGTTTATGGGTTGTGTTTATCTATAGTCCAGTAGCTCACTGGGTGTGGGGCGGCGGATGGATTAGTAAACTCGGTGCTATTGATTATGCCGGGGGTACAGTTGTACATATTACCTCAGGGGTGTCTGGTCTTATATTAGGGATAATGATTGGTGTAGGTAAAAAGCAAGAGAAACATACCCCACATAACTTACTAATAACTCTCATCGGAGGTATTTTAGTATGGTTGGGGTGGTATGGCTTTAATGTAGGTAGTGCATTTACTTTCGACCAAATCGCAATGATTTCATTTGTTAACACAGTCATCGCTGCAAGTGCAGGTGCGCTAGGATGGTTAATTTTAGAGTATGCTTTGAAAAAAACGACAAGTCTTTTAGGATTATTATCAGGCGCTTTATCAGGTCTCGTTGCTATTACTCCAGCAGCAGGTTATGTTAACTATTTAAGTGCCATGATCATAGCTATAATTGGTGGTATCGGTTGTTATGTCGTTATTAATTTAATTAAAGTGAAGTTACAGTATAATGATGCTCTAGATGCATTTGGTATTCATGGTGTAGGGGGAGTATTAGGCGCAGTTTTAACAGGTGTGTTCCAGTCTCATAAAGTAAATGATGCTATTGAAAATGGACTCATATATACAGGTAACTTTAAAGTCATTTGCATTCAATTAGCAGCAGCAATAGCAACTGTCGTATTTAGTGCAATAGTTACATACATGATAGCTAGAGTAATTAAATCATTCACTCCTTTAGCAACTACTGAAGAGGAGGATAAAACAGGTCTTGATGCAATCGTTCATGGAGAAAAGGCCTACTTCTATGGCGAATTGAACAAATTCAATCGCCGAATGAAATTTTAAAAATTATTTTCAAAAAAAATACACTCACCTTCATATCAATTAAACTTTAGTATTTAAAATGGAATTGATTTAAGTATTTAAAGCGATTACATATGTGATAGAATAAGTTTAAGTTATTGAATATATGATAGGTGAGTTTTCTTATGAAAAATATTTCTGATATCGCCAAGCTAGCGGGTGTATCAAAAAGTACTGTTTCAAGGTTTTTAAACAATGGATCCGTTAGTAATAAAACAAAAGAAAAGCTGACAAAAATTATTAAAGAGTATGATTATCAACCTAATCAATTTGCTCAAAGTTTAAGAGCAAGACGTACCAATCTTATAGGAGCAATTATTCCACGTATGAATTCATTCGCAGTTGATGAAACTATTAAAGGTGTCATCAACCAATGTCATTTACATAACTATCAACTCTTATTAAATTATACTGGACTTGAACTAGAAGCAGAACTTGCAGCATTAGAAACATTATCAAGAAGTAAAGTAGATGGTATTGTTTTAATGGCTACAAACATTACTGAACAACATATCCAAATTATAGAAAAGATTAACGTACCGGTTATTATTGTAGGGCAAGAACATGCACAATTGCATAGTATATATCATGATGATTACCAAGCTGGATTTGAAATAGGTATGAGAATAGGTCAAAAAGGACTACACGAAGTCACTTTATTTAGCGTTAGTGAACGTGATGTTGCTGTTGGTATTAAACGTAAAAAGGGACTAATAGATGCTCTAAAACAATATAATATTGAACCTAAGATTTATGAAACTACATTTAAATATGAAGAAGCTCTGGTAGATGTTGAGAGATATTTATCCAATATAACGGAAGTTGATGCAATTGTCGGTGCAACGGATTCAATTGCCTTAGCAATTCACAAATTTTGTGCGGATCATAAGAAAGATCTATCTCCTCATGCAATTTTTGGATTTGGTGGTGATCCAATGACACAAGTAGTGTCTCCGATAATTGAAACAATTCACTTAAATTATAAAGAAGCAGGAGAGCAAGCACTTAAAGAAATTAATCAATTATTAAATCATCAAACTACAGAACTTAAAATAAAAATTCCTGTCATTAAGTAAAAGGTGAGGGATTTTTATTTTATAATAATTTGGAACCGATACCACTACGATGATTAAATTTGTTAAGATATATACTTAAGAAAATTTATTTATCATAAAAGTATTGTGGTTTTCATTTCATAAATAAGCGTTCTTAACAAAAATTCTACATCGTAGTGTTAAGCTAATATGTTAAAATAATAAAGTTAAGTAAAAGTCAAATCAGTCGAGATTAGGAGTGAAAACATGGCGGAATGGACACGTGAAGCACGTTATCAACGAATAGAGGATGTTGATACAGAGACATTTAAAAATTTAAAACAACGAGTCGATGCTTCTCCTTATAGACAGACATACCATATTCAGCCTGAAACAGGATTGCTCAATGATCCAAATGGTCTCATTTATTATGACGGCTATTATTACATATCACATCAATGGTTCCCTCTAGGGGCGGTTCATGGTTTGAAATATTGGTTTAATTATAAAAGTGATGATTTAGTACATTTCAAAGCACAAGGTCCTATATTAGAGCCTGACACAAAATATGATAGTCATGGTGTCTATAGTGGTAGTGCATTTGAGTTTAATGGTCATCTTTATTACATTTATACCGGTAATCATAGAGACAATCATTGGAAACGTACCTCCAGTCAAATGATTGCTCGCGTTAAAGAAGATGGTTCAGTTGAGAAGTTTCCTAAACCTGTAATTCATGGACAACCTGATGGATACACAAGTCATTTTAGAGATCCTAAAGTGTTTAAAAAAGATGATCAATTATATGCAATTATAGGAGCCCAAAATAATAATGAACAAGGGCGGTTACTACTATATCAAAGTGATGATGTTGTTAACTGGACATTTCTTGGTGAAATTCAAACGAATTTAAATCATTTTGGTTACATGTGGGAATGCCCTGATTATTTCGAAATAGATGGACAGGGTGTTATTTTATTTTGTCCGCAAGGGATTGAAGCGGATGGAAATAAATATCGCAATATTTATCAATCTGGCTACATGATCGGTCATTTAAATATTGAAAATATGACATTTGATCATCAAGAGTTTCAAGAGTTAGATAGAGGCTTTGATTTTTATGCACCGCAAACATTTATAGATAAAGATGGAAAACGCATATTAATTGGTTGGATGGGCTTACCAGAAAGTGATTATCCGACAGATAGTGAAGGTTGGGCACATTGTTTAACGATTCCACGAGAACTTACTCTCGAAAATGGTAAATTAAAGCAACGACCATTAAAAGCTCTAGAAACTTTAAGAACGAACAAAGAGACTGCATTAGGGTATGCAAATAAATTTAACCGCAAATTGCACCCCTATGAAGGCAAACAATATGAAATGATTATTGATATTTTAGAAAATGATGCAACTGAAATTTATTTTGAGCTTAGAAGTTCTAGAAATGAGTCTACGTTGATTACCTATAATCAACGTGAGAATTCGCTCACATTAGATCGGTCAGAAAGTGGTTTATTACCTACAAATGTGGATGGCACAACGCGTTCAACTATTTTAGATACACCTTTAAGCCAGTTACACATTTTTGTAGATACGTCGAGTATAGAAATATTTTGTAATAATGGTGAACGTGTACTTACATCCCGTATTTTCCCAAGTGAAGCTTCTACGGGTATCAAAGCATCTACTGAGTCAGGACAAGTATATTTACAATTTACGAAATTTGAACTAAAGGGATGATATATAATGAGAAGGTTGTTTGCAATAGGTGAAGCACTTATCGATTTTATACCACATGTCACAAATTCAGAACTTAAAGACGTAGAACAATTTAGTCGTCAGGTAGGTGGGGCACCTTGTAACGTAGCAGCAACAGTGAGTAAACTAGGTGGTCATTCCGAAATGGTCACTCAATTAGGACATGATGCATTTGGTGACATTATTGTTGAAACCATTGAACGCATTGGTGTAGGTGTAGACTATATTCAACGTACCAATGAAGCAAATACAGCACTAGCTTTTGTAAGTTTAAAAGAAGATGGTCAGCGAGATTTCTCGTTTTATCGTAAGCCTTCTGCTGACATGCTTTATGATCCCTCACATATTGAAGATATAGAGGTTACTGATCAAGACATTCTACATTTCTGTTCTGTGGATTTAGTTGAAAGTTTAATGAAACAAGCACATTCAAAAATGATTAAGAAATTTGAGAAGGCTAATGGAACGATAGTATTTGATCCTAATGTACGCTTACCTTTATGGGAAGACCCAGAAGCATGTCGTCAAGCAATTCTTGAATTTATTCCTAAAGCGAATGTAGTAAAAGTTTCAGATGAAGAACTAGAATTTATAACAGGAATGAAAGATGAAACTAAAGCTATACAGTCACTATTTAAAGGTAACGTAGCTGTAGTGATTTATACAAAAGGTCCGAAAGGGGCACAAGCGTTTACTAAGAACCAATTTACTACAGAACATCAAGGTTTCAAAGTTAAAGCTATAGATACTACAGGTGCCGGTGATGCCTTTATAGGAGCCGTTATTAGTCGTATATTATCTTCAGATATTATTGATGTTGCTCAATTATTTGAAAATGAAGGTAATAGCATTCTCGAATTTGGTAATAAAGTGGCAGCTATAACAACTACAAGATATGGTGCCATTGAAAGTTTACCGACAACAGAAGAAATTGAAAAAGGTTCCTAAACACATAAAGAAACCCAGCTTATTCACTATAGAGTGATAAATAAGCTGGGTATTTTAAAGTGTGTTAGATTTTTTTAACATTACGCACAGACGCGAAGCAATTTTCACCATTTTTGAAATAAACGATACGCTCTTTAGAATCAATCGATTCAATGTTATGTCTATTCACAACAAAGCTGTTATGACATCTAAAGAAACGTTCATCAAGTTGAGCTAACTCTTTAAGATTACCGTAAAATTCAATTTGACGGTTATCTAAGTGTGCGATTAATCTGTGTGACTTAGTTGAAGATTCAAAGAACATAATATCGTCATATTGAACATACACAGAGTTACTACCACGTTTTAACTCAATTGTTTCAACATTACTTTCTTTAGATAGCAACTTAAGACGTGTATGAGCAGTTTCAAGACAGTCAATGATTCTTGTTTTTAGTTCTGAAGGATCATCTTTGAAAATGAAATCCATAGCAGCCACTTTATAAACAAAAGTGAGATAAGTAAGTTCGCTGTGACTTGTTACAAAAATAATGTTACCCACAGGGTCATGTTTACGAATTTCACTACCAAGTTTAATACCATTCATATCAGCTTCTAATTGAATATCTAAGAAATAACAACCAATATCATTCATTTCTTTTGATTGCTCAAGCACTTCATAAGGATCATCAGTTGCGAGAGCTAGTTCCATAGGTTTTTCTTCTATCATGATGTAATTTTTGATAATTGAAACCATGTTTTCTCTTTGTCTAGGATCGTCTTCGCAAACGAATATCTTCATCTATATTTCACATCCTTATGCTTCCGTATTAATAATTTCTACTTTTTGAACGAAATATCCATTTTCGATAACAGTATCTAATAGGACGTTCTCATTTTGGTCAGTCAGTTCTTTAAGCGTAGATAGACCTAACCCTCTGTTATCGCCTTTAGTTGAAAAGCCTTCTTCAAATAATTCATGTATTTTAGGGGTATCATCGCTACATTTATTCATCACAATGAATGTAACAGATTCTTCATTATTAATAAAAGCAATTTGAATAAGTGGATCATCAAGAACTTCTGAAGCTTCAATGGCATTATCCAAAATAATTCCTGAAATACGGCTGAACTCTATAGTGTTCATTTCGATTTTATCAATTTCATCAGGAACCTCTATACTAATCGGTATTGCTTTCTCTTGAGCTTGAAGAATTTTAGTAGTAATTAACCCTTTAATTTCTCTAACTTTAAGATTTTCAATACCATTTATTTTTATAGAGCGCGTTTTCATATTATCCTTCATAGGAACAATTTGTTCATTGAAATATTTTTTAAGACCTTGCATATCATCTTCACGAATAAAATCTGAAAGCGTAGAAAGAATATTGACGTAATCATGTCGGAACTTACGCATCTCATTATTGATACTTTCGATACGTAGCGTATACTCATAGTACGTTTCAATTTCTTCAAGATTACGCTTATACTTCATTTCACGTAGAGTGAACGTTGACATGATTAGAATTACTACACTTAAAAATACGATAAGAGCTACTAATAAGACAGCGTATAATTTGAGACTGTCATTTGCTTGCATATCTGTTTGAGAAACCATATAAAGTAAAATAAAAGATACTAATAGTACAATAGTAATAATAAATAAGTATCTTTTATTGAGTGATAGGTATGATTCTTTAAGTTTTTTAAATAATAATTGAGTTAAATAAGCTATAATTAGAGCTATAACTACAAAGAAACTGAAGTGTATCGTTAATAAAACTAATCTATTGGGAATCCAATCTTTTATAGTTAAATATATGTATACCGTTATGAAATTAGTTAAATATAAAATCATATTGGTGAATAAAACAACAATCACGGAATATAACTTAATCTTGGTGTAGAAGAATATTGTAATAATTATTACTAAAGCAATAAGAGCTTTACTATGCCAAAAATAATAAAGTATAGTAGAAGGGATTACAATCGATAAAATGATTAAATAATCCCTCAAATTAAACTTCATATTAATAATAACTTTTGTAACCCAAAATATTAAAAAAACCTGTAGGGCTGCAAATGGTAAAAAATTAATTTCATCCATAACTTACACACTTTCTGTAAAGTTTACTCGTAAAGTTTAGATAATTCCTTAGGTACCTCAGGTTCATCGAAATAAGAAGCGCATGGATTTGCTCCTGCTACAAAACCAATGAATTCAAATATCATAGTAAAGAATTTTATAAATAAATTAAATAATCCTTCCATAATCATGTATCCTCCTTAGGGAAAAAAATAGATAATAGTGTCAATGACTCTAAAAATTCGCCAAATAAAATAAGTTTATTAACTGGCTCAAATGTAACGAATGAAACTACTAGAATAAAGCAATATAAAACAATGGAGAGTATTTTCTTACGTTTTATTAGGAGTTTAGGTATGGGTTGTTTTTTCGTTGCTGCAGGTGCATTCTTAATAACTATAATAAAACCTATCAATGCCAAAAATAATAATATTAGATATTTTACATCATACTTTATTATCAAATATGGGAATAAAATAAAAAGAATTATATTTTGAATATGACATAATAGGGATGATTTTGCGTGTGCACCATGAGCATTACTTCTAATTAAAAAATAACTTAAATGAGTTAAAAGTGTGTAATAAAAAGTCTGGAAAATTAATGCTAACCCGTATACAATAATTGTTTTTTCAATATTTGTTAATACTACCTGCATACCTAAGCGAACTTTCAAAAATTGTATATGATCTAAGTTGTTTTTGCGTTGTAAATAGTTAGCAAATTCATCAATTTTTCTATCTATTATATTCAATCGTCTATTACTCTCCTCATAATACATTATACAATTTTGCGCAACTCATTTTAAATATTATGCCTAACTGTTTAAAAAATATACCTAAGTGTTATTTTTAATTTCCAAGTGATATTTTAACATAAATAGAAATACACTTAAGTACATTTTTTGACGAGTTAAGGAATTATCGTACTTTAATGTAAAAACCATGTTTTAATAGACTCATATCACAGAGATGTGATAGAAAGATAGTTGAAAAATTTGCTTAATCTTAATTGAATGATTCTTCCCAAATCATTCAAATCCATTATTTAGTTGGAAGGAGTGAAGTGTAATGGCTGCAGATATCGTATCTACAATCAGTGATTTCATTAAATGGATCATTGATACAATTAAAAAATTCAAAAAATAAGTTTTGAATTCTTTCATTGTAACTTTGTTTTCTTCGTATAGTATGACTAAGTAATGGGTTGTTAAGCCATCCCAACTTAATAACCCAAAGTTAATAGCAAGTGAGCAACATTTGCTATAAAGCTGTAGTTTCCTTGGACTCAGTGTTACGTATTATTCTTAGCTACCTTTAATTAGGTAATTATTTCTAGCATGTAAGCTATCGTAAACAACATTCAATTTATCATTAATAAAATAGATAAATTCACTAAAATTTTTTCATAATTAATAACATCCCCAAAAAATAGATTGAAAAAATAACTGTAAAAACATTCCCTTAATAATAAGTTATCAAAGCCGTGAGTCCCTCCCAAGCTCACGGCTTAATTTTATTTATATAAATTAGGTTTTAGATTTCTAAATACAGGTATAGACTCTCTTTGTTGATCAACCAATTCTAAATCTACATTAGTGGTGAGGACACCTTCATCACTGCCCAATTCTTGAACAATCTCACCATTTGGATTGATAACTGTCGAATATCCAGCGTACTCCGTGTTTCCATCATTACCGCAACCATTAGCTGCAACTACATACATATCATTTTCAATAGCTCTTGCTTTAAGCAATGCCAACCAATGATTAAGTCTAGCACTAGGCCATTGTGCAACGTAAAATGCAATTTTAGCACCATTTTTAGCTGGATATCTTAACAATTCAGGAAACCGTAAATCATAGCATATGATTTGTGTAGCTAGGGTACCATCTGACAATTGAAAAGGTTCAGGTACTTTATTGCCATCAGTCAGAAACTCAGGTTCTCTAAGCATTGGTACAAGATGGACTTTATCGTACTCATTTATTAGCTCACCATCTTTATTCACTGAAAATGCTGTATTATACACGTTATTGTCTTTAATATTTGATACAGAACCTGCAATAATATCAACATTGAATTGTTTAGCCAGTTGAGCTATAAATGAAAAACTTCGTTTTAAATTAGTATCTGCTTTATCCTTTAATTCTTCTAAAGCGTATCCGTTGTTCCACATTTCAGGTAAAACAACGACCTCAGTATCCTCGTTTAAGTATTCTTTAAACCACTTTTGTATTTTGGATTCATTTTCATTAGCATTTCCATAAGTTACATGAAATTGAAAAAGTTGAATTTTCATTTTCTTCACTCCCTATTACGAGTTATTTATAAGATACTAAAGTTAAGTATTAAACGCAAAAAAGCGTCTGTGTATTACCTACACAGACGCAGTTAATTTAATTATTTTTTAATAATAAAACGATCTTCTACAGGTTTGATTTCTTTTTCCTTCGCATTCTCACGTACATCACCGAAAGGCATTTGTGCGATTAATTTCCATGTATTCGGAATATCAAATTGGCTTGCAGTAGATTCGTCTATAATTGGATTATAGTGTTGTAAAGATGCACCGATGCCTTTAGTAGCTAAAGCAGTCCAAATAGCATACTGATGCATCGCGTTAGCTTGGTTTGACCAAATTTCAAAGTTTTCATAGAAGTTAGGCATTTTATCTTGTAATGCATTAATAACACTTTGATCTTCATAATAAAGAATTGTGCCATGAGAATGTTTGAAATTATCAATTTTTTGGCGAGTAGGTTCAAAATCTCTGTCAGGACCCATTGTTTCTTTTAAAATAGATTTTGTATTTTCCCAGAATTGTTCATTTTTGTCATTCAAAAGTAAAACTATTCTTGTTGATTGAGAGTTGAATGCAGAAGGTACATGCTTTACAGCATGTGCGATTAATTCTTCTAGTTCTTCATCACTAATAGATATTGTTTTTTCTAAATTATAAATAGTTCTTCTAGTTTCAATTGCTTCGTTAAATGATTGTTCATTTTCAGTATTATTAAAAATCCCCATTTTTAAAATACTCCTTTGCTTTTGATTTATACATACTATAATAATTATACTTTTCATAATGTACAAATAATTACTATGAAATTTCAACAAGATTAATATTCATTTTCAAAAGTCTTATTTGAATGCAAAAATCTAATATTTTCTATATACTAAAGATGATAAAAGAATTTAAAGAGGAGGTGATTGACTTATGAATAGCAATAAAATCAAGCATTCGTTTGTATTAACAGGTTTTGCATTTATGTTGAGTACACCCTTATTTGATAATCATGCACATGCAGCAGAGGAGAATATACAGCCCATTTCTTCGAATAATGATATCAATAAAGCAGAATCTGAAAATCAGACTTTTAGTGACGACAATTCAATAAGTCATCAGCCTCAATCTAATGAAAATAACATAAATCCACTTGCAACTTCTGAAAATGATGAGAACGGAGAGTCTGATTCGGATGCAATAAATGATTTAAATTCAGACTCAGACAACGACACAGATTTAGATAGCGATTCAGCCTCAGACAGTGGCTCAGATTCAGATAGTGCTTCCGACTCAGATAGCGACTCAGACTCAGATAGTGATTCAGATTCAGATAGCGACTCAGACTCAGACAGCGATTCCGACTCATACAGTGATTCAGATTCAGACAGTGCTTCTGACTCAGATAGTGATTCAGATTCAGATAGCGACTCAGACTCAGACAGCGATTCCGACTCAGGCAGTGATTCAGATTCAGACAGTGACTCAGGTTCTGGACATGATTATACATCTGATCATGGTCACGATAACCCTTCTGGTGGGGGTAGTGATGATAATTCGCATCCGGGTGGAGGACACTCTGGCTCGCATCATAATAATCCCGGTAGTTCAAATGGACACGGTTCAGGAGATAATCATCCTTCTGAAGGAAATGATAATAGTAGTTCAAGTGGTCATAATAATGGCAGTGGTGATGATAATTCAAATCAAAGTGGCGAACATCATCCATCTAATTCAAATAATAACGAGCAACCTTCAAGTAATCATACGGGAGGTAACTCATCAAATACAAATCATCATGCTAGCAATAGCGATAATTCTTCCTCAATACATCCTGAGGATAATAATGGTGGATTGTTAAATCCTAATAAAGGTAATGAGGATAATGAAAATAGTAGCAATGGTGGTGCCCCATTAAAAAGAAACTCTAATGACAAAGATGATTTAAATTACTCACAATCTAATCATCAAACGCCTAATTATGATAGAAATCAATTTATTTGGAATAGATCAGGATCAGTTATAAATCATAGAAGCAATTCTCAGAATTTTAATAAAGATGAGCAAAGTAAAGATTCTGAAGAAAATTCTTTATTAGATAGATTTAGAAGCTTAGCAAGTGGTGCATACAAATATAATCCATTTTTAATTAATCAAGTTAGAAATTTAGATACTGAAAATGGAGAAATTACTGATAGTGACATCTATAGTTTATTTAAAAAGCAAAACTTTAGTGGAAATGAATATTTAAATTCTTTACAAAAAGGTTCAAACTATTTCAGATTTCAATATTTTAATCCACTAAATGCAAGTAAGTATTATGAAAACTTAGATGAACAAGTATTAGCTTTAATTACCGGTGAAATTGGTTCCATGCCTGATTTAAAGAAACCTAACGATAAAGACAAAGGGAGTCGTAGTGCTTTTAAAAATCATAGCGCAGATGAAATCACTACAAACGACAACGAGCAATCCGATGATTACAACAAAAACAAAAAATTAGATCGTGTGCTTATCACTTTAGGCAGTGCGATTGTAGCAATTTTTGCCGGTGTAGTAGGTATGTTTATTTATAATAGAAGAAAAAATCAACAGTAACAAAGAAAGCATCTAATCATGTACGTTTCGCAACATTTTACATGATTAGATGCTTTTTTAGTTTAATATGAAATGTAGAATAAAGTTGGCATGTTCTTGAGCTTTCTTTAAAGCTTCGCCACCAAAAACTTGCATTAAAACTACTGTACCATTTTGTAATATATGAATACCAATTGGAACAGCAATTCTTTTAGTAAAAACATAAGCAAGTGAAAAGATCATGCCCATGCCAAAATACATAGGTATAAATTTCATATCATTATGTGCAAGGGCAAATACAAGTGAACTTACTATAGAAGCAATCAAAAAGCTAACAACACGATTGGCTTTAATTGCATTATATAATTCGCCAAAGAAAACCTTTCTAAAGACAAACTCTTCTAAAATAGGGCCAACGATAGAAATTAAAATGATAAAAATAGGCATTTTTTTAGCAATTGCCATTAAACGTTCAGTGTTTGGACTTGTCTGCTGACTACCCATGATTGTAAAGTAAATCAAGCTTATAATAACTTGATATAACATAACAAGACAAAAACCTAATAGTGCCCAAGGAATGATGTATCTCTTAGGTTCCTTTCTACCAGCTTCAAGAGTAGTAGGATTTTTTACCTTTAAATTTATTAAAATTATGATAATAGCAGCTAATATAAAAAGTGAAACTTGCGTGAATATCATAAATTTAGCAGTTTCAATTTGAGACATATGACCAAGTAAATGACTTCTAAGTATAAAACCAGGTAACATTTGAGCCAAGCCATACGCGAGTACCGTTAGTAAGGACACCCAAAGTCTTCTCATAACTTACCTCCATCTATTTCTAAGTATAATTTATTTTATCGTAAATAATATAGATGTACAAAATTTATTCGCTAACCTTTTTGCTTGAATTATTGACCAAATTTGATTAATATAAAAATAGCTTAGCACTCTAATAATTAAAGTGCTAAATCACATGTGAATGAAGGAGGAACAATCATGCTTAAACCATTAGGAAATCGTGTGATTATTGAAAAGAAAGAGCAAGAACAAACAACTAAAAGCGGTATTGTATTAACAGATAGCGCTAAAGAAAAATCAAATGAAGGTGTAATCATCGCTGTAGGTCCAGGACGCCTACTAGACAATGGTTCACGAGTTGCTCCTGAAGTAAGTGAAGGTGACACTATTGTGTTCCAACAATATGCTGGAACAGAAGTTAAACGTGGTGACGATACTTACTTAATTTTAAATGAAGAAGATATTTTAGCAGTAATTCAATAATTATAAATTTATATTAAACAGATAAAACATCTATGTAAGAAATCTTAATAAATGGAGGTCATTTCGAGTATGGCAAAAGATTTAAAATTCTCAGAAGATGCACGTCAAGCAATGCTAAGAGGGGTAGATAAATTAGCAAATGCTGTTAAAGTAACAATTGGTCCTAAAGGTCGTAATGTTGTCTTAGATAAAGAATATACAACTCCATTAATCACAAATGATGGGGTTACGATTGCTAAAGAAATTGAGTTAGAAGATCCTTATGAAAATATGGGCGCAAAACTTGTTCAAGAAGTTGCAAATAAAACAAATGAGATTGCTGGTGACGGTACTACAACTGCAACAGTTTTAGCTCAATCAATGATTCAAGAAGGCCTTAAGAACGTAACAAGTGGCGCGAACCCAGTTGGTTTGAGACAAGGTATTGATAAAGCCGTTAAAGTAGCTGTAGAAGCATTACATGACATTTCTCAAAAAGTTGAAAACAAAAATGAAATTGCACAAGTAGGTGCTATTTCAGCTGCTGATGAGGAAATCGGTCAATACATTTCTGAGGCGATGGATAAAGTTGGCAACGACGGGGTCATTACTATTGAAGAATCAAATGGTTTCAACACTGAACTTGAAGTCGTTGAAGGTATGCAGTTCGATCGCGGTTATCAATCTCCATATATGGTAACTGATTCAGATAAAATGATTGCCGAACTTGAACGTCCATATATTCTTGTCACAGATAAAAAAATCTCTTCATTCCAAGATATTCTACCTTTATTAGAACAAGTCGTTCAATCTAGTCGACCAATTTTAATTGTGGCTGATGAAGTAGAAGGTGACGCTTTAACTAATATTGTTTTAAACCGTATGCGTGGTACATTTACTGCTGTTGCTGTAAAAGCTCCTGGTTTCGGTGATCGTCGTAAAGCAATGTTAGAAGACTTAGCTATCCTTACAGGTGCTCAAGTAATTACAGATGATTTAGGTCTAGAATTAAAAGATGCATCAATCGATATGCTAGGTACAGCTAATAAAGTAGAAGTCACTAAAGATAATACAACTATTGTAGATGGTGACGGTGATGAAAATAGTATCGACGCTCGTGTAAGTCAAATTAAAGCACAAATTGAAGAAACTGATTCTGATTTCGATAGAGAAAAATTACAAGAACGATTAGCTAAATTAGCTGGTGGTGTAGCAGTTATCAAAGTAGGTGCTGCAAGTGAAACTGAATTAAAAGAGCGTAAACTTCGAATCGAAGATGCTTTAAACTCAACACGTGCCGCAGTTGAAGAAGGTATTGTTGCTGGTGGTGGTACAGCCTTAGTTAATATCTATAAAAAGGTAAGCGAAATTGAAGCAGAAGGCGATGTTGAAACAGGAGTAAATATTGTGCTTAAAGCATTACAAGCTCCAGTACGTCAAATTGCTGAAAATGCAGGTTTAGAAGGTTCAATTATAGTTGAACGATTAAAAAATGCAGATGCTGGTGTAGGATTCAACGCAGCGACGAATGAATGGGTAAATATGCTTGAAGAAGGTATTGTAGATCCAACTAAAGTAACTCGTTCAGCACTTCAACATGCAGCGAGTGTAGCAGCAATGTTCTTAACAACTGAAGCAGTAGTAGCTACGATTCCTGAAAAAGAAAATAACGAACAACCAGGTATGGGCGGTATGCCAGGAATGATGTAAAAACGCCAATAAACGTTGTTTTAAAGGCGTTTGGTCATTTAGTATGACATAATAATGACATAAAAATACAGAAAATAAAAAATGCCGTTTGATTCAGCTGAACTAAACGGACATTTAAAATAATTCTTTTGAGACGTTTTCCATGAGTTGACTAAACTTGTGGGAAGCGTCTTTTTTGTATGAGTTGGTAATCTTAGCGTAGATATTCATTGTGGTATTTATATCTTTGTGGCGTAGTCTTTCTTGTATTTCTTTGATATGTACGCCTGCCTCTATAAGTAGGGCACAATGTGTATGACGGAACGAGTGGGTACTTATTTGCTTATTCGTTATGTCAGTCTTTTTAAGTATAGCTTTTATCCATAATTGCAGTTTTTTAATCACAAGAGGATAACCATTAACATCAGTAAACACAAAATTGTTATCTACATAAAGTTCATTTTTCCATGTGTCCTAGACGTTTATCTTATAATTTTTGAGTAATTGAATCACGTGGGGATCTACTGAGATTTTACCGATTGAGCTTTCGGTTTTGGGTGTAAGTATCTGATAATGCTTTTTATTATTATTTGGATTGTAATAAGTCTTGGTAATACTAATTGTGTTATTCTCAAAGTCTATATCAGACCATTTTAACGCTAACAGCTCGCCTGCACGCATGCCAGTATATGCTAGTGTGGTAAATACTTCAAAGCTATTTTGTGGTGAATGGTGATACTTAGCAACCTCCAGGAATTTAAATAACTCATCTTTTTCAAGAAACTTTTTGTGTATCTCAATATCTTCTAATTCTTCCACGCTTACTTTCTTTTTAGGTCGTTTAATACCCTCACTAGGCATAGCTTTTATTAATCGCGTTTCATACGCATACTTAAATATCATATTTGTAGATGCCACAATACTATCAACATAATTCTTGCTATACTGTGCGCTCATATCGTCCACAAAGCGTTGATAATCATGTTTCTTGATAGTTTGTATTGGTTTAGTATTAAAGCGCTCTATGGCGTGCTGTATGGCTTTCTCACGTGCTCTGACACTACTTATTTTTACATCATTAGCATACTGTTTAATCCAGTCATCAGCTACTTGTTTGAACGTGCTAGAAGAAGGGGCGATATAGTCACCATTTCTTATTTGACGCTCAATCATTTCAGCTTGATGTTTAGCATCTGATTTACGTTTAAATCCAGTCTTGGATATGTATTCATATTTGCCAGTTTCTGCATTTTTACCTAGTGAAATGCGATAACGCCAGTTATTTTTAGCGATTTGGTCATAACTTGCCATGTGATCACCTACTTAATATTTAAGTACGATTTTAAGAATTTATTAAAATCATTCGAAATGTCTTTAAATATTTCGTCATCATTAGAATGTTTATTTTCAGTTAATATTTTAAACAAGGAAGCTATAAAAGTTAAAATATCTGTATCTTCTTCATCTTTTATTTTTAGAAAATCAGAATCTTTTTCTTGAATATAAAAATTATATAAATTTTGCCAAAAAATACTATCACGATAACTTAACTTTTTTGACATAATATCAAGATAATTTTCTTTAACAATAAGTTCTGTATCGTTGAAATATTCTTTAAATCTCTTCTTCATTTTGTTAATTTCTTCTCGCTTTACTTCTTTAGGCGTATCTTTAATTGATACAAACACACCTGCTAATCTGCTTAAATCAAAAAAATCAACATTATAATATTTTGATAGTTTATGAATTACTTCAATTGTAGGTTTTCTTTCTTTTCCAGTTCTTGGATCAATGCCTTTTTCTAAACTATCTAAATAAGTGTGACTTATACCAATATTCCTAGACGCTTCTCTAATTGATTGGTCACCTCTTAATTCTTTTAATTTCTTTCCAAAGTCATTCACAGAAATCACTCCTTAAATAAATTCTTAATTTTATTGTAAATCATAGTTGACACAAATTTCAATATAGATTATTATATAAAACAGGAGGTGTTATTCATGGTTAACAACGTTAAAAGAATACGAAAAAATAAAAAAATTACCATTACTGAATTAAGTAGAAAAAGTGGGATAAGCAGAACAACTATATACAAATTAGAATCTCAAAAATCAAATCCCAGCTTGGAAACCATTCAAAAAATATCTTCTGGTTTAGATGAAAAACCAGAAAAAATTTTTAACCTCAGTGTTATTCAAGAATTACAAAAGGAGGCTTAACCAATGATTAAACAAATTTTCAATGATAAAGAAATTCGGTTTATCGAAAAAGACGGTGAGTATTGGGCAGTAGCAGGAGACGTGGCAAAGGTATTAGGTTATTCGCAAACATCAAACATGTTAAGAATGATAGATAAAGAAGATGTAACTACTCATAATGTGAAGGTCACCTCAAATAGTAAATACGCAAGAAAAACACAATATGTAAGTATCATCTCTGAATATGGTATTTATGAAGCTATTTGGAATAGTAGACGCGATGAAGCTCAAGCATTTAAGAAGTGGATTAAACAAGTCATCAAAGAGTTACGCCAATCAACAGGGCTAAAAGGATATGAAGCATTCCGAATGTTAGACAAAGAAAAACAAAAAGAAGCTATGGATAACTTGAAAAATGGTATTAAAGCTATTTCAAAAAAAGATTATTGCAAAGCTCAATCAATTAGTAATAAAGCAGTATCAAATGTGTTCGGCTTTTCTAAGATGATTAAAAAACAAGATATGACACAGGAAATGCTGGAGTTAAGACAACAGGTGTTAAATGACACAGTAGAATTTATGGTGTTTGTTGATAAATATAATCTTCCTTTATCTGTGAAAAAGCACATTTATGACAAATACAATGACAAGCAACAAATGGCGTAAGGAGGCTTAAACCATGTTCAACATTAATATTGATGAAGATGAAGCACGTGACATGCTACAAAAAGCAATTGATGAACGTGTTGAAGAATTAGCAAGACAAAAATATTTCATCACGTATAAAGAATTAGCTGAATACCTAAATTTAAGTAAACCAACGATTGAGGAACTACTTATTAATAACGGCCTAAAGTATTACATGGTCGGATCGACATATCGTTTCAAGAAATCTGATGTTGATGAATTTATGGAGAAAATTACGTCTCACATGGATATTCATAACAATGATTTAAAACAGATTAATGTTAAGAAATTACTTAGCACAAAGTAGGAGGAATACGAATGAAGCAACAAGTTTTAAAAACTAAAAGCGTCGTCGGTTGGTTTAACGTGAAAGATACTAATGGAAATTTACTTCTAAATGTTGCACCTGATGTATTTAAAGAAAACTTCCCTGAAGTAAGTCCTGATATTTCTATTGCATGTATGGAATTGGAATTAAATCGAATTGTAGAACTAAAAGAAAAGAAAAAGAAGAAAGCGAGTGTATAGAAGATGAAAATTAAACAAAAGTATCAATTATCAAAAGTAGTAAAAGTATTAGAGAAAGTATTATATGAAAAAGATAAAGACGTATTTTTATCAGCAAAAGATAGATTTCATTCTAATACAGATTATCGCTATGACGATACAGCATTTTACGAACATATTTTAAAACTAATTCATAAAGAGTTATTTAATATTCTTGCTGAATTAGATTTTGAAGATGAGGCGTTTTCTATTCTTGACGAAGTAACAATGACATTAAGCGATGTTATGAATGAAGACAAAGAAATTTACTACTATACCGTAACAGATAGCACTGGTGAACATGAACACACAACAGATCGTGAAGGTCATGTAATTGGCATTTTAGAGTGGGCTTTAGATTATATAGTCGGAAATATCCAAGTGGAGGACGCAGAATAATGAAATTATTTAAAAAGAAATACGATCATAAAAAAGTGAACAAAGTGAAAGATATGATTTTATATACTTCATATTCTTTTGAAGCTAAAGCATATCAGGAAGCAATTGAATTTTTAAAAGATAACAACAAACAAAAAGCTATCGAACTTATGTATGAAAGATTAATTGAAGCACAAAAAAATGAATATGAAATGAAATTAAAAATAGAAAAAGCGTCATCTTGCACCGACCAAAGCCAAGATAACGCATAGAAAACAAGCATTTAATTAAATACCCACTAAAATACTAACACATATGAAAGGTTGATTACATGGACGAAGTGAGTTTATATAAAAAACATTTTGAGTTCCACTCAAAATTAGATTATATCAACACAGCAAATTTATCAAGAATCAAAGAGATAAGCAAGCGAATCCATTTCGCTTGTATCTCAACTGATAAACAAGTGTTTGATAACAAAGGCAATTTGTATCATCGAGAAAAAGATAATATTGCAGGTGATTACATTAATAATCTTACTTTAAATTATACCATAATTCCAAAGAAATTGGGACTGGTTTATGGAAAAATTAATGTCAAAACTGTTGAGGAAGATAACGGAGAAGAGAAGAAGAAAGCAAATTTTCATGCTGATCAGTTTACAAATTATGCGCGTTTTATTGCGGATTTAATGGCGGATAAAGTTATATATTCAGTTGAATTAGACAACTTTCTTTTTGTAAAAAATAATAGCTACGAAATTATAGACGATGCCTATTTAGCATTAAAATACCCAGTGGATAAAAAACATCAAATTGATGATTTTTTAGAAGTTATGACAGAACTGTATCGTGATTATATAGAAGTAAATCACGGTTACAATATTCTTCCATATGCATTTGCTGGTAATGATTTCGTGTATCATTGCAAGCATTTAAAACTAGAAAAGAAAGAATTACAAACTAATGAATTATACGCAATGAAATATGATGTAAATTATAACAATTTAGATTTTGATACACCTAGTCGATTTTATGAGTTAGTCACTGAAAATGAAAAAAGTAAGCACAATTTAAAATTGGTACATGCTTATTCTATGTATCGCAAAATGGAACTTATTCAAGCAGAAAAATGGTTCTTATTTAAAGATTTCGGGCGTTCAGGTAAAGGACTATTTATAACTACATTCAATAAAATCCTACAGGTTAATAAAGTGAATTTCGATAGTTTGCTTTCAAAAAGTTTTGAATCAGTGAACGAATGGATGAATTTTTACGGTGCAGACATCGCACACGCTAATGAAACAGGTGAAATTACCAAAGCAATGATGAGAATATTACGAAAAATTGCTACAGGTGAAATTGTTTCTGGACGTGGCATTGGTAATAATACATTTAAATTTAAAAATAATGCCGTTTTAATACTTGATACAAATGAAAATGTTGATACTGGTGACATTACGGCAAATACAACTAGAACAATAAAAATAGCTTTCAAAGACAGACCGCACGGAGAAACTGACTATGAGAGATACCAGATTTTTAAACCATATTGGAATTTTGTAAAACCAAATGATGAAGATTCAGAAAATGCCTCAGTATCATTTTTAATTACAAGTTTAGAATATCTTAAATCCATTGGCGGTGAATTTAAGTTTAACGATGTCACATTGAAACATTACTTTAGTGAAGATGAATTGACTGAAACACAAGTTATTATGCTGAAGGTGCTTAAGGAACAAGGCTTTATTCTTGCAGGTGATGAAACCTTACAACGTTTAATTCAAGAAGACTATAAAAGTATGCGTTACAAGAAAGCCAAAGAAGATATGAAAAAGATAGGTATTTCGTTAAATAAGCAAAATAAAATTGAGGGCGTAAATTATAAGGTGCATGAAATAGGAAATCAAGAATTATTTGATATGGCATATAAGTTATTGGAATAAGGGTTACCGTAACCCTTAGGTAACCTTAATAGTAACCTATAAAATGTTGATATTACAGCTTGTAACCCTTGTAACCTTAATTTTTACAGTGTCTATTTAAATACTAAAATAATTTTCTTACTATAGACAAAACAAGGGTTACAAGGGTTACTGGTTACCTATAAAAGGAGTGATGTTCAATGTCAGGTTATCATGTTGCAAAGCAATTATTAAAAAAGAATATTCAAGTCATACCGCTCAACAAGTATAAAAAACCAATTGTAACATTTGCTGATATACAGATTACTGATGAATTTATAGATCGTCATAAGTCTTTATACCAACATACACATGTATTAGGTGTACTCACAAGGGGCGTGTGGTGTATCGACATTGATATTAACCATGTTGAAGGTAAAGACGGATATGAAAGTATTAAGTACATTCCTTATTATGATGAAATTGTAACTAATGCACAAAATACATTGGTTCAAACAACCCCGAGCGGTGGCAAACATATTATATTTAAGAAACGTACAGGGATTGAATACACTCAGAAGATAGGATATTTACCGTCAGTTGATATAAAAGCGCACCCTAATAACTACTTTGTGCTTGCTGGTAGTCGTACATTAAAAGGAAAATATACACACAATAAAACCAAGACATGTGAATATAATGGCGATTTTGAGCAACGTATTTTTTCTAAACAAGGTAACTATACACAACAAACGCTTGAACCTTATTCAGTAAAGCGTGTGTTGCCAAGTAATAATTTTGAACATTTAGAAAATGGTAAAGGTGGTGAAGGAAAAAAAGCATATCAACGTATTATAGACGGTCAAAGCGAATACAGAAACAATGATTTATATAAAGCGGTAAGTTATGCCGTTCAATGTAACGTTGATATAGATCCGTTAAGAGTATTGATTGGTGACAATAAAAACGGCGATGTTATTACTGAAAGGGAATGGGAGGCTACAGCTAGAAGTGCAAGCAATTAATGAGAATTATAGTTTAGATGAACAAGCTGAACGTATTGGTCTAATAGTAGGTATTTCAGAAGAAATTTATTTTTGTTCAATTAGTCATGTTTCACAAGTCTATGTTGAATATATCGATAATGAGTGGACGGCATGGCGTGAAAGTTTTATACCAAATAGCAACAAAAGAACTAGTTACAAAGTTATAGCACAAGGCAATTTTGAATTGGTAATAGCAAGAGTGAAAAACTATCTAACATATATTAAAAGAAAAAAAGGATGATGAATATGATATACAAGAGACTGACTCAAACATTCCAATTAAACAAACAAAATCTCAAGGCTAATAAACCTATATGTCACACCTATAAAACAAATAGCAAGTATCACTATTTAGAAGTAGACTTCATCACATGTGATTGGTGTTTATCGAGTGAAGGTCAAGCACACCTACAATCTAAATTGAATATGGAACTACTGTCTTTATGGTTAAGAGGTTATAACCTTAAGATTAATTATACGAGTGTGGGGCATATGACTATCTTCTTAAGAGCAGACATGCAGACAATAGACTTCCTTATTAATGAATTGAATGTAATGTGTGATAGGGAACAATACTGGTATCAGTATCGTGATGGTAATCGTATGAGACCTATAGATCGTGATAAGGGATATGTTGCACCTATTAAACATGTTAAGCGTAATGTGAATAAGATTAAAGCATAAAGGAGAATGTAATGACTAAAGATGAACTGAATGTATATATCATTAACTTTATTAAATACCATACCCTAGTATCCTTTATTGATTTAGAAGAATTATTTGAGTCATTGCATATTGGTTATCAAGGTGATTTTACATTTGTACATGTAGACAATGAGAACATTGTGTTGTGGCATGGATGGAGTATGGAAGTCATTAATATAGTAGGTAGCTTACTATCATCTAAACAACTTGAGCTAGAACGCACAGATGTAACGACTTATGTAAGACATGGTATATATCTAGATCTGCCTGTTATGAAAAATCCATTCGATTATTCAGATGCTCGTTGGTTGCCTGTGAAACTGAAGCTAAGTGAGACGATGAATACACTATTACATTAGGAAATGTTGCGTTATGGGATGCAGTAAACTGATAGCACGTTATTTATTATATTGTAAGACATCTAAAAAAGTCGTTAAAGGAATTAGTTATAAACATTATCTGGATATGAAACAGAAGTAAATTTTGCGGGGATTATCACACGCCCCCCATCAAACCATTTGACCTTTTTTGACTAGCTGGGAGAACGGCGAGTGGTCTCGACTTCGTAATTTTTTCAATTTGTTCCACGTATAACCTCTACCCCTGCATAAAAGCAACATATCTTGCGCTAACTTTATCAATTTAGTTAACAAGATAAATCTAAATAAAACAAAGGAGGTCGTGTAGTGAGTAATATCAATATGTTTGAATGGAACAATATAAAAAGTAAGATAAAAGAAATTCGTGAAGAAATTGATGGTGTGAAACAACAGAGTTTCATTGATAAAGCGAAGAATCGACAACTTACTAATGTACTTAGAGAATTAAGCGTAGTTGAGAATATGGTTAACGAACTAATGGATTATCAAAAAGAATATAGTGCAGTAAATAAAATTAAAAATTTAATTAAAAAGAATAAGGAGCGATATTATGGCAAGTAAAACAATCCCAAAACCAACGGTTAAAGAAATTTTTCCAACGCATTTAGAAGTATTAAAGGATATGTTGGACCAATGTAGACATATTAATAACAATGCTTCATATCAGGATAGTATTAACGCTTTGTACAATAAATTAGAAGAAGGAAACTTAAGCACACAAGAATATGAATTAACTTTAAATGAAATAGATGATTTAAGACGTGAAAAAGCTACAAATCCTAATGTTAATGGACAAATTGTAGTCAATTTACCGAGTAATATTAAATCACTAGATCAATTGCAAAAAGTAACACATAGTGAGACAGATAATGCTAATAAGGTTATTAAATCAGTTGAGAAAGAGAATGAAAGTATCAACCAACAAATCAATGAGCTTAAAGCTAAAATTGAAAGCAACAATAATTATATCGGTGAAATAATCAATCAACAATCGTTAAATGATGTTGCTAAACCAATTATAGAAGGCGAATCCAAGTACTATGATGCAAAAAGATTCTATAGCGATTTTATGTGGCAAAAAGCAACTGGTTTATTGCAGAAAAAAACATTAGGTAAAAAGATAATTAATTACCCAAATTTAGCACCAAGCAAAAAATAGTATTTAAAGGCGTTGACTTTATTGTCAACGTCTTCCATCTATTTTAAAATCAGGGAGGTTGACCATGATATTAAAACAAAATAAATCAACATTGTATTATATAGAAGAACAAAAAATTTCAGAGTATGAGTTGTTGCTAAAGTACAATCCACTAATCATAAATCGTAAAATTAGATCTATAGAGATGCAAATTGAAGAAAGTTATCATTTAAATGTATCACACATGACTTGTGATGATGTGGGTGGAGTTATCACAGTATCATATCCTCTTGAAAAATTAGTTATTTGGATAATTCAACAAAGAGAAGATTTAGAATGTTTTAAAAAAAGTAGTTTTAAAAGAATGAATTTATTAAAACAGATTATTCGTGGATATACAAAACAGGAACAAAAAGAAGTAATAGATTATATGCGTTCCCATGGAAGTATAAAGGCATACGAGACGATTGATAAATTACAAAGAGATTTATATAAAATTAAGAATTATAACCATATTAACAGTGCTAGAAAAGATGAAAAGGCTACTAAATTATAAGTGTTGGGATAAGTACATGAATTATGATAAAGCGACACTAAGGAAATTTATACTTAACTATCATAGTATACAGAAAAATGATGAAGTGAGTGATAATAATGATAATTTAGATGATTTCTTTGAAATTAACAATCAAGAAGAAACCAATCTATTTGATGAAAATAATATCGAAGAAGTTATCTTTTATAATGAACTAGAGAATATTGTTGAGCGAGTAGGAACAGACAAAGAGTATTTTATATTTATATTGTTAACCGAAGGCTATTCATATAAAGAAATAGGCGATGTATTTAATGTTACTGCAGGTAGAATAGGGCAAATGTTTAATAATTTATTAGAAAAGCTATCTTAAGAGGTAGCTTTTATTAATTTAAGGTGATTAGTCAATACATATAAGACATTATACACGAAAGGAGCATATAAGATTGAACGAATTACAACTTAGTAACGATTTAACCACAATAGCAACAGAAATCAAAAGCTATCAAAACATCGCTGGTCAATCTATTTTCGAGATTGGTCGAAGATTAAAGCATGTTAAAGAAATTGACCTAGCTCATGGAGAGTTTGGTAAGTGGCTTTCAAAAATAAATATGAGCAGAAGTACTGCTAGAAGATTTATAAAAGTAGCTGACAGTCCAGAATTAAATTCGCCATCGATGGCGAATTTAGGAACAAGCATTTTATATGAAATAGCAACTCTCCCTGAGGAAGAAAGAAAAAAAGAACATTTAACTTCAAGCGGAGAAAAGAAAACACCAGACGAAATGACACAGAGAGAATTACAAGATTTAAAAAAACAACTCAAACAACGTGACGCATTATCACAGTTAAATAGTATTGACCACTAAGTTAGGTTTAACAGCGGTATCGAGATTAAAAATATTAGAGCTTAAGCAAGATGAAAAAAGTGATAAGTCAGTATATGAAATATTTGGTATTGATGATAATGATTAATTTATGAAATTCTAGGAGAGCTACTATGATACTAAAAAGTTGTAAATTAGTTTTGTGGTATTACGAAGAAAATTACTGAATATGAATTATTAACAAAGTACAATCCTAAGTTTATTAATAGGAAATGTAATCTCATTCAGAATCAAATTAATGAAATGTACTACCTAAATCAATCACATATGACTTGTGATGAAGTAAGAGGCATAATTGCTGTGTCTTTTCCTATTGATAAACTTGTGATATGGATTAGTGAAAAGAAAGCTGATTTGAAATGATTTAAAAATGATTCATCGGTACGCCTATCCTTATTAAAGCAGGTGCTAAATACCTATACAAAAGAAGAACAAAAACAGGTGATTAGATACATGCAATCAAATGGCCGTATTAAGGCGTATGAGCTTATTGAACGATTACAGGTAGATTTTATACAATGTTTATCTTAACAAGCCTATAACAAAGGTTAGTGAGCCACAACAAGATATGGTGGTGTAGTTTCTATGGTTCAACCAGATAAGGAAACACTTAAAACATTCATATTAAACTAACATAATTACGTGAATGATGTTGAGCCAGAGGTTTCTGCTGATGATTTCTTTACGTTGAATGATGTTCCAGAAACATATCTTACACAAACTACACATACTGACGACCATATTTATATGAACGAGTTAGAAATATTTGTAGAGCGTGTTTGTACACATAGAGAATTGATTTTGTTTTTACTTTTGCGTAGTGGTAGATCCACCAAAGATATAGCTCAAATTTTTGAATTATCTGTGACCAGAATTAATCAACTTACTAATCAATTAATAGATAAAATTATAGGAAATAAGGAGTGTTTAAATGGATAAATTAACGCCAAAACAAGAGCGTTTTGTAAATGAATATATTAGAACATTAAACGTCACACAAAGCGCTATAACAGCTGGCTATTCACCTAAAACGGCACACGTTACAGGATGTCGATTATTAAAGAAGAAACACATTAATGATTACATCCAAGAGCAAAAGAAAAAAGTTATAGATGAAAGTGTATTAAGCGCTAACGAGTTATTACATCTATTAACTAATTCAGCTATTGGTGATGAAACTGAAACTAAGGAAGTAGTTGTCAAACGTGGTGAATATAAGGAAAATCCACAAAATGGTAAAGTGCAACTTGTTTACAATGAATATGTTCAGCTAGTAGAAATCCCTATTAAGCCAAGTGATCGTTTGAAAGCTCGTGATATGCTTGGCAAGTATCATAAACTATTTACTGAGAAAAAAGAGTTTACTGGTGATACTCCAGTAATTGTTAATATTGGCGAATGGAGTGAGGGCGATGAAGAAGATACACAGAGAGAGCTAGATAAAATAAAAGAAAACTATCCTAATAGAACAATGATTGTTGATGATATACCGCTAGAGGATTAAATAGAGCCTATCTGAAAATATTCAGATGGGTATTTTTGATTTTAATTGAGATATTATTTTGTTAGTATTTAAATTGATTAATAAATGATAATTTAAAAGGGGTTAGATTAAAAAATAATAGGAGAATGGTAATTGAATAAAGTTAATTACTTTTTAAAAGCATTGGTATTGGCAATTATGCTTCGTTGTACCATGAATTATTTACTTCCGTCACCTGAAACAATAACTTTTAAAATTTTAGATGGGCTTGCTTTTGGTGTTTTAACCGTACTTTTAATTAATTGGATTATTGGATTTTTTAAGAAGTATACACAAAAATAAATCGTTCATTTATGTCTGTTTTAGAATTGTTAAGGGTTCTAAGTCTCAATATCAATAAAGCAATAGGAATAAAGCAATGTTTTTAGTAAATTAAAAAGAAAAGGGGTTTTTTTATGAAGTTGTACGTTAACGAAATTATCAGAACAAATAACTTCGAAGATGATGATATGATGAATAAAATTTTAGGTATGTGGGATAGTTTTTATAAAAATAATGATAATTATAAAGGGGAAGTTTATGCAGTTTATCATGATTATGAATCGGATTATAAAGGCGATTATTCATTAGCTTTGTGTACAGAAGATATTTCGGCAGATAAATTTTTCGAAGTTGACTTTGCTGATAGTACTGAATATAAGTGCTCTGGAAAAGATGAAATTATAAACGTATGGCAACGTATTTGGAGAGAAGAAGAAGAAAATAAAATTCAAAGAAGTTATTATATTGATTGCGAAGAATATAAAAAAGATGGGTCAGTTGTTATACATCTTTTTTAGGTTTTATGAAACGAGTTGAAAACGAGTTTCTTCTTGTCTTAATAATGTATAGAAATAATACAGAGATTAAAAATAAAAGTAAGTATGATGTATAAACCTTTTATAAACAAAAAAGTAGATGTTTAAAATTTACAATTATAGTTTTCTTAAAGATAATGAACGTATCTACTGAAATGTACTACTCAAAATTGAGTATCCTTTAAAATGACTGTATCCTTTGGATGCAGTCTTTTTATTTATGACTTGTCAAAACTTTACATTTCATACAATAACAACCGTACTTAAAAGTCCGCTTATAACCAGTACCTTAAAATATAGAAGTGGTATAATACGACAAAAGGGTGCCCCAAATTAGGGCTACCTTTTTTATATAACCGAACCAAATGTGGCTTCGTTAAATGTGTCCGTAAGTGGACATATTAGCTACTTAGCTTAATACCCTCAAATGTGAGGATATTAGTTTATACACAGCCCAAATGTGGGTTCAGTAATAGAACTGAACAGCTATACACATTCAATATGCTCAAATGTGAGAGTATTAATTAATAATACAAATGCTGACGCACTAAGTCAGTGCATTAGAAAACGACAATATCCGTTTTCTAATTTCTGAAAAGCTGAATATGGCTTGTTTAATTTATATATTTGCGTAGTTAGAAATACAATTTCGAAGTGTTTTAGCGCATGAGCTGATGTAACAATTTGTGACGTTAGCTACACGAGTATTCGATAAAGAGAGTAGGGTAACACGACGCCCAAAGTAACTTGATCTAGGATATGAACAAAATATTCACCCATGTATTGTAACTTGTAAATGTTAGATAAGTGAATGTAGCAACACCAGTGTTTATTGATAATATCGGTGAAGATGATGAAAGAAAAGAGATTTAAAAGGGTTGTAAGAGCAATACCCGAATACAGAGTTTCATATTGATGATATAAGGAGATTTGGGAAGTAAAGAAGATTAATTTTTTAAATTATAATATATTGTTGTAATTTTGATTGTTTCTAAGAAAATATAGAGTTATACTTAACAGAACTATATTTGATTAGGAGTAAAATATGTCTTATGATGATGAGTTGAATTTTCTTAAAAAAATAATTTCTGTAATCTATGAAAGAATGACTAATTACGCTGATACCTTTGTTGAACTAAGAAATAATAAAATTAATTTTAAAAAGAAATGTGTTTGTGATTTTTTGGATGATAAAAATACGTATATTGATAGTGAGTTGTTAGATAATGTAGTGGTTTTTAAAGAAATAGTAAAGAAAGAAAATAGAATCTTATTGATTGATGAAGAGTTAGAATTAGAAATAGATAAACGTATTAAAAATGAAAGGTCTATTTATAACAAACTTTTAAAATATCAAGCAAAAAATGGTAAAGGAAAGTATCCTATTATTAAATGTTTAAATGATTTGTTAGGGTATAGATTCACTTTACAAAGCGATATTGATTTAAATAATGTATATAATATATTAAATGAGTATGTTTATGAGAATTTTAATGGTAAAATAAAGATAGTAGACGCTAGTAAAAATGACTATAAAGCAATTCACTTATATTTTAAGATTGATAATTTTTGTTTTCCGTGTGAACTTCAAATATGGCTAAACAAAGATCATAAGAATAATAAAAAATCGCATAAAATATATAAGCAAGATTATTTAAATTGGGAAGAATATGAAAGTGAATTAGAAAAAAAGTAGGGTGGTGAGATAAATGTACAAACATTATTTAATAATTTTGGAAGAATATGACCATGAAGGAAGATTAGCATTCCATATGACTATAACTGAAAAAAAAGATCTTGAAAAAATAGAACTTTATGAAGAAGATTTAACAGAATTAGGTATTGGTTTTTATACACATTTGATTACTACGTCAAAAGATACAATTCAAAGTATAAAGGAAAAAGATAGTTTTTTTGAAAATGTAACCATTTTCGAAAAATATTTTGACTTTAAAAACGTTGCTAAATCTCCTCACGGATTAAATGCTATGGATATAGCGAGATATATTTTAATGTTGAAACCTACTACTCCACTTAAACTTCAAAAATTACTTTATATAGTATATGAAAGATATTTTTTAAACAGAAAAATAGAGTTATTTAAAGAGAGATTTTTAGCCTTTGATTATGGGCCTGTAGTTAAAGAAGTTTATTCAGTATACAGGGGGCAAAGTGACGTACTTACTGAAAAAGATGATCAGTCTGTATATAGTGTGATAAGTAATGCTACTACTCCAATAACATATAAAATATTCAGAGAAGAGGATTCTGAATATATTAGTAGTTTAATAAAAGATGTTATTGATGAGTATGATGGAGTGTCAGCTTGGGACATGGTTGAAAAAACTCACAAAAAAAACACAGCATGGGATAAAGCATATAAATTAGGACAAAATAGTCCCATTACTGTAGATTTAATAAAGTCATCGGTACCAGTAAAATAACTTTTACGTTCCACACACTCTCATGTGGTGTTTTTTTACGCTGAGAAACGCCCTGTGTTGCAGTGGGAAATGAGTTTGTGTAACTGTTTGTTATATGTTAAAGATAAATATTATGTGCATTTCAAAATGTAAAAAAAAGCTGACTGAACAAAACGTTCACTGAAGAATTTTAAAGTTATGTTTATAAATATGATCATAATAAAAAGCCATCATACATAATATATGGTGGCTTAAACGTTGAAGGTGAAATTAAAAATAAACATAGTATGAATAGCGTCATTTTATCATACTATGATTTAAACTAACTGAGATTCATGAATCCCCAAATGTTGAGTAACTTTCAACACAATTTAATTATACCATAATTTAGTAGTAGGTACTAATTTTATATGTGGTATTATTATAAATATACAATTTAAACGTAGAACTTATTTGTATGAGTGAGGGTGAAAAATGTTGAGAAATACAACATATCTTAATAAAATGAGATTGAAATTTTATATTTTAAAATGTAAGTATTTTAACGGACTACCGTTATTTAAAAAAATTGTTTGGAAAGATGAATATCTATCTTATAGCTTTAAAAATATAAATTTATTTGAAATTTTAAAGTTTGAAAATAAAGATATAAAAAAGAGATATCATGAAACGCCTTATACATTGTTCGGTCAATGGGAAAGTAAAGAATTAGAACAATATACATTGGGTATTATTAATGATTCAAATATATATAAATATGTTAAAGAAGTAAATGTTAAAGATATTATAGGGGAAAGTAGAGGTCAAGGTCTTTCAAGAAAATTTGAAAGTATTGAAAAGTTTTTAATAACAATAGATAAAAAAACAAAAACATTTAGTGATTACGCTTCATATTTCTATCTTTTCAATATGACTAATGATCAATTCCGAGATTTATTTATAAATAAACAAATTGAAGAATATTTGAAAAATGAAACTAATATTGCAATGAATACAGTGTATCTGCTAGAAAAAAATGAAAAATATTATGTGACTATTAACGGTACTCATAGAGTGTTATTTGCAAAAATTATAGGTATTGAAAAAATAAAAGCAGTTGTTTTTAAAGTTGATCAATAATTAAGTAAAATTATGTTTATATTATTTCCAGTGACATAATTATGACATAATAGAGTGCGAAAACTAAAAATAGTACTATGATTAAAATATTAAAACGTTGATTTAACAGTCTTTTTAATATGTATTATAGCTTGTTTTTAGTAGTACTTAATGCCAGGAATGATGTAATTAAATCATTATGGTTGTCATTATTACTCCTTTTAGAGATTATTTTCTCTGAAAGGAGTTTTTTTATCTATTATTTTCTGTAATTATTGTAATTAGAGTATTTTAGTTCGTAAAAATATATTATAATAAAATTAACGATAATGCGAAGGAGAATTAATGTATTTATGTAATGTTTTATAAGCTTTTATTATAAGTACTCATAATAAGTTAGATAAACGCTATCGTTTAAAAATTTTGGGAGGATATTACAACTATGAAAAACAACAAGCCTAGAGATTTAAAACAATTTCCATCTTTACCAAGTAAAAAATATTTTAGCTACGGCACAGCGAGTGCTTTAACTTTAGCTTTATATCTTTTTGCGGGCAATGGTTCCGCTCAAGCTGAAGAAATTAACAAGACTAATAGCACTACATCACCTAAAACTATTCAAACTGAAAGCAATAAAACTAATACATCAACTTCCAATAATGAGACTCATCATAAATCATCTAAAAATTTAAATGATTATATTGATGGAACTCCAAATGAAGATCCTGACGAAGATGAGGACAGTGGAACATATGAAGTTCCTATCTTATACGTTACTGTATGGTTGGATGATCAAGGTAATATCATTAAAGATGCAGTAGAAGATAATAAAACGCCTGCCTCTGAAAGAGTGCCGGTAAAAATTCCTGGGTACCAACATTTTAGAACATCAATTTCTGATGGTATAACTAAATTTATTTATAGAAAAGTAAATACATCTCAAACAGCAAACACAGCCACAAGTAGTTCAACAAAAAAGGATGACACTAAACCATAAGAAGTAAATTCTGAAAAACCAACGACTCAAAAAGATTCAGAACAACCAAAACAATCAGAACCTGTGAAACCAACGACACAGAAAGAGCAAGAGCAACCGACTCAATCAGAACCGACAAAACCAACGACACAAAAAGAGCCAGAGAAACCAGCACAACCAGAACCATCAAAACCAGCTACACAAAAAGAGCCAGAGCAACCAACTCAATCAGGACCATCAAAACCAACGACACAGGAAGAGCCAGAGCAACCAACACAACCAGAACCGGTAAAACCAACGACACAGAAAGAGCAAGAGCAACCGACTCATTCAGAACCGGTAAAACCAACGACACAGGAAGAGCCAGAGAAACCAACTCAATCAGGACCGACAAAACCAACGACACAAAAAGAGCAAGAGAAACCAGCACAACCAGAACCATCAAAACCAGCTACACAAAAAGAGCCAGAGAAACCAACTCAATCAGGACCATCAAAACCAACGACACAGGAAGAGCCAGAGAAACCAACTCAATCAGGACCGACAAAACCAACGACACAAAAAGAGCCAGTTATTCCAACTAAACAGCAGGAGAACAATCAAAATAATGTAAATGATAAACCTAAATTACACGTTACAGTATGGTTAGATGATCAAGGGAATATTATTAAAGATGCAGTAGAAGACGATAAAACACCTTTAAATCAAAGAGGTGTTATACAAATAGAAGGTTATAAATATATTAGAACAGAAACCGAAGATGGTATTACTAAATATATCTATAAAAAAGTTAAATTAAAACAACATAAGCAAACATTAGAAGTAATTAAACCTACTAAAAAAATATCAAAACGTAATGAAGATAAAGATGATAAAACATCTCATAATCATAAAACTTCTAAGAAAGAATTACCTGAAACAGGAGTTAAAGAACAAGAATTTAATCCAGCATTATTAATGTTACTAGCAGGTTTAGGATTAATTGGTATTTTTAGAAATAAAATCAAAGAATAGAATTATAGAGAGTGTGGAGCTAAACCCACACTCTTTTTTATGTACAAATAGTAAAATTCCCAAAATAAACAATTGCACAAAATATAGCTTGGTGGTATATTTTAAGGAACACAATGAAATATATTTTATCAATAATAAAATATAGGTTGAATATTGTTGGGTTAATTTAAATTCTTTATATTTGAGGAGAAAAAATGATGGAAAACAAAAGAATCAACAACTTAGATAAAAAAATCACACGTTTTTCTATTAGAAAATATCAAGGTTTTGGAGCAGCTAGTGTAGCAATAATAGGTTTTATCATGATGTCTAACATAAATTACGCAAAAGCTGACAGTATTGAACAAAATAATACCACCATCAATCAAAAAGTTAGTGATAGTACCAGTCATCAAATTAATATTGAAAATGGAAAATCTTTAAATGATAATCTAACTAATAACCAAGATATTGAAAATAAACTTTCAACTACTAAAACTAATACTCAACACGTTATTAATACTAGTCAACTTGAAAAAATTTTAAATCAATACAAATCTTTAGATTTAAGTAACAAGACAGAAGATTCGGTTGAATTATTTCGCGCTGATTTACAAGAAGCTGAATCTATTTTAAATAATCCTCAAAGCCAACAACAGGTTGATGATTATTATCATAAATTTTTAAATAGTGCAGGTAAATTACATAATAAACAATCTTTACTTCCAAATCGTCAGTCAAACGGTGTTCAATCACAACATTTAACTAAGAATAATAACATTTCAAACTATTCGAATATTAGACATAAAAGAGATACATCATCATTTAGAAGTGCTCCTGAAAATAACGTATCTAATGATCCATTGAAAGCAAACGAAGTTAATCCAGAAATTCAAAATGGAAACTTTAGTCAGGTATCTGGTGGTATATTACCATCAAGGTCAAAGAGATTAACTGTAGTTACGAATGTAGATAATTGGCATAGTTACTCAACTGATCCTAATCCTGAGTATCCTATGTTTTATACACCAAGCGCAGTAGATTATTCAAGTTTTATGAGCAATAATGGTGCTCCATACGGGGTTGTACTTGCAAGAACGAATAACGGTCGTGATAGAAGTGTCAATGATGCTAAAGTAGCAGGTATTTATCAAGATATAGATGTGGTACCTGGTTCGGAATTAAACGTTAACTTTATATCTACAAGTCCAGTATTTTCAGATGGTGCATCAGGTGCTAAATTAAAAATTAGTAATATAGAGCAGGATCGCATCTTATTTGATAATCGTCTAAATGGTATGGGACCGTACCCTACCGGTAAATTATCTGCAATGGTTAACATACCAAGCGATATGAATAGAGTAAGAATTTCTTTTTTACCTATATCCAACACTGGTCGAATTAGTGTACAACGGTCTTCGAAAGAACATGGATTTGGTGATAATTCATCTTATTATCATGGGGGTTCAGTTAGTGATGTAAGAATAAATAGTGGATCCTATATCACTTCTAATGTGGCACAGGTAGAATATATAACTCAGCCTAATAGTCCTAATGATAATTTTGCACGTGCAACAGTTAATTTATCTGTTGAAAATAAAGGGCATAATCAATCAAGAGATACATATTATGAAGTTATATTACCAGCAAATTCAAAACTCATTTCTAGTAGTGGAGGAACCGGTAATTTAGATGTAAATACTAATAAATTAAGAATGTCAATTAGTAACTTAAATCCAGGAGAGAGGAAAGATCTCTCCTATACAGTAGAATTTAAAGCAACAATACCTAAAATAGTTAATTTAAATGGACATGTTAGTTATAGAACTAATGCAACATTTAGAGGAAGAGATACTCAAAGAACCGGAGATAATACTGTTAATTTACAAACTGTGACAATTCAAATGAATAAAACAGAATTACAAAGTAAAGTAAATGAAGTTGATAACTACTTACACGATTTAAATGAGGCTGATTTTACCGCAGATTCATGGCGTGCACTTCAAGACAAATTAACCGAAGCTAGAAATATTATCAATGAACAACAGAATAATGTTGCTATAGAAAATCAAGCATCCCAAGAAACTATCAATAATGTTACTAATACGTTAGATACATTGAAAAATAGTCTAAAATATAATGCACCATCCAAACCAATTATTGAAATAAATTACCTGATTCCAAATTTAACTATAACACCAGCTAATAAAGCAGATAAGTTAAATATTACATATCAAAATACTGCTAATGAGAGCACATCAATTATTGCTACTAAAACTAATGATAATTGGTCACTTAATAATAGTGTTCCTGGTATAAATATCGAACCACAATCCGGTTTAGTAACAATTAATTATCAAGCTGTTAATCCAGAAAGTTTAGTTGTAGCGAACGATATAATTCGAAACAGTGACACAAGTGAGGAAAGTAGAGAAAATATGCCACGTAAAGAGGCAACACCGGAAGCGCCTGGTATTGAAGCAAGTGAGGAGCATGTCAATGTCGAAGTAACACCTAAAGGTGAAGCGTCAAAAATAGAGATGATTTATATAAATCCCGAAGGAGAACCAGCTTCAATAAATGCTATAAAAAATGGAGAAACTTGGACATTAGATAAGCAAGTGTCACATGTTAATATTGACGATCACACTGGTAAAGTTACGGTTGGTTATCAAGCAGTACAAGCAGAAAGTGAAATAGTAGCAACCGAAACAAAAGGAAACAGTGACTCAAGTTCAGAAAGTAAATTAAAAATGCCACGTAAAGAGACAAAGCCTGAAGCACCAGATATTGAATCTAACGTAGAGCATGTCAACGTAGAAGTAACACCTAAAGATGAATCAACAAAACTAGAAGTAAAATATACAGATACAAATGGCCAACCAACTTCGATTATCGCAAATAAAAATGGAGGAGTTTGGGCACTTAACAAGGAGGTTCCACATATTGAATTAGACGAAACTACCGGAAAAGTAACGGTTGGTTATCAAGCAGTACAAGCAGAAAGTGAAGTAGTAGCAACCGAAACAAAAAGAAATAGTGATTCAAGTCCTGAGAGCAAAGTGACTATGCCACGTAAAGAGGCAACGCCAGAAGCGCCTGATATTGTAGCAAGTGTAGAGCACGCCAATGTCAAGGTAACGCCAAAGGGTGAAGTGACTAAATTAGTCATCAATTATACTAATCCAGAGGATCAACGTGTTACCATTAACGCAAGTAATAATGGAGGAATTTGGTCATTAAATAAAAATGTTTCGCACATAGAGGTAGATGAAGCAACCGGAAAAGTAACAATCGGCTATCAAGCAGTACAAGCAGAAAGTGAAATTATAGCAACAGAAATAAAAGGCAATAGTGATTCAAGTCCTGAGAGCAAAGTGACTATGCCACGTAAAGAGACAACACCGGATTCTCCGGCTATCGAAGCAAGTGAAGAGTACATCAATGTAGAGGTAACACCGAAAGATGAATCAACGAAATTAGTGATCAATTACACAAATCCAGAAGGCCATTCTGATTCAATCATCGCAAACAAAAATGGAGGTGCTTGGTTATTAAACAAACAAGTACCGCATATTGTGATAGACGATAGAACCGGAAAAGTAACTATAGGTCATCAAGTCGTACAAGCAGAAAGTGAAATTATAGCAACAGAAATAAAAGGCAATAGTGATTCAAGTCCTGAGAGCAAAGTGACTATGCCACGTAAAGAGACAACACCGCATTCTCCAACAATCGAAGCAAACGAAGAGCAAGTCAATGTAGAGGTAACACCGAAAGATGAATCAACAAAATTAGTGATTAATTATACTAATACAGAGGGGCAAAGTGATACCATTATCGTAAGTAAAAATGGAGAAGTTTGGTCATTAAATAAAAATGTTCCGCACATAGAGGTAGATGAAGCAACCGGAAAAGTAACAATAGGCTATCAAGCAGTACAAGCAGAAAGTGAAGTTATAACAACTGAAACAAAAGGAAATAGCGACTCGAGTCCAGAAAGTAAAGTGACAATGCCACGTAAAGATGTCGCTCCAGAAGGGCCTGTACTAAAATCAGATCATGACAATGCGAGTGTAAGTATAATTCCTTCAATTAATTCAGACAAAATAACTATCAAATATCTAGATGTCAATGACCAAATCGCTACAGCAATAGCCACTAAGAAAAATCAAAGCTGGTCATTGAATAATAACATTTCAGGTATTTCAATTAATTCTCAAACAGGAACTGTGACAATTAGTTATGTGGCTGTGCAACCGGAAAGTGATATTACTGCTACTGCGTCAAATGGTAACAGTGATAATAGTATTGTCAAACATACAATTATGCCTGCTAAAGAAGTTAAACCTCAACCACCAGTGGTAAGATCTAACATAGAAGAAGCAAATGTCGAAATTATACCACATAATGATGTTACTAGATTAGATGTTCACTATGTTGATTTGAAAGGGCAACCGGCTACTATTACAGCAACTAAAGTTGGCAATGGATGGACTATTAATAATAATATTTCTAATATAAAACTTGATGAAAGCACCGGTAAACTTACAATGGGACACCAAGCGGTGTTAGCAGAAAGTGAAATAGTAGCAACCGAAACAAAAGGTAACAGTGACGAAAGCGCTGAAAGTAAAGTGACAATGCCACGTAAAGAGACAACACCAGAAGCACCAGATATTGAATCTAACGTAGAGCATGTCAATGTCGAAGTGACACCTACAAGTGAATCAACAAAATTAGAAGTAAAATATACAGATACAAATGGCCAACTTGATTCAATCATCGCAATTAAAATTGGCGAGACTTGGTCATTAAATAAAGATTTACCACATATTCAATTAGATGAACATACTGGAAAAGTCACAATTGGTCACCAATCGGTGTTAGCAGAAAGCGAAATAGTGGCAACTGAAACAAAAGGTAATAGTAACACAAGTCCAGAAAGTAAAGTGACTATGCCACGAAAAGAGTCAACACCGGATTCTCCAACAATTGAAGCAAGTGAAGAGCGTGCGAGTGTCGAAGTAACACCAAAAGGTGAATCAACAAAATTAGAAGTAAAATATACAGATACAAATGGCCAACTAAGTTCATTCATTG
>NZ_JMGB01000003.1:59404-133473 GCF_000692055.1 Staphylococcus sp. TE8
AAATAAAAATGGAGGAGTTTGGTCACTAAACAAAGAGGTTCCACATATTGAATTAGACGAAACTACCGGAAAAGTCACACTAGGGCACCAAGCGGTGTTAGCAGAAAGTGAAATAGTAGCAACCGAAACAAAAGGTAACAGTGATGAAAGTGCAGAAAGTAAAATAAATATGCCTCGCAAAGAAGTAACGCCTGATTCTCCAGTAATTGAAGCGAATGAAGAACGCGTCAATGTTGAAGTTACACCAAAAGGTGAATCAACAAAATTAGTAATCAATTATACAAATTCAGAAGGTCAACCTGATTCAATTATCGCAATCAAAAAAGAGGAAATATGGTCACTCAATAAAGAAGTGCCACATATTCAATTAGATGAATATACTGGAAAAGTCACACTAGGGCACCAAGCGGTGTTAGCAGAAAGCGAAATAGTAGCAACTGAAACAAAAGGTAATAGTGACACAAGTGCAGAAAGTAAAGTGACTATGCCACGAAAAGAAGTAACACCAGAGTCGCCAGCTATCGAAGCAAATGAAGAACACGTCAATGTTGAAGTGACACCAAAAGGTGAATCAACGAAATTAATTATCAATTATACAAATTCAGAAGGTCAACCTGATTCAATTATCGCAATCAAAAAAGAGGAAATATGGTCACTCAATAAAGAAGTGCCACATATTCAATTAGATGAATATACTGGAAAAGTCACACTAGGCCACCCAGCTGTACAAGCAGAAAGTGAAATAGTAGCAATCGAAACAAAAGGTAACAGTGACGTAAGTGCTGAAAGTAAAATAAATATGCCACGAAAAGAAGCAACACCAGATGCACCAATAGTTGAGAAAGATGAAAGTAAAGTAAATGTGAGTATAATACCAAGCGGTTTATCTACAAAAATTGAAATCGAATATATAAATCCAGAAGGGCAATCTGATACAATCATCGCAAGTAAAGATGAAGGTAATTGGAGCTTGAGTAAAGAAATAACGGGCATCAATATAGAACCGGCTACTGGTAAGGTAACTATAGACTATTACGTTGTTTATCCTGAAAGTGAAATTACTGCAAGTGAAGTACATGGTAATAGCGACCATAGTAAATTAAATAGTGTGATTATGCCACGTAAAGAAAATGCACCTGAACCCCCAATTGTAATTGTAAATGAAAAAGAAGCTACGGTTATTATAAAGCCTAGAATTGAAGCAACTAAAGTTGAAATTAATTTTAAAAATAAAAAAGGTAAGGCGACATATATAAATGTTTATAAAAACGGTTCAGAGTGGTCTGTAGACCAAGTTATGGAAGGTATTATTTTAAACGCTCACACAGGAGAAATAAAAATAACTCATCTAGCTGTTAAAGATGGTAGTGAAATAATCGCTAGAGAGTATAAAGGCAATAGTGACCCAAGTATAGCTATTAGTATAAAAGCACCTACTAAAGTTACAAGTAAAGAAAGCTATAAAATTAAACCTTCAAAAGTGAAATTGAATGATAGAAGTAATGAAATGATGTATACCAAAAAGGATAAACTCTTAGAATTGCCACATACTGGTGAAAGTGAAAAAGCGAATAAAACATTACTATCCAGTATTCTAATTCTTGGTTTAATGTTATTACGTAAATCACGTAAAAAAGAGATTTAAAAAAAGAAGAGTTGCTCTAAATATTTAAAAGAGCAACTCTTTTTTTCTATTTTAGATCATCAATAGCTTTAGCGATAGACTCAAACACGTGAGGAATATCGTCTTTTTCAACACAACTAAAGGCAATTCGTATATCCGTATCATTTAAGGCAATAATACCTATTGAATATTTATCAATTAAATGTTTGCGTAATATTTCTGGATCAACATGCTTAACTTTTAATGCCATGAAGTAACCTGAATTAAAATCATATGCTTTCCAATAGTCTGCATATTTCTCATCATAAACAACTTCCTTAGTAACTTCGTATCGATCTTTTAATGTTTGAATATTCTCCTCAATTTCTTTATCAAATTGTTTATTATTTTTTAGAACATGCTTGATAGCACTTTGGGATGGTAATGGCCCGCTTGAAATATTACTTCTAATTAAACCTTTAACTTTTGCTTCAAGTACATTTTGAGTTATTTCATTTTTAGTACCAAAAGTCATGAAGCCTACACGGAATCCCCAAGCAAAAAATTCTTTAGTAGCACCATCTAAGCGTACAGGTAAAATATTATGAGAATTCACCTGTGATAAAGCCGTAAAAATAGATTGTGTGTATACATCTTCATAGAATAAACCATAGTAAGCATCATCAACTACTGCAATCACTTTTGTTCCTTTATTAGCAAGTATTTCAATAGCATTTACGATAGTTTTAACTTCTTCAGCTTTTGGCGTATAACCTGTTGGATTATTTGGATAATTTAGAATCATAATTACTTTATCTTTATTAAAGTTTTCCAAAGTTTCCACTAGTGAATCAGTCGTATAATGTCCTTCTTCATTGAAAATAGGATATGTTTCGATATTAGCTTTATGGCGAGTATTGAACACTAGTTTATAGTTGCCCCAATTGTGTGTTGGTAATAAAATAGTATCATTTTCATCTACAAATAAGTCTGCAACTAAAGATAATCCATGAGTTAAAGCATTAGTCACGATGGGGCTACTTATCGCTTCTTTTGATAAATCAGGATTTTCATTTAGCATTTTAATTTGCCATAAGTCACGTAAGTCTTCAATACCTTGTGGAGGTGCATATGGAAAAACTTCATCTGGAGTTAATTCATTAAATATATTATTCAATGAATCAGCATACATTTTACCTTCATCATTTGTTGCCATACCAATCGTAGCGTTATATTTAGTACTTTTGGCATCAGCAGATTGAGATAGAATACCTTTAGGATAGAACATTTCTTTACCTAAATCAGATAACATGTCATATACTTCTGGATTGGATTGTTGTAATTCGTTATTTAAATTTTCGGCTAAAGGACTTGTCATTTTCTAACCTCTCTTTAATAAAGTGTTTATATATATATTATCTTTAATTTGATTAAAGATAAAGCATTGATGATAGGGAATTAGGAAAATAAATTTTATTACTAATAGCGAACATATGTTCTATAATTTGTGTTAGAATATGCTTAGGTCATCAAATTATATGACACTAATCAATTCTGGGAGGTGTAGTATAATGACGTGGTGGCAAGATGGTTTAATAACATTGATTACAGGTGGCGTACTTGTCGTCTTTCGTATTTGGTTAGAAATTAAATGGAAAGACAAGTAGATGACCGAACACAAAAAACCCCAAGTCTGCTGGTACCAGACCTGGGGTTGTGTAGTATAATTCGTGGATACAAGTTTATTGTAACATTGTACTAAATTGACCGCAATCAATATTTAATTGTGGTAACTCCTAAATTTGATATCGTCTTCTAAATTATTGGAAAAGTTAAACTCATATACCGTTTTTATACCTGGTATTATTTGATATACTTTTTATGTGTTGAGGTGAATAAAATGAAGCACTTAACAAAAATATTCGTTGGATTAGCAATTGTGCTATTTGTAGTAGGCTATTATCTTCAAGCTACAGGTCATGAAGAGCAAGGAATTAAATTGCTACTTGCTGCAATTATGTTTATGATTTGTGCTTTTATCGATAGAAGTAATAAACGGAGAAAAAAATAGTGTACATTATTTAAGACTTAAGGGAAGTGTATCGTTCTCTTAAGTCTTTTTGTATATATTGTTTATACTCAATATTCTCTTGATATATAGGATTTTTCACAGAATTTAGTATATACACTTTACAAATCTGTATATATTGTATATATTATGTGTATACAGAAGAGAAGGGGGACATCAATGAAATTAATTTTGAAAAACAACAGTGAATATCCCATTTATGAACAAATCAAGCAACAAATTAAAGAAAATATTTTGAAAGGTTATGTTGCTCCTGGCGAACACCTTCCATCAATGCGTGAGTTAGCTAAAGATTTACAAGTGAGTTTAATTACTACAAAACGAGCTTATGAAGATTTAGAAAAGGATGGATTTGTGACAACTATAAGAGGTAAAGGTACCTTTGTGAAGGAACAAGATAACTCAATTCTTAAAGAAAAGCAGTTCTTTGTAATTGAAAATTTGGCTAAAACAATGTCAAAAGAAGCAAAAACAATTGGGATGCCTTTAGAAGAATTGACTGAAATATTGTCTTTAATTTATGAGGAGGATGACTGATGAATGCGATTGAGCTTAAGAATGTAAGTTATCAAACAAAAGATTTTCAGTTGAAAGATATCTCCTTTGAAGTTCCTAAAGGCTTTGTTACTGGTTTTATAGGTGGGAATGGTGCTGGTAAAACTACAGTTATTCGTTTAATTATGGATTTAATTCAATCTAAAAATGGTCAAATTTCTGTATTTAATGAACAAATGAAGGATAGTGCAGTAGAAATAAAAAATAAAATAGGCTTCGTTTATTCCGAAACGTATTTTAATGACAAATGGAACATTAAAAAGTTAGAGAATATCGTCGCCCCGTTTTATAAAAATTGGGATCATAAAATTTTTATGAGCTATCTTCAATTTTTTCAATTACCTTATAAGAAGAAAATCAAAACTTTTTCAACAGGTATGAAAATGAAATTGTCACTAGCTATTGCATTTAGTCACCATGCTGAATTATTCATCTTAGATGAGCCCACATCTGGACTAGATCCTTTAGTTAGAAATGAACTACTTGAGATTATTCAACAAGAATTAATTGATGAAGATAAAACAGTCTTCATATCGACACATATCATATCTGATTTAGAAAAAATTGCGGATTATATAGTTTATTTACGTGATGGTCAAATTATTTTTAATGAATCACGAGACACTTTATTTGAAAAATATAAAATAATTAGTGGTTCCAATGAAGACTTAGATGTGGAGTTGGAGGAATTGTTAATTTATAAAGAAGTTAGAAAAACTGGCTACATAGGCCTCACTGAACACTACCAAACATTTAAAGAATTATTTGGAAATAGAGTAGAAATTAAAAATCCATCAATTGAAGAACTAATGATATATTTAGAAAAAAATAAAAATCAACTAGATTTTAAATATCACCAACGAAATGAGAAACTAATATGAAACAATTATTAATTAGAAATCTTAAACTTCGAAGATGGACACTTTTGATTTATGGTTTATTACTCATATTCTTTCCGTTTTATCACTTAATCGATAGGCAACATTTACCGTATCTTGTTATTTCAGGACCTATAGGTATTATATTAACTATTATATGCTTAGTTGATGCTGGACATTTATTTAGAATCAATCGTAGATTAGGTGGATCTCAGTCTTACTTATTTTTTGGTAGTCTGCCAGTTTCAAGGAAAGATTTATTAAATGCAAATTACATCAGTTGCATAGTTTTAACAATTATTGGTGCAATAATCATAAGTTTATATGGCTATGAAACAAGTTCAATAAAGACAGATTCGATAACTTTTTCTACAACCTATTCTTTTATAATAGCGAATTTCTTTTCAATCCCTATCGCTTTTAATAAAAGTACAGAACAGAAACATAAAGACGTGCCTTATTTAGCATATGTATTTGGAGTTATCATTGTATTACCATTTGTCTTATCTGCTTTATTTATCTTAATAAACGTTTTAGTTCACAAAGATAGTCATATTCCAGTTGTATATTCGTACTTCTTAAATTATGGCCTATTGATTATTAGCATCATATGTTTAGTAGTGAATTATTTAATTCAAATTAGAAAAATAAAACATTAACCACTTAAGGGGGTCTACTATGAAATTAGAACAAATCACTAAAAAATATGGTCAAAATACAGTTATTGACGATATAAACTTTGATTTTGGTAATAGCCAAATAGTTGGTCTTATTGGTAAAAACGGTGTTGGTAAAACAACATTAATGAAAGTCATGAATGGTAATATTATTAATTATCAAGGGAAAGTTGATTTATCGAAAGATGAAAACGTAGGTTACTTAATCGAACATCCTAAACTTTATGACAACAAGTCAGGTTTATATAATTTAAAATTGTTCGCTCAAGTTTTAGGAAAAGGCTTTGATAAAGAGTATTCTGATCACATTATTGATGCTTTTGGTATGAGACCTTATATTAAGAAAAAAGTGAAAAAATATTCAATGGGTATGAAACAGAAATTAGCCATTGCGGTCTCTCTTATGAATAAACCAAAATATTTAATTTTAGATGAGCCTACAAATGGTATGGATCCAGATGGATCAATTGATGTTTTAAAAACTATCCAATCATTAGTCAAACAATTAGATATGAAAATATTAATTTCAAGTCATAAATTAGAAGATATTGAACTTATTTGTGATAGAGCTGTCTTCCTTAGAGATGGTAACTTTGTTCAAGATGTGAACATGAAAGATGGTGGACCAGAAGATAGTACAATCATTACTATTGAACATGATGATTTTAATAAAACTTTAGAATATCTAACTGAACATTATAAAGTGCAACAATCACAAAAAGATGCTGGTGAGATTATCATTAAAGCTCAAAGAGACTATAAACCACTATTAAAATCATTGTCTGAACAAGGTGTTTATCCTAAGTATATTGAAACGCGTAAAAGTTCTCTACGTGATACTTACTTTAATATTAATCAAAGAGGTGATAAATAATGAGAAGTTTACAGCTAGTCAAGTTCGATTTAATTAGTATTTTAAAAAGTCCTTTAACATATCTTGCATTAATACTAGTTATAGGAATGACAGTCTTCCAAGCAAGTATGCAAGCAGCATATAGCAAGTCTCATGAAGTAAATAACGAAATGGTCTTCGTACTGGCCAACTGGTTATTCTTATTCGCGGGATTATTATTTATCATTAAAACTATCACTAGAGATTATTCTCAAGGTACAATTCAATTATATATGAGTAAGGTAAGTAGTCGTATTGGTTATATTATTGCTAAAACAATTTCAATGATATTAATTTCGTTCTTATTTACTTTACTTCAATATCTTGTAATTATTGTTATTCAAGCATCTACAAAAGGATCAAATGTTGACGGAGATAAATTCTTAAATAATATATGGTTTTACCTTATATTTTTCTTATTCTTTGGCTTATTCTTATTATTACTTACGTTAATTATTGAAAAGCCGGCAGTAATCTTTACTTTAGGTATTTTCTTATTACTTATCGTTCCATTTGTGCAACCTTTAATAGGTTTAATTCCAAATATTGGTGACGATATTCAAAAATCATTTAAATATATTCCATTTACTTATCTCACTGAGAAAATGACAGAGGAGATAAAATTCTCACATTGGCAATGGTTTATTTCAATTGCTTCAATAGTAGTATTGTTTGTAGCTAACATCTTATATGCTGCTAAACGAGATATTTAAGTTCAAAAATACTGAGGCTTTAGCCTCAGTATTTATTTATATAAAAGCTGATTAATTATGGAGTTATATACATTTTTCCAAAATGATGAATCTGTTTTAAATCTATTTGAAATAAGTAAGTGTGTTTCTTTAACTTTATCATCATATTGTGGATGATTTTTATCTGGTAATTTATCATTTCTCAAATCCACAACAAATTTTTCGACTTCCTTAGCTCTAGGTCCCCATACAGTTATTTGTTCATATGCTCTGTTCATAAAAACAAAAATAGGAATCGATCTAGACTTACCATTTGTAAGATATTGATCAATTAAACGTGTGTCGTCATCTCTATGAAATACTCTAACTTCTAAATTTAATTCTTCACTAACACGTTTAAGTATTGGAAGGTTCATCATTGCATCACCACACCAATCTTCAGTGATGACTAATACCTTTGAGTAATTTGCATCTTTAAGCTTTGTAATACGGTCATCTTCTTCTGGTAATTTAAAGGATTTGTATATTGATAATAAATTATTTCTATTATCTTTCATTTGGTCAATGTACTCTTCTAGTGGCTGACTTTTTTTAAAATAAGTTTCTAAATTAGTCATAGAAATAACCTCCTTAATTATTTAGAATATTATAACAATTTTTTAACTTTAAAGATATTATATTAACTCAATCATAATTTAATTATGAATGTGACTAAGTTGTTAGATGAAACTCCAAATTTCATATGCTATATTTAATAGAACAAGAGTGAAAGTGGTGACTCAAGTGCGTATACAAAACAGATGGGTGATTTCAACCCTTTTTTTAATTGGAGCAATTATTCTACTTTTCGGAATTATGTACTATAGAAGTATTAAAACAGTAGATTTATCCAATTATACTGTGAATGATATAGGTTTAAATGATCGTTTTAATCAGAAAGGGTATGTCATTAATAAAAAAATTAAATTAGATCGATTTAAATTTTATAATGACGAAAAGCATAAGGATTTAACGGTTAAAGTGAAAAATAAAAAGCACATTGTTAAAGGAATTGTTTTAATCAAGGATAAAAGTGTTAAAACGAATTTCGGAGTTAGAATAGGTGACTCAATTGATGATGTTATTAACGAGTTAGGAGATAGTTATAAAAGACACATGGTTGGTAAGCATTATAAATCTATTACATATACTGACCGCCAAAATAAAATGAAACTGAATATATTATATAAAGATGATATCGTAAAAAGAATAGAGTTTTTCAGTAAATGATAAATCTTGATAACTATTCTTTAATTCAAATTCAGGAAGAGTGACGATACATGGATAAAATTACTTTTTTAAATGAATTAGAATTAGCTTTAGATGATCTTCCTAGACGAGAAAAAGATAATAAAATGTACGAATATGAAAATTTATTCTATGAAGAAGAGTTAAAAGGTAGAAGTGAAGAACAAATAGTGAATAAATTGAAAGATCCGTATGATATAGCAAAAGAGATAAAAGCTAAAAGTGCTATCAGTTATGCTAAATCAAAACCAACAATCCAAAACATAACTAGAGCTATTATAGCCTCCTTAAGTCTAGGTATACTTTCATTATTTATTATATTAGTTCCAGTAGCGATTATTGCATTTCTGATTTTACTTTTGATGTTTACAGCAGTCTGTTTACTATTCTCCCCATTGATCCTTATTAGTTATTCGATAATTAATGGGTTTTATAATTCACTGAGTAATATATTATTCTCTATCTCTTTAACAGGTTTAGGAATTATTTTTATTGTTTTAACATTAAAAATTATTGGATTAGTACATAATTTAATATTGAAATATTTATCATGGTACATTAAAACAGTTAAAGGAAGCGTTAGGAAATGAGGAAGCTTTTCATTAGCGGTTTAATTATATTTGCAATTTTCTTTATCAGTGGAACAGTTACTTGGTTTGCTTTTGATAAAGCTAAATATGAAAAGCAAAACTATAATAAGACTTTTAATAATCATTTCAGTCAGTTGTCAGTAAGTACAATTGGTTCTGAAATAAACATTGTTAAAGGTAATAAATTCAAAGTGGATTATCAAGGTGATAACGATGTATATGTATCTAAAAAAGGTAAAATGCTCAAAGTTACCGAGAAACGTGCTACTAATAGAGGATACGGATTAAACTTTAATCCTTTTCATTATAATAAGAAAAAACTCACCATTACAGTACCAGATAAACAATTGAAAGATCTTAGCGCTAAATCCGTAATAGGTGATGTACATTTGAGGAATTTTAATGCATCAAGTGCCACAATTATAAATAGTCGTCACTTTTCTATGGAACATTCAAATTTAAAATATTTAAATGTGGATGGTTCAAATAGCTTAGCTTATATTTGTGATTCATCAGTTAAAAAAGGAAACTTAAAAATCGATACTGGTAAGTTGACTCTTAGCCGTAGCGAATTCCAAGATTCAATCTTCCTATTGAATGAGGGAGATATTAATATGAATAAAATGAAATCTTCGAATGATATTAAAGCTTCAACAAAAAAAGGAGATATAAATTATAACTTTGAAGCTAAGCCTAAAAACACACTACTTAAGTTACATCCTGGACGTGGTGAAAAAGTAGTCAATAATAATAATTTTAAAGATGGTAAAGTAGGTAAGAGTAAAAACATTTTGGAATTTTATACGGTTGATGGTGATATTGTCATCAATTAAGTAACGCATTTTTTATTTAAATATTTGATTATTAACCCATAAATGAGTGTTGTACAATCACTCATTTATGGGTTTTATTCTATTTTTGAAAAATTATTTTAATATGTGGCAAATGTTAAATCGGTATCAATTTTTCCGTTTAGTTGATTTATTGTTAGAGTATTATTTTTAAGCCATTGATAAAAGTCTATTTTAGTCGGAGAACTATTTTCTCCAAGTCCTATCCACGTTGTTAAAGTTTGAGGTTCGTATAACGATGTGTGAATTGTTCCAGACCAACTCTTAAATAATTTACTATAAATATTATATTGAGGGTCATTAAATAATTTAAAAGCATTTTCTTTTCTTAAATCACTTCTTGTGGTGTTAATCACTCTCTCCAACCGTTCTTTAGATTCTTTAGTGTAATTACGATTTTCATGTGTTAATAATTCAAAGTGATTCGTACATATAGGTTCATATCTAATATCTATAGAACGAGGTGTTACTTCGACAATGGCATAATTAGATTCTTTATCCATTAAAATATAACTAAAAGAGCTTCTATGAGGTAATTCTTTTAAAAGTTGTATAGCTTCATTAACGTTTTTACAATATTCAAGTATAAGTCTACCTATCATGTAGCATACAAAGCCATTTGCTGGTTTCTTGCGATGCATAAAATTATAAGCCATTGATAAACCATACTCATTCATTCCATCCATCCTGCCAGTTACTCTAGAAGTAGGTCCTATTTGAGCTAAACCACTATCATTTGGTTTGTATAGTAAATATCGACCATCATAAGTAGAAGGATGATAATCATAATTACGTAGTAAATAGTCTTTCCCTTTAAAAACTGTACAACCACTATCTTTTAAATCAGTAAAACGATAGTGGCCAAAATTTAATATAATTTGTTTAGTAGGTAGATTCAAAACGTCTTGCATACCTATTAGCTCGTCCCAAATTTTAGGAGCATAAATTTGAAAAATATTATATGTTTCTCTGACATCGATATCAAATCTTGGATTTCTTTTTTTTCATTCTTTTTCACGATTTTTTAATAAAGGAGTTCTTTGTAACCATTTCGCTGTTTCGACTCCTAAGTCATAATGAGAACCACGAAAAGTCATGATATCGGATTGAACATTTTGCATGTTAGTCATCCTTTCATTTCAAATATTTACTTTAATGTAATCGTAAATTAACTTAATGTTAATTGAATTACTATGGATGAAATATTACAATCGAATTGTATTTTAGTGAGGGAATTTTTTAATCTATGGGAGTGATATCTATGATTTCAGATAGTTGTAGAGCGATTGCTGATTCTGTTAAGTCATGGTGGTTAAGTTAATATTTATTTATAAGAGTAACAATTGGTTTGGAATCTCGTTATTAATTTCAGTTTGATTATTTAAATTAATCTTTAATTGACATATTACCATAAATATATATTTAGTTGAGAATGATTAATTTTTGAAACGGGTATTTATTTATTGATAGAGATAAGTATGCTATCATAGTGAATTGTAGATATGCATATTAATTTTAGAGGTGAAAAGTAATGTGGAACTTTATTAAAGGTTTATTTAAATTTGTATTTAGCTTATTAGCTATCACTACAGTTGTAGTAGGCGTAGGTGTAGTTGCCTTTGCTTATATCTTCAAAAAAGATTTCGAAGATATTGAAAGAAAAACTAAAGAAATTGTTTCAGATATTGAAAATAATAATTAATTAGTTCTAATAGTTTAGTACTAATTTGAGATAATTGTTGGCAATGGCTTGAATAAGCTATTGCCAACTTTTTTATGAGAAAGTAATATCAACAATATCTAAAATAGGGACTTTCTGATGATAGGTAGTACCTGGCTTTATCCCTTCAATTTCAAGATTTAATGAATCAATGCGATGTATATTAAGATTAACAAAATTAATATAACCTTCTTCATAATATTTTATATTAACAGGTTGAGATTTTTGTAATGCTTCGTGCAAGCGGATATTTAATTGAGCTAATTGATCGTCTGAAAGTACTGGTCTATCTATTTTATTTTGATCAATCATGTATTGATGGATAGTTTCGAATTGTTCGGGTAGCGTAGCGAACGGCGCCCATTTAACCATGCCACGACCAGCCGGAATATTCCTATCTAACATTTCACGTGGAATATTTCGATAATCCGTTTCATTCTTTATATCCGTCATCTTTAGATCACCTCGTTCGATATAATTCTATTATACGAACATTTGTTCTATTTTGCAATACAAAATTGCTGGCTATATTTTTGTGATTTTAAGCCAGCTTGAGAGTGTATTCAATTTTTAAAAAATAATTAGAGTAAAATAGAGTCCTAGTAACGTTATAAATAGTACAGGAATAGTAATCACTATACCTGTTTTAAAATATGTTCCCCATGATATTTTAACACCTTTTTGAGTTAATACATGAAGCCACAATAAAGTTGCTAAAGAGCCAATTGGAGTGATTTTTGGACCTAAATCAGAGCCAATAACATTTGCATAGACCATACCATCTTGAATTAAACCATCGGAATTAGATTGTGCAATAGCAATTGCATCTATTAAAACAGTGGGCAAGTTATTCATAATAGAAGAGAGGAAGGCTGCAATGAATCCCATACCCATAATACTACTGAATAGCCCATGGTTTGAAATAGAATTCAAAATATTCCCTAGTACTAATGTTATACCTACATTTTTCAATCCATATACTACAAGATACATACCAATTGAAAATATAACTATATTCCAAGGAGCTTCTATTAAAACTTCTTTAGTATTAACTGCTTTAGAACGACTCGCTAAGAGTAGGAATACAAAAGCAATAATTAATGCTATGAAAGCCACGGGAACATGAATAAATTCACTTGTTAAATAACCTATTAATAAAATAATAAGAATAATCCAAGACGTTTTAAAAAGTTTCTTATCTCTTATAACTGATTGAGGTGTGGCTAAATCTTCAATATTTGTACTTTTAGGAAGAGATTTTTTAAAATAAAGCCAAAGCACAAATATGCTTGCTAAAAATGAAAATAAATTTGGAATTATCATTCTTAAAGCATATTGAATAAATGTAATGTTAAAGTAGTCAGCTGAAACGATATTGACTAAATTACTGACAGTGAGTGGTAGGGAAGTGGTATCGGCTATAAATCCACTTGCTATAATAAATGGGAATATTGTTTTTTTATCGAAACCTAAGCTCCTTACCATAGCTAACACTATTGGTGTAAGAATAAGCGCAGCACCATCATTGGCAAATAGAGCAGCTACTACAGCACCTAAAGTCATTATAAAAATAAACATTCTAAGGCCATAGCCTTTTGAAGCAATAATCAAGCCCATTCAAAGAAGCCAATACGGTCTAAAATGAGTGATATTAAAATTATAGCAACGAAAGTTAATGTTGCATTCCATACTATATTTGTAACTGTAACGATATCAGTTAGAGATACAACGCCTGTAATAATAGCTAAAAGTGCACCAGCTACAGCAGTAATTCCTATATTTAATCCTTTTGGTTGCCAAATAACAAAAATTAAAGTTATAACAAAAATAACAATAGCTATAAAGGTCATAAATGATTCACTCGACTTTCTCTATGCAGGAGTAAATAGATTATAAATTTAATGAACATACTATAGAATATCAATTTCCATATATTTTTTCTATAGAGGAAAGTGCAAAAGTTTTAATTGTAAATCGCTGACACTTATAGTTAAAATTAAACCAATAATGATTAATTTTACGGAGGGATAAATATGACTATTGGATATATTGGTTCTTATACTAAGCAAAATGGTAAGGGAATTTACCGTTTCGAATTAGAAGATTTAAAAGGGACAATAAAAGAAGTTCAAACAGGTTATGAAATAGAGGCGTCTACATATTTAACTAGAAATGAAAACTATTTATACGCCATTACTAAAGAAAATGAAAATTGTGGTGTAGCAAGCTTCAAAATAACGCAAAATGGTGATTTAGAACTAATTAATAAATGTTTAGCATCTAAAAATGGAACAGGATGTTATATACAAATTTCAAGTGATAACAATTATTTATTTGAAGCTGTTTATGGTGCTGGAATTGCACGAATTTATAAGTTAAATAAAGATACTGGAGAAATTGAAAAACTTATTGAAGAAATTGAACATGAATATCCAACAGGTCCACATGAAAGGCAGGAATCCCCGCATGTCCATTTTTTAAATGAAACGCCAGATAATAAATATGTAGTAGCAACCGATTTAGGCTCAGATAGAATTGTTGCTTATACATATGGTGACCAAGGTTTAAAAGAATATGCTGTTTCACAATTTAAAGAAGCGGATGGCACAAGGCACATTACTTTTAGTAAAGATGGTAAATACGCATATGTAGTTCACGAATTATCTAATTATGTAAGTGTAACTGAATATAATGATGGTGAATTTAAAGAAATTGAGAGACATCTTACAATACCTCAAGATTTTAAAGAAGAATCGAAATTAGCTGCGGTAAGATTATCTCATGATCAGAAACATTTATATGTAAGTAATAGAGGTCATGATAGCATAGCTATTTACGAAGTTGTTAATAACGGAAAATCATTAAAAATGGTGGATATTCAACCGACTAAAGATGAATTTCCTAGAGATTTTAATATTACGCCGGATGATAACTTTATAGTATGTGCTCATCAAGAAGGTGAGTCTAAAGTAACTGTGTTTAAAAGAGATAGTGTCACAGGAAAACTTGAATTTATTGATGACCACGAAAGTGCACCTGAAGGTGTTTGCGTCTTATTCTAAATGATTAAGCTCCATATGTAATTAATAAGCGATGCCATTCTAAAAGGTACACTAAAATTTTACCTTTCAGAAATGCATTCACACCAAATTACATATGGAGCGTTATTATAGTTAATTATTTAATTTTTAAAGAAGGCTTTAATATATTTAAATTTGCCTTTATAAGGCGGGAAATAGATACTTGATTCTAAACGTGTAGATTTAAATGTATATGATTTCATATGACTAAAGGTATCAAAAGAATATTTGCCATGATATTGACCGATACCTGAAGCTCCAATGCCACCAAATGGTAAATTAGGATTTGCTAAATGCATAAGTGTATCATTTATAGCTCCGCCACCGAATGATAATTCCTCTAATACGCGATGTGTAGAATTTTCATCCTCACTAAAAAGATATAAACTTAAAGGTTTAGATTTACTCTGAATAATTTGAATTGCCTCATCGAAATCATCATAAGTAATAATTGGTAGAATAGGACCAAAAATCTCTTCTTGCATAACTTTATCTTGTAGATTAACATTGTCTATTAATGTAGGTTCAATATATAAATCTTCTTCAAAGCTTTTACCACCGAAAATAGTTTTACTCTCATGAGTTTCTAATAATTCATTTAAGCGGTTGAAATGTTTTTGATTAACAATTCTTCCAAAATCAGGACTTTCTTTGATGTTTTCCCCATAAAATTCTGTAATTGTTTGTTTTAGTGCTTTAATAAAATCATTTTTAACTTTTCGATCAATTAGTATATAATCAGGTGCTACGCATGTTTGTCCTGCATTCGTAAATTTTCCGAAACTAATTCTTTCACTAGCGACTTTTAAATTTGCAGTTTGGTCAATAATGACTGGAGATTTACCACCTAACTCTAAAGTAACAGGTACCAGATTTTTAGCAGCCGATTCATAGATGATTTGTCCAACTTTTTCGCTACCAGTGAAAAACATATAGTCGAACGGTAAATGAATTAATGTTTGAGTTTCCTCAATGCCACCTTTAACAACTGAAATATAATTCTCTTCAAAAGTTTCTTGAATTATATCTTGAATTACTTCTGCTACGTTAGGGGTAAGTTCAGAGGGTTTAACAATGGCAGTATTACCTGCAGCGATGGCTCCAATTAAAGGTTCGAATACTAGCTGTACAGGATAATTGAAGGGACCAATAATTAAAACAGTACCGTAGGGTTCATTTTTGATATAACTTTTAGTTGGAAATAAATAAAGCGGTGTTTCAACTTGTTTAGTTTTAGCCCAATTTTTTAGTTCTTTTCTGGCAAGTTTAATGCTTTTTAGTAATATACCAATTTCTGTAGCATAAGCTTCTACTTTGCTTTTTCCTAAATCTTTATTAAGTGCTTCTAGTAAAGCTTGTTCATGATTTTTGATACTTTTACTTAAAGCTTTTAATTGGTGCTTCCTAAATTTTAAATCTTTAGTTTTATTTGTTTTGAAAAATTGCTTGCTAATATTAAATTGTTGTTCAATATCGTTCATTTTAAAGTTTTACCTCCCTGAAATTTTTATGGTAGTAAAAGAGGTCTATGTACTTACTTAAATTTTTAATTAGGAAAACAATAAGACACTTAACAAATTTATACCCCAAAAAAGCTCTATTAATGTTATTTTTTATAATAAAAAAAGGAGCATTTTAAAATGCTCCCAAATTCATTTAAAATTAATTCAAATAATTATGATAATACTTCAGTAATTTGAGGTACCACTTGTTTCTTACGAGAAACTACGCCAGATAAGAAGGCCATACCATCATCTAATTGAACATTAAATGCTTCGCCTACTTTATCTTTTTCAGCACCGACAACTAAAATTTTAGAATCACTGTTAATAATATCAGTTACTACAAGTACGAATAAGTCATATTTTTCGTTTGCGCTTATCTCTAACATTACTTTTTCTAATTCATCTTTACGGTTAAGTACTTCGTCGATATCTACAGTGTTAACTTGTGCGATACGAGTGACATAGTCGCCCATAGTAAATGATTTAGCATCCATACCTAATAGGGTTTCTGCAGATTTATCAGTAGTAGAAGCACCAGCTTTTAGCATATCTAAACCATAGCTATCTAAATCAACATTGGCAATTTCTTTTAATGCTTGAGCTGCGTTAACATCTTCTTCAGTACATGTGGGTGATTTAAATAATAAGCTATCTGAAATTATAGCTGAAATCATTAAACCAGCAATTTCAGGTTTAATTTCAAATCCACGTTCTTTATACATTTTGTATAAAATAGTAGCAGTACATCCCACTGGTTCAGCTCTGTAATAAAGTGGGGAAGCTGTTTCGAAATTTGCGATACGGTGGTGATCAATCACGTGTCTTACAGATGCGTCAGCGATTGAATCAGCACTTTGTTGAAATTCGTTATGGTCAACTAAAATAACATCTTCATTATTTAAGTCTTCAGATAATAATTCTGGGGCTTCTACTTTAAAGTAATCTAAAGCGTATTGTGTCTCAGCACTAACTTCACCTAATCGGTAAGCTTTTGCTTCAGAGTTACCAGTTTGTTGTTCAAAATCAGCCATGATAATAGCTGAAGAAATTGCATCTGTATCTGGATTTTTGTGCCCAAAAATAAAAGTTTTTGTCATTTTCAATATCTCCTTATTCATTTATATTTAATCACATTTTAGCATGATTTTAGTTTAATCTTCTACCTTAGCACCTAGTGAGTTTTGGAAATGCGCTAGTGCCCAAATATGCCCTTCTTGGTTAAAGGATGCTACACCTCGGCTTGGAATTGTGACGTTATAACCTAAGTTATAGGCTGAAATCGCTGTATGTAACACACATATATCCGTGCAAACACCTACAATTTCTACATTTTTAATATCACGTTCTCTCAACAAACTATCTAATGGTGTACCATAAAATGAATCATATCTTGTTTTATCCAAGTAATGGACTTGTGAATTATGCTTGTTTTTCTCGTATATTTCACCAACTTTTCCATATAAACTACGGCCATTTGTCCCATAAATGTTATGAGGTGGAAAAAGTTGTGTCTCAGGGTGGTACAGGTCATTCTCATAATGGACATCCATTGTAAAAAAGATATCTTCTTGATGGTTAAGATACGTTTCAATTCTACTTAAAATATAATCCTCTATTTCTTGACCAGGCTTCCCACAAGTAAGTTTTCCATCATTAGCAATAAAATCAATAGAATAATCCACTATAATTAGTGCGTTTTTATTCATTAAAACATCCTCCCTCAAATGTGTTTAAAAAGCACTATATTGGTATATTTATATATAAATAAGACTTTTTGATGTGTATTTATACTAAAATTAATTTTTAAAATAAATACAATATCATTAATGAAATATAACTTTAGTATATAGAGTTCACATCAAGCATACAATCATTATTTTTTATAAAACGGGGGGATTACCGAATGTTCATTAATGCCAGGGAATTTGGTTTAACTGGAGAAAATAAATATAAAGACACAAGAGCAATTCAAAAAGCATTAAATTATGCCAAAAAAGGTAAACACACTGTTTTTATCCCAAAAGGTACATATCATATTAGAAAAGCTTTGGTCATTTATGATTCTACAACGTTGCTACTCGATGATGAGGCAGTTCTTTTGCGAGTAGGGAAAGATGCATTGCTAAAAAATGGTAAACCTTATATTTTTTACCATAAATATTCTGGAAATAGTCATATTTATATTAAAGGTGGCACGTTTGATATGAATGGGGGCGACTTTCCATACAACAATACTGCTATGAGTATAGGTCATGCTGAAGATATTCAACTTATCGGCGTAACCTTTAAAAATATAGTTGGTGGACATGCATTAGATGCATGTGGTTTAAATGGCTTACATATTACAGATTGTTCATTCGAGGGTTTTCTCGACATAGATGGAGATCGTTCATTTTCAGAAGCAGTTCAATTAGACATTCAAGTGCCAGGTGCATTTCCTAAATTCGGCACAACTGATGGTACGATTACTAAGAATGTTGTTATAGAGAATTGTTATTTTGGTAATTCTGATCATCCGAAAATGAAAGCATGGAATCGTGCAATAGGTTCACACGCAAGTCGCTATAATAGATTTTATGACAATATTCATATTAGAAATAATGTGTTTGATAAATTGAAAGAATTTGCTTTAACACCGCTAAAGTCTAAGAATACATTTATTTCAAAAAATGAATTCAAATCATGTAATGGTGGTATACGATTTCTTGGCGTGAAAGATGGTAAAAATGCAGCAGACCCTCAAACAGGTCAAGTTATGGGTACACAAGCAGGGGAAAATTTCAATGTGATTGGTAATACCTTTACAGGAAAGATGGAGAGAGATGCAGTTCATATAAGGAGTTATAATGATGTGAAACATCAACATGTATTTATAGCAGGTAATCATTTCGATGATTCAACGCAAACTCTACATCTAGAGGATATAAAAGATCTAACTCTTAATCAGGAAGAGAAATTTTTAAAAGTCGAAAAAATTAATGTCGAATAGCTATGCAAATATATTAATAAATCTTAAGCATCATTAAAAAATAAATAAATTAAACAATAAACCCGCTAAATAATTTTTGTTTAGCGGGTTATTTAAATATTTGAATTTCTAAAATCTTTTATTAAACGAACCTATTAAATTTACTGTAAAATCTAACGTTTTTAAAATAGTAATCACTTTATTAACATCGTTGGTTACAGGTGTGTCTGCCTGTACGAAGAAGCGGTACATTCCCAATTGAGTTTTTAAAGGTCGTGATTCAATCCATGAGAGGTTGATATTAAATAATGCAAAAGTATTTAATACACTCGCTAACAAACCAGGTTTATCATACTGAGGGGTAATTAAGAACATGGTTGTATTGGTATTATCATCAAAGTGTGTATGATTTTTAACAATTAAAAAGCGTGTGACATTATGCGGATAATCTTGAATATGCAAATCAATAGGTTGATATCCATAAGTTTCTCCGCTACCTAAAGGCGCAATAGCACCTATACCTTTGGCTATTTTATCTAAACTTTGAATTGTACTATCTGTATAATCGTACAGAAATTGATGTTGGTGTATATAATTGGTTGTTTGACTGATAGCAGGCGCGATTGAGTAGACTTTTTTAATGTCATGTAAACTATCAGAAGGATAGCCATACAATGCAAAATCAATATCTAAGTGAATTTCACCATGAGCATAAATTTTTTGTTCAGCTAATGCGTCAGCTACGATGTTAATCGTACCTTCGATAGAATTTTCTATGGGCACGATACCGATTGAGTTATCGTCACTTGAGACTGCTTTAATCACTTCGTGAAGGTTTGACTTAGCTAAATATTCGATATCATTTTCTAAAATAAGTTTTTGTGAAGCGAGATAAGAGAAAGTTCCCTTAGGTCCTAAATAATATAATCGCATGTTTCACCCCTATAATTTTAATGAAAAGGGCACTTCATAGGTTCATTCTTTTTATAGTAGAAATTAGTTGATCGCATCGTATTATCATAACCATGATGATAGTTAGATGTTAACGTTGGCGATAAAGGTGGTGCTAACCATGACCATTTACCAGTCACGTGTCTATCATGCTTTAGTTCATTTCGTTCAAACATTTCAAACTGCTTTGAGGCAGTTAAATGGTCGACAATAGAAACGCCCTCAGCTTTAAAGGAATGATATACGGCATAGTTTAATTCTAAAAGTGCTCGATCCTTATTAAATGAATTATTTTTAAGTGTATCAAATTCGAAGGCTTCTGCAACTTTTTCTAAAAGATTATAACGATAACTATCTATGAAATTACGTACACCTATCTCAGTTACCATATACCATCCATTAAACGGTGCAGTAGGATAAATGATTCCGCCAATTTTTAAATCCATATTGGAAATGATTGGCACTGCATACCATTTTAAATTTAAATGTGCTAATTTTGGATACTGGTCATGAAATATAGGTACCTCTTTAATAAGATGTTTTGGATACTCATGAAATTTTAGTGCTTCATTAGGCATTTGATATATCAAAGGTAATATATCGAAATCTGTACCCTCACTGCTCCATCCTAAATGTTGAGCCAATCGTGTCACTTTTTTCTCAGATGGATCTCCTGCTTTGTCATGACCTGCGTAACGAATAAGCTGATTATTATATATTTTAGGGCCATTTTTGGGTGAATAAATTGTAATAAGTGGCTTGATTTTACCATTATTAGTCGCTTTATTTATATGTTGGTGAATTGTATCAATGAATTCTTCTTCATTTTCAACATGACGCGCATCTTCCACATTTAGAGATTCCCAAAAAAGTCTCCCAATACAACGATTAGAATTTCTCCATGCCATTTTCGCTCCATATACCAATTCTTCATAAGTATGGGTGTAGCTTCCTGTTTCTTTAATTTCTTCTTCAATTTCATTAAGTCTTTGTTGAGTTTCACTCGAGCTATAATTTAATTCATTAAACATGGTTTGAATAAATGATTTAGCTTCATCTAATAACATTTAAAACACCTCATCCGTATTATAATCGAGGTTTTAAAAATACTCAGTTAAAATATTCAATTGTCATGAATTTGTCGTTTAGAGTTTTGTGACAACCAAATTTAAAAACTATTATAACATTCTGATTTCTTAGGTAAGTCGTTTACTTTCACAATGTGAATTATGATAAACTAGTCGTAAATGACTCGGTTGATTGGAGAGATTTGAGTGTACCAATTTAAAGATGACAGCTTAATGCTACAAAATGACTTATATCAAATTAATATGGCGGAAAGCTACTGGAATGACGGCATTCACGAAAGAACTGCTATTTTTGATTTATATTTTAGAAGCATGCCTTTCAACAGTGGTTATGCGGTTTTTAATGGTTTAAAACGTGTAATTGACTTTATAGAGAATTTTGGTTTCTCTGATGCTGATATAGACTATTTAAAAACAATAGGCTATAAAGATGATTTTCTAAGTTATCTAAAGAATTTAAAATTTACAGGTAATATTCGCTCTATGCAAGAGGGGGAATTATGTTTCGGTAATGAGCCATTAATAAGAGTTGAGGCTCCTTTAATTCAAGCTCAACTTATTGAAACAATTTTATTAAATATAATTAATTTCCACACACTTATAGCGACTAAGGCGAGTAGAATCAGACAAATCGCTATGAATGATACATTGATGGAATTTGGAACTAGAAGAGGTCAAGAAATTGATGCTGGCTTGTGGGGGGCTCGCGCAGCCTTTATTGGTGGATTTGACTCAACTAGTAATGTAAGAGCGGGTAAGCTATTCGATATACCAGTTTCAGGTACGCATGCGCATGCATTAGTTCAAACATATGGTGAGGAGTATACAGCATTTAAAAAATATGCTGAACGACATAAAAATTGCGTCTTTTTGGTAGATACTTTCCATACATTAAAATCGGGTGTGCCTACAGCAATAAAAGTAGCTAAAGAGTTGGGTGACACTATCAACTTTATTGGAATTAGATTAGATTCTGGAGATATCGCTTATTTATCTAAAGAGGCAAGACGTATGTTAGACGAAGCTGGCTTCACAGAAGCTAAAATTATTGCTTCAAATGATTTGGATGAGCAAACAATAACAAGTTTAAAAGCACAAGGAGCTAAAGTGGACGCATGGGGTGTGGGAACCAAATTAATTACTGGTTATGATCAACCTGCACTCGGTGCAGTATATAAACTAGTAGCCATTGAAACGGAGGATGGTACTTTTAGTGATAGAATCAAGCTTTCTAATAATGCTGAAAAAGTAACAACTCCTGGTAAGAAGAATGTCTATCGCATTATTAATAAAAAGACTGGAAAAGCAGAAGGTGACTATATTACGCTTGAAGGAGAAGATCCATCAACTGAAAAACCTCTCAAACTATTCCATCCAGTACATACGTATAAAATGAAATTTATTAAATCATTTGAAGCGAAAGATTTACATCATACCATCTTTGAAGCTGGTAAGTTAGTATATCAACTTCCTAGCGAACGTGAAGCTCAGGCATATTTAACTAAAAGTTTAGATACACTTTGGGAGGAAAATAAGCGTTACTTAAACCCTCAAGAATATCCTGTAGATTTAAGTGCTAAATGTTGGGAAAACAAACATAAACGTATCTTTGAAGTAGCAGAACGTGTTAAAGAGATGGAGGAAGATCATGAGTAAATTACAAGATATTGTTGTTAAAGAAATGAAAGTTAAACAACAGATTGATAGTGAAAAAGAAGTAAATGAAATCAAACATTTCATTAAGTCTTATGTTCAATCTCATTCTTTTATTAAATCGCTAGTACTTGGAATTTCTGGAGGACAAGATTCTACATTAACAGGAAAAATTGTACAGTTAGCTGTAAATGAATTACGCTCTGAGGGACGTGAATGTAAGTTTATAGCAGTTAAATTACCGTATGGTGTACAAAAGGATGCTGATGAAGTAGAAGATGCACTGCAATTTATAGAACCTGATGAAACAGTTACAGTTAATATCAAACCTGCAGTAGACCAAAGCGTCCAATCTCTTAAGGAAGCGGGTATCGAATTGACAGATTTTCAAAGAGGAAATGAAAAAGCTCGAGAACGTATGAAAGTTCAATTTTCGATTGCTTCAAACCAAAGTGGAATCGTTGTTGGAACTGATCATTCTGCTGAGAACATTACTGGTTTCTATACTAAATATGGTGATGGTGCGGCTGATATTGCTCCAATTTTTGGATTGGACAAAAGACAAGGTAAGCAGTTATTAAAGTATTTAAATGCACCAAAACATTTATATGAGAAAGTACCAACTGCAGACTTAGAAGATGATAAGCCACAATTACCTGATGAGGAAGCTCTAGGTGTGACTTATGATCAAATAGATGATTATCTCGAAGGTAAAGATATACCCGCTGAAGCGCGAGAAACTATTGAGACACATTATGTTAGAAATGCACACAAACGTGAACTTGCATATACTAGATATACTTGGCCTAAAAACTAAAATTTGAAATAAAATTATTCTTAGTGACAAAATAATGTGTGACTGGTAAAATGATTTGGATTTATAGTTAGAAAAGAGGAATAATATGTCGGCAATCGCTCATAATCCATGGCTAATGGTATTGGCCATATTTGTAATCAATGTCTGTTATGTCACATTCTTGACGATGAGAACCATTTTAACATTGAAAGGCTATCGTTATATTGCTGCAGTGGTAAGTTTCCTTGAAGTACTTGTATATGTTGTTGGTTTAGGATTAGTTATGTCCAGTTTAGATCAAATTCAAACCATTTTTGCATATGCATTAGGCTTTTCAGTTGGAATCATCGTTGGTATGAAGATAGAAGAAAAACTAGCGTTAGGTTATACCGTAGTCAATGTGACTTCGTCAGAGTATGAATTAGATTTACCTAATGAATTAAGAAATTTAGGTTATGGTGTAACTCACTATGAAGCGTTTGGACGTGATGGTAGTCGAATGGTTATGCAAATTTTAACGCCACGTAAATATGAATTTAAGCTCATGGATACCATAAAAAACCTTGACCCTAAAGCGTTTATCATTGCTTATGAACCTAGAAATATTCATGGTGGATTCTGGGTTAAAGGGGTACGCAGACGTAAACTTAAAGCTTACGAGCCAGAACATCTAGATGTTGTAGTAGAACATGAAGAATTAGAAAGTGCGAAGACAAATGAGCAAAAAGTTTAAAGTTGAAGATAATGAGACCATTGCTGATTGCTTAGCTCGTATGCGCGAAGAAGGTTTTATGCCAACTCGTAGAATGGAAAAACCAGTCTATAAAGAAAATAAAGATGGAAGTATAGAAGTGCTCAAACAGGATATAATTTTTGTGGGTAAACCTATTAATTAAATCCATAATGCAAATTTCTATTGTGGTGCTTTTTAAAATTTTGAGTAGAACGGATATTTGTTTTGAAAGTCAGATATCTATTCTACTCTTTTTTTATAGTTAATTGAGTTTCTAAAGTAATTACAATAAAATATGAATATAAGGAAAAAACATTTATACATTTAGCTATAGTTTTGTTAAACTATAACCAACGAGTTAAATACGAACTTTTTTGAAAAAATCAAGTTTAATGTACAGTTTTTAAAATCTGCAATAATACATACGATTGGAGTTATTAAAGAATGATTGAACGCTATTCAAGAGAAGAAATGTCTAAAATTTGGACAGATCAAAATCGCTATGAGGCATGGTTAGAAGTAGAAATATTAGCATGCGAGGCATGGAGTGAATTAGGATATATCCCTAAAGAAGATGTCAAAAAAATTCGTGAAAATGCTAAAGTTGACGTTGATCGTGCAAAAGAAATTGAACTGGAAACACGTCATGATGTTGTAGCTTTTACAAGACAAGTGTCTGAAACGCTTGGTGAAGAAAGAAAATGGGTTCACTATGGTCTTACTTCAACAGATGTTGTAGATACCGCATTAAGCTTTGTTGTTAAACAAGCAAATGAAATCATTGAGAAAGACTTAGAAAGATTTATTGAAGTATTAGCTGAAAAGGCTAAGAATTATAAATATACATTAATGATGGGGCGCACACATGGTGTCCATGCTGAACCGACTACTTTCGGTGTTAAAATGGCACTTTGGTATACAGAAATGAAACGTAACCTTAAACGCTTTAAAGAAGTGCGTAAAGAGATTGAAGTGGGTAAAATGAGTGGTGCAGTAGGTACATTTGCTAATATTCCTCCAGAAATTGAGGCATATGTTTGTAAGCACTTAGGCATTGATACTGCACCAGTTTCTACTCAAACATTACAGAGAGATCGACATGCATACTATATTGCTACTCTAGCGTTAATTGCTACTTCCTTAGAGAAATTTGCAGTGGAAATCCGTAACCTACAAAAAACAGAAACACGTGAAGTAGAAGAAGCTTTCGCTAAAGGACAAAAGGGTTCATCAGCTATGCCGCATAAACGTAACCCTATTGGTTCTGAAAATATTACAGGTATTTCACGAGTAATTCGTGGATATATTACTACAGCATATGAAAATGTACCTCTTTGGCATGAGCGAGATATTTCTCATTCATCTGCAGAAAGAATCATGTTACCAGATGTAACAATTGCTTTAGATTATGCATTAAACCGATTCACAAATATTGTAGATCGCCTTACTGTATTTGAAGATAATATGAGAACTAACATTGATAAAACATTTGGTTTGATTTTCTCACAACGTGTATTATTAGCTTTAATTAATAAGGGAATGGTTAGGGAAGAAGCCTATGATAAAGTTCAACCAAAAGCAATGGAATCTTGGGAAACTAAAACACCATTTAGAGAATTAATTGAACAAGACGATACCATCACAAATGTTCTATCTAAAGAAGAATTGGACGAGTGTTTCAATCCTAAACACCATCTTAATCAAGTTGATACAATTTTCGAGCGTGCTGGATTAGAATAAAAATGATAAACTAAATGTGATAAATGCGACTTAAATCCTATACTTTTTTCATTGAATCTACTACACTTTAACTAATTAGTACGTTAAAATGATAAAATAATAAGTGTATAGGGGTTGTTCGAGATGCAAATTGAAAAATTACGTGGGCAAGCATTGGATGAATTATTTGATGCGATCCTAGCGCTAGAAAATAGAGAAGAATGCTATCAGTTTTTCGATGATTTATGCACTGTGAATGAAATACAGTCGCTATCTCAGAGACTTCAAGTTGCTAAAATGATTAAACAAGGTTATACGTATGCAACGATTGAAGACGAATCTGGTGCATCAACTGCAACGATATCTAGAGTTAAGCGTTCGTTACAATGGGGTAATGATGCATATACTATGATTTTAGATAGACTTAATATAGAAACAAAGTCATAAAAGCATTTGAATGATTTAGTAAATGTTCTAAGAATTAATTTTTATGTTTTATATATTTAGGCTTCAAGAAGTGTTAATCCACTTTTTGAAGTCTTTTTAATATTTGTGGTAATAAGTGGTTAATCAAATATATTATCAAGATGTGCAAGATATAAAGATTTAACTTTGAAAAATCTAAGATTCAGTTATCTTTAAAATCATTAAGTTTTATCTGAAATGATGTATTATTATCTTTTTTACTCTTTAGAACTTAACACTTAAAAATGCTATAATTTAGGGTATGTTAAATAAAGGAGTTTCAGAAAATGTATGACATAACAAAGTGGAAACATATATTTAAACTAGATCCGGCTAAGTCAATATCTGACGATGATTTAGAAGCAATATGCATGTCAAATACAGATGCAATTATGATTGGTGGTACGGATAATGTAACCGAGGATAATGTCATTCATTTAATGAGTAGAGTGAGACGTTATCCATTACCACTTGCATTAGAGATTTCAAATGTTGAAAGTGTAATGCCTGGATTTGATTTTTATTTTATTCCTACAGTGATGAATAGTAATGATACAACATATCATAATGGTATTTTATTAGAAGCTCTCAAACAATTTGGTCATGTAATAAACTTTGAGGAAGTAATATTTGAAGGGTATTTAATACTGAATTCAGATAGTAAAGTTGCACGCAAAACTGGAGCTCAAACGGAATTAAATATTGAAGATGTTGAAGCATATGCGCAGATGGCTAATGAACTCTATCATTTCCCTGTTATGTATTTAGAATATAGTGGGGCATATGGTGACATAGAAAAAGTAAAGGCCGTATCTCAAATGCTTACTGAAACACAACTCTTCTATGGTGGGGGTATCTCAAATTTAGGTCAAGCTCAAGAAATGGCTGACTTTGCAGATACGATTATCGTAAGAAATATTATATATACTGATATTAAAAAAGCGCTAAAAACTGTAAAAATAAAGGAGTCTAATTAATGAATTCGCTAGTAAAGAATATGAATACAGAACAAAGTGAAGCCGTAAGAACGACTGAAGGGCCATTGCTTATTATGGCTGGCGCGGGGTCAGGGAAAACACGCGTATTAACACATCGTATTGCTTATTTATTAGATGAAAAAGATGTGTCTCCTTACAATATTTTAGCGATTACTTTTACGAATAAAGCAGCTAAAGAAATGAAAGAACGTGTTGAACAATTGGTCGGAGAAGAGGCTCAAGTTATTTGGATGTCCACATTCCATTCTATGTGCGTGAGAATCTTAAGAAGGGATGCAGATAGAATTGGAATAGAACGCAATTTCACTATCATTGATCCTACTGACCAAAAATCTGTTATTAAAGATGTTTTGAAAAATGAAAACATAGATAGCAAGCGTTTTGAACCAAGAATGTTCATTGGAGCAATAAGTAATCTTAAAAATGAATTGAAAACACCAGATGATGCTCAAAAAGAAGCAAATGACTTTCACTCACAAATGGTTGCTACTGTATACAAAGGTTATCAAAGACAATTATCACGAAATGAAGCATTAGACTTTGATGATTTAATAATGACTACAATAAACCTCTTTGAACGTGTTCCTGATGCGCTAGAATATTATCAAAATAAGTTTCAATATATTCATGTCGATGAATATCAAGATACAAACAAAGCGCAGTACACTTTAGTGAAATTACTTGCTAATAAATTTAAAAATCTTTGCGTTGTAGGTGACTCAGATCAATCTATCTATGGTTGGCGTGGTGCTGATATACAAAACATTTTATCTTTCGAAGAGGATTATCCTGAAGCGAAGACCATTTTCCTAGAGCAGAATTATCGTTCTACTAAAAATATTTTAAATGCAGCTAATGAAGTGATTAAAAACAATTCAGAACGTAAACCTAAGGGATTATGGACTGCAAATAAAGGTGGAGACAAAATCCAATATTATGAAGCGATGACAGAACGTGATGAAGCTGAGTATGTTGTGAAAGAAATTATGAAACATCAAAGAAATGGTAAGAAGTATAGCGATATGGCAATACTTTATAGAACTAATGCACAATCACGTGTACTAGAGGAAACATTCATGAAATCTAACATTCCATACACTATGGTTGGAGGTCAAAAGTTCTATGACCGTAAAGAAATCAAAGACTTACTAAGCTATTTACGCGTGATTGCGAATAGTAACGATGATATTAGTTTACAGCGTATTATTAATGTTCCTAAAAGAGGAATAGGGCCTTCTTCAGTTGAGAAGATTCAAACCTATGCAGTTCAAAGCAATATAAGTATGTTCGATGCATTAGGAGAAGTGGACTTTATTGGTCTCTCTAAGAAGGTTACACAAGAATGCATTAACTTTTATGAGACAATAACTCATTTAATTAAGGAACAAGAATTTCTTGAAATAAGTGAAATTGTAGAGGAAGTCTTAAAAAAATCAGGTTATCGTGACATGTTAGAGAGAGAGCAGACACTTGAATCACGTAGTCGTTTAGAAAACTTAGATGAATTTATGTCTGTACCGAAAGACTATGAGGAAAATACACCATTAGAAGAACAATCTTTAATCAATTTCTTAACTGATTTATCACTTGTCGCTGATATAGATGAAGCAGATACACAAAGTGGTGTAACGATGATGACTATGCACTCTGCGAAAGGTTTAGAGTTTCCAATTGTCTTTATTATGGGTATGGAAGAATCACTATTCCCTCATATTCGAGCTATTAAAGCAGATGATGATCATGAAATGGAAGAAGAACGTCGAATTTGTTATGTGGCAATTACCCGTGCTGAAGAATTATTATATGTCACGAATGCCACTACAAGAATGTTATTTGGACGTTCACAATCCAATATGCCTTCTAGATTTTTAAAGGAAATTCCAGAAGAGTTACTTGAAAGTCATACTGGTAATAAACGTCAAACAATCCAACAACCTAAAGCTAAACCACAACAGAAAAGAGGATTTAGCAAACGAATGACTTCATCTAAGAAACAAGTTTCGTCTTCAGAATGGAAAGTAGGAGACAAGGTGACTCACAAAGCTTGGGGTGAAGGAATGGTTAGCAATGTAAATGAGAAAAATGGTTCGGTAGAATTGGATATCATATTTAAATCTGAAGGACCTAAACGTTTACTTGCTCAATTTGCGCCAATAGAGAAGAAGGAGGACTAATAAGGGGATGGAAGTTTTACAATCTCGTGTAAATGAACTACATGATTTATTAAACCAATATAGCTATGAATATTATGTACAGGATAATCCATCTGTACCAGATAGTGAATATGATAAATTATTACATGAACTTATAGACATTGAAGAGAAGCATCCTGAATATAAGACTGCTGATTCACCAACTGTACGTGTAGGTGGGGAGGCGCAGTCCTCATTTGAAAAGGTAAATCATGATACACCAATGTTAAGTTTAGGGAATGCATTTAATGAAGAAGATTTAAGAAAGTTCGACCAACGTATTAGAGAAAATATCGGAAACGTCGAGTATATGTGCGAACTAAAAATCGATGGATTAGCTGTTTCTCTCAAGTATCAAAATGGTAGATTCGTTCAAGGATTGACACGAGGTGATGGCACTACTGGAGAGGATATTACTGAGAATTTAAGAACTATCCACGCTATACCATTAAAAATTAAGGAACCACTTAATTTTGAGGTGCGTGGAGAAGCCTATATGCCTAGACAATCATTTATGAATCTAAATGCGGAAAAGGAAGAGAATGGTGAACAACCTTTTGCGAATCCAAGAAATGCAGCAGCAGGATCTTTAAGACAACTTGATTCTAAACTTGCAGCCAAAAGAAAGTTAAGTGTCTTCTTGTATAGCGTAAATGATTTAACTGAGTTTGATGCAACAACTCAAAGTGGGGCTTTACAAGAACTTGATGACTTAGGTTTTAAAACAAACCAAGAAAGAGAACGAGTAGCTGATATTGATGGTGTTCTCGACTATATAGAGAAATGGACTGAGAAAAGAGAGTCTTTATCATATGATATTGACGGTATCGTTATTAAAGTAAATGATTTAGATCAACAAGAGGAAATGGGGTACACACAGAAATCTCCAAGATGGGCAATTGCCTACAAATTTCCTGCTGAAGAAGTCGTTTCAAAATTATTAGATATCGAGTTAAGCATAGGGAGAACTGGTGTAGTAACTCCAACAGCTATTCTTGAACCCGTTAGAGTAGCAGGTACAACTGTTTCAAGAGCGTCTTTACATAATGAGGACCTCATACATGAAAGAGATATTCGTATTGGTGACAGTGTAGTAGTTAAGAAGGCTGGTGACATCATACCTGAAGTAGTCAAGAGCATATTAGATAGACGACCAAAGGATGCCAAGACATATCATATGCCAACACATTGCCCAAGTTGCGATCATGAGTTGGTTAGAATAGAGGGTGAAGTTGCACTTCGTTGCATCAATCCTAAATGTCAAGCACAACTTATAGAAGGACTAATACATTTCGTCTCTAGACAAGCAATGAACATTGATGGACTTGGAACAAAAATTATTCAACAATTATATGAAAATGAGTTAATCAAAGATGTTGCAGATATCTTTTATCTTAAAGAAGAAGACTTGCTTCCTTTAGAACGTATGGGTAATAAAAAAGTTGAGAATCTATTAGCTGCTATAGAGAAAGCTAAAGATAACTCACTTGAACATTTATTATTTGGTCTAGGTATCAGACATTTAGGTGTTAAAGCAAGCCAAGTTCTAGCAGAGAAATATGAAACGATGGATCGTTTATTAAATGTGACTGAGGAAGAACTTGTAGCGATACATGATATAGGTGATAAACTAGCTCAATCTGTTGTCACTTATTTAGAAAATCAAGATATTCGTGCTTTAATTCAAAAATTAAAAGACAAAAATGTTAATATGAATTATAAAGGAATTAAAACTACAGAAATTGAGGGCCATCCTGAATTTAATGGTAAAACTATTGTATTAACTGGTAAACTAGAACAAATGACAAGAAGTGAAGCTACACAATGGTTAGAAATGCAAGGGGCTAAAGTAACAAGTAGTGTTACTAAAAGTACAGATATTGTTATAGCCGGTGCTGATGCAGGTTCTAAACTTGCTAAAGCTGAAAAGTTTGGTACAGAAATTTGGACTGAAGATGAATTTGCTAAAAAACAAAAAGAATTAAATAATTAGAGGAGTACGTCGATGAAGCGAACAATTATTTTACTCATTTCGACAATATTTTTATTAGCTGCATGTAATAACAATCAAAAAGATAACCAATCTGATAAAGATGAAAGTGGAAGTAAGAATAGTCAAAATACGAACCAAGTAAAACAAATTGCAACAGACAAAAATGTTCAAGGAGATAATTATAGAACAATTTTACCTTTTAAAGAAAGCCAAGCGAGAGGTCTCTTGCAAGATAATATGGCAAATAGCTATAACGGTGAAGATTTTGAAAGTGGCTTATTGACTTTAAGTAAAGAAGTATTCCCGACAAATAAATATCTTTACCAAGATGGACAGTATTTAGATAAGAAGACAATTAATGCCTATTTAAATCCTAAATACACGAAAAAAGAAATTGATAAGATGAGTGAGAACGAGAAGAAAAGTAAGAAAGCGAATGAAAACCTTGGTCTTAATCCTTCACACAATGGTGAAACAGACGAAGAAAAAATAGCAAAACAATCACCAGCTTATCTTTCAAATATACTAGAACAAGATTTTTATGGTAATAATGATTCTAAAGCTAAAAATATCAAAGGCATGACGATTGGACTAGCTATGAATAGTGTTTACTATTATCAAAAAGAGAAAGATGGAGAAACATATAGTAAAAAATTAGATGATAAAGAAATTGAAAAACAAGGTAAACAAATGGCAAGTGAAATGTTATCTCGCTTACGTGAAAATAGCGATTTAAAAGATATACCAATTCATTTTGCAATTTATAAACAATCAGGCCAAGATTCTATTACACCAGGTGAATTTATTGCTGGTGCAACTGCAGATGATGGTAAAACGAAAATTAATGAATGGGACGCTATTAAAGAAAAATCAGCCTTGCTTCCTTCTTCAACTGCAGAGGATTATAATGAAACATTAAATAATAATTTCAAACAATTTAATGATAATTTACAATCCTACTTCTCTAACTTTACTCAAGCAGTAGGTAAAGTGAAATTTATTAATAAGAAACCAAAACAATTAACTGTTGATTTACCAATCGATTATTATGGGCAAGCTGAAACTATTGGTATTACTCAATATGTTACAGAGCAAGCTGAAAAATATTTTGATAATATTGATGAGTATGAAATTCGCATCAAAGATGGTAATACACCTCGTGCATTAATTAGCAAATCGAAAGGTGATAAAGAACCACAAGTTCATATCTATCATAATTAATATAGTTATAGGCGCCTTCGACTAGTATAAGTGATAAAGTCGAAGGCGCCTATTTTAATGTTAAATTTAGAATTTATTCTCGAACGATTTGCTTCACTTTGTTTAAGTCATTTTCAACGAAAGTACCTGGCTTCTTAGTTAATTTACTTACAAAATAAGTAACCATTACGCTGATGATAAAGCCTGGAATAATTTCGTACATTCCAAATAATTCGTTGACCGAAGCAAGTGGTTTAATCCATGCTATCCAAATGATAACGACTAGAGAACCTGCAATCATACCACTCACGGCTCCAGCACGTGTGAGGTCTTTCCAATACAGTGAAAATAGTACAAGTGGGCTAAATGCAGCACCAAAACCTGCCCAAGCATTACCCACAAGGTTAAGAATTGTGTCATTTGGATGCCCAGCGATAGCTATTGCAACAATGGCAACAACTAGTACTGACAAACGGCCTACCATTACAAATTCTTTTTGATGAGCTGCTGCTTTATCTTCACCCCGTATAAGTTTATAAAAATCTTCAGTTAAAGAACTAGATGTTACTAATAGTTGGGAAGAAATAGTGCTCATAATTGCAGCTAAAATTGCCGCTAACAAGAAACCACCAACAAGAGGGTGGAATAAAACTTGGCTCATAACAATAAATAGTGTTTCTGGATCTTCTAATTTGATGTGTTTTTCAGAAATAAACGCGATACCTGTTAAACCAACTCCCACTGCACCAAGTAAACCTATTGCCATCCAACTAATTCCTAAACGTCTTGCTTTAGGTAATAACTTATGAGATTTAATAGACATGAATCGTACTATGATATGTGGTTGTCCAAAGTAACCAAGTCCCCAAGAAAATAGAGATATAATACCAATTACAGTTGTCCCTCTAAATAAATCTAAATTTGTTGGTTTCATTTGTGCCACTTCATGAAACGTGTCCCATCCATTTAATTTTAAAAGGGCAACAATAGGTACCATTACCATTGCAATAAGCATAATCACGCCTTGGAAAAAGTCAGTAATTGATACAGCTAAATAACCTCCGAAAAAGGTGTATAGGATAACGATGAGTGCAACTAATATCAATCCAAAATGGTAATTAAGTCCGAAGGCACTTTCGAATAATTTACCACCTGAAACGAATCCAGAATGAGTATATAAAGTAAAGAAGACAACAATAATTAATCCGGAAATAATTTTAATCACATTTTGGTTATCATTCAATCTATTCTTGAAGAAATCAGGTAAGGTGATGGCATCCCCAGCAATTTCTGTATAGACTCGTAATCTAGGAGCGACGACGAAATAGTTGATATATGCACCAAGTGTTAAACCTATTGTTATCCATATGGCAGAAAGACCTGTGCTATAGACTGAACCTGGAAGTCCCATAATCATCCAGCCACTCATATCAGAAGCACCTGCTGATAAAGCTGTAATATATGGTCCTATATTACGTCCTCCTAGCATAAATTCACTTAAATTGCCCGTAGCTTGTTTGTAACCGTAAAAGCCGATAACGAGCAGAATAATAAAGTAAGCAGCAATCATAATGTATGTTTGCCAATTCGCATCGACTTGGTTACTGAGTGTAGAACCTAATGTCAGCATATGAAACACTCCCTTTACTTTGTTTTTAAATAAGTTATTTGTAATATTATACATGATAATGAAATGTTCAGAAAAGTAAAAATTCAATATTTGTAAAATAATAGCTTTAATACCAGTATAGAAAGCGCTTACTCGAAAGTTTGAAATTAACTTTCGATTGTATAAAATTGCATATTATTTAAAATTTAAAAGTAGAAGTTGCATGAATGTTATTATGTAAGATTGAATTAACTTAAATATGTAACCTAATTTAAGGAAGTTTATAAAGGCTGATATATCAAGCCTTTATTTTATCTAACATCGTTATAAAAACTTAGATTTTTATAGCGAAATTTGATACAATTTGATGATGAATGAGTATTAAGGAGGCTTTTATTTAATGACTAAAGTTACACGTGAAGAAGTTGAACATATTGCTAATTTAGCTAGACTTCAAATTTCTTCTGAAGAAACAGAAGAAATGGCTAATACCTTAGAAAGTATTTTAGATTTTGCGAAACAAAATGATAGTGCTGATACTGAAGGTGTTGAGCCAACTTATCACGTATTAGATTTACAAAACGTGTTACGTGACGATAAAGCAATCGAGGGCATTCCTCAAGAATTAGCATTGAAAAATGCAAAAGAAACAGAAGATGGACAATTTAAAGTGCCATCCATCATGAATGGGGAGGACGCTTAAGATGAGTATTCGCTATGAATCTGTTGAAAAATTAACAGAAATGATTAAGAACAAAGAAATTAAACCTTCTGAAGTTGTTAAAGATATTTATGAAGCTATTGAAGAAACAGACCCAACTATCAAATCTTTCTTAGCTTTAGATAAAGAGAATGCTATTAAAAAAGCAGAAGAACTAGATGATTTACAAGCGAAAGATCAAATGGACGGTAAATTATTCGGTATTCCTATGGGAATTAAAGATAATATTATTACCAAAGATGTAGAAACTACATGTGCGAGTAAAATGCTTGAAGGATTCGTACCAATATACGAGTCTACTGTAATGAATAAATTACATGGAGAAAATGCCGTACTTATTGGTAAATTAAATATGGATGAGTTTGCAATGGGTGGTTCAACTGAAACATCTTACTTTAAGAAAACGTTAAACCCATTCGATCATACAGCAGTACCTGGAGGTTCTTCTGGTGGTTCAGCAGCAGCTGTTGCAGCAGGTTTAGTACCATTTAGTTTAGGATCTGATACAGGAGGTTCTATCAGACAACCAACAGCATATTGTGGTGTCGTAGGTATGAAACCTACATATGGACGTGTATCACGTTTTGGTTTAGTGGCTTTTGCTTCTTCTTTAGATCAAATTGGTCCTATTACACGCAACGTTAAAGATAACGCAATTGTACTTGAAACAATTTCAGGTGTAGATGCAAATGATTCAACTAGTGCACCAGTAGAAGATGTTGATTTCACTTCAGATATTGGTAAAGATATCAAAGGTCTTAAAGTAGCTTTACCTAAAGAATACTTAGGAGAAGGTGTAAGTGAAGAAGTCAAAACGTCTGTTAAAGAAGCTGTTGAGACGTTAAAATCTTTAGGTGCTGAAGTAGGAGAAGTTTCATTACCTAACACTAAATATGGTATTCCTTCTTATTATGTAATTGCATCATCTGAAGCATCTGCAAACTTAGCTCGTTTTGATGGCATCCGTTATGGCTACCATTCAAAAGAAGCTCAATCGTTAGAAGAGTTATATAAAATGTCAAGATCTGAAGGCTTCGGAGCTGAAGTTAAACGTCGTATCTTCTTAGGAACATTCGCTTTAAGCTCAGGTTACTACGATGCTTACTATAAAAAGTCTCAAAAAGTGAGAACATTAATTAAAAATGATTTTGATAAAGTATTTGAAGAATATGATGTAGTGGTAGGACCAACTGCGCCAACAACTGCATTTAATTTAGGCGAAGAAATTGATGATCCATTAACTATGTATGCAAATGATTTACTAACAACACCAGTTAACTTAGCTGGTTTACCTGGTATTTCTGTTCCTTGCGGACAATCTAACGGACGACCAATTGGTTTACAATTTATCGGTAAACCTTTCGATGAAAAGACGTTATATCGTGTAGCTTATCAATATGAAACACAATACAACTTACATGACGCATACGAAAAATTATAAGGAGTGGAAACCATGCATTTTGAAACAGTTATAGGACTTGAAGTTCACGTTGAGTTAAAAACAGACTCAAAAATGTTCTCTCCATCACCAGCACATTTTGGAGCTGAACCTAACTCAAATACAAATGTTATCGACTTAGCATATCCAGGTGTATTACCGGTTGTAAATAGACGTGCAGTAGATTGGGCTATGAGAGCTTCAATGGCTTTAAATATGGATATCGCTACAAATTCTAAATTTGACCGTAAAAACTATTTCTATCCTGATAATCCAAAGGCATATCAAATTTCTCAATTTGATGAACCAATTGGTGAAAATGGTTATATTGATATTGAAGTAGATGGAGAAACTAAACGTATTGGTATTACACGTCTTCACATGGAAGAAGATGCGGGTAAATCAACACATAAAGATGGTTATTCTCTAGTTGACTTAAATCGTCAAGGTACGCCTCTAATTGAAATTGTTTCTGAACCTGACATTCGTTCACCTCAAGAAGCTTATGCTTATTTAGAAAAGTTACGTTCAATTATTCAATATACAGGTGTTTCTGATTGTAAGATGGAAGAAGGTTCACTACGTTGTGATGCTAATATTTCATTACGCCCTTATGGACAAGAAGAATTTGGTACCAAAACTGAATTGAAAAACCTTAACTCATTTAACTATGTAAGAAAAGGTTTAGAATATGAAGAAAAACGCCAAGAAGAAGAATTACTTAATGGTGGCGAAATTGGGCAAGAAACACGTCGCTTTGATGAATCAACTGGTAAAACTATTTTAATGCGTGTTAAAGAAGGTTCTGATGATTATCGTTATTTCCCAGAGCCAGATATTGTACCTTTATATGTTGATGAAGAATGGAAAGAACGTGTACGTCAAACGATTCCTGAGTTGCCAGATGAGCGTAAAGCTAAATATGTGAATGATTTAGGTTTACCTGAATACGATGCACATGTCTTAACACTTACCAAAGAAATGTCAGATTTCTTTGAAGGTGCCATTGAACATGGTGCTGATGTTAAGTTAACGTCTAACTGGTTAATGGGTGGCGTAAATGAATATTTAAATAAAAATCAAGTCGAATTACAAGATACACAATTAACACCTGAAAATCTTGCAGGAATGATCAAATTGATTGAAGACGGTACTATGAGTAGTAAAATTGCTAAAAAAGTCTTCCCAGAACTTGCAGAAAATGGTGGAGATGCTAAACAAATTATGGAAGATAAAGGTTTAGTACAAATTTCAGATGAAGCGACGTTATTAAAATTCGTTAATGAAGCTTTAGATAATAATCCTCAATCTGTAGAAGACTATAAAAACGGTAAAGGTAAAGCTATGGGCTTCTTAGTTGGACAAATTATGAAAGCTTCAAAAGGCCAAGCTAACCCTCAAAAAGTTAATGGTTTATTAAAACAAGAATTAGATAAACGCTAATCCGTCACATATCATTTTCAAAGCTTCTATTACATGTCAACAAACATGTGATAGAAGCTTTTTTAGATTAAAAGATCCAAATAAACATCTTTGATGTTAAAATTCTTAAAAATAAAATCATTTTGAGCCTCTCTAAAATTAATATTGTCGATAAGTTGAGAGAATTAGTAATAAATACTTTTAACTGATGTTTAAATCATTTAATATAATGTATGAGTATATGAAGTCGAGGGATTAACTATGAGAAAACGTGCAAGAATTATATATAACCCGACATCAGGGAAAGAACTATTTAAACGCGTATTACCAGATGTATTAATTAAATTAGAGAAAGCTGGCTATGAAACAAGTGCGTTTGCTACTGAGAAAGCTGGCGACGCAACAATAGAAGCGGAAAGAGCATTGAGTAGTCATTATGATTTGTTAATTGTAGCAGGTGGTGATGGTACTTTAAATGAAGTTGTTAATGGTATCGCTGAGCAACCAAATCGTCCTAAATTAGGAATCATTCCTATGGGCACTGTCAATGACTTTGGGCGTGCATTACATTTACCAAATGATATTATGGGTGCTGTTGATATTATCATAGAGGGTCATACTACTAAAGTAGATATCGGTAAGATGAATAACCGTTACTTTATTAATTTGGCAGCAGGAGGTAGACTCACTCAAGTCTCTTATGAGACGCCAAGTAAACTTAAATCTATTGTTGGACCTTTTGCATATTACATTAAAGGGTTTGAAATGTTACCACAAATGAAGGCTGTAGATATTCGTATTGAATATGATAATAAGGTATTCCAAGGGGAATCATTGCTCTTCTTACTTGGTCTGACGAATTCTATGGCTGGATTTGAAAAGTTAGTACCTGATGCAAAATTAGACGATGGATATTTCACTTTAATTATTGTGGAAAAAGCCAATTTAGCTGAGCTAGGACATATCATGACTTTAGCTTCCCGTGGTGAACATACAAAACATCCTAAAGTAATTTATGAAAAAGCTAAGTCAATTAATATTTCATCATATACCGAAATGCAATTAAATGTTGATGGTGAATATGGTGGTAAATTGCCAGCGAATTTCTTAAATTTAGAACGTCATATTGAAGTATTTACGCCTAAAGATGTCTTTAATGAAGAATTATTAGATAATGGTTCAACACCTGATATTACCACTGAAAAGCAGTAAACTATAACTGAGCAATTAGAATATTAATAAGAAGGTTAGGAGACCCAGAATTGATATCCTAACCTTTTTGTATGTGGGGGAAATATTTTGGAAACATTAAAAAAGAATGAGGTGCATACTGGAAAAGTTATCGATTTAACGCATGAAGGGCATGGCGTTGTAAAAATTGATCGTTATCCAGTGTTTGTGCCTAATGCTCTTATAGAAGAAGAGATAGAATACAAATTGATTAAAGTGAAAAAGAATTTTGCAATTGGTAAACTTCTTGAAGTAAAAAATAAAAGTAAAGATAGAGTTGAGCCTCCTTGTGTATATTATTACAAATGTGGTGGATGTCAGTTGCAACATATGACTTATCAAGCTCAATTAAATATGAAAAAAGAACAAGTTGTTAATCTATTTCATCGTAAAGGTCCTTTCGAAGATACACCGATTCAGCCTACGTTAGGAATGGAACAACCATGGAGATACCGTAATAAATCTCAGATTCCAGTAGGGAAAGATAAAGATAATAAAGCTATCATGGGATTCTATAGACAACGAAGTCATGACATTATCGATATGGATAGTTGTCTAATTCAAGATGAACAACATCAAAATATTATGAACTACGTAAAACATTGGTTTAATGAACTTAATATGAGTATCTATGATGAAAAAAATAAAAGAGGTTTAATGAGGCACTTAGTCATTAGAACGGGGTATCATACTGATGAAATAATGGTCATCTTTGTTACAAATGGTAAGAAATTTAAAAATGCGAATGTATTAGTGCAAAAACTTATCTCAGAATTTCCAAATATAACAAGCATTAAACAAAATATTAATGATACGCATTCAAATGTCATTATGGGACCTCAATCTGTAACGTTGTATGGTAAAGATAAAATTATTGATGAGTTAAGTGAGGTTACGTTTAATATATCAGATCAATCCTTCTATCAAATAAATTCTGCCCAGACTGAGAAACTCTATCAAAAAGCGATTGATTATGCTCAATTAACAGGAGAGGAAATTGTATTAGACACTTATTGCGGTATTGGTACAATAGGTTTGTATATGGCTCCTCAAGCTAAGCATGTTTATGGTGTTGAAGTAGTACCATCTGCTATTAAAGACGCACAGGAGAATGCGACTAAAAACCAATTAAACAATACGACTTTTGAATGTGGGAAAGCTGAAGATGTTATTTTAGAATGGAAAGCACAAGGAATAAAACCTGACGTAGTGATGGTTGATCCACCAAGAAAAGGTTGCGATGAGACGTTTATTAAAACGTTGCTCAAATTAAATCCCAAACGCATTGTATATATTTCTTGTAATCCATCTACTCAACAAAGAGATGCGCAATTATTATCAGATAATTATCATTTAGTTGAAATAACTCCAGTGGATATGTTCCCACAAACAACACATATAGAAACTGTGGCCTTATTTGAACGCAAAGAGAATTAAAAATCTCAAAGATAGAATACAATTAATTGCAAATGTGTATTGAATGTTAAGGTATTATTACAAGCAACTTACTTTCTTGAAAAGAGTCTTTTTTAACCAAATTAAAAGATGTATACTATGGTTGAAAAATAGCGAATTGGAGGGTTGGTTGTGCATAAAATAGATTTATCAAAGAATAAATTTCAACTTCAGCGATTTATTTTATTGCAAATTGTATTTGGATTATTTGTCGTATTATTTACTTATAAATGGGCTTATAAAGTGACTCATGTGATTGAACAAAATATAGTGATGAACCTGTTCTATGGATTCATAGGTTTTATTATATTATTAATTGTTCATGAGCTTATTCACAGATTACTATTTATAATATTTTCAAAAGGTGAAAAACCTTCAATTAAATACAATAAACGATCCATCATCATGCAATTCTCCAATACATGTTTTAATAGATGGCAATTTACAACAATTATGTTAGCGCCACTTGTGATGATTAGTTTAACATTACTTATACTTATTCAAATGTATTCTTACTCATCACTCATTTTCATGTTTAGTATACATATGAGTTACTGTATGATAGATGTATTTCTAGTAGCACTTGCATTAACTAGTAAATTTAAATACGTTCAAAAATATGATGAAGGATTATACTTATATCAAAGTAAACCAACCCAAGCAAATCATGAATAATAGATTAACCACTTGTTCAAATAGACGAGCAAGTGGTTTTTATTATTGAAACCATTCTAAAGCATACATTTTAAAGTGTGCACAATACATGTAAAATATTTATTTAAAGCGTATAATAATATCAAGTTATTTTAAAAAATGGAAAGTGAGGTGAGACTTTGGCAGAGAGAAGGATTATTCACATTGATATGGATTATTTCTTTGCGCAAGTAGAAATGCGAGATAATCCTCAACTTAAAGGCAAACCAGTCATTGTAGGGGGTAAAGCGAGTCATCGTGGCGTAGTATCAACTGCATCTTATGAAGCAAGGAAATATGGTGTGCATTCAGCAATGCCAATGTCTCAAGCTCATAAACTATGCCCAAATGGATATTACGTAACTAGTCGTTTTGGTGCATATAGAGAAGTTTCACAACAGATTATGGATATCTTTCGAAGTTACACAGAAATTGTAGAACCTATGTCATTAGATGAAGCATATTTAGATATCACACATCTCGTTCGACCAGATATGCCCGCGTCTAGAATTGCGAACTATATTCGACGTGACATCTTCGAACAAACGCAATTAACTGCTTCAGCTGGTGTATCATATAATAAATTTTTAGCCAAATTAGCGAGTGGAATGAATAAACCAAATGGTATGACCGTTATAGACTATCAAAATGTACATGAGATATTAATGAATTTAGACATAGGTGAATTTCCTGGCGTTGGGAAAGCTTCAAAGAAAGTTATGCATGATAATGGCATCTACACTGGGCAAGATTTGTACGACAAAGATGAATTTGAACTAATTCGTCTATTCGGGAAAAGAGGCCGCGGTTTATATAATAAAGCTAGAGGTATTGATAACAATGAAGTGAAAGCTACCCGAGTGAGAAAATCAGTAGGAACTGAGCGCACCTTTTCAACTGATGTAAATGATGACGATGAAATTTTGAGGAAAGTATGGGAACTTTCTGGTAAAACTGCAGAAAGATTAAACAAATTACAGAAATCCGGTAAAACAGTAACAGTAAAAATTAAAACCTTTAAATATGAGACGTTATCGAAACAAACAAGTTTAAGAGATTCTATTCAATCAGAAAACGACATTTATAATATAGCTTATACACTCTATAATGATTTAAAAGATCCTGATATACCTATTCGACTTATAGGCGTAACAGTGGGAAATTTAGAGCAATCAAGTTATCGAAATATGACAATATATGATTTTATATAAAAATAGGCTGATGTTCACTTAGTTATAGTGTTCAATCAGCCTTTATCTTTAAGATTCTTACCGTAGATTGAAAGCATACTTGGTAAATCATCATAGTGTTTGAGTAACCTAAATGTAATCATTGCACACGCTTTAGCATCATTGAGTGCGTCATGATGACCGTGGAAATCTAATTGATAATGATTCATCAAATGCTTAAGACCATACCTGTAAGCATCAATTGTTCGTTTGGCTAGCTGATATGAACAAAAATAAGTCATCGAAGGTGTTTCAATATTTAAGCTTTTTAAACTCTGATGTAAGACATTCATATCAAAAGCCGCGTTGTGTGCAACAACAGGTAATTCATTTATGAATTTAAGCATATAAGGGTAAACATATTCAAAACTTGGTGCATCTTCAACGTCCTCAGGTCTAATACCATGAACATTTATATTTGTTTCAGTAAAGTAATCAAAGGGGTTTACTAGTGTGTAGAATGATTCAGTAATTTGATTATTGATGACTTTAACCATACCAACTGAACAAATACTCGTACGCTTACCATTTGCGGTTTCAAAGTCTAACGCTACAAAAGCATTATCAGCCATTCATATTTTCCTTCCTGTATCATTTTCAATTAATATAAATTCTTTAATTATATATTTTATAACACTTCTTTTTACTTTCCTAGTAAAGTGGTTTTAATTTGCTCTACTTTTATAAACTAACTCTAATTTCATTAGTTAAAATTTGTAAGTTCTTGTAAGTTCTATAGATGTTTTCTTAAATAATATATATAAAATTAGCCCAACCATGCGTTTTAATGAATCACATGATTGGGCTATAAGGATATGTTAATAACTAAGGTTAATGTCATAGTTATCATATCTTGTTGAATTTAAGACAAGAGTTACGAATTATTCTTCGTCAAAAGAGCGATTAGCAAGTTCTTTCTCATATAAGTATAATGTATTGCAATCGTCACCGATACGAGTTAAGTAATCAATGTGTGTTTCGAATGTTGATTCTTCTTCAACTTGTTCATCTAAGAACCAATTTAAGAATGAAATTGTAGCATAGTCTTTATCTTTATGCGCTAAATCAGATAGGTTATAGAAACGTTTAGTAACATCTCTTTCTTGTTCTAAACCATCTTTAAATGTTTCTAAAATAGATGAGAATTCTACTTTAGGAGCTTTAATTGTATCAAAAACTGCATGTTCACCGCGATCGTTAATATAATCATAGATTTTTTTACCGTGGAATCGTTCTTCTTTAGCTTGTTCAATGTAGAAGTTAGCAAAACCTTCATAAGATTCTTTATCGCAATAAGCTGCCATTGCCATATAAGCATGAGCAGAGAAATATTCGTGGTTCATTTGTTCGTTTAATGCTTCAAGTAATTCTTTACTTAACATCTCATTCACCTCTTATAAAAATTGAATTAATTAATTACATATATGAGTATAACAAACCTTTTCTCGATAGTAAATAATAATTATTCTAATCTAGAGATAACCATTCTCATTTACAGATTAAAATTATTCTAATCTGTAAAACGGCCATTCTTTTCGAATTGAGAATCTTTTTTGTTATACCCTTTACATGTTATAATTATGCGAGTGGAATTAAGAGGAGGAAACGCATGAGACAATGGACTGCAACTCACATGGCTAAGTTAGCTCGTAAGGCAAGCAGAGCTGTTGGTAAGAAGGGAACAGACTTGCCTGGGCAAATTGCAAGACGTGTGGATCAAAATATATTAAGAAAATTGTCTGAACAAGTTGATGATATCGTATTTATTAGTGGTACAAATGGTAAAACAACAACATCTAACTTAATAGGGCATACTTTAAAAGAAAATCAAATTAAAATTATTCATAATAATGAAGGTGCAAATATGGCTGCAGGGATTACATCTGCATTCATTATGCAAATTTCAAAAGACACTAAAATTGCTATCATTGAGATTGATGAGGGCTCAATACCTCGAGTTCTTAAAGAGGTTACGCCATCAATGATGGTATTTACAAACTTTTTCAGAGACCAAATGGATAGATTTGGCGAAATAGATATTATGGTAAATAATATAGCGAAATCGATAAGCAATAAAGGTATTAAATTATTATTAAACGCTGATGATCCATTCGTAAGTCGATTGAAAATCGCAAGTGATTCTCTTGTATATTATGGTATGAAAGCACATGCACATGAATTTGAACAAAGTACCATGAACGAAAGTAAATATTGCCCAAATTGTGGGCAATTATTACAGTATGATTATATTCATTATAATCAAATTGGTCATTATCATTGTGAATGTGGATTTAAACGTGAAGAACCTACATATGAAGTTTCAAATTTTGAAGTTTCACCATTTATCAATATGACGATTAATCATTTTACTTTTAATATGAAAATTGCAGGTGACTTCAATGCATTTAACGCTTTAGCGGCATATTCAGTCTTAAGAGAATTGGGACTTAATGACGAATCAATTCAAAAAGGTTTTGAAACATATACTTCTGACAATGGCCGTATGCAATATTTTTCTAAAGGGAATAAAGAAGCAATGATAAATCTTGCTAAGAACCCTGCAGGAATGAATGCTAGCTTATCAGTTGGTGAACAGCTTGAAGGTAAGAAAGTTTATGTAATTAGCTTGAACGATAATGCTGCGGATGGCCGTGATACATCATGGATTTACGATGCTGACTTTGAGAAGTTAAGCAATCAAGATATTGAAGCTATCATTGTCACTGGTACACGTGCTGAAGAACTACAACTACGTTTAAAACTTGCTGAAGTGGATGTTCCTATTATTGTTGAGAATGATATTTATAAAGCTACGGCTAAAACAATGGACTATACATCCTTTACGGTAGCTATTCCAAATTATACTTCTTTAGCGCCGATGCTAGAGCAATTAAATCGCTCATTTGAAGGAGGTCAGTCGTAAATGAATGAACTTACGGTATATCATTTTATGTCTGATAAATTAAATTTATACAGTGACATTGGGAATATCATCGCACTAAAACAACGTGCTAAAAAGAGAAATATCAAATTAAATGTTTTAGAAATTAATGAAACAGATGGTGTAACATTCGATAATTGCGACATATTCTTCATTGGTGGCGGAAGTGATCGAGAGCAAGCTCTTGCAACTAAAGAACTCAGTAAAATTAAAACCTCACTTAAAGAAGCAATTGAAGATGGCATGCCAGGCCTAACAATTTGTGGTGGTTACCAATTCTTAGGAACGAAGTATATTACTCCTGATGGAACAGAACTTGAGGGATTAGGAGTTCTTGATTTCTATACTGAGTCACGAACTGACCGTTTAACAGGTGATATTGTGATCGAAAGTGATACATTTGGAACCATTGTTGGTTTTGAAAATCATGGCGGTAGAACATATCATAACTTTGGTACACTTGGACAAGTGACTCACGGTTATGGTAATAATGATACTGATCGTAAAGAAGGAATCCATTACAAAAATCTTTTAGGTTCTTATTTACACGGTCCAGTATTACCTAAAAATCATGAAATGACAGATTATTTACTTGAAAAAGCGTGTGAACGTAAAGGCATTCCATTTGAACCTAAAGAATTAGACAATACTGAAGAAGAAGCAGCTAAACAAGTATTAATTAACCGAGCTAAGAACAGCAAGAATTAAATAATTATAATTTAGAGTTAGAATAATAGCTAAAGCAGCTATTCTCTAGCTCTTTTTTATTTTCAACACTTAGGTTGCTTGAACGTCTTTTAAATTTTATTTTAGGACAGTAAAGTGATAGAAGTGTGAAGATAAGAAATATAGGTTTGATATTATTTTATAGTTGATATACTAAGCGTGTACAAGAGAACTTTACTTTATACAATTTATAGGAGTGAGAAAATGAAAGGTTTTAAAATGATGGGTTTAACTCTTGCAGCATCATCGATTGCTTTTTCACTTTCGCAAGTTGCACACGCTGAACAAATGGTTAATGGGGACAATCACTTATCGAGTTATAATCATCAATCATCATTAAATCAAGATGAATACGTACATAATGGTAATGCCGGTCAAAATGCTTCTTATCTTGCAACTAAAAGTTTTGTTAATGCTTTGGATAATGGGCAGTTAAATTTTAATGGTTATAAGATTGAACAAGATAATGAAGATAATATTGAATACAAGCAAGTGTATGATCAAGAAATTAGAACAACAGGTGAGGATACGGCTACAAGTATCAGATTTAAAGTAACAGATCAATCATTGTCTTTAAATCAAATGAAAGATGTTTATCCAAATGATGTATTAAATCATTTACCACACTCAAGTACAGATTCTAATGATGGTGTATATGTATACCATGGCGATAAAATCAAATTACAATTTAAAGTAGAGAACGGTTATGTTACTTCAGTGACAATTGGTCAAGGTGAAACAGAATAATTTTAAAGTTTAGAATAAAGATACCTCAGAACGGTTATGATTAAGTAACCATTCTGAGGTATTTACTGTTGTATTAATTATTTAGCATAGCGAGAATCTAAAATTTTATAAATTAACAGTATCTCATAAATAAGGTGGCTCTTCATTTGATTTTGGTCAAATTCTTCCAAACGCTTCACAGAGGTTTTTAACGTCGAAGCTGATTTCTTGTGCCGTTTAAAACCTCCATGACTTATTATTTCACTAATACTATTACTAATATTTATTATCGCCATCTTTTCTTCTGGAGCGAAAGCAATATGAGTATTTTTAGGTAGATAAATGATATTGGATAGATGAGAGATAAACAAACGATTATTATACGCGCGATTGGTTATTTTATTTAGTAATTTCCAATCATCTTCTTTATTTTTATGATAATGAAGTTCATCTCTTTGATAACTCGTTAAAGTCTCAATCTTTTGAGCAATAATGTTTAATTTTGAAAGTTGTCTATTACTTTTCTCAGAACTAAACTTTCCTAATAATAACTCTTGGCAACGGTTATAAAATAAGTCGTACATTTTTTTCTCAGACATTGATAGTTGGTCTTCAAGTTGTTGATAATATTTAGGGGGCAGAATGATAAAGTTAACTAATCCTGCTGTGACAAGTCCAATAAGAGCGGTTAATAATCTTGAAAAGAAATTAAAATAATACGCTTCATGAATACCAGGAATCATTGCTACTGAAGTGAGTACTGCAACAGTAGTACCAACTTGTAAATTAAATTTCGTACAAACTAAAATGGTAAACGTTGCAGCAAGTGCATAACTTAATGGTGATTGATCTCCAAATATATAGGTGAATACTACAGCAAATAAAGCACCTATAACTGTCGCGGGTAAACGTTTGTAGCCTTTCTTAATTGATGCCTTAGCTGTAGGTTCAATAGTTACAATTGCTGTTAGAATAGCAAATATTGGAGTGAGATGGAGCAACATACAAAATAATGATGTTAAAAAAGTTGCAAGTCCTGTTTTAAGCGTTCTAGCTCCAATTATATGTCTATACCATTTTACATTCATAGCTATCTGACCCCTTAGTAGGAAAAGGGAATTCGAAAAGCATATACTTTATACAAATTCTCTTTCTCTAAAAATATTTCATATAAATCTAATTATGTATCCATTCAAGTTTAGTATATCAAAAAAAATTTGCTATAATAAGATGAAATAAAATTTAAAAAGGAACGGGATAAAATGATTGTTAAAACTGATGAAGAATTACAAGCATTAAAAGAAATAGGATACATTTGTGCTAAGGTCAGAGACACAATGCAAGCAGCAACTAAACCTGGTGTGACTACACGAGAGTTAGATAATATTGCTAAAGATTTGTTTGAGGAGCATGGTGCAATTTCGGCCCCAATTCATGATGAAAATTTTCCTGGGCAAACATGTATTAGTGTAAATGAAGAGGTAGCCCATGGTATTCCCGGTAAACGTATTATTCGTGAGGGAGACTTAGTCAATATCGATGTATCAGCGTTAAAAGATGGTTACTATGCTGATACAGGCATCTCATTTGTAGTGGGAGAAGCAGATAATCCTCTTAAACAAAAAGTATGTGATGTAGCAACAATGGCTTTTGAAAATGCCATGACGAAAGTAAAACCTGGTGCCAAATTAAGTAATATTGGTAAGGCGGTTCACGCTACAGCACGTCAAAATGATTTAACAGTAATTAAAAACTTAACCGGTCATGGTGTGGGTCAATCGTTACATGAAGCACCTAGTCATGTAATGAATTATTATGATCCAAAAGACAAAACATTATTAAAAGAAGGTCTTGTTATTGCAGTAGAACCTTTCATTTCATCACGAGCTACATTTGTCACTGAAGGAAAGAACGAGTGGGCATTTGAAACTAAAGATAAGAGCTTTGTGGCTCAGATTGAGCACACAGTAATTGTTACTAAAGACGGTCCATTATTAACTACTAAAATCGATGACTAGGAATTTAAAATACATTTAATATCTTGCGGAGAGTTCTTTACAACTCGTCGGACTAAAGTATGAATTCAATATGGTTCCGGAGCCTATTACGTTAGGTTTCGGAATTGTTTTATACTTAGGTTTAATTAATGACGAGGTGGTAGTATGAATTATATGGATTTATATTTACAACAATTTCTCAAATCAACAATTAAAAATAGTATTGAAGAATACAAAATGATACTGGATAAAAAATTAAAAAGTATCGAGAGTTATATCAATTATTTAAGTGAGAAAAGAGTTCAATTAAAGAAGTTAATTGACAGTCTCACCCTCTCATTGGAAAATAAATATATCGATATCGTCAATAATCATGACATTTATTGTGCAGAGGAAATTCATGATGTAGAAATTGAAAAAATTAAAACAAAGTTAGATGATATTGAAGCTTATTATGCAAGAATTGAAGCAGATTTACATTTACAATCTAAAGAGAAAATCACTACAGAAAATGAGTGTAACTTAATTTATCATATGAGTGCTGTAGCATAGAAAGGTGGCGAAACATGACACACAAATATATATCAACTGAAATGTTGATAATTTTTACAGCTTTAATGATTATCGCCAATTTTTATTATATATTTTTTGAAAAAATTGGCTTTCTTCTCGTCTTATTATTAGGATGTGTGCTCGTGTATGTAGGATATGTCTATTTTCATAAAGTAAGAGGTTTGTTGTCCTTCTGGATAGGGGCATTGCTTATTGCGTTTACTCTATTGTCTAATAAGTACACAATTATTATTCTTTTTATTTTCTTAGTGGTACTTATCATTCGTTACTTAATTTATAAATTTAAGCCATTAAAAGTTATTGCAACTGATGAAGAGGTAACGTCACCTATATTTATTAAACAAAAGTGGTTCGGGGAACAACGTACACCAGTTTATGTTTATAAGTGGGAAGATGTACAGATTCAACATGGCATCGGTGATATTCATATTGATATGACAAAAGCAGCTAATATTAAAGAAACGAATACGATTGTAGTACGTCATATTCTTGGCAAGGTCCAAGTGATTGTTCCACTAAACTATAATATTAATCTACATGCGGCTGCATTCTATGGTACTGCTTATTTAGAACAACAATCATACAAAATTGAAAATAACCATATTCAAGTTGAAGAAAAAACTAAAGAAGACAACTATACTGTCAATGTTTACGTTTCAACGTTCATAGGAGACGTTGAGGTGATTTATAGATGAATCACTACTTGAGAGCAATTGGTTCAATGCTAATACTTGTATATAGCATGCTAACTGCTTTTTTATTCATTGATAAGGTGTTCGTCAATATTATTTATTTTCAAGGGATGTTTTACACCCAAATTTTTGGAATACCAGTATTTTTATTCCTAAATATATTAATCATCTTACTATGTATTATCGTTGGCTCTGTGTTAGCGTATAAAATCAATCAACAAAATGATTGGCTTAAGTCACAAATTGAAAGGTCTATTGAAGGTGAAACAGTAGGCATAAATGATCAAAACCTAGAGTTATACAGTGAAACGTTAGAAATTTACCATACTTTAGTTCCTTTAAATCAAGAATTACACCGATTGAGAATGAAAACGCAGAATATGACCAATGAAAATTATAATATGAATGATGTAAAAGTGAAGAAAATTATTGAAGACGAACGTCAACGTTTAGCAAGAGAACTACATGACTCAGTTAGTCAGCAACTATTTGCAGCAAGTATGATGTTGTCAGCGATTAAAGAGTCAAAATTAGAACCACCTTTAGACCAACAAATACCTGTACTAGAGAAGATGGTTCAAGACTCTCAGCTCGAAATGAGAGCATTATTATTACATCTAAGACCTATTGGTTTGAAAGACAAATCATTAGGAGAGGGTATTAAAGATTTAGTCATTGATCTTCAAAAGAAAGTCCCTATGAAAGTTGTTCATGAAATTCAAGATTTCAAAGTACCAAAAGGGATAGAAGATCATTTGTTTAGAATCACCCAAGAGGCTATTTCTAATACATTACGACACTCTAATGGTTCTAAGGTAACAGTTGAATTATTTAATAAAGAAGATTATTTACTACTTAGAATTCAAGATAATGGTAAAGGTTTTAATGTAGATGAAAAATTTGAACAGAGTTATGGATTAAAAAATATGAGAGAACGTGCTTTAGAGATTGGTGCCACATTCCATATCGTATCGTTACCGGATTCAGGTACGAGAATAGAAGTTAAAGCACCATTGAATAAGGAGGATGAATCAAATGGCGATTAAAGTATTGTTTGTTGATGACCATGAAATGGTTAGAATTGGTATTTCAAGCTATCTATCTACACAACAGGATATTGAAGTAGTTGGAGAAGGTGCTTCTGGTAAAGAAGCTATCGAAAAAGCCCATGAGTTGAAACCAGATTTAATTTTAATGGATTTACTTATGGATGATATGGATGGTGTAGAAGCTACTACTGAAATTAAAAAGGATTTACCTCACATAAGAGTAGTAATGTTAACAAGCTTTATCGAGGATAAAGAAGTTTATCGAGCATTAGATGCTGGGGTAGATAGTTATATCTTAAAAACGACTAGTGCGAGTGACATTGCTGACGCGGTACGTAAAACATATCAAGGGGAATCTGTTTTTGAACCAGAAGTACTTGTAAAAATGAGAAACCGCATGAAAAAACGTGCTGAGTTATATGAAATGCTTACAGAGCGTGAAATGGAAATTTTATTATTAATTGCCAAAGGTTACTCTAACCAAGAAATTGCTAGCGCCTCTCATATCACTATTAAAACTGTTAAAACACACGTAAGTAATATATTGAGTAAGTTAGAAGTTCAAGATAGAACTCAAGCTGTTATTTATGCTTTCCAACATAATTTGATTCAATAACTAACAATGAAAAAGGCGAAAGTCACTTAAATAATTGTGACTTTCGCCTTTTTTAAAACGTTATTTATGAATTTTTACCACTATTGTCGTTATCTTTTTTAAATTTATCAACAATTTTATCTTTAAATGTTTCATGATCTTCAGGTTGTTCATTATTTGGATTTTTATCAACGTCATAATTTTCATCTTTATTCACTGGTGTATTGTTATTATATTCATATGTTGTGTCTTCATTATAATGATTTTGGTTGTTATCATCGTGATGAAGAGCTGCTTCTTCAGGTGTGTGGCCTTTGATTACTGTTCTTTGGTGTATAATAGCATTAATTTCTGCACCAATAATGATAATAAAGCTTGTGATATATAACCATAAGAATAAAATAATGATACCAGCTAAACTTCCGTATGTTTTATTATAATTACCGAAGTTTGAGATATACCATCCAAATAAGAATGAACCGACTAACCAAATGATTGATGTAAATAGGGCACCTGGAAGTACAGAGCGTAATTTCGTTTTCACATTTGGTGCCACTGAATATAATACAGTGAATAAAATGATTATTATAATTAGAGGTAAGACGATTCTTACTAAATCAAATACCCATTCTACTTGTTTATCTAATCCTAAAGGTCCAAATAAGAACTTGCTTATTACTGGGCCTAATGTAATGAGCACGATGGCCACTACGAACACAATACCTAATACTAGTGTATATAACACACTTAGAATCTTAAGTACGAAGCCATTTCTAGAATCCTCAACGTCATAAGCGACATTAAATGAATTAATAATCGCAGACATTCCATTAGATGCTGACCAAATGGCTAAGATTAAACCAATTGATAGGACGCCACCATTAGCACTATCAGAAATACCACTAAATATTTTTGTGATTACGTCGGCGGTACTTTGGTCAGGTACATACTGGCTGACCTTTTGATTAATCTGATCAGTGTTAATCGTTATAAACTGTCCCAATAAAGTCAGTAAGAAAATGAGCATTGGGAACATTGCCAACACGAAGTGATAGGTCATTTGCGCTGCTAGTCCTGAAGCATCATCTTTTCCTATTCTATAAATTAAGTAATTGAGGAAATTAGAATCTTTCGTGTATTTGGCAGGTTTATTTAACCTTGATAGAAAGAATACTTGATTCTTTTTCTTAGGTGATTTTGATTGAAACTGTTGAGGTTCAATATATGTACGGTCGACTTTAATCTGTTTATCTTTTTCACCATTTTTTCCTTTCCCATGTTCCTCATGTTCCTTAGCCGAATTTAGGAACTTTGAAGTTGTTTTTTCTTGTTTTGACATAACTATCTCCTTTGCTTAATAAATTCGAGAAATGTATGAAAATATATTCCCAATTTACTATAGATATCAAACAATAAATGTAAAATTTCTTTACTTTTACTAAAAGTATTCTTAACATTTATAGCTAAATATTATTGTTATTCAACATTTTCGCTTAAAATTTATCGAATGACAATAGCTATGAAGCAATTTATGCTCTAGCTACATATGTAGAATTATTTATTTCTCATTGAAGTACTTGTACTTATTATTAAAATTCATAAAAAAACACTGTTAAAAGTAGAGTAAGACTCTAACTTTAACAGTGTTTTAGTTTAAAATTTCATCATTAACCGATTATTTACCTAAACGTTGGTTTTTACGATTAACAAAAGTTTCTTTAGCGTCTTTAATAGAACGCTCTAATTCAGGATTGTTACGACGGATTTCTTCAATCGTATCTTTCCAATACATTACTTCATCTTTAATGCTATTAATTTTAGACGGTTTGCGTGAACGATTACCTTCTTTAACGTCTTTAAATGATTGAGTTAAAGAATTACGTGTTGATTTATCAGCTAATGTTGCAGCACCGCCGATAATAGCACCGATTAAAATACCAGGAATTAATTTATTTTCCATAGTTGATTACCCCTCTTTCAAATTTGCATCTTTGACGATATAGTCAATTAAGTTGTCACAAGATGATTGTACCATTTCAAATACACCTTCAAAATTATTAGTGTAATATGGATCCGGTACATCACTCTCTTCCATGTTACTAAATTCTAGCAATTTGAACAATTGTCCGCGTATATGAGGATTAATTCGTCTTATGTTATCCACGTTACTTTGGTCCATTGCTATAATATAGTCAAAATCATCATCTGGTTCGAATAGTTCACTTATCATATTATCGAAGGGGATATGATGTTCTTTCAATATCGCTTGAGTACCTTCGTGAGGTGGTTCACCGAGATTCCATCGACCTGTTCCTCTTGAGTGAACTGTAATACCTGAAATGCCTCTGTCTTGTAGTCTTTGTCTCATGATCGCTTCAGCCATTGGAGAACGACAAATATTACCGAGACATACAAATGCTACGTCTACCATTTATATTCCTCCAAACTATGTAACTATATCCCCATTTTAAAGAGTATTTAAACAATAAGAAAGTACTTAACCTCAAATTCTATTAAAGTTTAATAAAGTGTGGTAATTTGATAGAATATTGAACAAAAGAGGTGAATCACGTGTCATTATCAAATGAAGAAATGATTGCAGAAATCAGAAAGAAATTAAATATTGTAAATCAAGGTTTACTTGATCCAGATAAATTCCAGTCTTCTAATCATGAAGAAATAACAGAAATACATGAATTTGTAATGTCTAAAGATTCATTTTCACCAAGTGAAGTGACAGCAATTGCAGATCATTTAGGACAACTTAGACAAGATTAGGGGAGGAATCATTATGGATAACTATAATGAAAAGTTAAGACAATATGCAGAATTACTCGTTAAAGTAGGGATGAATGTTCAACAAAATCAACCTGTATTTATTCGTTCATCAGTTGAAGCGTTAGACTTAACGCATTTAATAGTTGAAGAGGCTTATAAAGCTGGTGCCTCTGATGTTCGTGTGAAATATTCAGACTCAAAACTGAAGAGACTTAAATTTGAACATGAAGCTGTAGAGTATTTTGAGAATAGTGATTTAAAACAGTATGATGTTGATGAAAGACTGGATTATGTTGAACGTGGAGCAGCTAACTTAGCACTCATCGCGGAAGATCCTGACTTATTAAATGGTATCGATGGCAATAAATTAAAAGCTTTTCAAGCTCAGTATTCTAAAGGGTTCAAACCATATATGGAAGCGAGTCAGAAGAATCAATTTCCATGGGTTGTGGCAGCCTTTCCTACTAAAGACTGGGCTCGCCGAGTTTACCCAGATATGGATGAAGAAAAAGCTTATGAAAAATTTATTGATGAAGTGTTTGATATTGTACGTGTAGATGGCAATGACCCAATTCAAAATTGGGACAAACATGTTAAATCTTTAAGTGTACATGCCGAAAGACTACAAAAGAAAAATTATAAGGCACTCCATTATATTTCTGAAGGTACAGACCTCACAGTCGGTTTACCGGAAGGACATTTATGGGAAGATGCAACGAGTTATGTCAACGGTGACGGCCAACCTTTTATCGCAAATATTCCTACAGAAGAAGTGTTCACAGCACCTGACAGAAATAATGTGAACGGTTATGTTACTAACAAGTTACCATTAAGTTATAATGGGAATATTATTGATGGTTTCACTTTAACGTTTAAAGATGGTGAAATTATAGATGTTAAAGCCGAAAAGGGTGAAGCGGTGCTCAAAGACTTAATTGAGACTGACGAAGGTTCTAGAAGACTTGGAGAAGTTGCATTAGTACCTGATGATTCACCAATTTCAAATCGCCGTACCATTTTTTATAACACGTTATTTGATGAAAATGCGTCTTGTCATTTAGCAATTGGATCTGCATATGGTTTCAACGTCAAAGGTGGAACTGAAATGTCTACTGAAGAAAAGTTAGCCGCAGGTCTTAACGATTCAAATGTACATGAGGACTTTATGATAGGTAGTTCTGATTTAACGATCTATGGTATCTTACATGATGGTACTAAAGAGTTAGTTTTTGAAAATGGAAATTGGGCAAAGTAAGTAACATTATTGTAGATTTTAACAAGTTTTGGATATAAAAAATAAGATATTAATTACTAGTAGTCTTATTTCTGGTATATCAATATGGGGAGAAATTAAATATGTCTAACGAGAATAGTAAAATGAAAGCAATGTCGGAAGCGAAATGTATTAAAAATAGACAAGTGTTTCCACAAGATACCAATCATCATCATACGATGTTTGGTGGGTCATTAATGGCAAATATTGATGAAATTGCTGCCATTACTGCTATGAAACATGCTGGAGCGCAAGTCGTTACTGCTTCAACTGATTCTGTTGACTTCTTGAGACCTATCAAAACTGGAGATATTTTGTCTTATGAAGCAATGGTTTCTTATGCTGGCACAAGCTCTATGGAAATTTGTGTACAAATCATCATTGATGATGTTTTTAATAATGAGCGCCATTTAGCAGCATTAAGCTTTTTAACATTTGTTGCACTTGATGAAGATGGTAAACCTACAGATGTACCAGGCGTATATCCTGAAACAGATGTAGAAAAATGGTTCCACGAAAGTGCTCCACAACGCGTAGAGAGACGCAAAGAACGTCGCACTGAAAGTAAGAAAACAATCGAATATTTATCTGAAGTCAGACATATTGAAAAATAATATTAATAAAGCCAAAAGAAGATGAACTCATCTTCTTTTGGCTTTTAGCATCTATAATGTGAATTTATTAAGAAAAAATGTGACGCGCATGCATTTCTTTTTCTTTTTGTTTGAAGTCGGTTTTAGGATAATACATATTTTTTACTAATACGTTAGGCCCAAGGCATTGATATTCAGGACAATGGCAGTTGAGTGATTTTGCTAATTCTGAATCTAACCACTGGTCAAATACGTCTGTTAATTTATCTTTCTGTATATTTGAAATTGTACCGTTTTCATCACCGAAATCAGTAACAATTACATTACCAGTAAAAACGTTAACGTTTAATCTACTACGGCCGTCTGGATCGTTTCTCATTGTCACGTTTTTAGCATCTCTTAGTCTTTGCAATAATTTTTGATCATTTTCATCATTGATACATGGATAAATAGGTAAAGTTCCAAATAGCATCCATATATCTTCATCTCGAATATCAAGCAAGTGGTTAATAGCATCTTTCATTTCTTTTAACGAAAGTACATTGAGTTGACTGGCAAAATCAGCAGGATACATCGGATGAACCTCATGACGGCTACATTTCATATCATTTACGATTTCATTATGAATTTTGTCTAAGTAAGGTAGCGTACTTTGATTAAGCATCGTTTCAGCAGAAACAAACATTCCTTGTTCAGATAAAGTGCGAGAGTTATCAAGCATTTGTTCATATAATTTAAGTTTAGCTTTTAATGGTGGTTGCTTCTTCATAGCCCCAAAGCCTACATCAGTAAATTCTTGAATTGTACCCCAGTTATGAGAAATATGCATGACATCGATATATTCAGCTATTTCAAGATATCTATCTTGAGGTAATGTTAAATTAGAATTCATTTGAACATAAATTCCACGATCAAATGCATATTTAAGTAAAGGTTTAACCACATTTTTAATTGATTTCTTAGAGAACATTGGCTCTCCACCAGTAATAGACATCGTTCTTAAATTTGGTATTTCATCAAGCCTACGATAAATTACATCCATTGGAAGGGGGTCTGGATCTTTAGTTTGAAGTGTATAACCAACTGCACAATGGCTACAACGCATATTACAAAGGTTAGTAGTGGTAAATTCGATGTTACTAAGTGTTAACTTTCCATGATCTATAATATCATTGTAAGCTTCCCATGGGTCGTTTTGGATAGAAATAGGTTTTTTGTTTGTCATCAACATTAATAATTACTCCTAAATATAAACTTTCCATCTACTTTGTTTATTATGTAAAAAGTACAGTAAACATTATTAAGATTATATCGCTTTTTGTCAAATTCATGTTAGGATATGATTATCATAAAAAAATCTATACAAAGGAGCGCTTATTTTTAATGAGTGAACAACAAACAATTGATCAAATTAAGATACGTTTAAATAAATTTATTGAGGACATTGACCATGTAAACCCTGATGAAGTACGTGTAGAGGATATAGATGAGTGGATTGGTCTGTTAGATCAATTAGAAGAGAAGGTAAAACAAGTTTCAAAATAAGCCTCATATTTAATTATTGAGTTGGATTTAGCAAGTGTTTGATTATGATGAGCAATCAACACTTGCTTTTTTTACTTCATATTCAGAAGAAGAAGCCTCTAAATATAAGTTAGTATCCTAATTTAATGTTTAAACTTGAGTGATCTTGTCTATATAATCACTAGAATTAATTAGAGAAAGGTGATTATTAATTATGACTAAAAAAGTAGCAATCATTCTTGCAGATGAATTTGAAGATATTGAATTAACTAGTCCAAAAGAAGCTATAGAAAATGCAGGATTTGAAACTGAAATTGTTGGAGATACTGCAAACCATGAAGTTGTAGGAAAACATGGCGAGAAAGCTACAGTACAAGTAAGTATTGCTGATGCTAAACCTGAAGATTATGATGCATTATTAATCCCTGGTGGTTTCTCACCTGACCATTTACGCGGAGATGCAGAAGGACGTTACGGCACATTTGCTAAATACTTCACTAAAAATGATGTTCCAACATTTGCAATTTGCCATGGTCCATTAGTATTAATTGATACTGATGATTTAAATGGTCGTACATTAACTGGAGTATTAAATGTACGTAAAGACTTATCTAACGCAGGTGCTCAAGTGGTTGATGAATCAGTAGTAGTTGATAACAATATTGTTACAAGTCGTACACCTGACGATTTAGATGATTTCAATAGAGAAATTGTTAAACAATTAGAAGCTTAATTCTTATTCTTATAAATATCGTATAAGATTTTATATGAGCTATCGGTAAAGTCATTCTTTATCGATAGCTTTTTTAATTATTTAAAAAAGTCTTAGAAATAGATATGCCATGTTGTTTAGAACTTGCTACACCTCGGGACTGATTTTTAACGTAAGCTATAGATAAACCATACAACTACTGGTACACTCACTTTAAGAGGGTGAGTTTGAGAAAAGGAGTAAACGCATGAAAAGAACTGAAAAATATGCGGATTCTTATAATGAGCAACGTTCTGAATCACGTAGACCTCATTATAATACGTATTACCAACCAGTAGGTAAACCTCCGAAAAAGAAAAAAAGTAATAAGATTTTATTGAAAATACTAATTATAGTCATTGTACTCGTAGCAATATTTATGGGAGCAATGTATGTCTTATCTTCAAGAGCTAACGTGGATGATTTAAAATCAATTGAAAATAAAAGTAATTTCGTTTCTGCAGATAACATGCCTAATTATGTTAAAGGTGCCTTTATTTCAATGGAAGATGAACGTTTTTATAAACATCATGGATTTGATTTAAAAGGAACTACACGTGCATTGTTTTCAACAATTAGTGATCGTGATGTACAAGGAGGTAGCACGATTACTCAACAAGTAGTAAAAAATTATTATTATGATAATGAACGCTCTTTCACTAGAAAAATTAAAGAGTTGTTTGTAGCCCACAAGGTTGAACAGCAGTATAACAAAAATGAGATTTTAAGTTTTTATGTTAATAATATTTATTATGGTGATGACCAATATACACTTGAAGGTGCTGCAAATCATTATTTTGGAACAACTGTTAATAAAAACAATCAAAGCATGCAACAGATTACTGTATTGCAAAGTGCTATATTAGCTAGTAAAGTCAATGCACCGAGTGTGTATGATGTTAATAATATGTCATCTAATTATACGAACCGTGTAAAAGCTAATTTGGAAAAAATGAAGCAACAAGATTTTATTACTGATGAGCAATATAAAGAAGCAATGTCACAATTAAGCAATTAATCTTTTATAAAGGTGTCTACTTTCATCATTCAAAAGTTGAAAGTAGACGCTTTTTTGTATTTTCAAAAGGTTTATTGTGAATGGTTATCTTATTTTTTAATTCGGAACAAATGTGCCATAATAATATTAATTGATATAGTGTCCATTTTCAGAAAAAGGTGGGATGAGATATGCCAAAGATAACGAAGCTTGAGGTTCAAAAGAAGAATAAAGAGCGATTCAATCTTTATCTCGATGGAGAGTTCGAAATGGGGATTGATATAGATACGCTTGTGAAATTCAATTTGAAGAAAGATCAAATGTTAGAGCCTCAAGATATGGAACAAATTCAAAAATATGACCACTATCGTCGTGGAGTCAATATGGCGATTCAGTATTTATCATTTAAAAAACGCACGGAAAAAGAAGTACGTCAATATTTGGAAAAAAATGATGTTTCACAAAATGCAATCGAACAGGTAATAGAATATTGTTATAGAGAAAAATTTATTGATCATGAAGATTATGCAGAAAGTTTAAAAAATACGATGATTCGAACGTCAGATAAAGGGCCTGAAATATATAAACAGAAATTATATCAATTGGGTATTGAGCCAAAGATTATCGATCATTATACGGCTTTATATGAAGAACAACAACCACTTGAAGATGTAATAAAAGTGGGGAACAAAGTCATGAAAACGAAAAAAGGTCCTGTGGTTAAAGTAAAACAAAAGGTTTCCCAAGCCTTAATGCAAAAAGGTTTTACCCTTGAGACGATTCAAGCGACGATGAATGAATTGAATTTTTCGCAAGATGACGAGACCTTAGATAATTTATTGCAACGTGATTTAGAGAAAGTCTATAATAAAAATTGTAAAAAATATGATGGTCAAAAATTAATGATGAAAACCATTGAAGCGCTTATGAGAAAAGGTTATAAGTATGATAAAATTAAATCAAAATTAGAAGAAAGTGGTATAACAGATGGTACAGAAGAAATTGAGTGAGATGTCTGAACAAGAATTAAGACATGAAATTCAAACATACAAAGAGAAAATGCGTAAAGCTGAAATGAATGGAATTATGAATGAATACGATGTGTACCAAAGTAAAGTCATCATTGCAGAAAGCTATCTGGTTGATCGTAATAAAGTTGAAATTGGAAAAATTTACAAATTGAACGATGGCAGCGAACAATACTTTAAAGTAGAGAGATTAAAAGGCGTCTTTGCTTGGGGCTTCAGAATAAAAAGTAGCGAACCAGAAGAAGGTCTACCATTAGCATTATTAAAAATTTAGAAGGATGTATAATCAATGGGAAGTTCAATTGTTTTAAGGTTACTAAAAGTAACGCATTATTATAGGAATAAACGAGCAAAGAAATGGTACCTACCTTTTGGTTATGGTGCAGAAGATATTAATTTAAATAATATTTCTTTACATATATATCAAGGTGAATCATTAGGAATAATTGGTGAGCCGGGTTCTTCTAAAACGCTAATAGGCAGAATCTTAAGTGGAACGGTTAAGCCTGATAAAGGTAAGGTTTCCCGAACAGAGAATCTGTTTTACGGTGATATGGAAGACCGGAAAGTAGCACACCAATCTGTACAAGAATATGTTGACGAGATGGTGCAACTATTTCCCTACAAAGCGAGTAGTCATAAGGCTGAACAAATTATCCACTGGGCTCATTTAGCTGAGCAAGGTGAAAATAGTATTTCTAATCTAACAGAAGCTGAATATGCGCAATTACTTCTCAGTATCGCTCGTTCTTGTCAAAACAAAATTATTATATTGAGTCATGTACTCTCGCATTTAGATGATGTGTTTTTCAAAAGAGCGATTGAATTATCAGATGATTACATAAAGAATAATAGTACACTCGTTTTAATAGATAACGATATTGATAAAATTAGCGAAACGACTAACTATATTACGTGGGTTTCTCACGGGCAAATTAGAAAGGAAGGCTCACTTAATCAAGTTTTACCTATTTTTAAAGAACATGAAAAAGACCGCAAAAGTTTAGATTCAAAATCGCAACTGGAAAATTTTGATTTAGATTGGAAAAAGAGTCGTACGCGTATGCCTGAGATGACTTATAACTTTAAGAGAATAGAGCGCTATAATCACGCTAAACCACCAGTATTTTTAGTGAGAATATTAACTCTGTTTGCAAGTTTCTTAATCGGACTTACGTTAATGGGCATATTGCTTTTCAATGATTTAGGAAGGGTTCATGTTTCTGAAAATTACACTCAAGCTTCAATTCAAAATCAAAATAAAGATCCATATGAAGATAAACTCACTTACGGTATTGCTTTAGATGGTTCAACCACATTGAGTGGTACACAAGATTCGACTCTACCTAAATATGGCGTGGCTACGATTACTGGTGAAAATAGTAAAAAATATAGAGTAGAAATGGATCATAAAATATATACAGTAGGCAAAAATGAATTATTCAATTTTAATCCTGCAGGTTTATATGAATCGCATAGTTTTAAAACGTTAATGCCATACATTAAAACAAACTATAGTACATATTATGAATACTTCAATAGTCATTTACATCAAAAGCATAACAAAGTGACTAAAACATTGGTCCCAGAAAAAGATAATCGTTATGTAGTTCCTATTACACAACAACCACTAAATATGATTTTTGGAGACAATGATACGTTAACAGGCTTTGTAATTCCAATGGAACATAAAACTGACTTAAAGAAAAAATTTAACATTAAAAAAGATGTTTGGATTACGAAATCAGGTAGTGGCTATTTTATTGCTGATATGAAAGATGACAAATGGATATATATTGAATTGTAGGTGTGAAAATGATAGATAATATAATACTATACTTGAAAAACTTGCCACATCTTATCACTTATTGTGTTCGTAGGTTAAAGAAAATTTGGAAATGGTTTGCTATGAGCCTTGTAATAGGGATTATCTTAGTATTAGGTTTAGAGGGCATTTTCGATATAAATCATAATACGGATATCGCTCAAGGAAGATGGTTATTTAGAGTGACATCGTTAATTGTATTTGGTCACATTGTACTTTCTGTATACTTAAGTTATAAGTTTTATAGAAAAGATTATATGGTAATGAAATCATTCCATATTTCATCAGTAACGCCTACTATAGTAATTGCACTATTGGCATTCGTAGACATGTTTATTCTTGGTTTAATTATTGCGTTCTTGAAGCCAATTAACTTTGAGACATCTTTATTGTCGCTAATTTATTATTTGATTATGACTAGTATATTTATCGGTGTTATTGCTGTTACTTTTGGTTTATTGAAATTTATACTCAAACGTTTCGACACAATTTATTTTATAATGAGTGCGATTTGTTTCTTTATAGTTCCAATTTTATTCATTCCTAAAACGCACTTATCGATAGTAGATCATATTTTAATGTTAAATCCCGTTTATTATCTTGTTCATGGTAGTGCACAGTCTATTATATTCGGTGCAGTAAGTATGAATAACATTCCATATCATATTTACTTTATTCTCTTTTTAGCATTAATGTGTGTGATTAACTATGCATTAGTTCGCTATATCGCTTTTGATAAATATGATAGTTTAAATGACACTCACCTTGAAAATGATTTAACACATCTGAGTAATGATAATGGCAAGAAATTAGAACATGATGGTGTATTTAACAATAATGAAAATGCTAATGAAGATAATGAAATGATTGGTAAAAATGAATAGCACTGTATTTAGTTATTGATATATAGTTAGATAAAGACCAAGGCACCCCTTATCATTAATTGGAGAAAGGGGTGCCTTGGTTTCTTTATATGTTATTGTGAAAATAGTTTGCGTTGTAGTTTGTCTTCGCTAAATACCCAACCGATGTAAGAGTGGTCGATTTCATTGTCGTGAGTTAAATGTGCAATTGCAACAAATGAATAACGTCCATTATTAAGGTATCTTAAATCCATTAATCGAATTTCTGTTGTACCATCTTCTAAAGGTGTGGTTTGCCAACGATAAATGGATGAAAAATTTAAAAAAGTAAATATATCTTTATTACCTTTAACCTTCCAAAGTAACGAATCAGGCGTCATAGCTTGACGTTTTACCTTATCAGTAAATTCTACATCTTTCCACCGAGCAGTTCCAACATAATCATGTTTATCGGTTTGAATTGCCACACGCCAAACATGAAATTTCATTGTCGGAGCTACAAACACTTTTACAGGATTATGAGAATTTTCAATTTGAGTTAACGCTTCTTTTTTAATAGATGATTGCATCATAAAACGTATTACATAATAAATCACTAGTATTGCTACGATAGGGAAGAATGCGAAATACGGATGTATGCCTAAAACCCAAAGTAATACACCAATACATAAAAGAGTGAAAATAATAGGGTCAAATGTACTAATGACACTTAACTGAATCCACTTATTGGTTATGGGTCTAAGTGCTTGGGTACCGTAAGAATTAAATATATCCACAAACACATGTAAAAATACTGCAAGTTGAGCCCATAGCCAAACATGTAGTGGATTAGTGTTGTTAAAAATAACGAATATTAAAAAGGTTATCAAAATTGGCCATAAAATAGTGAAAGGTATGGAATGGGTAATTCCTCTATGATGAGAAATATAGGTCGCATTATCTTTTAGTTTTAAAACAGTATCACCGTCAGGTATTAATGAACCAGCAACAAGGGTGGTTGCAGTTGCTGCAAATGAACCTGCCATGACGGGATCTTGTGTTGCTAATGCAGTGAGACCTACACCCATAACTATATGTGTGGCTGTATCCATAAATGCTCACTCTTTTCATCTTTATTTAATATATATTATAATCTAAAAGTCGCTATAACAAAATCAACTTACTTCAATTGACGAATCTTTTGAAAGTGGAGATTTATTTGAGATGCATCACAATCGAAAAAGTAGAAAGGACAAATGGCATGTATCAAGAGGAATCTTTTAAAAAGAGAATTGTGGAGTGGTTTAACAAAAATCAGCGTGAAATGCCTTGGCGAGAAACAACTAATCCATATTACATATGGCTTAGTGAAGTAATGTTGCAACAGACACAAGTTAACACGGTTATTGACTATTATCATAGGTTTGTTAATCGATTTCCTACAATAGCAGCTTTAAGCGAAGCACATGAGGACGAAGTGCTTAAATATTGGGAAGGCCTAGGTTATTATAGTCGAGCTCGTAATTTTCATACAGCTGTTAAAGAAGTTGAATCTCAATATGGTGGAGAAGTCCCGTCTGATCCAGATCTTTTCAAAAAATTAAAAGGCGTGGGTCCTTATACGCAAGCAGCAGTGATGAGTATAGCGTTTAACCAACCTTTAGCAACTGTTGATGGTAATGTCTTCCGAGTATGGTCTCGATTGAACAATGATTATCGTGATACGAAATTACAATCGACACGTAAAGCGTTTGAGGAAGAGTTAAATCCATATGTTCAAGAAGATTCAGGGACATTTAATCAAGCTATGATGGAATTAGGTGCACTCATTTGTACACCGAAATCTCCTTTATGTTTATTTTGCCCAGTGCAAGATAATTGTGAGGCTTTTCATGAAGGGACGACTGAAGATCTTCCAATTAAAACTAAAAATATTAAAAAGAAAACTATCAATCAAAAAGTATTTCTTATTAGAAATAATAATGGACAATATCTACTTGAAAAACGACAAGAAAAATTGTTGAACGGAATGTGGCAATTTCCTATGAGGGAAGCAAGTGTAGCTGATAATTTATTAACTCAAGAATTAGGAGTTAAAGTCGAAACTTTAGAAGAGCCCATCTTTGAATTACGTCATCAGTTTACCCATATGACTTGGAATATTAAAGTTTATAGTGTACCTACATCTATAAATCTCTCGGAGAATGAACTCCCCTCAAACATGATTTGGTTTAATTTAGATAACAGGGATAATCATACATTTCCTGTATCAATGGACAAAATATACCGTTTTATTGTTGGATAAGAGCTTAATACAGCGGTTAATATAGTGCCTTTATTTATTAAGCAAGTGTATCAAAGTATGATATAATCTAAATGGCTAAAAATAATAAAGGTGGTGTGGAGTATGGTTAAAGAGTCCATACCTAAAGAAGGAGAAACGATTAAAATTCAAAGTTATAAACATGATGGCAATATACATCGTGTTTGGTCTGAAACGACAATTCTAAAAGGGACTGACCATGTGATTATAGGTGGGAATGATCATACGTTAGTAACTGAAAGTGACGGACGCACATGGATTACAAGAGAACCAGCTATTGTCTATTTTCATTCGGAGTATTGGTTTAATGTTATTTGTATGTTTAGAGAAGATGGGATTTATTATTACTGTAATTTATCATCACCTTTCGTGTCCGATGAAGAAGCGCTAAAATATATCGATTATGATTTAGATATTAAAGTTTATCCTAATGGTAAGTATCACTTACTCGATGAAGATGAGTATGAACTACATATGAACCAAATGAACTATCCTCATGATATTGACGTTATTTTGAGAAGAAATGTCGACATCTTACAGCAATGGATTGAGCAGAAGAAAGGACCGTTCGCTCCAGATTTTATTAAAGTGTGGAAAGAGCGTTATAAAAAGATTAGAGATTATTAAGCAAAAAAGATGTAATACATGATTCTTTGCTTTATATTATTAAAAGTGTCGAATGATTATAAGAATCATGATTTAAATGTATTGCAATCTTGTAGTTCAATGAGTTTAACATCTTTAAGATTTACAACATTATATTGAAGTCTCGTATTGTATTTTAATATCAGAGGTTGAAACATTATCATGACAGTGCTTATGAGTATAAAGTAAGCGAATGAAATGTATTCAACCTCTGTTCATTTTTTAAAAAATAAATTGCGTTTATCACGGGGGGTAAAAGCGCATGATTAAACGATATTTAAAATTCGTCAAACCATATAGATATCGTATTATTGCAACTATTATCGTGGGTATTATTAAATTTGGTATACCTATGTTAATACCGTTATTGATTAAATACGCTATAGATGGAGTAATTAATAACCACTCACTATCAAATAGTGAAAAGTTTAGTCATCTTGCAATCGCAATTGGCATTGCTCTATTTATATTTGTAATAGTACGTCCGCCCATTGAATATATCAGACAATATTTAGCTCAATGGACAAGTAACAAAATTTTATATGATATCCGTAAACAACTATATAATCATTTACAAGCTTTAAGTGCACGTTTCTACGCAAATAACCAAGTTGGACAGGTGATTTCTCGCGTTATTAATGACGTAGAACAAACAAAAGACTTTATACTTACAGGGTTAATGAATATTTGGTTAGACTGCGTTACTATTATCATCGCTTTATCTATTATGTTCTTTTTAGATGTTAAATTAACTATTGCAGCTATTTTCATTTTCCCATTCTATATTTTAACGGTTTATTTCTTCTTCGGAAGATTGAGACAATTGACACGTGTACGTTCTCAAGCACTTGCTGAAGTTCAAGGTTTCTTGCATGAACGAGTTCAAGGTATGTCAGTGATTAAAAGTTTCGCTATAGAAGATAATGAAGCTCAAAATTTTGATCACCGTAATAGTCATTTTTTAAAGCGCGCCTTTCAACATACACGTTGGAATGCCTATTCATTTGCAGCAATAAACACTGTAACAGACTTAGGGCCAATTATTGTAATAGGCGTTGGCGCATACTTAGTTATTAATGGTGCTATTACTGTAGGTACACTTGCAGCATTTGTAGGGTACTTAGAACAATTATTTGGACCTTTAAGAAGACTTGTTTCTTCATTTACTACTTTAACCCAAAGCTTTGCTTCGATGGACAGAGTTTTCCAACTTATGGATGAAGATTATGACATTAAGAATGGTATCGGTGCGCAACCTATTGAAATTAAAAAAGGGCAAATCGATTTGAAGAATGTCAGCTTTAAATATAATGATAATGAATTAGAAGTTTTGCATGATATTAATTTAACAATTAATAAGGGCGAAACTGTAGCTTTTGTTGGTATGAGTGGTGGTGGAAAATCAACTTTAATTAGTTTAATTCCACGATTTTATGACGTTACGTCAGGTGAAATTTTAGTTGATGGCAATAATGTGAAAGATTTCTTAACAGGTAGTTTAAGAAATCAAATTGGTCTCGTTCAACAAGATAATATTTTATTTTCAGACACTGTGAAAGAAAATATTTTATTAGGTAGACCTGATGCAACGGATGACGAGATAGTTGAAGCGGCCAAGATGGCAAACGCGCATGACTTTATTATGAATTTACCTGAAGGCTATGACACTGAAGTCGGAGAGCGAGGCGTGAAACTTTCTGGAGGACAGAAGCAACGTCTTTCAATTGCACGTATATTCTTAAATAATCCACCGATACTTATTTTAGATGAAGCAACCAGTGCGTTAGATTTAGAAAGTGAAGCTATTATACAAGAGGCGTTGGATGTATTAAGTAAAGATAGAACAACTTTAATTGTAGCTCATAGGCTGTCTACAATTACGCATGCAGATAAAATAGTGGTTATGGAAAATGGTCAGATTGTTGAAACAGGTACACATCAAGAGTTGATCCAGAAACAAGGTGCGTACGAACATTTATATAGTATTCAAAATTTATAAACTGCTTGAATCAATAATAATTAAATATCTTAAAAATGATAAAGCACCACCTTTACTATAATTAATGTGAGTAAAGGTGGTGCATTTTTAGTTACAAATCAAAGTCCTCATCAGAAATGTCGATGTCTGAATCTGAATTATGATATTTAAAGAAGCTTAATCGAATTCTATCGAGATGTTCTAAGTGATATCTATATTCCTCAATAGCAGCTATAATTTGCATTACATTTGCATAAGAGTATTGCGTTTGGTAAGGATTTTGAATTAACTCTTGTTGAAATGCGTCCATCAAGTTTTTCTTTAGTGGGTTGTCTACTTCGTAATCAAGTTTTGTAACATCATATCTCGCTTTTTTAGAAAGGCTCTTATAGATTTGTTCATGAACTGCTACTAACGAATCAAGTTCTAATTTAATTTGTAATAATAGTTGATTATTAAGTTGATGTAAGTCATTTTGGTAACGTGACATACGGTTGAGTACTTCGTAAGCCTGTCTTGTCGTTCCTACTACTTCTTTAAATAATATCTTCTTTCTATTCTGCTGATAAATATGTTTTTTAGTCAAAGGTTTCTCTTCATGATAATAATTGTAGATTTGCTCTAATTTATTGATACGTGAATTAAGTTGATCACCATCCTGCTTAATATTATGAAATTCTGAAGTATCATTAAGCACAAGTTTGAACCATACAAAAATATCTGAAGAAATATTTACAGAATTATAATAGATTTTGGTTTCAAATTTAGGAGGTAAGAAGATTAAATTGACTATTGAGGAACTTAAAACACCTATCATAACAAGAGCGAATCTGAAGAATGCTGCTACATAGAAGGAACCTGTATGTTGACCCATAATGATTAAAGCCGTCACACTTGCTAATGTAGCAACATGAGCTAGGTTAAATTTAAACAAAATCGCAATTAACAATATAACCGTTACGCCCATTATTATGAAGTTATCACTAAAAATAGTTACCATAGTAACGGCGAGTAGAGCACCTATAATATTACCAATCGCTTGTTCAGATACTGTTTTAATTGAACGATAAACGCTTGGTTGCATCGCTACGACAGCACTGACACCAGCAAGTGCCTTTAAGCCGATATTATCTGGAAGTAAAGAAGCGATAGACATAGCTAATATAATTGCTATACCAGTCTTGAAAATCCGAGCTCCTAGTCTCAAATATAACGCTCCTTTGATTTATGATTTAAATATATTAATACATACTCTCATTCATTATTGTTATACACCGAGACGCTAAATTTTTCAAGCTTATACATAAAAAGATTTGCCTATTAGCTGGTTAATCTTTTTCTAATAAAAATACCCCCACCTATAATGGTAGGGGGTTAAGTCTTAATTATTTTTCATTTGGCTAAATGCATAGTCAGCAGCTTCTATAGTTTTATCAATATCTTCTTCGGTATGCTCAGTAGTTAGGAACCATGCTTCAAATTTAGATGGTGCTAAATTGATACCTTGATTTAACATTAACTTGAAGAACTTCGCGAAAGCTTCGCCATCAGAATTTTCTACTTGTTCATAGTGAGTAATTTTTTCATCCGTAAAATATAACGTCATAGAGCCATATATTCTATTTATCGTAGCAGTAATGTTGTGTTTATCGATTAACTTAAGTAATCCATCCTCAAGACGTTTTCCTAATTTGTCTAACTTTTCATAAACACCATCTTGTTCTAAAACTTCTAGTAAAGCAATTCCTGCTCTCATTGATAATGGATTACCTGCCATTGTACCAGCTTGATATGCTGGACCTAATGGAGCGACATGTTCCATGATGTCTTGTCGACCACCATAGCCACCGATTGGTAAACCACCGCCAACTATTTTACCAAAAGCAGTTAAGTCTGGTTTTACTCCTAATAAATCTTGTGCTGCCCCATAATGGAAACGGAAAGCTGTAATAACTTCATCATAAATGACTAAAGTTCCGTTATCATGTGAGATTTTATTAACTTCTTCTAAGAATCCAGGTTGAGGCATAACCATACCAAAGTTACCTACAATGGGTTCGACGAGTACGCCTGCGATTTCATCGCCCCAATAATCAATTGCTTCTCTATATGAATCAATATCATTAAATGGTACAGTAATCACTTCTTGTGCCACACTTTGAGGCACCCCAGCAGAATCTGGAGAACCTAATTGTGAAGGGCCACTCCCTGCAGCAACTAAAACTAAATCAGAATGTCCATGATAAGATCCTGCAAATTTAATAATTTTATTTCTTTTAGTATAGGCACGTGCCACTCTAATTGTTGTCATAACAGCTTCTGTACCTGAATTAACAAAACGGATCTTTTCTAATGAAGGAATGGCATCTCTTAACTTCTTAGCAAAATCAATTTCAAGTTCAGTAGGAGTACCATATAACACTCCTTTGGCAGCTTGATCTTGAATTGCCTCTGTAATATGTGGATGCGCATGTCCGGTAATTATTGGACCATACGCCTGTAAGTAATCGATGAATTTATTACCATCTACATCATATAAATAAGCTCCATGACCTTCCTTCATCATTACAGGTGCACCACCACCTACAGCTTTATATGAACGAGAAGGTGAATTAACGCCACCTAGTATATATTCATTAGAGAGTTTCTGAAGACGTTCGCTTTCAGTAAAATTCATATCTATCAACCTCTTTTAATTTAATATTTTCATTTAATATCGTATCATAAAATCAACATTATTAAGAAATGGGTGAGCATATGTTAACCAAAGGCGAAAAGTTTCCATCATTTTCATTGGAGAATCAAGACGGAGAAGTAGTTACAAATGAGACATTAAAAGGGCGTAAGGCAATATTATATTTTTATCCTAGAGACAATACACCAACTTGCACAACTGAAGCATGCGACTTTAGAGATAACTTATCTGAATTTAATGATTTAGATGTAGATGTTTATGGAATTAGTGGAGATTCTAAAAAGAAACATCAAAACTTTATTGAAAAACATCAACTCAACTTTGACTTACTTGTAGATGAAGATTATAAACTTGCTGATGAAGCGGGGGTATATCAATTAAAAAAATCTTTTGGTAAAGAGAGTATGGGGATCGTTAGAACTACATTTGTAATCGATGAAAATGGGTATATTATTGACGTAATTGAAAAAGTTAAAGTTAAAACTCAAATAGAAGAATTAAAAAATATCTTGGAGTGAGTATATTGAAAATCGTAAGTCTAAGAAGATTAAAAGATTTAGAGGAACAGTTGATAAAACAATTTCCTGAACAGGAATTCAAATTTTATAAAAAAGCTCAATTTATTCCAACTGAAGATAGAGAATCACTAGATATTTTAATTGGTTATGATGGCGATATAGATCAAGCATTTTTAGAAGAGTGTAAAAACTTAAAATGGATTGCATGGTATGCTACTGGAGTCAATAATCTCCCACTAGATTATATTAATGATAGGGGCATTATTTTAACAAATGGCAGAGGTGTCCAAGCAAAACAACTATCAGAATTTATAATGACGTTTATATTAGATGATTATAAGAAAATGAGAACATCTTATGAAAATCAACGTGCACATAAGTATGACTCAAAGCTAACGGGTGAGAGAGTTAACGGTAAAACACTTTTATTTTTAGGTACTGGCGCAATTGCCCAAAAGACTGCATATTTAGCTCAAGCATTTGGAATGAAAGTTATCGGTGTAAGTAAATCAGGACATATGAAAGATTACTTTGATAATACTTATACTATAGAAGAAATGGATGATGTATTAGCGGAAGGTGATGTGATAGTTAATTCACTCCCAGAAACCCAAGAAACTATACATCTACTTAAAAAACACCATTTTGAGGAAATGAAAGACGAAGCATTATTTATAAATATAGGTAGAGGTACGATTGTGAAAGAAGAACTTATTATAGAAGTTTTACGAAATCGTTTGATTAGACATGCATATTTAGATGTCTTTGAAAATGAACCTCTATCAAGTGATAACCCGCTATATGATTTAGATAATGTTACGATTACTGCACATATTACTGGTAATGATAAAAATATAAATCGTGATGTAACTGCAATATTTGAAAAGAACTTAACTCATTTTCTCAATAAGAACAGCGTAATTGAGAATGAAGTAGATCCAAATAAAGGGTATTAGTTGAAAACATCATGTACTTATTGACATTTATAATCTTCAACAGTTATATTAATATTAAGTAATAATTATTATTAACTAGAAAGATGGTGAATTCAATGAGTGCGGATTTAGAGTCAATTGAACATGAACTTGAAGAATCAATTGCGTCTTTAAGAAAAGCAGGAATACGTATTACGCCTCAAAGACAAGCAATTATACGTTATCTCATTTCTTCACATTCACATCCTACAGCGGATGAGATTTACCAAGCACTTTCACCTGATTTTCCTAATATAAGTGTTGCAACTATCTACAATAATCTAAGAGTATTCAAAGATATTGGTTTAGTAAAAGAATTAACGTATGGTGACGCATCAAGTCGATTTGATTTTAATACACATAATCACTATCACGTTATTTGCGAAAAATGTGGTAAAATCGTAGACTTCCATTATCCTCAACTTGATGAGGTTGAACATTTAGCTCAACATGTTACAGATTTTGATATCACTCATCATCGAATGGAAATATACGGAGTATGTAAGGAATGTAAAGAAAACGAAAATAATTAAAAGCCTAAAAGTTTAAGGTAGTAGCCTTTAAAGGTTGCTACCTTATTTTTTATGAATTAATTAGGTGCAAATTTGTAAGTTTTCCTATTTATTAGGATATCTCTAGTTAGATGATGATCTTAAGAGCGAATTACACTATTAAATCTAATTATTCTTAATCAAGAAACTTATTCACAGATAAAGTAATTTTAAACTTAAAAACTCTTTGAAAGTAATTGACGTTATTGAGCTAACTTGATATTATATAAAAGTCGTCAAAAACAGATTAATTAATTGAAAACTTGAAGTAAAAAACTTTAAGTTAATGTTAATAAAGTGTAATTTTGACTATTGAACTTTCTTGCGAAACATTATAAGATATTATTTGTTGAATTAATCAACTACAAACAAGAAATAAATTAATGAATTTAATTCTTGACAGTTTAAGTTGATTTCGATACAATAATGTATTGTAAGTGTTAAATGAACATTGAAAACTGAATGACAATATGTCAACGTTAATTCCAATAAATGTAACAAAA
>NZ_JMGB01000004.1:0-88792 GCF_000692055.1 Staphylococcus sp. TE8
AAATATTAAATGGAGCGGGTGATGGGAATCGAACCCACAACATCAGCTTGGAAGGCTGAGGTTTTGCCATTAAACTACACCCGCATGTAGTATTAAATATATGATTTGGTGCGGCCGAGAGGACTTGAACCTCCACGGGATTAACTCCCACTAGGCCCTCAACCTAGCGCGTCTGCCATTCCGCCACGACCGCTGGCAAAACGCATAATTAAACTTTTAATTATCGAGAACAATAACCATTGTAAATTGTCGGTTACATTTTGTCAACACAAAATTAACTTAAAATTAATATTGTTAATTAAGGTTTGTTTTACTTTCCTTGTTAAGACAACGATATCTATAATATATCATGTAATAATTATTGTCAATGTTTTTCACAACAAAATTTATATCAATTATAAAAAAGGTTGTTAGAAAACAGCATCTGCTTTTAACAACCCTTTTACTAAATATATATTTATATTTTTTCTATTTCTCAAAAACTTTAACTAATTTAAGTTTGCCACCGCAATGCCCGCATCTCATTATTTGAGTGTTCACTCTTTTAATACGTAAATAATTAGCTTTACAACTAACACATTGATATTTGTAATTAGCTCGACTTTCATATGTTTCAGTCGGATTGCAAAACCTTGGTGCACCTACTTTAGCGCTTAAAGCTTTGAAATCTGTATCTCTGTGTTGATACCCTTTACCAGCAAGATGAAGAAAATAATGACAAAGTTCATGTTTAACTATTTGAACTATTGCATCTTCTCCAAAATGCTTTAATTGTTTAGGGTTTATTTCTATATTGTGGCTTTTTAACAAATATCTTCCACCTGTAGTACGTAATCGTTGATTAAAATAAGCCTTATGTTTGAAAGGTACTCCAAAGTATTTGATGGCCAAGTTTTCAGTTAATCTTTGAAGTTCAATATTATTCATTTGGATCAATCATCGTTAAAGATACTTTGCCTTTATTTTCATCGATATCCAGAATCCAAACATCCACAATATCTCCCACACTTACAATATCCATAGGATTCTTTACAAATTTCTTAGAAAGTTTAGAAACATGGACTAATCCATCTTGTTTAACACCTATATCAATAAATGCACCAAAATCTACTACATTTCTAACAGTACCATTTAATTTCATGCCTTCATTTAAATCTTCAATGGATAATACATCAGATTTAAGGATTGGTGTCTCAAATTCATCTCTTGGATCTCTATTAGGCGCAATAAGTGATTTGATAATATCTTCTAGAGTGGGTTCACCAATATTCAATTGTTTCGCAAGCCCTTCAATATTCACATCACTTAATGTTGATTTTAATTGATCCGTACCTATATCATTAGCGCCTAAACCTAGTTGCTCTAATATTTCATAAGTCACTTCATAACTCTCAGGGTGAATCGCAGTATTATCTAATGGTTCTGAGCCATCAACGATACGTAAAAAGCCTATACTTTGTTCAAAAGTTTTAGAACCCAACCGTTTAATTTTACTAATTTCTTTATTATGTTTAATAGGTCCATTTTCTTCTCTATAATCAATAATATTTTGCGCAATAGTTGAAGATAGTCCTGAAACACATTGAAGTAAAGATTTTGAAGCTGTATTTACATCTACGCCTACTTGGTTAACTGCAGTTTCAACTACGAAAGTAAGCGCATTGCTTAATTCTTTCTGATTTACATCATGTTGATATTGCCCTACCCCAATAGATTTTGGATCTATTTTAACTAATTCGCTTAATGGATCTTGAACTCTTCTACCTATAGATACAGCGCTTCGTTCTTCAACTTGAAAATCTGGAAACTCTTGTCTGGCAATTTCTGAAGCAGAATACACAGAGGCTCCCGCTTCATTGACAATGATGAATTGAGCATCTAATTTATATTTTTTAATTACATTTGCTACAAATTGTTCAGTTTCACGGCTAGCTGTTCCATTTCCAATCGCTAGTAATTCAATTTGATAATCTTTAATCATGTTGACCAGTTCTTTTTCAGAAGCTTCGATTTTAGATTTTGGAGGATGAGGATAAATGACGCTTTTAGCAATAAACGTTCCAAAAGGATTAATAACTGCTAACTTACATCCCGTTCTAAATGCCGGGTCCACACCGAGAATTTGTTTTCCTTTCATAGGTGGTTGTAAAAGTAAGTTTCTTAAGTTCTCACTAAAAACATCGATGGCATGTGTTTCTGCTTTCTGAGTTAAATCTCCTCGAACTTCTCTTTCAATCGAAGGCATAATTAATCGTTTAAGACTATCTTCAATAGCCTCTGCAATATAAGGACTTGCTTCATTATTTACTTGAATTAATTGTCGTTCAATGTCTTTTTTAATTCTTGATGTGTCAAATTCTATTTTAACGTTTAATACTTTTTCTTTCTCCCCACGATTCATAGCTAAAATTCTATGATTTGCAACACGCTTTACTGGTTCAGAATAATCATAATACATTGAGAAGATTTCTTTTTCATCTTCTGCTTTTTTCTTCTTAGCAGACACAATTTGACCTTGATGATATACATCTTTTAAAAGTCTTGAACGATATTTAGGGTCATCTGAAACTTGTTCAGCAATAATATCCTGTGCCCCTTTAATAGCATCTTCTACTGTAGAAACTTCTTCATTTATGAATTCTTGTGCTTTTTCATCAACATTCTTATCTAAATTCTTCTGAAGTAACCATTTTGCTAAAGGCTCCAACCCTTTTCTTTTAGCTTCAGTAGCACGTGTTTTCTTTTTCTGTTTATAAGGACGGTATAAATCTTCAACTCTTTGTAGTTTTGTCTGTTTAATAATATCTTTTTTTAAGTCTTCAGTTAGCATGCCTTGTTGTTCAATACTATGTATCACTTCATCTTTTCTTTTTTGAAGATTTTCCATATATCTATATTCATCATCAATTTGCTTAATTTCAACTTCATCTAGACCACCAGTTGCCTCTTTACGATATCTTGCAATAAATGGCACAGTGTTGTTATCTTCTAAGAGTTCAAGAACTGATTTAATTTGTTTCTCTGAAAAAGAATACTTTTCAACGATTGTTTGAATTAAATTTTTGTCCATTGTTCTACCACGCTTTTCTTTAAAAATTTCTTCACTAGTTTAACATAATTTTATAACTATATTCTTCCTAGATATAATTTAGAATGCTTTAATCTTTTTTAAAGTTAAAAATTCTAACATATAAAAAGAAGTTCATTAACTCAGTCAATGAACTTCTTTTTATATTTATTGTTTAGCTGCTTCTTGCAACTTTTTGATTGCAGTACGTTGCAAGCGAGAGACATGCATTTGACTTAAGCCAATACGTTCGCCTGTTTCCTTTTGGCTTAAACCTTCTATAAATGTACATTGAATAATTTGTCTTTCTCTATCAGATAATATAGGTAAAATACGTTCTAGAATCATTCTCTTTTCAGTTAAATCATAATTATCATCTTGTTGACCCATAATATCTAATAGAGTGACAGTTGATCCGTCTTTATCTGCTTCAATAGAATGATCGACACTAAGCGCATTATAACTTTGACCCATCTCCATCGCTTCCAAGACTTCTTCATCCGAAACTTCAAGTCGTTGAGCAATTTCACTGATGGATGGTGAACGCTCAAGCTCATTTGTAAGTTCGTCACTTATCTTTTTAATTCTTGGACCAATTTCTTTAATACGTCTTGGTACATGAACACTCCATGTTTTATCTCTTAAATACCTTTTTATTTCACCAATTACGGTTGGAACTAGGAATGCTTCAAATTTTCGATCAAATGACAAATCAAATCTATTGATGGCCCCTATTAAACCAACCATACCAACTTGAACTAAATCTTCATGATGTGATTGCCCTTTTGAATATTTATATGCTAAAGATTCTATTAGTTTGCGGTAATGCGTAACTAATTTATCTTGAGCTTGGCTATTTTCATTTTCTTGGTGCTCTTTAATCCATTGGTTAATTTGTTCAGGTGATACATCATTAGCTGATTTCGACTCTTTCGCCATTATTTCGCACCTGCTCTTTTTTAATATACTTAATCATACTGATTGTAACACCAGATTCTTTATAGACCTTCACTTCGTCCATTAATGATTCAATAAGGAATAATCCTAAGCCGCCTTCGCGAAGAAAATCAATGTTTTCGTTATCGTCGTAAGGACCTAATTTTGATTTTGTTGTTTCATAATCAAAGCTTTCACCTTGATCTGAAATAACTATTTTTATTTTATCATCAAATATCTCAAAACATAAATTAATCATACCGGTTTCAGTATTTTGTTTATAAGCATGTTTTACAGCGTTAGTCACTGCCTCACTTACAGCAATTTTAGAATCTTCAATATCGTCATAAGATGCTCCAGCTCTTGAGAATACACCAGATAATGTTAAACGTATTAAACTTACGTATTCCGCAGAGGCTGGTAACCGCATTTCAATGTAATCTTGTCTTGATTGCATGTTATTCAACCTCCGTTCCTTCATTAACATGCATTAAATCTTTCAAACCGGTAATATCAAATAATCTACTGATTCGATCAGAAACACCTAATATATATAAATCTTTATCATTTTGGTTTAATGCTTTTAACGTTCCTACAAATAAACCTAATCCTGTAGAGTCCATGTAACTTACGTTAGCTAAATTAACATGAATGTCATGAGTCCCTTCTTGTCGCATTGGTACAAGTACCTCTTCTAATTCAGGTACTGTATATACATCTAATTCTCCGCCAACTTTAACTTCATAATAATCGTCATGAGTTACAGTTTCTATATTAAGATTCATTCGATACACTCCTAGTCTTTATCAAATCTGCTTCATTTCTACATTTGTGTTCAAAAATATGTATACCCTATGACTTGAAACTTTAATCTAAATTAGTTAAATTAATTTACTCTTTTTATAATTAAAATTGTCATATCGTCTTTTCTACTAGGATTTTGAACTTTTAAAATTCCTTCATAAATAATTTGAACTATATCTTGTGGATGCATATGTTTATATTTTTGTATTAAATTTAACAATTTATCTTTATCGATAAATTCACCTTCTCTATTTCGTGCCTCAGTTACACCATCAGTAAAGATAATTATTAAATCTTCGAGATAAATAGGTATCTCTTGTTGATTATATCGAGTTTTCTGACTTACTCCAAGCACACGCCCACGAACGTCAATCTCTTCAAATTGTTCTGTTTCAGCTCGATAAATATAACCAGGCTCATGCCCTGCAGAACTACAATATAAAAGATGATTCATTTCTTCATACAAGCCATAAAACATCGTTACAAACATATTTTGGTTGACGTTTTTTTCGACAACTCGGTTAAGACGCTTTAATCCATCACTAGGCAATTGAGAGTGACCATATGAATCCATTCCAAATTTAATCATACTCATAGCTAAAGCAGCAGGTATACCTTTACCGATAACGTCCGCAACAGCGAAACTCATAGTCCCGTCTTTATGATCAATTAAATTAAAATAATCGCCACTTACCTTTTGAGCCGCTACGGAAATTACACCGATTTGTATACTATCGAATTGAGGTATATCTGTTTTAAGCATAGTTTGCTGAAGTCTAGAAGCCAAATCAATTTCTTTGTCGTGAACTTGTAATTTATTAACTAATCTTTGATAATCTCTATAACTATAACCGAATCCTTTTACTACGTCTTGAAGGACATCTAATGTACCGAGTATTTCTTTTTCTTCTAAATCTAATTGGTTAATATATGATTTATGAATTTCTACAATATCTTCTGGCAGTAAATCCTTTTTAATTACTTCATTTGTAAATTCTTCGCACTTTTTTATAAGTTGCGTTCGGTTTTCAGTAGTTAAACTTTCTTTTACAAGTTCCATATAATCTTTCTTAAATTCTTCCACAAGATGTGCCTCCTTACTTCCAATTCACAATTCCATATGCTTTTAATCTGGTACTTTTTGGAATTCTTTTTTATCTATAAAATGAATAGCAAATAACTAAAAAGCCACAGTTTCTTAATATCTAAAAAAGACTTTAGGATTGGAATACCTAAAGCCGAAAAACTCAAGACATTCTTTTATAATAAATGTATTTACATAATAACTATAATTATATGCTATTTAACTAATGAGAGGTAGCACTAGTCTTGATTTGCAAAAATTCTTGATGTAAGCAATCGGTCTAAAGTTACCTAGTTAATTAAGAGTTATAATTATTATAAAGTTATTGTCTTTAAATTCATTATTTTATTTATGTTAACTACATATAAAACGCTATAATCATTGATGGTCAAAATTATGTAATCCTAGACTGATATCTAGGGCGTTGTCAACTTCCTTCATCTTACTTTCAGACAAATAGGTCAACTTCTCTTTTAAACGTTTTTTATCTAGTGTTCTAATTTGTTCAAGTAAGATAACAGAGTCTTTATCTAACTTATATTTTTTCTTTTCAATTTCTACATGGGTTGGTATCTTCGCTTTATTAATCCTACCTGTAATAGCAGCAACTATGACAGTTGGACTATATTTATTACCAGTATCATTTTGTATAATTACAACAGGTCTTACTCCCCCTTGTTCAGACCCTTGAACTGGTGATAAATCAGCTAAGTAAACATCGCCTCTTCTAATCATTCATTCTTAGAGTTAGAAGTAAGATATGTTTCATTACAATCGCAAGCTTCACATTCGATGGGAAAAGCTTCCGTTGCTAGGGAGAGGTTTAAATCGGCCATTTGTGCATAGCCTTCTTTTAATGATTGTTCAAGACTGTGACTCCTAGATTGATTAAAAGATAACATATGAAGAACCTCCATCTGATTCCAAAAAAGTTGTTATTTAACCTTTAATTTATGTTTATAATAACAAATTTTTAACGCAGTGACTATACTATTTTAACAAATCGTTCGTAACCACTTGTTCTTCATTATGGTGATAGATTCTTGGTAAACGTTTTGATAAGTTACACAATACTTCATAATTGATTGTATGTTGCTTTTCAGCTAGAGACTCAACGGACTGTGGTGAATCTATATGATTATCCATCAATATCACTTTGTCTCCCATCTTCACATCATCAGGCACGCTCACTATGGTCTGATCCATACAAACCCGACCTACCACTTCACATTGATGGCCATTAACATTCACATAAGCACCTTGCATAGCTCTTAAATAACCATCGGCATATCCAACTGGTAGTATAGCAATTTTCATTTCTTTTTCAGCTGTAAAAGTTCGTCCATAGCTCACAGTTTCGCCAACTTTAAGAGATTTCACTTGTACTATTTCAGTAACGAGTTGAGCACTTGGTCGAAGATGTACTTTGACATTATCCCTAACATATTGTGAAGGATAATACCCATATAATGAGATACCTAATCTTATCGCATTACAAAATTGTCCATCCATTAATAAAGAAGCTGCAGAGTTTTGTGAATGAATGTAATTTGGTTTTTCAACTTGATTAACAATATCTTTAAAAAATTCATACTGTTCATTCATAGAATCCCCTGGTTCATCTGCGCTAGCGAAATGTGTAAACACGCCTTCAAATACAAGATCATCTTTTTTATTAATTATATCAACAACATCTTTATACTCTTCAACATCTTTCATACCTAATCGACCCATACCAGAATCTATTTTGGCATGTAACCAAAGTTTTTTCTCATTTTTTTCAGGTATATTTCTAATAGCTTCTTTAAGCCAAGCTTTTGAAGGTACAGTAAGAGCTACACGATGTTGAATAGCTTTACTTATGTCTTTAGTTGGAATGACACCTAAGACTAGTAGTTTTGCATCAATTCCATGCATTCTTAATTCGATTGCTTCATCAAGTGTTGCAACTGCGAAAAACGAAGCCCCATGTTCCATTAGGTGATGTGCTACTTTTACACTACCTAATCCATAACTATTAGCTTTAATGACTGATATAACAGTCTTGTTATGATGTAACTGATTGAATGTTTGATAATTGTTTAATATTGCATCTAAATTAACATTTAAATAGGTTGATCTATAGAATTTTTCCGACATGAAAAGGTCCTCCTTGAAACTACTCGCTTAATACTAAAATATTAATACATTTATTATATAACGCCTTTATTCTAATTTTTCTAAGGTAACTTGACTCATTGCATAATTATCTGTATGGGTAATGCTTACATGAGCTCTAAATCCATCATAGTCGATACATGGCTTACCTAATTCATCGTTATAGCAATTGATATCTTTAAAAGATATCGTCTGACCTAACCCTGTACCCAATGCTTTACTAAAAGCTTCTTTAACAGCAAAACGACCTGCTAAAAATTCAATCTTACGCTTTTCATGAGTGAATTTTTCAAACTTTAGCTTTTCATTTTCAGTTAATACTCGGTCAACTAATTTAGGTTGTTTATATAACACCTTTCTAATACGCTCAATTTCTATCAAATCTATACCTATTCCATGTATCATAACTTCGCCTCTTTAATCACTTTCAATATAGTTTCTATTCATAGTATCTTATTCATCATCGCCGTTTAACATATCATGCGCATCTCTAGTTTTATTTTGTTTAATTAATAACTTTAATTTTTGAGCTTCATTTTTATCTATCAATTCAATTTCACTATTACCACCAGCTGTTGATAGCGTGAGAGTAGCTAGTTGATATCTTCTCATTATAAAACCCTCATTAATATCGATGTTCTGAATTCTAAAGTAGGGAATGATATTTGTCTTTATGAAAATAATGCCTCTTCTAACATGTACTTCATCTTCTTCAATTGCGTATCTAAAATTTTTATATCGAAATATGGGCATTACAAATATAAAAAAGACTCCTAAAATAACGACTCCAACTATTTCAGCAATGATGAGTGAACGATTATCTATCCAATGAAATTTCAACACATTAAAGATGGTAAATACGATTAATGCAATAGTAAAGATTGTTATCCATAGCAAAGCATTCATTCGCATTGCTTTTAAACCCTTTTTATTCATATAGTTATAATTACTCATGAGTATCACCTCTCATGTACCACTCTTTAAATTCATTAACTTTAGAAACATCTGTGTATTTAAGACCTATTTTTTTATTTTCAAAACCTTTGGCGATTATAAATTTAAAATTGGCCAAATGCTTTCTTTCTAATAAAGGATGCTGTCTAATTTCCATACCTATGACTTTATTGAGTTTGAAGTAGAATCTTTTCATATTAAGTAATGATGCTTTTTGGACAACAATTTCTTCATTTTCAAGGTAATAACCACTATATCGCACATATAATATGGCCCTTATTATTAATAAAATGATTAATAACCCCGCAATAACAAACGACCACGTAGACCAGAAATACCCTCCAATAAAACTAGCAATAATAAGGATAAGTGATGGTATAAGAAAATGTCGATGAAAACCTCTTAGTGGCATGCCAGTATGGGCTGTATTAAAACGCATTTCTGGTACCAATGATTGAATCACTTCATAAGCTTGTTGCCGTTTAATAAAAGGTAAAATCATTATACGTCCATTAACATCACTCGTCTCTGCAGAAGTAACAACGTCACTAGTAATATAAAAATGAATAGAAGTATAACCAAATAATCTTCTTAGATATGATTGATGTTCAAGTACACCTTGAAGTCGATTTGTTGGTACAGTGACATTCTTTTTTGTAAATAAGCCATATTGAATTTTAAGTTGATGACCTTGTTGCGTTACTTTATATCCATAGTATCTTATGAATGCGAGACACGTACCGATGATATAGCTCATTATTAAAACGACAACCACTATAGCAATTATTATGAAGAAAGTAGATTTTAAGACATATGAGAGTTCCCCACCTAATTTTTCCCAAGGTATAATGTCCGAGAAACTTCCCACAATTGGAGACAATGTTATTAATGTAATACCAATCGCACCACTAGTCATTGCCATAAATAATAATTGTTTAAATGGCATTTTAAAAATTGATTTAGTAGGTACATTTTTTAAGGATTCATTATCCTCGTCTTCATCCTTTTCAAAATCAACATTCACTTCAGCTTGATGCGTTGCGTTCAATTGTTGTTGTATGTTCTTAATCTCACTTTCAATCGATACACTTTGCTTCTTTGATATTGTACTTAGTTCAATACCGTCACTTGGAGTTTTAATAATAAGTTCTACGCCACCTACTATTTGATTCACAAAACCTTCAGTGGTATCAACTGATTGAATTCTACTAATATTGAGTTCTTTTCGCTCTTTATTTAATACACCTGTTGTAAGAATGAAATGATTATTTTCAATCCAATATCTAGTATTATAAACTTTGAAAATATTATAAAAGAAAGTTATTAAAAATATTAATGTCATGATACCTGGCCATAAGTATGAATAGAAATCATCATATTTAAAATCTTTAATATTAAACAGGAAAATAATAATTACAATAAAATTATTTTTAATAACATTAATTAGACTCGTTACATATGAGACCGGATGTAGCTTTTGTGGATTATACATCGTCATCTACACCTCTCAATCTATTTAATGCTTGATGCTCTATTACGTCTGCCTCTTTTTCTGAAACCATCGGCAGTGAAATTTCATGACCTGCTGTAACCAATTCAATTGTATTTATTTTAAATATTTTTGCTAGCGGATTTGTACTGACTGTAATATATTGCAACCTCTCTATCTTACTTAGTTCTTCCTTTTTAAAGAAAAAAGCTTGCTTCAAAATAATTGAATCGCCTTCAAATTTATAAAAATGGTATTTATATCTCAGAAATGGCCCAACAATAAAGTTTATAACTGAAATCACCGCAACTGTAATAAGTATGTATAGAATAAAGTTCCACCAATTATAAGTAGACCAACAATAATATAATATGCTCAAAATCACTAGTACTACAATTAAACCAATAAAACTAGTGATGTAATAGTACTTTAATGCATTTTTAGGACTGCGATGAAACGTACTATCAAGATTCATATTAAAGCTCCTTTAATTAATTTACTCACATTATAGCATAGAGTGTGATAGGTCTAAATAAAGCTTTAAATCTAAAAAAACCAGCTAAGTCAATAGACTTAACTGGTTAATAACATCATCGATTATTTTTGATGATCGGCAAATGTACGGCCTCTCATTGATTGGTTTGAACCTTTATTTTGTTTATCACGACGTTCGAATTTTTTATTATTTTTCTTTTTATTTGAATGACCTTTAGACCCTTTTGAACGTCTATTTTTATTATCAAATTTGCCATTGCCACGTTTGTTATTGTTACCTCTTCTTGAACCGCCACCTCTACTATTGCGATTCTTACGTGCTAATGGTTTCTCAAACGTTAACTGTACTTCAACTTCATCGTTTGCTTCTACTAATTCTTGTAGCAATGATGCAACTAACTCAGTGCTGTCATATTCTTCAAGTAATTCACTTGAAATGCGTTGTAAACGAGGTTCACTGTCTTTAGACATCCAGTTTTGAACTTTTTCTTTAATATCGTCTTCACGAGCTTTAAGTACTTCTTTACGATGTGGTGGTCTTAAAGCGTTCATTCGACGTCCATTGACATCTTCAATTTGACGTATATAATCCATTTCAATTGGATTTACAAATGTTACCGCGATACCTTCTTTACCTGCACGTCCTGTTCGACCTATACGATGAGTATAGCTTTCTGTATCTTGAGGGATATCAAAGTTATAAACGTGACTTACACCTGAAATATCCAAACCTCTAGCTGCTACGTCAGTGGCAACTAAAATGTCAATTTGGTCATTTTTGAATTTCTTCAAGACTTCTAAACGTTTAGCTTGAGTAATATCACCATGCAAGCCTTCTGCTTTATAACCTTTAGATAATAGCGCACTAGTTAATTCATCAACACGACGTTTCGTACGTCCAAATACAATCGCTAAATCTGGTTGATGCACATCAAGGAAATTTGTAAATGTATCAAATTTCTCTAATTCTTTAACAATAGTATAGTATTCATCTATTTGTGGATCTGACATTTCATTATTCATTGTTTTAATGATTTTAGGCGTCTTCATAAATTGTTGAACTAAGTCTTGAATTGCTTTAGGCATAGTCGCTGAGAATAACATTGTTTGACGCTGGTCAGATGGAATTTTGTCCATAATAAATCTCATATCGTCGATGAATCCCATATTCATCATTTCGTCAGCTTCATCTAAAATTAATGTATGAATACCATTAGTTTTTAAAGTACGACGATTTAGGTGATCAATTACACGTCCTGGAGTTCCTACTACGATTTGTGGTCCTCTTTTAAGTGCTTTTATTTGTCGTTCAATCGGCATTCCACCGAAGACCGTAACGACTTGAACATTTTGGCCTTTACTAAACTCTCTTAATTGTTCCGCAACTTGCATAGCAAGTTCTCTTGTTGGCGCTAAAATGAGTGATTGTACGCCTTGTTGGCCTACAACTTTTTCAATTAAAGGAATACCAAAAGCCCCTGTTTTCCCCGTACCTGTTTGGGCTTGACCAAGGATGTCGTCTCCTTCTAACGCATAAGGGATACTGTCTTTTTGGATAGGTGTAGGTTCTTTAAATCCCATAGATTCCAGTGTTTGAACCGTTCTATCCGAGATCCCTAATTCTTTAAAATTTTGCAAAATAATTCTCCTTTTTAAGTGTTTATTTCTTAATATACGTTTTTGCATATATGTTCACTTTTGTTTCATCAACTTCTATATAGTACCACCTTAAAAATATTATAGCAATAAAGCAGTTACTTACTTTCTTTGTTTTACTCTTAAATTTTAAATTTATTACTCTTAAAAAAGATAGCGCATCACATGATGTAAGCGGTTAAAATTTTTAAATCATTTTCAACGCAAAAAAACATGCATTTCAACTTACTCATCAACGTTTAGATCGAGAATATTGAAATATGCATGTTCATTTACTTTAAAATATTAAATTAATGCTTCGACTACTTCTTCAAGTTTCATACCTCGTGAACCTTTAACCAATATTTTATCGTTTTCTTTCACAATAGTCTTCAATTCTTTAATCAGTTCACTTTTATCATCAAAGTGTTGTGCAGTAGGCACTTCATTTTGACCTGTGTTAAAAATAAATCGTGCTTCATCACCATAAGTGTATAATACATCAATTGCTTTATTATTGAGATAAGCCCCGACTTCTTCGTGCATAGATTGACTATTTTCACCTAGCTCTAATACATCTGCTAGAATAAGGATTTTTCGCCCTTCCATACTACTTAGCGTATCGATGGCAGCTTTCATACTTGTCGGACTTGCATTATAAGCATCATTAATGACAGTTACGTTATTAGTAGTCTGGTGACGCTCCATACGCATACCTGTTAACTTAACATGATTAATATTGTCTTTTATTGTTTCATATGACAAACCAAGTTCATGTCCTATCGCAATGGCTATCGTCGCATTTTTCATATTGTGCGTACCTAGGATAGGTAGTGTAAAGCTTTCTTTATCATTTATTGTAAAAGCGATACCTTCTGTTTCTATATCATCAACATGACATACGAGCGTATTACTATTACCTAAACCTACACTTATTAATTTTGCTTTATTTAATTGTTCGAGATGCGGTTTTAGTAATGGTTCATCACCGTCGTATATGAATGTCCCATTCTCTTTAAGACCAATAGTAATTTCAGACTTGGCTTTAGCAATACCCTCTCTTGAACCTAAATCTTGCATATGTGATTCACCAATATTTGTGATGACTGCAATATCCGGTTGAGCAATTGAAGATAATAACTCTATCTCATGGAAGCCAGACATGCCCATTTCAAGAATAGAAATTTCTGTATCTTCATCTAAGTCTAATATTGTTAAAGGCATTCCAATCTCATTATTATAGTTACCTTGTGTTTTCTTTACTTTAAATTCTGTCGTTAAAACACTCTCAATCATATCTTTTGTAGTCGTTTTACCGTTTGATCCAGTTACTGCAATCACTTTAGGGTTCACATATTTAAGATATGCTTTGGCTAAGTCTTGTAATGCTTTAAGTGTATCTTCAACCCAAATAATTGGACCTTCGATATGCTCGCTTAACTCAGTTCCCTTTTCTGAAAATGAAGCACCAGCACCATCCTTTAAAGCTTGTGCAACAAATCGATGGCCATCTACGTTCTCACCTTTGAACGGGATAAAAAGCATATCCTTTTCAATGTTACGAGAATCAATAGTTACACCATTGATAGAATGGTTTAAATATTGTTCATCAATTTCGCAAGGTATCCAATGTTTGATTTGTTCTAATGTAACGTTAATCATATTTAAAATCCTCTATTAATCAATTTTATATTTATTTTTCTTTTTATCTTCATGACGTTCTTTAGCGAGATTTATTAATTTTGCAATTAAATCTGGATATGATAATCCCATATTCTCCCACAAGCTTGGATACATACTGAATGAAGTAAATCCTGGCATAGCATTTGTTTCATTAATATAGATTTGGTTGTCTTCTGTAACAAAGAAATCTGCACGTACTAAACCTGAACAATCAGTGGCTTTAAAAGCCTCTAACGCCATATTACGTAATGTCATTTGAACGTCTTGATCTAAATCAGCTGGTATTTGAAGCTGAACTTTACCATCTTTATATTTAGATTTGTAATCATAAAATGCCACATCTTTAACAACTTCTCCAGGCCATGTAGTTTCAGGATAGTCATTACCCAATACAGCCACTTCAATTTCACGTGCTTCAATTCCTTGTTCAATTACAAGTTTACGGTCAAATTGGAAAGCTTCCTCAATACCTGATTTAAGTTCTTCTTCATTATTACATTTACTAATACCAACACTTGAACCTAAGTTAGCAGGTTTCACGAAAACTGGGTAAGTTAATTTATCATTAACTAATTTAATAATGTTGTTCTCATACTTTTCATATTCACTTCTTAAGAAACTAATGTATGGTAATTGAGGTAATCCTCTATGTTCAAACAATTGTTTCATAACTAATTTGTCCATAGAACTTGAAGCTGCTAACACACCATTACCTACATATGGAATATCTAATACTTCGAATAATCCTTGAATCGTACCGTCTTCACCATTAGGTCCATGTAAAAGTGGGAATACTGCATCATAAGAACGTCCAGTACTACCTTTACTTAATAATTGTGATATTTCTCCCGCTTCAACATTATTTAAAACTAATTCGTCAGTAGATTTAATTTCATCAGTGATGTTTTCTTTCTTCTTCCATTCACCATCATTTGTAATATAAATAATATCTATTTGATATTGATCTTTGTTAATTGCGTTTAATACGTTTTGTGCTGTTAATATTGAAACATCATGTTCAGCACTTTTTCCTCCAAAAACGATACAAATATTCTCTTTTGTCATTTCGTTTTCCTCCATTACAATTACTCGGCTTATATGCCATTTATCTGTTTAATAATTGTGATATTTTATTTATTATGTATAGCTCAATGTACATAACGGTCTCTGAAACTTAATATTATCATATTTCTAAAATCAATTGCATTTGATAATCCATCAATAAATCTAATTTTTAGTGACTGTTTTAATTCCTCTACCTTTGAATGGAAAAGAAAGCTTATTTCTATATAATTTGTCGACTTGCCACTTTGATATTCTAGCAAATTTAAAAAAAGTCATGTAAAATCAATGTAGACTATTTATTAACCATTAAATTATGATTTTATATAGATTCATGAATGGTTTATGCTACAAATGAATCATTCATATATCATATTAATACGCGCATGATTATAAAGGAGTAGGAAATGAATTATTCATCTCGTCAACAACCAAGCAAACATTGGTTTCGTAAAGTCGACTGGATATTAGTGCTGGTAATTACTGTGTTAGCAATCATAAGCGTAACACTAATTAGTTCTGCAATGGGTGGCGGACAATATAGTGCGAACTTCAGTATTAGACAAATTATTTATTACATCCTCGGAGCTATTATGGCATTTCTGATTATGATAGTTTCCCCTAAGAAAATTAAACATAATACATATCTCTTATATTTCATTTTTTGTGTTTTACTCATAGGATTGCTTATTTTACCTGAAACAGCCATCACACCTGTGATCAACGGTGCGAAAAGTTGGTATAGCTTTGGACCTATAAGTATTCAACCTTCAGAATTTATGAAGATTATTTTAATTTTAGCCCTAGCTAAAACAGTTTCTAGACATAATCAATTTACTTTTAACAAATCGTTCCAGTCAGATTTAATGCTATTTTTAAAAATTATAGGTGTTTCAATATTTCCTATGCTATTAATTTTATTACAAAATGACCTCGGTACTACGCTTGTTATTTGTGCAGTTATCGCCGGTGTTATGATGGTTAGTGGTATTACTTGGAGAATCCTTGCACCTATATTTATTGCAGCAATTGTAGGTGGTGCTAGTATTATTTTAGCTATCATTTTCAAACCTACATTAATTGAAAATCTATTAGGAATTAAGATGTATCAAATGGGACGAATTAATTCTTGGTTGGATCCTTATACTTATAGTAGTGGCGATGGATATCATTTAACTGAATCACTTAAAGCAATTGGATCTGGTCAATTAATAGGTAAAGGTTACAATCACGGTGAAGTTTATATCCCTGAAAATCATACAGACTTTATCTTCTCAGTTGTAGGCGAAGAGATGGGCTTCATTGGGTCTGTTGTGCTAATTCTCATATTCTTATTTTTAGTGTTTCATTTAATTAGATTAGCAAGCAAAATCAATAGTCAATATAATAAAGTCTTTATTATCGGGTATGTTTCTCTTATCGTCTTCCATGTACTTCAAAATGTTGGAATGACGGTTCAATTATTACCAATTACTGGTATACCTTTACCATTTATTAGTTATGGTGGGAGCTCTCTTTGGAGTTTAATGACAGGCATAGGCGTCATTCTATCTATTTATTATCATGAACCTAAGCGTTATCAAGAACCTGATACTTTAGATACTGCTAAAACTGCATAATTTACAAACAAAAAAAGCACTCACACATAGTGAGTGCTTTTGATCATTTAAGCAAATTATTTTAACTCATGACTTACTTGATTAGATGTAGGTAAAGTATTAATAATATCTAAACGAGATTTAGTTTTTTTAATATTCACACCTAATGATGACAATAATTTGACTACGTTTTGAATCTTATCTGGATTCTTCACTATAATCACCTCGTTTGGATTGACTTCAAAATTATCATACCCCAATTTATACTACTTTACTACATCAATTGTTAAATTTTAAAAAATTATTTACAAATCTATAAATATGCTATATGTAAGTAAATTGAACATTACTCTAATAACGCACGCGAAAGCCAAAATCATATACTTCTTTTTCAATACTATTTAAATTCGCAGGCGTTTCAAATAATACCTTTATTTCTCCTACTTTACTATCAATATCTACTTTTTCGACACCAATCATATTTTCTAAACGTGTCTTTAATTGGTTTTCTTCCTCTATAGTCTCAATATTAGCAACATAAACAATTCCATTTTCCATTGTATTCTACCTCATCAATCTTTAATTAATTTTTGAAAAGTAACCAATAGTTCTTCCATCGCTTCTTCTTGCGCACCATTATTCACTTTATTCATAATACAACTTTTCATATGATGATCTAACAATTTAGTAGCCACACTGTTTAAAGCAGAGCGTGTCGCTCTTATTTGAGTTAAAACATCATCGCAATACACATCGTCTTCAATCATTCGATTAATTGCACGTACTTGACCTTCGATACGATTTAATCGTGACTTTAAATTTGCTTTCGTTTGCTCTGAGTGATGTGCAGTTTCATTTTCAGTCACAAGCGTCACCTCGTTTCTTTATTCTTCATCATCGTATTATTCAATAATTATTAAGTCAATTGATTCATTCACTTTTTAAAATAAAACCGACTATGATATTCAACATTCTTCATGCTATAATTGTATAGTTAAAACTTTTTTGAATATCTTCAACGAAATTATGAGAAATACAAAGGAGGTACCATATGTTAGAAGTCTTTACTATGGCGCTTCACCATTCAAATATAATCATTAATGTTATCTTAATTGGCGCTTTCATTTTAAACTTGATCTTTGCATTTACAATTATCTTTATGGAGAGACGTACAGCTAATTCTATATGGGCATGGTTACTTGTGCTCGTATTTCTACCTTTAATTGGGTTCATTTTATATCTATTGCTAGGTCGTCAAATCCAAAGAGATCAAATCTTTAAATTAAATAAAGAAGATAAAGTCGGTTTAGAAATGATTGTCGATGAGCAATTGGAAGCGCTCAAGAAACAAGATTTCTCTAAAGGTAACCATCAAATAGTTAAATTTAAAGAAATGGTGCAAATGTTACTTTATAATAATGCTGCCTTTCTAACGACTGATAATGATTTAACTATTTATACTGATGGTCAACAAAAATTCGATGATTTAATTAATGATATTCGTAATGCTCAAGACTACATACATATTCAGTACTATATCTTTCATAGTGATGGACTTGGGAAACAAATTCTTAGTGAGCTTGAAAAGAAAGCCGAAGAAGGCATTGAAGTGAAAATGCTATATGACGATATGGGTTCGAGGGACTTACGTAAAAAGGATTTAAAACATTTTAGAAATAAAGGTGGGCATGCTGAATCATTCTTCCCATCAAAATTGCCATTAATTAATTTACGTATGAATAACCGAAACCACAGAAAAATCGTTATTATCGACGGTAAAATTGGTTATGTTGGTGGTTTCAATGTAGGTGATGAATATTTAGGTAAATCTAAGAAGTTTGGTTACTGGCGTGACACGCATCTACGTATTGTAGGTGATGCTGTAAATGCATTACAACTTCGATTTATTTTAGATTGGAATTCACAATCTACCCGAGACAATTTAACTTATCAAGAACGATATTTCCCTGATGTTAATTCTGGAGGAACAATCGGCATTCAAATCGCTTCTAGTGGACCTGATGAAGATTGGGAACAAATCAAATACGGTTACTTAAAAATGATATCATCAGCTAAAGAATCAATTTATATTCAATCCCCCTACTTTATACCAGATCAAGCATTTTTAGACTCGATTAAAATTGCTGCACTTGGTGGTGTGGAAGTCAATATTATGATTCCAAGTATGCCAGACCATCCATTCGTATACTGGGCTACACTTAAAAATGTCGCATCTTTACTTGAGGCCGGCGTAAAGGTGTATCATTACGAGAATGGCTTCCTACATTCTAAAGTATTGGTCATCGATGATGAACTCGCAAGTGTAGGTACTGCTAATATGGATAATCGTAGTTTCACATTGAATTTTGAAGTAAATGCCTTTATTTATGATGAGAGTGTCGCACGCTCCCTTAAGCAAGCATTTATTAACGATATGAAAGTGTCATCTAGACTTACAGAAGAAAGATACGAGCAACGCAGTACTTGGATTAAATTTAAAGAAGGTATTTCTCAATTATTGTCACCAATTCTATAATAAATTGAAAGGTCTGGGTTGTTCCTAGACCTTTTTAATATGTGAAGGAGACTTTTATGGAAAATGAATTAAAAATTAAACACGCATGTAACTATATGAAAATGGTTCATAAAGATGATCACACTGGGCACGATATCGCGCATGTAGAACGGGTTCATACATTAGCAAAGTATATCGCTTTAAATGAGGGTTTAGTACATACAACGATTATAGAACTTGCCGCTTTATTACATGACACAGTAGATAGCAAAATAACGAATGAAGAACAAGCATATGATAAACTTTCTACTTTTCTAGAAACGATTGACTTAACCCAAGTTGATATTCAACATGTTTTACATATTATACAAAATATGAGTTACCGTGGTGGTAAAAACAATCAAGCCACATTATCAATTGAAGGACAAATCGTGAGAGATGCTGATCGTTTGGATGCGCTAGGCGCAATCGGAATTGCTCGAACTTTTCAATTCGCTGGATATTTCGGCGAACCAATGTGGACTGAATCTAACGTGCCATTCGAATCACTACATACTGATAATATTGAAGCATTTGATCCTTCAGCAATTAAGCACTTTTACGAAAAATTATTAAAACTTAAAAGTTTAATGCATACCTCAACTGGAAGAAAGCTTGCTGAAGAACGTCATCATTTTATGCTTCAATTCTTAAAACAATTTTTACACGAATGGAATTTCAATAACAACACAAATTTGTAAATTTGACATATGAAAAAGCCAGCAAATCATAATTTAATTTGCTGGCTTTTCTTATAACCTATTTCTTATTCTTTTTAGAAACAACTTGCGTATTTTTGCCTTTTTTATTAGAAGACGGATTATGTTCTTTTTCATATTGTTCGATGAAAGGTTGAACTTCTTTTTTAGCAAGTTTAGAGTAATACATATTTGCAAAATGCGTTTGTATTACTAAGAATAAGGCACTGACTGACCAATATAAACCAAGTGCAGATGACGCTTGTAATGAAATCCAAATAATCATGATTGGTGAAACAATCATCATCATGTATCCCATTTGGCGTTGCTCTTGAGGCATCGTTTTACTTGAAACATATGCTTGAACAAAGTAAAGAACACCGGCAATAATCGTAATCCAAATATCTGGTTTAGTTAAATTAAACCATAAGAAATGTGGATGATCAGAAAGTCCATTAACAAGTTTATCTTTTAATACGAAATATAATCCCATGATAATTGGCATTTGAATAAGCATTGGTAAACAACCGAGCATGCTCTTCATCGGATTCATATCATATTTTTTATAAACTTCCATCAATTCTTGGTTTGCCGCCATTTTCTCTTCTTGAGTACGAGCACGTTTAACTTTTTCTTGAATACCATCAACTTCTGGCTTAGCTACTTTCATTTTTTCACGCATCATATGACTATTTTTATAGTTTGATAACATGAATGGTAACAAGATTAAACGTATAACAAGAACTAAGATAATAATCGCTAGTCCATAGTCGTTATTAAATACATCATTTCCTAACCATTGTAAGAGATGTTTCATTGGCTGAACGAATGTATTAAAGAAGAATCCGTCCTGCTTTTCAGGTTTAGAGTAGTCACACCCTGCTAGAAAAACCATTATCCCTAAAAACAAAGGTAGTAACGCTTTTTTCTTCATTTTTCCACCTCTATTGTAATATTCACATAGGATTCATTTTATCATACTCATACTATAGTAGAAAACAAAAAGTGGAAAAATATATTGATTAATTAAAGTATTTACGAAAATGCTTAACAGTCTTGTCAATATTCTTACTTCTAGTTATTGCAGAAATTACTGAAACGCCATCAGCACCGGCTTCAGCAATTGGTTCAATATTTGTTTCATTAATACCACCTATTGCTACAATAGGTAATTCTCCAACATAATCTCGCAATTTTGTAATCATATGAGGACCAACAGGAGCGTTAGCATCATCTTTTGACGAAGTGGTATACATAGGCCCTACACCTATGTAATCCACTTGAGATAAATCCGATTGTTGATACTCATCTAAATTACCCACACTCAAACCTATAATTTTATTTCTAAACTGCATAGCAAAATCTTTAACTTCTTTATCATCCTGACCAACATGAACGCCATCAGCATCAATATCTTTTGCTAACTCTATATCGTCATTGACAATGAATGGTACGTGATATCTCTCGCATTTTCGTTTTAAATTTATTGCTAACTGTTTCTTCTCTTCACCTATTAAAGATGATGGGCCTTTTTCACGAAATTGATACATAGTGATTCCGGCTTTCAAAGCCTCATCAAGTACTTGTTCAATGGTTCTATTTTCTGGTATATCTTGAGTTCCACAAATAAAATATACTTGTAATTGCTCTGAGCTAAACATATAAGATTAAACCTCTACTTTATGTACATATTTTTCAAATGTTGTCTCATCAATTTGATACATTTGATCGAGCAATTCTGGTAAAAATGATCCAGGGCCATGGACATGGTTTTTATTTTCAGCTAATTCTGCAGCAATATTGTACACACTAACCGCTTCAATTAACTGTTCAATTTCTGGTCGAGTATTTCTAAATAAGAAGCTTGCCACTACTCCTCCTAAAAGGCAACCTGCACCGGTAATTTTAGCTAGAAGAGTTGAGCCATTAGCAAGTTTAACAATTTGATTATTTTGTGCGACAACGTCTTCCTTACCTGTAATGACAATTGCTGTTTCGAGATTTTTATGGGCCTTTCTAGCAATTTCAACTGCATCAAGTGAACTATCACTATCTGTTCCTTTCATCGTAGTTTGAGAGTCAACAAGCGTAAGTAGTTCTGATGCGTTTCCCTTTATTACAGAAACTTCAATTTGTTCTAAAAATCTCTTACAAAATTGTTTTCTGTAAGAAGACGCGCCTACTGCCACTGGGTCGAAGACAATTGGCGTACCTTGTTCGTTAGCGATTCTCCCTATTTTCATAATATCTTCTTCATTATCATGAGTTAGTGTACCTATATTAATCACTAATGCACTTGCCACTTTGTAAAATTCTTCTGCTTCTTCAGGTGCTTCACTCATTGCTGGACTTGCTCCTAAACTAAGTAACCCGTTAGCTGTAAAATTTTTAACAACGTCATTGGTATAGCAAACAATAAGTGGATTTTCTGAACGTAATCTTTCTAAATTATTCATCATCTAAACCTACTTTCTTTAAATATGCAAAGTGATTCACTGGACCTCTTCCTTTACCAATTTCAGGCGTATGTTCAATACTCATTGAAATAAACGACTTAGCTTTTTCTACTGCTTGATATATAGAACGACCTTTAGCTAGTTCTGCAGTGATTACTGCTGAAAATGTACAACCAGTTCCGTGTGTATGTTTAGTATCGAAGCGTTTATTTTCAAAAGTATAAACATCGTCCTTCGTAAATAAGAAATCTTTAGCGTTATTTAAATCAGCAGAATGACCACCTTTAATAACAACGCCTTTACTACCAATCTCATTGATAAAAATATCTCCTGCTTTGCGGATATTGTCTTCACTATCTATTTTCAAACCAGTAATTTCCTCTGCTTCAGGAATATTTGGTGTTACAACATCAGCTAAAGGTAATAAGGTAGTTTGTAAGTGAGATTTAGTATCATCGTCCATGAGTGAATCTCCACTCTTCGCCAACATAACAGGATCAATAACATAAGGAATATCTGAATACTTTTTCAAATAACTTTGTATCAGTTCCATTGTTTCTTTAGTCGCAATCATTCCTGTTTTTATAGCATGTGGTAATTCATCATCAAAAACACTATCAAGTTGCTCTTGTACCCAACTTGTTTCCAAATTATGAATGCTCTGAACACCTAGAGTATTTTGCGCGACAATGCTAGTGATTGCTGCCATACCGTATACGCCACATGAATGGAAAGATTTTAAATCAGCCATTACCCCTGCGCCACCAGTGGGATCTGTTCCAGCTATCGTTAATGCTATTTTAGGTTTATTCATGGTTTTCTCCTCCAAAATCCCATTTTTCATCGATATAAGCCATATTAAAGAAATGACGCTCATGTACTGTACTTTGCAAGAAGTTTTCTTTGATTTCTTGCTTTTCTTTGTCAGTACATTCTTCTGTTAAACGGTCCATCAATTGATCGAAAACATCAACAAGTGGATCCATTTCAGTACTATAAAAATCAAACCACTTTGCGGTAATTGAATCTTTATTTAATTTAGGATCTTTAATCGCACGCTTAGCTATAACTGCATAGACGTAAGGACAAGGTGCCATTGCAGCTATAGTGTATGCTGCATTTTCGTGAGCATAAGCATTATAATACATATGCTTAATATAGTGATCTCCACTTGGTGGCCAAACTTTTTCTTTAACAATTTCTTCATAAGATTCATTGATATAATCAGCCAGTACTTCATGTGCCTCTACTTCACCATCTAACATGAATTCAATCTGTTCAACTAAGAATTTTACATCTTGCATAGTGTGAACCTTTGGAATAAGTAAGGCATATAAGTTTGTAAATTCTTTTAAATATGATGCATCCGCTCTTAAATATTGACGTACTGCTTGTTTAGGTAAAGTCCCAGCTAATAATTCTTGAATAAAGTTATCATTGTAAATTCTTTCAATAATTGGTTGAGCTTCTTCCCTTAATTCTTGTGAAAATTTCATTAAATAAGCCTCCTTGGATAATAAAAAAACTACTTTCCAACAATGAAAAGTAGCTAAATCTGGGCATAGCGATGCTTATTTGATAAAGACTACTTTCCTACGTTGGTACTAACCAAATCAGGTTATAAGGGTCTGAATCATATCATCTCAGCCTTGTGGCTCCCCTAGTAGTTAATATTTATTTAATTCAATAATTACATTATCAAACGACTCTCACTAAATCAATTAAATGTGCTTCTAAATAAAAAAACCATCTTCTCATATTGAGAAGATGGTTAATAATCATATATTTAAATTATGCAGTTACCCATTGGCTAGCGCCTGCAGTGTTGTATAATTTAACTGCTGCAGCGTCTTGTACGCTTTCAGGAGCGTTAGCTGGAGATTGACCTTTATATTGTTCTGGAGCTACTGAATCCCAAGTTGATTGTAAGAATTGGAATTTACCAGCTGCGCCAGTTGAAGGGTTGATAGCGTGGATGTCGCCACCTGATTCACGTTGAGCAATTTGTTTTAAGTGTGAATTTAAGTTTACTGATGAACCACTTGAAGCTTGGTTTGATGAAGCTTGACTACTTGCAGTGTTGTTAGTTGGTGCACTGTAAGAAGTAGTTGCTTTAGCTTGTGGTTGTTGAGTTTGCTCAGTTTGTGGAGCAGAAGTTTGTTCTGGTTGAGCTTGGCTAGTTTGTTGTTGTGAACTTACTTGGTCAGCTGAAGTTTGGTTGCTTACATCTTGTTGTGGAGTAGCTTGACCATTTTGTGCATAGTTCCAGCTCCAGTGAGTACCATTTGATTCAAAGTGATAATTGAAACCATTGTAATCAAAGTTTACGTTATAAGCACCTTTTTGGATAGGGCTTTCGTTTAATGATTGGTCATTTGATTGAGCTTTTTGGGCTAATTCTGCTTTATCAACGTTTGTTGCTTCACTTGCGTGTGCGTCGTGTCCAGCATTACCTGCTACAACGCCTAATCCTACTGCTAATGATGATGCAATAATTGTCTTTTTCATTATTAAAAATCCTCCTAAAAGTGATTTGTTTTCTTAACTAATTTACAAGTACTACTCTAACATCTGTATAAACAGTGTAGGTTACAGTGAAATAAAAAAAACAAGCTCTTTTTTACACTCGAATTACATTGAATATTAATTATAATTGGAATTAAATTTCTACTCAAAACTGTCATGACAGTTTTGAGATTGTATCGATTCTTAAACAAGTTTGTAATATAATTGAAATCTGTCAGATAATTATAAGTTGATTGAATGATTGATGACTTAAATATTAAAAGCGACCTTACTTTAATATTGGCCGATCAAAGTAGGTCGCTTGAGTATAATTGAAAGAAAAGGATAATTTAATTTTTATTAAAAATAGGATGGAGTTTAGGGAGAGAATTAATTTTTAGATATTAATAATTTCAATGTCGTCTGAATGATAAGTGTCTTCATCGTATTGATTTTGAGAGAGGATTTCATTATGTTTAGTTTTTGGAGACATAAATTTAATTGTTTCTACATATAGTTCGGTTACAAAATGCGTTTGTCCTTCTTTTTCATATTTTCTTGAACGCATTTGTCCTGTTATACCTACTAATGTACCTTGACTAGTATATTTTTCGATATTGGTTGCTGTTTTGCCGAAAGCTTTACACAATAAATAATCACTTGATATTTCATTATTTTCATCTTTGTAATTTCTTTCAGTTGCTACACAAAATGTTGCGACCTTACTATCCTCCTTCTCATAAATTTGAGCATCTTTAGTCAATTTTCCTACTATTACTATTTTGTTTAACATGTGTCACCTCCTTCTTGTAATACATAATAATTGACGGGTTATAATTTGGTCAAAATTACAAATACCCTTAAAATGATAGCTATTTGTAGTATGTTTTTGATATATTTAAAGAAAATAATCATTAATTAAGTTCATAACTGCTTATAATTTAATTTATTGTATATTTAAAAAACAATTGGGATGTGAAATAATGAAAACATTTAAGGCTGTTCGGTTTCAAATTGTAAATGAGAATGGTGGCGTTTCAGAATATGAAATCGAAGATGGCGTTATCATAAATAAAGAAGGTAGTGGAACAGGCTGGTTACTTGAGATTGTTATTTCAAATGAGCACTATGAAACATTTAAAACATATATGGACGATAAACAATTATTAGATATTAGAGTAGTCATCACTAGACCTGCAAATGATCCAGCTTTATTTGATGCTACGGTTAAAAATGTCGCTAATTTTAAAAAATCAATGTCTGTTGTTTTTGAATGTCATATTTATACTTTAAGACAAGTCTATGCCGAAAGCTTACTAGAGGAATTGGTAGATGATGGTTTAACTGGTGAAGAGCTTAAGAAGACCTTTAATCGAATGATGCAATCTAAACCTAAACTAAAAGAAGAAAAATTTGAAAGAAATTAAATAAATAAAAAAGGAGTGTAAAAGGAACTAATTCATTTTAATTAGTTCTTGATACACTCCTTTTATAATATGGAATAGTTTAAGCATCTTGAATAGCAAATGTTAGTTCACAGCTACAAGCAAGTTGACCATCGACTGTAGCTTTCGCACTACCTTTACCGATTGGTCCTTTAATTTTAGTAATTTCTACTTCTAACATTAACGTATCACCAGGTGTCACTTGTTTTTTGAAACGACATTTATCAATACCAGCGAATAAAGCTATTTTACCTTTATTCTCTTCATTGTTTAACATCGCTACGGCTCCAGTTTGAGCTAGTGCTTCAGTTATTAATACACCTGGCATTACTGCGTATTCAGGAAAATGCCCTTGGAAAAATGGTTCATTACCAGAAACTTGCTTTAAACCCACGCAACGTTTTCCTTCTTCATATTCAACAACTCTATCAATTAATAAGAACGGTTGTCTATGAGGGATAATTTGTTTAATTTGATTATAGTCAAAAATTGTTTCCATTATATTAAACCTCCGAAATGTAAACTTTGATGTTTAAAAATGATTTAATCATTAATACGCTTAATATCTGCACCAAGGTCTTTTAATTTTCCGTGTAAATTTACATAACCTCGATCTAAATGCTTAAGTTCAGTAACTTGTGTAGTACCATCTGCAACTAAACCTGCTAAGATCAATGCTGCTGCAGCTCTTAAATCTGTAGCTTTAACTTGCGCGCCTTGTAATTGACTTTTTCCTTCAATTTTAGCGCTTCTACCTTCAACATTAATATTTGCATTCATTCTTCTGAACTCGGCTACATGCATGAATCTATTTTCAAAGACCGTTTCAGTAATAACTTTATGCCCATTTGCTGTAAGTAATAAAGCCATCATTTGTGATTGCATATCAGTTGGGAAACCTGGATGTGGTAATGTTTTTACATCAACAGGCTTTAAGTCACCTTCAGCAGAAACTTGAATACCGTCTTCTTTGAAGACTAAATTAACCCCCATTTCTTCAAGTTTATATACTAAGCTTGCCATATGCTCTTTGATAGCGCCTCGAACAAAGATATCTCCACGTGTGATTGCACCGGCGATTAATAATGTTCCCGCTTCAATTCTATCTGGAATGATTGAATGTTCTACACCATGTAATTTATCAACACCGTGTATAGTGATTGTATCTGTTCCAGCACCAGTAATTTTACCGCCCATTTCATTAATATAGTTGGCTAAATCTACAATTTCTGGTTCTTTAGCAGCATTTTCAATAATTGATTTACCTGATGCAAGTGAAGCTGCCATGATAATATTTTGTGTTGCTCCTACACTTGGAAAATCTAAATGAATTTGAGTACCTTTTAATCCATTTTTAGCATTAGCATAAATATTACCATTTTCTAAATGAATTTCGGCACCTAGTGCCTCAAATCCTTTGATATGTTGTTCAATCGGTCTACTACCAATTGCACAACCACCAGGTAACGCTACAATTGCATGTCCGAGTCTAGCAAGTAATGGCCCCATTACTAAAATACTCGCTCTCATTTTACTCACATATTCATATGGAGCCTCTTCATTCAATTTTTGAGTAGCATCAACTTTAACTGCATTTTCTTCTTTATTATATGAAACATCTGCATTAAGTGTTGATAAAACATTATTTATCGTCTCTACATCACTTAAAGCTGGAACGTTAACAAGTTTACTTTGCCCCTCTGAAGCTAATAAAGAAGCTGTTAATACTGGTAATACAGCATTTTTTGCACCTTCAACATTAACTTCACCTGTTAATCGGTTTCCACCATTTATTACTATTTTATCCATCTTAAATCCTCCACTTATAACTCCTATTACTTATTCATTTCCCTGATTAATAAGTTAATATTCATTTTATAATTATATCCAGTTTTTGATATAAATAACAGTTTTTGAATTACTTTAATAAATACTTAACTTGAGTTGAATATTGTAATAAATCGACAATAAAATTACTTACCGATGTACCTATTAAAATAGCTACAAATATCATACAAATTTGCACTTGTAATGCATAACCTTTTTTAAAAAATTGATCTAATCTAACAGAGTTTAGAGCCCAATAGGCTATACAGATACATATTACATGCAAGATAAGGTGTACAATTGCAAATTGACCAAGATAATCCATGTTCTACTCCTTCGTAAGATTACTGTATAACATTGTACACGAAATAACTTGATAAAGATACTTTAATAATTCCGATTGTGAAATTAAAATATTTAATAAAAAAAGGTTCGAAGCGTATATAACGCCTCGAACCTTTTTAGTTATTTTAATTCAGCCACACGTAAACGGTTATTAGCTCGTTCTAACGCTCTTTTGGCTCTATTAATGTCACTGTTATCATCATCATCTTCTAAATGTGATTCTGCTCTCGACTTAGCCAATTTAGCTCTCTCAACATCGATTTCGCTAGCAGTTTCTGCTGTTTGGACGATAATTGATAATTTATGTTGTCTAACTTCAACAAAACCATCACTAACTGCTACATATTCGTTACCATTATGAAAGTTAACTTTAACATAGCCAGTTTTTAATGCGGCAACTGTTGGAATGTGTCCACTCATGATACCCATTTCACCAGCTGTTGTTTGTAATACAGCTAGTTCTACATCTTCTCGTTCGTAGACAGAACCATTAGGAGTGACAATATTTAGGCTTAATGTATTCATTATCCATACCTCCTAATTATTAGACTTCAACACCCATATCTTTGGCTTTTTCAATTACGTCTTGCATACTACCTACTAAACGGAAAGCATCTTCAGGAATATGATCGTATTTACCATCTAAGATATCTCTGAAATCTGATACTGTTGTTTTAACTGGTACATAAGAACCTTTTTGACCAGTGAATTGCTCAGCTACGTGGAAGTTTTGTGATAAGAAGAATTGAATTCTACGAGCACGTTCTACAGTTTGTTTATCTTCATCTGATAACTCATCCATACCAAGAATTGCAATAATATCTTGTAATTCTCTGTATTTTTGTAAAGTAGACTGAACTTCACGAGCTACATCGTAATGGTCTTGACCAACGATTGATGGTTCTAACGCTCTAGAAGTAGAAGCTAATGGATCAACCGCAGGATAAATACCCATTTCAGTTAATTTACGCTCTAAGTTAGTTGTCGCATCTAAGTGAGCGAATGTAGTTGCTGGCGCAGGGTCTGTATAGTCATCGGCTGGAACGAATACCGCCTGAATTGAAGTAACAGAACCTTTATTAGTTGAACTAATACGTTCTTGTAATTGACCCATTTCAGTAGCAAGTGTTGGTTGATAACCAACGGCTGAAGGCATACGTCCAAGTAATGCTGAAACTTCAGAACCAGCTTGTGTGAATCTGAAGATATTATCAATGAATAATAATACGTCTTGGCCTTCTTCATCACGGAAATATTCTGCCATTGTTAAACCTGATAATGCAACACGCATACGAGCACCAGGTGGCTCGTTCATCTGACCGAATACCATCGCTGTTTTCTTAATTACACCACTATCGCTCATTTCATAGTAAAGGTCGTTACCTTCACGTGTACGTTCACCAACACCGGCGAATACTGAAATACCACCATGCTCTTGAGCGATATTATTGATAAGTTCTTGGATTAAAACTGTTTTACCAACACCGGCACCACCGAATAATCCAATTTTACCACCTTTAATGTAAGGTGCTAATAAGTCTACTACTTTGATACCTGTTTCTAAGATTTCTACTTTAGTAGATAATTCATCGAAGCCAGGTGCTTGTCTATGAATAGGATCACGACGTACTGAATCATCAATCTTTTCATCTAAATCGATTGTTTCTCCTAATACGTTAAATACTCTTCCTAAAGTTGCATCACCAACAGGTACGCTAATATCTTTACCTGTATCTTTAACTTCCATACCTCTTTGAACGCCGTCAGTTGAGTCCATTGCGATTGTACGTACTACATCATCACCTAATTGAAGTGCAACTTCTAAAGTTAAATGAAGTGTGCTATCTTCTTTAGGAACTTCGATGTGTAAGGCATTGTTAATATCAGGAACTTCATTATGTTCAAAACGAACATCGATTACTGGACCCATAACTTGAGTTACACGGCCAATTCCCATGTTGATTTCCTCCTTTTAATATTATTCAAGAGCTGCTGAACCACCAACAATTTCAGTGATTTGTTGAGTGATCGCTGCTTGTCTCGCTCTATTATATTCTAATGATAAATCATCAATAAGTTCAGTCGCATTATCAGAAGCATTTTTCATTGCAGTCATACGTGAAGCATGTTCACTTGCTTTAGCATCTAAAATAGTTCCATAGATTAAGCTTTCGACATACTGCGGTAGAATAACACTTAAAATAGATTCTTTGTCAGGTTCAAATTCGTAAGATGACATTTGACCATGACCTTGGCTAGAATCTTCTTGAGATAATGGTAATACTTGCTTAGTTGTTGGTTTATTTTCAAGAACACTAACATAGTGACTATAATAAATTGTTAATTCATCAATATTTTCTTCGCTATATAAATCAATTGCGTGCTTAGCAATCGCTTGAACTGATTTAAATGAAGGTTGATCCGGAAGGTCAACTAAAGAACTTTCGATTTCATAACCTCTATTATTAAAGAAATCAACACCTTGTTGACCTAAAACAATAATACTGTATTCACTACTGTCATTATGTTTCGCTTTAATATCATTCACTAAACGTTTTAATACATTTGTACTATAAGCACCTGCAAGTCCTTTATCACTAGTAATGATTAAATAACCACTACGTTTTACATCTCTAGCTTTAAGCATAGGATGGTTAGAAGAACTATTAGCACCTGCTACTGCAGTAATAGCATCTTGCATTTTTTCCATATAAGGTCTGAACTGCTTCGTATTCTTTTCTGCTCTACGCAATTTAGAACTAGAAACCATGTTCATCGCCTTAGTGATTTGCTTCATCTTTTTAGTCGATTTTATTCGATTATCAATCTCTTTTAGAGAGCCCATTATCTCACCACCTTTTTTAATTAGAGTATTAACGTTGAAAATGTACTCTCATATTTGCAGTTACAATTTTTCAATTAAGAATTATTGTTCTGATTTACTAAAACCTTTTTTGAATTCTGTAATAGCAGAATCAAATTTATCAGCATCTGGTAATGCACCAGTTTCTCTGATTTCATTTAATAAGTCAGTTGCATTTGCATCTGCCCAGTGGTTTAATTCGTCTTCAAATCGAGTAATATCTTCTACTGGAATATCATCTAAATAACCTTTAGTTAATGCATAAATTGTTAAAACTTGATATTCAACTGGTAGAGGGTGGTTTTGGTCTTGTTTTAATACTTCAACAGTACGTTTACCACGTTCTAATTTTTGAGCAGTAAATTCATCTAAATCAGAACCGAATTGTGCGAATGATTCTAACTCACGATAAGAAGCTAAGTCTAAACGTAGCGTACCTGCTACTTTCTTCATAGCTTTAATTTGAGCAGAACCACCAACACGAGATACTGATTGTCCAGCATTAATAGCTGGTCTTACACCAGAGAAGAATAAATCTGATTGTAAGAAAATTTGTCCATCAGTAATTGAAATAACGTTTGTTGGGACATAAGCTGAAATGTCACCAGCTTGCGTTTCAATAATAGGTAAAGCAGTGATTGAACCGCCACCCAATTCATCATTAAGCTTCGCTGCTCTTTCTAATAATCTACTATGTAAGTAGAAAACGTCACCTGGGTAAGCTTCACGACCTGGTGGTCTACGTAATAATAATGATAATTCACGATAAGCTGCTGCTTGTTTAGTTAAATCATCATATACGATAAGAACATGTTTACCATTAAACATGAATTCTTCACCCATAGTTACACCTGAATATGGTGCGATATAAAGTAATGGTGCTGGATCAGCTGCAGAAGCAGAAACAACGATTGTGTAATCTAAAGCGCCTGCTTGTCTTAATTTCTCAACATTTGCACGTACTGTTGAATCTTTTTGACCAATAGCTACGTAAATACAAATTGTATCTTGATCTTTTTGGTTCAAGATTGAATCGATAGCAACAGTTGTTTTACCAGTTTGACGGTCACCAATGATTAACTCACGTTGACCACGACCAATTGGTACTAAAGCGTCAATTGCTTTGATACCTGTTTGTAATGGTTCATCAACTGATTTACGATCCATAACACCAGTTGCTTTTTTCTCAACTGGACGTGTTTTAGTTGCATTGATAGGACCTTGTCCATCAATAGGTTGACCAAGTGGATTAACGACTCTTCCAATTAATTCGTCTCCAACTGGTACTTCCATAATACGGCCTGTACGTTTAACTTCGTCACCTTCACTAATATCGTTGTATGGTCCTAAAATAACCACACCAACATTTGATTCTTCAAGGTTTTGTGCTAAACCTAATACGCCGTTGTGGAATTCTACTAGCTCACCAGCCATAACGTCGTTTAATCCGTGAATTAATGCGATACCGTCACCAATTTGAAGTACAGTACCAACATCAGTTACGGACATTTCAGACTCATAATTTTCAATCTGTGAGCGAAGTAATGCACTGATTTCTTCAGCTTTGATGGCCATCTATGTCACTCCTCTTTAAATTTTAATTAGCTCTTTCAAATTTTCTTTGTAATTGAACAAGGTCATTCTTAACGCTACCATCCATAACAGTTGTGCCGACCTTAACTCTAAATCCACCAATTAAATCTGGATTGATTTTAGTGCTAACAATTACTCTAGATAAATGTGTTTGATCTTTAATCAATTGTTCTATTCTTGCTAATTCATCTTCATTTAATTCATAAGTAGATTCTACAATTGCAAAGTCTTGGTTATGATGCGCATTATATAAACTTTGAAAAGCTCTAAATACATCTTCAATTAATGATAAATGACGATTATCAGCTAAAACTTTTAGCGTATTAACGACGTATTGATTTGCACCACTATATACTTCATTAACGAATGATTTACGCTCATCTGCTGTTAATGAAGGATTACTATCAATTGCTTTTAAACTTTTAATATAGTCGAAAGATGAATGGCTGATTGTTTCTAAATCTTCATAAACTACATCTAATTGATTTGTATCATTAGAGACATCAAATAATGCTTTGGCATATTTATTTGCTACCTTTACCATTATTTATCCCCTGCCTCTTTTAAATACTTTTCAACTAAATCTTTTTGATCTTGCTCTGAAATTTCTTTTCTAAGAACTTTAGATGCGATTAATACTGATAGTTCAGATACTTGATTATTAATATCAGCAAGTGCACGTTCTTTTTCACTGTTAATTTCACTTTGAGCAGTCTCAATCATGCCGTTAGCTCTTACATTAGCTTCATGAATAATTTCTTCATGTTGCTTACGTGCTTGAACCTTAGCATCGTCTAAGATTCTTTGAACTTCATCTTGAGTTTCTTTAAGTGTCTTTCTGTTTTCTTCTTCAAGTTTTTGAGCGTTAATTTTAGCTTGTTCAGCATCATCAATATCTTTATTGATGTCTCGCTCACGTTTGTCCATTACTTCTTTTAATGGACCCCAAGCAAATTTCTTCAATAGCGCAAGAAGAATTACGAATGTGGCAAGTGTAACTATTGTTGTTCCCCATTCGACTCCTGCACCTAAAACGAACATATTAGCTGTTGCAGTCACGGGCTCATGACACTCCTTTCGTAGATATAATCACTAAGCTATAAAAAACAAAACGAACGGCGATAGCCTTGTACAGGCCTCGCCTTAATATGTCTTATCCAGCAAATGTCATGAACGCAATTACAACACCAATGATAGGTAAAGCCTCAACTAAACCAACACCAATGAACATGATACCCATTAATTGACCACGTGCTTCTGGTTGACGTGCTACACCTTCAACTGTTCTAGATACGATAAGACCGTTACCGATACCTGCACCTAATGCTGATAAACCAATTGCGATTGCCGCTGCGATTAAATTCATAATAAATTTTCCTCCTAAGAATTGTATATAATTATTAAATTAATTTAGTGTCCATCTGCCACTTTATGTGACATATAAACCATTGAAAGCATGATGAAGATATACGCTTGGATTGAACCAACGAATATTGAGAACGCTTGCCAAACGATTAATCCTGGAATACTTATAATCCAACCCCATGCTGGTTGTTGGAAAAGTAAACTTGCTAGTAAACCAAGTAATAATTCACCAGCAAAGATATTACCGTATAGTCGTAAACCTAAAGTTAATGTAGATGTAAACTCCTCAAATACATTAATGATTGCAAGTGGCCAGAAAGGTTTAAAGTATCCGGCTGCATATGCTTTAGGCCCACGCATTTTAATACCGTAATAATGCGTTAGTAGAATCATAGTTGTAGATAACGTAAGAGTTACCGTTGCGTCAGCTGTCGGTGATTTCCACCATAGATAGTGATCTTTAGTAACAATAGCAAACGGTAAACCAAGCATATTGGCTACAAAGATGAACAAAATTAATGTCACTGCTAAGAAGTGAAAGTTTCCACCTTTTTTCCAAGCCATGTTACTCTCTATGATGCCTCTTACAAAATCAAATACCCATTCAATGAAGTTTTGCTTTCCAGTTGGTCGTTTTTTAAGATTACGCGTGCATATTAAAGCTATGATAAAAACTAAAATCGCCGTAATGAGCACCATCATAACACTTGTCATGTTAAAGACAATATCGAATCCAAACACGTTCCAACTGACGAGTGGGGATTTGTGATCCATAAACTCACCTCTTTCTTATTTAATTTTTACTCCCTTTTAAGTAGAGGGCGCAATATGATTACAATATAAGAAATCATTAAACCAATTAATACACCTATGATATTGATGTGGTCTTTGAAGAAAAACCATAACAAACACGCAATGATTGCTACAAGATATCTCCATATATTGCCCGTTGAAATATGTATAGCATCTTGTTGTTGTGCCTTTGCTAAATAACTTTCAAAGATGTATGTATTAACCAAAGAACCACATGTTCCTATCATTAATCCTAAAATAAAAGGTCGGGGTATAATTAGATACAATATTCCTAATACTATTAAGAGATAAAGATAATATTGGATATATTGTTTAAAAATGATGTAGAAACGACTCATCTATATGCCTCCGAGTGTCTTATACCAATCATGTAAACCGTTCCACTCATACAATCTAAATGATAATATAGCCTATTGTATGGTGTCAATTCTATTCAAAGTCTTGTTAAAATTTACGGCATTTTTGTCACAAAATATTCACAAAAAGTAACGTAACAAACTTTTTATTTTTCAAAATGATTGGGTTTATCACTAATTAATCCAAAATAATATTTAATATGATTTACTATCCTATTACTTGCATTCCCATCTCCATAGGGATTGTTTGCTTCACTCATATGTTTATAAAGCTGTTTATCGTCTAAAAGACGCTTAGTTTCCTCATAAACAGAGTCCTTATTAGTACCAATAACCCTTAAAGTACCTGCTTCTACCCCTTCAGGTCTCTCTGTACTATCTCTCAATACGAGTACAGGTTTATGTAGAGATGGAGCTTCTTCTTGTATTCCTCCAGAATCAGTCATAATTAGGTAAGCGTGCTTAGCAAAATTATGAAAGTCTATCACATCTAAAGGTTCAATTAACTCTATACGATCATGGTGACCTAAATACGCTTCAGCGAGTTCTCTAACTCTCGGATTCATGTGAACTGGATATACTAATGCTAAATCTTCATACTGTTCAATTAATTTTCTAACTGCCTTAAACACGTTAATCATAGGTTGACCTATATTTTCCCTTCTATGAGCAGTTAATAAAATAAATTTCTTGTTACGATGTTTATCGATGATTTGAGAAGTATAATTATCATTAATTGTATAGTTCATAGCATCAATCGCTGTATTACCAGTTATTACCACATTGTTAGATGATTTGCCTTCATCAAGCAAATTCTTAGCTGCATTAAAAGTTGGGGCAAAATGCAAGTCTGCCATTACCCCAACCATTTGTCTATTCATCTCCTCAGGAAAAGGAGAATACTTATCATAACTTCTTAACCCAGCTTCAACATGACCAATAGGTAATTGATTATAAAAAGCTGCTAGTGACCCAGAAAACGTAGTAACTGTATCACCATGTACTAGTACCATATCTGGTGATTCTTTTTTAATTACTTCTTCTAAAAGAACCATCGATTTTGATGTAATATCAGACAAAGTCTGCCCAGATTTCATAATATTCAAATCATGACAAGGTGTTATATCAAATGTATTTAATACTGAATCAAGCATTTCCCTATGTTGAGCTGTAACAACAACGACGGGTTCTAATTCAGCATCTTTTTCTAATGCTTTTACTAGTGGTGCCATTTTAATAGCTTCAGGTCTTGTCCCGAAGATGGTCATAATTTTTTTCATCAAACTATCTATCTCCGAATCTATTATTTAGTACCAAATAATCTGTCACCAGCATCCCCTAATCCAGGTGTGATGTAAGCTTTGTCATTTAATTTTTCATCAAGTGTCGCGATATAAATATCTACGTCTGGGTGAGCTTCTTGCATCTTTTCCACACCTTCTGGTGCAGCAATTAAGCACATAAAACGAATATTTTTCGCACCACGATTTTTCAGTGATGAAATGGCTTCTATTGCTGAAGCACCAGTCGCTAACATAGGGTCTACAACGATAATTTGTCTTTCATCGATATCTTGAGGTAGTTTAGCAAAGTACTCTACTGCTTTAAGTGTTTCTGGATCTCTATATAAGCCAATGTGACCTACTCTTGCTGAAGGAACTAAACTTAAAACACCATCAGTCATTCCTAATCCTGCTCTTAAAATTGGTACTATAGCTAATTTTTTACCCGCTAGTCGTTTAGCTGTCATTTTAGTTACAGGTGTTTGAATTTCAACATCTTGTAATTCTAAATCTCTAGTCACTTCATAAGCCATTAACATACCTACTTCATCAACTAGTTCTCTAAACTCTTTTGTACCGGTATGAGCATCTCTAATATAACTTAGTTTATGCTGTATTAAAGGATGATCGAAAACATGTACTTTACTCATTTATAATTTCCTCCAATGTGTTTCTCTATTATTCATATAATGGATATTTTGAAGTAAGGGCGTGCACTCTTTCTTTAGCTTCATTAAGTTTAGCTTCATCGTCAGTATGTTTTAAAGCTAAGCTAATAATTTTTGCCACTTCCTCGAATGCTGATTCATCGAATCCACGTGTAGTTGCAGCTGGTGTGCCTAATCTAATTCCACTTGTAACGAATGGTTTTTCTTGATCGAAAGGAATTGTGTTTTTATTACAAGTAATACCTACTTTATCAAGAGTCTCTTCAGCGACTTTACCTGTAATCTCAATAGAACCTTTAACATCAACTGCAACTAAATGATTATCAGTACCACCTGAAACCACTCTGAATCCTTCATCAATTAATGTTTGAGCTAAAACTTGAGCATTTTTAATCACTTGTTGTTGATATGATTTGAAGTCACTGTGTAATGCTTCTCCAAATGCTACTGCTTTCGCTGCAATTACGTGTTCTAGTGGGCCGCCTTGAATTCCAGGGAAAATTGTCTTATCAATTTCTTTTTTATATTCTTCTTTACATAAAATCATACCTCCACGAGGGCCACGTAAAGTTTTATGTGTAGTAGTAGTGACAAAATCAGCATATTCAACAGGATTTGGATGTAAACCAGCTGCAACTAATCCAGCAATGTGAGCCATATCCACCATTAATTTAGCATCTACTTCATCTGCAATTTCTTTGAACTTTTTAAAATCAATAGTTCTAGAATAAGCAGAGGCACCCGCTACAATTAATTTAGGTTTATGTTCTAGTGCAAGTTTGCGTACTTCATCATAGTTAATTAATTCCGTTTCTTTATCAACTCCGTATTCAACGAAACTATAAAACTTACCACTAAAGTTAACTGGAGATCCATGAGTTAAATGTCCCCCATGACTTAAGTTCATACCTAGAACAGTATCTCCCATCTCAAGAGCAACTAAATAAACAGCCATGTTGGCTTGTGAACCAGAGTGAGGTTGTACATTTACATGTTCAGCGCCAAAAAGTGCTTTAGCACGATCAATTGCTACTGTTTCAGAAACATCAACATATTCACAACCACCATAATAACGACGGCCTGGATAACCTTCGGCATACTTATTAGTCAATACTGAACCTTGAGCTTCCATAACAGCTTCAGACACAAAATTCTCAGATGCAATTAATTCGATATTACTATTTTGACGGTCATACTCCTTTTGAATTGCTTCAAAAATAACTTTATCCTGTTTTTCAATGTAAGACATAAATAATTCCCCTTCTTTCATTAAATTATTGATATTTAGCACGTTCGCCACCAATTTTCTTAGGTCGTGATGTCGCTATGGTAACGATAGCTTCTCCAACTTGTTTAACGCTTGTTCTGACTGGAACACATACATGCTTGATATGCATACCAATTAATGTTTGGCCAATGTCAATACCTTTAGGTACACTGATATGTTCTACAACCATTGGATCATCCATATGTTGGTAGGCATACGTTGATAAACTACCACCTGCATGTACATCTGGAACTACATTTACCTCTTCCATAGACAGTGGGTTAAAATCTGCTCTTTCAATCGTGATTGCTCTATTAATATGTTCACATCCTTGAAAGACAAATGACACACCTGTATCCTCTTCAATTTGTTTCAAAGCATCAAAAATCTCTTTAGCTATCTCTAATGATCCAACTGAACCAATTCGTTCTCCAATGACCTCAGATGTTGAACAACCGACAATACACAATTCGCCTTTCTTAAAGAATGACATATCTTTTAATTCAATAAGTAGCTTTTGTAAATCACGCAATGAAACCCACCCCTTTGAATATAATAAAAAGGAACATAGCAAACTTGCTATACCCCTTTATTATAACTTATTTAAAGCTTAACATATACTAATTATATATAATTTACTCTGTTATCGATTCATTTCAATTTTTTTCAATAAATCGTAGATATTTTGAAAAGTTTTTTCATATACTTCAAAAGAACATCCAAATGGGTCTTCTATATGCCCCTCAATACCTGCATACTCATTTATCGTGTACACATTTGAATATTGACCGTATTGAGACTTAATTAAATCTTTATGTGAAGGAGACATTGTGAGAATCAAATCTGCTTCTAAATCTTCCAAAGTAAATTGTTGAGCATTTGAAGGCTTAGGTAGATGATGGCTATGAATCAATTGTAATGATTCTTTAGAGATTTTTTGTCCTTCCATAGCAAATAAACCACGTGATTGAATGTCATCGTTTGGCAACAATTTCTTAGCAATACTTTCAGCTAACGGACTTCTACACGTATTACCTGTACAAACAAATATTAATTTCATAATTCGTCACCTTCTATCACTTCATTACCTGCTGCTTTCAACATTCTATTCATAATCGCTTCAGACTGATCCTTTTTTTCAAAACTATAAATATAAGCGTGTTTAATATCATTAGAGCTATCTATAGAGTGCAATACACTATATAAATTATGGTTTGCCCCTTTAATGTCTTGCTCATCATCACATAATGGAATAAATTGAGCATTCTCAGGCAATAAATATTTCATACTAATAGGAAAAATAAATACTACATCATTCCATTTTTCATTATTATCAATTTTGTGAGTTAAATTTTCAACAATAGTTAGTGGCGTATCAGGCGAATAATGTTTATATTTCATTCCAGGAGCAATAGGTTTGTCCTTTTCAAAATAATTAGCCTTTTGAATACTCCCCGGTAAAACTTGTTCTATCATTGAAGTGGTAATAGAACCTGGGCGTGCTATTCTAAAAGGATATTGAGTACAATCTAACACTGTACTCTCAAGACCTTCTTCACTTTGATCTCCATTAACAATTCCGTCTACTTTTCCATTTAAATCCTGAAAAACATGATCAAACTTTGTAGGTGAAGGTCTACCACTTAAATTGGCACTTGGTGCAGCTATAGGTTCGTCAATATATTGAAGTAACGCCCGCCCTATTTTATGACTTGGCATACGAACTGCAATAGAGTTTAATCCACCTGTCACTTTTTCACATAAATAACCTGTTTTAAGAGGTAAAATAAATGAAATTGGTCCAGGCCAAAAGGCATCCATTAATTTTGAAACACGTTCATCAATTCCATCTACAAAATCTTCAAGTTGCTCCCTTTGATGTATATGAACGATTAAAGGATTATCAGAAGGACGTCCTTTAGCTTCATATATTTTTCTTACCGCATGTTCATTTCTTGCGTTCGCACCAAGCCCATAAACTGTCTCTGTAGGAATCGCTACTAATCCATCATTTAATAATGTCTCTTTAATCTCGTTTAACTTAGGATATTTAACTACATTCTCTTCATATTTTCTAAGATCCCATATTTGAGTATTCACCATTTTCACCTCTTTCTTATCTATATTATGAATTTAAAAAGAGTGGAACTCAATTCAGTTCATTATTGTTGAAGTTGAAGTTCCACCCATTCATTTTTAATTATGTTTAAAACTTAATCCGCATATAAAGATACATTTAATTTCACAAAAAACGCATTATAATCTCATGAATTCTTTACCATTTGAATGACACGATGCGTTCATTACCATTAATATCTCTAATAACTTTGACTAACTTGTCAGGATACATAGAATTAATTAATGCTTTTAGTTGGTTGCCTTGATTATATCCAATTTCAAACACGACATGTCCTTGTTCTTTCATTACTTGTGGTAAATCTTTTAAAATACCCTCATAGATGGCGTAGCCTTCATTTTCAGCAAACAGAGCATGGTGAGGCTCATATTTAAGTACAGTATCATCCATATCTCTTGCTTCACCTTCATCAATATAAGGTGGATTAGAAATTAATCCGTCAACTTTAATATCATTATCAATTAGAGGTTTCAATGCGTCTCCTTGTAAAAATTGAATTTCTTGCTGATGTAATGTTGCATTATTGCGTGCAACATTCAGTGTATCTTCATATAAATCTGTAGCGAGAACGTTTAAATCTGGCTTAAGCAACTTAAGTGTAATAGCAATCGCACCGCTTCCTGTACCAATATCGGCAATTGTATCTTGATGATGACATTGATTTAGAAAATGAAGCATCACTTCTTCAGTTTCAGGACGAGGGATTAGACAATTATTATCTACCTCGAAGGTATAGCCGTAAAAAGATTGAAAGCCTACGATATATTGAATAGGTTCACCGCTCAACATTCTATGTAGAGCTAGGTCAAATTTTGCTATATCAGCTTGAGACATCTGTTCTTCACGATGGATAAGATAGTCTGTTCGTGACCATTTAAAAATGTCCAACAGTAGCCATTCTGCCCTAGTCTGCTCATACCCTTTATCTAATGTTAATTGAATAGCCTCTTGAAGTTTATCTTTATAGTTCACCATTATTAAGTTCTTTCAATTTCTCAGTTTGTTCAGATAGAGTAAGTGCGTCTATGATTTCATCTAAATTACCTTCCATAATCTGACCAAGTTTCTGTAGCGTTAAGCCAATTCTATGATCAGTCACACGACTTTGTGGATAGTTATATGTTCTGATACGTTCTGAACGGTCACCTGTACCTACAGCAGATTTTCTTTGTGACGCATATTTTTGTTGTTCTTCTTGTAACTTCATATCGTATAAACGTGCTTTTAAGACTTTCATCGCTTTCTCACGGTTTTGAATTTGTGATTTTTCTGATGACGTTGCAATAACACCAGTAGGTAAGTGGGTAATACGTACTGCTGAGTCAGTTGTGTTAACGTGCTGACCACCCGCACCACTTGAACGATACGTGTCAATTTTTAGATCTTCGTTACGAATTTCAATCTCAACATCTTCTACTTCTGGCAATACAGCTACTGTTGCCGTAGAAGTATGTATACGGCCACCTGATTCAGTTTCTGGTACACGTTGAACTCGGTGAGCACCGTTTTCAAATTTTAATTTACTATAGGCTCCACTACCTGATACTGAAAAACTAATTTCCTTATAACCACCATGGTCACTTTCAGAAGCTTCAACAATTTCAGTTTTAAAACCATATGCTTCGGCATATTTAGAATACATTCTCATCAAGTCCCCAGCAAATATGGCCGCTTCGTCACCACCTGCAGCTGCTCGGATTTCAACGATAACGTCTTTTTCATCATTTGGGTCTTTAGGAATTAATAAGATTTTAAGTTCTTCTTCCATTTCAGGTAATTCAGCTTTTAAAGACGCACTCTCTTCTTTAAGCATATCCACTTCTTCTTTATCTGAAGTTTCTTTTAACATTTCTTCAATATCTTCAAGTTCTTCTTTTTTAGATTTATAACTACGATAAACTTCAACAGTTTTTTGTAAATCAGCTTGTTCTTTTGAATATTTTCTAAGTTTATCTGAATCATTCACGACATCAGGGTCGCTTAACATCTCATTTAATTGTTCATATCGTTCCTCTACTATATCTAATTGATCAAACACTACATTTCCTCCTTCTCATTTTCACTTGGAGCCACAATATGATGTGCTCTACAACGTGGTTCGTAACTTTCATTCGCACCAACTAATATAATTGGGTCATCTATTTTAGCTGGCTCTCCATTGATTAATCTTTGTGTACGGCTAGAAGGTGACCCACAAACAGCACAAACTGCCTGTAATTTAGTCACTTGTTCACTAACAGCTAATAATTTCGGCATAGGTTCAAAAGGTTCTCCCCTAAAATCCATATCTAAACCTGCAACAACAACTCTGTGACCATTTTTAGCCAGTTGTTCTACAATATTTACTATTTCACCATCAAAAAACTGCACTTCATCTATTCCGATAACGTCTACATTGTCTAAATCTTGGTTTAAAATTTCTCTTGACGTAGAAATATTTATCGCTTCAATTTCATTACCATCGTGTGAGACGACCTTTTCTTTATGGTAACGATCATCAATAGCTGGCTTAAAAACAATGACTTTCTGTTTCGCGTAAATCCCTCGTCTTAAACGACGAATCAACTCTTCTGATTTACCACTAAACATACTTCCAGTAATTGTTTCAATCCATCCGGAATGGTACGTTTCATACATTGAGAGTTCCACCTTTTTTCAAAACATAATCGCTTAATTATATCATATTTTATGAGTAGTTAAATGCATTTTCAAAGTATTATTCTAAATTAAACGACGATACTCTCATTTTACAAACAAATTAAGTAAAAACAAAATCTACTCACATAATAAAGGGTTAAAAAATAAAAAAACTGTCTACATTCCCTATATGGATACGTAGACAGTTGAAATTCAAATTTAGTTGTTGTTTGATTTGAAACCAAACTTTTTGTTGAAGCGTTCCACACGACCATCCGCAGCGGCGAATTTTTGACGGCCAGTATAGAATGGATGTGAATCAGATGATACGTCTAAACGAATAACTGGGTATTCATTTCCATCTTCCCATTCCATAGTTTCTGAAGATGTTTTAGTAGAACCACTTAAGAATTTAAAGTTTGTAGTAGTATCTAAAAAGATAACTTTGTGGTATTCAGGATGAATTCCTTGTTTCATTTCTTTCAGCTCCTTTGCCCTGAACCATCTGGAACAGAGTTATTTGTGAGTTTTTTACCCAATACTGTGTAATTATAATAGTTATCAAATCAAAACGCAACCCTTTATCAAAGATAACTTAGATAATTGGTTTACCTGTCTTTGTACTTTCTTCTGCTGACTTTTGTAATTGTGAAAAGAAGTCTTTATTATTTTTAGAGCGTTTTAACTTGCGAATAAAACGTTCAGTAAAGTCTGTAGAGTCTGTGAACAAGTTACGTAATTGCCATAATGAGTCAAGTTCAGCTTTCGAGATAAGTAATTCTTCTTTACGTGTTGAACTACGACCAATGTCAATTGCTGGGAAGATACGGCGTTCTGATAATTTACGATCAAGATGTAATTCCATGTTACCTGTACCTTTAAATTCCTCGTAGATCATATCATCCATTCTTGAACCAGTTTCAACAAGTGCAGTAGCTAATATGGTTAAACTACCACCTGCTTCAATGTTCCTTGCTGCACCGAAAAATGCTTTAGGTTTATGCAGTGAAGCAGGGTCTAAACCACCAGATAGCGTACGTCCACTCGGTGGGATTACAAGGTTATAAGCACGTGCTAAACGTGTAATAGAATCCATTAAGATGATAACATCTTCACCTATTTCAACTAATCTTTTAGCACGTTCTAATAATAATTCTGCTACTTTGACATGATGTTCTGGCGGTTCATCAAAAGTGGAGTGCACTACTTCCGCAGATTCAACTGAACGTTCAATATCAGTTACCTCTTCAGGTCGTTCACCTACTAGTAAAATAAAAAGTTGAGCTTCAGGTTTATTTGTAGCAATCGCATTAGCAATCTCTTTTAATAAACTTGTTTTACCTGCTTTAGGTGGCGCTACAATTAAACCACGTTGCCCTAAACCAATCGGCGTCACTAAATCCATAATTCGAGTTGAATAATTAGTCGGAAGTGTTTCTAATAAAATTCTTTCTTCCGGATAGAGTGGCGTTAACGCTTGGAAATGAGGGCGTTTTTTAACTTCTTCTGCATTTTGATCATTCACAAAATCGACTTGAAGTAACCCATAATATTTTTCATTATCTTTCGGTTTACGTACTTTACCAGTTACTTTGTCTCCACGTTTGATCTCAAAACGTCGGATTTGACTTGCAGAAATATATATATCCTTTTCACCTTTAGAATAGTTAACGGTTCTAAGGAAACCATACCCATCCTGTTGGATATCATCAAGGATACCTTCCATGTAGTAATTGCCATCTTTCTCCATTTGAGCTTCCATGATAGCTAAAACTAACTCTTTCTTATTTAATTTACTATAATTTGTTAATTTTAAAGATTTGGCTTTTTGAGTGAGCTCTTTAGTAGTGTTGTTTTTGTATAATTCGTGGAAAGATTCATACTGAGGAGATGTTCGTTCTCTTTCAGGCATAGACTTGCACCCATTTCATTATTTTTTATATTGCGAGACTTTGACATATAAATATTAAATATAGACGTTAAATGAAATTTTTAAATTTTAAGATGTGCGAGTTAAATTTAAGAATTTCAGTAAGCCTTATCGTCTTTATTTTATATTCAAATGTGTCATGACCTTCTAATTACTAGAATAACTATAGCAAATTTTCAATTTAATTACAAAATGAATTTAGAAAATATAACAATAAAAACAAAACACGGAACTAATATAGTTCCGTGCATCGTTTAATTGCAAGTTTTAATTAATTTGTTCAATTATTTAAAATAACCAGCAATTGATTTAACTTCTAAGAATTCTTCAATACCATAGTCGCCCCATTCACGACCTAAACCTGATTGTTTATAACCACCGAATGGTAAGTCAGGTTTTCTACCAGCTTCATTGATTTCAATAGTTCCTGCTTCAACTGAACGTGCTACTTTACGTAAAGTCTCTTGATCTTTACCAATAACGTAGCCAGCAAGACCATATTTAGTATCATTAGCAATTTCAATTGCTTCATCTAAATCATTATAAGTGATCACTGACATAACTGGACCGAAGATTTCTTCTTGAGCAATTGTCATATGGTTATCTACATTGATGAAAATAGTTGGACGTGCAAAATAACCTTTATCAAGGCCTTCTGGTTTACCAGGGCCACCGTAGAATAATTCAGCACCTTCATTTACGCCTTTATCAATATAGTCTTGAACTTGATCGAATTGTTTTTTACTGATAATTGGTCCGACCTGTGTACCATCTTCACGAGGATCTCCTACTTTAACTTGGCTAAATTCTTCTTTAATTGCTGTTAAGAAATCTTCTTTAATACTTTCAGGTATAAGTACACGTGTACCTGCAGTACATACTTGGCCAGTGTTATTAACAACTTTGCCAGTTGTAGCTTTAGCTGCTTCCTTGATATCAGCATCGTCAAGAACGATATAAGGAGATTTTCCTCCTAGTTCTAGAGACACTTTTTTGAAGTCTTTTGCAGCTTTTTCCATGATTTTAGATCCTGTTGGGCCAGAACCAGTAAATGACATCATTCTCACTTTAGGGTGTTCACTTAATGGATTTCCTACACCTTCACCATCGCCATTAACTAAATTGAATACACCTTTAGGTACGCCAACTTTATCAAAGATTTCTGCTAAGATAATAGCTGCAAATGGTGTTTCTTCAGAAGGTTTAAGAACTACTGGACTACCTGCAGCAAATGCAGCAGCTAATTTTAATGATGTTTGATTAGTAGGGAAATTCCAAGGTGTAACTAATCCTGAGACACCAATAGCTTCTTTAACTACTAAATCATCTCCACGTTGCTCTTCAAATTCAAAATTATCTAAAGCATCTCTTGCTGCCGTAAAGTGATTTAATCCCATTTGATAGTGAACATTTTCAGAAACAGATAATGGAGAACCTAATTCATCTGTAATCGCTTGGATAATATCGTCTTTTCTATTTTCATATTCTTTTACAATTTTATCTAACAAGTCTCTACGTTCTTCAACTGAACTATGACGAAATTCTAAATAAACTTTGTCAGCCGCTTCAACAGCTTTGTTAACATCTTCTTCATTCCCGTTAGCTACAGATCCCATCACTTCTTCAGTTGCAGGATTGATTACGTCAATTGTTTCGCCACTCGCACTATCAACCCATTCGCCATTAATATATTGTTTAGTGAAATTTCTCATATTAAATCTTCACTCCTTAGAAAAGTTATGTGTATATTCTATCCTTTAAAGCGTTACTTTAAACATATGCAACACTAAAATGAATTACGCTCAATTCATTTTATATTGGAAATTATAAAGCATCATTTTGCATCTACATAAAAAACTGCTTATAAAGTTTTTTACTTTATAAACAGTTCATCATGTCTTATTTATTTTGAAGAATTTGCTTCTAACTCAACGTATTTTTGTGCCCAAGCTTCCATAGGCTTTAATGCTTCGGCTAAAGCTTGTCCTTTATCAGTCAATTGATAAACAATTTCTAATGGGCTAGATGAAATAATTTGCTTCTCTACTAGTTTCCATTCTCCTAGGTCGGTTAATTTTAAGCTCAAAGCTCTAGGAGTGATCGTCTTTAGATCTCTTTTCATATCGGAAAAGTGAGCTGATTGACTTTCACATCTTGATAAATAATTAATAATTAGCCCATTCCAACTACGACCAACAATTTTGAAGGTTTCTTCAAGATATGGACAGATTTCCATTTGCCTCACCTCACATTTAATATGCTTATAATTGTAGGCATTTCTCTATTGTCTTCCAATTATTAATATAAATATTATACCACAAAACCTTAAATTTCTTCAGTCCAAATATCTGCTCCGAGTGATTTTAAATGTTCAACAATATTTGTATAACCTCTGTATATATGTTTTACATTGAAAATTGTTGTTACACCTTCAGCGATTAATCCCGCAGTAATTAAACATGCACCGGCACGTAAATCACTTGCATTTACTTCCGTTCCTTCAAGACGCGAAGGTTTAATAGTTGCTGTACCTTCATCAGCATAAATATTTGCGCCCATACGTTGTAGTTCATCAACGTGTTTAAATCTAGCTGGATAAATTGTATCTGTAACAAATGATGGCCCATTAGTCATAAATAATAATGGTGTAATAGGTTGTTGAAGATCCGTAGCAAAGCCAGGATAAACTAAAGTTTTGATATCAACATTTTTATATGGTGATTGTTTACGAATAATTGCTTTCTCATCATCTATTTGGATATCAACACCAAGCTCTCTCAATTTAACAGTTAACGCTTCTACATGCTTAGGTACAATATTATTTAATACAACTTCTTCACCCATAGCAGCAGCTATACACATATAAGAACCAGCTTCAATTCTATCAGGAATAATTTGATATTCTGAACCGTGCAACTCTTCCACGCCATTAATTTTGATGGTAGTTGTTCCTGCGCCTTTAATATTAGCTCCCATACTCATTAAAAAGTTAGCGACATCTACAACTTCAGGTTCTTTAGCTGCATTTTCAATGACAGTCTGACCTTTAGCATGTACAGCAGCAAGCATAATATTTATTGTAGCACCAACACTAACCATATCTAAAAAGATATTTGCACCTTTTAATTCTTTAGCTTCAATTTTCATAGAAGTATCGCTTGATTCATCAATTTCTGCCCCTAATGCTTTGAAACCTTTTATATGTTGATCAATAGGACGTGGTCCTAATGGACATCCACCTGGTAGCCCAATGACACATTTTTTAAAACGTCCTAGCATCGCTCCCATCATATAATAAGATGCACGCAATGATTCAACCTTATTATTAGGTAACGGCGCATTTTCAATTTCAGTTGTATCTACATCCAATTCTTTGCCTTTTAAAGTCGTTTTAATATTTAAATCTTCTAACAAACTTACTAAAGTTTTTACATCAGAGATTTGGGGAAGACCTTCCAACTTTACATGTCCTTGAGCTAATAAAGTTGCGGGGATAATAGCTACTGCACTATTTTTCGCTCCACTAATTTCTACTTCTCCTTTTAGTGTTTGTCCACCTCTTATTTTTATTACCTCTTGAACCATATGATTTATCTCCTTTGTTTCCTTCGTTTTAAAATTTCACATTATTAGCATTATAAAATAATTTTACTTTGTTTGTAAAATAGTTCAAATCTAATCAATGTTAAGTTATTTTAGCAACTTTACACATAAATAGTGTCAAAGTTTCTCGCTAAATAATAATACTCTAATAATTAATATTAGACTATTACCTCATATACAACTTCTTAATCGTTAAATTTTTGTTTATTTATGATTTATATATCTTTTATTTTTATGTAACATCTGATTAATTTGAGGAAATTCATTTAAATGAATTTCATTCTGATTCAAGTATAGCATAAATAAGACTATTGAAACCTTTGTTCAATGGGCTCAGACTGTAGACAAACCCTTTCACTCATTGTCATTTCATGCATGCCTAGCTCATTTACTAGTGGTAAACTCCCGTCGTTATGCATTTTAAAACCTTGATTAAAAGGGAATTCTATCAGTCTTCATCTTCTAAAATATTCCATAAAAAAGACCATTGAAACCTTTGTTCAATGGTCTATGATAATGATTTATCAAATTATTTAGCTCGGTTAGAAGTTCCAAATTCTCTAATTTTACCTTTTACTGTTTCTTTAATTGCTTCACGAGCTGGTCCTAAATATTTACGAGGATCGTAAACATCTTTATCGTTATTTAATACATCACGAACAGCTTTAGCTGAAGCAATTTGGTTTTCAGTATTTACATTGATTTTAGCAGTACCATAAGGAATTGCTTTTTGAATGTCTTTAGTTGGGATACCAGTTCCACCATGTAATACTAATGGTAATCCAGTAGAAGCGCCAATTTCTTCCATTTCTTTAAATCCTAATTTTGGTTCACCTTTGTAAGGACCATGAACTGAACCTAATGCAGGTGCTAAAGTATCGATGCCAGTCTTTTCAACTAATTCTTGGCATTCTTTAGGATCAGCGTAGATAACGCCGTCAGCTACTACGTCGTCTTCTTGTCCGCCTACCGTACCTAATTCAGCTTCTACAGAAACGCCTCTTTCATGTGCATATTCAACTACTTTAGAAGTAATTTCAATATTTTCTTCGAATGGACTATGTGAAGCGTCAATCATTACTGAAGTGAATCCAGCATCAATCGCTTCTTTACATTTTTCGAAACTTGAACCATGGTCTAAGTGAATTGCAACTGGAATTGTAATGTTTAAATCGTGAATTAAACCTTCAACCATTTTTACTACAGTGTAGAAACCACTCATATAACGAGCAGCACCTTCAGATACACCTAAAATAACTGGTGCATTCTCTTCTTGTGAAGCTTCTAAAATAGCTTGTGTAAACTCAAGGTTATTTAAGTTGTATTGACCAACTGCATAACCGTTTTCTTTCGCATCAATTAACATTTCTTTCATTGAAACTAAAGGCATGAAAGTTCCTCCTTGAGTGCATAAGTGCACGTATTTTTCAAAAATCATTATATCAAAAATACATAGTTAATGCATTCGAATACTTTATATAATATTAATAATTTTCACAATCCTTAGATTTTAAACTGTTGCAACCGCATTCATTTTAACAATCAGTCAAATATTGCATTACTATAATGTATTATTTAAAATGTTTTATTGAAAAGAATGGAGGAAAATCATGTCAAAAATTCTAAATACACAATTGACTGGTATCTTTAATAGGCTTGAAAAGCAAGCATTAGATATACAAATGGCAGCACAATGTTTAATACAAGCTATTGGCGGTGAGGGTTATGTTTATGTTAAAGGATATGAAGATTTAAAATTTTATGAAGCTTTTGTATTGAATAGTAATGAAAAGCTCGAATCAAGCCGTTCACTAGATGACTTAAAATCTATAAGTGAAATTGATTCTACAGATAGAGTGTTTTTATTCTCACCTTTTTACAATGAGGATGTAGAGCAAGACGTTCAACGTTTAATTGAATTAGATGTCGATTTTGTATTAGTTTGTAACAATCCAAAACGTGATGATTTTCCAGAACATTTAATGCATTACGTTAACCTTTCAACACCTAGACCTATTGTTTATACTGAAGATTACGATAAGATTGTTCAACCTCATGCAATGGCATTTAATTATGTATATTATGAAATTTACACTCAAATGATAGAGATGACACGAGATTTAAATCTATAACTTAAGCTTCTATATTTGCGCAAACTATATAATCAGGTATCAAACTTATCTCTATTCATATTAAATTTTCATAAATTTATACACTTCATTATTTTAAACATTAACTCAAGAACACTTAAAAAATAATTGAGATTGCTATACAAAAAATTAGCAATCTCTTTTTTTATATTTTAAAAGTACTTTATTTATATAGTCTGTTTATTTGTAAAAGAAGCCTCTTAAGAATGTGAAAGCACACGACTCAATATACAGATAAAAAAACAGTAAAAAGATTGTTATCAATCTTCTTACTGCTTTGGTTTTAATACTTATTTATCTAAATTTTAAATATAATCAATTAACGATTATTGTTGTTGATATTTAAGTGAAGCCTCAATAAATGATCTAAAGATTGGTTGAGGACGGTTTGGTCTTGATAAGAATTCAGGGTGGAATTGACATGCAATGAAGAAGTCATTTTCCGGAATTTCAACAATCTCTACTAAACGTCCATCAGGGCTTGTACCTGAGAATACCATTCCATTATCTTCTAATTGCTCTCTAAATTCATTGTTAAATTCATAACGATGACGATGACGTTCTTCGATGTCATTTTCAGAATAAATAGATTCTGCAAGGGTACCTTCTTTAATATGACAAGGGTATAAACCAAGTCGAAGTGTACCACCTAAATCTTCAATATCTTTCTGTTCAGGTAATAAATCAATAATTGGGTATGGTGTACTTGGATCTAACTCAGCTGAATGTGCGCCCTCCAAACCTAAAACATTACGTGCATATTCAACTGTAGCTAGTTGCATACCTAAACATATTCCAAAGAAAGGAATGTTGTTTTCACGGGCGTATTTAATAGCTGAAATTTTACCTTCACTTGCACGGAAACCGAAACCACCAGGAACTAAGATACCATCAACGTCAGATAAATAACTTTCAACGTTATTATCAGTTACTTCGCTTGAATCTATCCATTTAACAACAACATCTTTCTTGAATGGATAGCCAGCATGTTTTAATGATTCAACAACTGATAAATATGCGTCTTGTAAGCTAACATATTTACCAACTAATCCTATTGTAATCTTGCCATCAAGATGATTTACAGTATCTAATAAGTGTTCCCACTCATCAAGTTGAGTTTCATACTTAGCGTTTAATTGTAGACGTTTAATGACGATATCGTCCATATCTTGGTCACTCAATTGAAGTGGAATTTCATAAAGTGATTCAGCATCGCGACATTCAATCACGCTTTCTTTGTTTATATCACAGAATAATGCAATTTTATCTTTTAAATCTTGAGTCATTTCGTATTCTGTTCTAACAACAATTAAATCAGGTTGAATTCCTAAACCACGTAATTCTTTTACACTGTGTTGAGTTGGTTTCGTCTTCATTTCACCTGCTGCTTTAATGTAAGGTAATAAAGTACAATGTACATACATTACATTATCGCGGCCTAAATCACTTCTTATTTGACGAATTGCCTCTAAGAATGGAAGTGATTCAATATCACCAGTCGTACCACCTATTTCTGTAATAACAACGTCAGCGTTTGTACTTTCTCCAGCTAATAATAATCTTTCTTTAATTTCATTTGTAATATGTGGGATAACTTGTACTGTGCCACCTAAGTAATCACCACGACGTTCTTTCTTTAATACATGAGAGTATACTTTACCTGCAGTCACATTAGAATATTTATTCAAATTAATATCGATGAAACGCTCATAGTGACCTAAGTCTAAGTCTGTTTCTGCGCCATCATCAGTTACAAATACCTCACCATGTTGATATGGACTCATAGTACCTGGATCCACATTTAAATATGGATCAAATTTTTGAATTGTAACTTTAAGACCTCTATCCTTAAGCAATCTTCCTAGAGAAGCGGCCGTAATCCCTTTTCCTAATGATGACACTACTCCGCCTGTTACAAAAATAAATTTTGTCATTGTCTGACCTCCTGTATAATTTAGGGTTGCTACCTCGTTGTTATTATATTAATTAAAATTGTGAGTAACATGACGACCATGATATGACATGTTTATAGATTTTAAATTACTCTACAATTCTGTTCACTTTAAATTATTTAGTCATTTAAAAATAAAAAAACGCTCCCTCTCACAACAATTGTAAGGGGGAGCGTATCTAGTTAATACACGTGTCCTAATTAAAGGAGCCCGAATAAAATTCTATCATCTTTTAATTAAAAATAAAAGTCCCACTTTAAAGTTCAGAAAATAAGAATTAGTCGTTGAAGTCTTCCTCATCTTCAAATTCTTCTTCTTCCTCTTCAGCAATATCATCATCGTCATCTTCTTCAATCACGATATCTGAATCATTGATTTCTTCTTCTACTTCTTCGTCTTCTGGATCATTTAAAGTTTCTTGATCATCAGTTTCAGCAGGAATATCATCGTCCTCATCAATATCATCTTCACCTAATAATTTAAGGTTTTGATCTTCTTCATCATCGTCATCAAGAATATCAAATTTTTGAATTGTAGGTGCAATCTTTTCTTCAATATCGTCTACAGAGTACCAATCGCGAAGTCCCCATTGATTTTCGCCGACATTTAAGAAACGACCATCTGTATTAAGATCAGTATAGAATTGAACAACACGATTCTCAATATCATCGTACTCATAACCACCCAGAGATTTGAACTCGTCGATAATATCGTATAAATTCATTGTTGTTTGTTTATCATTTAATAAAGTGTAAGCCATATCGATAAATGACTTCTCATCAACCATTTCTTTTGTGTAATCTTGAATTTTCATTAAAATACTTCCTTTCAAAGGATTTTTCTCTTATTTAAACGTCAAATTTTCATTAATTAATAGTAACAAAAATAAATTATAAATGACAACTACTGATTTAGCAATCACTACTCGTAGTTCAATTGATGTAAACTTTCAGTTGATAGACTAGTAGTTGATATACTTTTCAAATAGAACATAGTCTTCAGCTTCTTCAATAACCACAAAATTACTATTATCACATAAAGGTTTTAATTCATTATTCTCTCCATATAACGTTATAGCCAAAACCTTGATATCATCAAAATGTTTACGAATATAAGTTGGCAATTGTCTTAGAGCACTTTCCGCTATACCTTCGTTACGATGCTCTTTATTAACTTCTATTGCTGAAATTCTCATTCTATCTTCAATCTGTTCAATAGCAATAAATCCAACTTTTTCATTATCTTTAAGTAAATTAATTACATGAATATTAGCCTCATTTGAAGTTTCGCTTTCAACTAAGCGAAGTGAAGAAACATGTTTAGAATCTAAGTCTAAATAATAGAGTCGTTCTTTACCAATAGGGCCTTCCTCTTTAGTAGCAGTGTGCATAAAGCCAGCGCGTTCATAAACGTTCCACGCTCCTTTATTTTCAGCATCAACTACTAGATACAAATGATTAAAATCTGGGAATAATTCTTGCACATATTGAGGTAAGAACATCATCATCTTCGTTCCATAACCATGACCTTGATATTTCTCATTTACTGATAGAGATCGAACATAAACGACATTTTCAGGTGTATCATAGCCTTCATGTTGATAATATTGATGTAAGACAAAGAATCCCACCACTTGTCCCTCTTGATTCATTGCAATATTGGCTACTCTGTTTTCATCATTTAAAGCATCATCCAAAACTGTTTTAGGTAATGAGGAATAAATCTGCTGTCTCTCACTTAATTTAAATTCATTCACTGCTTCACGATACTTTTCTTCAAACACTTGGACTGTAATACCTTCAAATTCTTTTTTGATAAACATTTATTTAATCCCCTATTCGTTAATTACAACTTCTATTATATATGAAATAAATATTGATTACTATTTAGCTCAATTTTCTTTTTGAAAATTTATCTTACAATAGCATTACCCTATTAAGAAATTAAACAACCTTAAATATAAATTTATTTAAATAATGCTTGTTTTTCAGAGATTTTAATATACTATAGTGAGTGACATATTTTTAATGTGGAGTGAGAGTCAAATGAAGGTAGGTATTGATGCCGGAGGTACATTAATAAAGATAGTTCAAGAACAAGGTAATGAACGCTTTTATCGAACAGAACTTACAACAAATATTGATAAAGTCATTGACTGGCTAAATAATGAAGACATTGAGTCGCTTAACTTAACTGGTGGTAATGCTGGCGTCATTGCTGAGCATATCAAAATTTCAGCACAAAGCTATGTTGAATTTGATGCATCGTCCAGAGGGTTGCGTATATTGTTAGAAGAACAAGGTCATCATATTGATACTTACATATTTGCTAATGTTGGTACAGGGACTTCATTGCACTATTTTAATGGTCAGGATCAACAACGTGTGGGTGGTGTAGGTACCGGTGGCGGTATGATTCAAGGGTTAGGTTACTTGTTATCAAATATTACTGACTATACAGAGCTTACTAATTTAGCACAAAAAGGCCACCGGGATTCTATTGATTTAAAAGTCAAACATATATACAAAGACAGCGAACCACCTATTTCAGGAGATTTAACTGCTGCAAACTTTGGGAATGTGTTACATCACCTAGATAACAATTTCTCTTCCGCAGATAAGCTTTCATCTGTGATTGGTGTAGTTGGTGAAGTCATTACAACAATGGCTATTACCTTAGCCCGTGAGTATCAAACCGAAAATGTAGTATATATAGGTTCATCATTTAATAATAATAATTTACTACGTGAAGTAATTGAAAATTATACAGTATTGAGAGGTTTTAAACCTTATTATATTGAAAATGGTGCATTTTCAGGTGCACTAGGTGCTTTACATTTGTAAATTATAAAACAACGGTAGTGAGTTAGAGGAAAATAATTTTTTAAAATTAATTTTCCCATTCACTACCGTTGTCATTATTTAATAAGTTAAAAAGTTATTTCGTTAGATAATTTTTGTGCAGATACAACTGTGCCCACGACTCCAGGTTTTAAGTCAATAGCTACTGCTTTATCATCATCACGTAACTTATCTAACCACTCTCCAAAAACTTTACCTTCAATTTCGATAATTTCACATTCCTCAAAATCTTCATCTCGTACCTTAGACGCACGATTTTTAATACTCCAAACCGGCATAATATGAGGTTTTTGATGTTCATCATCACTAATCATGACAAAGTTTTTCTCATTTTTATTAGTTAAACCATAAACTTCATCATATTTAGCTACATCTTTAACAAATTCTTTAATTCTGATGTCATCAAGTTCTGACATCAATTCATCAGTCATTTTAATAACATCCACTAGTTGTCCATCTTCTTCATTATTTACATTAACTAAGATTTCATCACCTTCATCAAATAAATCATCTAATTCATAAGTGACGAATCTGTCAATATCAGCTCGAACAACCTTATCATAATCTATAGAATGTTGAGATAAATATGATTCAGCCATAGCTTCATCTGTCCACATAGCAATATAAGATTGTTCTTTTTGATTTAACCTTACTAACTTCTTATTTTTTGAAGCAAAATAAATATATTCGTTTATTAAAATCTCCTTGAAAAATGCTTCATATTTGTACGACATGTCAAACCCTCAATTCATTAGTTATTCGTATAGTGTGTCAATTTAAATGTTAAACGACTAATAATTGATAGTCAATCGTGTACAATTAATAATATTATTTCGTTATATCCTGTAATTAAATCTGGTTATTTCTGAAAATTTCGAAAATATAAATTTTACTAAATATCTATTTGCATTTGTCGAGTATGACTTATAAACCTAATTCTTTAATAAACTCATTTTCATGCTGAATAATTTCTTCTTTACTTGATCCGTGCCATATACATCCAAATCGAGAATTCACTTTATCTTTGCCATACCAATCGCCATCATAATATGAAAGTGGATAAAGAACACCCTTCTTGATATATTTAATAATTGTATTATAAAAATGTGTATTATCACCGTTAGAAAAATAACTATAAAATTTATGATATCCTTTTTCTAAATCCTTTGCGAGCAACAACATACTTGTTGAACCATTTTGTCTAAAATTCAAATCAATTGCAAAGACGTCATTATTTTTATCTACTAACAAATCAAATCCAGCAACCCCAAAGAATCCTTTACTTACGCCTATCTCCATAATTTCTTTGCCGGCATCAATGACATGCTGAGGTACATCATTAACATTTTCATTCCCGTTATAAAAACCATACTCATTCGTTAGTTGTTGGGCTGTACCTAAATATTTAATTCCCAAATCAGGAGCATAAGCATATTGAACGCAGTAGTTATTAACCGCTTCAATTTTTTGTTCAATTATTAAATAATCTGTAGCTTCAGTGGCTTCTTTAATGCGAATTTTAGCTTGTTCTAAATCTTGATCATTGTAGCAAATCATTACACCATAGCCACCTGCTGTAGGTAAGTCATCTCCGGGTTTAATTACGAATGGATAAGACCAAGACTTAATTCGAGTTTCAAATTCTTCTATAGGTACAATCTCTCTATCAGGTAAATATTTGTTGTTCGTCCATTCAGGTATCCTTGATTTATTATTTAAAGCAACAAATGTGTCTTTATTAAGTGCATAATACTCTTTCTCTAAAATATCTTCATCATGTATATATTGAAAATAAATTTTCTTACCATCTTTATGAGCTAAAGTTTGTAATAATTCTTCATATGTCTCTTTATTATTAAACTTGTAAATGTGAGTTGGAATTTGCTTTCCTACTAATTCAAATAGGTATGCTAATTTCTCAGTAACACTTGCTTCATGCACAATAACTGGAAAGCGATTAGCGATGAGTAATTCTCTTCCAGTTAAAAAATTAGATTGATGTTCATCAGGTTTTAACCATGGATTAGAGATATATGAAGGTCTAGATGTATAAACCACATCATCATTGTATAAATCACTTAAAGTCAACATCGGACCATTTACTTTTTCATTCATTATTTAACATGCCCCTTTATATGAGTATGTTCTTCAACAATTTCATTGAATAACTTCTCATTTTCAATTAATTCTAAGCCCATTAAGGCTAAGATTTTAGCTCCTCTTATTAAAGCTTGATCACCATGAACACTTGCAGCCGCTTCTCTGAAACGATGTGTATGCCCTACAAGATTACGTGAACCGATTTTAATATGAGGATGAATAGTTGGAACTATGTGACTCACGTTACCCGTATCTGTTGAACCATAACCGAAGTCATCATTAATGACTTCCTCTCCCATTTCTTCAGCATACTTTTCAAATAAGTCATCTAATTTAGGCGATTTGATAAATTCATTTACACCGTTTTGAATGGGACCAAATTCATAATCACAACCTGTTTGAATGGCTGCCCTACGCGCAATTTCCTTCACCTTTTCCGTTAATACATCTAGTTCTTTACGAGATGTAGCTCTGGTATAAAAACGAGCATGTGTATAATCAGGTATAATATTTGCAGCTTTCCCACCATCTAATATAACGCCATGTACACGTTGTCCCTTTTTTATATGTTGCCTTAACTGTGCAACACCATTGAAATAAGAAATCATGGCATCAAGGGCATTAAGTGCTTCGTCTGCATTTTCAGAAGCATGAGCACTTCGTCCATAGAATTGAATATCTAATACATCCACTGCCAGAGTGTTGATGGTACGATATGTTTCATTACCTGGATGTACCATGAGCGCAACATCTATATCTTCTATAATGCCTGCTTTAACATAAGACGCTTTAGCAGAACCATTTTCTCCACCTTCTTCAGCCGGACATCCTAGTACAACAACTTTACCACCTATCTCGTCTATAACTTGTTTTAAAGCTGTCCCCCCTAAAACGCTTGCTGTTCCAATAATATTGTGACCACATGCATGTCCTAGTCCAGGTAGTGCATCATATTCTGCTAAGAAACCAATTGTAGGACCTGGTTTATCAGACTCGTATGAGGCAATAAAACCTGTAGCATGTCCAGCAATATCTGTTTCTATTTCGAATTCATGCAATTTTAGAATATCGATTAACGTTCTTGACGCAAATATTTCTTCATTTCCTAGTTCAGGGCGCTCATGTATACGATGACTGATTTCAACATAATCATATTTTTTATTTTCTATAAAATCTAATATCTCTTGTTTTGCACTCATTGTACCTAACTCCCTTGAAAACCTTACTAGCTTAATTCAGTTTATACTTTATTCATACTCATTATTTAATGATTATTACTCAAAACTATTACTTAAAGATGAGGAAAGATAACTAACTATTTCTAACATACACTAGCTTTTTTCACTTTCCTCAATTTAATTATTACTTATTCTATCGGAATAAATAATTGTTGTCATTACTTTTTAACATATATACACAATTTTCTTACAATTCAAACGCTAATAGCTTTGCTACTTTTTTCAAAATTGTCATTCACATCGAGGATTGTTACAATCAAATTATTGAAATGAACAATAAATTGCGTAATTGCAATAAGGAGGATACAATCATGCCTAAAATGAACGTTGAAAGTTTTAATTTAGATCATACTAAAGTTGTTGCACCATTTATCCGTTTAGCGGGTACGATGGAAGGATTGAATGGAGATATTATCCATAAATATGATATCCGTTTCAAACAACCTAATAAAGAACATATGGAAATGCCTGGTTTACATTCTTTAGAACACTTAATGGCCGAAAACATTAGAAATCACACTGATAAAGTTGTTGATTTAAGTCCTATGGGTTGCCAAACTGGTTTCTATGTATCATTTATTAATCATGACGATTATGATGATGTTTTAAATATTGTTGAAAAGACATTGAACGATGTCTTAAATGCTACAGAAGTGCCAGCTTGTAATGAAGTGCAATGTGGATGGGCAGCAAGCCATTCATTAGAAGGTGCTAAAGAAATTGCTCAAGCTTTCTTAGATAAACGCGACCAATGGAATGATATTTACGGTACGGGAAAATAAATGAATTTAATATTAAATAAGACTCTAGATTTACTTGCTTATCGCAAGATGATCTAGAGTCTTTCTTTTACTACATAATTATTTATTATTTAGAATTTCAACGATATCTTGAGGTTTACGTCCCAATAAATCTTCCAATAAAGAAGAAGATTTATCAAAATCACCATCAACACTTGCTTCAAAAATATCGACAAACATTTGTTTCATTTCTTCAGATAAGTTAGGTATAAATCCTAAAGTTTCTTTATATTCATCGTTACTAATAATCACTCTTTCGATGCCATCTTGTTTATATTCTTTTGCTATATCTTCCATTGTTAATGTGCGTGATGCTGTTAGCTGAGGGTAACGTTCCTTAAATTGCTCATCTTGTAAAATCTTAACCATACCTTCTGCTAAGTCTTCATGTGTTGTCCAGTTTACCGGACCATCTTTAGGTAATTTAAGTTGATTATCTTGTAATCCACCTAAGAAAAATTGCTGACCATTTGCTGAATAGAAACCGTTTCTAAAAGCAATAAAGTTCAAACCACTTTCTTCTAACATTTGCTCAGTTTTATAATGATCTACCATAGGTTGGAAGTGTGATTGAGGCCACTTCCAATTTGACTAGTATATAGTATACGGTTGATACCAATTTCTTTAGCTGCTTCAATCACGTTTTTATGAGCTTCAACAAGTTCATCACCTTGTCCATTTCCTGAGATAACTAATAATTGATCCGCGTTTTCAAATGCTTGTTTTAAAGTTTCTGGCTTTTTGAAATCGCCCTCCCTACACTTACACCTTTATCAGCTAAGTCTTGTGCTTTTGAAGCATCTCTCACGCTTACTCCCAATTCATTTGCGGGATATACTTTTAAAGCTTCTTCTACTACAATTCTTCCTAATGTACCCGTTGCACCTGTAATAACTATCATTTACATAAACTCCCTTTTATCTTTTTCATTATTTAATGATGCATGGTTTTTCCCATTTAAAAAAAATAAACTACAACTACTCAATAGCAGTTGTAGTTCAATAATGAATTATAGTTTCTTAACAATACCCATTAATACAAATTGTAATGGTAATCTTAAATAAAGCGCCCATTTAGGAACTTCTTTATCACCCAATGGTAATTTTTTACGTGCCATATAAATATTTGCAGGGAATACTGCTAATAGGAATAAGTTAATTCCTTTCTTCAACCAACTTGCAGGTCTTTGAATTAATAGCATCATTCCAAAGAAGATTTCAAAAACACCTGTAACTAATACAGCTGTTTTTTGTAAAGGTAAATAATCTGGAACAATATTTCTAAATTGACGTTCATTCGTAAAATGTAATACGCCAGCTGTTCCAAATGCGATTCCTAATAGAAATCTTAAGAATTTCATTTGTGTTCAACTCCCATTTCTTTTAAATAACTTTTACCGTATTCTGGTAATTCTACGTTGAAGTTATCCGCAATTGTAGCACCGATTGAACTAAATGTCGTGTCTTGAGATAGTTCATGATACTGATTAATCTTAGGACTAAACATTAATACTGGTATATATTCGCGTGTATGATCCGTACCATCGGCTATTGGGTCATTTCCGTGATCAGCTGTAATAATCACTAAATCGTCTTCTTGTAAGTGTTCAATTAATTCCGGTAAACGATTATCAAAGTCTTTAATAGCTTGAGCATAGCCTTCTTTATCTCGTCGGTGACCATAAAGCGCATCAAAGTCTACTAAATTTAAGAAACTAATCCCTTTGAAGTCTTTTTGTACTACTTCAATGAGTTTGTCCATACCATCCATATTATTTTTGGTACGAATGGCTTCTGTCACACCTTCACCATCATAAATATCATTAATTTTACCAATAGCAATGACATCGTAATCATTATCTTTTAACGTATTCATCACTGTTTTACCAAAAGGTTTCAATGCATAATCATGGCGATTTGATGTACGTGTATAGTTGCCAGGTTCACCTACATATGGTCTTGCAATAATACGTCCAATTAAATACTTAGGGTCTTTAGTTAATTCACGAACTTTTTCACATATATCATATAATTCATCAAGTGGAATGATATCTTCATGAGCAGCAATTTGAAGTACAGGGTCAGCACTTGTGTAAACAATTAAATCGCCTGTCTTCATTTGATGTTCGCCCCACTCATCGATGATTTGAGTACCTGAAGCGGGACGATTTGCAACAACTTTACGTCCTGTCATCTCTTCAATTTCCTTAACAAGTTCATCTGGGAAACCATTAGGATATACTTTAAATGGTTGCATAATATTTAAACCCATAATTTCCCAATGCCCAGTCATTGTATCTTTACCCACAGAAGCTTCGCTCAATTTTGTATAAAATGCACCTGGTTTTTCAACCTTAGAAACTACTGGTAAAGAATCAATATTTCCTAATCCAAGTCGTTGTAAATTTGGAAGTTCTTGATTAAATCCTTCTAAAGTGTGTTTGAGTGTATGAGAACCCTCATCTTTAAATGCAGCCGCATCTGGACCCTCACCAATACCTACTGAGTCCATAACGATAAGATGGATTCGATTAAACGCTGTAGTCATTCTTTACATCTCCTACTCGGTTATAATTTTGTGAATTAAGGTTGGTGTTTCACCTTTTTCTTCAATTGTAATACTCTCGTCTAATTTGTCTAATATTTCATTAACATTTTCTTTATTGCTATGAATAGTGAGAATATTGTCTCCTTCTTTGACAGAATCCCCAACTTTTTTATTTAGAACAATCCCTACACCTAAATCAATTTTATCATCTTTTGTTTGGCGTCCTGCACCAAGCATCATTGAAGCAACACCGATTTCATTTGCAATCATCTTGGTAATCACGCCATCCTTTTTCGCTTGAAAATGAATTTGATACTTCGCATGAGGCAACTTATCTGGGTCATCAACAATAGACGAATCACCACCTTGGTGACTAATAAAGGTTTTAAATTTCTCTAAAGCTTTACCTGATTGAATAGCTTCCTCAAGCATTTGACGTGCTTCTTCTAATGATTGCGCTTTTTGAGCTAACACTACCATTTGTGAACCTAATGTTAATACAAGTTCCGTTAAATCTTTTGGCCCTTGGCCTTTTAATGTCTCAATCGCTTCTTTTAATTCTAAAGCATTACCAATTGCACGACCCAATGGTTGGCTCATATCAGAAATAATCGCCATAGTATTTCTACCTACATTATTACCTATACTTACCATTGCATGTGCTAATGCTTCTGCTTCCTCTAACGTTTTCATGAAAGCACCGCTCCCGGTTTTAACGTCAAGAACAATTGCATCTGCACCAGCTGCGATTTTTTTACTCATAATTGATGACGCGATTAATGAAATAGAATTAACAGAACCCGTCACATCTCTTAGTGCATATAGTTTTTTATCAGCTGGTGTTAAATTTCCAGATTGACCTATCACAGCAACTTTATTTTCATTAACAAGTTTAATAAAATCTTGTTCACTTATCTCTACATTAAAACCATTTACTGATTCTAATTTATCAATCGTTCCACCAGTATGACCTAAACCACGACCACTCATTTTAGCTACAGGTACACACAATGACGCTACTAAAGGCGCTAATACTAGTGTTGTCGTATCTCCCACACCACCAGTCGAGTGCTTATCCACTTTTACGCCTTTAATTTGAGATAAATCAATCTTATCTCCTGAATTAACCATTGCCATCGTCATTGCTGCTCTTTCTTCTTGGTTCATATCTTGGAAAAAGATGGCCATAGCTAAACTCGAAGCTTGATAATCAGGGATGTCACCTTTCGTATAACCATTAATAAAAAATTCAATCTCTTCTTCTGTTAGCGCATGTCCGTCACGTTTTTTCTCAATAATATCTATCATTCTCATAAAAATCATTCCCTTAAATGAATCTTTTAATAATCTGAGTTGGAATCAAGACCCTCTATAATTTGGACTCCCGCACTTGCACCAATTCTTGTCGCACCTGCTTCAATCATTTTTTCGAAGTCTTCTAGACTTCTCACTCCTCCAGATGCTTTTACTTCTAAGCGGTTGCCTACAGTATCTTTCATTAATTTGACGTCTTCTGGTGTAGCTCCCCCACCAGCAAATCCTGTAGATGTTTTAACAAAAGTAGCGCCTGCTTTTTCAGCTAATTCACAAGCCTTAACTTTTTCTTCATCAGTTAAAAGTACTGTTTCAATTATCACTTTAACTGTTTTTCCATTAGCAGCTGCGATAACACCCTCAATATCTTTTTGCACTTCATCATAGCGTTGATCTTTTAAAGCCCCAATATTAATAACCATATCTATTTCTGAAGCACCATTTTTAATTGCATTTTCAGTTTCGAAGACCTTTACGTCAGTCGTAGTTGCCCCTAATGGAAATCCGATTACAGTACACACAAGTACATCTGTATCTAGTAATTGTTGACTTGCATAACTAACATGAGTTGGATTAATGCACACTGATTTGAATTGATACTTTTTAGCTTCTTCAAGAATTTTATCAATTTGTTCTCTAGTTGAATCAGGTTTTAGTAAAGTATGATCTATATATTTTGCTACGTTCATTTCCGTTCCTCCATTTTCAAAATATATGTAACTGCTTACTAAGAATGAAACTAGCATACAAATATAAGTCCTGGTATACTTCTGAAGGTGACAGAAAAAAGTGTCTAGAAGTCACTAAATTTTAATTTAATTTGTTATACAGCTTCACACTTAGTTAATAATCACATAATATTTACTTACAATTATATAGTACAAAAATTCGCATAAAAGATAAACAAATGTTATCTTATATTGTGATATAAAGCTTTTTAATCTATATTGATAACTTAAATAATAAGGAGAAGATAACTTATGACGAATGGTACACCTCATATTCAACCAAATGGTGTAAAAATTGCTAAAACTGTATTAATGCCAGGTGACCCGCTACGTGCAAAATATATTGCGGATAACTTCTTAGAAAATGTTGAACAATTTAATGAAGTACGCAACATGTTCGGTTATACAGGAACATATAAAGGTAAAGAAATCTCAGTTATGGGGTCAGGAATGGGAATTCCAAGTATTGGTATTTACTCTTATGAGTTATATAATTTCTTTGATGTAGAAACAATTATTCGCGTGGGTTCATGTGGTGCACTTCAAGAGGATGTTAATTTATATGATGTAATTATTGCTCAAGCTGCATCAACAAATTCAAATTATGTAGATCAATTTAATATTCCTGGACATTTTGCGCCGATTGCTGATTTTGACTTAATTACTAAAGCTAAAAAAGCAGCAGACGAAATTGGTGCTACTTCACATGTGGGAAATGTATTATCATCTGATACTTTTTATAATGCAGATGCAACATTTAACGATGCATGGAAGAAAATGGGTATATTAGGAATTGAAATGGAATCAGCAGGTTTATATTTAAATGCCATCAATGCAGGTAAAAAAGCACTTGGCGTCTTCACAGTTAGTGACCATATTTTACGTGATGAAGCTACAAGTGTAGAAGAAAGACAAACATCATTCACTCAAATGATGGAAATTGCACTTGAAATTGCTGAATAAAATATTAAAGGATCAACACTAGTACTTAGTGTTGAAAATAAAAATAGCAGTAAGAAGATTCTAATTGAAATCTTCTTACTGCTATTATTTTTAGCAATTATGTCCAAATTTATTTTTTAGAACGTTGTCTATCAAATTATTTACCTAAATAAGATTGTAACATCCAATTATGTTTATCAACTGAAGTTTGCATGCCAATAAACATATCTTCTGATACATCATCACCTGCATTACCTGCTACTTCTATTGCATGTTCTAATTGTTTAGAAATATTAGTGAAATCATGTGAAAGTTCTTCTACCATTTGTTCAGCTGCATAATTTTTTCCAGCCTCTTTAACAATTGATTTATCTAAGCTTTCAGTTAAAGTACCGATTGGGTTACCACCAATAGCTAAGATTCTTTCTGCTAAATCATCTACATATTGGCTAGCTTCATCATAAAGTTCTTCGAATTTAGTGTGTAATGAGAAGAAGTTTGGTCCTTTTACGTACCAATGGAAATTGTGTAATTTTGTGTATGCTACTGTCCAGTTTGCTACTTGTTGATTTAATTCTTTTACTACATCTTGTTGATTACTCATTTAAAATACACTCCTTAATTAATCAGCTTTCCTTGATTACAATAATTATTATATTATAATAATTCTAATCTGTAAAGCAAAATCACACTTTTATTTATAATTATTTCAAATTGTTGTCGAAATTATGACGATGCTTATTTGCATTGATCAATGAACTCATTACATACAAATTCTAATATTTTCTAATATTGAAAGTTATTTTTACTTTTTGACTTCCACCTATATATTATCAATTAGTAGTCAAAATTATCAATTAAGTTAACTTGATTTTAGCATTATCATCTAAAAAGAATGATTTTTCATATTCAGTAGGCTTATGCCAGTGTGTCTTCCACATTTTGTCTCTATTATTAGCAAATAAATTATAACCTAAATCACGTATTGGTTTCGGCAGTACTCTTAGACCTATACCTAACCATTTTTTATTGTTTGGCAACGAAGTAATAAGCGTAGCAATCGCGTCTGATTTATATTCTAAATGATCACCTTTTTGCAAGATTACACTATTTCTATTTTTGGCTTCGGGGTGTTGATTAAAAAATTGTTCGCCAATCTCACCTTTTATAGTTGCGAACTCATAGCTCTTAGAAAGTCCATTTTGAATAAGCCAAATCGCATAATTATAACAATAAATGCAATTACCGTCATAATATATAATAGGCATATTAAATACCTCCTTTATTAACTCTTACAATTACATTTCCTTTTTTCAAAACATCATAAACACGGCCTCCTCCTCATTTACAAACATTTCTTTAGTAATTTTAATTAATTGAAATAAAAGCATTTGTATTTAACTTAATGGCGATTAAGAATCTTTAAAACATAAAAAGCTCCCCTCAAAACTTTCACTTATTAACGTAAAGAGTTTGAGGAGAGTCATTTCAAATTTAATTTCTAAAATTTAATTAAGATATTCTATTAAACTAACTTACTCTGAATGATTAACGCGTACAATGCGCGTATACTTAAGAAACTGTTGAGAATACTTCTGTTTAATGTCCTCTATAGAATCATATGTTACACCAATAATATGCCAATTAGGATTAAAGTGATAGAAGGAATCTTTGTTTTTAGACCATTTAATCATACTTCCATCTTTATTGTACCTAGGTAATGTCACCTCATAACCTTCTAATACATTAATGTACGTTTGGAAGATATCTGGATCGATACGATTAAAATTATCAATAACTAAATAATTTTTATCTTTGGTAGGCATTAATTGCGTAATAAATCCTTCGCGATAATATAGAGCGCCTGATTCATTTGGTAAATATTTGCCATATAACATATCCTCTGTAAAATCAGGATGTCCACTAGTAATGACAGGATTTGCATTTGTTTTTTGTAATAAATCATTAGCTGCTTTTAAGCCTTCTTCTTTTCTATCAACAACTAATAATATAAATGGTTTGAGTGAATCATCATTTTGATATTCAGTGACTTCTGATTTTTGAACTGTCTCGAATGGATTTTTAATACCATTATTGTCACTCATTTCTAATATAGCATCATATTGTGTTTGTGACATACTCGCGATAGCTTGTTTAGCATTTTCTTGTAAGAAATATAAATTCTTTAATTTCTGATGTTTATTTAAATGACCTAAAGAAATTGGGTTAATATTCTTGCCATACAAGATTTCTATAGCCGTACTATTCGTTCTACCTGGAATTGGAGGTTTCTCATGAATATGACGAGACACTTCACCGATACCTACTACTGATTGATCTTTTTCTTTATTATAGATAATAATATTATCTCCAACTTCAAGTTGTGTATAGAAGTGATAACCATTTCTTTTTATTCCATTGTAAGTATGCGTAAAAATTGTATAATTTTTACCTGGTTCAAAGTCATCTGTTTCAGATAATAAAAAGTATCTTGGGATTTTAGTTTCCCCTTTTCCTAAACTTACAATTAAATCAAATTCTGATTGTTTAATTTGATTAAACAACGTTTCTTTCATATTATTCATACGAAAATCTAAAGCTTCACTTCGTTTTAAATAGTCGGTTGTCAATGATTTCAGTTCTTCATTGAATTTAAATTCTACCCTGATTTTATTTTGAGCGCCTGCTTGAACACTTATGATTTCGCCTATACCTAATAAACCAGAATCGGTTTGTACTTGATAAAAGATGACTTGATCTCCTGCTTTGGCCTTTTTAAAAGCACGAAATCCTTGAGAAGGATTGAAATGTGCACCCGATTCAAATAAAGTTGTTTGACCTACAAGGGGTTCATTGTGATTCCATCTATTATAACCACAGTTTAGCCAAAAATAGTTAATTTCCTCAGTCATTATGATACTCCTTATCTAACCTATAATTTAAATAAATGTGTATTACGAATACTTTGATACAAATTTTAAATTCATTTTATCATAATTTTTATCACACATTTTCAATATTCTCTAACAATTAGCTGTTTTTATCATTTTAAGAAAAAGAAGCTAAGACAACTCATCTGTCTTAGCTTCGAATAAAAAGTCATTAAAACTTTTGATAAACATTTACATAACCTATAATAAACAAATTTATTAATGAGGTGTAATCATGCTACCTAATAACGGAATGACGTTAATCATTACTCCACCTAATTTAAGCATAGCATTAATATCTTTATCTTTAATCGTAATCAAAGCACTAATAATACCTACAATTGCTACAACTCTCGGTAGAATTAATGTAGGGTAATGTGGCATATGTAAAAATATTCCAGCTCCTGAAATCATTCCACAAATGAGAGAAATATATAAAAATTGCTTCAAAACTAACGCTCCTTGTATGATTAATCTCTATATAATTACTAGCAATTTATTTTTAATCAAGCTTAAATATAACTAATTATAAGCGTAAAATCACCTTCGAATACGCTATCTAAATCTTCAGATGTTAAAACAAAATTAGTTCCCTTTTCAATCTCAAAAATTTCACCATCAATAATAATTTTACCATTACCTTCTAATACAGAAATTAAGCAAAATTCACGTGGCTTCATATAATTTAATGTACCTGAAATTTCCCATTTTACTATAGTAAAGAAGTCATTAGACACTACGTGGGTGCAATTGTGATTCTCTATCACTTCGTTCTGAGGTACAATATTTGGCAGTTCACTAGAGTACTCCATTACGTCTAATGCTTTAGAGACATTTAGTGTCCGTTGTTCATTGTTATTAAGTTTACGATCGTAGTCATATACTCTATATGATACATCAGATGACTGCATTGTCTCATATGCCATGATTCCAGCGCCTATAGAATGAATTGTGCCAGCAGGAATAAAATAAAAGTCTCCAGGTTTAACTTTAATCTTTCTTAAGTTTTCTTGGAACTTGCCTTCCTTTATTTGTTGTTCAAATTCTTCACGAGACGATGCTTTAGTGCCAATGGCAATTTCAGCATCTTCCTCCGCTTCGATAATGTACCAACATTCGGACTTGCCATATTGACCATTTTCATTTTCATAAGCATATGAATCATCAGGATGAACATGTATTGATAAAGGTGCCTCAGCATCAACAATTTTAGCCATTAAAGGGAAATCTTTACTTGGAAACTCGCCAAATAGTTCTCTATGGTCGTTCCAAACTTGATCTAGTGTCTGCCCCGCATAAGGTCCATTGAGAATTTCACTCTTACCATTCGGATGTGCGGATATTCCCCAACACTCACCTATATGCTCATTTGGAAGATGATATCCAAATTGTTGGAGTTTACTTCCACCCCAAACCTTTTCATGAAAAATAGGCTTTAAAAATAACGGCATCATTACACCTCCATTATCTTAAACGTCAACTTAATCTATCACTCTAAAGTTAACTTAAGTATACTTATCTCCTTAAAGACATTTTTTTTACTTTATTATAAGTAGTTTCTATATTTCTAAAGAGACAACAGTCAATTTAATAATTATGTATTGAGTTCCCTAATTTTAAGTTATATCCATTATTTTTCATTATCACTATTTATGATTGTACCACATTTCAAAATCTAAAGAAGTACCGAATTTTTTGAATAAAAATTATTATTTAAAAGCAAATAGAACAAATCATCTTTAATTCAATTTTAGTTTATCAAACGCTTCACTAAATAATTAAAATTTTGCATTATTATTAACAATATCAATCTTAAGTTAAATAAACCATTTTTCACTCTATAATTTAAAACAAATAACAGCCGAATCACCTAAAAGGTAACTCGACTGCTTTTGCTAATATCATTTTTATAACGATTATTCATATTTTTGTAACGCATCTTTAATTTCTTTATCGCCACTAAGAATTTGAAATTCTTGATTAGCAAATTTATCTGATGTAACTACTTCTTTAAGCACTGTTGCTACATCTTCTCGAGGAATAGACGCACGTTTATCAAAGTATAAATCTGCTTCAATTTTACCAGTACCTTGATCATCAGTAAGTCTTCCTGGATGCACAATTGTATAATTAAGACCAGAATTTCTTAAATAATCATCTGAATAGTGTTTAGCAATTGTATACGGTTTTAAATCGCCGGCAGAATCGAAAGCTTCTCTTCTTGAATCATAAGTTGAAACCATTACATAGTGCTTAATGTCCGCTTCTTTACTTGCTTCAATAGTTTTAACAGCACCGTCTAAATCAACTATAATTGTCTTATCATCGCCTGTACTGCCACCTGAACCTACTGAGAAAATAACTTTATCGTAATTGTTGAAGAGTTGGGTTAAATCTTTAACAGTGGCTTTTTCAACATCTACCAACGTTGCATCGACATCTTGGTCCTTTAATTCTTTCACTTGTTCCTCTTTACGAACACCTGCAGTAAAATCAATATTATCTGATTTTAATTGTTGTACTAATCTTGAACCTACGCCACCATTAGCACCGATTAATAAAATACTCATTCTTAACGTCCTCCCTTTTTAAAATCGTAATTGATGTTTACCACTCATTTTCAAAAAGTAAACCCAATAAAAATACGATTGACATCACTACCACAATAAATTATATTAATATATGAACAAATATTCATATAAAGAGGTGCTTCAAGGTGAATGACATTGATCAAAATAAACATACCGATGTAGATACTTTAAGCAAAGTCACTGAGATATTCAAAGCTTTAAGCGATCTCAACCGTTTACGTATTATGGAATTATTAGAATTTGGAGAAGCAAGTGTAGGACACATTTCACATACATTGAATATGTCTCAATCAAATGTGTCACATCAACTAAAGTTATTGAAAAGTACACACTTGGTTAAATCAAAGCGACAAGGTCAATCTATGATATATTCTTTAGACGACAAGCACGTATCTACATTACTCAAACAAGCCATTCATCATGCTAGTCATCCAAATGAAGGTGGAAGTTAATATGACAAATCACAATCATCAACATCATAGTCACAATCATGCACATGGTCATGTCCATACAAATAATAAGAAAGTACTTTTAATCTCTTTCTTTATTATAGGATTATTTATGTTAGTAGAAATCATCGGTGGATTTATTGCCAATAGCTTGGCCTTACTCTCTGATGGATTTCACATGTTAAGTGACACCATCTCACTTGGCGTAGCACTTATCGCATTTATATATGCGGAAAAGAATGCTACACAAACTAAAACCTATGGCTATAAACGCTTTGAAGTGCTCGCTGCTTTATTCAATGGCGTAACTTTATTTATTATCAGTCTTATGATTATTATCGAAGCTATTCGTAGATTTTTCGCCCCTCCAGAAGTGCAATCTCAAGAGATGTTTATTATAAGCTTAATTGGCTTAATCGTTAATATTGTAGTTGCAGCGTTAATGTTTAGAGGCGGTGATACATCTCATAATTTAAATATGCGTGGCGCCTTTCTCCATGTATTAGGTGATCTCTTTGGTTCAATTGGTGCAATCGTAGCAGCATTATTAATTTGGGCGTTTAACTTTACTCTTGCTGACCCTATCGCTAGTATTCTGGTGTCACTAATTATTTTAAAAAGTGCTTACGGTATAGCAAAATCTTCACTAAATATTTTAATGGAAGGTACACCTAGTGATGTAGACCTAGAAGCAGTGATATCTACAATCACTAAAGACGAACGCATTCAAAATGTACATGATTATCATGTTTGGACTATATCAAATGATATGAATGCACTCAGTTGTCACGCAGTTGTTTCAGAGCAATTAACAGTTAAAGAATGTGAAAATCTTTTAGAAACCATTGAACATGATTTATTGCATCAAAATGTTCAACACATGACAATACAACTTGAAACACCTAAACATAAACATGATGATTCAACATTATGTTCAGGTATTCATGAACACATACACACTCATACACATGCCAATAGTCATTAAAAATATCCTCAAGGGCAAGACACCTCCAATGTCTCATCCTTGAGGATATTCAATTATTTACATAAAGTTTTTAAAAATAAAGTCTCTTGCTGGTACTTGTTTTTCAGCAAAACCTTCTATAAATTCTTCTTCATCATAGTCTAGTTTTACACGTTCAACAGAAATGCCTTGTTCATTAATTGTAACAATACCATATACAGTATGAGCTCCGTTATTTAATCCCACTGCACCTGGATTAAAGTAAATTGTAGATTTATCATCAAATAAATGTAAACGATGATTGTGGCCAAATAATATTAAATCCGCGTCTTTATCTTCAAAAAGCTTAGAAATCTCTTGCTCATCATCACTAGCCATCGGTGAGAAAGGTTGCCCTTCAATTCCTACTTCTAATTTTTCATTAGGAATTTCATAATGAATAAATAAAACCTTTTTTCCTTTGATAGTCTTCTCAATGTATCGTGGTAATTGATTTAATTCATCATAATATGATTCATCGAGGTGGCTTTCTATCCATTGATGATGCTCATAAAATTTCCCTTTAAGATCTTCAGGATATTGTGTGTTATTAACTAGTGTCATGATTGCTTCATCATGGTTACCGGCAATCATTTCCATATCATCACGATCAAATACAGTATCTAAAACTTTGTTTGTCTCGTGTCCAATACCTATATTGTCGCCAAGATTATAAATTTTATCGATATCTTCTCTACTATCAATATCATCTAACACCTTTTCTAATGCATCATAATTACCATGGATATCAGTAATAACTGCAAATTTCATGATGATATCTCCTTTCAATGTGAATTTACTAGCATATTTTAACACTTCAATACCCTTTTATGTTAGATATTAATTTAAAAAAAATAAGATTTTTGATATTGTATTTATATTACGTTAAAGGAGTGCTTAAAATTTGTTTAGATATTATAAATCGGCATTTAAAAATGCTAAACCGCAACTACTCAAAGCTTTATTATTCGCTTTAATTAGTTTTGCAGTTTGTTTTATTGTTTATCGATTTGCATCAGCATTTATAGCTCAATTTTCTACTCAGATGCAAATGTTACAACAATTCGGACAATCCGTTTCATTAACAATGTACATCCCTATTATTATTATTTATCTTATTTTAGCTTTACTATTTATTTTCCTTGGATATCAGCTATTAGCAGGTGCTATTAATGTTATCCAAAAGGCTATGAAGCACGAAAAAATTAAATTTAGTGATTTATTCTTTGCCTTTAAAAAAGGCCGTTATGCAACATCTTTATTATTAGCATTAATCTCAGTTGTTGCTATTATGATTATGTTTATCATTGCATACTTACTAAAATTATTGTACAACGTCACTTTTATTCAATTGTACGCGTGGATACAACAATCAGTAAGTAATGTTGATCATTCAATTGCTATTTTAATTATTTCTCAAATTGTAATTATTTTACTAATGGGATTCATTACTTCAATCGTTTATTGGTTCTTCTTAATCTTCATGATTAATTACACAGTTGCATTTGCAGAAGATCCACATCGAAAAGCAATGAGTAATGTTAAAGAAGGATTTAATGGAATTAAGAATGGTAAGAAAACTTGGTTAAAATTCTTTATTGGTATTTTATTACTTAACCTAGTTGTTCTTATTACAGGTCAACCATTAATTACCCTATTTAGTTATTTAACTAGTCATATGTCACAATCAGTTGCTCAAATTCTTGCATACGTTGTGCTTATTTTAATCATTCTAATTAGAATTGTTATTTACTTTATCATTCTTATGGGTATCATTTATTACTTCATCACACGTGGTGATAAAATTGATAAACCTGGTAAGAAAGCTCGCAAAGGTAAGAAGAATGACAAAGATTCATTAGCTACATCTAAAGACGATAACAAAGGTAAAACATCTAACGTAAAAGAAAAAGTTCAAGATAAAGTGAACGACAATGACTCTAAAGGTGATAATCTTAAAGATAAAGCTGAAAATCAATTTAACAATCAAAAAGATAACGCTTCTAGTAAGGGTCAAGATTTAAAAGACAAAGCTTCTGAAAAGGTGTCTGACCATAAAGACGACATTACAGATAGAGCTAAAGACACTTTTGACAAGAAATAATAGTTATTAAATAAACTCGCAAGTAACCTATTATCGTTACTTGCGAGTTTTTAATGTTTATATATTTATTTGTCTAATAATCGTGATTTTAAGTATTTAGCCGCCCCATCTTCTTCATTTGTTTCCTCAGTCACTTCATCTGTGATATCTTTAATTTCTTGTCGTGCATTTTTCATTGCAACTGTATAATGCCCAAAGTCGAACATCGCACGATCATTATCACTATCTCCAATGACTAATGTTTCCTCTTGCTGAATACCAAAGTGTTCAATCATTTCTTTAATCCCCGTACCCTTATCGGTATTATACGCCATTGTTTCTGCATTATAACGAGACGAGTTAGAAACACTTATACTTAGCAAAACTTTATTCTGAATAAGTTCATCTCTGAATGTGGTAATTTTATCAAGATTTGGATTAAACAAATAGATTTTAGAATAATCTAAGTCCGGCAAATCGTCACGCCAATCAATTTTATCTTTCATAGCGTCTAGTCTTGAAGTCCATTCACTATGACTTACATTATTGGGTGGCGTTTCACCAGTAATCATGTCACGCATCCATTGATAATCTTCTTTTAAAACGATACGTTGTGCTCCAAAAGGAAATACTTCATAGTAGATATGTTGTTGTTGAGCTAATTTAACAATTTTTTTAACTTGTTCTAAAGATAAGCTGTGTTTAAACAAATTTTGATCCTCGATTTCACCAGTAGTACCATTAGAACTAATAATTCCATCAACTTTAAAACCTTCAGGTACGAGTTGATGTATCTCAGAATATGAACGACCTGTGGCTAGAAATACCTTAAAACCCTTTTCACGTAATTCATCTACCACATCCTTGGTATAGTTAGATGCTTTATTATTTTCATGTAAAATTGTTCCATCCATATCTAGGAATATTGCTTTAACGTTATTCATATTATCCTCCACTCGTTACTTTAATTACTTAAATAAATTGTGTCACTGTTTGATATAAAGTGCAACGACTTTAACTTTAATAAAGCGTTGATATCATATATATATAGCTTAGAAACCTTTACCTTTTGTAGAATTAACGAAGATGCATTTCAATTTAAAATACAACATTGATATTGTGAGCTACCGCGACGATATTTTTCGGAATATTCTGTTAAAAATGTTTTTAAAAAAACCAGCAAGGTTTCCCTTAACTGGTTTTAAAAACTAGTTCAATTATTCAACTGTAACTGATTTAGCTAAGTTACGTGGTTTATCAACGTCTAAGTCTCTGTGCAATGCAGCATAATAAGAAATTAATTGCATAGTAACAACAGAAACTAATGGTGTTAATAACTCATGTACATGAGGGATAACATACGTATCACCATCTTTATCTAAGCCTTCCATTGAAATGATACAAGGATTAGCACCACGAGCTACAACTTCTTTAATATTACCACGGATAGATAAGTTAACATTCTCTTGAGTTGCTAAACCGATAACTGGCGTACCCTCTTCGATAAGTGCAATTGTACCGTGCTTCAATTCACCACCAGCAAATCCTTCAGCCTGAATATAAGAGATTTCTTTGAGTTTTAATGCACCTTCTAAACTTACATTATAATCAATTGTACGTCCTATAAAGAATGCATTACGAGTTGTTTCTAAGAAATTAGTAGCAATTTCTTCCATTACTGGTGCATCATCAACGATAGTTTCAATAGCAGTTGTTACTTTAGCTAATTCTCTTAATAAGTCGATATCAGCTTCACGACCGTGATTTTTAGCTACGATTTGTGAAAGTATTGATAATACTGCAATTTGAGCTGTATATGCTTTTGTAGATGCTACAGCAATCTCAGGACCTGCATGTAAGAGTAATGTATGATCCGCTTCACGAGATAACGTTGAACCAGCAACATTAGTAATAGTTAATGATTTATGACCTAATTTTTTCGTTTCAACTAGTACGGCACGACTGTCTGCTGTTTCACCTGATTGTGAAATATAGATGAATAATGGTTTTTCAGATAATAAAGGCATATTGTAAACAAATTCTGAAGCAACGTGTACTTCTGTTGGTACTCCTGCCCATTTTTCGATGAACTCTTTCCCTACTAAACCGGCATGATAACTTGTACCTGCTGCAATGATGTAAATACGATCTGCATCTGCGACATCTTTGATAATGTCTTTATCAATTTTCAAGTTACCCTCTTCATCTTGATATTCTTGGATAATGCGACGCATAACTGCTGGTTGTTCATGAATTTCTTTCAACATATAGTGATCATAAACACCTTTTTCAGCATCTGAAGCATCGATTTCAGCAGTATAAGATTCACGTTCTTGAACATTACCTTCAGTGTCTTTGATTACCACATCATCGCGTTTAACAATTACGATTTCATGGTCATGAATCTCCTTATATTGATTAGTAGCTTGTAACATTGCTAATGCATCTGAAGCGATAACATTGAAACCTTCACCCACGCCAACAAGCAATGGAGATTTGTTTTTAGCTACATAAATCGTATCTTTATCTTGCTCATCCAATAAACCTAAAGCATATGAACCATGTAATAAAGTTACAACTTTAGTAAAGGCCTCTTCTGTTGAAAGTCCTTCATTTGAAAAGTGTTCGATTAACTGAACAATCACTTCTGTATCAGTTTCAGAAAGGAATTTAATATCTGATAGGTACTCAGCTTTCAACTCCTCATAGTTTTCAATCACACCATTATGTACTAATGTGAAACGACCTGTTGCTGATTGATGAGGATGAGAGTTTTCATAGTTTGGTACACCATGAGTTGCCCAACGTGTATGACCAATACCTACTGTTCCATCTTGATCACTGTTATCTGCGACTTTACGTAGTTCAGCAATTCTACCTTTTTCTTTAAATACTTTAGTCCCTTGATCATTAACTACAGCAACACCTGCTGAATCATAACCACGATATTCTAATTTTTCTAAACCTTTTAAAAGTAATTCCTTAGCATTGTCGTATCCAATATAACCAACAATTCCACACATAATCTATTTCCTCCAAAATGAGGGATAGCAAGAGCAATATGATTTGTTATTTTAATTTATATTAATAACCTTCTACCATATCAATGATGTCATACGAGGACATCAAGAAATAAGCGTGTGTAATTGATCATTTTAACACGCTACTCTACGCTTCCCTTAGTAGTATTTTATTTCGGCGATCTTATTAACTTTGTCCACTAAGTTGCCCTAGTGTTTTACTTAATAAGCTAACGAATGAGCCACATCCGGGATAGCATCCGCCGATCTATTCGATCACTATCCTCCTCGTCTACAAAAGCTACATTATTCTCTATAAAAGTTCTCATAATTAACTTTTAATTTTCAACAATAATATAGTCATTTGCACAGGCGCTATAACTATTTATTCACTTTCTTTCCTCCTTTCCATTAATCATTATTGTACACTGACGATGATTTATTTTGCAAATGATTTAACAATACTTCCTAAAATAAGTTAAAAAACTTATTTTTTTAACCTTTGAAAAAACTTATTAATATAAACTAATTCAAAGTTCTACTATATATAATAGTTAGACTTAATCTTGTCACAAATATCATGACAAACTCAATTTTTGTTTATATTGAGAGAAACTAACTACAAGATTTAAACTAAATATAGTCACATACTAATTAAAAAAGAGGTGTAGAGATGTCACAAACTCAAGAGAAAAAAGGAGTCGGTCGTAAAGTCCAAGCGTTTGGATCATTCTTAAGCAGTATGATTATGCCTAACATTGGTGCATTTATCGCATGGGGTTTTATTGCCGCAATCTTCATTGATAATGGTTGGTTCCCTAACAAAGATTTATCTCAATTAGCTGGACCGATGATTACGTACTTAATTCCATTACTCATCGCATTTAGCGGTGGGCGTTTAATTCATGGTTTACGTGGTGGTATTATTGCAGCTACAGCAACTATGGGGGTTATTGTAGCTTTACCTGAAACACCAATGTTACTTGGTGCCATGATTATGGGGCCACTTGTTGGTTGGTTAATGAAAAAAGTAGACCAATTCGTGCAACCTAGAACACCACAAGGTTTTGAAATGTTATTCAATAACTTTTCTGCAGGTATCTTAGGTTTTATTATGACAATTATTGGTTTTGAAATTTTAGCTCCAATCATGAAATTCATCATGCACATCTTGTCTGTAGCTGTTGAATTCTTAGTTCACCTTCATTTACTACCTATAGTAAGTATTATTGTTGAACCAGCTAAAATTTTATTCCTAAATAACGCGATTAACCATGGTGTATTTACACCACTTGGTACCGACCAAGCAGCACATGCTGGTCAATCTATCTTATTTACTATTGAATCTAACCCTGGACCTGGTCTAGGTATTTTATTGGCCTATATGATTTTCGGAAAAGGAACTGCTAAAGCAACTTCATATGGTGCAGGTATTATCCACTTCCTAGGTGGTATTCATGAAATTTACTTCCCATATGTTTTAATGCGTCCATTACTATTTATTGCAGTTATTTTAGGTGGTATGACGGGCGTTGCAACTTATCAAGCTACTGGCTTCGGTTTCAAAAGTCCAGCGTCCCCAGGTTCATTTATCGTTTACTGCTTAAACGCACCTAGAGGCGAATTCTTACACATGTTACTTGGTGTAGTACTTGCTACATTAGTATCATTTGTCATCGCGGCACTTATCATGAAATTCACTAAAGAACCTAAACAAGATTTAGAATCTGCTACAGCTCAAATGGAAGCGACGAAAGGTAAAAAATCTAACGTTTCATCTAAACTAACGCATTCTGATAAAGAAGCAACTCGTTCAAATGTACAGAATGCGAGTGCAGCCGGAACAACAGGTGTTACTACGTCTTCTACAGAAAATGAGAAAGAAAATGATGAAGATAATACTGAACAACTTTTAGATAATTACAATACTGAAAATGTTGATGCACACGATTATAGCGGTGTAAATCATGTTATATTCGCATGTGATGCGGGTATGGGTTCAAGTGCTATGGGTGCAAGTATGCTACGTAATAAATTTAAGAAAGCTGGTATTACTGACGTCAATGTGACTAATACAGCTATTAATCAATTACCTCATGATGCACAACTTGTAATCACGCAAAAAACGCTAACAGATCGTGCCATTAAACAAGTTCCAAATGCTATTCATATTTCAGTGGATAACTTCTTAAATTCACCAAGATATGAAGAGTTATTAAATAATTTAAAGCACGAAGATTAACTTAATTATTTTCAAAAATGGAGGATACCGCCATGTTACTGAGTACACGTGAAAAAGAGATTATTGAAATATTAATCAAGTATCACGGCCAATATGTCACTATATACGACATCGCTCAACAACTAGCGGTGTCCTCTCGTACTATTCATAGAGAGTTAAAACAAATTGAATCGTACTTAAGTACATTTTCAATACAATTAGAGCGAGCCAATAAAAAGGGTATACGATTGTCTGGAGAAGCTAACAATATTAGACGATTGAAGGAAGCAGTTACAACTCAACAAACATTAGATTTATCAATTGAAGAACAAAAAGTAATCATTCTTTATGCTCTTATACAAACTAAACACGCAATAAAACAATTTAGTTTAGCACACGAAATTGGTGTTTCAATTCAAGCTCTAGCTAAACTTTTAGATGATTTAGAAGAAGAATTATTATCTTATCAACTGTCACTTTCAAGAAAACGTGGCGAAGGTGTCTACTTAAAGGGTCCTGAGTCTAAAAAAAGAGAATTTCTTAGTCAACTTATGGTAAATAACTTAAATAGTACAAGCGTTTATTCTATAATTGAAAATCACTTTGTTTACCAATCTTTGAATCATTCTCAACAATCTCTCGTAGATTTAGATAGAATATTTAAAATTGAACGTATATTGATGGACTATTTAGGTCAACTGCCCTATACCCTAACAGAATCTAGTTATTTAACTTTGACGATTCACATTGTGTTAAGTATTACACGTATGCAAAATGGTGAATACGTCTCACTAAATAAAGATATATATGAAACAGTTAAAGATACCTTCGAGCATGAAGTTGCAACAGAAATTGCTAAACGTCTTGAAGAAATATATAACGTTGAGTTTAACCAAGCTGAAATCACTTTTATAACAATTCATTTGCGTGGTGCTAAACGTAAAGGTACAAAGGATTCTAATTCTGAGGAAGATAATAGTAGTAAAAAGATTCGTCAATTTGTTAATACAGTTACACGAATATCAGGACAACATTTTAACGATAAGGAAAACTTAATCGAGGGGTTAACATTGCATATTAATCCTGCAATTAATCGTTTGAAATCTAACATTGAAACCTACAATCCTTTAACTGAAATGATTAAATTTAAATATCCACGTCTTTTTGAAACGATTCATAAAGCATTGCATATGGTGTGGTCTGATTTAATTTTTCCTGAAAGTGAGATTGCTTTTATAGTGCTTCACTTTGGTGGATCCATTAAAAATCAGGGAAATCGCTTTTTAAATATCCTAGTCGTATGTAGCAGTGGCATTGGAACAAGTCGTTTATTAGCCAATCGTCTTGAGCAAGTCTTTAGTGAAATTGAAAGAATTACTCAAGCTTCTGTAAGCGACTTGAATGTATTAGATTTAAATAACTACGACGGAATTATTTCGACTGTAAATTTAGATATCGAAGCCCCATTTCTAATTGTTAATCCATTATTACCAGAACATGAAGTGTCTTATGTAGCTTCTTTTCTAAGTACGAATTCAAATCAAACTCTTCTAGCTGAAAATGATAACTCAAATACCTTTACAAATCCTGAAGAAACAATTCAAGATATGCGCATAGGTTTAGAGGTATTAGATTCAGTGAAAATAGAATATAAATTAGTAGATAATTGGAAGCAATATTTAGAAACTTACTTATTAAATGAAAATATAATTGAGGACAGGCAATCATTCGCTGATTTACTGCAATCAAAGTTTGAACAAAATCCTAATTGGGTGTTACATCCTTATCCGGTAGCAATCCCACATTTAAAAGATAACATGTTCAAAAAACCTTCCATACTTATTACTATTTTGGAAGAACCGATACAATTGCAACGTAATCAAAATGATTTAAATTCAGTTCATTATTTGATAAGTATGTTTATTCCAGATAATCAAAAAATGGCTCAATTCGTAAGTGCCCTCTCAGAGGCGGTAAGCGAGCATTTGAATGACATCGAAGAATTTATGCAAAATCCATATGAATTTAAAACTATTTTAAGAAACAAATTATTAAATCAAATAAAAAATCAATTACAATAGGAGTGTTTTAAATGAGTGAATTATTTAGTAATGACAATATCTTTTTAAATGTATCAGCATCTGATCAAAATGATGCAATCGAAAAAGCAGGACAAGTTTTAGTTGATAGTGGTGCTGTAACACCAAACTATATCGAAGCTATGAAAGACCGTGAAAACGTAGTATCAACTTTCATGGGTAATGCATTAGCAATTCCTCACGGCACTGAAGAAGCTAAAGGTAATGTGATTCGTTCAGGTTTAAGCTTATTACAAATTTCTGAAGGTGTTGACTGGAATGGCGAAGAAGTAAAAGTCGTAGTTGGCATTGCAGGTAAAGATGGCGATCATTTAGATTTACTCTCTAAAATTGCAATTACTTTTAGTGAAGAAGAAAATGTTGATCGCATCGTAAATGCTACATCTGCAGATGAAATTAAACAAGTATTCGAGGAGGCTGACGCATAATGAAAGCAGTTCATTTTGGTGCCGGCAATATCGGCAGAGGTTTTATCGGATATATATTAGCTGACAATAACATTAAAGTTACCTTTGCAGATGTAAATGAAGATATAATTAATGCACTGGATAGTGAACATCAATACGATGTTATTTTAGCTGATGAAGCTAAAACAACAACTCGAGTGAATAATGTAGATGCTATTAATTCAGCTAAACCCTCAGATCAACTTAAAGAAGCAATACTTGAAGCAGATTTAATCACAACGGCTGTTGGAGTAAATATTTTACCAATTATTGCTAAATCATTTGCTCCATATTTAAAAGAAAAGAAAAATCATGTAAATATTGTTGCTTGTGAAAATGCAATTATGGCCACAGATACTTTGAAAAAAGCCATTCTGGATATTACTGGGCCATTAGCTGACAATATCCATTTTGCAAATTCAGCAGTGGATAGAATTGTGCCATTACAAAAAAATGAAAATATATTAGACGTCATGGTAGAACCTTTCTTTGAATGGGTTATCGAAAAAGATGCTTGGTACGGTGAAGAATTAGAACATATTAAATATGTAGATGACTTAACACCATATATAGAAAGAAAATTGCTAACAGTTAATACAGGACATGCATTTTTAGCTTACGCTGGTCATTTTGAAAATAAAGCTACTATTTTAGATTCTATCGAAGATAAACAAATAGAAGCAGGCCTTCGCCAAGCTCTTAGTGAAACGAGTCAATATATCACAGATCAATTTGATTTCTCTAAAAATGAACAAAAGCAATACGTTGAGAAAATTATTGATCGTTTCAACAATCCTAACCTATCTGATGAAGTTACACGAGTTGGTCGAGGAACAATACGTAAAATAGGTCCTAAAGATCGTATTATTAAACCATTAACTTATTTATATAATAAAGGTTTAGAACGTGAAGGTTTAGTTAAAGCAGCTGCTCTTCTTCTTGCATACGATGACAATGCTGATCAAGAAACAGTAGAAAAAAATAATTATATTAAAGAACATGGTGCTAAGGCCTTCTTAAAAACATATGCCAAAGTTGACGATCAATTAGCTGATGAAATTGTTAAAGAACTAGAATTATTACAGAAAAAGTAAATGATATAAAAAACACCTTCGAAAGAAGAAAGATTCTTTCGAAGGTGTTTTAATTTATTAATAAGGAATATAAGAATAACTTATACGTTACGCATTATCTAATCCCATTTTATCTTGAACAACATCTGCAATCTCTTGAGCAAAACGTTGAGCGTCTTCATTAGTGGCTGCTTCCACCATAACTCTTACTAAAGGTTCTGTACCTGAAGGGCGAACTAAAATTCTACCTTCCCCATTCATTTCAGTTTCAACTTTAGTCATCACTTCTTGTACATGAATATTCTCTTCTACTCGATATTTATCAGTTACTTTAACATTGATAAGAGATTGAGGATATTTTTTCATTTGTGATGCTAATTCACTTAGTGATTTACCACTCATTTTAATTACAGAAGCAAGTTGAACACCTGTAAGTAATCCATCACCCGTTGTATTATAATCCATCATCACAATATGACCAGATTGCTCGCCACCAAGATTGTAGTTACCTCTTCTCATTTCTTCGACAACGTAACGATCTCCTACTTTTGTTTTGTTAGATTGAATACCTTCATTTTCTAATGCTTTATAAAAACCGAGATTACTCATAACTGTTGAGACAATCATATCATTGTTTAATTCATGGTTTTTATGCATTTCCTGACCAATTATAAACATGATTTGGTCTCCATCAACAATTTGACCATTTTCATCTACAGCAATAATTCTATCTCCATCGCCATCAAAGGCTAAACCAAAATCACTTTCAGTCTCTAAGACAGTTTCCGCTAATTTCTCAGGATGTGTAGAACCACATTGTTCATTAATGTTATATCCATCCGGATTACATCCAATTGTTTCAGTATCAGCTTCTAAATCACCAAATAAGAACGGTGCTAGTGATGATGTAGAACCATTAGCACCATCTAAAGCAATTTTAAGTCCTTCAAAATTAACATCTACAGTTGATTTTAAATAGCTTAGATATTTTTGAGCACCTTCAAAATAATCTGAGTAATGTACAATGTCTTCACCGATAGGACGTGGTAATTCAGGATTATCTTGATCTAACAATTCTTCGATTTCATTTTCTTGATCATCAGATAATTTAAAACCATCTGAACCAAAGAATTTTATGCCGTTATCTGCAACTGGGTTGTGAGAAGCTGAAATCATAACACCTAAAGCAGCTTCCATTTCTTTAGTTAAATAAGCTACACCTGGTGTTGAAATAATACCTAAACGCATGACTTCAGCGCCAATAGAGATAAGACCTGCGATTAAGGCTGATTCAAGCATTTCACCTGAAACACGCGTATCTCTACCCACTAGTACTTTTGGATGCTTCTCCCCTTTATTATGTGCTAAAACATATCCACCATATCTACCCAATTTAAAAGCTAATTCAGGTGTAAGCTCTTGGTTGGCAATGCCTCGAACACCATCAGTACCAAAATATTTTCCCATTTTTAAACTCTCCTTTATATCTAACAATTATTTAACGTTTATATATGCTTTCGTTTCCTTAGGATTTACTTTTGCAACATTGTCTGGCAAGTCAAATTTTACTGTTTTCTCAGTTGATTCTGATACGCCATCTAAATCAACTTCAGCTGTTACTTCATTGATGCTTTGTAAATCGTCTCTACTACCGTAAATCTCAACTTCTTTATCGTTTAATTTGATATTATCTAATTCTCTATCATTATCTAGTTTACCCGTTGATTTAGTACGAACTTTTACTTTTTTACTATAAGGTTCAACTGCAACTTTTAAATCTACTTCACTAGGATTAATTGAGACATTTAATTTATTTAATTCTTTATCAAATGCATTGACTTCAGCTACATCATTTGTATCTTTAGAAATTTTACTAGCCTTTTTAAATGTAGCTTTTAAATAAGCAATTTTTTTAAGCTGTTGCTCCCCACCTGTCACTTTAACAGTTTCAGGAGAAATGCTTTGTTTACTTACTTTATACTTTGCATCAATATCACTTTGACTTACATCAGGTTGAACATGCATTTTTTTAGTAATCTTTTTCTCTAGATGAACATCTGCGCTTTTAGGTTTTACACTGTAGCTTACATCGTCATCTATACCTTTAACCTGAAATTTCTTGTGATACTCTCCAGCTTTTTTATCGGATAAATCAATTGTTACTTTAAGGTCTTCTGGATTTTCAATTTTAATTAACTTTGATTGGGGGCCTGATAAATTAACATCGACATTATCAGGCGCTTTCGTAACATGTAAATCTTTATTATTGTAAATTACATCTACAGGTACATCCTGAATTGTTTTAGTGGATTTCTGTGATATATCGTCTGTATTAAACACATTTCCAAATACATTATTAACTGATAAAAAGAAAAATATAGCTAGGATTAATGCTACAAATCTTAATCCCCACTTACTTTCTAACATTTTAATTCACACCTTTCTTTTGAAAGTGTGCGCCAAACCAATGTTCAGCAAGTAATTCTTCGAAAACTTCATTAGATATATCTCTTCTAAGTTTACCATCAAAAGTTACAGATATATCTCCAGTTTCTTCTGAAACTACAACTGTGAAAGCATCAGATACCTCTGAAATCCCAACTGCTGCTCTATGTCTTGTTCCTAAACTTTTAGATATTTTAACACTGTCTGATAAAGGTAAATAACTCGCTGCTACAGCTATTTTACTACCTTGAATAATCATCGCACCATCATGTAATGGTGTGTTTGGAATAAAGACGTTTGTCAATAACTCTTGAGAAATATCTGAGTTCATTGGAATACCAGTTTCTATGTAGTCTTGTAATCCTGTTTCTTTTTCAAAAACAATAAGTGCACCTATTCGTCTTTTAGCCATATACTGAACAGCTTTAGAAACAGATTGTATTAATTTCTCTTCATCACGACTATAAGTGTTGGTATAACGTTTTAAAAAGCTACCTCTACCTAATTGTTCTAATGCACGTCGTATTTCAGGTTGGAAAATAACAATTAGTGCAAGTACTCCCCACTGAATAACGATATCAAATAATTTAGAGGTTGCTGTTAAATTAAGCATCTTACTGACTTGTTGGCCGATAACAATTACGACAATCCCTTTTAGTAATTGAATCGCTTTAGTGCCTTTAAAAACTGTTATGAGAAGATAAAGTACATACCAAACAATCAGTAAATCAAGTACACTAGTAATAATTTTTAATGTACTAAGATTTTGAAAAAAGTTGGAAAAATCCATAACATCTCCTCCGGGTAATATTTTTCCATATTAATTATTATACCAATCATTGTTAATAGTGTCATATGAACAAAGACTAAAAAATAAAAAAACTTACACAGTATATACCATGTAAGTCGTGCTTTCACAATTTTATTTATAGAAGTGTTTCACCAAAGAAAGTACCTAATAGCGCAACAGCTTGTTCAGCAGTATGATTCGAATTGTCAATAAGAGGATTAACCTCAACTATATCCATTGAAGTAACTAATTTTGATTCATTTAACAATTCGAGTGCAAAGTGACTTTCCCTATAGCTCAAACCACCCATTACTCTTGTACCCGTTCCAGGAGTTTCAGCGGGATCTAAAGCATCAACGTCTAGTGAGAAATGAAGGCCATCAATATTTCTAGATTTTAGATACTCAAGAGATCTTTCAATCACCTCTTGTATTCCGAACCGGTCGATATCCGCCATAGTAAAAGTTTTAATATTCTTATCCTTTATGTATTTCCTTTCACCTTCATCTAAATCCCTCATACCAATTAATACGATATTTTCAGGTTTAACTTTAGGCGTAAAATCATTTATATTGACAAGTTCATCTGGTCCATCACCTGCTAATATTCTTAAAGGCATACCGTGAACATTACCAGAAGGAGATTCTTCAGGTACATTTAAGTCACCATGAGCATCGTACCAAATGACACCTAGATTTTCGTAATGTTGACTAATACCTGAAATCGAACCAACAGCTATTGAATGATCGCCACCAAGTGTAAGTGGAAAGTTTCCTTTCTCTACTATTTCTGATGTAGCTTTGCTAAGATTTTCAGAAACAGTTACTATTTCATCATAGTTCCTTAACCCTTCTTGATCAGAGTTAAATTTCTCTACATCTAATGTTGGTACTTCTATATTACCTTTATCTATAACATCAAGTCCCATTTTTTTAAGACGTGACAATAATCCTGCATAACGAATTGCATCTGGTCCTAAGTTTACACCAAGTTTCTTTTGACCGAATGTGGAAGGTGCACCAATAATTTCAATACGTTGATTCATGACAATACCCCTTTCATTTACATAGATTCAGAATAATGTATACGCTTGCATTTTTCAAGAAGTATTGTAGTTATATTTATTTAAATCAAATAATAAAAAAACACCTTCATTATTGAAGGTGTTTAAAAGTGAGCCATAGAGGATTCGAACCTCTGACCCTCTGATTAAAAGTCAGATGCTCTACCAACTGAGCTAATGGCTCTAATGGCTGGGCTAGCTGGATTCGAACCAGCGCGTGACGGAGTCAAAGTCCGTTGCCTTACCGCTTGGCTATAGCCCAATGAGATGGTGGAGGGGGGCAGATTCGAACTGCCGAACCCGAAGGAGCGGATTTACAGTCCGCCGCGTTTAGCCACTTCGCTACCCCTCCGGCATATTCACTTAAAAATGGTGGAGAATGACGGGTTCGAACCGCCGACCCTCTGCTTGTAAGGCAGATGCTCTCCCAACTGAGCTAATTCTCCAAAATGGTGACTCCTACGGGACTCGAACCCGTGTTACCGCCGTGAAAGGGCGGTGTCTTAACCGCTTGACCAAGGAGTCCTGGCTCCGCAGGTAGGATTCGAACCTACGACCGATCGGTTAACAGCCGATAGCTCTACCACTGAGCTACTGCGGATTAATGATATTGCCTGGCAACGTCCTACTCTAGCGGA
>NZ_JMGB01000005.1:0-11502 GCF_000692055.1 Staphylococcus sp. TE8
CATTTTATGTTATATCTTTGCTTTTTTATAGTATCAAGACAAGAAGAAACTCGTTTCACTCGTTTCAAAAACCCTCCTGATTTTTAGAGAAAAATTCTTTTATTTCATCGTCTTTAATAAAATAATATGCCATCTTTCCTTTTTTATAAAAATCAAGTACATCATTTTTATATAAAAGTCTTAAATGATGTGAAGTTGAAGCAACACTTATTTTCAATATCAAAGAAATATCACAAACACACAACTCATCTTCTTTAATCAAAGATAATATGATTTTCAATTTCTTCTCATCACAAATTTTTTCTAAAATGTTAAGTAATTTCTTAGATTTATCATCTTCTAAAAAACTTAAAGCATTGTTAACTTTATCCTCATGTACACAGATCACATCACAAGCATTTTCATAGCTCATATAAAATCACACCCTAAATTAAAATATAAATCCTAAAATTGTCCCAATAGTGTCATTTTCAATAATAATAAATAAACCTAAAGCTATGTAAATAACAGCCATAATCCAACGACTAAATTTCTCAACAATTTCTCCAACTCCTGGAATATTAGCTAATTTTTGTGCAGTAAATACCAAGAAGAAAATTAAAATTAAAAAGACAAACAAAGTAATTAATAAATCAGTAACACTTAATGTCACAAAATACGGAACAAATAAACCAATATTATCAGCACCACAACTTGCTATTGTAACAATTGCAACCGTACCAACTAATTTAGACAATCCTTTTTCATTCAATTCTTTTTTAGCTCTCTTTTCTCCTTCACAATCATCATAAATAGCTACTTTAATTCCTAAATAAATCGGTATTAACCCTAATAATCCTAATATCCATTTTTCAGGAACATAATTTAAGACAAAGGCAAAGAATAAACTTACGACAATCAATGCCACAGATCCTACATATTGACCAATATAAATATCTCGATATTCTTTCCTAGTCTTTGCTCTAGCAAAAAATATTAATAAAATCACTAATAAATCTACTGCTGTCGCAATATAAAGAATAGCAGCAGTTACAATAGTCTGAATCATAATTACACCTCATTCAAAAATATTTTTGAATGTATTATAACTTATGTTTTCAAATAATCATAGATGCTTTATTCCAATTGCTTTATTGACGTTGAGCCTCGGAACCCTTAACAATCCCAAAACTTGTCGAATGGTCGGCTTAATAGCTCACGCTATGCCGACATTCGTCTCCAAGTTTAGTTAAGGGTTCTTCTCAACGCACAATAAATTTTCTCGGCATAAATGCGTGTTCTAATTAATAAATATTCCATAAATCAAAAGTGCAATTGCTGAAATCAAAACCAATATGCTAGAAAGGGTTCTGTTGCAAAGTTGAATTTATAATATAATTTTAACAAAAAGGAGTCTTCTGTATGAACTATTTCAGATATAAACAATTTAACAAGGATGTTATCACTGTAGCCGTTGGCTACTATTTAAGATGTGCATTGAGTTATCGTGATATATCTGAAATATTAAGGGAACGTGGTGTTAACGTTCATCATTCAACGGTCTACCGTTGGGTTCAAGAATATGCCCCAATTTTATATCAAATTTGGAAGAAAAAGCATAAAAAAGCTTATTACAAATGGCGTATTGATGAGACGTACATCAAAATAAAAGGAAAATGGAGCTATTTATATCGTGCCATTGATGCAGAGGGACATACATTAGATATTTGGTTGCGTAAGCAACGAGATAATCATTCGGCATATGCGTTTATCAAACGTCTCATTAAACAATTTGGAAAACCTAAAAAGGTAGTTACAGATCAGGCACCTTCAACGAAGGTAGCAATGGCTAAAGTAATTAAAGTTTTTAAACTTAAATCTGACTGTCATTGTACATCGAAATATCTGAATAACCTCATTGAGCAAGATCACCGTCATATTAAAGTAAGAAAGACAAGATATCAAAGTATCAATACGGCAAAGAATACTTTAAAAGGTATTGAATGTATTTACGCTCTATATAAAAAGAACCGCAGGTCTCTTCAGATCTACGGATTTTCGCCATGCCACGAAATTAGCATCATGCTAGCAAGTTAAGCGAACACTGACGTGATAAATTAGTGGTTAGCTATATTTTTTTACTTTGCAACAGAACCAGAACACACATATGAAAAACAAACAAAAAATGAGTATGATCCACAATTAGAGAAAGACCGAGAGAAATTTTTGAAACAGCTTGAAGTCGATTGGAAAGAATAAGAGATTGTTTTACAAAAAGCATAAGAAAGGATATACTGAAATTAACAAATATTGCTAACATTTACGCACCAAACCCCAGCCTATTGCCGTAGGCTGGGGTTTTTTAGGTGTTGGCTCCATCGTCTTATTTTTTATTACGCTGTTCGAGCCAATGTTTAAACAACGCAACGCAGCACTCTATAAAAATAGATACTGTTATATAAACAAATATTGCTAACATTTCATCGCACCCCCTCTCTACGTCAAATTGACGTCTGAGGATAAGACGACTTTCTATAATATACCATGTGAGATATGTGATATACATTGCATAAAAATAAAAAATGCGTCTTTATGAAAATCCATGAAAATGCGTGGTTAAGGTAATGTATAAAAGATGTATAACCTATAATCTAAACACAAAGGCACGAACGCTGTTGTAACGGCGTTCGTGCTTTTTACATTAGTTAACATAATAAAGTGTTATAGGTAGTTAAATTGTATATTTTATACATTTTTACTACCTATAACACATAATATAAAGAAAACATGAAGTAAGCAAACTTGCAACTTACCTCACGTTTTATACCTAAAATGTCTTATTCACTTATAATTTGACATTTAATCACATAGCCATTGTAAATATAAAATCTGACATCTTTATTACCAATTTTGTACATATATTCTTCACCCCATGCTGAAGTCGGAGAGTAAGAATTTGGTTGACCATAATTTTGAATTAAAGTATTTTTATTAATAGATTTTCCATCGAGAGAGAAGAAAACACCATTAGCTTTATTCTCAGATACACCATAAAGTGTTTGATCGTATAAATTTATTCGATTGTCACCATTTGAATTCTTCGATATTTGATAGCCGTTGATAGTAAAATTATTGTATTTCAATGACTCTTTGAAATTTTTGTCTAATATAAATCCACTTTGATACGCAGTATAACCATCATAATTATAATAAGGTTCAATAGACTCTTGTGCCTGTGCTTCCGTTGCATTAAATAGTTCGGGCGTTACAGAGAAACCCAAAACAATACCGCTAGCTAGAATAATTTTAGAAAATTTCTTCATAAAAACCCTCCTAAATATTTATAATTCATCTATCATTATTACAAAGATATTACGAAAAATCATCCATTATTACAAAAAAATTACAAAAAATTTATCTAAAGTTAATGCTTTATCAACTTCTAAATTTAAAACACCAACTATTTTTTCGTGACTATCATAGTTAAACTCTGTTTAATTATGGTTTCTTTTTATGTAGTGCCTATAGACAAATTGGATATCCAAAAACCTTTCATACTGAAAGTAAAATTACTCGCAATAATCTAATGATCTTAATTTCAATTTTAAAGGGGGATTTCAAAGTATTATAAATCCAATTTATAGTTTAATACCTAGAAATTTCTATCTGCTCTCAAGACAAGAAGAAGCTCGTTTCTAAAAACAAAAAAACAAGCCGAGATTTCGGCCTGTTTTCTTTACATAATTAAGCATTATGGGTAGCTAATTTGTATATTCTATGTATAAGCTTATTTAATATTAACATTACTTGAATATACTATGTTTTACAGAATAAATTCATAAATGTATATGTTACATTAAGTATGTAAGTATTAATAGTAAACTTTCGAATATATTTATTTTGGCTAAAAAATTTACAAAAATAACAGTATTTATTAGGAGGATTACAATGAAAATAGTAGTTATTGGTGCTACTGGCACAATAGGTAAAAGTGTATCTAAGAAACTTAAAGAAAATAATCATGAAGTTATTGAAGTTGGCAGTAAATCTGGTGATTATCAATTAAATATTACCTCTCCAACAGAAATTGAACAAATGTATAAAGATATTAAAGATATAGATGCTGTTGTCAGTGCCACGGGAGGAGCAACTTTCAAATCCCTATCAGATATGAGTTTAGAAGAAAATAATGTAGCCATAAAAAGTAAATTATTAGGACAGATAAATCTTGTTTTAATAGGCCAACACTATTTAAATAAAAATGGTAGCTTTACTTTAACTTCCGGAATTATGATGGATGATCCTATTTTATTAGGTTCTTCAGCAGCTATGGCAAATGGTGGTGTCTCAGGATTTGTTACATCAGCAGCTGTAGAATTAAAAAATGGTTTAAGAATTAACAATGTAAGTCCTAATGTCGTTGAAGAAGCTTTAGATAAGTATGGAGAATTCTTCAAAGGATTTACAGCTGTTTCAGTTGATAAAGTAGCAAATGCATTTATTAAAAGTGTTGAAGGCGCTCAAACTGGACAAACGTATAAAGTTTATTAATGTTTTAGTATCTCATTATCTTATATTCAATTTTCATTTTTAAAAGACCCAGACGCTGATATGACGGTGTTTGGGTCTTTTTCCTTTAATTAACATAATTAGTTCTTATGGGTAGTTGTTTTGTATAGTTTATGTATGATCAAAATCATTGTAATAGATTAATTAAAAATTTAGGTATATATGCCTCTACAAAGGCAGCCACAATAAATAAAGGTAAGGCTCTTAAAATATAAATTTTTAGTAGGTTAATAAATGCTAACTTAAAAGAAATATTGTCTTTTTTATCTTTTCTAAATTGATTTGTAACTTTTCGTGTAATTGACTTATTTAACATATATAAACCACTTGCCATAAAACTCATTGCCAACATTTCTATAAATAAGTGAGGTGAGGAAGACAGCGTCTTTATCATACCTTGGTTAAAATCCCAATGTAATAAAAGACCAAATATCATACCAAACGCCACTGGTGACACAATTAAACTGACAGCGTATAAAAATGGAATAGGTATTAGTGCTAAAATAAATATTTGCAAAGTCGTTTTCAAAGCATTTTGCTTGATATAATCCCAAACAAGTTCGATTCCTGTCATTTCTGAAAGATTTTTAGGTAATCCCTGTATAATACCTTTCACACTCTCTTTAGGTGGACTAAATATGGCAGATAATGTTAAAGATATTAAAAATATAAGTAGTATCGCTATAAAAAATTTTAATGCTCTTTTTTTATAATTATCATCTCTGATTTTCAATTCATACACCTCTTTTTAATTAACTTATCATAAGCAAGTATTATAGAAAATACACATAAAAACTAATAGAGATTCTATATAAATCATTTTTAAATATGATAGTTTAATTACGAAATATATTATTTGAATTTTATTCGGAGGTTACATTCATGGAAAAACTCATAAATTGGCTGCTACCCGTGTTTGTTATCGTTTTTGTTTTAGCAATTCAATATTTTATTTCTTATCATAAAGGGGGAGTATGGAAACTCCTTGTTCCAATAATTTTCACAATCCTGTTATTGGTTCTCTTCTTCTTGGAAAAAATAACAATGGGTAGCTTAATTTTATATTTTATAATTGGAAATTTAGCATTACTAGGACAATCATATCCATCAGAAAAAAATAATAATTAGTATTAATAAACTATGTATAAAGAGGGAACTCAAAATGAGTTCCCTCTCTTGTTGCCATAACATTCATTATGGGTAATGAAAATGTATAGTTTATTCATTTCTCTTTTTTAATTTTATTAATAGAAATATAATCATCAAAAGAAAAGAAAACATAGTAATGACAGATACTGTAGAACCATATTCACCACCAGTTATAAGTATATTGGAACTTTTATAAATATATTCTGCGATACCTTCATTTTCTCTTTGAGTCGTAATATCAAATAATTGAGTAGCATCAAATAAAAAATGAATTGCAATAGAAGCCCATATGGTTTTGTAATAAATAGTTACTAATCCATAAAATATACCAGCAATAAATAAACCAATGATAATAAGAATGATATTTTTTAAATCATATTGTCCACTCATTAAGTGTAATAAGCTAAATATAATTGAACTAACAATAAGTCCATAGTAAATATTAGTTTTCTTTTCAATCAATCCCATCATGAAACCTCTAAAAAACAATTCTTCAGAAATAGCCGTAGCTAAAGAGGTTATTAAAATAACAGTACTAATATTTAAAATATTAGTATTTATTTTCCAATATCCTGGAGTACAAACAATAAATATTACGTACATAACCCCAATTCCTACAAATCCTAAAACAATTGAACTTAAGTTTAAACTAGGCTTTGTAATACGAAAACTTTTTAAATCTGATTTTATTATTTTTGAAATCCAAATTGTGAAAATTACAAATGTTAGTAATACAATTAATAAATGAAATAATATATATCCTAAATCTCCCATACCTATAATTGGAATTAATCCTATTAACGGAGTTAAACCATTAATTAAAGTCATTATAAATATTGCTAATAGACATTGAAGAATTAGATTTACTATTTTTCTCAATATTCTTTCTCTCCTTTACATCAATTAAGAGAATATTTGAGATAAAGATCCACAAATAATTACTACCACAATAATTACTAGCCACCATTTTTCAGAAAGAAATTCCCATACATTCATTCCTCTTGAATTATTAATAGAATCTTTCTCTCCAGTAATTAATTCATTTAAAGAAATATCAAATATATTAGATAACTTTAAAAGTGTATTTATATCGGGCTCTATCATATTTTTTCCCATTTGGATACAGTTTGTCTGGTTTTGTTTAAATTTTTGTTTGTGAAATTAAGATATATTTATTTGGCTTATATTTGCGTTTTAAGAGCCGATATAGTTTTTTAGGTTAAAACTATATGATTTACCCCTAAATCTTTAAAATACCCTCTTAAAATTCAAAATAAAGGTATTTAAATTTAGATAAAATAAAAAAGCCAATCCGTATAAAACGAACTGACTTTTAAAGAGCTATTCTTTTATCGTGGAATTAATTTTTATATCTGTGCCACGACACCGATTCTTAAATGTGTAGCATTAATTTTTATATCTGCGCTACAACGCCGATTCTTAAATATGCAGTATTAATTTTTATATCTGTGCTACAACACCGATTCTTTTGTATTTGATATAAAAATCGACGGAGGTCGATTTCGCTTTTAGCACAACGTTCTGAAAGAACGTATAAGTGCGCCCTTACGGGATTTAACTAGATTATAACGACGAAAAACAGACCTGTAAAGTGATAACTATTGTGATAAAGTTTGCTAAAAAGGAGTGCTTTATTTTTATGACTATAAAACAAATGTGGAAAGAATTATTAAACAAGAAGTGGGATTCAAATGATTTATTTAGAATAGTGGTTTCGATACTTATAGCTAGTTTTATTACTACGCCTTTATTTGGTATTCCAATTGGAACCATAGTTTATTTTTTATTGTTTTATAAAGATGATGATTTTGATGAGATGGCAGAAAAATATGATTATCAAGACGATAATAAAAAATAGACCACGCATTTATGCCGAGAAAATTTATTGAAGTTGAGAAGAACCCTTAACTAAACTTGTAGACGAATGTCGGCATAGCGTGAGCTATTAAGCCGACCATTCGACAAGTTTTGGGATTGTTAAGGGTTCCGAGGCTCAACGTCAATAAAGCAATTGGAATAAAGCAACATTAATTGAAAGAGGTAATCTATTTTACTGAAATTCATTTTGTCAATAAGATCCACATTAAATGTCCTAGGATAAAAATAATAATAATGGTTAATATAGAGCTGATAAAGCCTATTATTTTTATCTTTTTTTTACTAAATTCTGGACTTTTATAAACTGAAAAATAAAACATAACAAGAAAACCGACGAACATTCCATACAAGGATAATAGAAAATTCCATCGAATATCCATATAGCCTCCGCGCATTAATCCATAGGTTCCTAAAATTAAAAAAATAAAATAAATTGATATATGACAGTTACCATTTATGGTTCTGTTGCAAAGTAAAAAATATAGCTAACCACTAATATATCATGTCAGTGTTCGCTTAACTTGCTAGCATGATGCTAATTTCGTGGCATGGCGAAAATCCGTAGATCTGAAGAGACCTGCGGTTCTTTTTATATAGAGCGTAAATACATTCAATACCTTTTAAAGTATTCTTTGCCGTATTGATACTTTGATATCTTGTCTTTCTTACTTTAATATGACGGTGATCTTGCTCAATGAGGTTATTCAGATATTTCGATGTACAATGACAGTCAGGTTTAAGTTTAAAAACTTTAATTACTTTAGCCATTGCTACCTTCGTTGAAGGTGCCTGATCTGTAACTACCTTTTTAGGTTTTCCAAATTGTTTAATGAGACGTTTGATAAACGCATATGCCGAATGATTATCTCGTTGCTTACGCAACCAAATATCTAATGTATGTCCCTCTGCATCAATGGAACGATATAAATAGCTCCATTTTCCTTTTATTTTGATGTACGTCTCATCAATACGCCATTTGTAATAAGCTTTTTTATGCTTTTTCTTCCAAATTTGATATAAAATTGGGGCATATTCTTGAACCCAACGGTAGACCGTTGAATGATGAACGTTTACACCACGTTCCCTTAATATTTCAGATATATCACGATAACTCAATGCATATCTTAGATAGTAGCCAACGGCTACAGTGATAACATCCTTGTTAAATTGTTTATATCTGAAATAGTTCATACAGAAGACTCCTTTTTGTTAAAATTATATTATAAATTCAACTTTGCAACAGAACCACATAATTGATGATTATCAGAAGTTTGAGTCACATTAAAAAGGCACAACAAGTTTATGAACTTGTTGTGCCTTTTTAATTGCAATTAGTTACCAAATAAACGACTCCAAAATCCCTTTTTAGGTGGTTCTACCTCCCTATTATCATCAGGATCACTCTTCGTTTCTTCAACGAACTTATCCTCTTTTGTTAATTCACCTTCATTTGTACTGTCGTTCTTTTTCTCTTCAGCTATATCCTTGTAATTTACTTCTGTTGGTTGACGCTTTGTTTGTTGTTGGTTGATATTTTGCGATTCTTCAGTAAAAGTTGCTTCTTGCGGATTAATATTTTGTCTATTATTCGTCGCTGTATCAAAAGAATAATTAAGCTGTCTTTCTTCTTCTAATTGGCTTTCTAGTTTTTGAATTTTTTTATTGCTTTCTAAAGCTAATATTTGTTGATTCTCCAACAATTTATTTAATGTATTAACATTGCTATTTTGTTGATCTAATTGCTTAGTTAAATTCTCAATATATTTTTCATCATTTTTAGCTCTAGTTTCAAAGATTTCTATTTGCTTTTCTAATTCGTTTACTTTTGTTTTTAATGCCTTAGAACTATTTGAATTATTATATATATTCTTTTCTGCTTTTGCAGTATTTTCACCAAACAATTCTTTTTTTACTGATTCTTTATTTTGGATTGTACTCTCTTTCTTAGTAATTTTTTCTATAATTTTCAAATAATCATTATCATCAATATAATTAATCCCATTTTCTTTTTCAAAAGTTATATTTAAACTTTTAGCATTATTAACAATAGTTTGTTTAGTTACACCTAATTCATCAGCAACCATTTTAATAGTTCTCATAACATCCACCCTTAGGTACCTAATTTAGTACCTAAATTTTACCACCTAATCAAGTTTATTTCATCATTTACCACCTAAATTTACTACCTATTTACTACATAGGGACCTAATTAGGTCCCTATAATATGTTTTTGAATCTTAATTAGGCACTAAAACAATGAACTACACATTTTGCCATGGCAATGTGCTTTTAACTATATTTAAAACTCTTTATATACTTTCTTAAAAGTGTTAATATTGCTTTATAAATACTAAAAGAGTCAATGCTATTGGCGTAGCATTGACTCTCGGTAATAAAACGATTCGCACTCGTTTGTTTATATATTTTTTGATACTTGTATTATATCTATCTAATCATCTAAGTGCAAGCACAAAACATATAACTTACGTAAAAATTGTTTTATTACCTCAATCCTAAAAATGGAAATGAGGTTTTTATTATGCCCAATTTTGAAAAATACAATTTATCACAAGTAAAAACTGAAAGGTTTTATCAACTACCTAAATATTTATTCGAAGATGTATATTTTAAAAAAATGTCGGCGGAAGCCAAAATTATGTATGCGTTATTAAAAGATCGCTTTGAATTATCCATCCAAAATGAATGGGTAGATAAAAATAATAACATTTACTTTATTTTCAGTAATAAACATTTGTGCGAATACTTAGGTTATGCAGAACAAAAAATTATAAAATTAAAAAAAGAGTTAATAAGTTTTAATTTACTAACTCAAGAACGTGTTGGCCTTAATAAACCAAATAGATTATACCTATTAAAACCTAATTATGACATTAAAGCCAGTCATAGCAAGGAACTTCCAAATTCACAGTTCCAGAACAATGAATTTGGAAGTTCTAGAACTGTGAATTTCAGTGGTCAAGAACTTCCAAATTCACAGTCTAATGATACTGATTATAATGATACTAATTATATTAAGATTGAGAGTAATGATACGGATGATTTGAATGATAATAAACTAACATATTCTAATAATCACACAAATCATTCAAATCACTATAATCCAAACTTTAATGATGAAGCTTTAAAGTTCCAATTATTAGAAGAACTACCACAGAGTATTCAAAAATATCTAAGTAACTTTGAAGTAGATGAAATTAAAATTATCAAAACTGTATTATTAAAAGCCAAAACATCTTTCAACAATGCGATTGATAGCTACTACTTGTTAGAAGATATGGAAATAGAAATACTTCATGTTCTTAAACGTTTTAAAGCCATGCTTATTCAAAAAAATGAAACCGTTGAAGCCATGCAAGGATACTTAATGAAATCTCTTAAATCAGAATTCGCAGAAGTACATACGCTGAATAAGCGACGTGACCATTTACCCATCACTTCTTTATTTAATCAATAATTCAATTTAATAGGCCAACAATGCTTCAATTTGAGAGCATCTTTAAATAGATGTTCTCTTTTTTTATTAATCAAGTGGTTGCTAAGGCAACCACCTAGATCAAACGAAAGGTAAAGGAGGAGATAACAAAATAACATCAATACAATGTCACAATTTCACAACATAGCATGCTGCTATTAAAGAAAGGAGGATCACTTATGAGTAATAAGAAAAAGATTAAAGTTACTTTGGCATTAATTAATGTTCTCTTAACTGCAGTCGAATTTTATCTTCAATGGCAATTGAGTAAATCTGAAAATGAACTGTAGTTAAGCAAGTAGGTGGGACTAAAACATTTCTGTTTTAGTCCTATTTTTTCTATAAACGGTTATTATTCGTTTAAAAATGGCTCAAACATGTCGCATAAAATGAAAAACAAATAATCATTTAGC
>NZ_JMGB01000005.1:12618-20405 GCF_000692055.1 Staphylococcus sp. TE8
ACTTATCGGAAGTGGATATGCTTACGTGTTTACAGATGATATAATAATAGAGTCGCCTTAACTTCCGGCGGTATTTTCGACGGAAGGAGGTGCTTAATATGCTTATGATCTTCGTTCACATCATTGCACCAGTCATTAGTGGCTGTGCAGTTGCGTATTTTACTTACTGGCTTAGTAGTAAACGTAATAAATAGAAGGCGACGTTAAGCCGCATCAAAAATCCCCTCACTACCACAAATAGTGAGGGGATTGGTGCATATATGCATATAATCTTCGTTAAATGTATTGTAACATCATAGTGTATAGGAATGCAAAATATGTAATACGACGTTATGAATTATTTGATGTATATATCTTAATAAAATTGGAGCTTCAAAATTAATAATAAAAAACTATCGACAAATTTTAGATCTTTGTCGATAGTCTAATCTATCAAATAATTATTTATAATGGATCTTAATTTATGCTTCTAATTGTTTAATAATCTCTCTATTGAAATCATCTAAGTCATCTGGTACACGACTTGTTACAATATTGTTGTCTACTACAACTGATTCATCAACAACATGTGCTCCTGCATTAGATAAATCTTTACGTACATTGATAACACCAGTTATTGTACGTCCATTTAAATCATCAGTATCAACTAATAATAGTGGGCCATGACAAATCGCAAATGTTGGTACATCATTTTGAGTGAAATACTTAGTAAATGTACCATAACGACCTTCTTCATCACCACGTAAATGGTCAGGTGAAAATCCACCAGGAATTAATAATGCATCATAATTTTCTGGTTTAGCGTCTGCGATACTAACATCTACAGTTACTTTTTTACCATGTTTACCAACAACTTCATGATTAGCTGTATCACCAATAATCTCAGTCTCAAATCCAGCATTTTCTAATGCCTCTTTTGGACTAGTTAATTCTATATCTTCAAATTCATCTGCTAAAATGATTGCTACTTTTTTAGTCATATTACAACATTACCTTTCAATTATAATTTTTAAATCTAGATATTATATACACTAAGAAGGAGGGAGTTTAAACATATATTAAAAATGGTTAAGCATTTCCATCAATTATATCACGACATTGTTTAGCAGCAGCTTTTGGATCGTCAGCGTTTGCGATGCCACCACCAACAATAATTAAATCTGGTTGTTCAACTGCCACTGATTTAATTGTATCGGGTTTGATACCACCTGCTACGGCTACTTTTGAATTTGAAATAACTGATTTAACAGTACGTAAACTTTCTAAAGGTGATACACCTTTAGCTTGTAAATCGTAACCAGTATGTACTGCAATATAATCAGCACCCATTTTATCTAATTCAGCTGCACGTTGTTCTAAATTCTGAACCGCGATCATATCAACTAATAATTCTTTGCCATGGTTATGTGCTTCTTCGATAGCACTTTTAATTGAAGCATCTTCAGAAACACCCAGAATTGTTACGATGTCAGCACCGAATTTTACAGCTTGACTTACTTCATAACTAGCAGCATCCATAATTTTTAAATCTGCTAATACTTGTGTGTTAGTGACTGATTTACTCATATGTTCAACAGCAGATAGTCCTTCATTTATAACAATTGGTGTTCCAATTTCTACGATATCAATGAATTCCTCTACTTTTTGAGCTAATTTTGCTGCTTCTTTTTGGTCTAATAAATCGATTGCTAATTGTAATTTCATTAAAGTTTCTCCTCTCTATCTTTTATAATGCTATTATGTTATTGGTTGTTTCGAATAACAATACTGACATTTTTGTCACTATATGAAAATGGAGGATTCGTATTGCTAATTGAATATAATAATAAAGAATTTTATACATCGAAAGATTTAGCCCTGTCTGTCATTGGTGGAAGATGGAAGATTGCCATTGTTTACCATCTTTTGCAGAGTAATCGTTTAAGGTTAAGTGAATTACAAAATAAACTACCTGATATCAACCAGCGAATGTTAATAAGACAACTTAGAGAACTAGAACAAGACAAAATTCTCGAAAGGACGGTCTATCCAGTAGTCCCTCCTAAAGTAGATTATAGATTGACTGAAATAGGACTAAAGCTTGATAAAGTAGTATTTTCAATTTGTAATTGGGGAGATGATTTTCTAGATACAGTTAGAAAGTAATAATCATAGATAATGAGAGAACCTACAATTATCAGAAGTTTTCACCTAAAAAAGATATATTAAAGTTTTATAAATCTTTAATGCATCTTTTAGAGTTTTTTAGTTGCTTTTAAAACTATTCTTTTATGGAATAAGTCAGATTAAAAATGAGTATTTTTATTATAAGTTGAATTGTATTACACTAATACTTAGTCACAAAAAAGGAAGAGGAATTATTTATGAATACTAAAGAGTCAAAAACAGTTGTCATTATTGGTGCTGGGGTATTAAGTACTACTTTTGGTTCTATGCTTAAAGAAATAGAACCTAATTGGAATATTAAACTATATGAACGTTTAGATCGTCCAGGGATTGAAAGTTCTAATGAACGTCATAATGCCGGAACTGGTCATGCTGCTTTATGTGAACTGAACTATACAGTAAGAAAGCCTGATGGTTCAATTGATATTGAAAAAGCAAAAGAAATTAATGAGCAATTTGAAATTTCAAAACAATTTTGGAGCCACTTAGTTAAAAATAAAAGTATTTCTAACCCTAAAGAATTTATTCAGCCTTTACCTCATATTAGTTTTGTGAGAGGTAAAAATAATGTTCAATTTTTAAAAGATCGCTATTATGCGATGAAAGATTTTCCGATGTTTGACAATATTGAATATACGGAAGATATTGAGGAAATGAGAAAATGGATTCCTTTAATGATGAAAGGGCATAATTCGAGTGACATTATGGCCGCTAGTAAAATTAATGAAGGTACAGATGTTAATTTTGGTGAGCTTACTCGAAAAATGGCTAAAAATATTGAACAACATCCGAATGCTAATGTTCAATATAATCATGAAGTCATAGATTTTAATCATCGAAAAGATGGTAAATGGGAAGTTAAAGTACGTCAACGCAATAGTGGTGATGTGCAAACAGAACTTGCTGATTATGTATTTATTGGTGCTGGTGGTGGAGCCATTCCATTATTACAAAAAACAGGTATTCCAGAAAGCAAAAATTTGGGTGGTTTCCCAATTACAGGTCAATTCTTAATTTGTACTAACCCTGATACCATAGCCAAGCATGACGCTAAGGTATATGGTAAAGAGCCTAAAGGTACACCACCTATGACTGTACCTCACTTGGATACACGTTATATTGATGGTGAACGTACCTTATTATTTGGCCCATTTGCTAGTGTAGGCCCTAAATTCTTAAAAAATGGTTCGAATTTAGATTTATTTAAATCGATTAAGCCATATAATATTACAACACTTTTATCTTCTGCAGTTAAAAACCTTCCTTTAATTAAATATTCGTTTGATCAAATATTAATGACTAAAGAAGGGTGTATGAATCATTTACGTACGTTTTATCCAGAAGCACGTGATGAAGATTGGCAGTTATATACTGCTGGTAAACGTGTACAAGTCATCAAAGATACACCTGAACATGGAAAAGGTTATATTCAATTTGGAACGGAAGTAGTTAATTCTAAAGATCACTCAATTATTGCTTTACTAGGAGAATCACCTGGGGCTTCAACTTCAGTTTCTGTAGCTTTAGAAGTACTTGAAAAAAACTTCTCAGAATATGAATCAAAATGGACACCAAAAATCAAAAAAATGATACCATCTTATGGCCAATCATTAGTTAATGATATTGGATTAATGAGAACTATTCGAAAACAAACATCTAAAGATTTAGAATTAAATTATTATGAAAACAAATAGAGTAAAGGAATGACAAATTTGAAAAAATTATTTGTAGCAATAGCTATTTGTACTATTGGTTATAGTGTACTTAAACGTTATCAAAAACATGTAAATAAAATACCAAATATTGAATACTAAATTTATATATAATCTCCAAGAGCATGATATTAATAACATCTTTTTATATTAAAAAAAAGGATGGACAAATCAAAAATACCAGATTCTATTTAATATAGAGTCCGGTATTTTTTGTCATTGTTAATGATGTGATATATTAAAATAGTGTAAATTAAATTTACAAATCATTCTAGAAATGTTATAAATTTATATGGTTACATCATTTTAATTTGTATAAAGGAGTGTACATTTATGTCAGGTATTGTTGAATCATTACATAATGCAGTAAATTCAGGTTTACATGTCAAACAAGACTGGGTAGACATGGGCTTTGGCATTGCTAATACAATTGCTAAAATCGTTGACCAAGTACTTAAATTTGTTTAATAAATTAAAATTTAATTTTAAAACAGGGTATTACTTTAAAGTAGTATCCTGTTTTTTGTTTGTATAAAGAATACCATACGCATAGCGTATGGTTCAGAACAGTTTCTACCGTTGTCACAAAAAAATGCATCTCTTCTTGCTTGATTTAAAACACCTTTATTTTGAATTTTAAAGGGCATGTATTAGGGGTTTTTTAACCTAAAAACTTATATTGGCTCTTAAAACGCAAATGAGAGCCAAATTGGTTCTGTTGCAAAGGCAGAAAAAATATAACTAATTATCTTTTTTACATATAATGTATTTACATAAGTAATTACACATTGATATAATAGTATTAAGGAGATGATAATATGGCAAAAACATTAAATGATATCAACAAAACATCTGAACGCATATTTAAAAGTGGTAATAGTAAAGCAATCAGTTTAAGCAAACAAACAATCCAACTTGCTGATTTCGAAGTAGGGGATAAGGTTGAAGTGCAAGAAATGAATGGTGGTTTGTTCATCAAAAAGAAAGAAGAATCAATTAAAGATAAAATTACTAATTTCTTTAAAAATGGTGGTAAATACACAGAAGAAGAAATTGATTTTGGTGAAAGTGTAGGTCGAGAAATATGAGTATTAAACAATTCGATATACTCTATATTGACCTAGACCCAACACGTGGACGTGAAAAACAAAAGATACGACCATGTTTAGTCGTAAATAACCAAATGACAATTAATGGTACAGACTTTGTTTGGATATTGCCAATTACGAGTCGAGAAGTGCGCTTCCCAACTGATATTGAAGTTAAAACTAAAAACGGATTGGTTACTGGTGTCATAGATACCATTCAAATACGGTCATTAGACCTCAATGCTCGCTATCATAACTATAAAGATGAGTTACAAGATAACTTAAAAAACGACGTGATACAGGCTATACAGACATATCTCAATCCAACACTATAATAAATCCAACTTAGATTTAATCCAAAACCTAAGCCATTTTTTTATTTACTCTTCATCTTTTTCTACTTTTACATTTTTTCTATCTGGTTTATCTAAAGCACTACTTTTAGCTTTGTCTCCAACTTTGGTAATTAAATAACTTCTGTCATCTCCATATTCATAATTATCTAAAAATGCATATTTATCACCAAAATATTATATGGGTATACTCTAAGTGTTAACTAAAGATAAACAAAAACCACCATTTTTCAAAATGAATGATAAAAATGATTTATTTTGTTTTGGGATTTCTAATTGTCTATAGGTATCACATAAAAAGAGATTATAATTAAACAGAGTTTAACTATGATTGTCACAAAAAATGATTGGTGCTTTAAATTTCGAAGTTGATAAAGTAATAACTTCAGATGATTTTTTGTAATTTTTTTGTAATTTTAATGATTTTTTGTAATATATCTGTAATAATAGATGTATTATAAATAATTAGGAGGGTTTTTATGAAGAAATTTTCTAAAATTATTCTAGCTAGCGGTATTGTTTTGGGTTTCTCTGTAACGCCCGAACTATTTAATGCAACGGAAGCACAGGCACAAGAGTCTATTGAACCTTATTATAATTATGATGGTTATACTGCGTATCAAAGTGGATTTATATTAGACAAAAATTTCAAAGAGTCATTGAAATACGATAATTTTACTATCAACGGCTATCAAATAGCAAAGAATACAACCGGTGACAATCGAATAAATTTATACGATCAAACACTTTATGGTGTATCTGAGAATAAAGCTAATGGTGTTTTCTTCTCTCTCGATGGAAAATCTATTAATAAAAATACTTTAATTCAAAATTATGGTCAACCAAATTCTTACTCTCCTACTTCAGCATGGGGTGAAGAATATATGTACAAAATTGGTAATAAAGATGTCAGATTTTATATTTACAATGGCTATGTGAATAAATGTCAAATTATAAGTGAATAAGACATTTTAGGTATAAAACGTGAGGTAAGTTGCAAGTTCGCTTACTTCACGTTTTTTTATTTAAAGTGAATAAAATAAATAATAGGACACGCATTTATGACGAGAAAATTTATTGATCGTTGAGAAGAACCCTTAACTAAACTTGTAGACGAATGTCGGTATAGCGTGAGCTATTAAACCGACCATTCGACAAGTTTTGGGATTGTTAAGGGTTCGGAGGCTCAACGTCAATAAAGCAATTACTATTAAGACAAATTATTAATCTCAAATAATTGTTTTGAAATTTCTTTTGCTTGTTTAAGATTTAATATTTTATGAGACTCTTTATTTGGCAAGCTATTTAAATAGTTTGTGGCGTTATTTCTACTTGTGAAAAAGTGTATATAAGGACAGCAATTTTTGTCACAATCTTCTTTTTCACAAACATCTTTGTATGAAATGTAAATATTACTTTTATTGTGATTGATTATTTTGTCATCTTTTATTTCTATTTTAATTTTTTCTTTAGTTAATTCATCTTCGCTTAAAATTAATATGTTTAAACCTGTTGTATAATATATACCTATAGCGTCTATTGCACACATTGCAAATAAAGGATCTTTGCTTTTGTTTGTATAAACTAGTTTATTCGTTTTTTTAGAAGATATAGGATATATACATTTGATTTTGTTGTTTTCAGTAGTTATAACTTTTTTGTCTATTAAAGTTTTATATTGAGGGATTACTTCTATTTCTTTATTAGGGTTTTCACAAAATTTATGTATGATATTAATTCTTAATTCGTTTTCTTTTTGATTTAAATCTTTTGTAAAGTTCAATTCTCCGCCTCCAATCGAAATTATTACGATTTAATTATACATAGATTTTTCTGTTTTAGAAACGAGTTGAAAACGAGTTTCTTCTTGTCTTGATACTATATAGAAATAACTCGATTTTATAAAAACGCTTATTATCCTTGATATGAAAGGGTTTGTGGCGTTTTTTCTGCGTGAAAAGAATTTTTGACATAAAAAACCCCAGTAGTATGATTAAAGCGTCTACTCAATAAACAACTACTGGAGGTCTTTCTATATGCAATATAATACTACAAAATATAATACAAACTATAAGATGATATCAGTATTTATTATGCATTTAGAATATTAAAATTCCTTCATTACACTCTTGGCGGTTTCACTTATCAACTTATCATTTGGCTTATCACTTTTATTGTCTTTATTCGTAAAAATGACTAAAACAATAGGTTCAGATTGGCCCTTAGGATAAACAAAAGCAACATCATTTCTAGAAGCATATGTTATTGCTTGACCACTTTTATCAGCAACCTTATAGTCTTTTGAAACACCGTCTTTAATTAAAGTATCTCCGCTTTTATTATTTAACATTAAATCAAGTAAGAATTTTTTGTTTTCTTTGCTTAATTTTCCATTTGCGATAAGTTTATTTAAAGTCTTACCGAAAGCAGCAGGTGTTGAAGTATCTTTTTTGCTCTTTGGTGAATAG
>NZ_JMGB01000005.1:20444-22720 GCF_000692055.1 Staphylococcus sp. TE8
TAATTTAATTCTATCTCATATCTAACTGGATTTGTTACTTTATCTCCTAGTTCTTTTAGACGTTGTTTAACTTTTTTGATCCCACCGATTTCTTTTATAATTTTATTGTTTGCTGTATTATCACTATATGTCATTGAAGCCTCAATAAGTTCTTTTAAAGTGATATCTTTTCCTACATATTTTTCTAAAATAGGAGAATAAGCAACTATATCATCTTTGTTAATATGTATTTTTTTATTTAACTTATTATAAGGTACTTGTTCTAACAAAATAGCACTATTTATCGCTTTTGAAGTCGAAGCATAGGCAAATCTCTTATCTGAATTAAATTTTACTTCCTTACCACTTTTAGTATCTAAAGCATAAACACCAATATGAGCATTATATTTTTTTTCTAAATCATTTAACTCTTTGGCATGTGGACTGTTTGAATTACATGCACTTAAAACTAAAGCAATTGCAATTAAAAATATTAACTTTTTCAAAATAAACCCTCCAATATTACAATTGTAATTTTTATAAATAAATAATATTACAATTGTAATATTGGTGTCAATTGTTTATTATAAATATTTGAAAGAAGGTGTCAAAATGGCTAAATTACTAATAACGAGCGTAGTAAGCTTTTGTTTTATATTTCTATTGTTAGTATTTTTTAAGTACATATTAAAACGCTATTTTAATTATAGTTTAAATTATAAAGTTTGGTATCTAACTGTGCTTGCTGGATTAATTCCTTTTATCCCAATTAAATTCTCTTTTATAAAATTTAATAATGTGAATAATCCATCGCCCACAGTTGAAAGTAAGTCACACGACTTGAACCATAACATAAATACCACCAAACCTGTTCAAGAGTTCACAACAGATATCCATAAGTTTAATTGGGATTCAATTGATAATATCTGCACAGTTGTTTGGATAGTTTTAGTTATTATTTTAAGTTTTAAATTTTTGAAATCCTTATTATATCTTAAATATTTAAAGAAACAGTCACTTTATCTAAACGAAAATGAAAAAAATAAAATAGATACGATACTTTTCAACCATCAATATAAAAAAAATATTGTGATTCGAAAAGCAGAGACTATTCAATCTCCAATAACTTTTTGGTATGGGAAATATATTATTTTGATTCCTAGTTCATATTTTAAAAGTGTAATTGATAAAAGACTAAAATATATAATACTGCATGAATATGCTCATGCTAAAAATAGAGATACTTTACATTTAATTATCTTTAATATCTTCTCTATTGTTATGAGTTACAATCCATTAATACATATTGTAAAAAGAAAGATAATTCATGACAATGAAGTAGAAGCCGATAGATTTGTTCTTAATAATATTAACAAAAATGAATTTAAAACTTATGCGGAATCTATTATGGACTCCGTATTAAATATTCCATTTTTTAATAAAAATATATTAAGCCATTCATTCAATGGTAAAAAGTCATTACTCAAAAGAAGATTAATTAATATAAAAGAAGCCAATTTGAAAAAACAGTCCAAATTAATTCCAATTTTTATTTGTATTTTTACTTTTTTGCTCATGGTAATTCAAAGCCAGTTTTTGATGGGGCAATCCATAACTGATTATAATTATAAAAAGCCCTTACAGAACGATCACCAAATTTTAGATGAAAGTAAAAATTTTGGTTCAAATAGTGGATCTTTCGTCATGTACAGCATGAAGAAAGACAAATACTATATTTATAATGAAAAAGAAAGTAGAAAAAGATATTCTCCTGATTCAACTTATAAAATTTATTTAGCGATGTTTGGACTTGACCGTCATATCATAAGTGATAAAAATTCACGTATGTCATGGAATCATAAACATTATCCTTTCGAGTCTTGGAATAAGGAACAAGATTTAAATACAGCAATGCAAAATTCAGTTAATTGGTACTTCGAACGTATTAGTAATCAAATACCAAAGAACTATACTGCGGCTCAACTCAAGCAATTAAATTATGGTAATGAAAATTTGGGAAGTTATAAAAGCTATTGGATGGAAGATAGTTTGAAAATATCTAATCTTGAACAAGTAATAGTTTTTAAAAATATGATGGAACAAAATAACCATTTTAGTAAAAAAGCAAAGAATCAATTATCTTCTTCATTATTGATTAAGAAAAATGAAAAGTATGAACTGTATGGGAAAACAGGTACAGGTATAGTAAACGGGAAGTATAATAATGGGTGGTTTGTAGGTTACGTAATTACAAATCATGATAAGTATTATTTTGCTACACATTTATCAGATGGAAA
>NZ_JMGB01000005.1:22816-26153 GCF_000692055.1 Staphylococcus sp. TE8
GCCGTCTGGGAAAAATGCTGAATTAATCAGTGAAAAAATATTAAAAGAAATGGGTGTTTTAAATGGCCAATAAGCAAGTTGAAATATCTATGGCTGAATGGGATGTTATGAATATAATATGGGATAAAAAATCAGTATCAGCTAATGAAATTGTAGTTGAAATTCAAAAATATAAAGAAGTTAGCGATAAAACGATTAGAACATTAATCACAAGACTATATAAAAAAGAGATTATAAAACGATACAAATCAGAGAATATTTATTTTTACTCATCAAATATTAAAGAAGACGATATTAAAATGAAAACTGCTAAAACCTTTCTTAATAAACTGTATGGAGGGGACATGAAAAGTTTAGTGCTGAATTTTGCGAAAAAAGAAGAATTAAATAACAAAGAAATTGAAGAATTGCGAGACATTTTAAATGATATTAGTAAAAAGTAATTAGAGATATATTTCAAACATAATACATATGTAAACTATGCTTGACTCTTATTAAATTAGTTTTGTTAATAACATTTAAAATATATTATTAAAGATGAGAGTGTACAGAAAATAACTGTTTTCTGTACACTCTTTCTTCATAATCCAAAATCTATGAATATCAGTATATAATATGTTCAAAAACTCAACATAAAATCAATGTTCATAAAATGATTTAGATACACCTATAAGAGCCTTAAGTAATATATTTTTTCATAGAGTTTAATCTTTAAGCATCCTATATACTGTAGAACGACTTACACCTGTTTGTTTAGCAATTTCTTCTCCAGTAAGTTTTTGTTCATCATATAAGAATTTAATCTCTCTTTTTTTATGATCTGGTAATGATGGTCTTCCACCTTTTCTCCCTCTAGCTCTTGCTGCTTCTAATCCTTTTTTCGTACGTTCGCTTAATAAGTTAGCTTCAAGTTCAGCAAATGCACTCATCATAGTAAAGAACATCTTGCCCATCGCATCTTTGGTTGATACGTTCATATCTATAATATGTAAATCAATACTATTATCATCTAACCATTGAGATAACTCAATTAATTGCTTGGTTGTTCGGCCAAGACGATCTAGTTTATAGATAACTAAAATATCGCCTTCACGTAAATAATCTAAGCATTTATCAAGTTCCGTTCGTTTCGTTTTGCGACCACTCGCTTTCTCGCTAAAGATACGTTCACAACCATATTCCTCAAGTGTATCAATCTGTCCATCAAGACTTTGATCTTGTGTTGATACACGTGCATAACCAATTTTAGCCATTTGAATACCACCTCTTTTAATCGTTTTATGAGTACTTACTAATGAAATCTAGTTCTCGATGCAAATAAACGCGGCTCTCATCGTCTGAAAACTCATATTTTTTGGTATTTATGATACATTGATTATAACACAAGTTTATAGACTTAAATATCCAAGAAAAACCTCCTAATTTATAGTTAAGAGGTTTTGTGTCAAAAACGAACGTTTTTCATTACTTCTGTTATCTCATTTAAATCAAATAAATCTGAAGATTTCCATGTAACATTTTGTTCATTAGACTTATTTTCTATATATGATATGCTGAAGCACCTGTTAATAGAATTTTTTTGTAAATTTAGCCTCCAATTTTAAAAATGAGCAGGCACATGCTTGCCTCAGCTCATCTTTTTCATAATAAGCTAAATTGCTCACTACAATTAAATTAATTTGATATAAGTGTGGCAAGAGTTCTACGTCTCTTAATAAATAATACCCAATTTTATTGATAAATGAACTTAAATTTAAAATTAAATTGATGAGTATCAGAAGTACGATTTACATAAAAAGGTACGACAAGTTTATGAGCTTGTCGCACCTTTTTAATTACAATTAGTTACTAACAAACGACTCCAAAAGCCTTTTTAAGTTGTGTTTATTCACCCTTTTTTCTTCCTAATGTTGATTAATATTTACAGCGTCTGTAGTATATGATACTTCTTACACATCCACGTTTTATCTATCATTAGTAGGTGTATCAAAGGAATAATTAAGCAGCCTCTCTTCCTCTAATTAATTTTTGAATCTTTTTTATTACTCTCTAACGCCAAAACTTGCTGATTCTTAAGCAATCTTTAATCTTTCCTGCAACTCTTTTCTATTCTGGCTCATATATGCGTTTTAAGAAACAAATGTAATTGAATAGGTTAAAAATTATATATTTTTAAAGTTTCCTTTAAACCAACTGTTAAAATGTATAATAAGGATATTGGATTACCACATGTAAATTTGTTTTTAGCACGACGTTTTTTAGGTGTGTAAGTGTGCCTTTAGATATAAAAATAAAAGTCAAACTAGAAAAAGTAGATTGACTTTTTCTTTTGATGCAGTATCGTCAATGTAAATCTAAAAATTCTGGCTATAAATCTACATCACTTTTCAAAAATGTAGTAGTGATATTCAATACTAATTAGTTTTTATAACTACTAGGAAATATCTCAAGGCGTTTCTTTAAATTAAAAATACCCCACAAATAAATGTGGAGTATTAAAGTGAATCATCTTTTGTAGGTTTTATTCCAGATTAGCATGATTTTGCTGCATTGTTTCTTCATCAACGTTTATCTCAGTCATTAAATCTAAAACAATACTATCTAAAAACACTTGTGATGCTTGTTCAAATAAGCTACCTAGAGGTTGTGCTGAACCTTCAGCATCATATTTCGTTCCCGCCGGTAATTCAATCACTGCATTTGCAAGTTCACCAATATTTGACGTTGGATTTGTTGACAATAATACAACTTCTGCACCTACAGCTTTAGCTTTATCTGCTAATAATCTTAAATGCTCTGTCGAACCTGAGCCAGAAAGGATAACAAACAAATCTTTTTCGGTAATGGAAGGTGTAGTGGACTCACCAACTACATGTGCACCCTTCCCAAGCTGATTCAATCTCATCGCAAAACTATTTGCTACAAAACCCGAACGTCCTTTTCCAGATACAAAAACTTGCTCTGCTTTAATAATTTGCTTTAAAAACGTTTCGGCTTCACTGTCTTTCACATGTGATAATGTGTTGTCTATTTCATCTAGTATTAAACGATAATTTGTGATTTCTGTCATCATTATTTTCCTTCAATCGCAGCTCTACATTGTTTAGCAGCTTCTACAGGGTCATCAGCATTTGCAATGCCGCCACCAACAATAATTAAATCAGGATTTTCTGCAACAATATCTTTAATTGTATCTGGTTTAATACCACCTGCGACTGCTACTTTAGAATTACTAATTACAGATTTAACTTTACGTAAACTTTCTAAAGGAGATTGACCTTCAGCTTGTAAGTCATAACCAGTATGAACAGCGATATAATCTGCGCCTAAATCATCT
>NZ_JMGB01000005.1:26178-32779 GCF_000692055.1 Staphylococcus sp. TE8
AAATCTTTCGCACGTTTTTCTAAATCTTGGACTGCAATCATATCTACTAATAATTGTTTGCCATGTTTATGTGCTTCATCAACTGCTGCTTTAATTGATGCATCTTCTGCAACGCCTAAAATTGTTACTATGTCTGCACCAAATTTAACTGCTTGGCTTACTTCATAGTCGGCAGCATCCATAATTTTTAAATCTGCTAATACTTTTACACTATCAATATTATCATTTAAATGTTGTACAGCTGGTAATCCTTCATTTATAACAATCGGTGTTCCAATTTCTACGATATCTACATAATCTTTAACTTTATTTGCTAATTCTGCAGCATCCTCTTTATTTAATAAATCAATCGCTAATTGTAATTTCATATGTTATTACCTCCTATATATTATATATTCATTATGGTATAATAACTTTGGAAATACAATACTGACAAATATGTCACTGAGGAGAAGAAATTGTTAATAGAATATAATAATAAATTATTTTACACTTCTAAAGATTTAGCTTTATCAGTAATTGGTGGTAGGTGGAAAATCCCTATTATTTATCATTTATTACAATCAGAAGTACTTAGGTTGAGTGAATTAGAAAAAAAATTACCAGATATTAATCAAAGAATGTTAATTAGACAATTAAGGGAGCTTGAAAAGGATATGATAATAAAAAGAACTATATATCCAGTAGTCCCTCCAAAAGTTGAATATCGATTAACTAGTGTTGGTTTGTCTCTCGACAATGTGGTCTATGGTATTTGTGAATGGGGAGATGAATATTTGAAATTAATTAATAATGAAAATTAGTTAGTTTTTTAAAAGAAGAAAAATTGAACCGAACTTTATATAATCTCTTTCAGATATTGATATGTTTTTATATTGACTAGTAGATCGATATAAATAGAGAACGACTCAAAGACACATAAGTACGCTCTAAACACACAAAATATTTTTCTGATATTAATAGTGTATATAGGGTCATTAGATTCTATATTAAAAAAGGCGAAGTATAATTATACTTCGCTTTAAGTTAATCTTTATAATGATTACTTGTATTTTTGTCAAACCATGCTTTTTCAAGCAGTTTAACTGCTGCTTTTATTTGTTCTATGGATAGTACTGCAAAGCCAAGGAGGACGGTTTGGCCATCATTTCAATTACTTGGTTAAATGAGTCCTTTGGATACTATCAACTAGTAGACGGACTATTTATTATTATAGCTGTCGTAGCTTTAACTACACCGAAAAAAAGTAAGTATGAAAATTAAACAAATTTTTCAAAATTTTTAAGCTATAAAGTAATATAAAAAAGATACTTCTTTAAAAAGAGTGTCTTAATCATTTCAAAACATGCTCGTTAACGAAAATATCTTGATCTATACATTTTTTATCCCTCTTTTCTTATGAGATACTTTATATTCTCGAGAATCTTGCCATAGTTTGTAAGTAGCTTGATTTCCCAAAAAGTAGCAATAACATAATGTTCATTTAAATTACTAGCTTTTAAAAGCAATAAACATCAAAATCCTTTGCTTTTTCAGATTTTTATTTCGGTTTAAGAAAACACGCACAAATTCTTCTTTAAAATCAGCAGTTACTTATAAATAGTTCAAAACTGTATAGTTACTTTTAGATAAATCTTTAATTTTATTCTAATATAGTATATTGCTTACGTGTATTAAACTTATCTATAATTACTTTTTTATTAATTTTGGCTAAATAAATGCGATGTTTGGTATTTTGCAACATATAAACTAACAATTTTCTAAAAAGAGTAATAAATCAATTTATTCTTCTGAGTTTACATTATAATATCAAGGGTAAAGTTTTTTAAAGGAGTGTGGTTTAAATGAAAGCAGTTACTTATCAAGGTCATAAAAATATGGAAGTTCGTGAAGTACATGATCCAATAATAGAAGAATCAACGGATGCAATAATAAAAATAACAGCTTCAGGTATATGTGGTTCTGATTTACATCTTTATCATCAAGGCGATTTATTTATGGATCCTGGTTTTGTTATTGGACATGAGCCAATGGGAATTGTAGAAGAAGTAGGAAAAGACGTTAAAACCTTAAAAAAGGGAGATAGAGTAGTTATACCTTTTAACATAGGTTGCGGCGATTGTTTCTATTGTAATAATGAAATGGAGTCTCAGTGTGATAATTCTAACTCATCACCGGCAAGTTGGAAAATGGATAATGGTGGACTTTTCGGTTTTGGTGGCATGCACGGAAACCACTGGGGAGGTCAAGCAGAGTATTTAAGAGTCCCATTTGCCGATTTCTCCTCTTTCAAAGTTCCAGATAGTGATTTGAAAGACGAACAAGTATTATTTTTATCTGATGTTGTCCCAACAGCTTATTGGAGTGTTGAACATGCAGGCGTAAAATCTGGAGATACCGTTATTGTTCTTGGTTGTGGCCCAATCGGTTTAATGGCACAAAAATTTGCTAAATTAAAAGGCGCTGAACGTGTGATTGCCATTGACAATGTAGAACATAGATTAAACCATGCCAAAAAATCCAATGGCGCTGAAGTATATAATTTTTCTAAAGAAGATAATATAGGAAAATTACTTCGTGAAAGCACACGCGGTGGTGCAGATGTCGTTATAGATTGTGTTGGAATGGATGGACAAGTTGCTCAAGATGATTTAGAGATAAGTTCAAATTCAGCACAACGAGGTAATATTAGTCCAATTATTACAGCAGCTGAATCAGTAAGAAAATTTGGAACGATTCAATTAACTGGTATTTACGGTACACCTGCAGACAATTATCCAATAGATTTAATTTTTAATAGAGATGTCCAAGTAAAAAGTGGACAAGCGCCAGTTATTCATCAAATGCCAAAATTATATGAAATGATTAAAAATGAAGTTTTTGATCCAACAGAAATTATAACTCACACAATGCCTTTAGAAGATGCAAAACAAGCGTATGATATTTTCGATCAGAAAAAAGATAATAATATTAAAGTAATTCTAAAACCATAATAATAAATATATAAAGAAGTCTATATACAGATTATAACCAGTATATAGACTTCTTTATTAATTTCATGTGATAATTTTCAGAATCGCTAAGTTACAAAATTTCTAAATCTAACCAATGCTATATGAAAATATGAAACAATTTTAATCATTTGCTATATAAAGTTTCAAATGCTTAGATGTTAATGTTTTATTCTCTTTAACAAAGTTTATAGGATAGCCACTAAATTGTACTTTACCCCCATCTAGACCAGGGCCTGGCCCTACATCTATAATCCAATCAGCATCACACATAATTGATAAATTATGTTCAATTAAAATAACAGTGTTATTTTGTTCAATAAGATCATTAAAACAGTTTATCAATATAGGAATATCAGCTTCATGTAAACCTGTCGTAGGTTCATCAAATATAAAAATACTATCTGTAACATCATCATTTAAATATTGGCCTAATTTAACGCGTTGAATTTCACCACCTGATAATGTAGATAGAGGTTGGCCAAGGGTTACGTAATTTAATCCAGTTTTACTTATAGCTTGTAACTTAGACTGAATTTCATTTTCTTTATCAAAAAATCTTATACCTTCGTCAACAGTCAATTCAAGGAAATCAGCAATAGAATAGCCATCTATAGTTGCATTCAACACTTCTGGCTTATAACGTTTACCGTGACACACTTCACATGTTTGTGAAAATTCACCCATAAATGCAAGTTCTGTTTCAATATAACCTTTACCACCACAATTGGCACAAGCTCCTTTCGAATTATAACTAAACATAGATTTATTTAATCCAGTTTCTTTGCTGAAAAAATTTCTGACTCTGTCAAAAACACCTAAATAAGTTAGTAAATTAGACCGATTGGAACCTTGTATCGCTTTTTGATCCATAAATACTGCATTATCATTTTTTGCAAAACCTGCCTTAACAAGTGAACTTTTCCCAGAACCTGCTACTCCAGTTAATACTGTCAAAACATGCTTGGGTATATCAACTGTCACATTCTTCAAATTGTTTTGGGTCACTGGTCCAAGATGATAAAAACTCTTTGCTTCACGTATCTCATTTTTTAAGTGATGTTTGATACGTAGTGCTTCCCCAGTAGATGTATCTGAAGACAATAATTCTTTGTATGTTCCCTTAAACGTTATCTCTCCACCTTGCGCCCCTGAACTTGGTCCCATATCAATGATATAATCTGCTTCTTTAATTACATCAGGATCATGTTCTACAATTAATACTGTATTACCTTTATGTTTTAAAGATTTCAAAATTTCATTTATTTTTGCAATATCCTCTGGATGTAAACCAACACTTGGTTCATCAATGATATAAACCAAATCAGATAGCGAACTATTTAAATGTCGTATTAATTTAAGCCGTTGTGCTTCTCCACCTGATAAAGAAGTGGTTACACGGTCAAGAGTTAAATAACTTAATCCTATATAATCAAGTGCTTCTAATTGTTTTCGGAGTGGTTCAATAATAAACTGGGCTGTTGAATTATTTAATTTATTAAGAAATGCTAAATTTTCTTTTACAGTCATTTGTGTAAAATCTGAAATATTTTTCCCCATAATTTTACAACTCAAAATTTTCGAATTTAAACGTTGACCGTTACAAGTTGGACAAATTTTATTTTCCACAACATTTTTAAGATGTTTAGCATAACGTTTTTTGTTAAATTCTTTATCTCCCAAGAATATTCTTCTAAACCTAGGTATAAGTCCCACATATTTTGCTGATTTCCGCCATTCTTCAGGTGGTTTTTTTAATTTTATTGGCTCCTGATACAAAAACAAATCTAATTCTTCTTTTGTATATGCTTTTAATTTTTTATCATTATCAAACAGACCACTATCACGATAAGCTTTCCCTCTTTCTTTATCAGGTCCAAAAGATGGGAAATTAATAGCACCTTCATTTAAAGATTTGTTCCAATCTAAGAGCTCATTTAAATTAATGTCTTCAATGTAACCTAATCCTTCACATGTTTCACACATACCATTGGGACTGTTAAATGAAAAGGCATCTGAATAACCGACAAAAGGTTCACCTATCCTTGACCATAACAATCTAACAGAGGCGTATATATCAGATACTGTACCTACAGTAGAGCGAGAATTACCATTAAATCTTTTTTGACTAATCGTCATTGCTACTGGAAGATTTTTAATTTCTTTTACTTTTGGTTTAGGTTGCTGATTTAAATGAAATTGAATATAGCTAGAATAACTTTCATTTAAAAGTTGTTCAGATTCAGCAGCTACTGTTCTGAATACCAGTGATGACTTACCTGAACCAGAACGTCCTGTAAATACTGTAATCAAATGTTTAGGTATAGTTATATCTATATTTTTTAAATTATTTTGTGAAGCTCCTATAATGGTAATATCATTCATAAATTAAATTGCCCTCCATTGTAATTTTCAACAATTAATAGTATAGATGAAGTTAAAAGATTAGTAGAATTTCGAAATAGGTTACATTACAAAAACAGTATGTAGAATATCTAATATTTTATCGTAGATTATAAGTTATCTTAATGAAGTTAAGTTCATTTTATTTTTATAAAAACCTAACAATAAGAGACTAACAGCAAAGTTATAAACTTTGTTGTTAGTCTCTTAGATAATAAATACTGATTGATATTACAAAATTATGCTTTTAATTTTTTAATAATTTCTCTATTGAAATCATCTAAGTCATCTGGGACACGACTCGTTACAATATTGTTATCTATTACAACTGATTCGTCAACAACGTGTGCACCAGCATTAGATAAATCTTTACGTACATTGATAACACCAGTTATTGTGCGGCCCTTTAAATCATCAGTATCAACTAGTAAAAGTGGACCATGACAAATCGCAAATGTAGGTACATCATTTTGAGTAAAATACTTAGTAAATGTACCATAGCGACCTTCTTCATCACCACGTAAATGATCGGGTGAGAATCCGCCAGGAATTAATAATGCATCATAATTTTCTGGTTTCGCATCTGCAATGCTAACATCTACAGTTACTTTCTCCCCATGCTTACCAACAAGTTCATGTTTTGCTGTATCTCCAATAACTTCAGTCTCGAATCCAGCATTTTCTAATGCTTCTTTTGGACTGGTTAATTCTATATCTTCAAATTCATCTGCTAAAATGATTGCTACTTTTTTAGTCATAATACAACCTATCTTTCAATTATATTTTAAAACCTAAGTACTATATACACTAGAAAAAGGAAGTTTAAACATAAAATGTTTTCTAATTTTTTCACCAACTACATGTGCATTTTTATCTATTTAGTTTAATCTTATTTAATATTAATTGTAACTGATTATGCATTTGTATGGGCATCTACAATATCACGACATTGTTTAGCAGCTTCTACAGGGTCTTCAGCATTTGCAATGCCGCCACCAACAATAATTAAATCAGGATTTTCTGCAACAATATCTTTAATTGTATCTGGTTTAATACCACCTGCAACTGCTACTTTAGAATTACTAATTACAGATTTAACTTTACGTAAACTTTCTAAAGGAGATTGACCTTCAGCTTGTAAGTCATAACCAGTATGAACAGCGATATAATCTGCGCCTAAATCATCT
>NZ_JMGB01000005.1:32804-36943 GCF_000692055.1 Staphylococcus sp. TE8
AAAACTTTCGCACGTTTTTCTAAATCTTGGACTGCAATCATATCTACTAATAATTGTTTGCCATGTTTATGTGCTTCATCAACTGCTGCTTTAATTGATGCATCTTCTGCAACGCCTAAAATTGTTACTATGTCTGCACCAAATTTAACTGCTTGGCTTACTTCATAGTCGGCAGCATCCATAATTTTTAAATCTGCTAATACTTTTACACTATCAATATTATCATTTAAATGTTGTACAGCTGGTAATCCTTCATTTATAACGATTGGTGTACCAATTTCTACGATATCTACATAATCTTTAACTTTATTTGCTAATTCTGCAGCATCCTCTTTATTTAATAAATCAATTGCTAATTGTAATTCCATTAAAACGCCCTTCTATCTATCTTTTATATTATCATTATGGTATTATTTACGACAAATAACAATACTGACATTTTTGTCACTATAAAAATTAAAGATGTTGTGTTGTTAATTAAATATAATAATAAAGATTATTATATACCCAAATATTTAGCTTTTCTATAATTGGTAGAAGACCTGTTGAAGACATTATAGATGAATTAGGCGAAGAAATTGTTCCATATTTTCCAACACACAAAGTGAACTAATTAGGAGGTTATATTGATGAGAGCATTTGAAATAGAATCATATGGAGAAGCTGATGTATTACAAGAATTTAATTTACCACTACCTGAGATAACAGATGAAGAAGTATTAATTGAAGTTGAAAATACAGGTATTAGCCCATACGATTGGCATGTTAGACGAGGTGAACAAGAAGGGAAAATTGATTACCCTATACCGCTCATTTTAGGATGGGATATATCAGGCGTTATACGTAAAGTCGGCTCAAAAGTAACAGATTTAACAGTAGGTACACCAGTTATTGCAACACAACAACTTGATAAAAACGGTGGTTATGCAGAATTTGTGGCCATTAATCAAAACACAGTTGTTAAAAAACCTGAATCATTATCTTTTGAAGAAGGTGCGACAATTCCAATTAATGGTTTGACTGTCTATCAAGCGTTAATAAAATATGGTGAAATGCAACACGGCGATAAAGTATTAATACATAGTGGCGCAGGTGCAGTAGGTATATTTGGCATTCAATTAGCTAAAGCTAAAGGTGCCTATGTAGCAACTACTGCAAGTACACACAACCATGAATTTTTAAAATCAATTGGGGCAGATGTTACCATTGACTACAATACAGAACGTTTTGAAGATTATGTACATGATTATGACATCGTCCTTGATACACAAGCAGGAGAAACACTTGAACGTAGTTATGATGTATTGAAACCTGGAGGCAGACTAATATCTATACGCGGACAAGTTAATAAAAAGAAAGCAGAAAGTAAGGGAATTACAGCATATTTCACATGGACAGAATTAAATCGTCAAGATTTAATAGAAGTTGTTAATTTATATGGATATGGTGTTGTCAAAGCTTACTTCGAAGCTATTTTCCCACTATCTTTTGTTCGAGAAGCTCATAAATTAAGTGAAAATGGTCATTCTAGAGGGAAAATTGTAATAAATAATAAATCATAATATATGATTTATTATTTAAATTAACATAACCGATGATTATCAGAAGTTCCATCACTATAAAAGGTGTATCAAGGGTTTATAAACTCTTGATACACCTTTTATAGTCATTTTTAATTACCAAACAGTTTACTCCAAAAACTTTTTTTAGAATGATTTTCGTTTCTGATATCCTCTTTCTGCTCACCATCTATTTTATTACCTTGTTGCAGTTCACTATCTTGTTGCTTATCCTCATGTTTATCTTTACTTTCATCCCTAAAATGGGAAACCATTTTTTCTTTTTGACTATCTGAGTCATTATTTATAGAATCCATATTTTCCATTGTTTCTTGAACTTCAATGTCCTGCCTCTTATTAGCAGAATAATTGAGTTGCCTTTCTTCTTCTAACTCAGACTCCAACCTTTGTATTTTTTTGTTACTTTCTAATGCTAATACTTGTTGGTTTTCAAGTAATTTCGACCTTTCTTGTAATTCTTTTCTATAAAATTCTATTGTCGTTTCATGACGTTTTTCTTGTTTTTCAAGTTGTTTATTTAAAGTATCTATTTGCTTTTCGAGTAGTTCAATTATTTGAACATCATATTTAGATTCGTTTTTTTTATTATCTGTTTTAACTTTCTCTGAACTTACATTAGCACTTTCAAAGCCATATTTCTTTTTATTTCTGATTACTCTTTGAATGATTTTTTCTACATCAACATCATTTTTAATGAATGAAGTATTATCCTGTTTCACTGTTTCTATATTCAATCTTTTTATATTATTAAATACAGTCTGTTTACTAACTTCCAATTCTTCACTTATTTCTTTAACGCTCTTCATATCTTCAACCCTTTATAAATACTTTATCAACCCTTTATAAATAAATTTTATCATAAATACTTTTATAAAGGGATCTTAAGTATTCTTAAAAAACCTTTTATAAACATTTGATAATAATCTTATCAAGTGTTTATAAAAGGTTTTTAGTGGGATTATAATATCTTTTATATGTTCTTTTTTAATGATATAATGTCCATAATACGTTTTAGTCCCAACTACTGGTAATAGTTGGGACTGGGTAATAAAACGTTACAATACGTTAGCTATTTAATTTGATATATGTATTATATACAACAATATCTACAGTTTGCAAGTCAAAAAGTTATGTGGATTTGTAATGTTTTATTACCTCTATTCAAATTTAATTGGAAAGAGGTTTTTTATTATGTCTCGTAAAAATATTAAAAATCAAGCAAATCAAAACTTTTATATGCTACATAAAGCATTATTTGTTAATGAAAAATATAAAAAATTAAGTGATAGTGCCAAAGTTACTTATGCAATTCTCAACGATAGAGTTAGCTTGTCGATTAAAAATAATTGGGTCGATGATAATGGGGATATATATTTCATTTTTACAAATGAAAGTCTCCAGAATATATTAGATAAAAGCAAGAATACAATTACTAAAATTAAAAAAGAACTTCAAGCAGTAGGGTTACTTGAACAAATACGTACAGGATTTAATAAACCTAATAAATTATATTTGCATGATATAGAAACTAATATTAATGTAGAAAAAAGTATTCAATCCTCATCTATAACCTATAATGACAAGGACTCCCAAATTTTGGGACTCCAGAATCCCGAATTTTGGGACTCCAGATTCTCAAAATTTGGGAGTCCAGAATCCCAAATTTTAGACCCTAATGATACTGATTATAATGATACTGATTATATTAAGACTGAGAATAATGATACGGATGATTTGAATGATAATAAACTAACTTTTCCTAGTAATCATACAAATCATTCAAATCACGACAATTCAAACTTTAATAATGAGGCTTTAAAATTTCAATTACTCGAAGAACTACCGCAAAGTATTCAAAACTATCTAAGTAACTTTGAAGTAGCTGAAATTAAAATTATCAAAACTGTATTATTAAAAGCCAAAACATCTTTCAACAATGCGATTGATAGCTACTACTTGTTAGAAGATATGGAAATAGAAATACTTCATGTTCTTAAACGTTTCAAAGCTATGCTTATTCAAAAAAATGAAACCGTTGTATCAATGCAAGGATACTTAATGAAATCTCTTAAGTCTGAATTCGCTGAAATGCATACGCTTAATAAACGACGTGATCATTTACCCATCACTTCTTTATTTAATTAATAATGATTTATTTAGAGAGCATCTTTAAATAGATGTTCTCTTTTTTTATTAATCAAGTGGTTGCTAAAGCAACCACCTAGACCAAACGAAAGGTAAAGGAGGAGATAACAAAATAACATCAATACAATGTCACAATTTCACAACATAGCATGCTGCTATTAAAGAAAGGAGGAACTCTTATGCGTAATAAGAAAAAGATTAAGGTTACTTTGGCAATGATTAATGTTCTGTTAACTGCAGTCGAACTTTATCTTCAATGGCAATTAAGTAAATCTGAAAATGAACTGTAGTTAAGCAAGTAGGTGGGACTAAAACAGAAACGTTTTAGTCCTATTTTTTTCTATAAACGAGTATTCTTCGTTTAATAATGGCTCAAACATGTCGCATAAAATGAAAAACAAATAATCATTTAGT
>NZ_JMGB01000005.1:38351-46246 GCF_000692055.1 Staphylococcus sp. TE8
GCTCTAAATAAACAAAAATAGTCCTCTTATTAAAATAAGAGGACTATTTTTGTTTAAAATTATTCAAGACCATTCGCTTTCTAACATACTCATTTGCCATAAATTATAATATTCTCCATTTAATTTTCTAAAGTCTCTTTTTTCTCCTTCTTTTATAAATCCAATCTTTTTGTAACTTTTAATAGCTGATTTATTAAAGGCAAAAACACCTAATTCAATTCTGTGTAGTCCCAAATCTTCAAAAGCCTTTTTCAATAATTTCTTTATTATTTTAGGGCCTAATCCTTGGCCACGCATTTGCGGATCACCTACTAAAACTTTACTTAACGTGGCGGAACAATTTTTAAAATCTATATTATTTAAAGCAATATGACCTATAATTTTTTTTGAATTATTTTCTTCAATGATAACTTTATAAATTATTTTACTAGAATTTTCTTTATTTGTGTCTTTAATATATTCCTTTAATTGTTCTTCATCTAGGGGATAATTAAAATCTGTACCTGCCCATTTGACTAAAAGTTCAGGAGAGTTTATCCAGTTTATTAATAAATCAAAATCTTTCTCCTCAAAATATTCAAACTTAATCAATAAATTACTCCTTAAATAATAGGTTATTAACTATAAAAATTCAGTGAATGTTGCAATATAAACAACCACTACAATTTTTTGATACTTTCTTCATCAACTTTCTATCTTAAATTTTCGATTTTTTATAAAGCGTTTTGTATTATCTAAATAACTCTTTACAATTTACTGATTTTTAAGCTTTTGCTAATAGATTTATGCAACTTTAATATTATAAGTAAATCTATGCACTTCATCATTAAATTTAAATTCTGCCCAAATTTTATACATCCCTTTTTTAGGAAAATGAGCATAAAAGGTTGTAGAATCAGGTGATTCTGGGTGAACATGAATATAATCAGTTAATTGCTCATCAAATATAATCACATGTCCTAAAGCTCCTAAATAAGGTTGGGGAGTTAATTCTGTATTGAAAGTTAAAGGGACATGTTCATCTTCTTTAGCACTTATAGAATTTAAAGTTACATGAACTCCTTTGTTAACTTTTACCCAATTTTTATCAGAATTTAAAGATGTTGTAGAGGTTATTTTATCTCCAATTTGCAGTTCAATAGGATGAACGGAATACACATGGTTTTTTGGTGTAACATCAACAAAAGCCTGGTAAGTTCCTGGCTCTAATTGTTGGTTAATTATAAATAAACCTTCATGCTTTTTTTGAGGGTGTAGGTGGTAATATTTCTCCATGTCATTAGATACTAAAACGAAATGCATTTCTTTTTCATGCATAGTATCTAATAATGGGGCATTATTAAATTCATCTTCTAACGTAATTTCTATATTACCATCTCTATATACAACATTTGCTTTAATTTCGGGTTTGTTTGAATGATATTCATGATTATGATTCATATTTTTATCCTCCTTAATTTTTAATAAGGGCATATCATTAAACGATATGCCCAACTATTTAAATTATTTAATTACATCGTAACCTTGATCTTCAATAGCTTCTTTAAAGTCGTTGAAAGCTACTTGATTTTCATCAAATTCAACTTCCACATTCCCATTCGCCAAGCTTACTTCTGAAGATGTTACACCATCTAATCCATTTAATGCTTTTTCAATTGAATGCTTGCAATGGTCACAGCTCATACCTTCTACATTAATAACTTCGTTAGTCAATGTTGTCACCTCCTTTCAAGAAATATAAGATTCTTATAATTTCATACGTTTTAGACGTAAAGCGTTTGTGACAACACTTACAGAACTTAAAGCCATTGCTGCTCCCGCAACCCAAGGTGCTAGCAGACCAATTGCTGCTATAGGGATACCTGCAACATTGTAACCAAACGCCCAAAATAGATTTTGGCGAATATTACGAATTGTAGATTTACTTGCTTTTATTGCTTTTGGAATTAATAAAAGGTCTCCTCCTAAAATAGTTATATCAGCAGCTTCGATTGCAACTTCTGTACCTGTACCAATGGCAATACCAATATCTGCTTTAACTAGTGCTGGAGCATCATTGACACCATCTCCAACCATAGCTACTTTTTTACCTTCAGATTGAATTTCTGCTACTTTAGAAGCTTTTTCTTCTGGTAAAACCTCTGCAATAATCGTGTCTATACCAACTTGTTTTGCTATTGCTTGTGCGGTACGTTTGTTATCACCAGTTAACATAGCAACTTCAATACCTAATTCATGAAGTTTTTGAATAGCTTGTTGGGCAGTATCTTTAACTGTATCAGCTACAGCGACAACCCCTCTCAATTCGTTATCTACGCTTATAAGCATTGCAGTTTTTCCTTCTTTTTCAAATTGAGCGAGATTTGTTTCAGCTTCATTAGTTTGGATTCCTTTTTCACTCATTAGTTTTCGATTTCCGACAAAAAGTTCTTTACCATCAATTGTTGCATTTATACCGCGCCCTGGTATAGCTTCAAAATGGTCTACTTCTAAAAATTCTAATGATTTTTCTTTAGCATAACTTACGATAGCTTCAGCTAGTGGGTGTTCAGAACCTTTTTCTGCACTAGCTAACAATTGTAATGTTTGATCATCTCCACTAAAATCAGTGACTTCAGGTGTGCCATTTGTTATAGTGCCAGTTTTATCTAAAACAACTGTATTAATAGCGTGTGTACCTTCAATGTGTTCTCCACCTTTAAATAGAATGCCATTTTCAGCAGCTTTTCCGGTACCCACCATTATAGAAGTAGGCGTAGCTAAGCCTAACGCACAAGGACAAGCGATAACTAATACTGCTATTGCAGCAACTAAGGCTGGTTCAAATTGTCCCGGCTGAACTAATGAAATCCATATAATAAATGTGAAAATCGCGATACCTACAACGATAGGTACAAAATATCCAGAAATAATATCTGCTAGTCTTTGTATTGGCGCTTTAGAACCTTGCGCTTCTTCGACAACTTTAACAATGGAGGCAAGAGCTGTATCTTTACCAACTTTTGTTGCTTCAACAGTAATTGCTCCATTTTTATTCATTGTTGATCCTATAACATTATCATTTTGCATTTTTTCAACAGGAATAGATTCACCTGTCAACATTGACTCGTCAATTGAAGTCATACCTTTAATTATTTTGCCATCTACTGGTATTTTTTCTCCTGGTTTGATAACTAAATAGTCTCCTTCTTTTACCTCACTTAAAGGAACCATAGTCTCTTCACCGTTGCGTAATATACGTGCTTCTTTAGCTTGTAAATTCAACAATTTACTTAACGCATTTGTTGTTTGTGTTTTAGCACGTGCTTCTAAATACTTTCCGAAAAGAATTAAAGTAATTAATACAGCACTTGTTTCAAAATATAGGTGTGGCTCATAATTTGTATTAATTAACCACTTAATCGATTCATAAATACTATAAAAGAAGGCTGCGCTTGTACCTAAAGCGACAAGAACATCCATATTTGCTGACCCATTACGAAGGTTTTTATAAGCGCCTACATAAAATTGCCAACCAATAACAAATTGAACAGGCGTTGCTAATACAAATTGGAACCACGGGTTCATAAATATATGTGGTATTTGAATACCAAATAAATGAACGAACATTGTCATTAACAATGGAGCTGCTAAAACAGCTGAAACAACTAATTTAATTAACTGTCGTTTTAATTGTTTTTCTTTTTGGGAACTTTTTTCTGATGCTTCTTTTTTAGGTTGTGCCTCATACCCTAGGTTTTTAATACGTTGTTGAAATTCATCTACAGACGTCATATCAGGGTTGTATTCTACAGTAGCACTTTCTGTGGTTAAATTAACTGTAGCCTTATTTACACCTGAGATTCGATTTAAAACTTTTTCGATTTTATTCGAACAAGCTGCACACGTCATTCCCATTACATCGAGATCCACTTTTTCGGTTAAAACTCCATAACCTGTTTTTTGAATTGTATTTGCAATATCTTCTAATGATGTAACATTGGGGTTATATTCAATTGTAGCTTTCTCTGTAGAAGGATTTACATTAGCGTTAACTTCATCTAATTTATTTAGATTTTTTTCTACTTTATTCGAGCAAGCTGCACATGTCATGCCTGTGATACCTAATGAGGTTTTTTTAATATTTTCACTCAATTATTTCTTTCCTCCTATTTTGAAAATTGTTTTAATACAACCATCAATTCTTTGATACTTTCTTCTCCGTTGCCATTTTTAATACCTTCACTTACACAATTAGATATATGGTCTTCAGTTACTATAAAACCCACTTGTTTTAGGGCTGATTGTATTGCTGTTATTTGTACTAGTACATCTATACAATATCTATCTTCTGCTATCATTGATTGTAAACCGCGCATTTGTCCTTCTAATCTTTTGAGTCTATTGAGCAATGCGTCATTGTTTTTAACAGTAGTAGTGTTCAATTTCACCCCTCCTCATATACCCTAACGGGGTATCTCTTGTTGGAATCTATATTATACCCCTAGTAGGTATAAGTCAATACAAAAGTTTCATATAAAAAATTAATATTTATAGTTTGTTTTAAGAGGTACACTTGTATAAAATGTATGCTAAAACTTATATTAGGAGAGATATATTTGGATAAAAATATACAACTTGAGCTTTACACAAGACCTACATGCTCTGATTGCCAAGAATCAAAAAGGTATTTAAACTCTCAAGAGATTAGTTATAGTCATAAAGATGTAAGTCAAAATTTGGACTTAGAAGAAGAAATGAAAAAAATATCAGGCAACCGAATTGTTCCCTTATTTGTTTTTTATAAAAAAATTTTTTGGGGTAAAAAAAAGTTGTTTAAATATTACGTGGGATTTGAAAATAACAAAAAAGATATATTAAATATATTGGAATAATTAAATAAACAGCCATTATTAAAAAATAATGGCTGTTTATTTAATGATGATGTTGACTGTCTTCTTCTTTCACGATACAAAACAATTTTTCACTATGATTATTGTTAGAAGTTTCAGTCTGTATTGTGACATGTTGAATATTTTGATGATTGAGTTCATGTTCTATACGTTTAAGTAAAAACTCATTTTCAGTAATGGTCATTGTATCTTCTACAACAATATGACAAGATAACGCGTTTAATCCGCTAGTTACTGACCAAACATGAAAGTCATGAATATTTTTAACTTCTTTGAATTTTTTAATAGTTTTAATAATGTCTTTTGTATTTATATTGCTTGGTGCTCCCTCCATTAATACATGAAGACTTGATTTTGTTACATAAAAGCCGCTACGTAGTACTAAAATTGCTACAATCACACTTGCTAAAGGATCCGCCCACCCCCATCTAAAAAATATAATGAGAAGGGCTGCTATAACTGCACCTATAGATCCAAGCATGTCGCTTATTACATGCAAATATGCTCCACGCATATTTAAGTTTTCTTCTACATCGCTCCCGCGCAGCATTATCCAAGCCACAATAATATTAATAAACAAGCCTACCAAGGCGATAATTAACATGCCTGTAGAAGCTACCTCAGGGGGGTTTTTAAATCTCTCAATAGCTTCATAAAAAATATAGATAGCTATTAACATCAAAGTAATACCATTAAGTACAGCTGCTAGTATTTCAAACCTTTTGTAGCCAAAAGTTTTATTTGTATTAGCTTGCTTCGCTCCTAAAGTAAATGCAATTAAAGCAATACCTAAAGAAATAGAATCACTTAACATATGACCAGCATCTGAAATTAACGCAAGACTGTTAGTAAAGAAACCACCTAACCCTTCTACAATCATGTAACTTGTAATAATAATAAAACTAATTAATAAAGTCTTTTTGTTCGCGCCATGTGTATGATTATGATTGTGATCGTTTTCCATTTAATCCCTCCTCTTTTTAATGATGAAAAATATTTTCTATAATTTGAATTTTTGTTTTTATAACTATAGAGTTAAAAAATATAAAATTTCAATTAATGTTTTGTTACTCGAAGAAAATCATACTAACTTATGAATATATGCTCATATATTCATAAGTTAGTATGATTTTTATCCTTTGTCAATATAGAAATGCTTTGTATTTTGTATATTAAATAAAAACCCTACTTTGCTTTGGACAGTAGTGGGATTTTTGCATATGATAAACCACACTTCACTTGCTAAATATTAACTATATTATAATTAACAAGTGATAATTTCTTTTTAGAGAAAATAATGTATTCACGCCTTTAGGCGTGAATACATTATTTTTTTTTGAATAGTTTAGAAAAGATAGATTGTTTTTGTTCATTTTTTTTTGATGCTTTTGGAGTAATGATATCTTCTTTTGAATCTATATTATCAGTTTCTATTTTTTTGGTATTACTTAATATATTTTGGCTATTTAAATTCAAAGATTGTTCTTGTTTTAATGCAATTGTTAAATCGTCAATTTGTCGATTCTTTTGTCGAATTTCTGATTCTAAATGCTCTATGTATTTATCGATATAACTGCTATATTGGTTATTTAATGATTCTGTTTTGTTTGTCGATTTTTCATCAAATTTTGTCGATTCTTTTGTCGTTTTTTTATTTAAAATTGTTTTTAGATAATCTATTGTATTATCATCTATTAATGATTTGTTACCTACTTTGTTTACCTTCAAATTTGAAGGTAAACTTTTTAAATGATAATGAATTGTTTGTTTAGAGACATCTAAAAGTTCAGAAACTTCCTTTACAGTTTTCATCAAATAACTGGGTCTCCTTTACTTTTTCATTTTTTGTAAAAACGCTTGACGTTCTTCTTCTGTATACGCAGATGTCTTAGATGTGGTTGGTTCATAAGTGTTATTTTTTAACCATTGTGGCGTCATTTCACGGCTTATATATTGTTTTGGTTTGCCTGTACTTATCATATTAGATTGTCGTTTCGAATGAATACGTTTCTCAGGTTCAAAAGAAAATTCTAACCATTCAATCTTTCGTCCTTTTTTAGCTTTAATTTTATTAATATTGAGATTTTTAAATAAAAAGCCTAATTCTTTAATTATTGGTTTAAATACATACTTATCAATTTCACTCATTCGATAACTTTTCGGAATATCTAAACGTTCTCTGAAATCATTAATTTGAATTTTGAAATATCCTGTATGTTTATATTGCTTTAGTAATCTAAACATATTTTTTGCATAAGTTGATTTTAGTTGTGTCATTTCCTGTAGTTCAAATTTAGTGAAATCAGCAGTAATTGAATTGAGTATATGCTTCAAATCATTATTAACACTAATATGTCACTTTGCTTGATATATGAGAATTATTTAACCTTATAAATGAGAAAAAAGCAACGCACTTTAAATAAGATACGTTGCTTTTTCGATTGATGAATACCTATAATTAAACTATTCATCTATTATTTATGATTTTTTGTATATACAATATTTCTAGTTTGTTAAAGAGAATTAAGAAAATAAATATCGAAAATAATAGAGGGAAAATCAGTTTTTGATATCAAAATTATACATGTCAACGATAATACAAACTATAAGATGATATCAGTATTTATTATGCATTTAGAATATTAAAATTCCTTCATTACACTCTTGGCGGTTTCACTTATCAACTTATCATTTGGCTTATCACTTTTATTGTCTTTATTCGTAAAAATGACTAAAACAATAGGTTCAGATTGGCCCTTAGGATAAACAAAAGCAACATCATTTCTAGAAGCATATGTTATTGCTTGACCACTTTTATCAGCAACCTTACAGTCTTTTGAAACACCGTCTTTAATTAAAGTATCTCCGCTTTTATTATTTAACATTAAATCAAGTAAGAATTTTTTGTTTTCTTTGCTTAATTTTCCATTTGCGATAAGTTTATTTAAAGTCTTACCGAAAGCAGCAGGTGTTGAAGTATCTTTTTTGCTCTTTGGTGAATAA
>NZ_JMGB01000006.1:0-38887 GCF_000692055.1 Staphylococcus sp. TE8
ACGATGAGCCGAATCGAGACCGCAAGGTCTCTTTTTTTATGCGAAAATAAAGAGATTTAAAAGAGTAAAGATCAATTATTTCAAAGAAAGAACGAGCATAAATTTTTCTAGTATTAGTGAAGTATTAGAGAAATTTATGCTTTTTTAATACACTAGTAGTAAATGAGTAAATTTTTGAGGAGCATTAATATGATTATAAGAGCTTTAGAGGAAACGGATTTACCTTTCGTACATCATTTAAATAATGAATATTCAATTATGTCATATTGGTTTGAAGAACCTTATCAATCACTTAGTGAATTGGAGAATCTTTATAAAAAGCATATTTTAGATGAATCTGAGCGACGATTTATCATTGAAGAAGATGAGGTATCTATCGGTGTAGTAGAGTTATTAGAAATCAATTTTATACATCGTACTTGTGAAGTTTTAATTATTATAGATCCTCAATTTGCGAATCGTGGTTATGCTAAAAAAGCTTTCAAAATGGCAATTGATTATGCATTTTTAGTATTAAATATGAATAAAGTATATTTATATGTAGACATTAAAAATGAAAAAGCTGTTCACATTTATAAAAGTAATAATTTCGAGATTGAAGGTACATTAAAGGAACATTTCTATACACGTGGAGAGTATAGAGATTGTTATGTGATGGGATTATTAAAGAGAAATTGGGTTAATCAACATGATGATGATTTATCTCATATTAGGTAGAAGTGTTGCATTGGGAGAATAGAAAAGAGTGGATAAGATGGAAAAACCTATAACAAATAAACTTGAAGAGTTAATTGATAATAAAGTTATTTCAATGCATGTTCCAGGACATAAGAACATGACTATAGGAAATTTAAATCAACTAAAAATTAATATGGATATGACAGAAATTACGGGACTTGATGATATGCATCAACCAGAAGATATCATTTTAGAAAGTATGTCTCATTTTAAAAAACACGATGATTATGATGCATTTTTGCTTATTAATGGGACTACTTCAGGGATACTCTCTGTGATACAGGCATTTTCAGAGAAAAAGGGAGGATATCTTATTAGTAGAAATGTTCATAAATCAGTTTTCCATGGGTTAGACTTAGCAAAAGCACAAGCTACTTTTACAGCTATGCATCAAAGTAACCTAACATGTCAATATGTAGAACCAATACTAGAAGATGTGATTGAGGATTATAAGCTAGGTATTTGTACATATCCAAATTATTACGGAGAAACATTTAATATTGGAAATTTCATTAATAAATTACATGATAATGGCATTCCAGTATTAGTAGATGAAGCGCATGGCGCACATTTTGATCTCGAAGGTTTTCCGATTTCGTCTATGAATTATGGTGCGGATTATGTGGTTCAGTCTTATCATAAGACGTTACCAGCTTTAACCATGGGCTCAGTTTTATTTATACATAAAGATGCGCCTTTACGTTCACAAGTAATAGAGTATTTATCTTATTTTCAAACTTCAAGTCCCTCATATTTAGTTATGTCTAGTTTGGAATATGCTCAAGAATTCTATAATGAATTTAAAAGTGAGTTATTCTTTGAAAAGAGAAAACATTTTATAAAAGTATTAAAAAAGAAAGGATTCAACATTGGTGAACCCGACGATGCTGTTAAATTAGTCGTTAGTTATGATGGTTTTGAAGGGTATGATATACAACGTTGGTTCGAAGATCATAATATTTTTGTTGAATTAGTTGATGAGCTTCAAATTTTGCTAGTATTACCACTTTGGCATGAAAATGACGTATTTCCGTTTGAATTATTAATTAAAACAATAAATGAAATGGAGATTCCTGAACGAGCTGAACATGCTCCTAAAAAATTGAATTTGATGCTAGCATCGAGTGAGTATAGGGCAGTTCATTTTCCAAAAGTAAAAGAGATAGCAATTCATCAAGCGGAAGGTGAAGTTTTAGCACAGCATATTGTGCCATATCCTCCTGGAATCCCAGTAATGTTTAGAGGAGAAGTTATCACGACACATATGATAAAATTATTACAACATTATTCAAACCTCGGAATAAAAGTTGAAGGTTTGAAAGATCAAAATTTTTTAGTTAAGGATGAATAAAATGTCAGCTTTTATAACGTTTGAAGGGCCTGAAGGAGCAGGAAAAACCTCTGTAATATCGAAAGTAAGTCAAAAATTAGCTACAGATATGGATGTTATTACAACTCGTGAACCTGGTGGAGTTCCTACAGGAGAAGAAATACGTAGAGTTGTATTAGAGGGAAATAACATGGATATTCGTACTGAGGCGATGTTGTTTGCAGCCTCAAGACGTGAGCACCTTGTTGAAAAAGTTATCCCGGCATTAAAAAAAGATAAAATTGTACTATGTGATAGATATATTGATAGTTCTTTAGCTTATCAAGGATATGCAAGGGGTATAGGTATTGAAGAAGTGAAAACTTTAAATGAATTTGCAATAAATGGATTGTATCCTGACTTAACTATTTATTTAGATGTAAGTGCTGAAGTAGGACATCAACGTATCCTTAAAAATCAACGTAATCAAAACCGTTTAGATCAGGAAGATAAGGCGTTTCATGAGAAAGTGATTGAAGGTTATCAGAGAGTCATCGATAGCGATCCTGAACGTTTTGTTAAAGTAAATGCGGATCAGGATTTGGAAAATGTTGTTGAGGAAGCTTACCAATCTATCATCAAATATTTAAAAAATATGTGATATAATATTAATAAGAGGTGTTATAAAATGAAGATGATTATAGCGATCGTCCAAGATCAAGATAGTCAAGAACTTTCAGACCAACTCGTAAAAAATAATTTTAGAGCAACTAAATTGGCTACTACAGGCGGATTTTTAAGAGCCGGTAATACTACATTCTTATGTGGTGTTAATGATGAACGTGTTGAAGAACTATTAACGGTTATTGATAACACTTGTGGTAATAGAGAACAACTTGTTTCTCCAATTACTCCAATGGGTGGTAGTGCTGATTCATATATTCCATATCCAGTTGAAGTTGAAGTAGGTGGAGCAACAGTATTTGTTATGCCAATCGAGGCCTTTCACCAATTTTAAATAGAAATAAATGGTCGTTAAATCAAGTGTATGTAAGTTGAAGAGCTGATTAATAGCGACTGTACTGGAATCAATTCAGTTATGAAATAGTAATTATTTTAATTACAATGTTGGGCTGCTTTGAAATGTAGCTTAGGATTGAGGTCATATTCATTCAAAACATGGTTTATCCTTTGAGTTATAGCATTGAAATTCGTTATTATATGTATTAATGTAAAGGATTACTGTTCGCATTGTTAAATTTGATTGAAGTAAGATGTCTACAATCTCAAGCTAATTTTTGAGTAGTCTTTTTTTATATAAGAAATTAAGAAGGAGTCGTCAATCATGGATGAACAACAACAGTTAGCTCATGCATATCATTCGAATAAGTTATCACACGCTTATTTATTTGAGGGTGACGATGCTCAAACTATGAAACATGTAGCTATTAACTTTGCTAAGTTGATTTTGTGTGCAGAGGATAGCCAGTGCGAACTGAAAGTTGATACATTTAATCATCCTGATTTTATGTATGTTTCTTCTGATGAGAACACGATTAAGAAAGAACAAATAGAAAGACTCGTACACTATATGAATCAATTGCCGATTGAAGGACGCTATAAAGTGTATATTATCGAAGATTTTGAAAAATTAACTGTTCAAGGTGAAAATAGTATACTAAAATTTTTAGAAGAACCACCAGAGAATACAATCGCGATTTTATTATCGACTAAACCAGAACAAATCTTGGATACGATACATTCTAGGTGTCAACATGTTTATTTTAAGCCAATTGATAGAAAACAGTTTATTGAGCGATTGGTTGAAGCATCACTAACTAAACCTGTTGCTGAAATGATAAGTACATACACAACTCAAGTTGAGACAGCAATAGCATTGAATGAAGAATATGATTTAACTGCTTTAAGAAAGTCAGTTATTCGTTGGTGTGAACTTATTTTATCTAATAAACCAATGGCGATGATTGGTATTATTGATTTGCTTAAACAGGCTAAGAATCGCAAATTACAATTGTTAACATTAGCAGCAGTAAATGGTTTTTTTGAAGACATGATGCATGCAAAAGTAAATATAGATAATCATTTTATATATAGTGATTTGAGTGTGGAAATGAAAAAATACGCGGAAAGTTTAACGTTTAATCAAATGACTCTGATGTATGACCAACTGACTGAAGCTCATAAGAAATTAAATCAAAACGTTAATCCAACACTCGTATTTGAACAAATAGTAATAAGAGGTGTGAGATGAGATGCCAAATGTTGTAGGTGTTCAGTTTCAAAAAGCAGGGAAATTGGAATATTATGCGCCTAACCAACTAAATGTGAACGTTGGCGATTGGGTGGTCGTTGAGTCTAAACGAGGCATTGAAATAGGTATTGTAAAATTCCCGCCGAAAGATGTCGCTAATGAAGATGTCACTTTACCTTTAAAGGAAATTATTCGAGTAGTCAATGAAGAAGATGAAGAACAATATTATAATAATGAGCGCGACGCAAAACAGGCTTTAGAACTTTGTAAGAGAGTGGTAAAGGAACAAAATTTGGATATGCGTTTAGTAAATTGTGAATACACACTAGATAAGTCGAAGGTTATTTTCAATTTTACTGCTGATGACCGTATTGATTTTCGAAAATTAGTTAAGGTATTGGCACAAAATTTAAAAACAAGAATTGAATTACGACAAATTGGCGTAAGAGATGAAGCGAAGTTATTAGGCGGTATTGGGCCATGCGGTCGTTCGCTTTGTTGTTCAACATTTTTAGGTGACTTTGAACCTGTATCTATTAAAATGGCTAAGGATCAAAACCTATCATTGAATCCAACTAAAATTTCAGGAGCATGTGGGCGGTTAATGTGTTGTTTGAAATATGAAAATGATTATTACGAAGAAGCAAGAGCACAGTTGCCCGATGTTGGTGAGTTAGTTCAAACTCCTGATGGAAGTGGAAAAGTTATAGGTTTAAATATTTTAGATATTTCAATGCAAGTAAAAATAGAAGGACTTGAACAACCATTAGAGTACAAAATGGAAGAAATTGAAGCGTTTAACTAAGGAGGTTTAGCGACCTTTGAATAGAAATGAATTATTCGAGAGATTAATGCGACTTGAACGAAATGTAGGACAATTAACGAACGATATGACTGAACTCAAAGATTTAGCTGTTGAACTTGTTGAAGAGAATGTGGCGTTGCAAGTTGAAAATGATAATCTAAAAAGATTGATGGAGAAAGACGAGCAGTCAGAATTTAACAATGAAGAAAGAAGTCATTCAAAGCACGTTAAAACGCCTTCTCCAAGTAAAGATAATTTAGCTATGTTATATCGAGAAGGATTTCATATATGTAAAGGCGAATTGTTTGGAAAACACAGACACGGAGAAGATTGCCTACTGTGTTTAAATGTATTAAGTGATTAATGTTTTGAAAGGTCGATATGATTAAATTTAAGGGTGTATTATATGTATGAAAAGAAAATCATGCTATAATGACATCCTTTTTTTAGGAGTAAAAGTATGCTTAAAGAAAATGAGAGATTAGATTGTTTAATTAAAGAGGGGTATGAGATTATTCAAAATGATGATGTGTTTTCTTTTTCAACAGATGCACTGTTATTAGGACATTTGACTGAAGTTAGAAAGAACGATCGAATCATGGACTTATGTTCTGGAAACGGAGTTATACCTTTGCTATTAGCCGCAAAGTGCAATCAAAAGATAGAAGCCATTGAAATCCAAGACCAATTAGTAGAAATGGCTCGTCGCAGTTTTGTACACAATAGCTTAGATGAGAGACTTACAATGTATCTGATGGATTTGAACAATGTATATGACGCCTTCAAACCTTCTCAATATACTTTAGTCACATGTAATCCACCTTATTTTAAAGTGAATCAACTGAATCAACATCAAAAAGAAGCGCATAAAATAGCACGTCATGAGGTAATGTGTGATTTCACTGATTGCGTTAAAGCTGCACGGCATTTGCTTAAGGAAGGTGGACGATTTATCGTCGTACATCGTGCGGATAGGCTTATGGATGTCTTAACTGAAATGAGAAATGGTAAAATTGAACCTAAGAAACTCACTTTTGTATACAGTAAAGCTAATAAATCAGCACAAACGATTGTAGTTGAGGGACGAAAAGGTGGGAAACAAGGGCTAGATATACAGCAACCTTTTTATATTTACAATCAAGATGGTACATATAGTGATGAAATGAAAGGCATATATTATGGATAGACATTTTGTTTATATAGTTAAATGTATGGATGGCAGTTTGTATACTGGTTATGCGAAAGACGTGAATGCGCGTGTTGCAAAACATAATGAAGGTAAAGGTGCTAAATATACTAAAATAAGACGTCCGGTAGAGTTAGTTTATCAAGAAATGTATGGGACAAAATCTGAAGCGTTAAAAAGAGAGTATGAAATTAAAACATTTTCTAGAAAGAAAAAATTAAAAATGATTGAGGAGGGGTAACATGGCAACTTTATTTTTAGTAGGAACGCCTATAGGAAATCTAGCTGATATAACGTTTCGTGCGGTAGACACATTAAAAAATGTAGATATGATTGCATGTGAAGATACTAGAGTGACACGAAAGTTATGTAACCATTACGAGATTGAAACACCTTTAAAATCGTACCATGAACATAACAAAGAACAACAAACAGAGTATTTAATTGAGCAACTCATTTCTGGTTTAAATATAGCTTTAGTTTCAGATGCGGGGTTACCGCTTATAAGTGATCCAGGATATGAGTTAGTTGTTGAAGCACGTAACCAGAATATAAATGTAGAAACAATCCCTGGACCTAATGCAGGTTTAACAGCACTAATGGCAAGTGGTCTTCCTTCTTTTACATATACATTTTTAGGCTTTTTACCTAGAAAAGAGAAAGAAAAATTAGATGTATTGCAAGAGAGAATGTATCAATATAGTACTTTGATTTTATATGAATCTCCACATCGTGTTACTGACACACTTAAAGCAATAGCTAAAGTTGATAATATGAGAAAAATAGCTATAGGCAGAGAACTGACTAAAAGATTTGAGCAACTTATGACTTTACCAGTTGAGCACATGCTAGAAATGATTCAAAGTGGTGACATTCCACTAAAAGGTGAATTTGTGATTCTAATTGAAGGCGCACGTCCTTTAGTCAATCACTCATGGTTTGAGGAATTAAGTATTAAAGAACATGTTGAATATTATATTGAAAGAGATCAATTAAAACCGAAGAAAGCAATTAAGTCAGTAGCGCTAGATCGTGGAATGAAAACTGGAGAAGTATACAATATATATCATGATGTAGAATAAAAATTATTAAGTTCTACATGTATTTTATTAGTGATGAATTCACGTGAAAGCCACCATAAAACACCGATTTTATGGTATTGTAGTAAAGATGATGACAATTCATTTTCAAATGATGAGAGAATGTGAAAGTTGATACATAGTAGTGCGCTACTTCATTGAAAAGAAAAATAAATTTAGATATCATTTATTATGTAATTAATGAGGAGGACCAGTGATGGCTAAAGATACATTTTATATAACTACCCCAATTTATTATCCAAGTGGGAACTTACACATCGGTCATGCATACTCTACTGTCGCAGGCGACGTTATTGCGCGCTATAAAAGAATGCAAGGGTATGATGTTCGTTATTTAACAGGTACAGATGAACATGGCCAAAAAATTCAAGAAAAAGCTCAAAAAGCTGGTAAAACTGAATTAGAATATTTAGATGAAATGATTGCCGGAATTAAAAGTTTATGGGATAAACTCGAAATTTCAAATGATGATTTTATTCGTACAACTGAAGAACGTCATAAGCAAGTTGTTGAAAAAGTGTTTGAACGCCTACTTAAACAAGGTGATATTTATTTAGGAGAATACGAAGGTTGGTATTCAGTTCCTGATGAAACTTATTATACAGAATCACAACTTGTTGACCCAGTTTATGAAAATGGGGAAATTGTAGGGGGGAAAAGTCCAGATTCCGGACATGAAGTTGAACTTGTTAAAGAAGAAAGTTATTTCTTTAATATTAATAAATATACAGATCGTTTATTAGAGTTTTATGATGAAAATCCAGATTTCATCCAACCTCCATCTAGAAAAAATGAAATGATTAATAACTTTATCAAACCTGGATTAGAAGATTTAGCTGTATCTCGTACATCATTTGACTGGGGAGTTCGTGTACCATCAAATCCTAAACATGTTGTATACGTTTGGATTGATGCGCTTGTAAACTATATTTCTTCTTTAGGCTATTTATCAGATGATGAAGAACTTTTCAATAAATATTGGCCTGCAGATATCCATTTAATGGCTAAGGAAATCGTACGTTTCCACTCTATTATTTGGCCGATATTATTAATGGCTTTAGACTTACCGCTACCTAAGAAAGTCTTCGCGCATGGTTGGATTTTAATGAAAGACGGTAAAATGAGTAAATCTAAAGGTAACGTTGTTGATCCTAATGTATTAATTGATCGCTATGGTCTAGATGCTACGCGTTATTACTTAATGCGTGAGTTACCGTTTGGTTCAGATGGAGTATTCACTCCAGAAGCTTTCGTTGAACGCACGAATTATGATTTAGCGAATGACCTAGGTAACTTGGTTAATCGTACAATTTCAATGATAAATAAATATTTCCAAGGTGAGTTACCAGCATATCAAGGTCCTAAACATGAACTTGATGAAGATATGGAAGCGATGGCACTTGAAACAGTTAAAAACTTTAATGAAAATATGGAAAGTTTACAATTCTCTGTAGCATTATCAACGGTTTGGAAATTTATTAGCCGTACGAATAAATATATTGATGAAACTCAACCATGGGTATTAGCTAAAGATGAGGATCAACGTGACATGCTTGGTAATGTAATGGCACATCTAGTTGAGAACATTCGTTTTGCAGCTGTTTTACTGCAACCATTCTTAACACATGCACCAAGAGAGGTTTTCAAACAACTTAATATGAATGACCCTAAATTATCGCAATTAGAAAGTCTTGAAAGCTACGGTGCACTTACTGAACCAATCTTAGTTACTGAAAAGCCAACACCTATTTTCCCAAGATTAGATACGGAAGCGGAAATAGCTTATATTAAAGAATCTATGCAACCACCTAAATCTGAAGAAAAAGAGGAAGTGCCAAGTAAAGAACAAATTGATATTAAAGACTTTGATAAAGTTGAAATTAAAGCTGCAACAATTACTGATGCTGAAAATGTTAAAAAATCAGATAAATTATTGAAAATTCAAATTGATTTAGACAACGAACAACGTCAAATCATATCTGGAATAGCAAAATTCTATAAACCTGAAGATATTATTGGTAAAAAAGTTGCTGTAGTTACCAATTTAAAACCTGCTAAATTAATGGGACAAAAATCTGAAGGTATGATTTTATCAGCAGAGAAAGATGGGGTACTGACATTAGTAAGCTTACCAAGTGCAATTCCAAACGGTGCAGTCATTAAATAATACTGTTTAAAGATAGGAGAGATAATGATGTTAATCGATACACATGTACATTTAAATGATGAACAATATGATGAAGATTTAAATGAAGTGATATCTCGCGCGCAAGAAGCAGGCGTAGATAGAATGTTCGTAGTAGGATTTGATACACCTACTATAGAACGCACTATGGAACTCATAGATAAATATGAATTTATTTATGGAATTATCGGTTGGCATCCTGTCGATGCTATAGATTGTACAGACGAACGATTAGAGTGGATTGAAAGCCTGTCTAAGCATCCTAAGATTATTGGTATCGGAGAAATGGGCTTAGACTATCATTGGGATAAATCTCCTGCTGATGTTCAAAAAGAAGTATTTAGAAAGCAAATTGCCCTAGCTAAACGTGTGAAATTACCTATAATTATTCACAATCGTGAAGCAACTCAAGACTGTGTTGACATTTTAATGGAGGAACATGCCGAAGAAGTCGGTGGCATCATGCACAGTTTTAGCGCTTCGCCCGAAATTGCGGATGTTGTCATAAACAAGTTGAATTTCTATGTTTCTCTTGGTGGTCCAGTTACTTTCAAAAATGCCAAACAGCCTAAAGAAGTGGCACAACATGTACCTATGGATCGTTTGTTATGTGAAACTGATGCACCATATTTATCTCCACATCCTTATAGAGGTAAACGAAATGAACCAGAACGTGTGACTTTAGTTGCACAACAAATTGCTGATTTACGAGATATGTCCTATGAGGAAGTTTGTCGACAAACGACTGAAAATGCAGAACGTTTATTTAAATTGAACTAATAATAATTATAGTGGGAAAGGTGTCCGACTTTGAAAGGATGAATATCATCACACTTTTAAAAGTATGAGACATCTTTCTCATTTTTTATAAATTTAAGAGTGCCGGTATAGTAATATTAAAGATTCAAGTAGCTCATGTTTTAATAATTAGAATTATTTATATAAAATAAAGTTAAATGTCATAGACTTGGAAGGTATAAATATGAAGATTAATGAATTTATCGTTGTAGAAGGTAGGGATGATACTGAACGTGTTAAAACTGCTGTAGAATGCGATACAATTGAAACGAATGGTAGTGCAATCAATCAGGATACACTAAATGTTATACGTCACGCTCAAGAAACTAGAGGTGTTATTGTACTGACTGACCCTGATTTCCCAGGTGATAAAATTCGGCATACAATACGTGATTATGTACCAGGTGTGAAACATGCTTACTTAGATAGAGAAAAAGCTAAAAACAAAAGAGGTAAAATTGGCATTGAGCATGCAAACGTTAAAGATATTCGTGAAGCTTTAATGCATGTGAGCTCTCCATTAGAAGAAGCAGAAGAAACTATTGATAAGAGTGTACTTATTGATTTAGGGCTTATTATTGGTAAGGATGCAAGACGTCGTAGAGAGATATTAGGACAAAAACTACATATTGGTCACTCAAATGGCAAACAATTGCTAAAAAAACTTAACGCATTTGGTTATACAGAACAGGATGTAAGAGAGGCATTACTTGATGATGAAAGAAGGGAGAAATAAATGGAACATAAAGATATAGCTACACCATCTCGTACGCGAGCTTTATTAGACCAATACGGTTTTAACTTTAAAAAAAGTTTGGGCCAAAACTTCTTAGTTGATGTAAATATAATTAATAAAATTATTGATGCGAGTCAAATAGATGATACTACGGGCGTAATTGAAGTTGGTCCTGGTATGGGATCATTGACTGAACAGCTTGCTAAAAATGCTAAAAAAGTGATGTCTTTTGAAATAGACCAAAGATTAATTCCAGTTCTTGAGGATACTCTTGCTCCATATGATAATGTGACAATTATTAATGAAGATATATTAAAAGCAAATATTAGTAAAGCAGTTCATACACACCTAAGTGATTGTGAAAAAATCATGGTTGTGGCAAATTTACCTTATTATATTACTACGCCTATATTATTAAATTTAATGCAACAAGATATACCTATAGATGGCTATGTGGTAATGATGCAAAAAGAAGTTGGTGAACGTCTTAATGCAACTGTAGGTACTAAAGCATATGGTTCACTTTCAATAGTTGCTCAATATTATACAGAGACAAGTAAAGTTCTGACAGTGCCTAAATCGGTGTTTATGCCACCTCCAAATGTTGATTCTATTGTAGTAAAACTGATGCAACGTGAAGAACCTTTAGTACAAGTTGATAATGAAGAAGCGTTTTTTAAATTAGCTAAAGCTGCATTTGCACAACGACGTAAAACAATTAATAATAACTACCAAAACTTTTTTAAAGATGGTAAAAAGCATAAAGCGTCAATATTAAATTGGTTGGAAAGTGCAGAAATTGATCCAAAACGACGTGGTGAAACGCTTACAATACAAGATTTTGCTAATTTATATGAGGAAAAGAAAAAATTCCCAGAATTAGAAAATTAATATGTTGACAAAGGTCATTTACCTTGATAAAATTTAAATTTTATTTGACGAAAACGCTCTGAATATGGTATTATGTAACTTGTAGCGAGGTGGGGCAATATGCCAAAATCAATTTTGGACATCAAAAATTCTATTGATTGTCATTTAGGAAATCGTATTGTACTTAAAGCCAATGGTGGACGCAAAAAGACAATTGAACGCTCAGGTGTTTTAAAAGAAACATATCCTTCAGTATTCATTGTCGAGTTAGATCAAGATAAACACAACTTTGAACGCGTATCTTATACATACACTGATGTGCTTACAGAGAACGTACAAGTTTCATTTGAAGAAGATAATCATCAAGAAGCAGTTGCACACTAATTATAAACACATAAGAGTGATTGATTACTCTAAACTTCACAGTTTTATATTATATTTATTAAGGTGAGTATTGGGCGAAAAGTTCAATACTCTTTTTTTGGTATAAGGTCCTCGTAAAGTTTGAGTCATAGTTACTCAGGACTTTTCAAATACGGCTCATATAAAAATTTATATTTTAAAAAATCAAAAAACGTATATTATTACTTTTTAAAATGTATTTCATTAAGATTTTACGAAAAATTGAAGGTAATCTATCAAATATTTAAGACCTTTATGTTAAAATCATCTTATTAATAATTCGAAGAGAGGGCGGAAAAATGATATATGAAACGGCACCTGCCAAAATAAATTTTACGCTCGATACCCTTTTCAAAAGAGATGATGGTTATCATGAAATAGAAATGATTATGACTACGATTGATTTAAACGATCGATTATCTTTTCAAAAACGCAAAGATAAAAAGATTGTTGTAGATATTGAACATAATTATGTGCCTAATGATCACAAGAACCTTGCATATAGAGCGGCGCAATTGATGGTTGATACGTATAATATTAAAGAGGGCGTTACAATTACTATTGATAAAGATATACCAGTTTCGGCTGGATTAGCTGGTGGTTCTGCGGATGCGGCAGCAACGATGAGAGGTATGAATCGTTTGTTTGAGTTAGGTAAATCATTAGATGAATTATCGGCACTAGGTATACAAATTGGGACGGATATCCCGTTTTGTATTTATAATAAGACTGCAGTATGTACTGGTCGAGGTGAATGTGTGACATTTTTAGATAAACCACCTTCTGCATGGGTAGTTTTGGCTAAACCAGATTTAGGAATATCCTCTCCAGATGTATTTAAAGCACTAAACTTAAACGAAAAGCATGTTGTAAATAACGATATGTGCAAACAGGCTTTAAAGACAAACAATTACTATCAATTATGTGAGAGCTTATCTAACCGTTTAGAGCCTATTTCGATATCAATGCATCCAGAAATAAAAAAGCTGAAAGATAACATGTTACAATGCGGTGCTGATGGTGCATTAATGAGCGGGAGTGGTCCAACGGTATATGGTTTAGCTCAAAAAGAGCGACAAGCTAAAAACATTTATAATTCAGTTAACGGATGTTGCAACGAAGTATATTTAGTAAGATTATTAGGATAGAAGGGTTTGAAAAAATGAGATATAAAAGAAGCGAACGTATTGTGTTTATGACTCAATACCTTATGAATCATCCGAATAAATTAATACCCCTCACTTTTTTCGTTAAAAAATTTAAACAAGCGAAATCTTCTATAAGTGAAGATGTTCAAATCATTAAAAACACTTTTCAAAAAGAACAGTTGGGTACGGTTATTACAACTGCTGGTGCAAGTGGTGGTGTGACTTATAAACCAATGATGAGTAAGGCTGAAGCGACTGAGGTTGTTAACGAAGTCATTACGCATTTACAAGAAAAAGAACGATTGTTGCCTGGAGGCTATTTATTCTTATCAGATTTAGTTGGCAACCCTACTTTATTGAATAAAGTAGGCAAGTTGATTGCAAGTATTTATATGGAAGAGCAACTAGATGCTGTCGTGACAATTGCCACTAAAGGTATATCGCTTGCTAATGCAGTAGCAAACGTATTAAATTTACCTGTAGTGGTTATTAGAAAAGACAATAAGGTAACTGAAGGTTCTACTGTTTCCATTAACTATGTTTCTGGATCATCAAGAAAGATAGAAACTATGGTGTTATCAAAACGTACTTTAGCTGAGAATTCCAATGTCCTCGTAGTAGACGATTTTATGAGAGCTGGAGGCTCTATAAATGGAGTTATGAATTTAATGAACGAGTTTAAAGCTCACGTAAAAGGGGTATCAGTACTTGTAGAATCAAAAGAAGTTAAACAAAGATTGATTGAAGATTATACTTCCTTAGTCAGATTATCAGATGTCGATGAATATAATCAGGAATTTAAAGTAGAGCCAGGCAACAGCTTGTCTAAATTTTCTTAGAAAAGGAGCATTTATACAACATGAAAACAGTAAACACAAACAAAGCACCAGAAGCATTAGGACCATATTCACATGCTACAGTAGTTAATGACTTAGTCTTTACATCAGGTCAAATTCCATTAACACTTGATGGAAATGTCGTTAGCAATGATGTACAAGAACAAACGAAGCAAGTTTTAGAAAATTTAACTGTAGTACTTCAAGAAGCTGGTTCTGATTTAGATTCAGTTGTGAAAGCAACAATTTTTATTTCTGATATGAATAATTTCCAAAAAATTAATGAAATCTATGGAGATTATTTCGGCAAATACCAACCTGCACGTAGCTGTGTTGAGGTAGCACGTTTACCTAAAGACGTGAAGGTGGAAATTGAATTGATAGGTAAAGTTAAGGAATAATAATTTTCTTTTAAAAAATATTGTCAAGCTTCTAATTAATATAAAGATATACTAGGGGGGCTCACTACATGAAAGTGACAGATGTAAGACTTAGAAAAATACAAACTGATGGCAGAATGAAAGCTCTTGTTTCCATTACACTTGATGAAGCATTTGTAATCCATGACTTACGTGTAATTGAAGGAAACTCAGGTTTATTCGTTGCTATGCCAAGTAAACGTACACCAGATGGTGAATTCCGCGACATTGCGCATCCAATCAACTCTGATATGCGTCAAGAAATTCAAGATGCTGTAATGAAAGTATATGATGAAACTGATGAAGTCATTCCGGATAAAAATGCGACTTCAGATAATGAAGAATCAGACGAAGCTTAATTAAAAAATATAAAATTAAAGTATAAAAAATGGTCAACGTTTCAAATGTCGGAGCGTTGACCATTTTTTATGACAACAACTCATTGTCGCCCGATATTTACATAATTTAAGTTGTTTATAAAAAATTAACGATTAGTTAACAAAAACTTTTAAAAGTTGAAAGTCTATTAGTTGTTAAATTATAATAATTATGAAGTGTAAATTTTAATGGAGGGTTAGCATTCATGCAAAGACATGCGATTATTTTGGCAGCAGGTAAAGGCACAAGAATGAAATCTAAAAAATATAAAGTGCTTCATGAAGTTGCTGGCAAGTCAATGATTGAACATGTTCTCAACAATGTTAAACAATCTGGAGTTAATCAAATTGTAACTATCGTTGGACACGGCGCAGAAAGTGTCAAAGAAACTTTAGGCGATCAATCATTATACAGTTTTCAAGAGGAACAACTTGGAACAGCACATGCTGTAAAGATGGCATATGAACATTTGGAAGATAAAGAGGGGACAACTTTAGTTGTGTGTGGTGATACGCCGTTAATCACATCTAAGACGTTAGAATCACTTATCAACCAACACGAGAGTACAGAAGCACAAGTAACTGTATTATCTGCATCAACTCAACAACCACACGGATATGGTCGAATTGTAAGAGATTCCAACCATCAATTAGAACGAATTGTTGAAGAAAAAGACGCAAATGAAAACGAACGTGCGATTAAGGAAATTAGTTCTGGTATTTTTGCTTTTGATAATAAAGAGCTATTTGACAAATTAGCACAAGTCAAAAATGATAACGTTCAAGGTGAATATTATTTACCTGATGTTTTATCGCTTATTTTAGACGATGGTGGTAAGGCAGAAGTGTACCATACAGATGATTTTGACGAAATCATGGGTGTCAACGATAGAGTTATGTTAAGTCAGGCTGAAAAAGCTCTACAAAAACGTATTAATCATTACCATATGAGAAATGGCGTAACTATTATTGACCCAGATTCAACATTTATTGGTCCTGATGTAGAAATAGGTGCTGACACAACAATAGAACCAGGTGTACGTATTGGTGGCCGTACGATTATCGGTGAAGACGTATTAGTTGGTCAATATTCTGAAATTAATAATAGTACAATTCGTTCGAATGCTAACATCAAACAATCTGTCATTAACAATTCAGTTGTAGGAGAAAAAACAAAAGTTGGGCCATTTGCTCAGTTAAGACCAGGCTCAAATCTTGGCGCAGATGTAAAAGTTGGCAACTTTGTTGAAGTTAAGAAGTCAGATCTCAAAGATGGCGCAAAAGTTTCACATCTTAGCTATATTGGTGATGCTGAAATTGGTGAAAGAACAAACATTGGCTGTGGTTCTATAACTGTTAATTACGATGGGGTAAATAAATTTAAAACGATTGTAGGTAACGATGCGTTTATTGGTTGTAATACTAACCTCATAGCCCCTGTAACAGTAAATGATCACACCCTTATTGCAGCTGGTTCAACAATTACAGATGATATACCTGAAGATAGCTTAGCCATCGCGCGCGCTAGACAAGTGAATAAAGAAGGCTATTTGAAAAAATAGTTAATTAAAAGAGCAACATGTTGTTAGATTAAAGTGGAAATGAATTAGCAATAGAAATTATTTTGATTTAACTTGTAACATAGTAAAAAAGTTCTATTTTCTATATAATAAACAGTGTAAGTAAATAATTGGAGGACTATAAATGTTAAATAATGAATATAAGAATTCATCATTAAAGATCTTTTCGCTCAAAGGTAACGAACCTTTAGCACAAGAAGTAGCAGATCATGTAGGGATTGAACTAGGGAAATGTTCAGTAAAACGTTTTAGTGACGGAGAAATTCAAATTAACATCGAAGAAAGTATCCGTGGTTGTGATGTATTTATTATTCAACCAACTTCATATCCTGTAAACCTTCATTTAATGGAGTTACTTATTATGATTGACGCATGTAAACGTGCTTCGGCAGCTAATATTAACATCGTAGTTCCTTACTATGGTTATGCACGTCAAGATAGAAAAGCGCGAAGCCGTGAACCGATTACAGCTAAATTAGTTGCAAATCTTATTGAAACAGCAGGTGCCAATCGTATGATTGCTCTTGATTTACATGCACCTCAAATTCAAGGATTCTTCGATATTCCAATCGACCACTTAATGGGTGTACCTATCCTTGCTCAACATTTTGAAAATGACCCTAATATCAATCCAGAAGAATGTGTTGTTGTTTCACCAGACCATGGTGGTGTAACACGCGCACGTAAATTAGCAGACATTTTAAAAACTCCAATTGCAATTATCGATAAACGTCGTCCAAAACCAAATGTAGCAGAAGTCATGAATATTGTTGGTGAGATTGAAGGACGCACAGCAATTATTATTGATGATATTATCGATACTGCTGGAACAATTACATTAGCCGCGCAAGCACTTAAAGATAAAGGTGCTAAAGAAGTTTATGCTTGTTGTACGCACCCTGTATTATCAGGTCCAGCTAAAGAACGTATTGAAAACTCTGCAATTAAAGAATTGATCGTTTCAAATTCTATTCAATTAGAGGACAGCAGAAAACCATCTAATACTAAAGAACTTTCTGTAGCAGGATTAATCGGTAAAGCGATTATCCGTGTTTATGAACGAGAATCTGTAAGTGTATTATTTGACTAAAGGTTACAAATGCGTTTGACGAATTAACTAACAACGTGTATAATACATTCGTTCGTGAATTTACGGACAAATAAACACTTGCAAGCAACTATAGAGTTGATGGGCAAGTGAGGAGCAGATGAGAACAGTCGATAGATTGTTAATACTGCAAAATTTGAAAGGTGGAAATTTGAATGGCTTCATTAAAGTCAATCATCCGTCAAGGTAAACAAACTCGTTCTGACCTTAAACAATTAAGAAACTCAGGTAAAGTACCTGCAGTTGTATACGGTTATGGTACTAAAAATACTTCAGTTAAAGTTGATGAAGTTGAATTCATCAAAGTAATCCGTGAAGTAGGACGTAATGGTGTTATTGATTTAGGCGTAGGTTCTAAAACAATTAAAGTAATGGTTTCAGATTATCAATTTGACCCATTAAAAAACCAAATTACTCATATCGACTTCTTAGCAATCAACATGAGTGAAGAACGTACTGTAGAAGTACCAGTTCACTTAGTTGGTGAAGCTGTAGGCGCTAAAGAAGGTGGCGTAGTTGAACAACCATTATTCGACTTAGAAGTTTCAGCTACTCCAGAAAATATCCCTGAATCAATCGAAGTGGATATCTCTGAATTACAAATCAACGACAGCTTCTCTGTTGCTGATGTTAAGATTACTGGTGACTTCACTATCGAAAATGACCCAGAGGATTCAATCGTAACAGTCGTTCCTCCAACAGACGAACCTTCTGAAGAAGAAGTGGAAGCTATGGAAGGTGAATCAGCTACTGAAGAACCTGAAGTTGTTGGTGACGACAAAGAATCTGAAGAAGAAAACAAAGAAGAAGAGTAATTTCTTTTTGCTTTCTAACTATCATTCATATGATGGCTTTAGATGATTAATGACATACAAGCACTGTGCTTATACTAATAAGCATGGTGCTTTTTGTGTTATTATAGGGAATGATTAATTATTTGAAGTGATATGAAGATATGGACGGATGTTATGACGATAACGTGTATGATTTCGTCCCTTCATTTTCAATAAAAATAAAACCGGTCCAAATTGATACGGCTGATAGATAAATTAAGAATAATGACGGAGGTAACATAAGATGAAGTGTATTGTCGGTCTCGGCAACATAGGTAAACGTTTCGAACTTACAAGACATAATATTGGTTTTGAAGTTATCGATTATATATTAGAACGTAATCAATTTACACTCGATAAACAAAAGTTTAAAGGTGCTTACACGATTGAACGTTTAAATGGGGACAAAGTATTATTTATAGAACCAATGACAATGATGAATCTTTCAGGCGAAGCGGTAGCACCGTTAATGAATTATTATAATGTTGAACCTGAAGATTTAATCGTTTTGTATGATGATTTAGATTTAGAGCAGGGACAAGTGCGTCTGCGTCAAAAGGGGAGCGCGGGTGGACACAATGGAATGAAATCTATAATTAAAATGCTTGGTACTGATCAATTTAAACGTATTCGAATTGGAGTAGGGAGACCAACGAATGGTATGTCAGTTCCTGACTACGTATTACAACGCTTTTCTAAAGAAGAAATGGTAACTATGGACAAAGTGATTGAACATGCTGCTAGAGCTGTCGAAGCTTTCATAGAATCATCAAGATTTGATCATGTAATGAATGAATATAATGGTGAAGTCAATTGAAATCAATAATTACTGATTATATTAGTGAAGATAAGCGTTTTCAGGAATTAGACGACGTTTTTGGACAGGAGAATATATTAGTTACAGGTCTCTCCCCTTCTGCTAAAGCAACGATTATTGCTGAGAAATATTTAAAAGATCAGAAACAATTGCTACTTGTAACTAACAATTTGTATCAAGCAGATAAAATTGAAACAGATTTATTACAATATGTTGATGGCTCAGAAGTTTATAAATATCCCGTTCAAGATATTATGACTGAAGAGTTTTCTACACAAAGTCCTCAGTTGATGAGTGAACGTGTACGAACATTGACGGCGTTAGCCCAAGGCCAACGAGGGTTATTTATCGTGCCTTTAAATGGCTTTAAGAAATGGCTAACTCCAGTCGATATGTGGAAAAATCATCAAATGACATTGAAAGTAGGCGAAGACATTGATGTCGAGGCGTTTCTTAACAAACTAGTTAATATGGGATATCGTCGAGAAAGTGTAGTATCTCATATTGGTGAATTCTCACTACGTGGGGGCATTATCGATATATATCCATTGATAGGATCGCCGGTAAGAATTGAGTTATTTGATACAGAAGTCGACTCCATTAGAGATTTCGATGTTGAAACACAACGTTCTAATGAGAACTTAGATGAGGTAGATATTACTACTGCAAGCGACTATATCATCACTGATGAGGTTATTCAGCATCTACAAACACATTTGAAAGAAGCATATGAACACACACGTCCTAAAATTGAAAAATCTGTACGCAATGATTTAAAAGAGACGTATGAAAGTTTTAAATTATTTGAGTCTACTTTCTTTGATCATCAATTACTACGTCGCTTAGTCGCATTTATGTATGAACAACCCTCTACTATTATAGATTACTTTAGAGATGATGCGGTTATCGCTGTAGATGAATTTAATCGTGTCAAAGAGACGGAAGAAACGTTAACAACTGAAGTTGACGATTTTATTAGTAATTTAATTGAGAGTGGAAATGGATTCATCGGTCAAAGTTTCATGAAATATGATGGGTTTGAAACTTTACTTGAGAAGAAACCAGTTGCATACTTCACGTTATTTACATCTTCAATGCAAGTACCATTGCAACATATCATTAAATTCTCATGTAAACCTGTTCAACAATTTTACGGTCAATACGATATCATGCGCTCTGAATTTCAAAGATATGTTCATAATGACTATACCATCATGGTGCTTGTGGAGACCGAAACTAAAGTAGAGCGTATTCAGTCTATGTTGAATGAAATGCACATCCCTACTGTTTCTCATATCCATGAAAAGGTAGATAGCGGACAAGCTATCGTAACGGAAGGTAGTTTGTCAGAAGGCTTTGAACTACCATACATGCAATTAGTGGTCATTACGGAGAGAGAACTTTTCAAGACTAAGCAAAAGAAACAGCGAAAACGCACTAAAACGATATCCAACGCTGAAAAGATCAAGTCTTATCAAGACTTGAATGTTGGCGACTACATTGTTCACGTGCATCATGGTGTGGGTCGTTATTTAGGTGTTGAAACACTTGAAGTAGGCGATACACATCGAGATTATATTAAATTACAATACAAAGGAACAGATCAATTATTCGTACCAGTGGATCAAATGGATCAAGTTCAGAAGTATGTTGCTTCAGAGGATAAATCGCCAAGACTGAATAAATTAGGCGGTACAGAATGGAAAAAAACGAAAGCTAAAGTTCAACAAAGCGTTGAAGATATTGCTGATGAACTGATTGATCTGTATAAAGAGCGAGAGATGTCTGTGGGTTACCAATACGGGGAAGACACCGCAGAACAATCAGCCTTTGAGCATGATTTCCCTTATGAATTAACGCCAGACCAAGGTAAATCAATCGAAGAAATAAAAGGTGATATGGAACGTGAAAGACCTATGGATCGCTTATTATGTGGCGACGTAGGTTATGGTAAGACTGAAGTAGCTGTACGTGCTGCATTTAAAGCGGTTATGGAAGGGAAGCAAGTCGCATTCCTAGTACCAACCACAATTTTGGCGCAACAGCACTATGAAACGTTAATTGAACGTATGCAAGATTATCCTGTAGAAATTCAACTTGTCAGTCGTTTCCGTACGACGAAAGAGGTTCGTGAAACTAAAGAAGGCTTAAAATCTGGCTACGTTGATATTGCAGTAGGAACACACAAACTACTTGGTAAAGATATTCAATATAAGGATTTAGGCTTACTCATAGTCGATGAAGAACAACGCTTTGGTGTGCGCCATAAAGAGCGTATTAAAACACTTAAGAAGAACGTTGACGTGCTTACATTAACTGCAACCCCAATTCCAAGAACGTTGCATATGAGTATGTTAGGTGTTCGTGATTTATCCGTAATTGAAACACCACCTGAGAATCGTTTCCCAGTGCAAACCTATGTATTAGAGCAGAATACGAATTTTATTAAAGAAGCATTAGAACGTGAGTTATCTCGTGACGGCCAAGTATTCTATCTTTATAACAAAGTTCAATCAATTTATGAAAAGCGTGAACAGCTTCAAATGTTAATGCCAGAAGCTAATATTGCTGTTGCACATGGACAAATGACAGAACGTGATTTAGAGGAAACAATGCTTAGCTTTATTAACCATGAATACGATATCCTCGTGACCACAACGATTATAGAAACAGGCGTAGATGTACCTAACGCGAATACATTGATTATCGAAGAAGCGGACCGGTTTGGTCTTAGTCAGCTGTATCAATTAAGAGGTCGTGTAGGACGTTCGAGTCGTATAGGTTATGCTTATTTCTTACATCCGGCGAATAAAGTTCTAAATGAAACTGCTGAAGAACGTTTACAAGCAATTAAAGAATTTACTGAATTAGGTTCAGGATTTAAAATTGCTATGCGAGATCTTAATATTCGTGGCGCGGGTAACTTACTTGGTAAACAACAACACGGCTTTATTGATTCTGTCGGTTTCGACCTATATTCACAAATGCTTGAAGAAGCCGTTAATGAGAAACGTGGTATTAAAGAAGAGACGCCAGATGCACCAGAAGTGGAAGTTGAACTTAACCTTGATGCGTACTTACCGGCTGAATATATTCAAAATGAACAAGCTAAAATTGAAATATATAAAAAGCTGCGTAAGGTTGAGACAGAAGATCAATTATTTGATGTGAAAGATGAATTAATCGATAGATTTAATGATTATCCTGTCGAAGTAGAACGTCTCTTAGACATCGTTGAAATCAAAGTACACGCTTTACATGCTGGTATTACTTTAATTAAAGATAAAGGTAAAACAGTTGAAATTTCACTCTCTAATAAAGCTACCGAAAATATTAATGGTGAAGAATTGTTTAAACAGACGCAACCTCTAGGTAGAGCGATGAAAGTAGGCGTACAAGAAAATGCGATGCGCGTTACTTTAACTAAATCTAAGCAATGGCTAGATAGTTTGAAATTCTTAGTTAAATGTATTGAAGAAAGTATGGCGATTGAAGATGAAGCATAAGCCTAAGCCTAAAACGGCATTCAATGGTGTTGTGATACTGACGCTAGCGCTTGTCATTGTTAAAATCTTAAGCGCTATTTATCGCGTACCTTACCAAAATGTTTTGGGCGATCAGGGTCTGTATGCTTATCAACAAATTTATCCTATTGTCGCTTTAGGAATGATTCTATCTATGAACGCAATACCTAGTGCAGTCACTCAAGTATTAGGTGTGCATAGTCCAATTGCATCATACTCGAAGGTCATGTTGAGATTACAGTATGTTGGCTTGGCCATATTTACAATCATATTCATTGGTGCGTATCCTTTAGCGCTATGGATGGGCGATTCAAGACTGACACCTATGTTAAGAATGGCAAGTTTTAGTTTTGTACTTATTGGCATACTAGGTGTCTTACGCGGTTTTTATCAGACAAAACAAGCTATGAATATTCCAGCTATTTCCCAGGTAATAGAACAGTTGATTCGAGTAAGTTTAATCATCGTAGCGATTGTTTTATTTTCTTTACACAGTTGGTCTATTTATCAGGCTGGTACACTCGCGATTTTAGCATCTTCTATTGGATTTTTAGGTTCCATGCTATATCTAGTGCTGACGCGTCCATTTTCCTTAAAATTAAAGCACAATACCGCTCATGTTGATTGGCGTCAGCTCTTCATGTCGATACTCATCTATGCATTAAGCCAATTAATTGTCATTTTATGGCAGGTGGTTGATAGCTTCACTGTTATACACACGCTTCAAGTGAGTGGTCTGTCATTCGATACAGCTATTCGATATAAAGGTATTTATGATAGAGGGGCATCCTTTATTCAAATGGGGTTAATTGTTACCACAACATTTAGTTTCGTACTTATACCTTTATTGACTGAAGCTATTCATCAACGCAATCAAGTTCTGATGAACCGATATGCGAATGCTTCAATTAAAATTACGGTATTGATAAGTTCTGCAGCAGGATTTGGCTTAATTAATCTCTTGCCACTCATGAATCGTGTCTTCTTTAAGAACGATAGTCTAACGGGAACACTCAGTATTTACATGATTACAGTCGTTTGTGTTTCACTTATTATGATGAATATAGCATTATTACAAGTATTGAATCGCATTAGACCTATTTTAGTGGGTATCGTACTTGGAATACTCTCAAAAGCTATTTTGAATATTATGTGTATCAGTCAGCTAAGTATCTTTGGTGCGAGTTTAAGTACCGTACTTTCATTAATTTTATTTGTAACTGTGCTACAAGTGGCAGTACTGAAACACTATCATTTTAGACGTATGTCGTTATTTATCATTAAACTCATAGGCGGTTTAGTGGTGATGAGTATAAGTGTGCAAATCATCATGCTCATCATCCCTGCCCATGGACGTGTAATGGGACTTATTGAATTAGTTATGAGTGCCTTCATTGGTGTTGGTGTTTTACTCATATATGTTGTAATGTTTAATGTATTAAGCTATAAAGAACTCAAATATTTACCTTTTGGAGATAAACTCTATCATTTTAAGAAAGGACGACGTTCATGACTCACACGATTACAGTTGTAGGTTTAGGTAATTATAATATCGATGATTTGCCACTAGGGGTATATCGTTTTCTGGAAAATAAAACCAAAATTTATGCGAGAACGCTAGATCATCCTGTCATAGAAGAGCTTAAAGAAACGCTTCAATTCGAAAGTTTCGATCATATATATGAAAACAACTCGAGTTTTGAAGAGGTCTATCAAACGATAGTGAATGAATTAATTCAACACGCGCAAACTGAAGATATCGTGTATGCTGTGCCAGGACATCCTCGTGTAGCTGAAACGACTACTGCCCAATTATTAGAATATAGTCAATCACATAATGATATTCAGGTAGAAATTTTAGGTGGTAAAAGCTTTATTGACGACATTTTTGAAGCGGTTGATTTAGATCCTAATGATGGATTTACGCTATTAGATGGTACTGCGATTCAAGAATCAATGCTTAATGTACGCACACATACATTGATTACTCAAGTCTACAGTGCAATGGTGGCTGCTGACTTAAAGTTAGTTTTAATGGAACGTTACCCAGATGATTTTGAAGTGAAAATTGTTACTGGTGCACATAGTGGAGGTTCACATGTAATTGAATGTCCACTTTATGAAATTGATCACCATGAAAATGAATTTAATAATCTTACTAGTATCTTTGTGCCAAAAGTAGAAGATGAGAAAGCACTATATCAAGACTTTGATTATGCCGTACAAACTATAGATGTTCTTGTAGATGACGAGAAAGGTTGTCCGTGGGATAAAGTTCAAACTCATGAAACGCTTAAACGATATTTATTAGAGGAAACATTTGAGTTGTTTGAAGCTATTGACAATAAAGATGATTGGCATATGATAGAAGAGCTTGGCGACATCTTATTGCAAGTATTACTGCATACAAGCATTGGTAAAAAAGATGGCTATATGGATATTAAAGAAGTGATTGAAAGCCTCAATGCTAAAATGATACGTCGACACCCACATATATTTGGAGAGGCACAAGCTGACTCTATGGACGACTTAAAAGATATTTGGTCAGCAGCGAAAGATAAAGAAGGAAAGAAACCTCGCGTCAAATTCGAGAAAGTATTTGCAGACCATTTCTTGAAGTTGTATGATGAAACCAAAAATAAACACTTTGACGAAGATGCTCTCAGAAACTTTTTACAACAAGGGGAGAATAATCAATCATGAGATTAGATAAATATTTAAAAGTATCACGACTCGTTAAACGTCGTACGTTAGCTAAAGAAATTAGTGATCAAGGTCGTGTTACTGTTAACGGAAACGTAGCGAAGGCGGGGACGGACGTTAAAGAAAACGATGAACTCGTCATACGCTTCGGACAAAAACTAGTAACTGTTAAAGTTACAGGTTTAAATGAACATGCTACAAAAGAAAATGCAAAAGGCATGTATGAGTTGATAAAAGAAGAACGCATTGATGAAGCGTGAGATGTATAGGGAGGTGACAAGCAATGAGCAAAAAAGTGGAGAATATAGGTAATCAGTATACATCGCAAGAAAATAAGAAAAAGCAACGTCAAAAAATGAAGATGCGTGTTGTTCGAAGAAGAATTACCGTTTTTGGCGGTATACTTTTGGCAATTATACTGATTTTATTAGTATTGCTTGTCATTCAAAGACATAGTAACGATCAAGATGCGGTGGAACGAAAACACAAAGAAGCACAATTTCAAAAGCAACAAGATGAGGAAATTGCATTAAAAGAAAAATTAAACAACCTTAACGATAAAGATTACATCGAAAAAGTTGCTAGAGATGATTATTATTTAAGTAATAAAGGCGAAGTTATTTTTAGATTACCAGGTGATAATAAATCCTCTAAATCTAAATCATCCGACGATGACGATAATTAGAGCAATAAAATAATCTGATTATAGCATTGTTAAATTACGCGAACAGGAATATAATAAGGATAAAATCGAATCTAACCAGGAGGATTTATTTAGAATATGTCAATCGAAGTAGGAAACAAACTTAAAGGTAAAGTTACAGGTATCAAGAAATTTGGTGCATTTGTAGAATTACCTGAAGGAAAAAGTGGTTTAGTTCATATCAGTGAAGTGGCTGATAATTATGTTGAGAATGTCGAAGACCACTTATCAGTTGGTGACGAAGTTGAAGTAAAAGTATTATCAATTGCTGATGACGGTAAAATTAGTCTATCGATTAAAAAAGCTAAAGATCGTCCTCGTAAACCTCACCACAATAATAAATCTAATCATGGGAGACCAGCTCAAAAAACTGAAGACTTTGAGAAGAAATTAAGTAACTTCTTAAAAGACAGTGAAGATAAATTAACTTCTATTAAACGTCAAACAGAGTCTCGTCGTGGCGGTAAAGGCTCAAGACGTTAAGATATAAATAGATTGAACAACCATCAATGTTACATCTTCTGTGAGATGTCGAATTAAGAACAATGTGCGATGGCAATGATATAGAAAATAGTCGATGGTTAAACATGTAGCACTCTTACGGGGTGGGATGATGAATTCAAATATAACACTTTTGAATTCTCTCCTACTCCTATTTTATTTTTTAGATAAGAGAGGTGAGACGATGAAGTTAAATACGCAAGGATGGGACAACGATGCACATATCATTGTGGCAGTTTCAACTGGCATTGATAGCATGACATTATTACATAGTTTATTAAACCAGTACCGTGATACCTATAAAACATTGACCTGTGTACATGTTAATCATGGATTACGAGCGCAATCAGTTGAAGAAGAAATATTTTTAAACGAGTATTGTCAAAAAAATCAAATTAAATTATATGTTAAACATCTCGACTTATCTAAAATAGTTGATAAAGGAAATAGTATTCAAAATGAAGCGCGTCGATTGCGGTATCAGTGGTTTGGAGAAGTCATTCGTGATTTAAATGCAGATGTATTACTTACAGCGCATCATCTTGATGACCAACTTGAAACGATTCTTTATAGGGTGCTGAGTGGACGTTCAACTAGAAGCTCATTAGGAATGTCTGATATCTCGAACTATGAAGATTACCTTGTGTGTCGTCCTTTACTGAACATTTACAAAAAAGACATCATTAAATACCAAGAAAAGTATCATGTTCCATATTTTGAAGATAGTTCTAATCAAGATACGAAATATGTTAGAAATGATATACGACAACGGATTATCCCAAGTATTGATAACAATCCGTTTCTTGATTCCCATCACTTGTTAAAGTTAAAGGAATGGCACGACAATGAACTACAATTGTTAAAAGAACATGCGCGTTACTTTGTCGCTCACTTTGTTTCTAAAAATGATAGCGCCACGGGGTATACATTTTCAAGGGAAGCATTTAACCGACTTAATCCTAATGTTAAAACAACTGTGATGGATCAATTATTAGAGGATATAGTGACCCATTCAACTATTTCACAAAAAACGTATGACGAGTGGTTCCAACAAATCCAAAATGACAAATCTCAATTTCATATCGATATTACAGATAAATGGATAATTCAAATTGCATATGATACATTAATAATAATGGCTAAATTAGAAGACAATATATATATAAAGCAAAATATTATGATAGACCGGCCAGGACTATATCAATTTAACGACTATGATATATGTATTAAGGAACACTTACCTCAGACGTCTTACCATCTTAAAGTTCGTGCGAGACGTAATGGAGATATGTTCAAATTAAACGGGAGAAATGGACATAAAAAAGTGAGTCGTTTATTCATAGATCAAAAAATTCCTGCAATTGAACGGGAACAAATGCCAATAGTACTAACCCATTTAAATGAAATAGTAGCAATAGGCGAATTATATGTTCATGAGCAGTTTAAAGATTTAATTATGATTAAAAAAATGATGGAGATGAATGATAATGCATAATGATTTAAAGAATGTTTTGTTAACTGAAGAAGACATTCAAAACATTTGTAAAGAATTAGGAGCGAAAATTACTGAGGACTATAAAGACCGTCCTCTAGTGTGTGTAGGTATTCTTAAAGGTTCAGTTATGTTTATGGCGGACCTTATCAAACGAATTGATACACACTTATCAATCGACTTTATGGATGTTTCAAGCTACCATGGTGGTACAGAATCAACAGGAGAAGTTCAAATTTTAAAGGATTTAGGTTCCTCTATAGAAAATAAAGATGTACTCATTATTGAAGATATTTTAGAAACAGGAACAACTTTAAAATCAATTACTGAATTGCTACAATCTCGTAAAGTAAGTTCTTTAGAAATTGTGACTTTATTGGATAAACCTAATCGACGTAAAGCTGACATTGAAGCAAAATATGTTGGTAAGAAAATTCCTGATGAATTTGTTGTAGGTTATGGTTTAGATTATGGGGAATTATATAGAAATCTACCATACATTGGTACTTTAAAACCTGAGGTTTACTCTAAATAGATTTCATTTAAATATATGACTTATTTATGAAGCGTATGTTACAACTATCCGTACGAGTTAATGTAGTGAAGACTCGATTTATATGTGATAAGCTTTTTTATCAAATTAACTAACGATAAACATGACGATAAATGAATGATTTAGATAGCATAATTAAAGAAATATATAGTTGAAATTGACTAAAATTGAACAATCAATACGAAAGTTGAAATACTAGCCTGTGTAAGAAGTATTGTGTTACAATTTTTGTTAGTTTTATTATTGGAAGTAGGAGGAAATGACGCATGCAGAAAGCTTTTCGCAATGTGCTAGTTATCGCAATTATAGGCGTTATTATATTTGGTCTATTTTCGTTCTTAAATGGTAACGGAAAAACACCAAAACAGCTTACATACACTCAATTTGTTAATAAGTTGGATAAAGGCGACTTAAAATCATTAGAAATCCAACCTGAACAAAATGTCTATATGGTAAGTGGTAAAACTAAAAATGATGAAGACTATTCATCAACAATTTTATATAACAATGAAAAAGACTTACAAAAGATCACTGATACAGCTAAGAAACAAGATGGTCTAAAATTTAAAGTTAAAGAAGAAGAAAAACAAAGTGTCTTTGTTAGTATTTTATCAACACTGATTCCAGTATTAATCATTGCATTATTATTTATTTTCTTCCTTAGCCAAGCCCAAGGTGGTGGCGGCGGAGGTCGTATGATGAACTTTGGTAAATCCAAAGCAAAAATGTACGATAGTAACAAACGTCGCGTTCGTTTCTCAGATGTTGCAGGTGCTGACGAAGAGAAACAAGAATTAATCGAAATTGTAGATTTCTTAAAAGATAATAAGAAATTTAAGCAAATGGGATCTCGAATTCCTAAAGGTGTTTTACTTGTAGGACCTCCAGGTACCGGTAAAACTTTATTAGCACGTGCAGTTGCAGGGGAAGCTGGCGCACCATTCTTCTCTATTAGTGGTTCTGACTTCGTAGAGATGTTTGTCGGTGTCGGTGCAAGCCGTGTTCGTGATTTATTCGAAAATGCTAAGAAAAATGCACCATGTATTATTTTCATTGACGAAATTGATGCAGTAGGACGTCAACGTGGTGCTGGTGTTGGTGGCGGTCATGACGAACGTGAACAAACACTTAACCAATTATTAGTTGAAATGGATGGTTTCGGTGAAAATGAAGGTATTATCATGATTGCTGCAACTAACCGTCCAGATATCTTGGACCCAGCGTTATTACGTCCAGGTCGTTTCGACAGACAAATTCAAGTTGGTCGTCCGGACGTTAAAGGCCGTGAAGCCATTCTTCATGTACACTCTAAAAATAAACCACTTGATGAAACAGTAGACTTAAAAGCCATTTCACAAAGAACGCCAGGTTTTTCAGGTGCGGATTTAGAAAACTTACTTAACGAGGCTTCATTAATTGCTGCACGTGAAGGTAAAAATAAAATCGATATGCGTGATATAGAAGAGGCAACTGACCGAGTTATAGCCGGTCCAGCTAAGAAATCTCGAGTTATTTCTGAAAAAGAACGTAATATCGTTGCGCATCACGAAGCAGGACATACTATTATTGGTATGGTTCTTGATGAAGCTGAGGTCGTGCACAAAGTAACTATTGTCCCTCGTGGACAAGCTGGTGGTTACGCGATGATGTTACCTAAACAAGATCGTTTCTTAATGACTGAGCCAGAGTTACTTGATAAAATTTGTGGTTTACTTGGTGGACGTGTTTCTGAAGATATTAACTTCGGTGAAGTATCGACAGGTGCTTCCAATGACTTTGAACGTGCAACTCAAATTGCAAGATCAATGGTTACTGAATATGGTATGAGTAAGAAACTTGGACCGTTACAATTCTCTAGTAGCGGTGGTGGCCAAGTATTCCTTGGTAAAGATATGCAAGGAGAGCCTAACTATTCTGGACAAATTGCATACGAAATTGATAAAGAAGTGCAACGTATTGTTAAAGAACAATATGAACGTTGTAAACAAATCTTGTTAGAACATCAAGAACAACTTAAACTTATCGCTAAGACATTGCTTACTGAAGAAACGTTAGTTGCAGAACAAATACGTGCATTGTTCTATGACGGTGAATTACCTGAAGTAGATTATGATGCAGCTAAAGTTGTTAAAGATGAAGACACAGATTATAGTGACGGAAAATATGGTAAATCTTACGATGATATTCGTAAAGAACAGCTAGATGAAGGCGACGAGAAAGAAAAAGAAGATCGTAAAGAAAATCGTGATATCGAGCACGAAAGACGTCGACAACATAATGAAGACCACGATTATAAAGGTCAAGAGTCTGATCAAGACTCTGATTCTGATGTAACTGGTCATGAGCAGTCACCAAACATCGATAAACCATATGATCCAAATAATCCAGATAATAGACATTAATTAAGTTAAATGAAGTCTCTTTCTACTCGTTCTTTGAAGAAGTAGGAAGAGACTTTTTTAGTGTGATACGTAGTTTATTGTAGAAATATATTAATATCAGTTTATGAGTTTATTATTTCAATAAGTTGCGAATGTCTGCTTTTCATATTATTAAATGTGTATTGAATTGATGTGCATTTTTCAAAATTGAGCAACACATTTCATATTACTAACCAACATATGTATAATAGCTACTCAGTAACGAATTAAAATGATTAAAATGAATGATAATAGATTAAAAATTAAAAGGAGAATGACTGATGACACATGATTATATCGTAAGAGGATTGGCTTATGACGGTGAAATTAGAGCTTACGCTGCAACTACAACTGAATCTGTGCAAGAAGCCCAAACAAGACACTATACATGGCCAACTGCTTCAGCAGCAATGGGACGTACGATGACTGCTACGGTAATGATGGGAGCAATGTTAAAAGGAGACCAAAAATTAACTGTAACGGTTGATGGTCAAGGACCAATTGGAAGAATCATAGCTGATGCCGATGCAAAAGGTAATGTACGTGCATATGTAGACCATCCACAGACGCACTTCCCTTTAAACGGACAAGGTAAATTAGATGTTAGACGTGCAGTAGGTACTAATGGTTCAATCCAGGTAGTTAAAGATGTAGGTATGAAAGATTATTTCTCTGGGGCGAGTCCAATTGTTTCTGGTGAACTAGGAGATGACTTTACGTACTACTATGCAACAAGTGAACAAACGCCATCTTCAGTAGGTTTAGGTGTATTAGTGAACCCTGATAACTCAATTAAAGCTGCAGGTGGATTTATTATACAAGTTATGCCTGGTGCTAAAGATGAAACTGTTACAAAATTAGAAAATGCTATTAATGAAATGGAACCTGTATCTAAATTAATCGAACAAGGTTTAACTCCGGAAGGTATTCTTAATGAGATTTTAGGAGAAGATAACGTTCAAATTTTAGATACGACAACAGCACAATTTGAATGTAACTGTAGTCATGAGAAATTCTTAAACGCTATTAAAGGGCTAGGTGAAGCAGAAGTACAAAGCATGATTGATGAGGATCATGGAGCTGAAGCTGTGTGTCATTTCTGTGGAAATAAATACCAATATACTGAAAGTGAATTAGAAGATTTGTTAACAGCGATGAAATAATTCTGTATTGAATAAGTATGATTAAGTATTAAAATTATATAAAATTAGGCGAGGAGATAGTTAAACTGTAAAGATTGTTCGTGAATGTGTCGTTTTTAAACATATATTAAGGTGGCGCTTATAGTACAATTTGGTGCAACTGTCTCCTAACGTTTAATTTGATTTCTTCAGGGAAAAATTCTAATGTATATGTTGAATATAGTTTTTTATTGAGAACAAGACAATTTTGTTTCTCTTTTTAGAAAATTCTGATAGAATATATCTATATCCGATAGGAAAACTAAGTTTTAATATTTATATAACAAAAAGGAGTGTTCTTAATGGCACAAAAACCCGTAGATAACGTTACACAAATTATTGGTAACACACCTGTAGTTAAATTAAGAAACGTAGTTGATGAAGATGCGGCAGATATTTATGTAAAATTAGAATATCAAAACCCGGGCGGTTCAGTAAAAGACCGTATTGCACTAGCAATGATTGAAAAAGCTGAACGTGAGGGCAAAATTCAACCTGGCGATACTATTGTAGAACCAACAAGTGGTAACACTGGAATTGGTTTAGCTTTCGTATGTGCAGCTAAAGGTTACAATGCTGTTTTCACAATGCCTGAAACAATGAGCCAAGAACGTCGTAACTTATTAAAAGCTTATGGTGCAGAACTTGTATTAACACCAGGGTCTGAAGCGATGAAAGGTGCTATTAAAAAAGCTAAAGAGCTTAAAGAAGAACACGGTTATTTCGAACCACAACAATTCGAAAACCTTGCAAACCCTGAAATTCATGAACTTACAACTGGTCCTGAACTTGTAGATCAATTCGAAGGTAAACAAATTGATGCATTCTTAGCAGGTGTAGGTACTGGTGGTACTTTATCTGGTGTTGGTAAAGTCTTAAGAAAAGAATACCCTAATGTTGAAATCGTTGCGATTGAACCAGAAGCTTCACCAGTATTAAGTGGTGGAGAACCAGGTCCACATAAATTACAAGGTTTAGGTGCTGGTTTCGTACCTGACACATTAAATACAGATATTTACGATAGCATTATTAAAGTTGGAAATGATACTGCGATGGATATGGCACGTCGTGTTGCTAAAGAAGAAGGTATCTTAGCAGGTATTTCTTCTGGAGCTGCAATATACACAGCAATCCAAAAAGCAAAAGAACTAGGTAAAGGTAAAACAGTTGTAACAGTCTTACCAAGTAATGGTGAGCGTTACCTATCTACGCCTTTATACTCATTTGATGACTAAGATTTAATATTTGAATATATAGTAAGCTTTGCAAACGAAGATGTTGGTAAAGGTACTTTAAAAGTCGAGGTGTACAAAACTTTGGCTTTTAAGTCTCCTTTGATCCACATCTTCGTTTTTTATATTGTTAATTTTGTTGTTCTATAACACTGTTTTATCTTTCTAAATAAAAAATGTGCTCAAAATGTATGATAATGAATGATATGATTAATAGTAAATTGTGTAAGTAGTTTGATTTGAATTTTCAAGAATAATAAGTTTTTATACATAACTTTGAAAAGAATTTCAATATAGAAAAGGTGAAACACATGACTAAAACAAAAATTATGGGCATACTTAACGTCACGCCTGATTCTTTCTCAGATGGAGGTAAATTTAATTCAGTAGACAAAGCTACTAAACGAGTAAAAGAAATGATTGATGAGGGTGTTGATATCATTGATATTGGTGGCGTGTCGACACGACCTGGTTATGAAGAAGTATCTTTGGAAGAAGAAATGGAAAGAGTTATTCCAGTTGTTAAAGCACTAGTACAATATGATATACAACTTTCAATTGATACATTTCGAAGCGAGGTTGCTGAAGCATGTCTCAAACTAGGTGCTACAATGATTAATGATCAATGGGCAGGTTTGTATGATCCCAAAATTTTTAAAGTTGTAGCTGAATATGGTGCTGAAATCGTTTTAATGCATAATGGGGACGGTCGAAGAGAAGACCCCGTCGTAGATGAAATGCTTACGTCACTTCTTGCTCAAGCTAATAAAGCTGAAATGGCAGGTATCCCACAAGAAAAAATTTGGTTGGATCCAGGGATTGGTTTTGCTAAAACACGCGATGAAGAAAATGAAGTGATGGCTCGTTTAGATGAACTGGTAGCAACTGAATATCCCATTTTATTGGCAACAAGCCGTAAAAGGTTTATTAAAGAAATGATTGGAACAGATACAACGCCATTAGAGAGAGATGAGGCCACAGGAGCAACAACTGCCTATGGTATAATGAAAGGTGTTAAAGCTGTTCGAGTTCATAACGTTCAGTTGAATGCGCGGTTAGCTCATAGTATGGATTTTTTAAAGGAGAATGAACATGAACGACATAATCTTTCTTAACGGTATGCGTTTTTATGGATATCATGGGGTGTTACCATCAGAAAATGAAATTGGTCAAATATTTATTGTAGATGTTACGTTGAAGGTCGACTTAAAAGATGCTGGTCAATCAGATGATGTTGCAGATACTGTAAATTATGGCGAAGTGTTTGAAGAAGTTAAATCAATTGTTGAAGGTAAGCCATCTAGATTGATTGAACATCTAGCTGAACGTATTGCAAAACGTATAAATTCACACTATAATCGTGTAATGGAAACGAAAGTTAAAATCACTAAAGAAAGTCCACCCATTCCCGGACATTATGATGGTGTAGGAATTGAAATAGTGAGGGAGAATTGCTAAATGGTTAAAGCGTTTTTAGGTTTAGGAAGTAATATTGGAGAACGTGAAACGCAACTTAAAGAAGCTATAAGGATTTTAAATCGTTTTGATAATATTAAAGTGACTCAAATCTCTGATATTTATGAAACTGAACCAGTGGGATACACTAATCAACCGAACTTTTTAAATTTATGTGTTGAAATAGATACAACATTAGATCCTCAATCTTTACTATCATGTTGCTTAAAAACAGAACAACAACTCCATCGAGTAAGAGTTAAACGTTGGGGGCCAAGAACTTTAGATGTAGATATATTATTATATGAAGATCAAATTATCGAAGAAGATAATTTATCGGTACCACATCCGAGGATGAATGAACGTTCGTTTGTGCTTATTCCTTTAAATGATATTGCTTCGAATCAAATAGAACCTCGTACCCATCTAACTATTGGCAATTTAGTAACCGCAGACGATACTGTTAAAAAGTATAATAAGTGATCAGCAATAAAAACAAATATTTAATTTTTAGAGAAGTTGAAATAAAAGCATAAATTGCTTTATTACATTTACAACGTCTTGTAGAATTAAAAAGTGAGAAGATTGGCGTTGTGGAAATGATAAACCAAGATTGATGATATCTTATTGGTTTTAAAGATAAAGTTCATATAGCTTTAGATGAATCTAAAACCGAATAAGTATTTTATATGACTAACAAAATTTCTATCAAGAACGCATGGAACAATCCATAATTTAAACAATAAGCTTAAAGGAGAGAAAGTTATGTCAGAAGAAATGAATGACCAAATGCAGGTCCGTCGTCAAAAACTACAAGAATTAATAGATTTAGGAATAGATCCGTTCGGTCATCGTTTTGATCGTAGTGCTACTTCTAACGAGTTAAAAGAGCAATGGGATCAATTTTCAAAAGAAGAATTACATGAAAAAGAGGACGAAAGTCACGTTGCAATTGCAGGTCGTTTAATGACAAAACGCGGTAAAGGTAAAGCAGGATTTGCACATATCCAAGATTTAGAAGGTCAAATTCAAATTTACGTAAGAAAAGACCAAGTTGGAGAAGAACAATTTGATATTTGGAAAATTGCTGACTTAGGTGACATTGTTGGAATCGAAGGTGTTATGTTTAAAACTAATACTGGTGAAATCTCAGTTAAGGCTAAGTCATTTACATTATTATCTAAATCATTACGTCCTTTACCAGATAAGTTCCATGGACTACAAGATATTGAACAAAGATATCGTCAACGTTATTTAGATTTAATAACAAACGAAGATAGTACACGTACATTTATTAATCGCAGTAAAATTATTCAAGAAATGCGTAATTATTTAAATAAACAAGGTTTCTTAGAAGTAGAAACACCTATGATGCATCAAATTGCTGGAGGTGCGGCTGCACGTCCATTTGTTACCCACCATAACGCATTAGATGCTACGTTATATATGCGTATAGCTATTGAATTACACCTAAAACGCTTAATCGTCGGTGGTCTTGAAAAAGTATACGAAATTGGCCGTGTATTCCGTAATGAAGGCGTATCTACACGTCATAATCCAGAATTCACAATGATAGAATTATATGAAGCCTACGCTGATTATCATGATATTATGGATTTAACTGAGAACATGGTTAGACATATTGCTCAAGAGGTCTTTGGTTCAGCTAAAGTTTCTTATAATGATGAAGAAATAGATTTAGAGTCTTCTTGGAGAAGACTTCACATTGTTGATGCAGTTAAAGAAGCCACTGGCGTGAATTTCTATGATGTTAAAACTGATGAGGAAGCGGTAAGCTTAGCTAAAGAACATGGTATTGAGATTACTGAAAATATGAAATATGGTCATATTTTAAATGAATTCTTCGAACAAAAAGTTGAGGAAACGTTAATTCAACCTACATTCATTTATGGCCATCCAATTGAAATCTCTCCATTAGCTAAAAAGAATCCAGAAGATCCTAGGTTTACTGATCGATTTGAACTATTTATAGTGGGAAGAGAACATGCGAATGCTTTCACTGAATTAAATGACCCAATCGATCAACGTGAACGTTTCGAAGCACAACTTGTCGAGAAAGAACAAGGTAACGATGAAGCGCATGAGATGGATGAAGATTATATTGAGGCGTTAGAATATGGTATGCCTCCTACAGGTGGATTAGGTATCGGTATCGATCGTTTGGTAATGTTACTAACAGATTCACCTTCTATCAGAGATGTACTATTATTCCCTTATATGAGACAGAAATAATTTTCTAGTCTAGTACTATTTGCATCAATCATCTATATGGTGGTTGATGCTTTTTTTGTATTTAAAATGCTTTGTTATTGAGGGTGAAAAGTCTATCAATTTGATAAATCTATAATGTATGTAAGGCGTGCTATATAAAAAATTTCCATTACTAAGAAATATTATTATCATTTTTTTAGGGGAAAGTAGTGATTTTTCACAATAAAATATACAAATGGATTTTAAAAATGCAAATATTATCATAGATTTAGTCTTTAGCTTATGGTAGAATATTACGAGTGAAATAAGTCAGGTGCATTTAAGAAATATAGATTAAAAACGATTGAAAAAAGTTCTATAAAAGTGTTGACTTGTTTATTTAAATGAAGTAACATATAAAAGTCGTCAAAAACGAGGACGCATGTTATGAAATTGTAAATGAAATTTTAACAAAGTGTAAAATTGACCGTTGCAAAGTCATTTACAAGTGTGTATCATATATAAAGTAAGTTAATTTTGTCTGGTGACAATAGCAAGGAGGTCACACCTGTTTCCATGCCGAACACAGAAGTTAAGCTCCTTAGCGCCGATGGTAGTCGGGCTTACGTCCCGCTAGAGTAGGACGTTGCCAGGCAATATTTGAAATAGGAGAATTAGCTCAGCTGGGAGAGCATCTGCCTTACAAGCAGAGGGTCGGCGGTTCGAACCCGTCATTCTCCACCATGATAGCCGGCCTAGCTCAATTGGTAGAGCAACTGACTTGTAATCAGTAGGTTGGGGGTTCAAGTCCTCTGGCCGGCACCATCTTTTGAGCCATTAGCTCAGTTGGTAGAGCATCTGACTTTTAATCAGAGGGTCAGAGGTTCGAATCCTCTATGGCTCATTACGATTTTATTTATATGCGGAAGTAGTTCAGTGGTAGAACACCACCTTGCCAAGGTGGGGGTCGCGGGTTCGAATCCCGTCTTCCGCTCCATTATTTTGCCGGGGTGGCGGAACTGGCAGACGCACAGGACTTAAAATCCTGCGGTGAGAGATCACCGTACCGGTTCGATTCCGGTCCTCGGCACCATCTTAATAAAGCGCCCGTAGCTCAACTGGATAGAGCGTTTGACTACGGATCAAGAGGTTATGGGTTCGACTCCTATCGGGCGCGCCATTTTATTATGATTATTAACTACATACGGGAAGTAGCTCAGCTTGGTAGAGCACTTGGTTTGGGACCAAGGGGTCGCAGGTTCGAATCCTGTCTTCCCGACTTCTTTCTAAATTTATGGGGGCTTAGCTCAGCTGGGAGAGCGCCTGCTTTGCACGCAGGAGGTCAGCGGTTCGATCCCGCTAGTCTCCACCATTTATAATTATTCATTATAAT
>NZ_JMGB01000007.1:0-18387 GCF_000692055.1 Staphylococcus sp. TE8
TGACATAATAGTGATAACGGCAGCAATACCGATAATAATCCCTATCATCGTGAAGATATTACGGCGTTTGTTTTTTAAAATTGAACGAAAGGCGACGGACAAAATATTAGAAAAGTTACTCATGCGTCAACACCTCTTCCTCTTTCACGCGACCATCCAAAATATGAATAATGCGATCTGCCTTGTTAGCGACCTCACGATCATGTGTTACCATTATCATCGTTGTACCTTTTCTTTTATTTAGCGTTACGAACAAATCCATAATATCTTTTGATGTTTTCGAATCGAGCGCTCCTGTAGGTTCGTCGGCAATAACAAACTTAGGTTCATTAATAATCGCTCTTGCGATGGCTACACGTTGTTGTTGTCCACCTGATAGTTTATTAGGAAGCAAGTCTTCTTTGTTATGAAGGCCGACATCTTCTAATCCCTTCAGTACTCTATCTTTACGTTCTTTACTACCCATACCGTTGTATATTAAAGGAATACTAACATTTTCTAGAATTGTATTGTTTTGAATTAGTTTAAAGTTTTGAAACACAAAACCTACTGTATGATTACGAATCGTTGCGAGTTTATTATCTGAACTCTTTTTATAGTTCTCGCCATTAAAAAGATATTCACCTTCATAACCACGATCGATATATCCTAAAATATTGATAAGTGTACTCTTACCTGAACCGGATGGACCCATAATCGCAATAAATTCCCCTTTATCAATATGAATATCGATATCTTTTAAGATATGATTCGTTTCGTCACCATTTTTGAAGTGTCTATTGATTTTTTTCAATTCAATCATGATGACACCTCAACTTTTTCTCCATCGTTTAGATTACCTTTAGGGTTTTTGATGACTTTATCACCTGTTTTAAGACCTTTTTTTACGATAATTTGGCCATTACTGCGATCAATTTTGATATCCCGTTTATGAACTTTATTATGTTTATCTAAGACGAAAACATCGTTATCTTTAGTTAACACATTATTTGGTAATTTTTTCGTTTTTAGAGGGATTTTAGCATCCACAGAGAAACCTGAACGTACAGGGATATCTAAATCACCAATAATGACATTATATTTAGATATGTCGCCTTCTTTGCCACCAGATGGATTGTTGACTGTTGGATTAGAAGCTTGAGAAGCACTTGTGCTATCTTCTCCTTCTTCACTTTGGCCACCTGCACTTGCTTGAGTACCACTTGTGCTATCTTCATAGCTTGTTGGTAATTCATCTATTTTAAGGATTTTGCCTTTACCTTTTTTACCATTACTATTTACGGTTACATCAACTTTGTCACCTTCTTTAATCTTGTCGACATCAAATTCAGTAACGGTTGATTTAATTTGTGGATTGTCCGATATGAGTTGTAGTACGGGTTGGCCATCACTAGCATCTTCGCCATTTTTAATGTTAACTTTTCCATCGAATGATGCGTAAATACTGTCATTCATTTGTTTATCGTGTTGTGATAATTGTTGTTGTGCTTCGTTAAGTGAACTTTGGTCTTGTGTCAATTTAGACTGTAATTGATTGTTATTTGGACTTTGATTAATCTTTTGATAATCATCATTCACTTGTTGTTGTGCTTGATCAACTTTATTTGCGAGTTGTTGACGTTTACTGTTATTTGTATCATAACTTAGGAGACGGTCACCTTGTTTAACCTTTTGACCATCGTCTACAGCAGGACTTTGAAATGTGCCGACGTGGCTGTTGTTATTGTATGTTTTAACCGATTTAGGAGAAGATTTACTTTCCAAACTAATGGCTGTTTCATTTTTAATTGTATAAATATTATAACCATTAGATTTAGAATCATGACTAATATCTTTATGGTTTTTAAAATAAAAAGCTAAACAAACAACAACCACTAAAAAGCCAATTACTATAAATAAGTTTTTTTTATGTTTCATTTTTAACCTCCATATAATATCTTTTTTTAAATTGATAAAAGTGTTAACATTAAAATTATATTTTAATTATTATAATTTTGAAAGGGGTTAAATGATGAAAAACAAAAACCTGTTTTTTAAAGAAATTTTTACTGAAAACAAAATAAAAAACAAATGGTTATTTCAACTAGCTACTTGTTTATTATTAAATATCGGAATAATGATAATAGGATCAACTTTTTCTAAAAGTTCTATTAATTATATATATATATTAATATTTTCCCTATTATCAATTTCAGTGATGCTATTTATCTATTACATAGTAATTCTCATTTTTTCTAAAATATTTAAATCTGATGTTGAAAATAAAGAAATATTTATAAGTTCTGTATCTATCGTATGTATAATAACTGCAGTTAAAATTATAGTATCAATTATTCAATTGATTTTCAGTATAGACACTAACAAATATGATTTGCTAAGTTTAGGTATTTTTAATGATAAAAATGTTTTATTATCTTCTATAGATTTTTATATGCTTTTAAGTGGTTACTTATTAACTTTATCATTTTATTATGTTTCTAAATTTAAACTCTCATTGTCAATAATACTTGGACTGACTTTTATATTTTTAGATGTTATATTCAATTTCATCTTCAATTCTCTTAATCAAGCCATCATGTAACAATAAATTAGATATATTAAATTAATCTTTACTTTTTTGTTTAACTTTGTTAAAATAAAATAAACTTTATTGAGGGTGGACTAGTTATGAGTGAATGGTTAGAAAAATTGTCTGATGAAGATAAGGTTTTTATTAAAAGGTTAGTTATGAATTCTGGTTCTTTAAAAAAGTTAAGTAATGAATATAATGTATCTTACCCTACTATTCGTTTGAGAACTGATAAGTTAATACAAAAAATTCAATTAGTAGAAGAAGAAAATAACAACTTTAAAAGTAAAATTATGCAATTAGTAATAGACGGGAAAATCACATTAGATGTAGCTTATCAAATTATTAATTTTTATGATGTAGAAAGGAACTAATTCATGTTAAATATATCAGTAATTGTGACATTTTTAATAATACTAGCTATACATAGGTATATTTTATCTTGTCGTGAAAAAGTTTGGCTTGGGGCTATAGTACCTATCATTTATACTATTCTCGTTATTTTCATTTTAGTTCATACTAATCATAATTTATCTTTAAGTGATTATGTTCCATTTACTTTAGGACTAACTATTTTGTTAAGCTTTTGGGTTGATGGGCATTATAGTTACAAGAAAAAAATAGAGCAAGAGCTAGAAACTACTAAAGCAAAAGATAACCAATATTAAAAAATCGAGTATAAGCTGCCACTTATACTCGATTAAAACAAAAATTATGACCATAATTTTTTGATTTGTTTATAAATCCATTCAAAACTTTGACCGGCGTTAATCCATTTTAAAATAGTACCTTTATGTTTCCATGCAAGTGAAACATACTTTTGACCTTTAGTTGCTAAGAACTGAATTAACTTCATAAATCCTGCCATTATTAATTGCCCCTTTTCAATAGTATTATAGTGTAATGAATACGTATTCATTACACTATAATACTATCTTTTTTTCACTATTTTTTCAATGCTTTATTAATTGATTTTTAAAATTTATTAATTGATTGATGTTAATATCTAGTATTTTAAATTTACTTGGTGGTACTGCTTTATTAACTATTACTATACTGCCAACATTAAAAGCTCTTTGAAAAAAGCTTTGTTTTATTATAATTTCTTCAATTTTTTCAGTAGGTATTATTAAAATATCTCTATTAAAATCTTGCTTTTTAATTACTATGAAATTGTTCGAAAAAGAATAAGTGGTAAGGAAAACAGATATCACTTGTTTTAATAATATATATATACATAACATATAGATTAATATACTCAAATATAAATTATTGATAAAATAATCGATTGATAAAAATAACAATAAAACGATAGTTTTTCTTATCAGTTTTAAAAGTATTATTTTTGTCTCATTCTTATAAAAAGGTAAAAATTTTATATTGTAATTTAGAATTTTTTCTAAATGTTTTTTGCTAGTTTCTTTCTTGATTATTGGTAATATTATCTCTTTGTCCTTTTTTTCATTCTCAGGATTCATACTTATTACTTTAACTTCTTCAAAATTTAATAAATTTTGAAGAAGTGATGACTTTATCATAATTGCACTTATCGAATTTTTTTCTATAGAAATATTTTTTTTTAAAGTAACCCCATAATCAGTTATTAAGTATTTATCATAATTTAATAATTTGAAATTTGAATATTTGAGTAATGATTTAGTGGCTGTATATACATAAGAAAGAAGTACTAATACTATTAAACTTATAACCATAGATATATTGTTATAAAATATAATTTTTTTTGTATAAAGAACAATCCAATCGACGTCCAAATAGTCACTTATAGTACTATATAAAGAGTATAAAAAAAGCATAAAAAGAATTATATTAAATGAGGACAAAGAATTCTTCATTATATCTGAAACATTAGTTTCAAAATAAACATTTTCTTTTTTATATTTTGATTTTTTTTCATTTATTTTTAATGATTTTTTAATTTTAGCAGTATCTTTAAAACTTATCGATGGTATAATAATACTTTCATCTTGATCTATAGAATTTACTTTTATGATAACAGAATTTAGTTTTAATATTTTTTCTAAAATATTCCTTTTTTCATTAACTCCCGTTACGTTATCATAATTTAAATATGTTATTTTTTTGAAATATGACCCTTTATGTATCTCTATTTTATTTTTCAAAGGATATATTTTAAAATTTTTCCAATACAATAGACTAGTAATCATAGAATATACGAATACAAATAATACCACTATGTATATTATCATATTATTTAAACTAATCCATTTATTAAACAAATACAATAAAAAGAAATATAAGGCTATAGAGTTTCTTACTATTTTAAAAAATTCAGTAAAAATCCATATAACGTGTATTCTTATAAAATGTAAATTTTCCAAAATATACTCACCTCATATCGTCTTTATAGATCTGTTTTTTATAAGAATTTACTTGATTAATATTTATACCTTCTATTTCATGAGTATACGCTATAGTCCCGAATTTTAATGTGCATAAATTATAACGTTTTAATATTGGACCTTCATATATATCAATATAATATATCTTCTCTATAGGGACTGTTTTTTCAATAAAGTTAAACCATCCCTTTTTTTGAATAAGGACATGACTATTAGTAATTTTAAATTTATAAATATTGTATTTATAAATTTTTATATATATATATTCAACAATCATAAATATAATAATGATAAATATTATTATTATATTTATTATATTTATAGTTGAATTCCATTTGTAAATATTACTTAATATTAATAAGAAACAGAAAAACATTAAAACAATTGTATAACCTAATATATATGAAATAGTCCATACTTTCTTAATATTTTTATCTACTCTATGCCATTTTGTATTTTTTTTAAAATTCTCCATAAAATTTTATCCTCTATTTTTATATTTGTATGTAGATATTTAAATAAATATACATGCTTTAATTAGAAATATTTTTAGATATCCATCAGTTTACATTTTAAAATTTTCAATGGCATACTGCAATATGAATTATAATAATATTTATGGTAAAATAAAAAATAGTTATAATTATTTTAAAAAGAAAGGTTGGAAGAATATGGAAAAATCTAAAATAAGAAATATTTCTTATTTATTATTAACCTTGTTTGTTATTGTTTTTGGAATTTTTGTACTTACAACAAATTTTATTACTCCACTATACTCTTTATTATTTGTCATTATTTTTGCAGTTTGGGGATTTTTAACAGATATATTAACTAGATCAGAAAAAGCTGATAAAGAAAATAAATAAGGCAATTCTTATTTCAACATACACGGCAAAAATTTTCTAAAACAAAAAATACAATGTCTCCTGATCTGTATCAATATTAATGACACTTACTATAAACAAGATAGTATATCGATTATTTAAATATTATAAAAAAAGGCAATTTCTACACTTTGTACTGAACCCCAAAAGTTGTACTTTGGTATAGTATACGATTTCAAAGGTTTGTTTCCTATATTGTGTAGGAGACAAGCCTTTTAATTTTACTTTAATTCTTGTATTGTTATAAAAATTGATATATTTATGAATTGATTGTTCTAATTCTTGGAATGTTTCAAATGATTGTCCATAATACATTTCTTGTTTTAATAACACAAAGAAGTTTTCCATTGAATCATTATCTAGGCAATTCCCCTTTCTAGACATACTTTGAAATACATCATGTTCTTTTAATGACTCAATATAGTTTCTATTTTGATAATGCCATCCTTGATCTGAATGAATTGTCATTCGATAAAAAAGTTGAGGTCTCATTGTTAGTAATTCATTTAAAGGTTCAATAACAATATCTATAGTAGGACGCTTTGATATACGACAACTTAAGATTTCCAAACTATATAAATCTATAAAAGGTGACAAATATGCCTTTGTTCCACCGAGTAATTTAAATTCTGTAATGTCTGTAACCACTTTTTGATAAGGTCTATCTGTATTAAAACGACGTTTTAATATATTTCTAGCTACTTTACCTATTGTGCCTCTATAAGAATTGTATTTTCTTGTCTAAATCTTAAAACAGATACTTTAAAATCTCTAGTATATGACCTATTTTTCATTTTTTTAATCCTTCAGGGCCCAATTCCAAATACTGGTTAACCCATCTTTGAAGCATAGAATGATGAGATAGATTATATTTTTTAGTTACTCTCTCATATCCTAAACTACTATTTAAATATTCCTGAACTATTTTTAACTTGATTTCAAATTTATAATGTTTACCCATAAAAATGCACCACATAAAGTTAGATTTTAGTCCAACTTTTGGGGTGCACATCACTTTTCTATAGAAATTGCCTTTTTTCAATTTTTTCGAGAAAATTATATTCTCAGCATTTTAAATTTATTTACGACCTTTCTTCTTTGCCCAATTAACAATACCTTGATATCCAGCCTTCAAACCATCTGCTACATCTTTCATTTTATTAACCTCCTTTATATATATTCAAATTTAATATATCAAAATTATTGTAATTTTAAAAGTGCTTTTATATTAATATTGTTTAAAGATTATATATTTCAAATATGAATTTTATAGATTGATTACTAAAAAAACGTAGCAAAATACCTTTTAGGTTTTAGAGTCTTTATTAGATTATTTTAAAATTTCTATCTTTTTTATTCACTATTTTTAAGTCTCAATGTTTCTTCATTTTTCAAATTGATTTACGAGTCTTCTTTTGCTTTATCACTATGATTGTAATATTCTTTTTTGTTGTTATTTTTATTTTCATATATTTTCTTTTTTTGCTAATACTTACTGTTTTCTAAAAATTCCCTTAACACTTCATCAACTATGGCTTTTATTGATGTATCTTTATCTAATGCCATTTGATTTAGTCTTTTCTTGATATCAGTATCTACTCTAATAGTTGTACTTTTAGATACCGGTTTATAATTTTCCGTATATTTTACCTCAGATGTATCGATGTCATCTAAAAACCCTGCCATAATATCACTCACCCTCAATTAATCTAATTCTATTAACTAATTCTTCGTAAACCTTATTAAACATATATATAACTTTTTTATCATGCATATCTTTATCTTTTATTCCATCAGCAGCAAATTTTTTTATTCTTTCTCTTTGATATATTTGATTTTCAAATAATGCCTCAGAAAATGCTGATTTAGACATATCTAATATTTTCTTGTCTACTCGTCCACTTTTTTTAATTAATACTGGAACAGCGCCAACTAATTCAAACGATAAGTCTGATTCTTTTTTTCTATCCCTTAAAAAATTAACAAATGAAAGACTACTTTCATAAGCAGATTGTTGTGTTTGAAATACCATTAAAATATAATCACTTGCATAAACAGCATTATTAGTGAAATCAGAGTTAATAGTAGGTGGTACATCAATAAATATATAGTCGAAATTATAAATATATTTTATTTTTTCAACCAAATTTTTCAAAATATACCTTTTCTTTAAAATATCTGTCTTTGAAATCATATCGGATAAATTAGCCAAAGATGAATCTGCAGGTAATAATGATAATTTAGAAGTTAGTCTCACGATACTTTGCTCTATATTCCCATTTTTTAACATATCTATAAATGAAATCTTTTCTTCTTCAAATTCTGGATAAGTTCTTTTCATAATTTGAGTTGCATTTCCCTGCGGATCAAAGTCTATTAAAAGTACTTTTTTATCATAGTTTTCAGATGCAATATAAGAAATTAAAGTGGCTACTGTAGTTTTACCTACACCACCTTTAAAATTTCCAACCGTTATTATACTCAAAGTAATACCTCCTATATACTATATCCTCATTACTTGCGTTATTTAATTAACTTGTATAACTCTGTTACATGTAACATGTTACTAATAATTTTTTCTTTTTTCAATTTTTATATACTATATCCTCATTACTTGCGTTATTTAATTAACTTGTATACCTCTGTTACATGTAACATGTTACGGTTGTGAAGTTACAGAATTTATTGTTTCTTACTGTTTACTTTGTTACTATTAACTTAGCTTTTAACAAAATTAAAAAGCGTTTAATCCTTGGACCGATTAAACGCTTTAGGTAATAAACGCTAACATATATGCTCTAAATGATGCGTTGTTTATATAATAAGTACATATAATTATATAGTATAAACAATATGACTTCAAGAATGAGATACTATTAAAAATAATAATGCGTTTTATTACCTCTATCCAAATACGAAATAGGAAGAGGTTTATATTATGTCAAAATTTAAAAAAATTTCTGCTAGTAAATTCGAAACATCTCGTTTTTATCAGCTTCCAAAATTTTTATTTGAAGATGATTATTTTTCTAAAATGACAACCGAAGCAAAAGTTATGTATGCTTTATTAAAAGATCGTTTTGAATTATCCAAAATTAATAACTGGATTGATGAAGAAAATAATATATATCTACTATATACAAATAAGCAGTTATGTTCCATTTTACAATATGGAGAACCTAAAATTATCAAATTAAAAAAAGAACTAGAAAAATTCAATTTAATTGTAAATGAAAGACAAGGGTTAAATAAACCTAATAAAATATACCTTCTAGAACCCAATTATGACAAGGAACTAACAAATTGTAAGTTCCAGAACACACAATTTGTTAGTTCAAGAACTAACAAAAATATAGTTCAAGAACTAACAAATTGTAAGTCTAATGATACTGATATTAATGATACTAATTATAAAGAAACTGAAAATAGTGATATGAGTGATATGAATGATAGTTTAAATGTAATTAGTAAAAATGCATCTCATTCTAATCATACAAATCATCAATCTAATGAATTTGATAATAATGCTTTAAAATACCATTTACTTCAAGAAATTCCAGATCAACTTCAAACCTATTTAAATAACTTTGAAGTGCGTGAGATACAAATTATTAAAAGTGTCATACTTAAAGCTAAGTCATCATTTAATAATGAAAAGAATACAATATACATGTTAGAAGACATTGAATTTGAAATAATTAATGTTCTCAAACGGTTTAAAGCAACATTAATTCAAAAAAGCGAAAGTGTCGAAGCCATGCAAGGTTATTTAATGCGTTCAATTAAAACAGAACTCGAAGAAATGCATTCCTTAAATATGCGCCGTCAAAACGCGCCACAAAACCATATATTCGACACATCCTACTATTTATGATTGGACGCATGTCGTCTTGAATCTAAATATTTCGCAAAAAAATACGTTCGTTGAATAATCACATTTAAATAAGATGAATGATGTTGTCGCGCATACATCACTAGATCTTGAAATTCTATAAAATTTTGACCTTCAATTATATCAATAATGTTATTAAACACTTCGGACTGACCTTGATCTAATAAAAATTGGTTTAAGTCAAAACCACAACCACTTTCAATATCGTTGATATCATAAGACGTTTTATCTGAATTAGAGGCATGAATAAAATAATCAAACATACCCTTAGGAGACATAATAATTTCAATATGGCTCGGTGTATTTAAGTGTTGTTGAAGTAATTCAGAGACTTGAGAATAACTTTTTAAAGAATCAAAGAATAAAGCACCATGTTTATGTGATTTTTTGATTAATCCCGTTGATTGATCTATATCTTGATTGTGCCACGGGCTTAAAATATAAGGAATATGCATCTGTTCCAAAATATCTTGATAATTAGATGGTGTGCTTTCTTCATATATTAAAAAAGCCCACTTATTCGAACGTTTATCTTTCGTCATCATGGACATCCTTTCTGTGATTACTGATTAATGATGCCATGGGGGTCGTAGTAACCCCATGGCACGGAGTTAACAACGCGCTTGTGTTTTTCACTACGTGAACCACAGCGCGTTGTTAACTCAACGTTTGTGACCAATCAACCATTGATAACGATGATGACGTTGAGATGTGGAAAAGTAATACTCGGGATGCAAATGGGTGATTTCTTCATAAATCTGAGGTTCAATAGACTTTAATATTTCATGTGCCTGCTGCTTGCGAGGAATTTTAATCGCTACACATACTTCATTTTGACGAACATCAACAAGTGACTTTCCCACGACTTTATTAAAATAGCGTTCGACAGCGTTTGTTTTAGTTTCGCCTGTTTGTTGCCAATCTTTTGATGATGTTGTGTCGATATCTTGTTTAAGATAATGTCGTAAAACTATCGTGTGATAAACGGATTTAATATGATTGGTGAGTTGGTCTTTCAATAAACGAATCATTAAATCGATAACAATTAATATCAACGCTAATCCTAACAAGTAAAATGCAAGTTGATATAAACCGTTTGAAATGATTGTGATATAGTGTGTGACATTTTGCATATCGATTTGAGATATAGCTATGTTCAATAGGTCAAAGAGTTTACTAAACATCACTGTCAAAATAGCAAATAGAAACAAGTAAATGATAATATCATACACACGCATGAAGTAGGTTTTCCTCATCACAATACACCAGCCTTTGTATAGTAAGTCGGACATAACAGAGGTGAGACTTGATAGGGGGATTCACTATCAATCACTTGAATCAATCCCGTCCCTTTACCAATAGGTATCACAATACCTTCAGGGTCTAAATCTGGGAATAAAAATTGTGTTGTTTTTTTATTAATATTACCGATTTGAATCAGCACATTGAGTTGTTCTCTAACAGAAACTGGAATTGTTTGATGATCAAACCGTTGAGACACCAATAATAAATGAACTTTGGTTGCACGCCCTAATAAAGCAATTTGAGATAGCAATGAAAAGAATGCGTCTTTAATAGCTTTATTGACACCTTCAGCTAAAGCGAGCACTTCATCAATCACAATGGTTAGATGATCAAACTGATAGTCTGGATCGTCATAAAGCATTGTTTGACGCTGTTGAATAACCTGAAGGCAATGACTTAAGTTTTCATTAATCTCAGATAAAAAATCAGATTTAGATCGATTTTGATGTGGATGAATCACAGCAATATCATGGATACGTGCCCATCGACTCGGTGTATCAAACTTGGGATCAACAATAATGAGTTCAGATATGGGTTTTAGTACACTTAATAAGTATGTCAGCATATACGACTTACCACTACCTGAATTACCAGCGATCGCTATGGATGTGATGTTTTGATAATTTAAAGTTAATTGTTTCATGACCGGAATTTTTTGATGTGTTAGTGTAGAAGTGAATTGATCTAAATCTGTAATCACTAAGCGTTCAGAAATCCCTTGTTGCCATGGAAAAAACAATGCACGTTGAGTGTGAATATCATCTGTGTCCATAGGAACGAAATACGCAGAACTTTGTTTTAACAATGTGAACTTAGGATATAAAGCTGCACTCGCAATGAGAAATATTTTTTGATATAAGTCATCATCAATAATGTAGCCTGCAGGCAGTCGAGGAAGAAAGTAAAAACCTTCTTCCGTAACCTTGCAGGTAAAACTATTAGTATAACTGGTTTCGCCTTGCATCATGGATCCCAATGCCATATTTAAGCTTTGTAGGAGATATTGTTCGAGTTCTTTGGCTGTCATTATTTAACCTCCTTCAGATCTGAAGCTTTGAAGTAAACATCATAACGGATTTCACAAGCTTCTAGATTATCAAAAGTGATAACGCTCATATAATTCGGTAATGTCACTTCATTTTCAAATTTAACTGTGAAGGGGGGTAAACCTTCTTGAACAAACCAAGCTTTATACGCAATGATTTCACCGGTCGGTTTGTTATTTTCAAAGCGTTGTTGCGGATAAAGATCTGTACTTAAGCTATAAATAGGTTTTTTATTATCAATATAATTGGAAGCTATTTCAGTTGAATAGCCACCTTTTTTGAAATTGGCTTGAATTTTCATGTGAAACACACCTTTACTTATAAATTGAATGATTCATTATTTTAGTGCGCACTATAATGAATGTTATAATGCAGATATCAAAGTATTTATCTGACATAATTCAAGACTATCATGTTGAAAATTAGATTATGGGGAAAAAGAAGAAAAAATGAAATATTGTGAAAAAATGAACAAAGAAGAGGGGATAATTTGAAAAATCAAGAATTTCATAAAAGTATAGAAGACTTTTTAAGAGCACTTAATAAGATGGGTATTAATATGGAAGAAGTATCAAAACAATCTGGCATTAGTAAGCACAGTTTATCTGATTGGAGAAATGGTAATAGCGTTCCTAAACGAAATAATCTTAAAAAATTAAGAGATTATTCAGTGCATTTAATTGGTACGGATTTTTCATATAAGGAATTTCAATCTCCTATTATAGAGTTTTGTGAAAAAGTTCATTTATATTTACAAGAAATGACAACTGATGGAGAAACAGAAAAAGAAATAATAAATCTTCATGAAAATAATCCTAGAGCACAAGAAGCATTGGAACCGTTTTTAGAATTTGGCGTGTTTGATGCTTTTATAGACCCAAATATGCAATACAAACATATTGATGGTAAACCTAAGATAGGTAGGGAACTGAAAAATAAGTACAAGCAAAATTTTATAGACAATATTAATAACTTAATAGAGTTTATCGATGAAACATCAAGATATGAAAGTATAGATATTTGTCAATCACCTCTATTTCCAGATAATTTGGTTAGAAGACAAGTAGAAGAGTTTTGTAGAAATGTACCTCGTGAAGAACATTTTGATGTAACTCATAAAATAACATCTGTAGGAGAACAATGGCTTCAACATCATTTAAATGTCAGTAAAAGGCAAATTGATAGTTGGAGGAAGGGTGTAGATTTCCCATCAAATGAAAATTTGCAAAATTTAAAAGAATTGGTAGGATATCATAGTAATGTAGCTTTTTATGGTTATAAATTTACAAATGACGATTTTTTACACATGTTTTTACCAAGTCTAAAAATTGAAATGGAAAATCAGGAAAAAGAATATGTATTACATAAAAACTTAATAAATTTTACTGATATGTTATTTTATTATTGTTCCCATGATAAACAAGTAGAAGAACTAATGGAGAATGTAGAAGTAAGTATAAAAATTAAAAGTGATAATTCAATTGCATCTTCATTTTTTAATGAAATACATAAATTAAAAGTCACACGCAAACATTATTATGATCCAGATTCTAGAGAAATCTTAAAAGATTTAAAAGAATATTTTAATATGAGCATTGAATCAATCAATAAAACGTTAGAGCAAGATTTTGCTGTTATAGATGAAATTGTTACCAAAGAGAATATAAAAAAGTTAGAAAGTTATGCAGAAAAGTATTTTGATGAAGATCAAAAAGAAGACTTGCTAAATGTGATTGATAAAATAAACGATAAAGAGTTATATGGAATTTATACTCACATTAGGTAACATGCATTGATAAATAATTTTCTAATTAAAATCAAGGAGAAAATTATATTGACAAAAGTATTAGCAACATTTGTATTACCAATCGTTTTAACATTTATAAGACGATATTTTACACATTATTTTGATAGTAAAAAAATGGATGCTTACTCTTTTTATTCATTAATAGCGCTCTATTGTATGGCAATTGTTCTTATATATTCGTATTATATACTTTTAATAGTAGAAAAGATTTCTAAGTTTCGTCTTTTGACGTTTATTATTAGTGATATTTTGTTTGGTATATTTATTTTAGGAATTTGTATATCACTTTGTACATTAATAAATAATTTTACTATTTTTAAAAATATAGAAGGAGAAGTATTCGAAAAAAAAAGTAAAAATCATAACTTTTTCAAAGATTTAATCATGTTAAATAAAGTAACTGAGGTACATCAATTAGATAAAATGAAGAGATCCTCATATCATCAGAAGTATCAATGTGATAAATACTATTATCAAGATAAAGAGGCTAATTCATATTATGAATATGTATATTTATATAAGAAAAGCAGTTTTATGAGAATGAGACATATTTGTCCTAAAAGTACAGGATATTTAATGTTAATCGTTTTATTATTTCTTCTTTTTAATGGCATTTATATATATAAAGCTTTTGATAATCTTCCTTATAAATATATTACTAGTGAGTTAACGCTGTACGCGTTGATAATATCTAATAATTTATTTTGTCTAGTGGGATGCATTATCATAAGCAAATTACAATCAAATATTATAAAAGAAAATAAAAAAGATAAAGTTGCGAAAATTAGTGACACTAAATCGCAATCAGAAGAAAAATATAAATTTAAAAACATTACATAAAGTTACTTATCGGAAGTGGATATGCTTAACAAATCACAGATGGTATAATGATGAAGTCGCCTTAACTTCCGGCGATATTTTCGGCGGAAGGAGGTGAAATCATGAGTTTAATATTTGTTAGCATAATTGCACCCATAATATCAGGGTGTATAGTTGCGATCTTTACGTTTTGGCTAAACAATCGCAATAAATAGGGCGACAGAGCCTCACCATCAAAAGAACCCCCAATCTATGGCTGTAGATTGGGGGTTCGGTGATTCATGAGTCTAATATTTGTTGAATATATTATAACACCATAGTGGGTAGGAATGCAAAATTTAATATATTGTAAGATTAAATAAGTTTTTGTCTTGATACCTTCTCCATTAATTTTAATGGAATTAAAGGTGAGGGTGTTTTTTGTTCATTTTCTAAAATTCCGAAAGATAAGCTAGCGATATTGTAAATCGGGAGTTGGTATTTACCATTCGATTTTTGTAAATATGTAGTTATACAACAAACTACTGTTTTCTTTTTTGCCAATTTAGAAATACCAACAAATGATTTTTTTAATGCATCTTGATTAGAAGTAGATGCTAAATATGATTCAGGGAAAGTAATTTCATAATTATCATAGTTTTCTAACTTTAAAACGAATGCAGATTTTTTAGTATCATAATTCACATATGATACAGTACCGACTATATTAACTACTTTACCTATATTTTTATCATCTATTTCATTTATACTTAAATGATTAGTTTGTATAGATTTTGTCTTAGACCTGTTGGTAGTTTCAACATTATCTAAAGTTGGAGAAGTGGGTACTGTTTTTTCAGTTTCGCTATTAGAAGTAATGGTATTACTTGTGTTATTTTTATTTTGTTTATTATTGTTCTTTTTTTCGAAGGGCCAAAATATTTAGCAAAAGCATATTTGTGCTTCGTTTGAATCTCTTCACCGGACAGGCCTCTTTTTACAACTTTTTCTGTTTCTTTTCTTTTTTTGGCTTCAATTCTTTGTAAAGAATATGGGCAATTTGTACTATGATTTTGTTTTGGAAAAGTTCTTAAATAAGGATTTTGACCATTAGCATAAATTAATGGACATTCACATCCCGGAGTTGCACAGTATAAATGGTTTTTAATTGATACAAAGTTTTCATGATTTTTTATATCCTTAATCTCCATGTGTTCTGATGAACCATCGTGCATAAATAGTGCTTCTTCTATTTTCATATTTATCTTCCTTATAAGTTATTTGACTGTGAAAATTTCACTTTACATTTCAACTTATATGATGTATTATAATATTTGCGATAAAAAATACAATATATAGTCGTGATAGTTTGTCATAGAACTAAATAATATAAAATTATCACTCTTAATTATAACATATATATTAATAAAAGACAAATCAAATTAGCTAAATAATTTGATTTGTCTTTTATTTTTTGTTCGTGTAGGGTACACCCTAATCATACAAATAAAGTTGTTGAATTTATAGCAATTCAAATGTATGTTTAGGGTGTATATTAATTGTGGAGGGAAGATGAATGATTATAGGTTATGCAAGAGTATCTTCGATAGATCAGAATTTAGAAAGACAGCTAGATACATTGAAAACATTTGGCGTAGAGAAAATATTTACAGAGAAACAATCGGGAAAATCGGTAGAAAATAGACCTGTATTTCAAGAAGCTCTTAATTTTGTAAGAATGGGAGACCGGTTTGTAGTGGAATCAATTGATCGTTTAGGACGTAATTATGATGAAGTAATCAACACAGTTAACTATTTAAAAGACAAAGAAGTTCAGTTGATGATTACTAGTTTACCTATGATGAATGAAGTTATCGGAAATCCCTTATTAGATAAATTTATGAAAGACTTAATCATTCAAATATTAGCGATGGTTTCAGAACAAGAAAAAAATGAAAGCAAACGTCGACAAGAACAAGGGATTAAAGTAGCTAAAGAAAAAGGTGTATATAAAGGACGCCCATTACTTTATTCAGCGAATGCAAAGGATCCTCAAAAACGCATTATTTATAATCGAGTTGTGGAAATGTTAGAAGAAGGAAAGGCAATTAGTAAAATTGCGAAAGAAGTGAATATAACAAGGCAGACTGTTTATAGAATTAAACAAGATAATAATATGGTTTAATAAACTCTTTTCGACGCAAAGGAGATTTTCTGCTAGCATTTAAAAATGTATGTTAATAACCTATTATAAGATATTTATATCAATAATGTTTATTATGGCTGTGAAATTATAATTATTTGCATAGTCTTATACCTTTGCTTTCAAGTTTTATAAGAAAACAAAAAATAAGTTAAGCAAAATTTAGTTGCTTAACTTATATAAATTGAATAATCAATTCTATTTGATAGAAAGTTTAAATCACTTAAATTATGATTTTTTTAATTTTTCTATTATCCAATCTGGACCACTTCCAATATGAATAGAATTTATTGCTTTTTTTAAATATTTCATACATTAACATCCTTTCAATAGTATTAATCGTTACTTTAACTGTACAACAAAGATATATTTCAATAAAGTAAAAATAACTATACAAAAAGAAAAGAGTATCTTTGTTTTATCTATTTAATAATATCAATTAATTCTTTTTTAGAAGCTGATCGTGCTGGAATCCATCCAAAAATTATTCCAATTAATGTTGATACACCAAATGCTAATATAATTGAACCAACACTAACTGAGGTTTTTACTGTATCAGGTGTCACTAAATTAATAAATACTGAGATCATAATTCCTAATATTAATCCAATAATACCTCCAAACAGACAAAGTACAACACTTTCAACTAAGAATTGAATTTCAATATCTCGGCCTTTGGCACCAAACGCACGACGTATCGCAATTTCTTCCGTACGTTCGGTCACAGAAATGTACATGACATTCATGACACCAATACCGGCGATAAATAATGAGATACCTGCGACAGCTGCTACAAAATATGTAATCATATCAACTATTTTCAAGAAGCCTTTCATCAATTCTTCGTTATCAGAAAGACTATATTGCCCATCAGAAACCCCTGATCCTTTTTTATTCAGTTCCTTTTCTACTTTTTTACCAACATCTTTTTTGTTTTCTCCGTCATTTACTGTTATTTGGAGCTGTGGTGAACCTTGAGATAAATTATTCATATAATGATTAGCTGTTTTAGTTGGCATTTGAACAACAGTTTCTAGCGGCATTCCACTAGTATCTTGACTACTGGCATCACCAACACCAACGACTTTAAAGCCTTCTCCATTGATATAAATGGATTTTCCTACTGCATTACTTGCACCACTGAAGACTTTTTTCGCAACTTTACTATCTATGACAACAATCTTTTCTTGTGTGTCATTGTCGTCTTTTGTGAAACCATGGCCGTGATCAACATTCGACACACGACCCACTTTTTTCAACTCTACATCACCACTCCCATGTATATTTGTAATCTTAGCTGAATAAGTACTATCTTTATTTTCTTTTATTTTAGCTTTTTTTACTCCTTTAACTTGTTCTACAGCACGGATATCTTCTTGTTTAAATGGATTATCTTTTGGCGCTTCCATATCTTCTGTCATATATGAGATAGAAGTCTGATTTTTACTTGCACCTGCATCATCAAATTGTTCATTCGTTGTCTTTTTAAAACCATTACCGAG
>NZ_JMGB01000008.1:0-1674 GCF_000692055.1 Staphylococcus sp. TE8
CGTTACAAACTATTTAGTATTTATGAGCTAATCAAACATCATAATTTTTTATGGAGAGTTTGATCCTGGCTCAGGATGAACGCTGGCGGCGTGCCTAATACATGCAAGTCGAGCGAACAGACGAGGAGCTTGCTCCTCTGACGTTAGCGGCGGACGGGTGAGTAACACGTGGATAACCTACCTATAAGACTGGGATAACTTCGGGAAACCGGAGCTAATACCGGATAACATGTTGAACCGCATGGTTCAACAGTGAAAGACGGTCTTGCTGTCACTTATAGATGGATCCGCGCCGCATTAGCTAGTTGGTAAGGTAACGGCTTACCAAGGCAACGATGCGTAGCCGACCTGAGAGGGTGATCGGCCACACTGGAACTGAGACACGGTCCAGACTCCTACGGGAGGCAGCAGTAGGGAATCTTCCGCAATGGGCGAAAGCCTGACGGAGCAACGCCGCGTGAGTGAAGAAGGTCTTCGGATCGTAAAACTCTGTTATTAGGGAAGAACAAATGTGTAAGTAACTATGCACGTCTTGACGGTACCTAATCAGAAAGCCACGGCTAACTACGTGCCAGCAGCCGCGGTAATACGTAGGTGGCAAGCGTTATCCGGAATTATTGGGCGTAAAGCGCGCGTAGGCGGTTTTTTAAGTCTGATGTGAAAGCCCACGGCTCAACCGTGGAGGGTCATTGGAAACTGGAAAACTTGAGTGCAGAAGAGGAAAGTGGAATTCCATGTGTAGCGGTGAAATGCGCAGAGATATGGAGGAACACCAGTGGCGAAGGCGACTTTCTGGTCTGTAACTGACGCTGATGTGCGAAAGCGTGGGGATCAAACAGGATTAGATACCCTGGTAGTCCACGCCGTAAACGATGAGTGCTAAGTGTTAGGGGGTTTCCGCCCCTTAGTGCTGCAGCTAACGCATTAAGCACTCCGCCTGGGGAGTACGACCGCAAGGTTGAAACTCAAAGGAATTGACGGGGACCCGCACAAGCGGTGGAGCATGTGGTTTAATTCGAAGCAACGCGAAGAACCTTACCAAATCTTGACATCCTCTGACCCCTCTAGAGATAGAGTTTTCCCCTTCGGGGGACAGAGTGACAGGTGGTGCATGGTTGTCGTCAGCTCGTGTCGTGAGATGTTGGGTTAAGTCCCGCAACGAGCGCAACCCTTAAGCTTAGTTGCCATCATTAAGTTGGGCACTCTAAGTTGACTGCCGGTGACAAACCGGAGGAAGGTGGGGATGACGTCAAATCATCATGCCCCTTATGATTTGGGCTACACACGTGCTACAATGGACAATACAAAGGGTAGCGAAACCGCGAGGTCAAGCAAATCCCATAAAGTTGTTCTCAGTTCGGATTGTAGTCTGCAACTCGACTACATGAAGCTGGAATCGCTAGTAATCGTAGATCAGCATGCTACGGTGAATACGTTCCCGGGTCTTGTACACACCGCCCGTCACACCACGAGAGTTTGTAACACCCGAAGCCGGTGGAGTAACCTTTTGGAGCTAGCCGTCGAAGGTGGGACAAATGATTGGGGTGAAGTCGTAACAAGGTAGCCGTATCGGAAGGTGCGGCTGGATCACCTCCTTTCTAAGGATATATTCGGAACATCTTCTTCGAAGATGAAAGGATAACGTGACATATTGTATTCAGTTTTGAATGTTTA
>NZ_JMGB01000008.1:2491-5442 GCF_000692055.1 Staphylococcus sp. TE8
AACATGAGTTATGTCATGTTATCGACATGTGAATTCATAGCATGTCAGAAGGCAGACCCGGAGAACTGAAACATCTTAGTACCCGGAGGAAGAGAAAGAAAAATCGATTCCCTGAGTAGCGGCGAGCGAAACGGGAAGAGCCCAAACCAACAAGCTTGCTTGTTGGGGTTGTAGGACACTCTATACGGAGTTACAAAAGAACATGTTAGACGAATCATCTGGAAAGATGAATCAAAGAAGGTAATAATCCTGTAGTCGAAAACATATTCTCTCTTGAGTGGATCCTGAGTACGACGGAGCACGTGAAATTCCGTCGGAATCTAGGAGGACCATCTCCTAAGGCTAAATACTCTCTAGTGACCGATAGTGAACCAGTACCGTGAGGGAAAGGTGAAAAGTACCCCGGAAGGGGAGTGAAAGAGAACTTGAAACCGTGTGCTTACAAGTAGTCAGAGCCCGTTTATGGGTGATGGCGTGCCTTTTGTAGAATGAACCGGCGAGTTACGATCTGATGCAAGGTTAAGCAGCGAATGTGGAGCCGTAGCGAAAGCGAGTCTGAATAGGGCGTTGAGTATTTGGTCGTAGACCCGAAACCAGGTGATCTACCCTTGGTCAGGTTGAAGTTCAGGTAACACTGAATGGAGGACCGAACCGACTTACGTTGAAAAGTGAGCGGATGAACTGAGGGTAGCGGAGAAATTCCAATCGAACTTGGAGATAGCTGGTTCTCTCCGAAATAGCTTTAGGGCTAGCCTCAAGTGATGATTATTGGAGGTAGAGCACTGTTTGGACGAGGGGCCCCTCTCGGGTTACCGAATTCAGACAAACTCCGAATGCCAATCAATTTAACTTGGGAGTCAGAACATGGGTGATAAGGTCCGTGTTCGAAAGGGAAACAGCCCAGACCACCAGCTAAGGTCCCAAAATATATGTTAAGTGGAAAAGGATGTGGCGTTGCCCAGACAACTAGGATGTTGGCTTAGAAGCAGCCATCATTTAAAGAGTGCGTAATAGCTCACTAGTCGAGTGACACTGCGCCGAAAATGTACCGGGGCTAAACATATTACCGAAGCTGTGGATTGTCCTTCGGACAATGGTAGGAGAGCGTTCTAAGGGCGTTGAAGCATGATCGCAAGGACATGTGGAGCGCTTAGAAGTGAGAATGCCGGTGTGAGTAGCGAAAGACGGGTGAGAATCCCGTCCACCGATTGACTAAGGTTTCCAGAGGAAGGCTCGTCCGCTCTGGGTTAGTCGGGTCCTAAGCTGAGGCCGACAGGCGTAGGCGATGGATAACAGGTTGATATTCCTGTACCACCTAGTATCGTTTTAATCGATGGGGGGACGCAGTAGGATAGGCGAAGCGTGCTGTTGGAGTGCACGTCCAAGCAGTAAGGCTGAGTGTTAGGCAAATCCGGCACTCGTTAGGCTGAGCTGTGATGGGGAGAGGAAATTGTTTCCTCGAGTCGTTGATTTCACACTGCCGAGAAAAGCCTCTAGATAGATAACAGGTGCCCGTACCGCAAACCGACACAGGTAGTCAAGATGAGAATTCTAAGGTGAGCGAGCGAACTCTCGTTAAGGAACTCGGCAAAATGACCCCGTAACTTCGGGAGAAGGGGTGCTCTTTAGGGTTCACGCCCAGAAGAGCCGCAGTGAATAGGCCCAAGCGACTGTTTATCAAAAACACAGGTCTCTGCTAAACCGTAAGGTGATGTATAGGGGCTGACGCCTGCCCGGTGCTGGAAGGTTAAGAGGAGTGGTTAGCTTCTGCGAAGCCACGAATCGAAGCCCCAGTAAACGGCGGCCGTAACTATAACGGTCCTAAGGTAGCGAAATTCCTTGTCGGGTAAGTTCCGACCCGCACGAAAGGCGTAACGATTTGGGCACTGTCTCAACGAGAGACTCGGTGAAATCATAGTACCTGTGAAGATGCAGGTTACCCGCGACAGGACGGAAAGACCCCGTGGAGCTTTACTGTAGCCTGATATTGAAATTCGGCACAGCTTGTACAGGATAGGTAGGAGCCATTGAAACGTGAGCGCTAGCTTACGTGGAGGCGTTGGTGGGATACTACCCTAGCTGTGTTGGCTTTCTAACCCGCACCACTTATCGTGGTGGGAGACAGTGTCAGGCGGGCAGTTTGACTGGGGCGGTCGCCTCCTAAAAGGTAACGGAGGCGCTCAAAGGTTCCCTCAGAATGGTTGGAAATCATTCACAGAGTGTAAAGGCATAAGGGAGCTTGACTGCGAGACCTACAAGTCGAGCAGGGTCGAAAGACGGACTTAGTGATCCGGTGGTTCCGCATGGAAGGGCCATCGCTCAACGGATAAAAGCTACCCCGGGGATAACAGGCTTATCTCCCCCAAGAGTTCACATCGACGGGGAGGTTTGGCACCTCGATGTCGGCTCATCGCATCCTGGGGCTGTAGTCGGTCCCAAGGGTTGGGCTGTTCGCCCATTAAAGCGGTACGCGAGCTGGGTTCAGAACGTCGTGAGACAGTTCGGTCCCTATCCGTCGTGGGCGTAGGAAATTTGAGAGGAGCTGTCCTTAGTACGAGAGGACCGGGATGGACATACCTCTGGTGTACCAGTTGTCGTGCCAACGGCATAGCTGGGTAGCTATGTATGGACGGGATAAGTGCTGAAAGCATCTAAGCATGAAGCCCCCCTCAAGATGAGATTTCCCAACTTCGGTTATAAGATCCCTCGAAGATGACGAGGTTAATAGGTTCGAGGTGGAAGCGTGGTGACACGTGGAGCTGACGAATACTAATCGATCGAAGACTTAATCAATATTAAAATGTTTTGCGACGCAAAATCATTACTTACTATCTAGTTTTGAATGTATAACACATTCATTTGTCTGGTGACAATGGCAAGGAGGTCACACCTGTTCCCATGCCGAACACAGAAGTTAAGCTCCTTAGCGCCGATGGTAGTCGGGCTTACGT